>JBBRZO010000001.1:0-640017 GCA_038236615.1 Caulobacterales bacterium
CATGGGGGCGGCGGCCACGGCGGTCACGTTGGCGGTCTCTGCGGCGGTCCTCGTGGTCCGCGCGGCGGCGGGGATGGCGGTCTAGGCGGCGGCCAATGGGGCGGCGGTCAAGGTGGTCAAGGCGGCGGCCAGTGGGGCGGCGGCCAGGGCGGCCAAGGCGGACAAGGCCAAGGCGGCGGCCAATGGGGCGGCGGCCAGGGCGGTCGGGGCGATGGCGACCGTGACCGCGGCGGCGACCGCTGGGATCGCGGCGGCCAAGGCGGCGGTGGCGGCGGCCAGTGGAACGGGCGTCCCGGCGATGGCCGGCAGATGCGCGATCGCGACCGTAACCGGCGCTGGTACGACCAGCGGCAATGGCGGCCCAGCTACCAGTCGCCGCGCCGCTATCGGGCCCCGCGCTACTATAACCCGCCGGGCTTCTATTCGCGGACCTGGTACTACAACGACATCCTGCCCTGGGGCTGGTTCACGTCCAACTACTACGTCAACTTCTGGGACTACGGCCTGCCGGCCCCGCCGATCGGGACCGAGTGGGTGCGGGTCGGCAACGACGCCCTGTTGGTCGACGTCTGGAGCGGCCGGGTGCTGACCGTCTACTACGGCATCTTCTGGTAAGCCCAGGCTTGGCGGAAATGAGCCCCTCGGCAGCGATGCCGGGGGGCTTTTTCGTTGCGCGTCGCGTGGGCTGAACTTGACGGAAGCGCAAAATTCCGCTCCATGGCCCGGCCTTTGCTGCACTGCCGTTGCGCGGGTGCAGCGTAAACGACCAGTCCGGAGACACAATCATGCGCGTCTACTATGACCGCGACGCCGACATCGCCCGCATCCTGGACCGGAAGATCGCCATTGTAGGCTACGGCAGCCAAGGCCGGGCTCACGCCCTCAACCTCAAGGATTCGGGCGCCAAGAACGTCGTGGTGGCCCTGCGCCCCGGCTCGGAGACCGCCAAGAAGGTCGAGGCTGACGGCCTGAAGGTGATGAGCGTCGCCGAGGCCGCCGGCTGGGCCGACGCCATCATGATCCTGGCGCCCGACGAGCTGCAGCGCGACATCTACAACAACGACATCGCCCCCAATATCCGCGATGGCGCCGCCCTGCTGTTCGCTCACGGCCTCAACGTCCACTTCCGGCTGATCGAGCCCAAGACCAGCATCGACGTGCTGATGATCGCCCCCAAGGGCCCCGGCCACACTGTGCGCGGGGAATACCAGAAGGGCGGCGGCGTGCCCTGCCTGATCGCCGTCCACCAGGACGCCACGGGCGGCGCGCTCGACCTGGGTCTGGCCTATGCCAGCGCTATCGGCGGCGGCCGTTCGGGCATCATCGAGACCAACTTCCGCGAGGAGTGCGAGACCGACCTGTTCGGCGAGCAGGCCGTGCTGTGCGGCGGCGTGGTCGAGCTGATCCGGGCCGGCTTCGAGACCCTGGTCGAGGCGGGCTATGCCCCCGAGATGGCCTATTTCGAATGCCTGCACGAGGTGAAGCTGATCGTCGACCTGATCTATGAAGGCGGCATCGCCAACATGAACTACTCGATCAGCAACACGGCCGAGTACGGCGAATATGTCTCAGGCCCGCGCGTCGTCACCCCGGACACCAAGGCCGAGATGAAGCGCATCCTGGACGACATCCAGTCGGGCCGTTTCGTGCGCGACTGGATGACCGAGTGCGCCGCCGGCCAGCCCAGCTTCAAGGCGACCCGTCGCCGCGCCTCCGAGCATCAGATCGAGGCAGTCGGCGAGCGGCTGCGCGGCATGATGCCGTGGATCGCCAAGAACAAGCTGGTCGACAAGGCCGTGAACTAGGGGCCGTGAACTAGCGGTGGCCGCCTGGGACCACTAGGTAGGGGGCGTGGCAAAACGCATCCAAACCCTCTACCTGGCCGGCCCGGAAAGCACCCTGCCGGACGCTGGCGAGCACGGCCTGCTGCAGGTCGCGCTCTGCCAGGCCATGGGTTTCGATCTGCTCAAGGCCGATCCCGTCGCCGGGGCGGACCTCACCGAGGTGCAGGCCCGCGAGATCTATGCCGAGCGCATGTCGCGCATGCGGCGGGCCGATGCGGGTCTGGTCAACCTCACGCCCTTCCGCGGCCCCACCGCCGATCCCGCCGCCGCCTTCGAGGCCGGCTTCCTGGCCGGGCAGGGCAAGCCGGTCTTCGCCTGGCTGAACGTCACCGAGGAAGACGACGGCGAACTGCGTGATCGCATCGCCGCCCATGTCGGGGCCCGGCTGGAAAGCAACGGCGCCTGGCGCGACCCCGACGGCTGCCTGATCGAGGACTTCGGCCTGCCCGAGAGCCTGATGCTGTGGGCGGAATCACGGCGGCTGTTCGTGGTGCTGACCGATGATCCCCTGCGGGACCTGACGGGGCTGCAGCTCTGTCTGGAAGCGCTGGGCGAGTATCAGGACTAGCCGGCCGGCTGCCGCGCCCGGTGCAGTGCGACGATGCCTAGCGTCAACGGTTTGTGAGTGACGGTATCGAAGCCTGCCAACCGTAGCTCGGCCGCCAGGTCGGGTCCGTCGGGAAAATCATGCACGCCCCGCAGCAGGTAGTCGTAGGCGCTTCGGTCGCCGCCGGTGGCCAGCCTGGCGATCAGCGGCAGGCACCAGTCCATGTAGGCCAGGTAGGCGCCGCGCAACCAGGGCAAGGGAATGGTCGAGGCCTCCAGGCAGAAGAACCACCCGCCGGGCGCCAGCACCCGCCGGACCTCGCCGATCACACGCGCCCTGTCGCAGATCTTCATGGCGAACGAAATGGAGATGACGTTGACCGAGCCGTCGGCGAACGACGCCAGGGCTTCAGCGTCGGCTAGGTCATAGGTCAGCCCAGGCGGGGCGTCGGCCAGCTTGGTTCGCGCCTTGGCGAGCATGGCATCGCTGAGGTCGGTGACCCACAATCGGCGCTCGCCAAGCGGCAGGCGGCGCAGAAGGCGAAGCGGAATGTCGCCGGTGCCCGACGCCAGGTCGAGCACCACCGCCCGAGGCTGGTCGGCCAGGACCTCCGCCAGTCGGCGGGCCATATGCTGTTTCCACAGCCGGTGCGCGCCCAGGCTGAAGAGATCGCAGAGACCGTCGTAGCGGTCGGCGATCCGGCCGAAAACGTCATCGGCCTCCGGCGAGAACCGCGCGGCGTTGGCCCCGGTCTCTTCGCCCATCAGGTCCCCCAGTCCAGAGCCGCTTCGCCGCGCAGGATCGCCTCGACATTGGCGGTATGTTTGCCGCCCTCGCCATCGTGCAGCACCAGTGGCGGCAGCAGGACCAGCGGCGCCTTGCCGGTCTTGGTCGCCTGGACCAGCACCCGCTTGGCCGGCTCGTCGGCGAAGGGGTGGATCGGGCGGATGCGAAACGATCCGGCCTTGGGGGCCAGCAGGCTCAGGATGTCGGCCAGCCGGTCGGCGCGGTGGATGATGAGGATCTGGCCGCCCTCGCGCACCGCCTTGATCAGAAAACCCGCCCAGGCGGCCAGGCCGCCGTCGGCCATCCAGGCGCCGGTCTTGGCAGGATCGGGAGCCTTGAGGGCGGCGGGATCGTCGAAGAAGGGCGGGTTGGCCATCACCCGGGCGAAGACCGCCAGGCCAAGCGTCTTGAAAGGGGCCTGGACGTCGCCAGCCATGGCTTCGACCCGGTCCTGCAGGCCGTTCAGGGCGATGTTCTGTCTGGCGAGGTCAAGGGCCTCGGGATCGCGCTCGACCCCCACGAAATCGGCCTCAGGCGCGCGCCAGGCCGCGGCCAGCAGGGCGCCGCCGGGGCCGCAGCCGGCCTCCAGCACCCGCTCGCCAGGTCGTGCTCCGCAGGCCGCCGCCAGCAGCGCCGCGTCCATTCCCGCCCGATAACCGCGCGCCGGCTGCCGCAGCCGCAGCCGCCCGTCCAGCAGGCCGTCCTCACTGACGCTCATCTCATGTCGCATCCGGCCTTGTGCTTGCTCGCCCCCTGACCTATCCCGCCATGAGCAGGCGCCGCAACGGCGATGGTCGTCATTCGGCCTGTCAGGAGTTCGAGGGTCTTGGACGCAGCGAGAGCGGCCATAGTCCGTCCGACCGGTTCGGTCGATGCCCTGGTGCGGCTGGGAACGGCCGACATGCGTCAGGTCGACCGGATTATCGCCAACCGCATGCAGAGCCCGGTTTCGACCATTCCCGCTCTGGCCGACCATCTGATCAACGCCGGCGGCAAGCGCCTGCGGCCACTGCTGACCGTGGCAGCGGCCCGCCTGGCCGGGGCGCGCGACGACGCCTGCCTGAAGCTCGCGGCCGCCGTCGAGTTCATCCACACCGCCACCCTGCTGCACGACGACGTGGTCGATTCCTCGCAGCTGCGCCGCGGCAAGGTCGCCGCCCACCTGATCTGGGGCGCGCCCTCCAGCGTGCTGGTCGGCGACTACCTGTTCGCCCGCTCCTTCGAACTGATGGTGGAGGCCGGATCGCTGGCCGCGCTCGACATTCTGGCCAAGGCCAGCGGCGTCATCGCCGAGGGCGAGGTGCTGCAGCTGACTCGGGCCCACGACCTGAACCTGGGCCAGGACGTCTATCTGGAAATCATCCGGGCCAAGACGGCTGAGCTGTTCGCCGCCGCCGCCGAGTCCGGCGCCGTGTCGGCCGGGGCCAGCGACCAGCAGCGCCGCGCCATGCGCTCCTATGGCCTGAATCTGGGCCTGGCCTTCCAGCTGGCCGATGACGCCCTCGACTACGGCGGCGCCACCGAGACCCTGGGCAAGAACGCCGGCGATGACTTCCGGGAAGGCAAGGCTACCCTGCCGCTGTTGCTGGCCATCGCCCGCACCGGCGCCGAGGAAGCGCCCTTCTGGGACCGCACGATCGGCCGCAAGGACCAATCCGACGCCGATTTCCGCCGCGCCCGCGACCTGATCCTCAGTTCTGGCTCCCTGGAGTCAACGCTCGACCTGGCCGCCGACTTCGCCGCACAGGCCAAGACGGCATTGACCGCCATGGCCGCTGGCCCCTGGCGCGAGGCCCTGGCGGATCTGGCCGATTTCGCTGTCAGCCGCCGGGCCTAGGATTCACAGCCTGCCCGCCGGGTGTTAGGCTTCCGCTGCGCGATCAGGTTGGAGGCTTTGTTTGGCCGAGCTGACGGACGAGGCTGCGACTCCAGCCGCCTTTCTGGACATCCTGGTTGGCGCCGCCGAGCAGCTGGCTCAGGCTCGCCATGTCGAGGACGTCGCTGCGGTCGTCTGTTCCGCCGCCCGGCGTCTGACGGGCGCCGACGGGGTCGCCTTCGTCCTGCGTGAGGGCGACCACTGCCACTATCTCGATGACGACGCGATCGGGCCACTGTGGAAGGGCCAGCGCTTTGCGATGAGCGCCTGTATCTCGGGCTGGGCCATGCTGAACCGCCAGTCGGTGGTTATCGAAGACATCCGGCTCGACGCGCGCATCCCGCAGGAGGTCTATCGTCCGACCTTTGTCAGAAGCCTGGTCATGGCGCCGGTCCGGCCGGACGATCCGATCGCCGCCATCGGCGTCTATTGGGCGGAAGCCAAGCGGCCCAGCGCTCAAGCCCTGGCCAGCCTGGCGCTGGTCGCCCGGGCCGCAGCGACGGCGATGTCCACGGTCAGCCTGGTGGCTTCGCTGGAAGCGGCCCTGGCCAGCCGCAACGCCCTGGTGCGAGAGCTGAACCACCGGGTGAAGAACAATCTGGCGGCCAGCCTGGCCATCGCCAGCCAGACCCTGGGCCGAACCACCAGCCCCGCCGCCTTCAACCAGGCCTTCACCGGCCGGATCATGGCCCTGTCGCGCATCCACGAACTGTTGGGTGAGAACGAATGGCGGAAGGCGGACCTGGAACTGGTGGCCAGAGCGGCGGTGTCCGGCGCGGGCGACGGTCTGGACGGCCGGGTCCGTTTCGAAGGCCCGTCCATTCAATTGGCTTCAGAAACAGCAGTCAGCATGATGATGGCGCTGCACGAGTTGGCCGGGAACGCCATTCAGCACGGCGCCCTGGGCCCGTCCGGTGGGACGATGGCAGTCTCCTGGAGGGTCGAAGGCGAGCGGCTGGTCCTGGAATGGCGCGAGCAGGATGGGCCGCCTATCCCAATCCTGCGCACCCCCGGTTTTGGCACACGGCTGATCGAGCGGGGCCTGCCGCGCGATGTCGGCGGCAAGGCCAGCCTGGACTATGACCCCGACGGTTTCCGCTACAGTCTCGACTGTCCACTGTCGCACAGGATCGCCCTGGCCGGCGCGATCTGATAGCCAGCGCCGATGGCGCCGCCGCAACGCATCCTGGTGATCAAGCTCTCCGCCCTGGGCGACTTCGTCCAGGCCAGCGGTCCAATGAAGGCCATCCGCACGGCGCATCCGGACGCCCACATCACCCTGCTGACCACGGGACCGTACGTCACGATGGGCCAGACCACCGGCTGGTTCGATGACGTTTGGAGTGATGGTCGGCCCGACTGGAGCAATCTACCGGCCGTATGGCGGCTGCTGCGCCGCCTGCGCGGGGCCCGGTTCGAGCGGGTCTACGACCTGCAGACCCAGAGCCGCACCATCCGCTATTTCCAACTGCTCTGGCCCCGCCGCCCCGACTGGTCCGGCAACGCCCCGGGCGCGAAGTTCCGCTATGCCGGGCCCGAGCGCGATCAGCTGCATATCCAGGACAGCCAGCGCAACCAGCTGGCCCTCGCCGGGATCGCCGACGTCGGCCCGCCGGACGTCTCCTGGCTGAAGGGGGAGGGTGGTATTGACCTGCCCAAGCCCTACGCCCTACTGGTCCCCGGCGGCGCCCCCCACCGCCCCGCCAAGCGCTGGCCAGCCGAACACTACGGGGACCTGGCAGTGAAACTGGCGGCACAAGGGATAACCTCCGTCGTGCTGGGCCATGGCCCCGACGAAGCCGCCCTGGCCGGGACCATCCTTGCCATCGCCCCGACGGCCGTCAGCCTGGTCGGCAAGACGAAGCTCGGCGACATCGCCGACCTGGCCCGCGCCGCCGCGCTGGCCGTGGGCAACGACACCGGCCCCATGCACGTCATCGCCGCGGCCGGTTGCCCCTCGCTGGTGCTGTTCTCGGCCGACAGCGACCCGGCGCTGAGCGCGCCCCGGCCGTCGGGGGAGGGGCGGGTGGAGATCCTGCGGGAGATGGACCTAGGCGACCTGCCGATTGAGCGGGTGTGGCCGGCTGTGGAGACGCTCAGAAGCCGGTGAACAGGCGGTCGATTCCGCGCCGGATTTCGTAATCCTCTTCCAGCAAATTGATGACCCGTGAGCCGAGGCCGCGTCTTTCAATGTTGGCCATGAGCGCCAAATTGATCGTCATGGGTTGACCGTCGATTTCGATCGGAAGAAGCACGCGGTTGTCCGGCGGCATGGACACGGCGGGGAATATCGGCGCGACGATCAACGTGTTGAGCGCTTCGAACAGATGGGATTGCAGGATCAGCAGATAAGGAACGGCCGTCCTGCTCGACGGATTTGGATTTTCGACCACGTCGTATTGGCGGATCACCAGGACCGCCACTCGGCTCCAAAGGCGCCATTTTCTTCAACGAAGCGGTTGTGAGAAGCGATCGATTCGGCGTTCTCGGCAGCCCAGGCGCGCGCGCGCTGTTCAGCGGCCTGGGGACCCAGTTCCGCGCGGATCACACGTTCCATAAGAACACCGACCTGCAGGTTTGCCGCTCGCGCCTGTTCAAGCAGCGCGGTGTCGATTTCCAATTTGAGTTCCGTCTTGCCCATGGCTTAGCCTAACCCAATTCCGTAATCCCGTCGCCCATCCAGTGGCTGTACCCCATCCCCTCTGGCGCGCGGACGAAGCCCATGGCCTCCCAGAACGGAGCTGCGGCGGGGGTCGCGCGGGCGTTGGAGATCAGCTGGTCGGCCGACTGCAATCCCTGCTGTATCATCGCCGCCGCCAGCGTCCGCCCCACGCCAAGCCGCCGCGCGGCCGGCGCCACATAGAGGCGGCGCATCCGCATGGCGGGCCGATTGAGGCCAGACTGCCGGGTCACACCTCCCAAACCGGCCAGATCGCCCTCGACGAAGGCGGCGAACAAGGCGCCGGGATCGCGGAAGGGATTGTCCTCCCCAGCCCATTGCGCCGCCAGCAAGGCCATGTTGCGCACGCCTTCCGCCTCCGCTTGGGCGCGCAGGGCTACGAAGCCTTCGGGCAGTTCGTCCTCGACTCGCGCGATCTGGACGCTCACGCCGTCAGCCCAAGCCATCGAAGTCGGCCCGGGAGATCAAAGCAGGCGTAGTCCAACTGCAGCACCCGCCGCCGGGCCGGATGGCTGGCGCGGGCTGAAGCGTGCAGGATCGGTGTCGAATAGGCCCAGATGTCGCCCGAGGCGGCCAGGCATTCCAGGACCGGATGTTGCTGGGCCTGTTCGGCTGCCTCGCGCGCCGCCACCCGGCCCAGCCGGTGCGACCCCAGGGCGGCCTGTAGCGGGGCGTTGTCGGGTCCGCAGTCGTCCAGGTGCAGGCGCAGGGTGACCATGGCCTCCAATGCCTTAATGGGCGGGGCCACGTGGGTCAGGCCATGCTTGACCGACCAGGGGCCGAAGCCGGGCGTCTCGATCCGCTCGCGGACGCAGATCGTGCGGTCCTGGTGCCACGCCACCATCCAGTTGTCGGCGGCGGTCTTGTCGAACATCACCGCCCGCACCGGCCGCGCCCCTGGGCCAAGGAGGCTCTGGGCGATGGCGTTGGCGGCGCCAAGCCGGCCGGCAAGCGTCTGGCCGCTCAGGCGGACGCCCGCGCCGCCGATCTCGAGGTCCCGCAGAGCTTCGACTGTGTCCGCGTCCAGGGCGCCGGGGTGGAAAACCGCGCCGTCGCGCTTGAAGTCCAGGTCCAGGGTCCCGATTTTCTTTGCAGGGGCGTTCATCACATCCCACCTTAGCCCGACCCAACCAGGAATCACCTCCCTTGACCCTGCTCCTCAACATCCTGTGGTTCATCTTCGGCGGCTGGATTTCCGGCACGCTATGGCTGCTGGGCGGGGCGCTGATGGCGATCACCGTTATCGGCCTGCCCTATACCGGCGCGGCCTGGCGGATCGCCGGCTTCGCCTACTTCCCGTTCGGCAAGGACATCGTTGATCGCAGCGAGGTCACCGGTCAGCACGATGTGGGCACAGGCCCGGTTGGCTGCGTGCTCAACGTGCTGTGGTTCATCTTGGGCGGCTGGCACATCGCGCTCAGCCACGTGCTGATCGCCATTCCCGAAGCGGTCAGCATCATCGGCCTGCCCTTCGCCTTCAAGGACGTGCAACTGGCCCTGGTCGCCCTGGCCCCGATCGGCAAAACGGTGGTGAAGAAGTCCTAAGGGTGGCTGGACTCAGCCCGGGCTGATCATCTTCTCTGGCCGCACATACTCGTCGAACTCGGCGTCGGTCAGGTAGCCGCCGCCGACCGCTTCCTGGCGCAGGGTGGTGCCGTTCTTGTGGGCGGTCTTGGCGATCTTGGCGCAGGTGTCGTAGCCCAGCTTGCCGTTCAGGGCGGTGACCAGCATCAGGCTGTTTTCCAGCCCGCGCTTGATGTTGTCCTCGCGCGCCTCGATACCGACCACGCAGTTGTCGGTGAAGCTGACCGCCGCGTCGGCCACCAGGCGGACGGACTGCAGGAAGTTGTAGGCCATCACTGGGTTGAAGACATTCAGCTCGAAATGGCCCGAGGCGCCGGCGAAGGTCATGGTGGCCTGGTTGCCGAACACCTGGGTGCAGACCATGGTCAGGGCCTCGCACTGGGTCGGATTGACCTTGCCGGGCATGATCGAACTGCCGGGCTCGTTCTCAGGCAGGCTCAGCTCGCCCAGGCCCGAACGCGGGCCGGACCCCAGGAAGCGGATGTCATTGGCGATCTTGAACAGGGCCGCGGCGGCCGAGTTGATGGCCCCGTGGCTGAACACCATGGCGTCGTGGGCGGCCAGGGCCTCGAACTTGTTGGGGGCGGTGACGAAGGGCAGGTGGGTGATGGCGGCGATCTTCTCGGCCACAAGCTCGGCGAAGCCGACCGGGGCGTTGAGGCCGGTTCCGACGGCGGTGCCGCCCTGGGCCAGCTCGTAGAGGCCGTCCAGGGTCATCTTGATGCGGCGGATCGCCTGGCCGACCTGCATGGAATAGCCGCTGAACTCCTGGCCCAGGGTCAGCGGGGTGGCGTCCTGGGTGTGGGTGCGGCCGATCTTGATGATGTGCTCGAAGGCCTTGGTCTTGGCCTGCAGGGCGGCGTGCAGGTGGCTGAGGCCCGGCATCAGGTCGTGGGCCACCTGCTCGGCGCAGGCGATGTGCATGGCGGTCGGATAGGTGTCGTTCGACGACTGGCTCATATTGACATGGTCGTTGGGGTGGACGGGCTTCTTGCTGCCCATCTCGCCGCCCAGCATCTCGATGGCGCGGTTGGAGATCACCTCGTTGGCGTTCATGTTCGACTGAGTGCCCGAGCCGGTCTGCCAGACCACCAGCGGGAAATGGTCGTCAAGCTTACCGTCGATGACCTCTTGGGCCGCCGCGACGATGACGTTGCCGATGGCCGGATCCAGCTTGCCCAGCTGCATGTTGGCCTCGGCCGCCGCGCGCTTGACGATCCCTAGGGCCCGGATGATCGGCTTGGGCTGCTTTTCCCAGCCGATCTTGAAGTTGCCGATGCTCCGCTGCGACTGCGCCCCCCAGTAACGGTCGGCGGCGACCTCGATGGGGCCAAAGGTGTCGGTCTCGGTGCGGGTGGCGGTCATGGCGGTATCCGTCTCAAGCGATGGCGGCGGTCTAGCGGCGTGGGGCTCCCGCCGCAACGCCCCTTAGGCTATAGCGAGTCATCCAATAGGGAGGACGTCATGCTCGTCGCCACCACCAACGATCTGCCCGGCTACAAGGTCACCGAATATGTCGGCCTGGTTCGGGGCATCACCGTCCGTTCGCGCAGCGTCATCGGCAATATCGGAGGCGGCATCCAGGCGATCTTCGGCGGCAACCTGTCGATCTATACCAACCTGGCCGAACAGGCTCGGCAGGAGGCCCTGAACCTGCTCATTGAGCATGCCCAGGCGGCCGGCGCCAACGCCATCATCGGCATGCGCTACGACGCCAACGAGATCATGGAAGGCATCACCGAGGTGCTGGCCTATGGCACCGCGGTGAAGGTCGAAAAGGCCTGACTCCGAACACCAAGATGAGTGAAGACTGGGTCGGGTTCGGCAAGGTCCGGGCCCGCGAGGCCGGCGGCGTCCTCGAGATCGTCGTGGACGGCCTGACGACCCAGGCCAAATACTACAAGCCGCTGATCTACGAGTTCTTCCGCAAGGAATGGCGGGCCGCCCGGCCGAGCTGGGGCGACCATGAGGTCGAGATCCGCATGGAGCATGAGGGCGAGCCGCCCCTCATGGACCTGGACAACCTGGCCAAGGCCCTACTGGACGCGGTGAAGGGCTATGCCTTCCACGACGACTCGCAGGTCGCGCGCCTGCTGGTCGAACGGCATGTGGGCGAGCGGGAGCGGATCACCATCAAGGTGACGAAACGCGCCTAGGCCTTTGGTCTGGGACGTTCGAGGGCCAGCAGGGTCAGGGCCGCGAAGCCGACGAAGAGATAGGCGCCGTAGCGGCCAAGGCTGGCATGGCCAAGGGTCGGGAACAGCTGGCCGAAATTGCTGATAACCACCGCCGCGCCGATCAGGCCGGGCAGGGCGAAGATCAGGGCCGGCAGGCCGCGCTTGCTGCAGGGTACCCGGCGCAGCTTGGCCACCACCACGAACAGCAGGCCATAGCCTACCGCGATCAGGAAGGCGTTGACGGCGTAGAACCAGAAGGTGGTCTCCAGCAGCGATCCGCCGAACGCGGCGTAGAAGGCCGTCGCCAGTAACCAGGCCGCAATCCCTGCGGCTCCGAACGCGATACCGTCCCCTTTTGACACGCTACTAAACCCCTACAGCCAAGAATGATCCTGGGGCTGCCAGGACCATGCCGACAAGGGGCGAGATGTCGCGGTAACCGATTCGTTAACCCGGCAGGGGGCTCCAAGGGAAGATGCCGCCCCACAGGGCCATCAGCAGCGCGAACAGGGTGAAGATCGCCGCCGTGCCGCAGAAGCGCAGCTTGCGGCCGGTCGTCCAGCTATCGACCCGCCGCCCGCCGCGCCAGATGAAGAACAGCAGGCCCAGCACGAACAGCTGCAGCACCGTGGCGACGAAAGCGAAGGACGAGCCGGTAAGCAACAGCAGACCCGGCCAGTCATAGAAGATGGCGGTGACATCGCCCGCCTTCATTGCCCACAGGCTGAACTCCGTGATGGTCAGGAGAAACAGCACTGACTGGATATTCTGGATCAGGCTGGCCCGGCTTTGCGGGGTAGTCTGGCGGAAATCGCGGCGGTCGCGGAAGAGCGAGCCCGCCAGCGTGGAGAGGGCCGCGATGATGGTGGCGATCGTGGTCAGCAGCAGCAGGGTCTGGTTGTGCCAGAAGCCGGCGCGGTTAAAGGCTACCGTGCCGCCTGAGCCGTAGAAGCGCAGAGCATGGCCATCCTGCATCGCGAAGGTCAGCGTGCGCCAGCCGCCCAGCTCCCGGAAATGGCCGGCTTGGTCGGTGGGCGCCCAGACGCTCTGGCTGTCGAAGCCTTTGACAATCAGGTAGCCGGCCTTGTCGACGGATACCTTGGAGCGGGCATTGATCAGTCCAACCAGCTTTTCCAGACCGTGATGGGCCCGCCGGGTCGAGACATAGTCGCCGCTGAACTGGCCGGCATTGGCCTTGAGCCATTCCGAGCCTGGCGCTTGAAGGTCATCACGCGGCCCGTAGAAGCGCTGGACGATCATGCCCGGCAGAGCGCCGGCCAAGCGATAGCCGGTGTCGGTGTTGGTCGCGATGAAGACGCCGAGATTGAGGGCCGGAACCGTCACCATCTGCGAGTGGAAAACCAGGGTGTCGCCGGCATGGCCATAGCCGGTGTAGCCGCCCGGAAGCATTATCTCGTTGAAGCCATGGGCCCAGCCGGCGACGCCGGGATACGGTCGCACGGCTTTACGGAAACCCTCGGCGGTGGCCGGGCTGTAGAGGGTCGCCCCGTTCCAGCTGCCGTTGTTCAGGATCATCAACATGTAGCGGGACATGTCGGACGCGGTGGTCGAGGCGCCGCCGGCTGGAGCCACCTGGCTGGCGAATTCGAAGCTGCGGGGCGAGAAGCCGCCGCCAGTCCACATAAAGCCTTCGGAGACGTCGCCGCTCAGCGAGGCAGGCATCGGGGCGGGCAGCCCGGCCTTGGCCGGATAGGGCTCGCGGAACGTAGTGCGGCTCATGCCCAGAGGGCCGGTGATGCTGGTCTCAACCAGGTTCTGGAAGGTCTTGCCGTTCAGATAGGCGACGGCCTCGCCGCCCAGGGCCACGCCGTAATTGGAATAGGAGGGCAGGGTTCCGGGCTCGCGCACGCGCTTGGGCCGCTCCTGGCGCAGATAGGTCAGCAGCGGCCGCACCCGGGCCGGGTCGCGCTCGAACAGCTGGCCCAGCGCCCGGTCCTCGAAGCCTGGGCGGTGAGTCATCAGGTCGCTGATCCGCACCTGCCGGTCATAGCCCTGGTCCGGCACCCGCACCGACAGGGGCAGATACTGGTTGACCTCGCCGTCCAGCCGCACGCGGCCGGCCTCGACCTCACGCATGAGCAGGATCCAGGTGAAGGTCTTGGAGATCGAAGCGATGCGGAACAGGCTGCGGTCCGGATCGACCGGGCGGCCGGGCGAGAGCCGGTCGAAGCCATAGCCCTTCTTCAGGACGACCTGGCCATTCTGCACGATGCTGACGGTCACGCCGGCGACATGGTCACGGGTCATGGCATCGCGGACAACGCCATCGACGAAAGCCTCAAGCTCGGCCGGGACCATCGGCGAAACACCAGGCGCCGCGGCCACGGGCGGCGGCGCGGCGGGCGCGGGAGTCTGGGCGCCGGTCATGGCGGGCGCCAGGCTGGTCAGGAGAACGCAGAACGCGGCCGTCACGGCGCGCGCGGCTCGGGGAAGGTGCAAGGTCGGCCTCGGGGCTGTAGTCGAGGCGGTTCTAGAGCCTAACCGACCGAAACGGGAGGGTTTTCGCGACAGCCCTCTGGAAAACCCACAGCTATCCGTGCGGGAAGGACCACAGGGGCAGCATCGGCAGTATCGATCCGCCGATGTAGGTTTGCGGCTCGGAAGCCGGCATCAGGTTCTGGTCGAATTCCTTCTGGGCGACACAGGCCTTCACCGCCGTCGCCAGACCCGGAAAGTTCTTGGCCGTCTTGACCGTGGACAGGAAGCAGTCGTCGAAGAAGGGGTAGGTGTCCTTGGCGCTGCAGCCGAACGAGGTGCGGTCCTTGCGGGCCGCCGCCATCACCATCCAGTTAGGCTTGCTCATCGCCGGGATGTTGACGCCGGCAAAACAGGTCGAGATGACCACGATGACCGGACGCTTGGGGCAGGCCCGCTCGATCAGGTCAACGAGGGTGGTCGGGAAGATGAAGGTCGGCCCGTCAGGGTCCTCGCTGCCGAGATAGGCCCCGCCTTCGGTGCCATGCGAGGTGTAGTAGAACAGGCAGCCGGCCTTGGCCTGTCCGGACAGTTCCTTGAGGTTGTCATAGACGTTGAACAGCGAGGTCATGCCCGGCTTGGTGTCCGGATAGCGTTCCGGGCGAACCGAGAATTGCCTGACGTTGGCGGGCTGGAAGCCCAGTTCGCTGGACAGAGCCAGGGTGACATCGCGACGGGCGTTGTCGAAGGCTTCTGTCTCTTCTTCGTCGTGCGCGGCGTGGAAGTCGCCGGCCACCACCACGGCCGCCCAATTGGCGAAGGCCGAAGGCTTGCCGGCCGCCTGCGCGGAATTCGATAGCGTTGCGGCGGCCAAGAGTCCCAGACCAAGCTGAAGCCAGCGCCGCATTGCAAAGACCCTATTTCTTGAAGGACTTGAAGGGAGTCGGAATAGCCGTCGCCGAGGCCTTGGCCAACAGGCGATTTTCGCTGTCGTAGAGTTCGCCCTCCAGGAAGGCGATGGTGCGGCCATAGCGGATTACCCGGCCAACACCCCGCAGAGCGCCGGGCATGGCGGGCCGCAGAAAGCTGGTCTTCATCTCCAGGGTCGGCACGACGCTGGTCATGCCCGAGGCGACCATCCCGGCCACCGACATGCACTCGTCCAGCATGGCGCAGACATAGCCGCCCTGGACCTGGCCCATCGGGTTGCAAAGCAGCTCGGCCCGGGCGTCGAAGGCGACCTCGACTTCCTTCTTCGCCTGGCTGACCGCGACCATGCGAAAGCCCAGGGTCTGCGACCCGGTCGGTTGGTTCTTGGTGCGGGTGAAGCGGGCGAGGATGTCCTCGTCGCTCAGGGTCGGCGCCTCGTCGGAGGCCCCCATTCCAACTGACGCGTCCGACACGCCGCCGCTACTTCTTGCGGAACTGATCGAGGGAAACGACCTTGGGCTCGTCCGACAGGGTCGGGACCTCGGCCGACTCGGGCTCGATGACCGGTTCGGCCGCACGGGGCTCGGGCGGTTCGAACTGCAGGCCGAACTGCACATGCGGGTCGAAGAACCGGACCACCGCTGAGTAGGGCACCGAAAGCCGCTTGGGCTGGCCGCCGAACTTGAGGGTGACCGAGAAGAAGGTCTCGCCCGGCGCCAGGTCCCAGTACTGATGCTGCAGGACGATGGTCATTTCCTCGGGATATTTCGACAACACCTCCGGCGGCCCCGAAACGCCTGGGGCATCGGTGCGGAAGGTGACGTAGAAATGGTGCTCGCCAGGCAGTCCGCCAGGCGCGGCGGCGCGGCGAAGGGCGGATTTCACGACGCCGCGCAGCGCATCCTGCGCCATCGCCTCGTAATGCATCTGGTCTTGAGGCGGTTTGTCCTGGGGCATTGTCCCGACGCGAACTGACGATTTCTGTTGGCGGGAACCTACCCTGTCGGCGGCCCGGCGCAAAGCCGGACTCTCACAGCGCGACACGGTTTTCACGGCAGCGGGAAGCCTGAACAAATCCCCAGTTTGCGTAGGTGGAGGGATTCTGTTGCCAGGCTCCCTCCGGGCCCCGCCTGAAGGTGCTAAACCCGCAGGGCTTTAGGTCGAGCTTACCGGCGCCGCATTACGCGGCGACAGCGAACTCTTCAGCGAAGTTATCGTTCGCATTTAGTTTAAAGACCCGAAGCGGTGGGTCAGGCCGAGAGAAAGCAAACACCTTTAGACGTCTGTCGATGCTGATCGGCCCCATGCTCTCCGGCGATACCCGGATAAGGTGATGGTGGAGCCGCCGGGAATCGCACCCGGGTCCAGTCCGCTTATTACGCGCGCGTTTATCTCCATAGTCCGGGCAAGCCCGAACCCGTCCAATATAGGGATGATTGGCCCCGGAGGGAAGAAGGCCGGCGCAAGCGTCGGGAACCCGACCCTTCCAAGACTCGCAAAAAGCACTCACCCTCCCGCCACGCCTCTCCCAAGTCGGGGGCGACAACACCATAGGGAGACGTTGAGATGTCCAGGTTTCTGGCTGAGTTCATCGGTACGCTTACGCTTGTGCTGTTCGGTTGTGGGGCGGCGGTCCTGGGGGGAGAGCACGTTGGTCAGTTGGGCATCGCCCTGGCCTTTGGCTTCGCCATCGTCGCCATGGCTTACGGTATCGGCCCGATCTCGGGCTGCCATGTGAATCCCGCCGTCAGTCTCGGCTTCTTTATTGCCGGGCGGATGAATGTCCGCGACATGCTCATCCATTGGGCCGCGCAGTTCGCGGGCGCTACGGCCGGCGCCGCGATCCTCTGGTATATCGCCAACGCCGGCGGGCTGGGTGGCAGCCTTGGAGCCAACGGCTGGGGGCCGGGCTATCTGGGTGAGTTCCCGATGCAGGCGGCCTTCGCCTTCGAGGTGGTAATGACGGCGCTCTTCGTGGTGGTCATCCTGGGCGCTACCGGGCCGGGCTCCTCGCCGGGCTTCGCGGGGCTGGCCATCGGCATCACCCTGGCGGTGATCCACATCGTCGGCATCCAGGTGACCGGTGTTTCGGTCAACCCGGCCCGCAGTTTTGGCCCGGCCATCCTGGTCGGCGGCCAGGCGCTCAGCCAGCTTTGGCTGTTCATCATCGCTCCGGCCATCGGAGCGGCGATCGGGGCGGCGCTCTACCGCTTCAACCTGCTGAAACCCGCCTGAGACAGTTGACGAAGCGCGAGCGGCGGGGTGGTCTTCGCCAATCGACGGGTTCCCTTCGCGGACCGGTCTGGCCGATCTTCCCCGCCGCTTGCAGTCTTGGGGCCTCAAGTCACGGAGACCCGTCATGCGTCACTTCCTGCAAGCCGCCCGCCCGCTCGGCGAGGATCTGCTGTCCACCTTTGTCTTTGTCGGCCTCAAGCTGGCGGGGGTGGACCTCAAGATCGCCATTGGCCTGGGCATCGCCACGGCAGTGATCCAGATCGGCTGGGCGCTCTTCAAGAAGAGCCCCATCGGCGCCCTGCAATGGATGAGCCTGGGCCTGGTCGCCGTGCTGGGTGGGGCCAGCATCATGACCAACGATCCGCGCTTTTTGATGATCAAGCCCAGCATCATCTATGTGGTGGTCGGCGCCACCATGCTGCAGCCCTACTGGATGCGCCGCTATATGCCCGAGATCGCCCGCGGGCGGTTGGGCGACAAACCGATCCTGGTGTTCGGCTGGATCTGGGCCGGGATGATGTTCGCAACCGCCGCCCTCAACGTCTATGTGGCCATGACGGTCAGCCTGGCGACCTGGGCGATCTTCATGTCGATCTTCCCGCTGGCCTCAAAGATCGCCCTGTTCCTGGTCCAGTATGTGATCTCGCGGGCCATCGTGATCCGCAACATGCGCGGCCAGCAGATGGCGGCACAGCCGGCCACTGCCTAGAACTACCGGTCCCGGGCCTGGCTGGCCTTGGCAATGGAAGCGGCGCTTACGCTCGAGGAACAGGCGGGCCTGGGCCGGGCGGCCGTGCTGACGCTGAAGCTGGCGAGCCTCTGAGGCTACATCCGCGTCACGCCGCGCTCGATCGACAGCACGCCGGTCCGCGACAATTCCACGAGGCCCAGGGGGCGCATCAGTTCCACAAAGCTGTCGATCTTGCCGGGGGCGCCGGTCAGTTCGAAGACGAAGCTTTCGGCCGTGGTGTCGATCACACGGGCGCGGAAGATGTCGCCAACCCGCAGCGCTTCGACCCGCTCGGCGCCCGTCCCGCGCACCTTGACCAGGGCCAACTCCCGCTCGACCCCGTTGGGATCGCGAGTGACGTTGTGGACGCGGCGGACGCTGACCACCTTCTCCAGCTGGGCCTCGATCTGGTCCAGCACGTGGGGCGCGCCGCGGGTCACGATGGTGATGCGGCTGGTGTGGGCCCGGTGGTCGGTTTCGGCCACCGTCAGGCTCTCGATGTTGTAACCTCGGGCGGCAAATAGGCCGACCACCCGTTGCAGCACCCCGGCTTCATTGTCGACCATCAGGGCAAAGGTCGCCAGGTTCTCAACCTCGGTCGCGGGCGTGAGATCGTAGGCGCTGGCGTTCTGGGGTTCTGTGCTCATAGGGCCTTCAAACCAGCCGGCGACCGGCCTCGTCAATAACGTTGGCCAGGTCGTCGCCTTCCTCGGGCAGGATCATCTCGTTGTGCGCCTTGCCGGATGGGATCATCGGCAGGCAGTTCTCGTGCTTTTCGACCCGGCAGTCGAAGATCACCGGATAGGGGCTATCGATCATCTCGAGGATCTTGGCGTCCAGTTCGGCGGGGTTGTCGGTCCGGATTCCGACCGCGCCATAAGCCTCGGCCAGCTTGACGAAGTCGGGCAGGCTTTCCGAATAGCTGTGGCTGTAGCGCTCGCCGTGCAGCAGGGCCTGCCATTGGCGGACCATGCCCATCCATTCGT
The DNA here is from genome assembly GCA_038236615.1 of Caulobacterales bacterium. Lineage (GTDB taxonomy): Bacteria > Pseudomonadota > Alphaproteobacteria > Caulobacterales > Caulobacteraceae > Caulobacter. Next base: position 18,812 of record JBBRZO010000001.1, read on the forward strand.
TGTTGAGGATGAAGATCTTGATCGGCAGGCGGTACTGCACCGCTGTGGAGATCTCCTGCATGGTCATCTGCACGCTGGCCTCGCCGGCGATGTCGATAACCAGGGAATTGGGGTGGGCCAGTTGCACGCCCACCGCCGCCGGCAGGCCATAGCCCATGGTCCCCAGCCCGCCGGAGGTCATCCAGCGATTGGGCTCCTGGAAGCGGTAGAACTGGGCGGCCCACATCTGGTGCTGGCCGACCTCGGTGGTGATGTAGGTGTCGCGCTCGCGGGTCAGGGCGTACAGCCGCTCGATGGCGTACTGCGGCTTGATCACCGTGTCGGAGTGGCCGTAGCGCAGGCAGCGGCGGGCCCGCCAGTTGTCGATGCTCCGCCACCAGTCGCCCAGGGCCGCGCGGTTGGCGGTGTGGCCGCCGGCCTTCCAGGCGGCGACCATGTCGTCCAGCACGCTGCCGGCATCGCCGACGATGCCCAGATCGACCCGGATATTCTTGTTGATCGAGCTGGCGTCGATATCGATGTGGATCTTCTTGCTGCCCGGCGAGAAGGCGTCCAGCCGCCCGGTCACGCGGTCGTCGAACCGTGCGCCTACGCAGATCATCACGTCGCAGTCGTGCATGGCGTGGTTGGCTTCGAAGGTGCCATGCATGCCCAGCATGCCCAGCCAGGCCGGATCGGCGGCCGGAAAGGCGCCCAGGCCCATCAGGGTCGAGGTCACCGGCGCCCCGGTCAGGGCGGCGAACTCGCGCAGCCGCTCACTAGCCGCCGGACCGGCGTTGATGACGCCGCCGCCGGTGTAGAAGATCGGCCGTTTGGCGCCGGCGATCAGCCGCACGGCCTCGGCGATCTTGACGGGATCGCCCTTGGTCCGGGGATTGTAGGCGTGGGCGTGCACCACCTCGTCCGGCCCGGCATAGACACCCTTGGCGAACTGCACGTCCTTGGGAATGTCGATCAGCACCGGGCCTGGCCGTCCCGAGGTGGCGATATGGAAGGCCTCGTGGATGATGCGCGGCAGGTCGCGGACGTCTTTGACCAGATAGTTGTGCTTGGTGCAGGCGCGGGTGATGCCAACCGTGTCGGCTTCCTGGAAGGCGTCGGTGCCGATCAGGTGGGTGGGAACCTGGCCGGTCAGGACGACCATCGGAATGCTGTCCATCAGCGCATCGACGATCGCCGTAACGACGTTGGTCGCGCCCGGGCCGCTGGTCACCAGCACCACGCCGGGCTTGCCGGTCGAGCGGGCATAGCCCTCGGCGGCGTGACCCGCGCCCTGCTCATGGCGCACCAGGATGTGGCGCAGGCGGTCGCCGTGCGCGGCATTGTCCTGGAACAGGGCGTCATAGATCGGCAGCACCGCCCCGCCCGGATAACCGAACATCACCTCGACGCCCTGGTCGATGAGAGCGCGGACCACCATCTCGGCGCCGGTCATTTCGCGGCTGGCGGTGTCTGCGGTGGTGGGATTCAAGGTCTTCTGGCTGGGCATCAGATTGTTTCGCAATGGGGGCCGGAAAGGCGACAGGGGCAAGAAAAAAGGCCCACTAGGGGCCCTCAGGTTCGCGCGGCCGTTTCACGACGTGCTGGGGTCACGTCGTGGTCGGCCGCTGCGTAAGTACGATCTTTGCGATACGCACGACTTTTGCTCCAAAGCTTGCCTGAGCCTCATGCCACGACACGCGTTTCGGGTCAAGTTGGGGTTTGGGGAAAGGAATTGCCCAATTCCGGCAATTCAGTCCGCCAGCAGCAGGCTTCCGGACCTTAGGACAGCGCCGTAGCGGGTGAAGTCTGCCCTCTGACCCGCCAACATCGCCTTGGCGTATTCCAGCACCGCCTCGGCCTGCTGCTCATAGCCCAGGCTGTTGAAGGGAGTGTCGGCAGTCAGATTGGCGACGTCATAGGCGGCGTCGCCGTGGCGCAGGGTGTCCAGGGCGACAGTGGCGGGGCCAAGGGCTTCGCCCAGCCGAGTCTGGTACTGCCAGATGTGGGTGGTCTCGTGAGCCAACAAGGCGGCGTCTTCCGCCCGGGCCGTGAAGTCATCGCAGTAGAAGTCATCGCGGTAGTAGATGGTCCGGCCCAGGGTAATGGCCGGCGCACGGCGCCGGAAGGCGCTGGCAGCGATCAGGTTGGCGCCCGCGCCCCTGGCGATCCGCACACGGCCATAGTCGATCGATGTTCCAAAGATGCGGGTCAGCATCGCCATCTCGGCAGGGAGGTAGGGCCGCGCCATGGCGAGAGATTACTCGCGAGAATTTAGACTGGCGAGCTGCGCCCAGGCCGCGTCCGGCTCGAGCGCCGTGATCCGGGGCCAATTCGGAGTTTGATTGCGGATCCAGGTCAGCTGCCGTTTGGCATAGCGCCGGGTTTCCTGACGGGCCGCCGTCAGGGCCGCCTCCAGCGTCATTTCCCCGCGCAGATGGGCCGCCAGTTCGCGCACGCCGACGGCCTTCATCACCGGCAGCTCCGGCGCCAGGCCGCGCGCCGCCAGCCGCGCCACTTCCTCCAGTGCGCCGGCCTCCACCATGGCCCCGAGCCGCATGTCGCAGCGGCCGTAGAGCGCGGCCCGGTCCGGCTCGATCGCCACGGTCCGCCAGCTGCCGGGGGCGAGGGCCGGGCGGGTCTGGGCGTGCCAGTGGGTCAGGCTCTCGCCCGTGGCCAGCCAAACCTCCAGGGCGCGGATCAGCCGCGTCCGATCGCCCGGCGCGATACGAGCCTCCGACACCGGGTCGGCCGACGCCAGCCGGGCTCGTGTCGCCGCCTCGCCTTCCGAGTGGAAGAGGACTTCCGCCTGGGTCCGCGCCGCCGGCGGAACGGGCGGGATTTCCGCCAGGCCGTCGGTCAGAGCCTTGAAATAGAGACCGGTCCCGCCGACCACGATGGCCGTCCGCCCCCGCGCCGCGATCTCGTCCAGCACCGGAGTCGCCGCCCGCAGCCAGCGGCCCACCGACCAGCCATCCGCGCCGTCGGCGACACCGAACAGGTGATGCGGGACCGCTGCTTCCTCCTCGGGGCTCGGCCGGGCGCTCAGCAGGCGCAGGTCGGCATAGAGTTGCAGGGCGTCGGCATTGACGATCTCGCCGCCGGTCTGGGCCGCCAGACGAAGGGCCAGGGCCGACTTGCCGCTTGCGGTGGGGCCGGCGATCAGCCAGATGCGAGTTGTCATGATGCTCTCCATCACCCTGGTTGCCCCTGAAGCGCAAGCGCCCAATCAAGAGGTGTTGGGCGAGGCTGCGGGCCGTCTGTCTGGCCAATGCGTCGGATCGGGCCGCTCGCTGGGGCCGGGTTGCGTCGATTTCCAGGCCGAGGGCAACCTCAAGGCCGTGCGCAGGATGGTCGCGCTGCAGCTCGATGGCCTGGCGGTCGATGTCTGTGTCCAGCCGACCGAGGGGCGGCGCAAACGGCTGCTGATCGCCGATATGGATTCAACCATCATCAGCTGCGAATGCCTGGACGAGCTGGCCGATTTCGCCGGGGTCAAGGAGGCGGTCTCGGCCATCACCGAGCGGGCCATGCGCGGCGAACTGGAGTTCGAAGGCGCCCTGCGCGAGCGGGTGGCCATGCTCAAGGGGCTGCCCGCCAAGACCCTGCAGGCCTGCTACGACCAGCGGGTGCGGCTGAACCCCGGCGCCAAGACCCTGGTCCGCACCATGGCCCATCACGGCGCGCGGTGCCTGCTGGTCTCGGGGGGCTTCACCTTCTTCACCAGCCGTGTGGCGGCCAAGGCCGGCTTCCACGAGGACCGCGCCAACCGCCTGATCGAGGCGAACGGCGCTCTGACCGGGGAGGTTGCCGAGCCGATCCTGGGCCGGGAGGCCAAGCTGGCCGCGCTGCAGGGCGAGAGCGCCGGGCTGGGCTTCACCCCGGCGGCGGCCCTGGCGGTCGGCGACGGGGCCAACGACCTGGCGATGATAGAGGCCGCGGGCCTCGGCGTCGCCTACCGCGCCAAGCCCGTTGTCGCAGCCCAGGCCGACGCCAAGGTCGACCACGCCGACCTGACGTCGCTGCTGTATTTCCAGGGCTACAGCGTGGACGAGTTCCGGTCCTGACATGGTGACGCTGGCTGATCCGGGACTACGCGGCAGCGGCCGGCTGACCTCAGTCTTCTTCAGCCCGGACGGCGAATGGGTGGCGGTCGCCAGCTATTTTGATCGCCTGACTGTCCCCTCCGGCCGCGCCACCTATCAGGGCCAAACGCTGCATCACCGGGTGGCCCTCTACCGGCGTGGGCAGCCCGTGCCTACTGCCTGGTGCGACGACCTGCCCCTGCCTGTGAACGATCTGGCCTTCCTGCCCGGGCAACCGGCCATGGTCATCGGCTCGGGGAGCTACGATGGCGGCTACTGCTTCGAGGGTGACCTGCTTGTCTGGAACTGGGAGACCGATTGGCGGGTGCGGCCTTACGCCCAGATCCCGCAGGTTCGGCGTTGCCGTTTCGACACGGGCGGCCAAATGCTGGCGCTCTGGGTTTGCCCTTGGACCGAGGAGGACGAAGCGCTCGGCGACATGAGCCTGGATGACGCGTTTCAGACCGTTTTTCCGCTGGAACTGCCGATCTCTCAGCTGTTCGAGGCGGGGGCAGGCCACGTCCTCCTCGATCCCGACAGCCGCCACACCTCGGGCGAATGGGACTGGCGCGCGCCCGCTCCGCCGTCCGCCAAGGACTTGGCGGCCTTCGTCGGGACCGAAGATATCTCCGGGCGCGGGCCGGTCTGGGATGTCGCTTGGCTTACCGACGACCAGCTGGCCGTCGTGCATGACGGCGTGCTGCTTGAGGTCCTCGATCTAAAAGGCCGGACGCTGCGCACGGAGACCGGCGAGGGGCGGGCCTCTCATGTTCTTCGGTCGGACCCGCCTCTGCTGCATGTCGCCATACTCGACCCGCCGGCGCAGTATTTCGGCCCAAGCCAGTCTCGCTTGATGCGGGTGCAGCCCGGGGGGCTTGTTGAGATCGGCCGGTTTGACGGGGACTATGTGTTCGCCAGCGCACGTGACGGCCGGGTGTTGGGGCGGGACGCGCGGGTCGAAGGCAACGGTCGGCGCGAGGATTTGCTGATTTCGGACCTCGGGGCCCGGATCGCCGCCCTCGATCTGGGCCACTATGATTGCTTCAACCACTTCCTGCTGATCGAAGACGCGCCGCACCTGTTTTTTGTTCAAGGGACGCCACCGGGTTCCTATAGGGACAAGCAGCTCTGCATCCTCGAGCCGAGCGGCGCCGTGCGGCGCCTATGGCCGCTCCTGACGCCTGGTGATGCGTCCGGCGATCACGCCATGGACTGCTGTGGCTGCTACGGGTTGGACGCCTTGGGCGAAGGCGTTGTCCTGGCTGGTATGCATCATCATGGTTCGGGTCGGATGCCGGGCTTTCTCTACCGCCGTCAGCTCCACGGGACGGACTATATTTGGCGCCATCAGACCGAAAGCGCTGTCAGCAGCATGGCCTGGATCGCTGGACGGGGACTGGTGGCGATCGCCTTTCTGAACGGTGACCTGTGGCTGGTTGACGCCATCTCCGGCGATCTGGCGGCACGGGGCGGGGTCCGGCTGGATCGTTTGCCGACGATGATTTTTTCGCTGGCTGCGCGCGCCGAGCGTCTGGCCTTCGGCACGGGCGATGGCCGGGTCGGCTGGTTGGCGGTCGATGCCCTGATCAAGTGTGGTCCCGAAGCGGGTTGGATCGATCTGGACACCCCGATTTAACCCTCCCCGGAGGCCATGCCCAACTCCCGCGATGGCCAGGGAGGCGGTCATGATCGTGATGGTGCTGCTGGGGGCGTTGAGTGTCCTGGCCCTGGCCTTCGCAGCCCTGTTGCTGCGCACCGCTGCCGCACTCGGCGTCGCCTACCGCGCCAAGCCCGTTGTCGGAGCCCAGGCCGACGCCAAGGTCGACCATGCCGACCTGACCGCGCTGCTGTATTTCCAGGGGTATTCGGTCGACGAGCTCAAGCGCTGAGCCTTCAGGGGCCAGCCACGCGAAACTCGAATCGGCCCTGCGTGACGTGGGTGTCGGCTGACACGACCCGCCAACTGACCCGATAGAGACCCGGCGCCAACCGCGTTGGGATCGGCGCCGTCAGCCGCTTGCGGTCTCCTGCCGCCCAGGCGAGCGGGCCCAGCGGCAAGGGTTTGCCGGCGGCGTCGGTCAGGCTCATGCGCGACACCGCCAGGACGACAGGCTCGCTGAAGGTGAGCGTCAGGGTCGTTGGCCCGGTGGCGACCGTCGACCCGACCCTTGGCGTGGCCTGTTCCAGCACGGCGTGGGCCCAGGCGGCCGGGGCTGACAGGGCGAGAATGAGCAGGGCTGGTATCGCGGCGCGCCTCATCGTGCGCCGCTCCAGATCGGCCGGCCCAGCGAGCCGGGCAGCAGATCGTCCAGGAACCAGTGGGTCTGCACCGCCCAGCCGATCCCATCGCCGCTGTCGCTGTTGAGCGGGATGATTGCCTCGATCCCCCACTGCACCCGCTTGCCGGTCCACAGCACGCCCGGATTGACCGTGCCCGTCAGGCCCTCGCCGCCGCCGTGGCGCAGGGGCTGGTCGAAAGTCACCTCGACCAGCGGAGTCAGACGTCCGACCCAGGCGGGCCAACCCGGATCGCGGACCTGACTGACCAGGTAGGGCAGGCTGTACTGCACCGAGAAGCCGCCGGTCAGGCTGTAGGGGTTGAGGTCGCCGGCCTTGTCGCGGCCCCGCGTCGGCAGGCCGTAGCCGACCAGCCCGGTGACGGCGATCGGCCGGGCCCAGCCGGCGCTGTCGGGCAGATCGCCAAGGCCCTTGCCAAAATAGACGGTCGGCGTGACCACGGTGGTCGACTCCGCCCCGACCCGGTCGGCGCCGGTTCCGCCCCACTCCACCCCCAGGCCGGCGGCCAGAATGGTCTCGTGTTCGGCGTCGGTCAGGAACTGCCACTTCAGCGTGGATTCCAGGTTCTGGAAGCCCTGAGGCGCGCCGGCGGCGTCATCGCCCCGCGTCCAGCCGCCTTCGAAGGACAGGCCGATCGTGTCGGTCAGGCGCTTGGAATACTCTCCCGAAACCTCGGTCTCGCCGTCCAGGCGGGCAATGGTCGGAAGGCTCAGTTCGTCGGCCACGGCGGGGTCGTCGGTGGCGATCGTGGCGGGGAAGAAGCGGGCGCCGGCCAGGCCATGGGCCAGGGCGGGGCTCGCGGAGGTCAGCAGTCCGGCGGCGGCCAGGGCCGCTGCGCCGGTGAGGCGTGGATTGAAGGTCATGTCATGTCCGTCTGAAAGAGGAGATTGCTCTGGGTCAGGTCGGCTCAGACGATCGGGGGGCCTCGCGCAGGCGGCGGCGGGGCCAGCAAGGCCAGGGTCGGGCCGCTGGGCGGAATGGCCAGCGGGGCCGGGATCGGGCGCGGCGGCGTCGCCACCGCCACGATGGTGTCTTCGGCCGCCAGGGCCGGTGCGACGGTGAAGGGGCAGGGGGCGTCGGACTGGCGCTTGCCTGGAGCCTGCTTGGAAGGACCGCCTAGGTCGATCAGGGCCGTGGTTGGGCCGGAACCGGTGCAGAGCACCATCGCCACCTTGCCCAAACCGTCCTGCGACGGGGCGACCATGAAGCCGGCGGGCATCAGGGCGCGCAGGGCCAGCACCAGCAACAGCGCGACTGGCCAGAAGGCTCGCCAAGGCTTTGTGCGTTCCCGCATGGCTTCTGCTTAGAGCAGGTTGCGTGGAAGTCTAGACGCGTCTCGTCGCCGTTGAGGCGGTGGGATCTGGAAGTCAGGCCCGCCGGGCCGCCGGCAGCAGGCCCTCGCTCAGATCGCCCGGCGTCAGTGCGACAGCAGGACGGGCGCCGGCGGGTCGAACAGGATGTGCTCGGTCGCGCCGCCCAGGACGAATTCGCGCAGTCGGGAATGGCCGTAAGCGCCCATGACCAGCAGGTCGGGCTGGATCCTGGCCAGATAGTCGTCGAGCACCACGCTGATCTTGCGGCCGTCGGCGTCGACTTCCTCGACCTTGGCCGAGACGCCGTGGGCCGCCAAGTGGCGAGCCGGCTCGGCGCCCAGACCGAGGCCAGCAGTCGGCTTTTCGTTGAGAATGGTCAGGATGCGGACCTCTCGCGCCCTGGTCAGCGCGGGCAGGGCGTCCGCCAAGGCGCGCGCGGCGGCGCGGCTGCCGTCCCAGGCCACCACGACCGTCCCCAGGTCCGGCCCCGGGGAGCCGGCCTTGCCGGTCCGAAAGGCCAGCACTGGACGGCCCGAGCCGAAGATCACCGCTTCGGCGATGCTTCGCTGGCCGTCGAGGGGCGAGCCCATCGGCACAATGGTCAGGTCATGGGTGCGCGCCTGGACGGCGACGGCCGCATCCAGGTCATAGAGATCGCTGTGCAGCAGGCCGGTGTCCTTGAAAACGTCGGCCTCGCTGGCGACGGTGGCGAAGTGCGCCAGACTGGATTTGCAGGCGGCGAGGCTGCGGGCCTCCTCATCCCGCGCCATGCCGCTCAGACCTACCAGCCGGTCGGCCACGGCATTGCGTCGCAGCGGAATATGGATCGCGAAAGCCGTGGCGGTCACCCGCCCGCCCAACTTGGCGGCCATGGCCACAGCCTCGTCGATCGCGGCGTTGGGCGTTGGGTCGGGATAGCTGTCGATGTGCAGCAGGATGTCGTTCAGGGCCATTGGCGTGCTCCGGTCTGAAGCCCCAAATTGGGGTTGTTTGCGGGCTCCGGCCTTGATCGAGGTCATGCCGCTTGGGGCCATTGCCTGTGTGACCGACCCGTGGCCAACTCCAGCTACAGCTTGGGGGCCGCGTCATGATCGTCATCGTCCTGCTGGGCGGGCTTGCCGTTCTGGCCCTGGCCTTTGTGGCGCTGCTGTTGCGCACCGCAGTCGCCCGGCATGAACTGGTCCCCAAGGCCGAGGCGGTGCTGTTGGGCGCCATCACCAACTTCTTCGACACCCTGGGGATCGGCTCGTTTGCCCCGACCACCGCTTGGTTGAAGCTCCGCCGGATGGTCCCCGACAGCTTCATGCCGGCCACCCTCAACGCCGGCCACGCCCTGCCGACGGTGGCCCAGGCGCTGATCTTCATCACCCTGGTCAAGGTCGACCCGCTGCTGCTGGCCGCCTGCATCGCCGCCGCCGTGGCCGGGGCCCTGGTCGGCGCGCCGATCGTCACCCGCCTGCCGGTGCGGGTGGTGCAGGGTGTGGTGGGCCTGGCCCTGATCGTGGCGGCCGGGCTCTACGCCATGAAGAACCTGGGCCTGATGCCGGCCGGCGGCGAGGCGCTCAGCCTGCCCGCGACGATGTTCATCCTGGCCGTGGCGCTGCATTTCCTGTTGGGGGCGCTGATGACCTTCGGCATCGGCCTCTACGCGCCCTCGCTGATCCTGCTCAGCCTGATGGGCCTGAACCCCACCGCCATCTTCCCGATCATGATGGGAGCCTGCGCCTTCCTGATGCCGGTCAGCGGCCTGCGCTTCGTCACCGCCGAGCGGATCGACCTGCGGGTGGTGCTGGGCCTGGCCCTGGGCGGCATCCCGGCGGTGCTCCTGGCCGCCTTCGTGATCAAGACGCTGCCGTTGGAGATCATCCGCTGGGGCGTGGTCGTGGTGGTGCTCTACGCGGCGATGCTACTCCTGAACGAGGCGCGCAAGCCGGCGGAGATGGTCCAGTGATCGTCCTGCCTGCCGCGCTGGCCGCCTTCGCTTTGATGACGCCCGCGCCCTACCAGTACGCGGATGCCTCGCAGGCCAAGCCCGTCAGCCTGTGTGAGCTGGCGGATCATCCCAAGCGCTTTGCCGGCAAATGGGTGATGTTCCGCGCGATCGTGCGGACTGATGGCGAGCATTTTGCGATGTACTACGACCCGTCGTGCCGGGGCGGCGAGGGCGCCTTCATCAATCTCGGCCGGGCCGCTCCGGAAACGGATCCGTTTTTCTTCGAGATATCGCCCCATGCGCCGGGACCCTTAGCCGGCAGTACGGCCGAGGCTACATTCACGGGCCAAGTCGTCCTTGGCGAACCCAACCCTATGGTTGGTCCCTGGCGCAACTACGAAGTCTTCACGATCAAGGTCGAGGACGTGAAGATTAGCCCAAGGCCTCCGGGACCCTAGCCGCCAGCCACTGCACTAGCGCCCAATTGACGGCGACAGGCTGCTCCTGCGCCATCCAGTGGCCGGACTTGACCACGCCTTCAGTCAGGTCGGCGCAATGGGCGCGCATCGGCTCGGCGAGCTGGGAGTCCAGGGTCTCGCAGACATAGTCATAGGCGGCGTGCAGGAAGAGCACCGGCATCTGCAGCCGCCACTGCGGCTTCACCCGCTCGGCATAGGCGATATTAGCCGCCGGGTTCATGTACCAGCTGTCCGGCCCGAAGAAGCCGTTCCGCTGCAGGGCGGCGGTGTAGACGTCCTCGTCTTCCTGGGTCAGCACGGTCTCGTCGCGGGGCAGCTCGGGGGCCGGAGCGCCGGGGCCGAACCAGCCGCCCAGGGCGCGGACCATGGCGGTCAGCACCGGCTGGCCCTTGCCGTCGGGGCTGCCGGCCCGGAACAGCAGCTTGACGGTGTTACGGACGTCGCCCTCGAAGGCGGCCACGGCGGCGGGGAAGCTCTCCTGGTAGAACAGCTGATAGTCCCATTGCGCGGCCGGGAACTGGTCCTGAGGATAGACCTCGCGGTCGGCCAGCGGGATCAGGTTGTCCGGCGCGAAGCCGGCCGGGATGTAGGGTACGCAGAGATTGGCCACCGCCAGGCAGCGGTCGGGATGATGCTGGGCGATGCTCCACACCGCCGGCGCGCCCCAGTCGTGGCCGACCCAGATGGCCTTGTCGGCGCCCAGGTGGTCGAGCAGCTCGATCATGTCGGCCACGACTTCTTCGAGCGCGTAGTCCTCGTGCCGGCCGGGGGCGCTGGAGCGGCCGTAGCCGCGCATGTCCGGGGCAATGGCGTGGAAGCCGAGACCCGCGAACACCGGCAGCTGGTGGCGCCAGCTCCAGGACAGCTCCGGCCAGCCATGCACGAAGATGATCGGCGTCCCGTCCGCTGGCCCGCAGGCCAGGTAGCCGGTGGTGTGGCGCGCCGTCGTCAGCGTCTCTTCAGTGATCGCGGCCATGGCTTCCCCCCAAGCTCTTCCACCAGATTTGGGACTAATCCGCGCCGGGAGCAAGACGGCGGATCAGGGCCAGGGCGTCGGGCGGCGGCGGCTGCTCGATCCGCCGGTATTCGCGGCAGTCATCGGTGCGGCTGACCAGCCCGTAGCTGACCAGGGCCCGGCGCAGAAGGGCGGGGTCACCGAAGACATGCAGAGGCTTGAGGACGGCATTGAATTCGATTTCCGACCAGACCCGCCCGGCTTCCAGTCTGGCCCACAGCGCCCAGAGCGCCAGCCGCATTTGAGCATCGCGCGCCGGCCAGCGCAGCATGCGTCCCTCGGCGTCGAAGCCCCGGGCCGTCCGCTCGACCAGGGCATGGTCGATGACCGAGGCGGGGGGCGAGACGGGCGGCGGCCCGGCCGGCGGCTGCGGCGTCTCAGCCCCGACGCGGAAGTGCTGATAATTCCGGAATCCGGCCGCGCGGGCCAGCATGTTGAGCAGTTGGACGTGGCCCGGCCTGGCGTCGGCGGCGGCCAGCTCGCGGCTCATCGATTTGGCGAGCGCCGAGATATCGCTCACGGCGTAGGGCAACATGACCCTGGACATCGCTTGGTCCTCCAAGGCGCCGAACAAAGGCCGTTGGTCGCTGGCTTACGACAGGCGCCTGAAGAGCGGTGTCGAAGAAATCTCAAGCGGCAGGTTTAGCTTCCCTCGCGGGACAGCGACGCCTCGGTGAACTGCCGACCGTGAATGTCCTCTAGCCCGGCGGAGGGGAATGTTCAACGGCGGGGGCGTGTCGCAATGGCGACAGTCGCGCTGGAACCGGTCAGCCGAAACAGACAAGGATTGCACCAGCCCTCGCCAGGCGGCATGGACCGCTCCGATGAAAAATGAACATGACGGCCAACCGAATTCGCGGTTGGAACCCGTACCGTATCAGCAGATCCGGGCGGTTTATGACGAGCAGACCATTAGGGTCTATCAGGCCTATTCGCACCAGATCGCCGACGCGGCGCTCAAGCATGGGCGATTTGTCTCTCCGCCGTTCAGCATGACGCGGATGACCTGGATCAAGCCTTCGTTCCTCTGGATGATGTACCGGGCCGGATGGGGCCATAAGGACGTTGGCCAAAGCCGCATCCTGGCGATCGACATCACCCGCGAGGGGTTCGAATGGGCTCTGGCCCACAGCTGCCCAAGTCATCCGCCGGAAGGGTTGGACAAGGCTGGTTGGGAAGCACTGAAGGCCAGCTCTCCGGTGCGGGTGCAGTGGGACCCCGAAAGGGACCTCCATTTCAACCCGCTGAACTGGCGCTCGGTCCAGATGGGGTTGGGACCCGTCGCCTCTGCCCGCTACGTCGCAGAGTGGACCCAGCGAATTGAGGACGTCACAGCTCTGGCGCACGAGATCGCCGCGCTGGTCGCCGACCGGCGCTTGGCCGAGGCGACGGCCAAGTTGCCGGTCGAGCGAGTCTACCCGCTGTCCGCCTAGCCCCCCGGCCCCTGGCTGAAATACTTGAAGAAGGCGCTGTCGGGCGACAGGACCAGCGTCGTATCGCCGTTGGACAGGGATTCCTCATAGGCCTTCATCGAGCGGTAGAAGGCCGCGAAGCTGGGGTCCTGGCCGTAGCTGCCGGCGAAGATGCGGGCCCGGTCGGCGTCGGCCTGGCCACGGATGGTCTCGGCCTGTTCGGTGGCGGCGCCCAGGATCTGGGCGGCCTGTTGCTGGCCGCCGGCGCGGATGGCGGTGGCTTCCTGCTGACGGTCAGCGGCCATCCGAGCGAACACCGCCTTGGCGTTGGCCTGGGGCAGGTCGGCGCGCTTGATGCGGACATCGATGATCTGGATGCCCAGCTTCGACCGGTTGGCCTGCTGAGCAAGGTCATCGCGCGTGATGCGCATCATCTCGGCCCGGCGGCTGGAGATGATGTCCTGCGAGGCGGCCTGGCCCAGCGCCTTCTTCAGCGAGGCGGTCACCATGGTGCTGAGCTGCTCCTGGGCGCCGGAGACGCTGCCCAGGCGCTGGTAAAAAGCCTGCGGGTCGACAATCCGATAGCGGATGAAGGCGTCGATCATCAGCCGTTCCTGATTGCCGGCGGTGATTTCACCCCTGGCCAGCTCGGCGCCGATGTTGCGGTTGTCGAAGAGGATGATGTTCTCGAGGAAGGGGACCTTCAGCTTCAGGCCGGGGCTGTCGCCGCCCTGGTTGCTGTTGACGATGCGCACGGGGTTGCCCAGCCGCACCACCACGGCCTGCTCGGTCTGGCCGACGATGTAGAAACTGTTGGCCAGTACGACCAGCAGAAGGAAGGCGCCGATGGCCCAGCCGGTGAGTAGGTTACGGTTCATTGGGCGCCTCCGGCGGACTGAGCGGCGCTGGTCTTGGGCTGGAAGGCGCTGGGTGGCAGGATGATGGGGGCGCTGGCGCCCTTGCTGTCGACAATGACCTTGGTCGAGCCGGCCAGCACCTTCTGCATGGTCTCGATATAGAGCCGCTGGCGGGTGACGCCGGGGGCCAGCTTGTACTGGGCGTAGACCGAGTTGAAGCGGGCGGCTTCACCCTGGGCTTCCTGCACCACCTTGGACTGATAGCCCTTGGCCTGCTGGATCAGCGCGGCGGCCTGGCCCTCGGCGACGTTGGCGGCCTTCTGGGCGTCCTGCTTGGCGCTGGCCACCTCGCGGAAGGCTTTGGACACCACCTTGGGTGTGCCCGATTCCTTGATCTGCACCGAGACGATGGTCACCCCCGCGCCGTAGCGGTCGAGAATCTGCTGCATCAGGACGGCCGTCTGGGCCTCGACCTGACCGCGGCCGGTGCTGATGATCGGGGTGAGGGCCGTGCGGCCGACGACCTCGCGCATGGCGCTCTCGGCCACCGAGGTCAGTAGAGCGTCCTGACTATCGACGTTGAACAGGTATTCCTTGGGGTCCTTGACCCGCCACAGGACGGCGAAGCTGAGGTCGACGATGTTCTCGTCGCCGGTCAGCATCAGGGTCGGGCTGTCGGTCGGCTCGGTCGTGTCGTCGTCGCTGGAGTTGGGATCATCCGGCGCGATCGAGCCGATATTGGTCGTGTGCTGGCTGGTAAAATCAACCTGCTGCACGCCTTGGAAGGGCCAGGGCAGTCGAATGTGCGGGCCTGGACCGACCGTGGCGCTATAGGCGCCGAACGTGGTCAGCACCGCTTTGCTGGTGGCCGGTACGATATAGATGCCTGAGAACACCCAGAGCGCCGCGATCGCGCCCAACACGATGTAGACGGTGCGGCGGTCGAAGCCGCCGCCCTGGCCGCCCAGCGGGTTGCCGGAACCACCGCCGGTCAGCCGGCGGAAGGTGGCGGTGAAGCGGCGCAGCAATTCGTCCAGGTCCGGCGGCGGGTTGCCCTGCGGCGGAGGCGGCGGCCGGCGGCGCGGCGGCGCGCGCTCCGGTTCGGGAGCGGCCGACTTGTCCTCAGGCTTCTTGCCCGGCTCTTTCTCGGGCGGAGGAGAGCCCCAAGGGCCGGGGTTGGCGTTGTCGTTCCAGGGCATGCGACTTGCGCGTCTTTCCGTGGTGGTGTGTGGCCGTGATGGTCAGTGGGCCGTCGTTGTGCGGCGGGCCTTGCAAGCCAGCGCTGTCAGCCGGATATGAGACCCCTTAGCCGTCAACGCAAGCCGAACCGGAATTCATGGCCCAAGCCCAGACGCCCGATCGAGACTCCGTACTGGCGGCGCTCGACGCGATCCGCGACCCGACCAGCGGCAAGGGACTGACGACGGCTGGGCTGGTGCAGGGTCTGGTCATCAAGGACGGCCGCGTCGGCTTCATGCTCGAGGTCCCCGCCGCCGTGGCCCAGCTCTATGCGCCGGTGCGCGAGGCGGCCGAGAAGGCTCTGGCTGAATTGCCGGGCGTGGAGCGGGCGCAGGTGGTGCTGACCACGGCCTCTGGCGGCGCACCGGCGCCCAAACCCGGCCACAAGCCGTCGGGGACCGGACGGCTGAATGAAGACCCCCAGGGCCGGGTCGGCCCATCTGAAACCGCAGTGCGTCCGCCGGGCGTCAAGCACGTCATCGCGGTGGCCAGCGGCAAGGGCGGGGTCGGCAAGTCGACGGTCTCGGTCAACCTGGCCTGCGCCCTGGCGGCCATGGGATTGAAGGTGGGCCTGGCAGACGCCGACATCTTCGGGCCCTCGGCCCCACGCATGCTGGGCGTCTCGGGCCAGCCGGCCTTCGCCGACGGCAAGCTGATCCCGTTCAGGGCCCATGGCGTGGAGGTGATGTCGATCGGCTTCATCGCGGAGGGCGACTCCCCGATGATCTTCCGGGGACCGCGCGCCTCGGGTGCGGTGCGCCAGATGACCGCCGGCGTGGCCTGGGGTCCACTGGACGTGCTGATCATCGACCTGCCGCCCGGCACCGGCGACATCCACCTGACGGTCATCCAGTCGGTGAAGCTGGACGGCGTGGTCATCGTCTCGACCCCGCAGGAGGTGGCGCTGATCGACGCCCGTCGGGCCGTCGCGATGTTCGGCAAGACCGGCACCCCGGTCCTGGGCGTTATCGAAAACATGGCCTTCTTCCCCGACCCGACCACCGGCGCCCCGATCCATATCTTCGGCGAGGGCGGGGCCAAGGCCGAGGCGGCCAAGCTCGGCGTTCCTCTGCTGGCCCAGATCCCCATCGACATCCCTCTGCGCCAAGGCGGCGACGACGGCCAGCCGATCACGGTCGGCGACAATCAGAGCCCCGCCGCCCAAGCCTTCCGGCAGGCGGCGGCGACGCTGCGGGACGGGGTCCTCAGGTAACGATGGGCTGGGCCGCGAGGGCCTCCACGGCGGTCTCGTCCTCGGAGGCTTCCGCCGCCTTGGCGTCGCGCACATCCAGGGCAGCGCGGATCTCGGCGTGGCGGGTGCGATCCAGCCTGTAGGTCAGCATGACCAGCCCGCCCAGAGCCACCGCGACGACGGGCAGCACGACATAGGTCAGGACCAGGGCGTGCATGGCTTCAGGCGTGTTGACGGCGTCCGGCTTGGGATTGAACCCGAACAGGCCAAGCAGCGGCAGAGTCACCACCGCGCTGGCTGTGCCGATTTTCACGGTGCTGGAGATCAGCGCGTAGAGCAGGCCCGTCCGCTCCTTGCCGGTCTCCAGGCGGATCTCGTCGGCGACGTCGGCCACCATGGCGCGGATCAGGAAGCCGAAGGCAGCGGCGATGGCGCCGGCCAGGAACATGCCGATGGTCATGATCCCTAGGCTGTGCGGCGGAATGAACACCACCATGGCCTGGGCCGCTGAATAGAGCAGGGCCGCGACCAGCAGGGTGCGGTGTTTCTGCAGGCGATTGGCGACCACGGCCCAGAGTGGCGCGGCGATCAGGCCCGAGACGATGTAGATGACCAGCAGCAGGGCCGCTTCCTTGTCGTTGTAGCCGCGCGCGCCCTTGAAGAAGAACAGGTAGAGGGGCGAGGTGAAGCCCGGGCCCAGGGTCAGGAGCAGGTCGGTGGCCAGCAACTTCAGCATTGAAGGATGGAAGGCCAGGCTTGGTAGCTCGGCGAGCGACAGCCGGTCATGCGCCGCCCGCACCGCGACCACCGGCTCGCGCACGAAGATGGCGACAATGGCCACAGCCAGGGGGATGGAGGCGATGGTCAGCCAGCCCATAGTCGGCACGACATCGATCGGCGCGGTCTTGGCGATGGAGGGCCAGATCAGCACGGTGACAGCCGCGATGGTGCCGGTTACGGACAGACCGGCGAAGATGTTGGATCGGTCCGCGTAGCGCCGCGCCAGGGTGCCGGCCCAGGCTGACTGCGACAGCACCAGCATCGAGAAGCCGATGTAGAGCACGATCAGCCAGGTCAGCAGATATCCGGCGCCGGCGCCCTTCTGGGCCATGAACAGCATGTAGACGCCGAGCATCAGGATGGGCGCGCCGACCATCATCCAGAAACGATAGCGGCCAACCGGGGTGCGAGTCTGGTCCATGGCCATGCCCAGCAGCGGGTCGAACACCAGGTCCAGCAGCTTGACCGCCATGAAGATCCAGCCGGTCACCAGGCCGACGCCGATATAGCCGGCGAAATAGTTGGGCAGATAGACCAGCAGCGGGGTGGTCAGGGCGCCGACCGGAAGTCCAGCCGCCGAAAAGGCCAGCAGGGTTCCAAGTTTAAGTTTGCCCGGCACGGCGCCGCTCTGGTCCGACATGGTTCACTCCCAACAGGCGCCTCTGGCGGGCGCGTGGCGGAATGAGACCGTTAGAACGAGCGGTATGCAACCCCTCTCAGGTTGATCTTCTCATCAAGATGAACGAAGCCCGGCGTCGATAAGGTCGATGACCCGCGCCAGCGCCTCCGAGCGGTCGGCCGCGCCGTTAGCCTGGACCAGGGCCGGGTGGCTGAAGGGGCTTATGGCGGTGAAGACGTCTTCGGCGCTGTGCTCGGTGACAGCGGGCCAGACCCCGGTCGCCTTGCCGTCGGCTAGAATGGCGGTCAGTTGGGCGTGAAGGTGGGCCAGGTGGCCCTGGACCGACGGCCCGGCCATCTCGGCCGCCTTGTCGAAGGCGGCGAACATCTCTGGGTCGCCCGAGACCTTCTCGCGCTTCTGGCGGTGCAGGGTCAGGGCCCAGCGTTTCAGGCGATCGGGGGCCGGGCCGGGCTCGGCGGCGATGGCGGCCAGCGGGCCTTCCAGCCGGCCTAGCCAGCGGGCCACCAGCTCGCCGAACAGCTCGGTCTTGGAGCCGAAGTAGCGGTAGACGTTGGCGTGACTCATCCCCAGCGCCCGCGCCACGTCCACCACGGCCAGCTTGTCAGGGCCGTGGCGGCGCAGCAGCGCCTCGGCAGCATCCAGGATGCGGCTTCGAGTGTCGTCCCCCACTTTGCTTTCGGGCGTCATGCTTCCAGATGGGCCATCTGCGGGGCAGGATAGCGATCGCCTTGCACGGCGCCGGGCGGGATGGCCGCCTCGATGGCCGCCAGGTCTTCCGCCGTCAAGGCGATGTCCAGGCCGCCCAGCGATTCCGTCAGCTGGCTGCGCTTGCGGGCGCCGATCAGCGGCACGATGTCCTCGCCCTTGGCCAGGACCCAGGCCACCGCAAGCTGCACCACGCTCGCGCCCTTGGCAGCCGCGATCTGGGCGAAGGCGTCAATGAGCTTCTGGTTGGCCGCAAGGTTGTCGCCGCTGAAGCGGGGCATGAAGCCACGGAAATCGCCGACTTGGCCCCCGCCGGGCTTGGAGCCCGAGATCAGGCCTCGAACCAGGACGCCATAAGCTGTGATCGACACGCCCAGTTCGCGGGCCGCCGGCAGCAGTTCGCGCTCCAGGCCCCGGGTCATCACCGAGTATTCGAACTGCACATCGCGCACCGGATGGACCGCATGGGCCCGACGCAGGGTCGCGGCGCTGATTTCCGACAGGCCGAGGTGCTTGACCCAGCCGGCCTTGATGCAGTCGGCGACGGCCCCGACCGTCTCCTCGATGGGCACATTGGGGTCCAGGCGGGCAGGGCGGTAGAGGTCGATATGATCCACGCCCAGCCGTTGCAGGGTGTAGGCCAGGGCGGTCTTCACCGCCGCCGGCCGCGCGTCGTAGCCGATCCACTGGCCGTCGGGCTGGCGCTGGGCGCCGAACTTAACCGAGATGAAGGCCTTGTCGCGCTTGCCGCCCTTCAGCGCCTCGCCGATCAGCATCTCGTTGTGGCCCATGCCGTAGAAGTCGCCGGTGTCGATGAGGGTGACCCCGGCCTCCAGAGCCTGGTGGATGGTGGCAATGGATTCGGCGCGGTCGGACGGGCCGTACATGCCCGACATCCCCATGCAGCCCAGACCCACGCGCGAAACCCGCGGGCCGCCGCGGCCCAGTTCGATCGTCTTCATGATGGTTCTCCCTCGTTCGTGGAGTTCAGGTGGGTGTCAGATTACAAAATTCAATATCTGTCACTGATGAAGCATGAAAAAGGCGGATCAGCCTGTGCCAACCCGCCCGATTCAGGTTCCGAAGGATCAGCCGCCGGCCATCTTCCGGAAGAACTTCTGGCCCTGTTCGCCACCGGCGAAATAGGCCTGCTGGCCCGCTCCATCGGTGATCTTGGCCCAGTTGTCGCGGACCTCCTCAGCCGACAGGCCGCCTTCGCCCAGGTAGACGCCTTCGGTCTCGACGATGCGGGCCAGGGCGAAGCAGCCGGCGCCGGCGGTCAGGATGCAGCCGGTGGGGGCTTCATCCGAGGCCAGGTAGACGACGCCCGGGGTGACGTATTCCGGCTTCAGCTTTTCCAGCACGGCCGGCGGCATCAGGCCCTCGGTCATGCGGGTCGCGGCCACCGGGCTGACGGCGTTGATGTGGACGTTGTTCTTCTGGCCTTCGAGCTTGATGGTGTTCATGAAGCCGATGATGCCCAGCTTGGCGGCGCCATAGTTGGACTGGCCGAAGTTGCCGTACAGGCCCGACGAGCTGGTCGTGCAGACGATGCGGCCGAAGTTCTGCTCGCGCATGATCTCCCAAACGGCCTTGGTCGGCTTGACGGTGCCCAGCAGGTGGACGCCCAGCACGAACTCGAAGTCTTCGATGGTCATCTTGGAGAACGACTTGTCGCGCAGCACCCCGGCGTTGGCGATCAGGATGTCGATGCGGCCCCAGTGGTCCATGGCGTCCTTGACCATACGGGCGACGCCGGCGTCATCGGTGACCGAGCTGCCGTTGGCGATGGCTTCACCGCCCAGCGCCTTGATCTCCTCGACCACTGCATGGGAGGCCTCGGACCCGCCGCCCGAACCGTCCATCGAGCCGCCCAGGTCATTGACCACGACCTTGGCCCCGCGCCGGGCCAGCTCCAGGGCGTGTTGACGGCCCAAACCGCCGCCCGCGCCGGTGACAATGGCCACTTTGCCGTCGAAACGGATGTCCGACATGAGTTCGCTCTCCCTGGAACGTTATGAATTTCGGGCCGCGTTGTGCGGTGCGGGAGAGGGGGCGTCAAGCGTGACGCTGGGACCGCTATTTCTTGGCAGCCGCCAGCTTCGGGGGATCGCGCTTCACGCCGGCCTGGTAGCCGGGCTTCATGAACTTCACCAGCACACGCTGGCCGATCAGGAACGGCGCGCCGTCGGCGCTGACCACGACCTCGACGACCCGCTCGTCGGAGCGCTGCGTCGGGTCGTCCGAGGCCAACTTTCTGGCGCCGAAGACAGCGGCTCTCCGCAAGACCGTGCCAACATAGGCCTTGGTCGGGTCGGACTCCGGCTGAATCTCGACCTGCTGGCCGATGACGACATTGGGCAGGTCGGATTCGACGATTTCGGCCCGGACGATGCGGGCGGTGTCCGGCTCCAGGTCGAACATGTTGGAGACGTTGAGGGTCGAGGCTCCGGCCCCCGGATTGGCGAAGCGGCGGGCGATGCGGCCGTTGGCCGGCGCACGGATAACGGTAAGCTCCAGGGCGTACTGAGCCTGGTTCACCTGGGCCTGGGCGGTCTGAATGGCGGCTTTCTGGGCAGCGATCTGGGCTTCGGCGTCGTTGATGACGTCCATCTGCTGGTCCAGCTTCTGGCGTGCGACGAAGTTTGAGGCCATCAGTCCCTGTAGGCGTTGGTATTCGCGGCGCGCGGCGGCCAGCTTGACCTGCAGAATGCGCACCTGGGCCTGAGCCTGGGCCATGGCGGCCTTGGCCGAGGCCAGGGCCAGCTTGGCGTCGTCGTCCTCCTGACGCGCCAGGACCTGGCCCTTAACGACCTTGTCGCCCTCCTGGACATAGACCTCGCGCACCACGCCCGACCGGCGGGCCGCGACCTGGATGATGCCGCCCTCGACATCGGCCTTGCCGTTGCCGATCGCGGCGTAGGGGCTCACCGGCGTCATGGCTGCGGCGGCTTCCAGCTGCTTCTTCTTGGCCTTGGCCTGGCTCTTCAGGAACAGGCCGCCGCCGACCACCAGGGCGACGACGACAATGATGATCCAGAACCAGCGGCTGCGCAGAAACCCGGGCATGGGTGATCGATCCTCTAACTCAATGGCTCAGCGGCGCGGGATTGGCGTCGGGCGTGCGCCGAACGTCATCCAGGATGCGACCGTCTTCGATGTGAATGACCCGGTCGGCATAGGCCTCCAGGCGGGGGTCGTGGGTGACGCAGATCACCGCGGCGCCGCGCTCGGTGGCAGCCCGGCGCAAGAGGCGGATGACCACCTGGCCGTTCTCGCCGTCCAGGGCGCTGGTGGGTTCGTCGGCGAAGATCAGGTTGGGGTTCTTGGCCAGCGCCCGGGCGATCGCCACGCGCTGCTTTTCGCCGCCGGACATCTCCGATGGCTTCTGGTTCATCTTGGGGGTCAGGCCCACCTCTTCCAGGGCCTGCAGGGCCCGCTGGGCCGCCTCGCCCTTGGGGACGCCCTGATAGTGCAGGGCGGTCATCACCTGCTGCTTGGCGTTCAGGGCCGGGAACAGGTTGAAGCCCTGGAAAATGAACCCGCAATGGTCAAGACGGAACCGGTCGATCCGACCGGACGGCAGTTTCCACAGGTCGTCAGCCTCCAGGGCGCGGACGTGACCTTCATCGGGTTTGAGCAGACCCGAGAGCGCGGCGACCAGGGTCGACTTGCCTGAGCCGGACGGGCCCATGACCATGGTGACGTCGCCATGGCGGGCGTCGAAGTCGACGCCCTTGAGCACCTCGACAAAGCTGCGGCCGGTCTTGAAGCGCTTGACCAGGCCCTTGGCCTCGATGGCCACTTCGCCCCGCTTCTCGGAATGGTCGGAACGCGGCTTGCGGCTCATCGCAGCAGGTCCGCCGGCTGGCTGGCCTTGAGGACGCCTAGGCTGAGGAAGCCCGAGGCCAGGGCGATCAGCAGAAGCAGAATGACCACGCTGACGATCATGACCGGCGGAAAGGCCATGGTCATCGAGAAGACCCCTGCCAGCCCAGCGACGCCCCAGGTCAGCAGGCCCGCCAGGGCGATGCCGACCACGCCCACCCAGAAGCTCAGCTCCATGACGATCCGGCGCAGGTCGCCCATGGAGACGCCCAGGGCCCTCAGGGAGGCGAACTCCTTGATATTGGCCATGATCGCGCCGCGCAGGGTCTGCCAGGTGATGACGATGCCGATGAAGATGCCGATCACGGCGGAAAAGCCCAGCAGGATGACGACGAAGGCCTCCTTGAACATCGAGGCCTGGTTGGCCGCAGCCAACTGTGGGCGGGTCCAGGCCTTGAACTTGCCGCCGCTGGCCTTGTTGAGCTGCGCGGCGACGATCTCGGCGCGGCTGGGATCGGAGATCTTGACCATCAGCGGACCGACCCGCTCGCCGGTGTCGGCTTCTCCCAGCATGCGCAGGGTGTCGCGGCTCATCACCAGCATCGGCTGCATGACGTTTGGATAGCCGTGAGTGACGGCGGCAATGGTGATGGTCTTGCCATTGTAGACCGCCTGGTCGCCGACCTTGACGCCCAGGCGCGCCAGAGCGGTCTGGTCAACCGCCACGGCGTAGGGCTGGCGCAAGGTCTCGATCAGTTGGTCGCTGTAGTCGGTGGGAACGGTGACGTAGCCCTGGATGGGGTCGATCACCGTGACGCTGACGAACTCCATCTTCTTGTCCTTGGGCGGGCCGCCCGACATGTCCGGAGCCGTGATGTTCTGGAAGCGACCGCCCGAACCGTCCAGCGGGGCCACCTGCACCACTTCCGGATGGCGATAGACCACACCCATCAGTCGGCGCGGCAGGCCCGAGGGGCCGCCGTTGAACAGGGCGGTGGCGCCGGGGCCCAGCACCATGATGTCGGCCCGCGCCCGGTCGATCTGGGCGGTGAACGACTTGCCGATTCCCATGAACATGCCGACCTGGGCGAGCACCAATAGCCCGGCGACGCCCAAGGCGACGACGGCCGCCATGTAGCGGCGCCACTCGTAGATCAAAGTCGAAAGCGCGAGCGACATCCGCTCTACAACCCCTCCGGCGAACAGGGTCCGAGGTATGGACGCTAGGGTCGCCCGGAACCAAGTTAAATCGGGGTAACGGCCGGCGCCCCGGACTCGCCAGAAGCACAGGTTGCGCGCTATTGCCGCATCACGCGCATGTTTATGCCGACCGGTTCGGCCAGTTCGAGGGTTTCATGACCGCCATCCGCACCTTTGCCGCCACGGCCTTCGCCGTCCTGTTCGCCGCCGCGCCGGCCTTTGCTGACGAAGGCATGTGGACGTTCGACAACTTCCCGGCGGCCAAGGTTCAGTCGGCCTATGGCGTCAAAATCGACCAGCCCTGGCTGGACCGGGTGCAGGCTGCCGCCGTCCGCATCCCGGGCTGCTCTTCCTCGCTGGTGTCGAAGAGCGGGCTGGTGCTGACCAACAACCACTGCGTCGTCGACTGCACCAAGGCGCTGTCCAGCACCGACCACAACTACGTCCAGGACGGCTATCTCACTGAAAAACCGGAAGAAGAGGGCAAGTGCCCCGGCATGACCGCCGAGGTCCTGGTCTCGATCACCGACGTCACCGCCCAGATCAAGGCGGCCGGCGAGGGCAAGATCGGGGCGGCCTATGTCCAGTCCCGCGAGGCGGCCCAGGCGGTGGCGGAAAAGACCATCTGCGGCGAGGTTCCCGCCCGCCGTTGCCAGACCATCAGCTTTTACCGGGGCGGCCAGTACAAGGTCTACATGTACCACCGCTTCACCGATGTGCGGCTGGTTTTCGCGCCCGAGTTCAAGATCGCCTTCTTCGGGGGCGATCCGGACAATTTCAACTTCCCCCGTTTCGACCTGGATAGCGCCTTCCTGCGCGTCTACGAGGGCGGCAAGCCGGCGGCCACGCCACAGTTTCTGAAGTGGAACCGGGCCGCCCCGGCCGAGGGCTCGGCCACGTTCGTCGTGGGCAATCCCGGCTCGACGGATCGCCTGCTGACCGTCTCGCAGCTGGAGACCCTGCGTGACCTGGCCATCCCGATCGGGCAGCTGCAGCGCTCGGAACTGCGGGGCCGGCTGATCCAGTTCGGGGAGTGGGGGCCTGAGCAGAAGCGCTTGGCCAACGAGCCGCTGTTCAGCCTGGAGAACAGCTTCAAGGTCTTTTACGGCCGCCAGATGGTGCTGAACAACAAGGCCTTTATGGACGCCAAACGGGCCGCTGAAGCCGAGCTGCGGGCCAAGGTCGCCGCCGATCCCAAGCTGGCCGCGCTGATCGGTGATCCGTGGTCCGACATCGCCACGGTCCAGAAGGCCTATGCGGACAACTACATCGTCTATCGCCAGCTCGAGACCGACGCCGGTCGCGGCTCGCGCCTGTTCGGCTGGGCCCGGACCCTGGTGCGGGCGGCGCAGGAGCGGGCCAAGCCGGAAGCTGAGCGGATGGGCGAATTCGCCGAGGTCCGTCTGCCGCTGGAAGCCAAGCGCCTCCTCGACCCGCGTCCGGTCGACCAGGAGATCGAGTCCCTGCAGCTGGACTTCTGGATGCTCAAGACGCGGGAATACCTGACCGCCGACGCCCCGGCCGTGAAGACCATCCTGGGCAAGGAGAGCCCTGACGTTCTGTCGGCCCGCCTGATCGCCGGCACCAAGCTGGCTGATCCGGCGGTGCGCAAGGCGCTGTGGGACGGTGGCCTGGCGGCGGTCATGGCCAGCGACGATCCGATGATCCAGTTCGTGCTGCGGACTGACCCCGACGCCCGCGCCGTGCGGACTATCTGGGAAGCTTCGGTGTCGGGGCCGACCGAACGGGCCGCCGAGAAGATCGCCCAGGCCCGGTTCGCGGTCTATGGCGAGAGCGTCTATCCGGACGCGACCGGCAGCCTGCGCCTCAGCTACGGCAAGGTCGCCGGCTGGAGCTATCGCGGCCAGGACATCGCCGCCTATACGCGCTTCGGCGGCCTGTGGGATCGCGCCACGGGCTCGGAGCCCTTCGACCCGCCGCAACGCTGGCTGGACGCCAAGGACAGCCTGAACCCCGACACCGTCTTCGACTTCGTCACCACTAACGACATCATCGGCGGCAATTCCGGCTCGCCGGTAGTCAACGCCAAGGGCGAGGTGATCGGCGCGGCCTTCGACGGCAACATCCACAGCCTGGGCGGAGCCTACGGCTATGACGGCAGCGTCAACCGCACGGTCGTGGTGTCGACGGCGGCGATCACCGAAGCGCTTGAGAAGGTGTACGGGCGCAAGGCGCTGGTGAAGGAACTGCTGGGGAAATGAGCCCTTCCCCCGCTTGCGGGGGAAGGGGGCCGACAGCGAAGCTGGAGGCTCGTTGGGGGCTCTTTCCCAACTCAAGTGCGGGTAGCCGGCGCCGCTAAGAGCCCCCAACGACCTTCGTCGCTGCGCGCCTCAGGCCACTTCCCCCGCCAGCGGGGGAAGGGCTGTTCTTGTCGTCAGGGCTTGGGCACGCCCTTGGACGTCTCGCGCCGGGCTTTCTCGAGCTCCGCGCCTTCGGGACCGTCCAAGGCCTCCCTGGCCTCGTGCGCGGCCTTGTCGACCTTGCCGGACTGGGCGAATTCGGTCTCTTCCTTCTGGAAGCGCTTGCTGGAGATGTAGTCGCCTTCGCCCTGGATCTTGCTGTCATCGGCCATGGGGGCCTCCTTCGCTGGGGTTCGAAGGAGCAAACCCCCGCCGGAGAGGGCGGTTCCGACAGTCATTGTGGCCGCTTTGCGACCTGGAACGCTCTTCGCTTGGCACGGGCGCCGGATTTTCCCGGCCAAGCCAAGGAGACCTTTCGTGACTATATCCAGTTTGGGGGCGTCAGGCCTGTTGCAGCAGATGCAGCAGGCCCTGTTCGCCAAGTCCGACGCCAATGGCGACGGTCAGTTATCGTCCGCGGAGTTCCTGTCGATCGGGCAGAATCTGCCGTCGCCCGGCAATGGCGACCCAGCCAGGCCGATGAAGGGCGCCGGAGGCGGAGGCGGAAATTTCAGCGCCGAAACAATGGGCTCTTTGTTGTCTATGCAGCAGGACCGCACCGATCACCTTACCAAGTTGTTCAACGGAGCCGACGCCAACGGCGACGGGCAGGTGACCGCCGACGAGCTGACCGCCAACCTGGCGTCCAAAGCGGGGGCGTCCGCCTCAACGACCGATCTGGCCGCCAAGGCCGCCGGACTGATCAAGGGCGGCGACACCAATGGCGATGGCTCTCTGTCCTTGGCGGAGTTCCAGGCCATGGCCCCTCCGCCACCGCATGGACATCGTTCTGATGGCGACGGCGGCGACCAGACGGCGGCGTCAGCCCCGCCTGCCGCGGCCACCAGCTACAACCCGGCCGACACCAACAAGGACGGCAAGGTGTCGATGACTGAGCTGTTGTCCTCGCTGCAGTCGACCCAGGGCTCGATCTCGGGCTTCTCCTCCGAGGCCTCCGACCTGTTGGCCAAGCTGCTGACCAGCCTGGCGTCGAACACCACGTCCTCCACGGCGACCAGCACGGTCAGCCAGACGGCGTAATGGCCTGAAGGGCTGGGCAGAAAGCCCGGCTCTGATCATCGCCCCGATCATCGCACTTGCGCGCCGGCCTCGGATCAATGTCAAACTGTCCCGCTGTCATCGGGGGCCGCCATGTACGCGCTGCAAAATCTCCAGAGCCTGGCGGGCATCGCCGTCGTCATTGGCATCTGCTGGCTGCTGTCCGAGAACAAGAGGCGGTTCCCCTGGAAGCTGGCCATCGGCGCGATCACGGTTCAGGCTCTGCTGATCGGCCTGTTCTTCGGCGTTGGCGGCAGTCAGGCCTTCTTCGATGGCGTCGGGGCGGTGGTCGAGAGCATCCGCGGCGCCACCCAGGCCGGCACCAGCTTCGTCTTCGGCTTCCTTGCCGGCGGCCCGCCGCCGTTCGCCCTGACCGACCCCAAGAACGCGCCCTTCATCTTCGCCTTCCAGGTGCTGCCGGTGATCCTGGTGATCTGCGCCCTGTCCGCCCTGCTCTGGCACTGGAAGATCCTCAAATGGATCACCAAGCTGTTCGGCGTGCTGTTCCAGAAGACCATGGGCCTGCGTGGCCCGCCGGGCCTGGCCGCCGCCGCCACCATCTTCATGGGCCAGATCGAAGGCCCGATCTTCATCCGCACCTATCTGGACAAGCTGACCCGCTCGGAGCTGTTCATGCTGCTGGCGGTGGGGATGAGCTGCGTCTCCGGCTCGACCCTGGTGGCCTATGTCACCATCCTGCAGAACGCCATTCCGCACGCCGCGGCCCACATCCTGACCGCCTCGCTGATCTCGGCGCCGGCCGGCATCCTGCTGGCCCGGATCATCATGCCGGCCGACCCCAGCGAGAAGACCGACGAGCTCGATGGCGGGACCGACAAGACCTATGACAGCTCCATCGACGCCCTGATCAAGGGGACCGGCGATGGTCTCAATGTCGTGCTGAACGTCGCCGCCACCCTGATCGTCTTCGTGGCCCTGGCGGCGCTGGCCAACCACATCCTGGGCGCCTTCCCGCCGATCGGCGGCGAGCCGATGAGCATCGAGCGCGGCCTGGGCGCCGTCTTCGCGCCGCTGGCCTGGTGCATCGGCGTGCCCTGGGGCGAAGCCCCGACCGCCGGTCGCCTGCTTGGGGTCAAGCTGGTGCTGACCGAGTTCACCGCCTTCATCCAGCTGTCTGGGATGCATGACCTGTCGGAGCGTACCCGCATCCTGATGACCTATGCCCTCTGCGGCTTCGCCAACATCGCCTCGGTCGGCATCAACGTCGCCGGGTTCGGAGTGCTGGTCCCGACCCGCCGGGCCGAGGTGATGGGCATGGTGTGGAAGGCGATGATCGCCGGCTTCCTGGCCACCTGCCTGACCGCCTCGGTGGTCGGGCTGATGCCGCCCAGCCTGATCGCGGGACACTGATCATGAAATTGTACGACAGCTTCCGGGCTCCCAATCCGCGCCGGGTGCGCTGGTTCATGGCCGAGAAGGGCATCGACGACATCGAGATCGTCAACCTGGACGTCTTCAAGGGCGAACACCGCGATCCCGGCTTCTTGAAGAAGGCCGGCTTGGCCAACGTGCCGGCCCTGGAGATCGACGACGAAACGACCATCACCGAGTCCGTCGCCATCTGCCGCTACCTGGAGAGCCTGTATCCCGAGCCCAACATGTTCGGCGAAGACCCCAAGGAAACCGCCGTCATCGAGATGTGGACCCGTCGCTGCGAGATGATGCTGGCCACGCCCCTGATGCTGGCGGTTCGCCACAGCCACCCGGCCCTGGCGGCGCTGGAAAAGCAGAACCCCGAGATCGCCGAGAGCAACAAGGCCGGCGCCGAACGGGTGCTGAAATTCTTCGACCGCCGCCTGGCCGAGAGCGCCTACATCGCCGCCGACCGCATCACCATGGCCGACATCCTGGCCGCCACCGCCATCGACTTCTCGCGCATGGCCAAGTTCTCGATCCCCGAAAGCTACGAGCATGTCCGCCACTGGTACGACGGCATGCAGGCTCGCCCGGCGGCGAAGGCTGGAGTCTAGACGATGCGGATGGCCGCCTTGGCGGGCGCCTTTCTCCTGAGCGCCAGCGCTGCCCACGCCCAAGCGCCCGGAGTCCAGGTGACTGGCCTTGACGGCAAGGCCTGTTCGCAGTCCCCCGCGGCCTTGGCCGACCTGCCGCGCGCCACGGCCATGCTGCGGTCGGGCGACAAGGCGACGGCCTATGAAGGCGTATTGCTGAGCGCCGTCCTAAAGGACTGCGGCGTTCCCTCCGGACCGCGCCTGCACGGCAAGCCGGTGGCCTCGGTCGTGGTGATCACCGCCGCCGACGGCTATCGCGTGGTGCTGTCGCTGCCGGAGGCGGACGCCTCGTTCCGCGACGGGGCCATCATCCTGGCGGACCGCAAGGCCAGTGGCCCTCTCGACGCTGATGAAGGGCCCTACCGGCTAGTTATCGACGCCGACAAGCGGCCGGAACGCTCGATCCGTCAGGTGCAGTCGATCAAGGTGGTCCCAGCGCCCTAGCCGCCCACTCCGGCCGCAGGATCGACAGGAAGGCCGAGGACGAAAACGAGCCGTCCTCCATACGGTAGATGTCGCGCTTGACCCCTTCGATGGTGAAGCCCTCGCGCTCATAGACGTGCAGGGCGCGCGGGTTGACCATGTTGCATTGCAGTTCGAAGCGATGGGTGTCGGTGGTCTCGAACACTTTCACCATCACCGCTCGTAGAAAACGCGTCCCCAGGCCCTTGCCCGGCCGCCCGACCCCGATCCGCTTGAGCAGCACCGTCGGATGCGGCCCGTCAAACCCCTGCAGGATGGCAAACCCCGCCACGCCGCTATCACGCCAGACGAAGTAGCGGGCGTCGGTCGAGGCCAGGGCCGCCTGGTGGATTTCCAGGTCCCACTGGCCGATGAACAGCTCATAGCCCGGCGTCCGCTCGATCCGCATGATCGCCGAAAGGTCGTCGGGCGTGGCGGGCTCCAGGCTCATGGCGTGCGGCGCCCGACCTTCTTGATGACGGCTGAGAAGGTCAGCATGGGCCGCCCGCCTGTCGAGACGATGCCGCGCAGGAAGATCATCGAGCGGCCGGCCTGCACCACCTCGCCGGTGGCCTCGACCAGGTCGCCGACATGGGCCGGGCCGACGAACTCGCCGTTCAGGCTGACGGTGACGGCATGCTGTTCTAGCAGCTCCTTACGCGCGAAGCAGAACAGGGCGTAGTCGGCGAAGGTCAGCATGCAGCCGCCGTGCATGAAGCCGCCGCCGTTCATGTGCTTCTGCTCTGCCCGGAAGGCGCAGCGCACCGTGCCGTCCGGCTCGTCGCGGAAGTAGTAGGGCCCGGACTGGTGCTCGAACGCGTCGTGGTCGCCCCAGTAATGCCAGCCGGCCCATTCGCCGTCGGTGATCAACCGGGGCCCGCCGACTATCTCGTCTCCGCCGTCCATGTGCTCGCATCCCTTGCTGGGCCGGTCATAGCGGCGGCGATTGGTTGTGCGAACCTGAAATCTGCTAAGAGGCGCCCATGACCTCGCCCATCGAAGACGCCATCCTCTCCCTGCTGGCCGCCGCGCCGGAGGGCAAGAGCATCGACCCCTCGGCCGTCGCCAAGACGCTGGACGCCGAGGGCTGGCGCCGGCAGCTGGGGCGGGTGCGCAACGAAGCCATCGGCATGGCCCGGCAGGGACGGCTGGTCATCCTGCGCCACGGCAAGCCGGCTGACCCGGATACGTTCAAGGGCGTCTACCGCCTGAAGAGCCCCGACCCTACCTAGGGGCCATGCCCCTAGACACCCTGCTCGCCGAGATCGCCGCCTGCCGCGCCTGCGCCGGCGAGTTGCCGCATGAGCCCAGGCCCGTCACATTCGTGCGCCGCGAGGTCCGGCTGCTGATCGCCGGCCAGGCGCCCGGACGGCGGGTGCATGAGAGCGGGGTGCCGTTCACCGATCCGTCGGGCGACCGGCTGCGGCAGTGGATGGGGATCGACAGCGAGACCTTCTACGGCCGACCCGAGATCGGGGTGGCGGCCATGGCCTTCTGTTTTCCGGGGACCAATCCCAAGGGCGGCGATTTTCCCCCGCCGCCGCGTTGCGCCCAGCTCTGGCGGCCTCGGCTGCTCGGCGAACTGCCGAACCTGGAGCTGACCCTGCTGGTTGGGTCGTACGCGCAAGGCTGGGCGCTGGGCGACCGCGTGGGCTCCAGCATGACCGAGACGGTGCGGCGCTGGAGGGATTTCTTGCCGCGCTATCTCCCCATGCCGCACCCGTCGTGGCGCAACAGCGGCTGGCTGAAGCGCAATCCTTGGTTCGAGGACGAAGTGACGCCTTTTCTTCGCCAGCGAGTTCGCCAAATACTGGCGTCATGAACCGTCGCGCCTTCCTCGCCGCCTCTGCCAGCCTTTCGGCCGTCGCCGCTTGCGCGCCGCTGATGACCCAGCTGCCCGCGCGTCCGGATGTCGGTTTCGGCGGCCCAAGGCTCGATGGCGATAGCTTCATCAGCTTCGACGGGGCACGGCTGGGCATGACCACCTGGCCGACCGAGGGCGAGCCGACGGCGGTGATCGTCGCCCTGCACGGCATGAATGACTACGCCAACGCCTTCCACATCGCCGCGCCGATTTGGGCCCAGCAGGGGATGGCCACCTACGCCTTCGATCAGCGCGGCTATGGCCGCTCGCCGGACCGTGGAGTCTGGGCGGGCCAGGATCTGATCAGGCGGGATGTCGAGACCTTCATCGGCCTGGTCCGTGCGCGGCATCCGGGCGTCAGCCTGACCCTGATGGGCGAGAGCATGGGCGGGGCCGACGCCATCATCACCATGGCCCAGCCTGACGCGCCCAAGGTCGACCGCATCGTGCTGCTGGCCCCGGCGGTGTGGGGCTGGTCGAACCAGCCCATCCCGTACAAGACCGCCCTGTGGATCACCGCCCATGTCGCCGGACCCAAGGTTATGCAGCCGCCGGAAATGCTGGTGCGCAATATCTGGCCCACCGACAATCGCGACGAGCTGCGGGCCATGGGGCGCGACAAGCTGATGGTCTGGGGCGCACGCAATGACACCCTCTACGGCATGGTCGATCTGATGGAGCAGGCCTGGGCGGCGACCGGCCGGCTGGGGCCGCCGGTGCTCTACTGCTACGGCAAGCACGACCCGATCATCCCGGCCAAGCCCAGCTTCCAGGCCGCTGGCCGCCTGAAGAAGACCGACCGCTCGGCCTACTATGCCGACGGCTATCACCTGCTGACCCGCGACAGGAACGGGCCCAACGTCATCGCCGATGTGGCAGCGTTCATCCGCGATCCGCGCGCGCCGCTGCCCTCGGGCGCCCCGACTATTCCAGGCGCGCCGACCCTGCCCAACAGGCAGATGGCTTCGGGGGTCTGAAGCCGGCCCAAGCCGGCCCGCAGGACGCCGGCCTAGATCTTCTCCGCCCCCGCCGACGTCGCGCCCTTGTGGCCGCTGAGGTTGGCGCCGGCGTTCTTGTCCAGGCTCAGATAGAAGGGCAGGGCCATCAGGGTCACCGCACCGATGGCGATATAGGGCAGGGTGAAGCGGTCCGGCGTCAGGGCGCCGTCGCCGCCTCTGGCCAGATGCAGCATCAGGCCGCCAAAGCTGATCCCCAGGGCCAGCCCCACCTGCTGGGTCACCGCCGACAGGGTCGAGGCGGCCGCCACCGAGCGGTCGGGCACGTCGGCATAGGCGATCGTGTTGGCCGAGATGAACTGGCTGGACCGGAAGAAGCCGCCGATGAACAGCAGCGGCATGATCAGCAGGGGCGGCGTACCGACCCTGAACGCAGCGGGCATGGCAATCATCACCGAAGAGACGACCAGGAAGAAGGTCAGGGCGGTGCGGAAACCGACCTTCCTGAGGATGCGTGAGGCGACCGGCCGGGCGCCCAGCACGCCCAGACCTCCGGCCAGCGTCACCGAACCGGCCTGCAGCGGCGTCCAGCCCATGCCGACCTGCAACAGCAGCGGCATCAGGAACGGTCCGGCGCCAATGCCCAGCCGCACGAAGGTGCCGCCGATCAGACTGGTGCGCAGAGTTTTGTATCTCAGGAGGCTGAGGTCCAGGATCGGCCGGGCCTTGCGGCGCGAGAACCGCACATAGCCGAACGCCGCAAGCAACGAGGCGGCGACCAGCGTCGCCTGTCCCAGCGGTGGAATGATGTTGAGGCCGCCAGTCTCGGCCACTGCCACGATGCCGCTGATGGCGCTGGCGGACAGGAAGAAGCCGGTCCAGTCGAAGGGGCCGGGGTCGGGGCTCTTCATCGGCGGTACGAAGCGCATGACGGCGGCCATGCCCAGCAGGCCGATGGGGAGGTTCAGATAGAAGATCCACGGCCAGTCGGCGACACTGAGGACGAACCCGGCCAACGGCGGACCGATCAGCGGGCCGATCAGCGCGGGCATGACAAACCAGCCCATGGCTTTGAGGAGTTGCTCGCGTGGGGCCTGGCCGACCACGATCAGCCGGGCAACCGGGGTCATCATCGCCCCGCCCATGCCCTGGACAATGCGCGCCAGCACCAGTTCAGTCAGGGTTCGCGAAAGGCCGCAAAGGGCCGATCCGAGCAGGAAGACGGTCATGGCGGTCATGAACACCCGCCGCGCCCCGAACTTTTCCGCCGCCCAGCCGCTGACCGGCACAAACACCGCCAAGGCCAGGATATAGGAGGTCAGGGCCAGCTTCAGGTGGATCGGATCGACATGGAAGCCGCGCGCCAAGGTCGGTAGGGCGGTCGATAGGGCCGTGGAGTCGATGAACTCCATCAGCAACGCGCTGGCCACCGCGAGCGCCACGAAACGCGAGGCCCAGCTGGACATGCCGGGAGGAGTCGCGGTGTCGGTCAGTGGCGTATCAGACGCCGTCTCTAGTCTGTCATCGGAGGGCACGGCGTGGGTTTAGCGCCGCTCGCCGGGGTTTGGAACAGCGCTCAGCGCTGCGATTGCGGCTGCTGCTGAATGCCGATGCCCCCGCGCGGGCGGGCGGTGGGCTTGGCGCCCGAAAACGAGAAGGTCAGGCCGAACACCGTGTCTTCGCGCGAAATGCCGTACGCGCCGATCTCTCGACGAGCGGCGGTGGCCGCGATTTGGGCCCGGCCCTTGCGCCAGCCGATACCGATCTGTGCCTTGCCGAACTCGGCAAGTTGCTCGACCGACCAGCCGGATTTCTTCCAGCCGTTGAGTGGATCGCGGATCAGGTTGAAGCCGTAGGCCTCGCCGGACCCGGCGGCGAACACGAACCATCGGCCCTTCTTGCGGTCCGGCTTGGCCTGAAGCTGGACCAACAGGCCGCGCGACTGGCTCTTTGGAGGCGGGCGCGAGATGCGTGGCGCGCCGGGATTGTCGAAGCCGTTGCTATCGAAAGCCAGGCCCGAACCCGGATTGATCGCACTCGGGGCTCCCAGCGACAGCAGGATGCGAGGTTGTGGCGCCCGAGCCGGCCTGAAGGTCGGTTGCAGGCCCATCCGAGCGCTGGGGGGCAAGAGAGCCGCCATGGTGATGGGGCGCGACGCCATGCTCTGGGCCGGAATGGCGGGAAGGGGTGCGGAGGCGGCCAGGCTGATGGGCGAGGCATTCTGCACGGTGGCCGTTTTGGTCGGTCCGCCGGCCAACTGCACCTGCGGGCGATCCTCGCCCCAGCGGCCGGTGCGGATGGGAGCGTCAGGATCATTTCCGCCGGCCAGGGCAACCTGGGAGCCGGGCGCCGCGGAGACATCAGCGAACTGGGTGTCACTCAGGGCTCGGGTTACGGTGGCGCCCGAATCCGCCGTCACGGCCGCGCTCAGCGACGCCGCGGCGACGCTGGTGACTATGAACAGACCGATGCCGACTGGCGTCCGCACGTTCTCCCCCTTAATTCCCCTTGGCCAATCGTTAACCCTTCACAAGCGGAGCGCAACCCGGCTCGCGGCCTAAGCGAAGTGTTTCGGCCGTTAGGGCGCCCGAATTGGGTCGTCAGTGGCCGGGGCGCGGCTTGAAACTGCGGGGTTCGGTGGTCTTGAGGCAGGATTTGTCCGGCTTTTCGCCGTGCTTGGGCGCGGCGGCCGATTTGGGAATCTGGAAGGTGTTGAGCTGCGATTGCTGTTGGAATCCGGTGAGCATGGCCGTCCTCCTTACTGGCGGGGTTATTTGAGACCCCTGTTGAATCAAGCGGCTTGCGGCAGATTTTCACAAGCCACGACAGAGACCCTCACGATCATTTGGCTGTGACCGGGGTCACCTTCGATGGTGCCCGCCACCGGCGCGGCCTCGCGCGGGGTGCGGGTGGCGGCGATGGGGATCAGGTCGGGCGACTCGGCCAGAGCATTGGTCGGATCGAATTCCATCCAGCCCAGGTCCGGCAGGAAGACCTCGCACCAGGCGTGGGTGGCGCCGGCGCCGCGCTTTGCGCCCTTGGGGTCATGCAGATAGCCGCTGACGAAGCGCGCCGCATAGCCCAGCCGCCGTAACGCCTCGACCATCAGCCAGGCCAGGTCGCGACAAGCCCCGGAGCGCAGCCGTAAGGTCTCGGTCGGTGGCTGCACGCCCTCGCTCTGACGTTCGGCATAGGCAAAGCCGTCGTGGATCGCCTGGTTCAGCCGCAGCAGGAAGGGCAGGGCCCTCTCGTCCAGCGCCCCCATCTGGCCGCGCAGCCAACGCAGCAGAATCGCGTCCGGGTCGTCGGTGCAGGGCTCGATAAAGGGGTTAAGGGCCACCCTGTCGTCGCGGGCATAGACGATGGGCGACAAGGTCTGGGGATTGTCGTGGCGAAGGGGATGCAGCGGCGCCGGATAGCGCTGGATCACCAGGCGGTTGATGATGCTGAGCGCCCGCGCCTCGCCCCTCGGGTTAAACAGGCAGACGCTGTTGCCCAGGGCGTCATAAATCCAGCGGGAGTCGCCCGGCGGCGAGACCGTCAGGCCGGCTTCCACGACCCGCAGCGCGTGGGTGTCGCGCGGGCGCAGCATCAGGCGGTGCTGGCCAAAGCTCACCGGACGCTCGTAGCTGTACTGGGTCTCGTGGAGGATGGTCAGCCGGGCCATGGAAGCGGTGAACGCCACGCTCACCCGGCCGTTCCATTGAATTGGACAATATCCACCTGGACAGAACAAAAAGGGAACAATAGGGTTCGGCCATGACCATCTCCCGGCCTTCCGAGCGGGCGTTCCGAACGGCCCTGCGCCAGTCCCGAGATGGGTCATGGAACGGCGATGCGCCGAGCTCGCTCGAGGCAGTGGCGGCCAGCGCGCATCATTGCCGTCGCTGCGACCTATGGCGCGGCGCGACCCAAGGGGTGCCGGGCGAGGGGCCGGAAGCAGCCCGGTTGATGATTGTTGGCGAACAGCCGGGCGATCTGGAGGATTTGGCGGGGCGGTCATTCGTTGGTCCAGCGGGCCAGCTGTTCGATCGCGCCGCCGTCGAGGCCGGCCTGCCGCGCGAGCGGGTCTGGGTGACGAATGCGGTTAAGCACTTCAAGCACGAGCTGCAGGGAAAGCGTCGCATTCGCCAGACTCCCAACGCCGGCGAAGTCACGGCCTGTCGCTGGTGGCTGGACGCCGAGCGGCGGATAATTCGGCCCCGGGTGGTGCTGGCTCTGGGCGTCACGGCGGCGCTGTCGGTATTCGGGAAAGCGATGCCGATCGGCGTCAGTCGGGGCAGGGCGATCCAGCTGCCCGACAAGTCGCAGGGCGTGATCACCTGGCATCCCAGCTTCCTGCTGCGGGTTCCGGACGAAGGGGCCAGGGACAAGGCGTTTGGCGAACTGGTCGAGGACCTGAGGCTGGCCTGGAAGCTCGCGGGGTAACGCTCCGCTCCCGGCGGGAGCGGACGGCCCGCCCGAGGCGCGCCTGCAGCGCGCCCGTGGCCGGCCCGGTGAGGGTTTTGGAAGCCGTGTGGCGACTGAATGTGAGTTGCCGCTCAATCTCTCGGGCGCCCGGCCCACAGGTCTGAGCCAGTCGCAGCTTGTCGCCGCCCGGCCTCTGAAACCCTCACCGGATCGCGCTCTGGCGCGATCGTCCGCTCCCGCCGGGAGCGGAATACCGAGGCTAGAGCTCCACGGCCGTCATCTTCGGGGTCAACAGGTGGATCACGCCCAGCGCCAGTAGATAGGCTGTCGAGGCGACAATGAAGATCGGGGCGTAGCTGCCGACCCTGTCCAGCACCCAGCCGGCGTACTTTGTCATGGCCATCGAGCCGATCGCGCCCAGCATGCCGCCGATACCTACCACCGAGCCCACCGCCGAACGCGGAAAGACGTCCGAGGCCAGGGTGTAGAGGTTGGCCGAGAAGCCCTGATGGGCGGCCGTGGCGACGCCGAGGATCACCACTACCACCCAGAGGCTGTCGATGTTGGCGGCCAGCGACACCGGCAGCGCGCAGAGGGCGCAGGCCAGCAGGGCCGTCTTGCGGGCGGCGTTGAGGCTCCAGCCGGCTCTGAGCAGGCGCGATGACAGCCAGCCGCCGCCGACGCTGCCGAAATCGCTCATCAGGTAGATGACCACCAGCGGCGGGCCGAAGGTCTTCAGGTCCAGGCCGTGGCGTTTGCCGAAGAAGTCCGGCAGCCAGTAGAGGAACATGCTCCAGACAGGATCGATCAGGAACTTGCCCAACGCGTAGGCCCAGGTCTCGCGCCGGCCGATCAGCTTGCGCCAGGCGACCCGCTCCACCGGATCGGCAGGGTCCTGTTCGATATAGGCCAGCTCGGCCGCGCCCAGCCGTGTATGCTCGTGGGGCCGGCGATAGACGATCAGCCAGACGGGCAGCCAGACCAGGCCCGCCGCCCCGACGACCATGAAGCTGGCCTGCCAGCCGATGCTGAGCACCAGGCCCGGGATGACCAGGGGCGTGACGATGGCCCCGATATTGGTCCCGGCGTTGAAGATCCCCGTCGCCAGGGCGCGCTCGCGGCGCGGAAACCACTCGGCGATGACCTTCAGGGCGCCGGGAAACGCCCCGGCCTCACCGACGCCCAACGCCATACGAGCGAAGGTGAAGCCGGTTAGCGAGCGGGCCAGGCCTGTGGCCATATGGGCCGCCTGCCAGATGAAGAAGGCCGCGCCAAAGCCGATCCTGGCGCCGATGCGGTCCACGATCCCGCCCCAGGCCAGGTAGGAAATGGCGTAGCAGCCCTGGAACCAGAAGATGACATCGGCGAAGTCGCTGTCGCTCCAGCCCATGTCCTTGCTGAGCGTGGGCTTGAGAATGCCCAGCATTTGGCGGTCGACATAGTTGATGATCATCGCGGCCAGCAGCAGGCCGCAGACCAGCCAGCGGTACTTGCCGACCCGCACGGCGATCGGCGGCGCCAGGGGCTCGGACAAGGCTTTAGACCGTGACCGTGGCCAGCTTCGGCGACAGCAGATGGATGACCAGCAGGGCCAGCAGATAGATGGTCCCGGCCACCGCGAAGATCGGCCCGTAGCCGCCCAGGCCCTCGAGCACCTGGCCCACCGACTTGGCCATCACCATGCCGCCGATGCCGCCCAGCATGCCGCCGATGCCGATCACCGAGCCCACGGCCTTACGCGGAAAGATGTCGCCGGGCAGGGTGTAGAGGTTGGCCGAGAAGGCCTGGTGGGCGGCGGCGACCAGGCCGACCACGGCGGTGGCGGCCCAGAGGTTATGGATCTGGGTGATGAACAGGTAGGGCAGGGCGGCGATCGCCCAGAACAGCATGGTGGTCTTGCGGGCGAAGTTGATGCTTCGACCCATGCGCATCAGCCGTGAGGACATCCA
The DNA here is from genome assembly GCA_038236615.1 of Caulobacterales bacterium. GTDB lineage: Bacteria > Pseudomonadota > Alphaproteobacteria > Caulobacterales > Caulobacteraceae > Caulobacter. The sequence goes on from JBBRZO010000001.1 coordinate 56,917, forward strand.
GCCGCCGGCTACACTGCCGATATCCGAGAGCAGATAGACCGCCGCCAGCACCAGACCGAACGTGGCGATATCCAGCGAAAAGGTCTTCTTGAAGAAGTCCGGCAGCCAGAACAGCAGCATCCACCAGACTGGATCAATCAGGAATTTGCCCAGCGCGTAGGCCCAGGTCTCCCGCTTGCCCAGCACCTTGAGCCAGCCGGCCTTCTCTTCCTGGTCGGGCGGATCCTGCTGGATATAGGCCAGCTCTTGCGGGCTCAGCCTGGGGTGCTGGCCGGGCGAGCGGTAGATGGCCAGCCAGGCGACCAGCCACAGCGAGCCGATCACCCCGGTGATGATGAAGGCCGACTGCCACCCCCACAGCTGCATGATGATCGGCGCGGCCAGGGGGGTGATGATGGCCCCGATGTTGGAGCCGGCGTTGAAGATGCCGGTGGCCAGCGCGCGTTCCTTCTTGGGGAACCACTCGGTGACCGCCTTGATGCCGGCCGGGAAGTTGCCTGCCTCGCCGGCCCCCAGCACCATCCGCACGATGAAGAACTGGTTCAGCTCCCGCGCTCCCGCGTGGGCGATGTGGGCCAGCTGCCAGATGACGAAGGCGACCGTGTAGCCGATCTTGGCCCCGACCCGGTCCACGAAGGCGCCAAACAGCAGGTAGGAGGCCGCGTAGGCCGCCTGGAAATAGAAGACGATGTCGGCGTAGTTGGTTTCGCTCCAGCCCAGGTCCTTGGAGATGAACGGCTTGAGCACCCCTAGCAGCTGGCGGTCGACATAGTTGATGACCACGGCCGTAAACAGCAGCCCGCAGATCACCCAGCGATAGCGGCCCACCCGCGCGCCATCCGGCGCGGCCGCGGTCGTCTCAACCATGTCTCTTCTCCCAAAGGACCCGCTCTTAGGCGGCGGGCTTTGCGGTCTCGGCCCGGCAGAGAATTTCGCCGAAGCCGTCAAATATGATGCGGGCGGTCTGGCCCGCCACAATGTCATGGATGCCCGTCGCCGCCCCGGTCGAGACCAGGTCGCCGGCCTTCAGTGGTCGGCCGCGCGCGGCGCAGGCGCCCAGCAGGAAGGCCAGCGAGGCCGTGGGACCACCGGGCAGGGAGGCGGCCGAGCCGCTGCCGACCAGGTCGCCCTCGACGTAGGTCTCGCAGGTCATGGCTTCCGGCGCGCTGTCGCGCCAGCCGGAGATCTCGCCGCCCAGGATCAGGCCGCCATTGTTGCCGTAGTCGGAGGCGACCACGGTGGGACCCAGCAGGTTGATGGTGGCCAGCGGGCTGCCGGCGATCTCGACCCCGAACAGTAGGGTCTCGACCAGACCGACCGCCTCGTTCGGCGTCCAGTCGGTCTTGTCGGCCGGTGCGTCGATGGCCAGGCGGTAGATGAATTCGGCCTCGACGGCCGCGAAGCCGCCGATGATGACTGGGAAGCTCAGGGTTTCGCCGGCCTTGGCGGTCCACAGCCGGTCGCTGAAGATCGGGCCCCCCAGACGGTCGGCGCCCAGCCTGGCGTGAAACTCGGGCATGATCCGCCCGACCTTCCAGCCGATCACCGGCTGGCCCCACAGGGCAATGGCGGCGTCCTGCACGGCATAGCCGGTGGCGAGGTCAGCGGGGATGTCGCCCGGATAGTGGGGCAGCGAAACGGCGGCGCGGCGCGCCGTGACGAAACGGCTGGCGATGTCGGATACATTGATGTGGCTCGCGGCCTTTGCCGCCGGAATCGTCACGCCCCCTGTCCTCCACCACCGATACCGACCATTCTGCGGGTCGCGGTTGTGTCTAAAGGAAACCGGTGTCATTTTCAATCCGGACGCGGCGAAACAGCCGCGCGGCAGGAAATTCCAGGGAGCGCCCCCCGTGCAGACCCGAGTGTTGCAGCGCCTGTTCACAGGTCTTTCGCTGACCGCCATGGCGGCGGCCGGCCTGTTGCTGATGCCCCATGCGGGCGTCGCCAAGCCGGCGCCGCCGGCGGCGCCGGCCCCGGTGCTGGCCTTCCCAGGCGCTCAGGGCTGGGCGGCCGTCACCCCCGGCGGGCGGGGCGGGCGAATCATCCGGGTGACCAGCCTGGCCAGCGACGGTCCCGGCTCCCTGCGCGAGGCGATAAGCGCCACGGGCCCCCGGATCATCGTCTTCGAGGTGGGCGGGGTCATCGACCTGGATTCCAAGACCCTGGTGGTGAAGGAGCCTTATCTCACCATCGCCGGCCAGACCGCGCCGTCGCCCGGCATCACCATCATCCGCGGCGGCATGGACGTCTCGGCGCATGACGTGGTCATGCAACATATCCGCATCCGCTCGGGCGAGGCCGGCCACGCCAAGAAGAGCGGCTGGGAGGAGGACAGCTTCTCCACCCAGGGCGGCGCCTGGAACGTCATCATCGACCACTGCACCCTGACCTGGGCGACCGACGAGAACATGTCGGCTTCGGGCCCGCGCTTCACCGGCAAGACCCCGGACGAGTGGCGGGCCGGCGCCTCGCACGCCGTCACTTTTTCCAACAACATCGTGGCCGAAGGGCTGGCCTGGTCGACCCACTACAAGATCGAGCACTCCAAGGGCTCGCTGATCCACGACAACACCAGCAACATCCTGATCATCGGCAACCTCTACGCCCACAATTACGAGCGCAGCCCGCTGTTCAAGGGCGGGGTGCGGGGCGTGATCGTCAACAACCTGATCTACGATCCCGGCCAGCGGGCCCTGCACTACAACCTGATGGCCGAGGAGTGGGCCGGCCACGAATATCAGCTGGGCGAGATGGTCGCCGTCGGCAACGTGCTGCGAGCCGGGCCCTCGACACCGGACGAATTGGCCTTCCTGGAGATCGGCGGCTACGGCGACCTGGAATTTTACGGCCGCGACAACATCGCCGTGGACCGTATTGGCCGGCCGCTGCCGATGTTCGGCCGCTACACGACCTCGAGCGCCAGGATCATCGTAGTCAAGAAGCCGCCGCTCTGGCCCCTGGGCCTGGTCCCCATGGCCGCCGTCGATGTGCAGAAATCAGTGCTGGCCGGGGCCGGCGCGCGCCCCTGGGACCGGGACTACGACGACGTCCGCCTGATCGCCGACGTCGCCGAGGGCCGCGGCAAGATCATCGACAGCGAGGACGATATCCACGGCTATCCGCACCCCAAGCCGACCAGTCGGCTGTTCAACGAAGCCGACTGGAACCTCTTCGACATGACGCCCAAGCGGCCGGACCTGCTGGACGCCGGGGCCAAGGCGAAAGGGACCTAAGCTCAGTTCAGCGTCTTGGCGCAGCAGTTGCCGCTCCCCACCACCGTCATCCTAGGCCTTGTGCCTAGGATCCCGCCGTCAGCTGTTGGGCGGGCGGAGCCGTAGAGCGAGGCGTTTCAACGTCCTCGTTTGCAGCGAGCGGAACGCGGGATCCTAGGCACAAGGCCTAGGATGACGGGTTTGAAGGGGCGAGGAGAGTCCTGTCGGCGGTCTTCCACTCCCGTCGCTTCTGCCGTAACCCATCCTCAAAGAACGAGGGGAGACGGCCATGGCGCTCGATACGGAAACCCGGGACCAACTGATCGACACGGTGAACCGGTTCGTGACCGAACGCCTGCGGCCGATCGAGGCCCAGGTGGCCGAGGCCAACCAGGTGCCGGACGCCATCATCCGCGAGATGGCCGACCTTGGTCTGTTCGGCATCTCCATTCCCGAGGAATACGGCGGTCTGGACCTCTCGATGGAGGACGAGTGCCTGGTGATCTTCGAGATGGGCCGCACCAGCCCGGCCTTCCGTTCGGAATTCGGCACCAATGTCGGCATCGGCGCCCAGGGCCTGGTGATGTTCGGCAACGAGGCCCAGAAGCAGAAGTGGCTGCCCGGTATCGCCTCGGGGAAGATCGTCACCTCGTTCGCCCTGACCGAGCCGGAGGCCGGCTCCGACAGCGCCTCGGTGCGCACCACCGCCGTGCTGGACGGCGACGCGTACGTCCTGAACGGAACCAAGCGCTACATCACCAACGCCGGCAAGGCGGGCCTGTTCACGGTGATGGCCCGCACCGATCCCAACACCAAGGGCGGCGGTGGGGTCAGCGCCTTCCTGGTCGAGGGCGGCAGTCCGGGCCTGACCATCGGCAAGCCCGAGAAGAAGATGGGCCAGCACGGCGCCCAGATCCACGACGTCATCTTCGAGAACGTCCGAGTCCCCGTCGAGAACCGCCTGGGCGAGGAAGGCGCGGGCTTCAAGGTCGCCATGCAGGTGCTCGACAAGGGCCGCCTGCACATCGCCGCCCTCTGCGTGGGCGTCGCCGAGCGGCTGATCGCCGACACCGTCGCCTATGCCGCCGAGCGCAAGCAGTTCGGCCAGCCGATCGCCAGCTTCCAGCTGGTCCAGGGCATGATCGCGGATTGTAAGACAGAAGCCATGGCTGCACGGGCTCTGGTCCTGGAAGGCGCCCGCAAGCGCGACAGCGGCCAGACCATCGTCCTGGAAGCCGCCGCCGCCAAATACTACGCCTCAGAAATGGTTGGCCGCGTCGCCGACAAGGCCGTTCAGATCTTCGGCGGCGCCGGCTACGTCGCCGACCACGGCATCGAGCGGCTGTACCGCGACGTGCGGATATTCCGGATCTACGAGGGGACCAGCCAGGTGCAGCAGCTGGTTATCGCGCGGGAGACGATGAAGCGGGGCGGGTAGGGAACTTTCACCCGCGAAACTCGTAGGCGTCCAAAAGCTTCCACGCCTCGTCGCGGTCCGAATCTGGCTCTCCAGATTGATCCACCCAACTGCGCAGAAGATAGAATTCAGTGTCTGTCCGGATTGCGCCGCGCTTCAATACGCGACGGGCCTTGGCGCTAGTCGCGTGGAACAGCTTTGCGAGGTCGATTCCAAACTCACTCTGCAGTTTTGCCGCCAGCGCTCTGACCTTGTCGTTCGGCCAGTCGGCAATTGTCGACATAATGTCATTTAGCGCCTCTTGAACACCACGGATGTGAGCCCTGGTTGGTTTCTCCTCCATGGGCGGAAGATACCTGTCCAGATCGCCGCCTTCGAGGCGCAGGTATTCTCTGAGCACGGCATAGGACTGCGCGTAGTCGAGCCCCGGGCCTTTGGTCACGCGCATTCGTCCAATATGGGCTCAGCAGGGACCTCCGCATCTGGCGCAGGGAATGGGTCTTTGAAGGTGAAGGCCGCAGCCGTGGGTCCAAGCCGGCGCAGCGTCTCCAACGCCGCGATACCTTCTTCCACCGTCGGCTCATGGCCGACGGGGACCCACCAGAGGCAGGTGTAGATTTCCATCCGCTCGAACCACTCGGCCCGCCTCCGCATGATGTCGCGGTGGGCGGTGCGGTAGACGAAGGCGGCCAGCGAATCCGCGTCGGTCCAGACCGACATGTTGGGGATGGTCAGCGGATTGTCGAAGGCCTGGATGTCGGTGGCGTCGTTGCCCTCGCCCTTCAGCCGCCAGACGAAGCCGGGCTGGCTCTCGGCCAGGGCGTTGATGCGGTCGAGGTTGGCGGCGAACTCGGCCGTCTCCGGCGCGTCGATGGGCGCCTTGAGCGTGCCGATGTTGATCTGCGCCAGATGCCAGCCGCTCATGTTCGCCCCCTGGAGTGAATGCCCCCTAGAGGGGATGCACGTAGACCTCGTTCCAGGAGATACGGTCGCCATCCAGAATGACAAGGTCGAACCCGCGAATCCGCGTCGGCCCGTCCGGCCCGGCGATCTCGCAGTACCAGCGGCCGCAGAAGCCGCCCTCGATCGCCCAGACTGTCTCGGGCGTGTAGGTCATCGGCGGGGTCGCGGCGAAGAGGCTGGTGAGGTAGGGGCCCAGCTGGGCGTGGCCGGTCAGGCCGCCGGCGGTCTGCGGGTCCTTGTAGACGCAGTCCTCGCTGTAGAAGCCGAGCAGCGCTGGGACATCCTTGGCCGTCCAGGCGGCCAGCCAGCGGGCGTTATAGTCCTCGATATCCATGATCAGCCTTCCAGCACGCGGGCGCGGTGTTCAGGGGTGAAGATGTCCGGCGGCAGGGACTCGGGGCCGGCCATCACCGCGAAGGCGTGGACGCCCAGGGCCGGGTCGGCGGCCGAGCGCTCGTGATAACTGCGGCGGCGGGCGGCGGCGGCGGGGCCGAACTCGCAGTCCAGGGCCGAGGTCAGGCCGGCGGTGAAGCGAAGGCGGCGCAGGCGCTCGGCCCGCTCTTCGGCATAGGGGGCGAAGGCGGCGACGGACCAGTCTTCACCCTTTAGGATGTCGCTGACCGTCCGCACGTCGCGGTAGGTGATGGAGAGGCCCAGGCCAATGATCGGGTCGTTCCAGCCGGCGGCGTCGCCGACCAGCACCACACCCTCGGCGAACGGCTGGTCGGTCCAGCTGTCGTTGTTGAAATAGCTCAGCACCGGCCCGGCCGGCTCGCCGGCCACCAGGGCCTCGTTGGCCGGGCAACAGGCCATGCGGAAGGCGTCGAGGAAGGCGCGCTGGCCGGTGGGACCGACAAAGCGGCCCTTCTGGTCCAGCGGATAGCCGCCATAGACCCGCACCTTGCCGTCGCCCTGCGGGAAGGTCAGGAAGTTGAAGTCGCCCTCGGTCCCGATGGTCTGCAGGTCCGGATCGACGCTGGTTCCGTCGACCAGCATGCCGGCGAACCAGTGGTGCGGCCTGTCCTGGTGCAGGACGATGCCCGCCGCCTCGCGCACGCCGGACGTCCGCCCGTCGGCGCCGACGATCAGCTTGGCCCGCACGGTGTGTTCTTCGCCGTCCTTGGCGTAGGTCACCGACGGCTCGGCGCCCGGCCGGACAGCCAGCACCTGGGCGCCGCGCAGGGCCTTGGCGCCGGAGGCCACGGCCTCGTCGAACAGCACCTGGCAGTGGTGCGGGTTGCCGATGGCCAGCGGTCCGGCGATGCCCGGTGCAAAGATGTTCAAGGGCAGGGCGCGGGCCTCGGACTCGGCGGCCGAGCGGGTCTCGTCATAGGTGATGTGGCGGGCGATGTGGTGGCCGCCGGCCTTGACCAGGGTGTCGTAGAGGCCGACCCGCTGGGTCTCGATCACCCCCCAGGGGGCGATCCATTCGCCGCGCACCCGGTCCTGGAAGACCTCGGACTGTTCAAGCAGCAGCACGTCTTTGCCCTGCCGCGCCAGCGCCGTCGCCAGCGCCGAGCCGCCGATGCCGCCGCCGACGATGACCACCTCGTGGAATTCGCTCATCTGGGCCTCCTGTTCCCCGGCAGCCTAGGACGGCTGGCGGCCGTGGCAACCGTGACTTGGCGGAAGCGTGGCCGCTCACCCCAATATGAGCTGTCGTCCAATTGACGCAGGCATCGGGCAGGGAGAGTCTGTTTCGACAACCTCAGCAAGGAGACCGGCGATGGCCCACAAGTTCGAAATCTACAAGGACAAGGCCGGCGAGTTCCGCGTGCGCTTCAAATACAACGACGAGGTCATGTTCGCGACCGAAGGCTACGCGTCCAAGGCCTCGGCCCAGAACGCCATCGAGTCGATCAAGAAGAACGGCCCGGGCGCCCCGACCGAAGACAACAGCTGAGCCCCTTGGGCGACTACCGCCTCTGCCCGGGGCGGTAGTCGGCCTCAATGTTGCTTGCCAGCTGTTCCTCGGTGAATAGCACCGGCTTGAGCTGCTCCTTCACGAACATCGGGGTCTGGTCGGCATAATGGGGCGAGCGCTCGTCCAGGGTCGCTGAGCCGAACTGGTGGATACTCTGCGATGACAATTTCCCGAACCGGTCCCAGCTCACGAACATGATGAAGGTGTCGCCGGCCATGGCGACCAGCCGGCCCTTGGGATCGGGCTTGCCGTAGACGGCGCGGATGGTGTCCGGCCCGCCGTCGATGCCCAGGTCCACCGAGCCTCGGCGGATGCGGTTCACCTCGCCCCAGGCAGGGTCGATGCGGCCGAAGTTCAGCTTCAGCTTCTGCATGGTCTGACGCAGGGCATCGAGTGTCTTGATCGGCTTGCCGTCCTCCTTGCCGTCATGGATGGCCTGGGCGGTGAGAATGCCAAGCGCCGCGGCGCGGCTGTCCTGGCTGGCCCGCAGATCCCAGCGCGCCAGGAGCAGCAGGGCCTTGGTGAGGTCCAGGTCATTGCCGGGATCGACGCCGTTCAGCTCCGCCAACATCAACCCGATCTCAGAGCGGCGGCTGTAGCTGATGTCGAACTTGTAGGCCGCGAACTCCTGCGGGGTGATCGAGTTGTCGGCCCCAAAGGTCTCCTGCTCGCGATAGGAGCGGTTGGTCATGTTGGTCTGGATGCCCATCCAGTCGGGGAAGTCGGCGGGCTTGAGGCCATCATCGCCGGCGGTGGCGGCGAAGGGGGTGTTGTTGGCGTTGAATACCAGCCCGCCAGCCGGATTCCACAGCTGCGGCACGCGGTCGAAGGGCAGGTAGCGGGTCCAGATCAGGTCGCTGCGGTCGCCCGGCAGCACGCCCTTCCAGTCGACCCCCGGTTTCCGCTCCGGGAAGAGGCCGTTGTAGACGTAGCCGATGTTCCCGCGCTCGTCGGCGTAGATGTAGTTGATGCTGGGCAGGGCCTGCAGGCCCATGGCCGCCTTCCACTGGTCGATGTTTTCGGCCCGGTCGAGCCGCCAGTACTGCAGCGGCTGACGCACCTCGCCCATGCCGGCGTAGCGCAGGGCGAAATAGCCGGCCTTGGTCTTCATCACCGGCCCGTGGGCCGAGCGCAGCACGGTCAGCCGCACGGGGACGGCGAACGGCCCCCAGAGCTTGACCTTGATAATCGCCGCGCTCTTCTGGAAATCGACCCAGCGGCCGTCCAGCCGATACTGGCCCTTGTCGTTGACGACCAGCTTGTAGACATCGATCAGGTCGGGGCTGTCGACGGTGTTGGCCCAGCCCAGATGGGCGTTGTGGCCGTGCAGCATGAAGGGCGAGCCGGGGAAGAAGCCGCCGGCCACGTGCCAGCCCTGGCCGCTCTCGACCACGGCCTCGTACCAGGCGACCGCGCCAGTATAGGGCTGGTGGCTATTGACCAGCAGGCGGGTCGCGCCGTCGGCCGAGCGGCGCGGGGCCACCGCCACGCCGTTGGAGCCCAGCGGGGTCTTGTCGGGCGTGGCGGCCTGAAGCTTCTTCAAGGTCTCGTCCAGGCCGTAGAAGAAGGGGGTCTTGAAGACGAAGCCGGCGGCGACGTCCTTGCCGGTCAGGGGCAGCAGGCCCGGCTTCACCACGCCAGGATGCAGAGCGGCGTAGTAGTTGGCCCCGTCGGCATAGGCCTGCAGCAGGCCCCTTACGTCGGCAGGCAGGCGAGCGTCGTAGTCGCGGTCGACGATTCCCCAGACATCCAGCAGATGGACGACATAGTCCGTGCCCGCCGCCTTGGCGCCGTTGGTTTCCGCCAGGCGGCCGCGGGTGGCCAGCACCACATCCTGCAGGGTGGCGAAATCGTCTTCCGACTGGGCGAAGGCCAGGCCGAAGGCGGCGTCGTTGTCGGTCTTCCCCAGCACATGCGGCACGCCGAAACGGTCGCGGCGGATGCGGACATCGTAGCTATTGCCCTTGGCGATCAAGGGCTTGAGGTCAGGGCTTCGCGGGGCGGTGAAATATCCGTAGCCGGCGCTTGCCGCTACGGCGCCCAACAGCAATCCCAGCACCGCCAAGGCGATGTTCCGCACGACTCGCATAGTTTCCTCCCCGATCCGGGGCTCTAACCTAGCGCCGTGAACGGCCTTTTGTCTTGCCGCGCAGGCTCCCGCCCTGATACCCAACCCGGATTGCGCAGGGCGTATCGACCAGAACCGCACTCAATGACGGTCGGCGATCGCCAGTACCAAGGAGACGCCGGTGATGGGCGGTCAATCGATTCCCGGGCTTGAACCAGCCCCCACCAAGCACGCCAAGCTCATAGCCTGGGTGCGCGAGATCGCCGCCCTGACCGAGCCGGCGGCGGTGCATTGGTGCGACGGGTCCGACGAGGAATGGACCCTGCTGACCGACCGCCTGGTCGAGGCCGGCACGCTCAAACGGCTGAACGCCGAGAAGCGCCCCAACAGCTTCTACGCCGCCTCCGACCCCAAGGATGTCGCCCGGGTCGAGAGCCGCACCTTCATCTGCTCGCAGGAGCAGATTGACGCCGGCCCCACCAACAACTGGTCCGACCCTGCCGCCATGCGCGAGACGCTGCGGGGCCTGTTCGCCGGCTGCATGCGCGGCCGCACCATGTATGTCGTGCCGTTCTGCATGGGCCCGCTGGGTTCGCCCATTAGCGCCCTGGGCGTCGAGATCACCGACAGCGCCTATGTCGCCATCTCAATGCGGGTGATGACCCGCATGGGTCAGGCGGCCCTGGACGAGATGGGCGAGGACGGCTTCTTCGTGCCGGCGGTCCACAGCCTGGGCGCCCCGCTCGCGCCCGGCCAGGCCGATGTGCCGTGGCCCTGCAACGACGAGAAATACATCGTCCACTTCCCCGAGAGCCGCGAGATCTGGTCATACGGCTCGGGCTATGGCGGCAACGCCCTGCTGGGCAAGAAGTGCTACGCCCTGCGCATCGCCTCGGTCATGGCCCGCGACAACGGCTGGCTGGCCGAGCACATGCTGATCCTCAAGCTGACCTCGCCCAAGGGCGCCGTCCGCTATGTGGCCGCCGCCTTCCCCAGCGCCTGCGGCAAGACCAACCTGGCCATGCTGCAGCCGACCATTCCCGGCTGGAAGGCCGAGACCATCGGCGATGACATCTGCTGGATGCGCTTCGACGACGAAGGCCAGCTGCGGGCCATCAATCCGGAAGCCGGCTTCTTCGGCGTCGCCCCCGGCACCGGCGGCAAGACCAACAAGAACGCCATCGACGCCCTGCACGCCAACTGCGTGTTCACCAACGTGGCCCTGACCCCGGACGGCGACGTCTGGTGGGAAGGCCTGACGGAAGAGCTTCCGCCCAACCTCACCGACTGGCGCGGCCGCGAATGGACCCCGGACACCCCCGGTCCCGCCGCCCACGCCAACGCCCGCTTCACCGTGCCGGCCGCCCAATGCCCGGTCATCGCCAGCGAATGGGACGATCCGGCCGGCGTGCCGATCAGCGCCATCCTGTTCGGCGGCCGCCGCGCCAGCGCCGTGCCGCTGGTCACCGAGGCCTTCAACTGGGCCCACGGCGTCTTCCTGGCCTCCAACGTCGCCTCGGAAGGCACCGCCGCCGCCGAGAACAAGGTCGGCGAACTGCGCCGCGATCCCTTCGCCATGCTGCCGTTCTGCGGCTACAACATGGGTGACTATTTCAAGCACTGGCTGAGCGTAGGCGAGAACGCAAAAGACCCCGCCAAGCTTCCCGGCATCTATTTCGTCAACTGGTTCCGCAAGGACGAGAACGGCAAGTTCATCTGGCCGGGCTACGGAGAGAACAGCCGCGTCCTGAAGTGGATCTTCGACCGCCTGGAAGGCGACGCCGAGGCCAAGGACACCGCGATCGGCCGCCTGCCGACGGCGGATGGCATCGACATCTCGGGCCTCAGCCTGGACGCCCGCCGCATGGAAGCCCTGACCAGCGTCGACGCCGAAATCTGGCGCGAAGAGGCCAGCCTCATCCCGGCCTTCTATCAGCAGTTCGGCGAGCGCATGCCCGCCGCCCTGTGGGATCAGTATGAGGCTCTGCTGGCGCGGCTGGAAAACGCCTCGACCAAGCCGGAGCCTGAGAAGGTCGACGCCGCCTGAACCGGCTGACGCTGCTCGACAGCCGGACCGTCCATAAGGGCTGGCTGGACCTGGTCATCGGCCGCTTCCGCAGCGCCGATGGCGACGAGGTCGTGCGAGAGATCGTCCGCCACGGCCGCGCCGCCGCCGTGCTGCCCTACGACCCCGAACGCCGGACCGCCATCCTGGTCCGCCTGCCGCGCGCCCCGGTGATCTGGGCCGGCGGACCGCAGACCATGCTGGAAGCCCCCGCCGGCATGCTGGACGGCGACGAGCCCGACGCCTGCGCCCGCCGCGAGGCGATGGAGGAGACCGGCCTTCGGCTCACCACCCTGGAGCCGGTGGTCCGGGCCTGGACCTCGCCCGGCATGTGCACCGAGCAGACCGATCTCTTCCTGGCTCCCTACGGTGCGGCCGACCGCATCGAGGCCGGTGGCGGTGTGGCCGAGGAGCATGAGGACATCGTGGTGGAGGAGTGGGCGCTGGCTGACCTCTGGGCGGCGTTCGAAGCGGGCCGGATCGAGGACCTCAAGACGGTGGCGCTGGTCCTGGCGCTGCGGGTCAAGCACGGCGATCTCTTCTAGCGCCCTGTCCCCAGCTTTCGCTGGGGAAGCGAATATTTTTCCCGCTCGCTAACCCGGCGTCACGCTTCCCCCGGCCCCTCGCAGCGGTTTACGTTCGCGGCAACGAGGGAACGCCGCATGAATTTTGAATTCTCCGACGAACAGCAGCAGCTGCGCGACGCCGCGCGCCGCTTCCTGGCCGACCACAGCCCGACCACCGCGGTCCGCGCGGTGCTGGAGGGCGAGCAGGCCTATGATCCGGCCCTGTGGAAGGGCCTGGGCGAGATGGGCTTCCTGGGCGCCGCCATTCCGGAGGAATACGGCGGCCTGGGCCTGGGCTATCTGGAGCTCTGCGTCATCGCCGAGGAGCTGGGCCGCAGCCTGGCGCCCGTGCCGATGGCCTCGTCCATCTATCTCGCCGCCGAGCTCATCAAGGCGGCCGGCAGCGGGCCGCAGAAATCGGCCTGGCTGCCCAAGCTGGCCAGCGGCGAGGCTATCGGCTGTCTCGCCACCTCGGAAGGCCCCGGCCGGGTCAGCGAGAAGTCCATCCAGGCCCGCGTCACCGGCGACAAGCTGTCCGGCGCCAAGGTTCCGGTGCTCGACGGTATGGCCGCAGACTTCGCCATCGTCGCGGCCAAGGACGGTGACCGCTCCATCTCGCTGTTCATCGTCGACCTGAACGGCCCGGGCGTCAGCCGCGCGGACGTCGGCACCATCGATCCGGCTCGCAAGCAGGCGTCCATCGCCTTCGACAACGCCCCGGCCGAGCGGCTGGGCGCCGCGGGCGAGGGCTTCAGCCTGTTGACCGAGGCGCTGGACAAGGCCGCCGTGCTGACCGCCTTCGAACAGGTGGGCGGTTCGGACAAGGCGCTGGAGATGGCCCGCGACTACGCCCTGCAGCGCATCGCTTTCGGCCGCCCGATCGGCAGCTTCCAGGCCATCAAGCACATGCTGGCCGACATGTATGTCGCCGCCACCCTGGCCCGCTCCAACGCCTACTACGGCGCCTGGGCGCTCTCGACGGGCGCGGCCGAACTGCCGGTCGCCGCCGCCACCGCGCGGGTCAGCGGCACCAAGGCCTTCCAGCTGTGCGGCAAGAACAACATCCAGGTGCACGGCGGCATGGGTTTCACCTGGGCCTTCGACTGCCACCTCTTCTATCGCCGCGCCAACCTGCTGGCCCTCACCCTGGGTAGCCAGTCGGAATGGGAAGACAAGCTGATCGAGCGGCTTCGCCGCCGCAACGCCGCCTGAGCGGGGAACAGACATCATGAATTTCGACGACACACCGCAAGAAGCCGCCTTCCGCGCCGAGGCCCGCGCCTGGATCGACGCCAACGCCCCGCATGAACTGCTGGCCGACCTGGAGAATGCCGGGTTCGGCGGCCTGAACCTCTCCGGGGTCGATCCGATGACCGCCATGAAGGGCTGGCAGAAGAAGAAGTTCGACGCCGGCTGGGCCTGTCTGCACTGGCCCAAGGACTACGGCGGCCGCGGCGCCACCCCGATCGAGCGGGTGATCTGGGGCCAGGAAGAGGGCGCCTATGGCAAGCTCTCGGGCACCTTCATCATCGGCCATGGCATGTGCGGCCCGACCCTGATGGCCTGGGCCAGCGAAGAGCAGAAGCGCCAGTACCTGCCGCCGATGGCGGCGGGCGAGGACATCTGGTGCCAGCTGTTCAGCGAACCGGCCGGCGGCTCGGACCTGGCCGGCCTGCGCACCCGCGCGGTCAAGGACGGCGACGACTGGGTGATCAACGGCCAGAAGATCTGGACCAGCGGCGCCCAGCACAGCCAGTACGGCATCCTGATCACCCGCACCGACCCGACGGTCCCCAAGCACAAGGGCCTGACCATGTTCTTCCTGGACATGAAGAGCCCCGGCGTCGAGATCCGCCCGATCAAGCAGGTCAACGGCCAGTCGGGCTTCAATGAGGTCTATTTCACCGATGTCCGCATTCCCGACGCCCAGCGCCTGGGCGCGGTGGGGCAGGGCTGGTCGGTGTCGCTGACCACCCTGATGAACGAGCGCCTGTCGATCGGCTCGGGTATGCCGACCGGCTTCGAGGAGCTGTTCGACTTCGCCTGCCGCATGGACACCGGCGAAGGCCCGGCGGTCGACGACAAGGCCGTGCGCTCCAAGCTGGCCGACTGGGCCTGCCGGGCCAGCGGGCTGAAATACACCGGCATGCGGGCCATTTCGGCCCTGTCGCGCGGCGAGACCCCCGGTCCGGAGAACAGCATCGGCAAGCTGGTCGCCGGGGCCACCATGCAGGACATCGCCACCTTCGCCCTGGACCTGATGGGCCAGTACGGCGCGGTCTCCGATCCGGAGATGGCGGCGGCGCAATCGCGCTTCCAGGCCATGCTGCTGCGCTCGCCCGCCACGCGAGTGGAGGGCGGCACCGACGAGATCCTGCGCAACATCATCGCCGAACGGGTGCTGGGCCTGCCCGCCGACATCCGCGTCGACAAGGATGTGCCGTTCGAGAAGATCCCCACCGCTTGATGTCTAGGGACGGTAAGCCCCTAGATTCGCCGGAGACGAAGTCATGCCGCAGCCCTACACCGCCCTCCAGGTCGAGAAGGAGGGCCAGATCGACTGGGTCACTTTCAACCGCCCGGAGAGTCTCAACGCGCTGAACCCGACGCTCATCGACGAGCTGCTGGACTATTTCGGCGGCCTCTATTTCGACCGGCAGGTGCGGATCGTGGTGCTGCGCGGGGCGGGTAGAGCCTACTGCGCCGGTCTGGACCTCAAGGCCAACGCCGAGCGCCGCAACGAGAGCGGGCCTAACATGGGCGGAGCGGCGGCGGGCCTGCTCAGCCAGCGGCGGATCAGCGAGATCGTCATGCGCATGCGCCGCTGCCCGCAGCCGATCATCAGCCTGATCCACGGCCCGGCCTGCGGCGGCGGCTTCGCCTTCGCCCTGGCCAGCGATATCCGCATCGCCGGCGAGAGCGCCCGGATGAACGCCGCCTTCATCCGCATCGGCCTGTCGGCCTGCGACATCGGCGTCTCCTATTTCCTGCCGCGCCTGGTGGGGGTGTCGGTGGCGTCGGAGCTGATGCTGACCGGCCGCTTCATCAACGCCGAGCGGGCCCTGCGGGTGGGCCTGGTCTCCGAGGTCGTCCCCGACGACCAGCTGACGGCCGCGGTCCGCCCCTACCTGGACGAGATGATCACCACCTCGCCGCTGGGCCTTCGCCTGACCAAGGAATGCCTCAACATGAGCGTCGACGCCGGCAGCCTGGAGGCGGCGATCAACATGGAGGACCGCAACCAGATCCTCTGCAGCCAGACCAACGACGTGCGCGAAGGCATGACGGCCTTCCTGCAGAAGCGGGCCCCGGTCTATACAGATAGCTGACGGTTCATCTTGGCCCACACTGAAGGGCGTCCGGTTTGGCTTGAGGGGGCTAAATGCGCATTACCTGGGGATGGATCGTCGTCGCCGTGACGCTTCTGGGGGCGCCGGCAGCGAAGGCCTGCGTCCCGAATCCAGACTGGCCCTCCGCCGTCAAGATGGATGAGAGGGAAGCAGCCGTCCTGCTGGTGAAGTCGGCCAGTTTCATCGATCTCGCCGAGGTGGAGACATTGACGCCTGATCCAATTCAGGCGGCGCGGGGCGGTCAATGGTTCGACGATGATGCCGTTCTCATTCGCTTGCGAATAATACAGCGTCTCAAGGGGAATCCGGCGACGCCCCTCCGGGACCTCAGCGGGGTTGCAGCAAAGCTGCCACCGCCCCCGCCGCCAAATTTTCGCCTTCGGGCGACAAGGCCAAGCCCTCCGTTCAAGTATCTGCCCTATGAGATCGGACATCAGGAACTGAGCCAAGTCCCGGTAACCGACTGCTACTGGTTAGACGCGATCGGCGCCATGCCGGGAGAGAAGGTCCTGGTTTTCCGGGACGTCGATGGCGGCCTGCTGAACATTCGGGTTCCGGTTCGGTACAAAGGCAAATACCAGGCTGCCTGGGGGCCAAGCTTTGCAATGGTGTCCGGCCCGGATGATCCGTGGGTGAAGCTGGTGGACAAGGAGATCACCGACCAGGGGCCGCGTTACTTTGACGAAGGCGACTATCCATCAGCGGACGGCGTGCCGCAGCAAGGTCCGGCGGGCGATCCTACATGTCCGCAAGCGGCGCCCGCTCCCGGGCTCGAAGGGCCACAAGACAGCCTCGACCGTCGGCTGTAGGAATGTTGCTGCAATAGCCTGAGGGAGCGGACATGAACGAGGCCGACTATCTTGCGCAGGACGCCACTGGACTCGCCGACCTGATCAAACGTCGCGAAGTGAGCGCCGGCGAGGTTCTCGAAGCCGCCATCGCGCGACTGGCTGAGGTCAATCCTAAGCTCAACGCCGTCACCCTCGACCTCTCCGACCAGGCCCGCGCCGCGACGCCGGCTGACGGTCCGCTCGGCGGCGTGCCCTACCTGATCAAGGACCTGGGCGCCCATGTCGCCGGCACGCCGACCTCGGGCGGTTCGCGCCTCTTCCAGGATGTGATCCAGCCCGCCGACAGCGCCATCGTCAGCGCCTATCGCCGGGCAGGTTTGGTGATCTTCGGCAAGACCAACACCCCGGAGTTCGGCCTGGAGCCGGTCACCGAGCCGGAAGCTTTCGGGCCCAGCCGCAATCCCTGGAACACCGACTACACGCCCGGCGGCTCGTCCGGTGGCGCCTCGGCGGCCGTGGCGGGCGGCATCGTGCCGGCGGCCCATGCCAGCGACGGCGGCGGCTCGATCCGCTGCCCGGCCTCTTGCACCGGTCTCTTCGGGTTGAAGCCAAGCCGGGGCCGCGTCTCCTTCGCGCCGGCTGACGAAGGCTGGGGCGGGTTTTCCATCCAGCATGCGGTAACCCGCACCGTCCGCGACAGCGCCGCCCTGCTGGACGCCGTCTGCCAGCCGGTGGACGGGGATCCCTACTGGATGGCTCCGCCCGAGCGGCCTTACACACAGGAGGTCGGACGCGATCCGGGCAAGCTGCGGATTGGGTTCTTCGCTGGATCCTTCTCCAGCGCCGACATCGACCCCGAATGCGCCGCAGCGGTCCATGCGGCCGCTAAACTGTGTGCTAGCTTGGGCCATGAGGTGGTCGAGGCTAGGCCCGACGCCGATTTCGCCGGGGCCCGCGCCGCGGCCGGCCAGGTCATTGCCCCCAGCATCGCCGCCAATCTGGACACCGAGGCCCGGCGCCGGGGCCGCCCGGTTGAACCGCACGAAGTCGAGGGCCTGACCCTGGCCCTGGCGCGGCAGGGCGAGGCTGTGCCGGCCGCCGCCTACATCCAGTCCATCCAGACCGCCCACGCCTTCGGACGCGCGGTGGCGCGGTATTTCGAGACCTATGACGTGCTGCTGACCTCGACCATGGGCCGCCCGCCGGTGCCGGTGGGCTGGCTGCGCGGGGGGGACCGCGCCGGCTATGTCGACCGGCTGTTCAGCTTCATGAGCAACACCCAGGCCTTCAACATCACCGGCCAGCCGGCGATGACCGTGCCGTTGGCCTGGAGCCAGGGCGGCCTGCCGATCGGCTTGCAATTTGTCGGCAGGATGGGCGACGAGGCTGGCCTGTTCCGTCTGGCCGGCCAACTGGAGCAGGCGGCGCCCTGGGCGGACAAGCGGGCGGCTCTGTAGGCTTGTGCCCAAAGCCCTTCCCCCGCTTGCGGGGGAAGTGGCCTGAGATGCGAAGCACCGAAGGTCGATGGGGGGCCTTGCGGCGCTGGCGACTTGCACAGCCGTGGGAAAGGGCCCCCAACGAGCCTCCAGCTTCGCTGTCGGCCCACTTCCCCCGCCCGCGGGGGAAGGGCTATTACTCACCTAAGCCTCGACCATCACCTTGATGCCTTCGCCGCAATTGCTGGCGGCGACCATCACCAGGCTGCCCCGCACGGTTTCGAAGTTGAGATCGACGGTGCAGCCGGCCACTTCGAGGCCCGTCAGCGTCAGCGATGTCACGCCGTCCGGCAGGCGTGGCTTGATAACCCGGACCTCGCGGGCGATGGCGTCCACGTGGATGCCCAGCAGGGCCTGCAGCACCATCAGCGGTGTCCCGGCCGCCCAGGCCTGGGGCACGCAGGCGACAGGGTAGGGAACGGCCTGCTCGCCCGGGCGACGAGGAAAGCCGCAGAACAGCTCAGGCAGGCGCATGTCGGCCATGCTGGCGGCGGTGAACAGCGAACGCAGAAGTTCGGCCACCTGCTCGCGCTCGCCGTAACGGGCGATGCCGGTGGCGCAGAGGGCATTGTCGTGCGGCCAGATCGAGCCGTTATGGTAGCTCATCGGGTTATAGCGGGCCTGACCCTGGGCCAGGGTGCGGATGCCCCAGCCGCTGTCGAAGGCGGCGCTGACCAGATGGCCGGTTACCCTTTTGGCCCGCTCCGGGGTCGGCAGGCCACAGAACAGCAGGTGGCCGGCGTTGGAGGCAAGCGGCCGGCAGAGCTCACCCTCGCCGTCGATCGCAATGCCGTAATAGCCGACCTCCTCCATCCAGAACCGGTCCTCGACCTGGACCCGGATGCGCTCGGCCCGGGCCGCCCAGCCCTCGGCCCCTTCCTCGCCCAGCAGGCCGGCCAGGTCCGCCATGGCCCGCCAGGCGGCGAAGGCGTAGCCCTGCACCTCGACCAGCGCGATCGGACCTTTTGGAAAGCGGCCGTCGGCGTGGAAGATGCTGTCGTGGCTGTCCTTCCAGCCCTGGTTGGCCAGGCCCGTCGTGGCGGCGCGGGCGTAGTCGATCAGCCCATCGCCGTTGGCGTCGGCGTAGTCGTCCAGCCAGGCGGTGGCCGCCTTCAGCTGGCCCCAGATTCCACGGATGAACTCCAGGTCGCCGGTGCGCCGGCCATAGGCGCCGGCCAGGGCCACGAACAGCGGCGTGGTGTCGACCCCGCCGTAGTAGACCCCGAACGGGATCTCGCCGAGCACCGCCATCTCGCCCTTGCGGGTCTCGTGCATGATCTTGCCGGGCTGGCTGTCCTGGAAGGCGTTGATCTCGGTCGCCTGTCGCGACGCCAGGTAGGCCAGCACGCCCCGCGCCAGGGCCGGGTGGAACAGCAGCATCTGCCAGGCGCTGATGATCCCGTCGCGTCCGAAGGGCGTCGAGAACCAGGGGATGCCGGCATAGGGGTAGGGACCCGTCGGCAGCTCGGTGGTCAACAGGGCCAGGTCCATCCGCGACTGGCCGATCCAGCGGTTGAACCGCCGGTTCGAGGTGCGGACCCGCGCGCCCATCCGCTCCCGCTTGCGCATGGCCAGACGCGCCTGAGCCGCCGCCTTGCGGAAGCGATAGCGGCTGGGCGGTTCATCGGTCTCGGCGCCGGCCTCCAGATAGAGGGTCAGGGCCGAGCGCGGGGCCATGGGCGCGATGAAGTCGGCTTGGTTGCCGCGCAGCCGATAGGGCGGCTCGGAGAAGCTGATGAAGCTGGTGCGCTCGCGACCGTCCAGCCCGCGATAGGCGAAGGCGGCGCTGCGGCCGTCCAGCACCGGCGCGGCCATCTCCCCGCGCTTGGGCCGCACCATGCCGCGCACTTCGAACATGTCGCGGAAATCGGCGGCGAATTCGATGGTCACCGGCACCATCACTTCATCGAGGTTGTGGTTGATCAGCCGGATCCGCTCATACATCCGCCGGTTCCACAGGAACCGCCGCCGCTCGACATGCAGAACGCCGGGCGGAACATGGCGACCGGCGTTGGGCGGCAACGGCCGGTTGGCGCCGTTGAACACGAACATGACGTTGTCGCTGGTGACGCCGGCGCTGAGCTGCGAGGGCTTCTTGCCGGCGATCAACAGGCCCAGCCGCGACAGCAAACGGGTGTCGCCGTCGAACAGCCCATCCACCCCGCCCAGGATGTCGCCATGCTCGTCGGCGACCAGGAAGCAGTCGCCATCCTTCAGCGCCGGCTGGCGCAGCCGGGCGCTGTCGTCGTCGTGCGTTTCGTCCAGGGCGGACGTCAGGTTTGGCGCGTCGTCCATTCGACCCCTAGGCTTAGCCGGAGCGGCCGGTCAGGCAGTTTGCGCCAGTTTGGCCCCGGCCAGAGTCACAATCGAGGCAGCCGGCTCACCCGGCGTTTCAGCCTCCTCCGGCGCGAAAGGCATGCGGGCCAGACGGTCGGAGTAGAGCTCGACATACCGGCGCGCCATGACGGTGGCCGAGAACCGCAGTTCGAACCGCGCCCGGACGCTGGCGCGGTTGAGCGCCCGGCAACGGGCCACGGCGGCGCAGGCGTCGTCCATGTTGTCGACCAGGAAGCCGGTCTCGCCGTCCTCGATGACTTCCGGGGCCGAACCGTTGCGCCAGGCGATCACGGGGGTCCCACAGGCCATGGCCTCGATCATCACCAGGCCAAAGGGCTCGGGCCAGTCGATGGGGAAGAGCAAGGCTTCGGCGCCGCCCAGGAACTCGGACTTCTGGTGGTCGCCGATCTCGCCGATAAACTCGATCAGCGGGCTGCCCTCGATCATCGGGGCGATGACCTCGGCGAAATAGCGGGCGTCGGCGCTGTCGACCTTGGCGGCGATCTTCAGGGGCATATTCAGCCGCTTGGCGATCTCGATGGCCCGGTCGGGGCGTTTTTCCGGAGAGATGCGGCCGAGGAAGGCCAGGTAGCCGCGCGACTCGGCGCTGGGCTGGTAGATGTCGGCGTTCAGACCGTGATGCACGGTGCCGGCCCAGTTGGCGAAGGGCAGGGGCCGGCGCTGGTCATCGGAGATCGAGACCAGCGGAAACTCAGGCCAATGGTCGTAGACGCCCGGCAGATCCTTCATGTCGAGGCGGCCATGCAGTGTGGTCACCGTGCGGTCGGCCATGTCCGAGAACATCGGAAAATGCACCATGTCCACGTGGAAGTGGATGACGTCGAACTGGTGCGCACGCGCCCTGACCTTGGCCAGCATCGACATGTGCGCCGCCAGGTCCGACTTCAGCGGCGAGGGGTCGAGCCGGATGGCCTGGTCGCGGACGACCTCCAGACGGGCGAGCGTCTTGGTCTCGCCGGTCGAGAAAAGAGTGACATCGTGCCCTAGTTCGACGAGCGCGTCGGTCAGGTGCGCCACCACCCGCTCGGTTCCACCATACAGAACCGGAGGTACAGCTTCATACAGAGGCGGAATTTGAGCGATCTTCACGGCGCAACTCTCCTACGCGCGCCGCGACGCCCGGCGCACGAACTAAAGGGCCGGATCGCGCGAGCGTTCCCTCACGGGTCGTCGTTTTTCTGGCAAAGACGGCGGCGCCCACTTCAGAGGCAGGCGCCGCATGCGTCAGGGGCAGGCGCAGATCAGGGGATAGTTGGTGGTGTCGGCGATGGTGGTCATGCCCAGGTAGTCGACCAGCACCGATTCCGCCGTGCAGAACGCCCCCTCGACCCAGGCCTGATCGTTGGAATAGGCTTCGCCGATGATGAACAGGTTGGCCGCCCCGACCCCGGCCAGGACGCTGGGCTGGCGGATCTTCTGCATGACATCGCAGATGTCGTAGTGGGCCGCCCAGGCGTGGTAGCCGGCGCCGAAGGGGTTCAGCGAGAAGTCGTTGTAGATGGTCTGGACCGGCCAGGGGATCAGATTGCCGTTCGGCTGATCGAAATGGGTCTTGGCCAGCTCCAGCAGCACCATGCGGGTCATGGTGTCGGTGCCGGCCCCGGGCCCCTGCAGCACCTGGTAGTCCTGGTCCAGCGGCACGGCGCGGTTCTGGTCGATCTCGACTTCCAGCTCCTGCCAGAACTGGATGTATTGCATGTCGTCGTAACTGCAGAGCACCCCGTAGGTTGGGTTGGGGTTCTGACCGTTGGAATTGTTGCCGAAATAGTAGACCTGGCGCAGCGGCAGGTCAGTGATCGTAGGGCCGAAGATGTTGGTCTCGGTCGGATTGTTCGGCGGCGGCGAGAGGTCCGGCGGATAGGGGCAGGTCTCCCACCAGGGGCTGTCGAAGAACATCATCACCCGCATCGACGGCTGGCGAATGACGCCATCCAGATAGAGCTGCACCTGGCTGTTGTTGATCACATCGACCTTGCCGGTGTTGTCGGCATAGCGGGTAGCGTTGGCGACCAGGTCGATGGAGGCCGGCGGCATGGCCATGAAGGCGAAGTCGCTGGTCAGCACGCCTGAATTGGCGGTGTCGGGGGCGCTGGCGCTGGCGGTCTGGAACTGCAGCTGGTTCTGCGGGGTCAGCCAGATCGAGTGCAGGCGGGTGTTGGGCTGGAAGTTGAAGGTTACGCCGGCGGTGGCCGCCGCGGCCTGGGTCTGCTGGAACAACTGCTCGAACACCTGGCTGTAGCCGCCGTTCAGGGTCGCGAAAGCTCCACCGGGCGCGAACTCGCCGTTGTAGACGGCGGCGTTGGCGGCGTTCCAGTTGATGACGTTGGAGGTGTAGCCGCCGGCGTCGGAGGCATACTGATAGCCCTCGTTGCCGGCCTGATCGTAGAAGACGTTCCAGTAGCCGATGCTGCCTGCCAGCGAGCCGGGCGGGTAGACATAGCTGTTGAACGTCGAGGGCAGCACGCCCGTCCCGTAGAACGTACACTGGTCGGCCCGGGTCTTGGGCCCAGGGTTGCCGGTGATCAGCGCCGAGATGTTGGAGAACAGCGTGGCGGCCGGGGCGGCGTTGTTGCCGGGCGTATTGTAGGGGGCCGGCGTCTGGGCCAGGTCGTTCTGGTAGATGTGCTCGCCGCGCAGATAGAGCAGCGGATTGTCGGTGGTGTTGAACGGGATGATCTTAGGCCCCAGCCCCAGCGCGTTGATGGTCAATGTGACCAGCTGGTGCCCCTGCGTTCCGTCCCACTGAATGAACCGCATGCCGCCCGCCTCGATGTAGGACTGGGTGGGATCGTTGTTACAGAAGTAGGAGCATATCCGCCCGGCCGGCGCCCGCGTCCCGGTGCCGATCCCGCCGAAGGCGTAGTCGCCCCACTCAACCAGGTTGATGGTGTCGCCGCTGACGGCCTTCTTGCCAGTCACCAGCCGCCAGGCGGTGTAGAGGCCGGCCGGGCCGGCGCCGAAGATGGTGTAGCTGGTCATGGTGTTTCCTCCGAGGAAGTGATCGGAGGGTCCGCCGACGATCCGGAGGCGTCAACTTAAAATAG
The DNA here is from genome assembly GCA_038236615.1 of Caulobacterales bacterium. Taxonomy (GTDB): domain Bacteria; phylum Pseudomonadota; class Alphaproteobacteria; order Caulobacterales; family Caulobacteraceae; genus Caulobacter. The sequence continues at coordinate 80,174 of JBBRZO010000001.1, forward strand.
TGTAGAAATACAACTTTGAGTCATGTGGGAGAGATGGATCATTCGACGCCGAACTTCCCTGCCGCCGCCCGCCAGCCGCCATCCAGGAAAGTCGCCCAGAACTCGGCGGCCCGGTCCAGGTCGAAGCCGCTGCGGGTCATCCACCCAATGGCTGACTCCGGCGCATACAGCGTCATCCGCAGGCCCAGCTGCGCCAGGTCCTGGGGCAGGCCATAGGCTTCCATCACCCCGCGCACGAAATAGCCTTCGATGCCGCCGCGCTCGCCGCGCCGCTGCTTGCGGGTGAGGGAGGCGATGGTGGGGTCGCTGAGCAGGGCGCGCAGCACCGCGCCGCGTTCGGCCAGGTAGCGCAGGTAGCTTTTCAGATAGGGCTCGCGGGCCTGGGCCAGCGGCGTGCCGACTGGAGCCAGGCTGAGGCCCCGGCGGCGGATCTCGGCGAACTCGCGCTCGATCAGCGCCTCGAACAGGGCCGGGCGGTTGGCGAAATGCTTGTAGACCAGCGCCTTGCTGACCCCGGCCGCCTCGCCGACGGCCTCCAGCGTGCAGGCCACCAGCCCCTGCTCGACGATCAGCCGGGCGGCCGCTTCCAGGAGGGTGTCGCGGCGCGCCTGGGCGCTGATCCGTCGCTTGGTCTCGATCACCCGGCGAACATATCCTCGAAGTTCCGCCGATAGAACCGATCCTTGGCCTGTTCGCTCAGGCCTTCGAAGGTCGCCTCGAACCGCTCGATGGGGTTCTTGGTGCCTTCCGGGTGGGGATAGTCGGAGGAGAACAGGAAGAGCTCCTCACCGCCCTCGCGGATGATGGTGCCGGCGTCCTCGGTGGCGAAGGGGGTGAAGCGCACGGCCCGGCGGATCATCTGCGAGGGCGGAATGGAGAGGCTGCCGACCACCGGGTCGGTCTTGCGCCAGCCCTTCCAGGCCTGGTCCAGCCTCCGCAGGAAGTCGGGGACCCACCCGGCGCCGAGCTCGATCACCCCGCCGCGCAGGGTCGGGAAGCGCTCGAAGACGCCATCCAGGGCCAGGGCCGCCAGGAAGTTCTGTGGCGCGAAGGCCAGCGAGAAGAAGTCCTTGGCCCGCAGGTTCTCGCCGCCGCCCAGCCAGTCCTTGGGCCGCGGATGGCCGTTGTTGTGATAGGCGGCCGGCAGCATGGGGGTGAGGGCCCCAACGTGCAGCATGAAGGGCACGCCGGCCTCGCTAAGCGCCGCCCAGACCGGATCCAGGTCCGGATGGCCCGGGGAACGATCGCCGGCCGGCGCCGCGGGCAGCCACACGGCGCCGCAGCCGGCGGCGATTGCCCCCCGCACTTCGGCCAGGGCCAGCTCCGGCTCGTCCAGCGGAACCACGCCCACGCCGATCAGTCTGTTGTCGCCCCGGCAGAAGTCGGCGACTGCCCGGTTCAGGGCCCGCGCCCCGCCGTATTTCACCACCGGATCCTTGGACGGCAGGAACTGCGAGCCGGCGAAGGTGGTGAAGACCAGCTGGCGGTTGAAGCCCAGGTCATCCAGCGCCCGGCGCCGCTCGGCCGGATCGATGGCGCCGAAGCCGGCCCAGCCCTTGGGGCCGGCCACGACGTTGCAGGAAATCTCGGCGGTGGCGACCGGGTCCTTGACCCTCGCCTGGGCTCGCTCGATGGCCTTGGCCGCGCCCGAGCCGCCGGCCTCCAGCCGCATGCTGCCGAGGCGTTCACGCACATCGGCGTCAGCGTAGGAGGACAGCCAGTCCAGGCTCTCCATGATGTGGCTGTCGGCGTCGTTGATCAGGCGCGTTCCGGCGTAGGGCATGGCGTTTCCTCGCGTTTTTCTCGTTGCCGCCACGATAAGCCCGGACTCGTCGAGGCCGCAATTCCAATTTTAGTCACCAATGCAAACGGCCACTGAAATTTATCACTTGCCAAGTTGGAAAGTGACGTTACTTTCCATATTGGAAAGTGAGGTTCCCCCATGCCAACCGTTTCTGACTCAGACCCCCAGGCCGCGCTCGACCTGATTTCGGACGCAAACCGCAAGCTGGCGAAGCGCGCCAAAGCGCCCGTCTGGTATCACTATGCCCTTGGACTTTTGGTCGGCGGGCTGGCCGCTGTGCAGGCCGCCGGAATTCCCTGGAACATCGCCTATTACGTCGTCTACGGCCTGGGCCTGTGGCTGATCGTGTGGGGCTATCGCCGGCACACCGGGATGTGGATCCCAGGGTATCGCGCTGGGCGGACTCGCTGGGTCGCCTTCAGCCTGGCGGCGTTGGTGGGGACAATCTTCCTGGCGGCCGTCATCATCGCCCGGCGGACCGGCGCCCCTGAGGTCTATCTGATCGCCGGCGCTCTTTTGGCGGTGGTGACCACCGTCGGCGGCTATGTCTGGGAGGCCGCCTTCCGCCGGGACCTGGGCGTGGAGAAGGACTGATGGCGGCGGCAGCGCTCGATCCTGTCATCCACGCGCCGCTGCGGCTGCAGATCTGCGCCATCCTGACCGGTGCGGGTCAGGGGACCGTCGACTTCGCCACCGTCCGCGAATTGTTGGAGGTGTCGGAGTCGGTGCTGTCCAAGCACATCAAACAACTGGAAGAGGCCGGCTATGTGTCGGTCAGCAAGATCACCTCGGCCCAACGCTCGCGAACCTGGCTGTCACTGACGGCGGTCGGCCGCAAGGCCTTCGCGGCCCATGCGGCGGCGCTGCGGGCGCTGGTCGGCGACGCTGGGCGGCTGGTGGCGGAATAGGCAAACAAAAAGGGCGGGACCTCGCGGACTCGCCCTTTCCGTCGCCCCCGTGAACCCAAGGGCTATGCCTTTCGGCTCAGATCATTTCAGATGGCCGGCCAGGTGCTTGTTCATTTCGAACATGCTGACCTTGTCCTTGCCGCCGAAGATCGGCTTCAGCTTGGCGTCGGCCAGAATCTCGCGCTTGTTGGCGGGGTTCTGCAGGTTGTTCTTCTTGATGTATTCCCACATCTTCGAGACTACCTCGCCGCGCGACAGTTGGGCGGAACCAACCACGGCGGCCAGATCGGCCGAAGGGGTGAGGGGCTTCTGCAGGGCGTTGGGTTTCTTTTCAGTCACGTCGTGCCTGCTCCTGTTTGGAGTTGAGGTTTGCCGGCGACGCCGGCGGTGAGTCGTTCCAAGCAGCCTAGGAGCCCCCGAGGGGAGAGTCATCCGCGCAAAGCGGTTTTCTGCACAGCAAAACGGTCGAAAGAGCCCTGATTTAGAACTTTTGGCCGAATTTGATCCCGATGAGCCGCGGCCGGACGGGAACGCGGTAGACACGACCCCCGCAAACCGTCTCGGCGCATTCGGCGTAGCGGTAGAGATCGCCGCGCTCGTCGGTGAGATTCTGCACATAGGCGTCGACCGACCAGTCGCCCTTGGTGATGCCGAAGCCGAGGTCGCCGGTCCAGTAGCTGTCCTGCTTGCCGATGATGCCGCGCTCCAGGACACGCAGGTCGGTCCAGGCCGAACCCTGGTAATTGACCGACGCCTGCCAGTAGGCGTCCCAATCACCCAGCATGAAGGTGTAGCGGCTGGAGAGGTTGCCCTTGAACTTGGGCGTCACCGGCAGCTCGGTCCCGGTCGGAGCCTGGGGCGAGGGACAGTTGGTCTCGGGCTGGCCGTTGGGCTTGAGGAAGCCGCAGAAGTTCTCGGTGATCTCGGCGTGGGTGTAGGCGCCCGAGGCCTGGACGGTCCAGTCCTGGGTCACCCGCCAGCTCACCTGGCTTTCGGCGCCATAGATCTCGGCCTGGCCGGCGTTCTTGATCTCGGTCAGGCCATTGAGGCCCAGCAGCGAGAACTGGAAGTCCTTCCATTCCTCCAGATAGATCGCGCCGTTGAACCGCATGCGGTTGTCAAACAGCATGGTCTTCCAGCCGATCTCGTAGTTGGTCAGGAAGTCCGACTTGTAGGGCGGCAGGGTGCCCTTGCGGTTGATGCCGCCCGGCCGGAAGCCGGTGGAGATGGTGCCGTAGACCATCTTGTCGTCGTCGATCTTGTAGGAAAGGTTGAACCGGTAGGTGTGGCCCGTCTCTTCGATGGACTTCTGCAGGTTGGTGCAGGGGCCATGGCCCACGGTCGTCGGCTTGTAGCAGGACAACTCGCCGGTCGTGCTTCCGAAGTTGGCGGCGAACACCGGGCCAAAGCCAAAGAAGCCCGACAGACTGTTCTCCGACTGGAAGTAACGCAGGCCGCCGGTCGCGGTCAGCTTGGGTGTGATGTCCCAGGACACTTCGCCGAACACCGCCTTATCACGGTCGATCCGGGACTGTTCGGTCAGCCAGACCGTGTCCGGCCAGCCGGTTACTTCCAGGATGTCGGCCAAGCCGGCGACCATGTAGCGCTGCTCGATCTGGTGCTGCTGGCGGCCGTAGTAGAGGCCGACGATCAGGCGGACCGGGTTCTCATCCGGCGTGCGCAGCCGCAGCTCGTGGGATTCCTTGGTGTAGCGGTCCTTGGCGCGGATGAACTGGCCAGGGTTGATGTAGCTGGGATTCAGGATCGTGTGGGCATTGTCATAGAAGTACTGACCATACCCGCTCAGCGTGTCGTAGAAGTAGCTGTAGTCGCTGTAGTCCTGTTGATAATCTACGCGGCGCTTCATGAAGCTGCCGGCGTAGGTCAGGTCGAAGATGCCGACCTTGCCTTCCAGCGTCAGGGCGGCCTGATACCACTTGTCGTCGCTGGTCTCGGGATAGAAGTGGCTGACCTTCAGGTCTCCGACGCTGGGGTCGTAGCCGAAGATGCCGTTGGTCTCTTCCTTCTGGGCCATCAGGCTGGGCGTAATGGTCCAGTTCTCATTCAGGTCGATCTTCAGCGCCGCGCGGGCGCCGATGATGTCGACATCGTTGTAGTTCTTCTTGGCGATGGCGGTGTTGTCGCTGACCGCGCCGGAAGTTGGATAGGTGAGTTGCCCGGGCACATTGTCGATATAGCCGCCGTCATGCTCGACCCAGCCGACCAGCCGGATCGCCGCGTTGTCGGAGAGCGGCATATTGACATAGCCCTCGGCGGTGTAGCCGGGATCGCCGCTGGCGATGATGTTGCCCTCGATGTCGTAGGCCGCCGAGAAGCCGCTGGTGCTGGGCTTGTTGGTGATGATCCGGATGGTGCCGGCCTGGGAGCTGGCGCCGTACAGCGTGCCCTGCGGCCCGGCCAGGGCCTCGACCCGGGCGACGTCGTAGATGTGTACGTCCAGCGCGCCCTGGATAGTGGTGATCGGCTGTTCGTCCAGATAGACGCCGACGCTGGGCAGGGAGCCGGAGTGATTGCCGTCGCCGCCGCTGGCCACGCCGCGCATGTAAACCTGGCTGAAGCCTGGCGCCGTGGTGTTGAAATCCACGCTGGGCAACAGCTTGGCGTAGTCGTTGAAGCTGGAGACCTGGGCCTGTTCCAGCTTGTCGCCGCCCAGCGCCTGGATACTGACCGGGACGGCCTGCAGGTTTTCGTCGTGTTTCTGGGCGGTGACGATCACCGGCGCCAGCGAAACGCCGTCATCCTCGCGGGCCATGGCCGGCGTGGCGAACGGAACCAGCATGCTGGCGCCCAGCAGCACGGCGGAAAGCTTGCGCGTCGTCTTCATTGGTCCGGCCCCGACCTATTCCTGATGGCCCTGATGTCGCGCCCAGGGCCGGGAGTCTGTCAAGTCGGGGAGCCGACGTTCAGCGAGTTTTGTGATCACAAGGTCACAGGCTGGGCGGCGGGTCCCAGGGCGTTGCCGGATAGGCGTCCAACACTGGACCCAGCGCTGCCTTCAGCGGACCTAGCCAGGGCTCGAAAGCGCGCCATTGATCGACTCCGTCGGCAAAGATCGGCCGGCGGACCTGCTCGCTGCTGGCGGTGCGCACGGCGCGGTCGTTTTCGTAGAACCGCAGGCAGCCCGCCTCGAAGTCCAGGCCGCAATAGGCCAGCAGGCTACGCACCTGCGCTTCCGGATCGGCGACCATCGCCTCGTAGCAGACGCGGTGGACCCGTCCCGGCAGGACGGTGTCGATATGGGCCATCAGACGCACATAGTCGGCGTAGTAGCGGCCGAGTTCGCCCAGGTCGTAGGTGAAGCCCTGACCCCTGGCGAAATGCTGCTTGAAGCCGGAGAAACCGCAGCCAAGCGGATGGCGGCGGGCGTCAATGATCTTCGCGTTCGGCAGGATGAGCTGGATGAAACCGGCATGCGCCCAGTTGTTGGGCATCTTGTCGATGAAGAATGGCCGGCCCAGTTTGCGCTGCACGGCGGTGCGCTCAAGATACTCCTCGCCCAGCGCCTTGAGCGCCGCCGCATCCAGGCTCGCCAGCACCTCGGGATAGGCATCGCCCCCCTCTTTGCTTTGGGCACGCCCGCCGCCCAGCCGCCGGGCCAGGGTAATGATGTCGGGCAATTCCATCGTGCCCTCGACCCGGCTGTGGCTGGCCAGGATCTGCTCGATCAGAGTCGAGCCGGCGCGCGGCAGGCCGACGACGAAGATCGGGTCTGGGGCGGGACAGCCCTGGCCGGCGTGCTCGGCGAAAAAGGCCGGTGTGAACAGGGCGACCCCACGGTCGACCTGGGCAGTGATCGCTGCGCCGTCATAGTCCAGGCCCTGCCGGCGCAGGGCGTTGCCGGCCGCGTAATGGGCGAAGGCGGCGGCCGGGTCGCCGGCGTCCTCCAGCGCCTTGCCGAGTGCGAAGTCGAGATGGAAGCGGTCCTCGGGGTTCAGGTCGTCGCGGGCCAGCTGGGCGCGCATGACGGCCAGATCGTCGTCGGTGAAGCGGACGGTCTTGAGGTTGGCCAGGCTCCACCAGGTCTCGCCGAGCCCCGGCGCCAGGCTGAGGCTCTTGCGGTAGGCGGCGACCCCATCGTCCTGACGGCCAACCGTCTTGAGGGCATGGCCGTAGCTCATCCAGGCCTTGGGCTGGTCGGGATGGCTGGCCAGCACGATCTCATAGTCGGTGATGGCCTCGTCATACTCGCCGATCCGCACTCGGGCGGCGGCGCGCAGCGAGCGATAGGCGGGATTGCGGTCGTCCTCGGCCAACAGCCGGTCCAGCTCGGCGATGGCCTCGACCGAGCGGTTCTGGCGGTGGAGGACCGTGGCGTGGTTCATCCGCGCGGCCGTGAAGCCCGGGGCCAGTTCCAGGCAGCGGGCCAGCAGAGTCTCGGAGTCGGCGAACCGCCCGACCCGCGCCGCCACCTCGGCCAGCAGGCGGATGGCGGCCACGTCGGTGGGGTGGGCCGCCAGATAGGGTTTCAGCAGCCGCTCGGCGGCCGGCAGGTCGTTGTCGCAGAGGGCGCTGGCCGCGGCCATCAGCTCCGGGACATTGACCGAGGCGCGGATGTGGCGGGCGCGCGCCTGATCGGCCGCCGCGCTGTCGCCGACCAGGTCGAGCTGCTCGGCCAGCAACCGCCAAGCCGGCGCGTGGCCGGGTGCGACCGCCGTGGCGCGGCGTAGGCTATCGATGGCGGCGCGGCTGCGGCCCTGCGCCGCTTGCGCCTGGGCCAGCAGGGTCAGGGCGGCGGGGTGGCCCTGCACCACCCTGAGAATCTCGCGGGCCTGGGCCTCGGCCATGTCCGGGCGGGACTCCAGCAGCCGCTCGGTATGGGCCAGGGCGGTGGCGAGGTCGCCGGCGGACTCAGCCAAGCGCTTCAACCTCGTCGAAGATGCCGGTGGGCAGACCGTCGAGGCTGCGCTCGTTCTTCAGCCGCCAGTAGGCCTCAAGCTCTTCCTCGGTCTTCTGGTCGGCCCAGTCATCCAGGACCATCCGGTCTTCGACATAGTCCATCAGCGGCACGGCGTAGCCGCACGATGTCTGGACCAGATCGAAGGCCAGCCGGACGGCCTGGCGACAGCCGGGCGGGGCGATGCCGTCGAAATGCTCGTCGAGCAAGGCCCGGAATTCCGGACTGGACCGATGCAGGATCGTTCCCTGGCCATAGAGCCGCAGGATGACCGGCGGTCCCTCGAAAGCGCAGAACATGAAGGTCAGCCGGCCGTCGGCGATCATGTGGGCCGTGGTCTCGTTGCCGCTGCCGGTGCGGTCCAGGTAGGCCACGGCGTTGTCACTGAGCACCGCCAGGCACTCGCGGCCCTTGGGCGACAGGTTGATCCGTGCGCCCGGCGCACCGGAGGCCACGAAGAAGATCTTCTGCCGTTTGATGAACTCGCGCAGGACCGGTGTCAGGGCGGGAAGTTGCTTGGCCATGTCGTGATCGTAGCCCTTCCCCCGCTTGCGGGGGAAGGGCTCGGCTCTCAGAACCCGCCGTTGGCGCTGGGCGTCAGGCGGATGGAAACGTCGTCCGGCGTTCCGGTCCCGCCGAGGCAGCTCATCGGCTGGTACTTGAGGTCGTAGCAGAGGCGGATTTCGGTCAGCCGCTGGGCCTTGTCGACCTGGACATAGATCTTGTCGGCGCTGAGCCAGGGGTTCTTGCCAATCAAGGCCTGGCGCAGCGCGCCAGCGGTGAGGTTCGGGATGGCTTCAATCTTCGGGAATTCGACCCGGTCATAGAGCGCCGCCGACTGCTGGAAGTAGCTTTTGGAGTCCGACCAGCCGCAGGCGCCGTGGGCCTGCCATTCATGCTGCAGCAGGCCGGGCGAGGGGGTGCGGCAGAACATCTGGCGCACCGTCTCGGCGTCGATCCCGCCGACCGGACGGCAGTAGCGGGGATAGGGCTTGGCCACGCCGTTGGGCCACAGGCCATGCAGCACGAACCCGCGCGGGGGGCCGTCGCATTGCAGTTCTTCCTTGGTGCTGCCCTGACCGTTGGTGCGGCACCATTCCGGCGACCAGGTCACGGCCAGCAGGTAGTAGGCGTTGGTGACTCCGCTCTGGATTTCCTCCGGCGGCGGGACCAGCACCGGGGCGGGCGCGAGGTCAGCCGGGACCGTGCAGGCGACGGCGCCGCTGGTGGCGGCAGGCTTGGCGCAGGCCCCGAACAGGGCGATGACGGTGGCGGCCAGGGCCAGGTGCTTGAGACTCATGGGCGGCAGTTTAGCGCCCCGAGAACACCGGCGCACGCTTCTCCAGGAAGCTGGCGACGCCTTCCCTGTGGTCCTCGGTCTTCATGAGCAGGCGGATGGTCTCGATCGCCCAGGACCCGATCTCGTGCGGGTCGCCATAGGCCGTGCGGCGCAGGCCTTCCTTCATGTAGCGCAGGGCCAGCGGCGGGTTGACGGCGATGCGGGCGGCCATGGCGCGGGCGCGGTCCAGCAGGGTCTCGTGCGGGACGACCTCGCTGACCAGGCCGATGCGCAGGGCCTCGGGCGCGTCGATGACATCGCCACTGAACAGCAGCTCGGCCGCCTTGGCCGGGCCGACGATGGCGGGCAGGCGGTAGAAGCCGCCGACGTCGCAGATCAGGCCGCGCTTGATGAACATCTCGGAAAAGCGCGCCTTCTCCGAGGCGATGCGGATGTCGGCGAACAGGGCCAGCTCCATGCCCCAGCCGATGGCCGCGCCGTTGATCGCCGCGATCATCGGCTTTTCGCAGTCCAGCGCCGCCATGGCCGCCGGGGTCGGCTTGTGGCGCACGGTCGGGGGCGGGGCGACGGCGGGCTTGGGCGCGGCCATGATCTCGCGCACGTCATCGCCCGAGCAGAAGGCGGGGTCGGTCCCGGTGACGATGACGCACCGCACCTCGGGGTCGGCGCTGGCGGCCTTCAGATGCCGCTCGAGCTGGCCATAGGCTGGGAAGTTCAGGGCGTTGCGGACGTCCGGGCGGTTGAGGGTGATGGTGGCGACGTGGTCTTCGACGCTGAGGATGACGAGATCGCTCACAGCCGTCCCTCCAGCACTTCCAGCGCCTGCCAGGCCAGGCGGGGAGTCCCATTGATCGCCTCGCGCTCCATGGCGAGGTTGCCGCCCAGGATGCGGCGGTAGACGCCCTGGGAAATCGAGGCCAGGCGGAATACCCCGAAGGCCATGTAGAAGTTCCAGTCGGGGATGCTGTCGCGGCCGGTGCGCCGGCAGTAGGCGGCGACATATTCCGCCTCAGTGGGGATGCCGGTGGCCTTGAAGTCCACCCCGACCAGACTGCCCCACGACTGCGCTTCCGAACGCCACAGGAAGCAGTTGTAGGCGATGTCGGCGAACGGGTGGCCGATGGTCGACAGCTCCCAGTCCAGCACCGCGATCAGCTTGGGCTCAGTCGGGTGGAACATGACGTTTTCCAGCCGATAGTCGCCGTGGGCGATAGTCACCGTGTCGTCCGGCGGGATCATATTGGGCAGGCGCTCGATCAGCGCCTCCATCTCGGGGATCAGGTCGGTCTCGGCCCCCCGGTATTGCTTGATCCAGCGGCTGACCTGGCGCTCGAAATAGCTGCCGTGGCGGCCGAAGTCGGAGAGGCCCACGGCTTCGATGTCGACCTTGTGCAGCTTGGCCAGGGTGGCGTTCAGCTCGTCATAGACGGCGGTGCGCTCGGCCGGGGTCAGGCCCGGCAGGGTGGCGTCGCGGAACACCCGGCCGGGCAGATAGTCCATGACATAGAAGGTTGTGCCGATGACCTCGGGGTCCTCGCACAGCCAGCGCATCACCGGCACCGGGACGTCGGTCTGGCCCAGCGCCTTCATGATCTTGTATTCGCGGTCCACCTGGTGGGCGCTGGCCAGCAGGGCGCCCGGCGGCTTCTTGCGCAGGACATAGAGCTTGTCGCCGCCGTCGGTGCTGAGCAGGAAGGTCGGGTTCGAGGCGCCGCCCTGGAACTGCTTGACCACCATGCCCGAGCCGAAGCCCGGAATGTTGGCGGTCAGGTAGGCGTCGAGTTTGGCGTTGTCGAACCGGTGCGCGGGGGCGACGTCCACGACGGCGGGGGCGGGCTGACTCATTGGGCGTTTCCTCTCGCCCCGACTATGCGCCGCCGCCGTCTCGGCCGACAACTATGTCCCGGCGTCACCCTTGAAGCCACCTGCCTGGAGTGGCACGCAGGGAAACAAGACCAGGGAGCGCCGCCATGAACCTCGAATTGACGCCGGAAGAACTCGCCTTCCGTGACGAAGCCCGCGCCTTCCTGGACGAGGCCCTGCCGCCCATCCTGCGTGAGGCCGGCCGGCGGACCACCAGCGTCTTCACCGACAAGGAATGGAACCTGGCCTGGCACCGGATCCTCTACGCCAAGGGCTGGGTCGCCCCCGCCTGGCCGGTTGAATATGGCGGCACCGGCTGGAACGAGATGGAGCGCTACATCTGGGCGTCCGAGTGCGCCCGGGCCGGCACGCCCAACCTCTCGCCCATGGGCCTGCGCATGGTCGGCCCCTGCATCATGCGCTACGGCACCCCCGAGCAGCGCGACTTCTTCCTGCCGCGCATCCTGGCCGGCGAGGACTACTGGTGCCAGGGTTACAGCGAGCCGGGCTCGGGTTCGGACCTCGCCAGTCTGCAGATGCGGGCCGAGCGCGACGGCGACCACTACGTGCTGAACGGCTCGAAGATCTGGACCACCCACGCCCATTTCGCCAACCGCATGTTCTGCCTGGTGCGCACCAGCACCGAAGGCAAGCCGCAGCAGGGCATCACCTTCCTGCTGCTGGAGATGAACACCCCCGGCATCGAGGTGAAGCCGATCATCACCATCGCCGGCGAACATGAGGTCAACCAGGTCTTCTTCGACAACGTCCGCGTCCCCGTCTCGGGCCGGCTCGGCGAAGAGAACGACGGCTGGACGGTGGCCAAATACCTGCTGGAATTCGAGCGCGGCGGCGGCTCGGCCGGCGGGCTGAAGGTGGCGCTGGGCCGGCTGCGCGCCATGGCCAAAGCCGAGGGCCTTCTGGACGATCCGACCTACCGCGCCCGCCTCAGCGAGGCCGAGATCGCCGTCCAGGCCATCGAGATGACCGAGCACCGGGTGATGACCGCCCTCTCAGCCGGCAAGAACCCCGGCCCCGCCTCGTCCATGCTGAAGACCCAGGGCACTGAAGCCACGCAGCGACTGGATGAACTGGCCATCGAAACCGGCGGCGCCTACAGCTGGGTCTACCAGCCCGAAGCTCGGGCTGTGGGGGCCAACATCGAACCGGTCGGGCCGGATCACACCCTGGTGGCCATGCCGCGGTATCTGAACAACCGGGCGGCCTCGATCTATGGCGGGTCGAATGAGATCCAGCGGGGGATTATGGCGCGGTTGGTTTTGGGGCTTTAGGAAAGCTTCGCTGGCAGTAATTCGTAGACGCGGACTGGCCTCGGAAGCGAAGTTGCGGGTGAGCGAGCCCAAGGTGGCTGTCGATTAAACTAGGTGGCTCCGGCGGGAGCGGCGTGAATGTCTCTGATCCGCTTTCTCTGGGACGCAGCCGTCGAGACGAGCTGAGGGGATATCGGTACTTCGCCTAGATGTGCGCCTGCCTATACCCACAAGTTACGTCCCGAGATGATTGGTCGAAAGGCTTGCGATAGCCTCGATGAGGGCGCAGAAATCCCATAATTACCACTTCGGCGGGAAATTTGGGGGCGGAAATGGATAGCGACCTTGAAGAAATGAAGGCCGACATAAAGGCGCTTCGGGAAAGGTTGGCGCCGGAGCGTCACGTTAGGTCGGATAGTGGCTACAGCCCACCCCGATCGGCTATGTATCACGGTGTGTTGTTTCTAGTGCTCGCCACAATATCTATTTCGAGTTTTCTTTATGGCAAGAAGCACGATGGCGATCCCAGTACGATAGTATTCATTGCGCTATGGTTATTCTGCGGAATTCCGGCGTTATTTCAATTGGTGTTGATGATCGGTACGTTGATTCGCGCCAAGAATTGGACTACTAAAATACATTAGTATTTTCAGCTAATTGGGCGCGCACTATACTAATTTATTGTATCTTTGATCCGACGTTTTGACTGAGGCGTAGCAGCCGACCAATCAGTCTGCCGCGTCAGCTGACAACCAATTCTACGTCTCGTCTACGTCTCGGTAAATCAATATTGTATCCCTCGATTGCTACGCGGCACGTGTCGACGGCGAGGGCGATCTACAACGGAATCGGGGCAACCTCGTCGGGATGAGCACCTTGAGGAAAGCTGCGGAGATATCTGCCGGAGCCATGGTGACCGCCGCCATCATCGGCGGATGGTCCCAGTTCGATGATTTCCTGGCCCTGCCCGCTGCTGACAGGGCTCAATGGATTGGGGCACTCGGAACCATCGTCGCAGTCGCGGTCGCGGGGGCTGCGGCGGCGGGGAGCGCAATTCATGCTGCCCGGCTGGCCCGTGAGCAGAATGCTGCCCAGGCTGCACTCAGCCGGTCCAACCGAGAGGCGGCGGAACAGGCCGAGCGCAGTCAGTTTGAAGCCCGACGACAGGATGATCGCCTGGCCGCATTAGCCTTGGTGAATCTGACTGTATTGCGATTGGAGGTGATGAACACCAGCCTTCTCGCCGGCGGATCGCAGGCGGAGATGGCAATAAGGACCGGGCCGTTGGGGCTCACATCCATGCGCCAAGCCCTGGCTAACTTTCCTTTTTGGAAGATCGCTGATCAGGTTGGCATACAACAGTACGCACACGTTGTTGGCTTCTTAGAATTCGCCATCCAGGCGATCGGGAACCTGGCGGTAACGATAGGCCCAGGCGATCCAAGTCTACACGCGAAGTATCGAGAAGCGTGCGAGGCCGCTGCGAGCGACATGAGGATAATCAGGGACGCTGTCGAACGGTGCGGCGAAGTCATGATCAACGTCCTAGATCTGCCCCGCATCGAACAACCAAGTATGGAAATTGCCGCCGGCCGTCCCGCCTGACAGCGTCCCTTGCCTCAAGGCCAGGGACCATCACGTGGGAATGGGTGTTGGAGTAGCTCATCGACCGTCAACTAGGACAACGCTCTCTGCGACGTGGCTGCCGAGGCCAGTTTACAGGAAGCTCCGCTCCCCCTAAGAACACCGCCAATGTCCAACGCGACCGCCAAACCGACTATTAAATCGACCTGCTTCGGCGGGGCGTTGTCGGTTGGGTGGAAGGTCTAGCGACCGCGCCAACAGGACAGAGCCCCGCCGATGCGCGGGGCTCAGACAAGACCCCCGCGCCTCCGCCAAACAGGAGACGCCTTCCATGACCCCCCGCTTTTCCGCCGCCTCGCCGCCGCATGTCGGCATCGTCGGCGCTACCGGCCTCGTCGGCGAGATGATGCGCCAGCTGTTGGCCGAGCGGGGTTTCCCGGTCGCCTCGCTGCGCCTGTTTGCTTCGCCGCGCTCGGCGGGCAAGCGGCTGTGGTGGAAGGGCGCCGAGGTCGTGGTCGAGAACGCCGAGACCGCCGACTATGCCGGGCTGGACATCGTGTTCTTCTCGGCCGGCGGCTCGACGTCGAAGGCCCTGGCCCCGAAGGTCGCCGCCGCGGGCGCTATCGTGATCGACAACTCCTCGGCCTGGCGCGGCGATCCGGACGTGCCGCTCGTGGTGTCGGAGGTCAATCCGCAGGCGCTGGACAACATCCCCAAGGGCATCGTCGCCAACCCCAACTGCACCACCATGGCCGCCATGCCGGTGCTGGGGCCGCTGCATCATGCGGCGGGTCTGAAGCGGCTGGTCGCCAGCACCTACCAGGCCGCCTCGGGGGCCGGGGTGGCGGGGATCGAGGTGCTGGAGAGCCAGCTCAACGCGGTAGGCCTGGGGGCGGCGGTGCTATCCCGCGACGGCTCGGCCGCGCCGCTGCCGGCGCCGGTCAAGTGGGCTGTGCCGTTGGCCTACAACGTGGTGCCCCTGAACTATGTGGTGGTCGAGGACGGCTACACCGAGGAAGAGGTCAAGCTGCGCGACGAGACCCGCAAGATCCTGGACATCCCCGGCCTGCCGGTCTCGGCCACCTGCGTGCGGGTCCCAGTGTTCACCGGCCACTCCGTGTCGATCAACGCCGAGTTCGAACGGCCGATCAGCGTGGCCGAGGCCACTGAGATCCTGTCGAAGGCGGAGGGCGTGGTGCTGGCCGATGTGCCCAACCCGCTGGCCGCTGCCGGCAAGGACCCGGTGTTTGTCGGCCGCATCCGTGCCGATCCGACCGTGGAGAACGGCCTGGTGCTGTTCGTGGTGGGCGACAATCTGCGCAAGGGCGCGGCGTTGAACGCCGTGCAGGTGGCGGAGGTGCTGCTGCAGCGGGCGGGGTAGGGTCGGCGGCTAGCGCAATGCGGTGGCGGTCTCCCCTCAAATCCTCACCCGGAGGGGGAGGGGGACCGCCGCGAAGCGGTGGTGGAGGGGGTCAGCCACTACATCCCCCTCTGTCCAGCCAATCTCAGCCGGTCAGCTGCGTTCCATCCTGAAACGTGCATGCAGGCTCCAACCCCCTCCACCACGCCTTCGGCGCGGTCCCCCTCCCCCTCCGGGGGAGGATTCAAAGTGGCGTAACTGACAACAAAAAAGGGGACCGGCTTGCGCCGGCCCCCGCTCTCGCAAAGAGAAGTCGGGGTCGGCGTGAGCCGACCCCAGGGCTCTCAGGCCGCAGTTTCCTTTTCGCCGACGGTGGGGACGATCTGGTCGCCCCAGTTGCCGGCGCCGTCGTGGCAGCGCGAGGTGCGGACCAGTTCGACGCTGTAGCCGGCGTCGACCGCCTTGCGCACCGCTTCGTTGAGGCGGTGGGAGGCTTCCGCCACCCGGTGGATCGCCCGCTCGCGAGCGGAGGTGTTGGGCATTTCAGCCGGGGAGAACTGGGAAACAGCCATAGGATTTCCTCTTTCGGTGGGGTGCGGCTACTCGGCCGCGAACTGGTTCATGGTGTTGCCGTGGCCGCCGGCCTTCAGGGCGCGCTCGCCGGCGACCATCTCCTTGAAGGTGTCGCCCAGGTCCGAGCCGACCTCGTGCTGGTGCTTCACCGCCGAGACGCCGCGGCGGATTTCCTCGCGCTGCACCGAATTGACGTAGGCCTTCATGCGGTCGGGGCCGAAGTAGCCGCGCGACAGTTCGTCCATCGACTTGGCGGTCAGGTGGAAGGTCGGCAGGGTGATCAGGTTGTGGAACACCCCGGCCCGGGCCGAGATGTCGGCCTGGAAGGCGGCCAGGCGGCGGTCGGACTCCTGGCCAAGCTCGGCGCCATCCAGATCGACCGACATCAGGCCGGCGCCGTCCGGGTAGGTCTCGGCGGTGATCTTGCCTTCCTTGATCCACTCCTCGCGGACCTGCTTGCGCAGGTTCAGGGTCCAGTTGAACGAGGGGCTGTTGTTGTAGGTCAGCTTGGCGTTCGGCACGACCGCGCGGACTTCGTTCACCATCGCGGCGATCTCGTCGACGTTGGGGGTGTCGGTCTCGATCCACAGCAGGTCAGCGCCGCCTTCGGTCAGCGAGGCGATGCAGTCCTCGACGACGCGGGCGCGGCCGGTGTTGTCCTGGAAGGCGAACAGGCCGTTGGGCATGCGCACCGGCTTGACGAACTGGCCGTCCTTGACGATCGCCATCTCGCCGTCGCGGATGGGGTTCTCAGGGGTGATGGCCTCGGTCTTCAGCCACTTGATGTACTGGCTGGCCAGGTCGCCCGGATGATTGCTGACCGGCACCTTTTGCGTGAGGCCCGCGCCCAGGCTGTCGGTGCGGGCGACGATGACGCCCTCGTCGACGCCTAGTTCCTCGAAGGCCAGGCGGCAGGCGCGCAGCTTCTCGATGAAGTCCTCGCGCGGCACGGTGACCTTGCCGTCCTGGTGGCCGCACTGCTTGGCGTCGGAGACCTGGTTCTCGATCTGCAGGCAGCAGGCGCCGGCCTTGATCATTTCCTTGGCCAGCAGGTAGGTGGCGTTCTCGTTGCCGAAGCCCGCGTCGATGTCGGCGATGATCGGCACCACGTGGGTTTCGAAGTTGTCGATGGCCTTGATCGCGGCGCGCTCGGCGACCGCGTCACCGGCCTTGCGGGCGGCCTTGAGGTCCTTGAACAGGTCGTTGATCGCCACTTCGTCGGCCTGGCGCAGGGAGACGTAGATCTCCTCGATCAGCTCGACTACGGCGGTCTTCTCATGCATCGACTGGTCGGGCAGGTGGCCCCAACGGTTGCGCAGGCCCGCCACCATCCAGCCGGACAGGTAGACATAGGCGCCCTTGGTGGTGCCGCGCAGGCGCTTGACCGATTTGATCATCTGCTGGGCGTGGAAGCCCGACCAGCATCCCAGCGACTGAGTGAACTGGCTGGAGTCCAGGTCGTAGGCGGCCATGTCGGCGCGCATGACCAGGCTCATCGCCTTGGCGACGTCGAGGTGGGTGTTGAAGGTGTTCTGCAGCTTCAGCTGGACGATGTCGTCCACGGCCACGCCGCCCGAGGTCTGGCCGCTGGGATAGCGGGCGAGCAGGGCTTGCTGGTGTTCGGCGTAGGTCTTGCGCGGCGACATGGAGTTCCTCGACGGTTCGAAATTGCGTAACGGCAGCTAGCCCGGCTCCCTCCGTCAGGGCGAACCAAATGAAGCCGAATTGTCACAATGTGACTTTGTGTTTTCTGTAAAGTTGTGACAACATGACCGAATGGCTTCGAACGACAAGAAACTGTTCCTGGGCGGTCGACTGAAGCGCCTGCGCCGCGACCTGGGCGTCACCCAGAGCGCCATGGCCGAGCAGCTCAAGGTGTCGCCCAGCTATCTCAACCTGCTGGAGCGCAACCAGCGGCCGGTGACGGCGCAGGTGCTGCTGCGGCTGGCGGACGCCTACGACCTGGACCTGCGCAGCCTGTCGACCGACGAGCCGGGCGGCGGGGCAGGGCTGGACGAGGTGCTGGCCGACAAGATGTTCGCCGACCTGGATATCAACCGCCACGAGGTCGCCGAACTGTCCGAGGCGTCGCCCAGCCTGGCGGAGGCCTTTGTCCGGCTTTATCGGGCCTATCTCGATCGCGGCAATCTGATCGACCTGGGCGCCTTCGAGGGGCGGGACGGGCCGACCGGGCCGACGCCGACCGACTGGGTCCGCGACCTGGTGAGCGCCCAGCGCAACCACTTCGCCGAATTGGAGGAGCTGGCCGAGAAGATCGTCGCCGCCCTGGGCGTCGATCCGCGCGACCTGACCCCGGCCCTGCGCGACCGCCTGCTGGAGGTGCACGGGGTCCGCACCCGCGTCATGCCGGTTGAGATCATGGCCGGCGCGCTTCGCCGTTTCGACCGCCACCGTAAGCAGCTGCTGGTCTCCGAAACCATGGCCCCGGCTAGCCGCACCTTCGCCATGGCCTACCAGTTGGGCCTGATCGAGCAGGGCGAGGCCATCGCCCAGATCGCCGACCGCTACGCCCCGCCGGACCGGCCGACCCGGGAGCAGCTCAAGGTCTTCCTGGGCAACTACCTGGCCGCCGCCATCATGATGCCCTACGGCAAGTTCCTCGGCGCCCTGGAGGAGACCGGCTACGACATCGAGCGGGTCCGCTCGCGTTTTGGCGTGTCGTTCGAGCAGGCTGCCCACCGGCTGACCACCCTGGCCCGGTCGGGCGCGCGGGGCATTCCGTTCTTCATGGTGCGGGTCGACGCGGCCGGGAACATCTCCAAGCGCTATTCCAGCGGCCCGTTTCCCTTCTCGCGGTTCGGCGGCACCTGCCCGCGCTGGAACGTCCATGACAGCTTCAAGACCCCAGGCCGCATCGTCACCCAGGTCATCGAGACCCCCGACGGCGAGCGCTACTTCACCCTCTCGCGCACGGTGCGCCGGGTGGCGGGCCTGCTGGCCGGGCTGGAGGACGAGCTGGCCGTGGGCCTCGGCTGCGAACTGAAGCACGCGGGCAAACTGATCTACGCCAAGGGCCTGGACATCGTCTCCCCCGCCATCGTCGAGGTCGGTCCCGCCTGCCGCATCTGCGAGCGCCGCAACTGTCCGCAACGCGCGGCAGCCCCGGTCAACCGCAAGCCGCTGGTCGAGGACTCGGTCAAGAGCGTGACCTCCTTCCCGTTCGCGCCATAATTTTCACGCGTCTTGTCCGGATGGCGTCGAGCCGCGCCTGCTAGACCCTGACCGTTTCGGATGGCTCAGTCGGCGTAGTTGGCCGCGCGCTTCTGCAGGTTCGACATCACCGCCTCGACCTGGTTAGGCGAGCCGATCAGCGCCCCCTGTTCGACCGACTCGGCCTTGAGGATAGCGAACTGGTCATTGTCCTCGACCATATTGAGCAGCCGCTTGCCGGCGCGGATGGCGCTGGGGCTCTTGCCGGCGATCTCGGCGGCCAGGGCCAGGGCCTCGGCGCGCGGGTCGGCGCAGACGCGGGTGGCCAGGCCCATGCTCAGGGCCTCCTCGCCATTGAAGATACGGCCTGTGTAGGTCAGCTCGCGGGCGACGTCGTCGCGCACCAGCCCCTTCAGGATCACCATACCGGCCATGTCGGGGATCAGGCCCCACTTGATCTCAAGCACGGCCATGCAGGCATCGGCGGTGACGAAGCGCAGATCGGCGCCGAGCGCCAGCTGGAAGCCGCCGCCGAAGGCCACGCCATGCACTGCGGCGATCACCGGTTGGGGCAGTTCGCGCCAGACCATGACGGCGTGCTGGGCGCGGTTGGAGCCGCCGGCTGTGCGGTCGGTTTTGACCAGGCTGTCGCCGCCGCGGCGCTCGCCCGAGGCCATCTTGGCGAAGTTGCCCATGTCCAGTCCGGCGCAGAAGGCTCGGCCTTCGCCCGACAGCACCACGGCGCGGACGTCGGCGCGGGTCTTGAGCGCCTCGCCGGTGTCGATCAGGGCCTGAAACATGGCGTCGTCCAGGGCGTTCATCTTGTCGATGCGCACCATCCGCACGTCGGCCACGCCGTTCGACACTTCGACCGTGATGCGCTGCTCGTCCATGTCCGTCTCTCCCTTGGTTGCGCGAATACTGGCCCAGGCGCCCCAAGGGAAGCAAACATCCGCCGTTGCGCGCCGTCGAATTCACCGGCCTGATAGAGAAAATATCAGGGAAGAACGCCGATGATCGAGCTGCTCGAACACCCCCTCTCGCCCTATGCGCAGAAGGTGAAGATCGCATTGGCCGAGAAGGGCGTTGCCTTCACCGTCCGCACCCCGGACGCCATGGGTTCAGGCGCCACCCCAGCCGAGTTCCGCGCCGCCAGCCCGCGCGGCGAGGTGCCGGTGCTGTTCATCGACGGCGCGCCGATCTACGACTCGACCATCATCCTGGAATATATCGAGGATCGTTTCCCCGACCCGCCGCTGCTGCCCAAGGACCCGCTGGCCCGCGCCGCCGCCCGCACCATCGAGGAGGTCTGCGACACCACTTACGAAGCCATCAACTGGGGTCTGTCCGAGATCGCCTGGTTCCGCCGCGCCGAGGGTGAACTGGCTGACAAACTGAAGGCCGAGGCGAAAGGGCAGGTCGGCCGGCTGCATGCCTGGCTGGAGTCGCAGCTGGGCGAGGGGCCCTGGTTCGGCGGTGAAAGCTTCGGCTGGGCCGACCTCTGCGTTGCGCCGTTCGTGCAGGGCTCTGCCGGCTATGAGCTGGCCCCGGCCGAGGGCTCGAAACTGGCGGAATGGCTGAGCCGGGTGCGGCAGCGCCCCTCGGTGGCGGCGGCCTTTAAGGCGGCCAAGGACGCTATCGTGGCGATGAGCCAGGTGGCCGGCGTCGTCGAGCGCGGCCAGTTCAAGCGGCAGTACCGCGATCACCGCTTGGAATGGATGATCCGCTCGGGGGGTATAGACGTGGTGCTCAAGGGCCTGGAGAAGGACAACATCCGCTTCAACGGCGAACCCTCAGTACGGTCCTGAAGCCGACATGGGATGAGCCGGTGTCCGGCGGTCCGATCTCCCTGGCCGCCGGCCGGTAGCGGTAACAGTAGTTATCGGCGCAGAGAAACGAGCCGCCCTTGATGACGTGCGAACGGTTGGCGGGGTCGAAGGCGTCGCTCGGACCGGTGGGATCGTCGACGTCAGAAGGGTTGAGGCCCGGCGCGTACCAGTCGTTGGTCCATTCCCAGACATTGCCCGCCATGTCGTAGAGGCCGTAGCCGTTGGCCGTATAGCAGCCGGCCGGCGCGAGCTGGGCCTTGTAGCCGTCGGCGCCGGTGTCGAAGGCCGGGAAAACGCCCTGCCAGATGTTGGCCATCGGCTTGCCGCTCTTGTCGTAGCGATCGCCCCAGCTGTAGACCGCGCCGTCCAGGCCGCCGCGCGAGGCGTACTCCCACTCGGCCTCGGTCGGAAGGTCGCGACCCAGCCACTTTGCGTAAGCCTGTGCGTCGGCCCAGCTGACCTGCACGACCGGGAAGCTGTCGCGGCCCTTGATGTCGCTCCCAGGTCCCTGCGGATGACGCCAGTTGGCCCCCTGAACCACACGCCACCAGTCGGCGGGGTTGGCGAGATTGGCCTTGGGGTTGGGCACGAAGACCAGGGATGAGGGGCGTCGCTGGTCTTCGGTCAGGCCCGGATAGGCGAGGGGGTCCAGAGGTAGCTCGGCCTGGGTCACATAGCCGGTGGCGGCCACGAACCGGGCGAAGTCGGCGTTGGTGACCTCGGTCCGGTCAATCCAGAAGTCGCCCACGCGGGTGCGGCGCGGCGGGCCTTCCTCGTCGTGGCGCGGCTGGGCGCCCATCTCGAAGCGCCCGCCCTTGATCAGGACCATGCCGGCCTTGGGCTGGTCCGGCGTCGGGACGGGGAGGGCGGCCTGGCAGGCTATCGGCGCCTTGGCCGTCGGTTTGGGCGAGCAGGCGCACAGGCTCAGAGCGCCCAGCAAGATGATGATCAATCGAGTCACCGCGCCATCCTGACACACAAGACGGCGCGGCGCGCCCGCGCTAGGCTGCGGAAATGAACTGGATGGCGCTGGTCCTATTGCTGATCTGCCTTGTCGGCCTTGGGGCGATGGTCCGCAGGGACAGGGCCGAATACGAGCGCTTCAAGGCGCTGACCGAAAGTCGAGACCGCCGCCGGTATTTCCGCAAGTGGGTGATCAAGAGCTTTCTGCGGTTCACCGGCGCGACGGTTGTCGGCCTGGCCCTGCTGGGACGGCTGGCGGGCTACGCCGCGCCGCCGCCGGAATTCCGCCAGGCCCTGGTAACGCAACTGACGGACCTCATTCCCATCGAGGATCTGCTCACCAACGGCTTCCTGGTCGGCTTCGTCGCGGCGGTCGCGGTGGTGTCGGCCCTCGCCGTGCTGGCGGCGCGGCCGTCCAAGGCCAAGCCAAAGACCGTCGTGATCGGCGACGTCCTGCCCCTGATGCCTCGCAATTGGGCCGAAACTGCCCATACCGCCCTGCTGTCGCTGAATGCTGGCCTCAGCGAGGAGCTGTTCTTCCGGGCGCTGCTGCCGCTCTTGCTGGTGCTGGTTACCGGCCAGCCCCTAATGTCGCTGCTGCTGGCCGCGCTGATCTTCGGGTTGATGCACGCCTATCAGGGCTGGCTGGGGGTGGTGGTCACTACCGTCCTGGGCCTGGTCTTCACGGTCATCTTCCTGGTCAGCGGCAATCTCTGGGTGGCGATAGCCCTGCATGCGGCCTTGGACCTTATGGCGCTGGTCGTCCGCCCAAGCATCACGCGCCTCCGCAAACCTCGCACGGCTTGATCACGCGAAAAGGCGGCGAGCCTTGGCCAGCCGCTCGATCCCCGCGTCCAGCGTATCATCCACCTTGGCGAAGCAGAGCCGCGCCACGGTGGTCACCGGTCGCTCGGCATAAAAGGCGCTGACCGGGATCGCCCCGACGCCCGCCTCCTTCACCGCCCGCAGGCAGAAGGTCGCGTCGTCCATCTCTATCCCTGAAGCGGGCAGGTCGATGCAGAGGAAATAGGCCCCTTCGCTCGGCAGCACCTTGAACCCCTCGGCGGTCAATCCAGCCGCAAGTCGGTCGCGACTGCGCTGATAGCCGGCCCGCATGCCGGTGAAATAGGCCTCGTCCTTGCCCAGACCATAGGCCACCGCCGTCTGCAGATTTGGCGGGGTGGTGAAGGTCAGGAACTGGTGAGCCTTGCCGATGACTTCGATCAGGACGGGGGCGGCGCAGGCGAAACCGACCTTCCAGCCGGTCATCGAGAAGATCTTGCCGGCCGAGCCAATCTTGACGGTCCGCTCGCGCATGCCCGGCTCGGCGATCAGCGGCCGATGGGTGAGGCCGTCGAACACCACATGCTCCCAGACCTCGTCGCAGACGGCGATGACGTCGAAGCGCCGGCAATAGTCGGCCAGCAGGGCGACCTCCTGGGCGTCGAACATCCGGGCGGCGGGGTTGAGCGGGTTGTTGAAGACGACCAGCCGGGTCTTTGGGCTGAAGGCGGCGGCCAGGGCCGCTTCGGTGATTCGCCAGTCGGGCGGCGCCAGGTCGACAAATCGCGGGATGCCGCCGGCCAGCCGCACCATCGGCAGGTAGGCGTCGTACATCGGTTGGAAAAGCACGACCTCGTCGCCCGGCGAGATCAGCGCCAGCAACGAGGCGGCCAGCGCTTCGGTCGCGCCGGATGTCACCAGGACCTCACCTGGATCCAGGTCCAGGCCCTGGAAACGGCCGTAGTGCGCCGCGACCGCCTCGCGTAGTTCAGGCAGGCCTGTCATAGGGGGGTATTGGTTGTAGCCGCTGACCAAAGCTTCGGCGGCTTTGGCCCGCACATCCTCCGGCCCCGGATCGTCCGGGAAGCCCTGTCCGAGGTTCACCGCCCCATGCTCGCGGGCCAGACCGGAGATCACGGTGAAGATGGTGGTTGGCAATTGGGTAAAGATCGGGTTCATCTTACGCCGCTTGGTAAGCGTTGTGGGGGCGGGCGGCAATTCTGGCTCTTCAGACCGAAGTCCAGGAACCATCGCGACCCGTTCTGCTTCTTGAGTCAGTAAGAGGGTCAACAAGAGTGAAACCCACCATGCCAGCCGACTGCATCAGCTGTATCGTCTGCGCCTACAATGAAGCCGATCGGATCGACAGGATCCTTGAAGCCGCCCTCCGCCACCCGCTGATATCCGAGGTCATCGTCGTGAACGACGGATCGACCGACGACACCCATGCCCGCGTGGCCGCCCACCCGGAGGTCAGGCTGATCTCCTACCCCGACAATCGCGGCAAGACCCACGCCATGGCCCGCGGCATCGCCGCCGCCAAGTCCGGCTACCTGATGTTCCTCGACGCCGACCTCAACGGGCTGGAGGCGGAAGATATCGATGCGCTAGCCGAGCCCGTGCTGAGCGGTCAGGCCGATGTCAGCATCAGCCTGCGCGGCAACAGTCTGGGCGTCTACAAACTGATGGGCCTGGACTTCATTTCCGGCGAGCGGGTGATACCGGCCCATCTGGTGCGCGACGCGGCCAAGGCCATGCTGGAAATGCCCCGCTGGAGCGGCGAGGTGTTCATGAACGAGCTGATCATCGGCAAGGGGCTGCGGGTCACGGTCGTCGAATGGCCCCAGGTCCGCCACACGCCCAAGAGCGAGAAGACCAACGCCTGGCGCGGCCTGGTCGATGAGGTCCACATGATCGGCGACACGGTCAAGCTGCTCACCGTCCGCGGCGTGGTCCGCCAGAACTTCGCGATGCTCAAGCTGATGGGTGGATTCAAGCGCTGGGCTTCGGCTTAGCCGCTTGCCTATCGGGCCGCTTCCGCCCGACACTCCCGCAAAACATGGGGAGCGGCTGTCATGAAGTTCGGCGTCTTCTACGAACACCAGCTGCCCCGGCCGTGGAATCCCGGCGACGAGGCCAGGCTGTTCCATGAGGCCCTGGAACAGGTGGTCTTGGCCGACCGCCTTGGCTTCGACTACGCCTGGGAGGTCGAGCACCACTTCCTGGACGAGTACAGCCACTCATCCGCCCCGGAGGTCTTCCTGGCCGCCGCCGCGGGAATGACGAAAAATATCCGCCTGGGCCACGGCATCCGCCAGGTGATCGCCAACTACAACCATCCGGCCCGCACGGCCGAGTGCCTGTCCACCCTGGACATCGTCAGCCATGGCCGGGTCGATTTCGGCATCGGGGAGGGGGCGACGCGGCTGGAACTGGGCGGCTTCCACATCCCGGCCCGGGAAAAGCGGGCCATGTGCCTGGAGGCGGCCGAGCAGATCGCCAACATGATGGTTCTGGAGCCCTATCCCGGCTTCGAGGGCGCCAGCTTCTCCATGCCCTGCCGCAACGTGGTGCCCAAGCCCATGCAGAAGCCGCATCCGCCGATGTGGATGGCCTGCACCAACCGCGACACGATCAAGGTCGCCGCCTCCAAGGGCGTGGGGGCTCTGGCCTTCAGCTTCATCGATCCGGACGAGGCCAAGGTCTGGTCGCAGATCTACTACGACATCATCTGCTCAGACCAATGCGTGCCCATCGGCCACACGGTGAACGCCAACATCGCCATGGTCTCCAACTTCTCGATCCACCATGACCGGGCAGAGGCCATCCGGCGCGGCAATGAGGGGTTCGAGTTTTTCGGCTATGCGCTGAACGCCCTGGTCGCCCATGACACCGTGCCCGGCCGAACCAACCTCTGGCCCGAATACCTGGCCAAGCGGGGCGACCGCACGCAGGACCTGGTCACCGCCGCTGAGGTGACGGGCAGCCGCGCCTCGGGCATCGGCACGCCGGACGACATGCGCGAGCACCTGCGGGCCTTCCAGGCCTCGGGGATCGACCAGGTCATCTTCATGCAGCAGGCCGGCCGCAACCGGCACGACCACATCTGCCAGTCGCTGGAGTTGTTCGCCGCTGACGTGATGGCCGAGTTCAAAGCCGATGCGGCCGAGCGCGAGGCGGCCAAGGCGGCGCGTCTGGCCCCGCACATCGCGGCGGCCCTGGCCCGCAAAGTCTGGATGCAGCCCCTGGCCGACGACGAGGTCCCGGTCGTACGCGCCTCGGTCGCCAAAGCGCAGATCAATCAGTAGTCCGCTCCGCCCCTGACCCAGGTCAAGGCGGGGAGGTCGGATATCGGATGTATCAGCGGCCTGCCGCTGCCGGAGCCCTGCCAGTGACCCCCATTCCGATCGTCTATTTCTCCGACGTTCTCTGTATCTGGGCCTACGTCGCCCAACTGCGGGTCGATGCCGTCAAGGCGTCGTTCGGCGACCAGATCCGCTTCGAGCCGCGCTTCTGTTCGGTGTTCGGCGATACCGCCCGCAAGATATCGAGCGCCTGGAAGGACAAGGGCGGCTATGAGGGCTTCAACGCCCATCTACGGCATGTCGCCGAGCAGTTTCCAGAGGCGACGATTAGTCCCGACCTGTGGCTGACGGTCCGCCCCGCCTCATCGACAAGTCCGCAGCTGTTTCTGAAGGCTATTCAACTTCTTGAGGCCGAAGGCGAATGTGCGAACGGCGCCTTCGAAGCGGCGACCACGGCCTTTCGCCATGCCTTCTTTGCTGAAGCCCGCGATATTGGCGTCTGGCGCACCCAACAGGAGATCGCCCGGTCCACCGGCCTCGACCTGGCCCCAGTCGAGGCGCTGATCCTGGACGGCCGGGCCTTTGCGGCCCTGGCCAGTGACTTTGCCGATGCGGTGGCCATGGGCATCCAGGGCAGCCCAAGTTTCGTGCTCAACGACGGGCGCCAGAAGCTTTACGGCAATGTCGGCTACCGCGTACTCGACGCCAATATCCGCGAACTGCTGCGAGAGCCGGCCCAGGACCAGGCCAGCTGGTGTTGACCAGTTGACCCGGTACGCCTGCTCAGTGGATCGTGGGGAGAAAGGGAGCCTGTATGGTTGGAGAACTGCAAGGCCGCACGGCCATCATCACCGGCGCGGCCGGCGGCATCGGGGCGGTCTCGGCCCGGCTGTTCGCCGAGGCTGGGGCCAATGTGGTCTGCGCCGACCTGTCGCTGGAGGGCGCTCAGGCGGTGGCGGCGGGCCTGCCCAGCGCCATTGCCGTACGGGTCGATGTCGCCGACAGCGCCTCGGTTGCGGCCATGGTCGCAGCGGCTGTGGAGCGGTTCGGGCGGCTGGACTGCGCCTTCAACAATGCCGGCATCGAGATTGAGGCGACCCGCACACACAAGGCGGACGAAGACGTCTTCGACCGCACCCTGGCGGTGAACCTCAAGGGCGTCTTCCTGTGCCTCAAGCACGAGATCGCCGCCATGCTGCAGACGGGCGGCGGCAGTATCGTCAACACCGCCTCTATCGCCGGGGTCGGCGGCGCGCCTGGCATGCCGGCCTATGCCGCCAGCAAGCACGGGGTCATCGGCCTGACCCGCACTGCCGCCCTGGAATACGCCCGCAATGGCATCCGGGTGAACGCCGTCTGCCCAGGGGTCGTGCGCACCGCCATGATGGAAGCCGCCATCGCCGCCGCGCCGGCGAGGGCCGAACGCGTGGCCGGCATGCACCCGATGAACCGCGTCGCCGAGCCGGAGGAGGTCGCGCGGGCGGCGCTGTGGTTGTGTTCGGATGGGGCGAGTTTTGTCACTGGCGATGCGCTGCGCGTCGATGGCGGGGTGGGGGCGCGGTGATGTCACGAATTTGCGCGCAAGACGTCGCAGCCCCTTGACGCCCAAGGCTTCTGGGCTCGTGATCAGTGATCATGAAGCCGGCGCCTTGCAGGATAAGCCGGCCGTAGAGAGAGGAACCGATATGGCCGGGAACAACGCCACCTTCGAGGCTGGATATCAGGCTGGGGTCACCATGGTGCTGCGCGACTGGCGCCACCGCAGCCGGCTTATCCTGCTGGCCATCTGGATCGCCTTCTGCCTGCCGGTAGGCCTGTTCACCATGACCCTGCAGGCCGACAATATCCGCTACTATATTCCGCTGGGCCTGGGCACGGCCCTGCTGGCCTATCTCTACTGGGTCATCGACACCGACCTGATGCGCAAGTTGACGCGGTTTGGCGACCCCAAGCTGCCTAAGCCGGAACCAGTCGCGCCCCAGGCCAGCTGAGGACCCCCACCCTTGAGAGCGTGACTGTCCATGCTCCTTCCAGTCGGCGCAGCCCGCTTCGAACTGGCGCGTTGTGACCCGGCAAGGAGCGGGTGAGCATGGCTGATGACAGGGTCTTGGTCGGCGACATCGGCGGCACAAACGCGCGGTTTGGCCTGGCGCGGCTCGGCGGAGACACCGTTGAGGCCATTGGCGAATACCATGTCGCTGACTTCCCACAGGCCAACGACGCTATCGCCGCCTATCTGAAGGCGACCGGGCAGACGCCGGCCCACGCCGCGATCGCTGTGGCCGGCCCGGTGATCGCGGGCGCGATAGACTTCACCAACAGCGACTGGGTGCTTTCGGAAGACGGATTGCGCCGGATGGGTTTTGCCCATGCCCGCCTGCTCAACGACTTCGCCGCCCTGGCGCTAGCCGCGCCCCGATTGCGGGGCGCCGACTTGCACCGCCTGGGTCATCAGGCCGAGGGCGAGGCGAATGGAACCCTGGTGGTGCTGGGGCCCGGCACAGGATTCGGCGTCTCGGGATTGGCCGCCGGCAAGACCGTGGTGAGCAGCGAGGGCGGCCACGCCGCCTTCGCGCCGGGCGACGAGGTCGAGGATGAGATCCTTCGGCTGCTCCGCCAGGAACACGGCCGTGTGTCGATTGAGCGCATCCTGTCGGGGCCCGGCATCTGCAGCCTGCACCGTTGCCTGGCCCGGATCGAGGGGCGCGACGTCGCAGCCGAAGACCCGGCCGCCATCACCAAGTCCGCCCTGGCGGGTGATCCCGCCAGCCTGAACACCCTGATGCGGTTCTGCGGAATTCTGGGAGCTGTGGCCGGCGACCTGGCGCTGAGCTTCGGCGCCACAGGCGGCGTCTACATCGCCGGCGGTATCCCGCCGCGCATCCTCGAACTGCTGGACGCCTCGACCTTCCGGGCGCGGTTTGAAGACAAGGGTCGCTTCAAGGACTATCAGGCCCGCATTCCGACCCAGATCATCGTCCATCCCTACGCCGCCCTGGTCGGCGCCGCGCAGGCTGCGTCAGTGGCTGACGTCAGCTGAAGGAACCGTCGGCCCCGCCCGGCCCTTTCCTTGGGGTGGCCCGTGCATCGCGGGCGCTGACTTTGGAGGCGACCATGCGCTGGACTCGGCGAACTGGCGAAGAAGGCCATATGGAACTCGACAAGACCGAAGCCCGCCAAGGCGACGGCCACAAGGACAACGGTCCGCCCCTGGTGCTGAGCACCGTGGCGGTGACCGTCATCTTCGCGCTTATGCTGGCCTATTTCTGGTATACGCGCACCCACTGACCCGCGTCGCTGCGGAGGCCGATAGCGCCAGCCGCCGATATTTGCGGCCTTCTATGTCGATTTTCTTGAGGTGGTCATGTCGCGGCGGCGTCCTGGCAAGTGCGGAGGCAATGTCCTGCCGCATGGGGAGGTCGCGTGGCAGCTGTCATTCATCCGGGAAAAGCACCGCCGGTCGATCCGCGCCTGGGCGATCCCACCTATCTGGACAATCTGGGTCACGCCGGATTTCGACCAGAGCTCACACTGGTCGTTCCAACCTTTAACGAACGGGGCAATGTCACGCCCCTGTTGCGCAAACTGAAGCGGGCCCTGGCCGGCATCGCCTGGGAAGTCATCTTCGTCGATGACGACTCTCCCGACGGTACGGCGCGGCTGGTCAAACGCCATGCGAGCGCCGGCGAGCCGGTGCGCTGCCTGCGCCGGGTCGGGCGACGAGGCCTGGCAGGAGCGGTGATCGAAGGGGCGATGGCCAGCGCCGCGCCTTTCGTGGCGGTGATCGACGGCGACCTGCAGCATGACGAAACGCTGTTGCCGCTGATGCTGGAGTGCCTGCGCGATCCGCTTCAGAACCTCGATCTGGTGATCGGCAGCCGCTACATCGCCAGCGGCGGCGCCACAGAAGGTTTGGGGCCGGTGCGTCGGCTAGGCAGCCAACTTGCCAGTCAAATGGCCCGCAAGATTCTCAAAGCTGATGTGTCCGATCCGGTCAGCGGCTTCTTCATGGTCCGCCGCGCGGTGGTCGAAGCGGCCGCGCCGCGCCTGTCGACACAGGGCTTCAAGATCCTGTTCGACCTGATCGCCTCCAGTCCGCAACCACTGAAAATCCTGGAGCTGCCGTACGAGTTTCGTCGGCGGGATCGCGGGACCAGCAAGTTGGATCAGCGGGTGGTCGCCGACTATCTCGGCCTGATCGCGGCCAAGGCCACGCGCGACCTGCTGACACCCCGCGCCCTGTTGTTCGGCGTGGTCGGGGCCAGTGGCCTGGTGGTGCATCTGACGGTTCTGAAGCTGTTCCTGGGGTTTGGGTTCGCCCAGGCCCAGCTGCTGGCGGCGTCCACCGCGATGACGTCGAACTATCTGCTCAATAACAGCCTGACCTTCCGCGACCGTCGCAAGAAGGGTTGGGCGCTCATCACGGGGTATGTGCGGTTCGCCATGCTTTGCAGCGTGGGACTGCTGGCCAACGTCGCGGTCGCCACGCTGGCCCATGGGCAGGTGCATGTCTGGTGGCTGGCCGGCGCGACCGGTGCGGTGTTCGGGGCGGTCTGGAACTATGTCACCACGTCCATGGCTGTCTGGTGACCTGGAGCCGCTCGCGTCTGCTGCTGGTCGGCCTGGCAGGCTTGACCCTGCTGCGCTTGGTGTTGGCGTCCGTCATTCCGCTGACCGAGGACGAGGCCTATTACCGCCTCTGGTCGCTCCATCCGCGGCTAGGCTATTTCGACCATCCGCCCATGGTGGCCTGGTGGATATGGCTGGGACGCCATCTGGCCGGCGATACAGCGCTGGGCGTAAGACTGATGCCGGTGCTGGGCTCCGCCCTGACCACCTTGCTGGTGGTCGACACGGTGCGCCTCCTGGGGGGCACGGAGCGGGCGGCGGGGCGGGCAGGGCTGTGGTTCAACGCCACCCTGCTGATCGGCGCCGCGGCGCTGCTCGCCACCCCCGACGCGCCGGCGACGGTGTTCTGGAGTCTGTCAGTCTGGTGCCTGCTGAAGGCCCGACAGGGGCCGGGCCTGAGTTGGTGGCTGGCAGCGGGCCTGGCCGCAGGGTTGGCGACCCTTTCGAAATATTCCGCCCTGTTCCTGGCGCCTGGCGTGTTGGGATGGCTGCTCAGCTCGGCGCCGGGCCGCGAGCAACTGAAGCGCCCCGGGCCCTGGCTGGCCGCGGTCGCCGCCCTGGCTGTCTTCAGCCTGAACCTGGCCTGGAACGCCGGGCACGACTGGCTGTCATTCAGCAAGCAGTTCGGGCGCGTGGCGCCGCATCAGTTCAAGCCGGGATACGTCATCGAGCTGCTGGTGGCGCAGGCCCTGTTGCTAAACCCCCTGATCACCGCCTTTCTGGTCAGGGGGCTGGGGCGGCGCGGGCGCGAAGGCGTCACTGAACAGATCGCGCCTCTGGCCTGGATCGCGGCGCCCTTCTGTCTTTACCTGCTGTTCCATGCCCTGCATGCACGGGTCGAGGCGCACTGGCCGGCGCCGCTCTATGCTGGTCTGGCCGCCATCGCAGCCCTGCTGGCCGAGGGCGCCGTCCCTGGATCACTCTGGGCTCGGCTACGCGCGGCGACGCCCGTTCTTGGCCTGTCTCTGAGCACCCTGGCGCTACTGCACCTGGCGATCCCGGCCACGGATTTCTCTGCCGCCGATCCGACCTCGCAGCTGCGGCATTGGCCAGATTTCGCTGGCCGGATCGAGTTACTCCGCAAGAGCCAGTCCGCAGGCTGGGTCGGTACGGTTGGCTACGGGACGGCCGCCCAGTTGGCCGCCCAGCGAAGGATTGCCGCCCCGGTGCTGCAGGTCACCGAACGCCAGCGCTATGGATTTCTGCCGCCGGCCGACCAGCCGGTCATGATTGGCCCGGGCCTCATCGTCGATCTGGACCGGCGCATTGATGCGGCCAGCCTCGGCGCTTGCTTTGCGGTTGTGCGGCCCCTGGGGACCATGGACCGCGCGTCCGGTCGCGGAGTCTCCCAGCGCTATGGGGTCTATCAGGTGGAGGGGCCTCGCCGCGCCGATCTGCAGAATTGCAGCCGGGTCGGCAAAATGAGTCGATGACGGGGCCTGTCGCCGCGCACCCGAGCGGTCGGAAATAGCCTCGCGCCCTGGCGCTGAGTCAGGCCGCTCTCGCGCCGTAAAACGGGTAATCGGCGGCTTGAAAATTGAACGGGCCTCTCCACCATCGCGACGTCAAGGAAGCCGGTTCTCGAGCTGATTGACGGGGGGAGCCACGCGATGTCCGAGCTAAAAACCTTTTTCGACGCCGACGGCGCCACGCGGGAAAACGCGCCGCAATGGGCGAAATACCGCGAGCACGTCACGAGGGCCTTTCCCTCGCCGTTTCGCGGTGACGGTGATCCGTTGGCGCGCGCGATCTCAGGAGCGATCGTTCACCTGAACGAGCTACGTCCCGAACCGGGCGGGCCGGCCTATTTGGGCGCCAACCCGAACCTGACCATCGATTTCGACAAGGTGAAGGAGGCGCGGCTGGCGCCGGGCATGGCGGAGGTGGATGACGTCATCAGCCAGGCGGTTGCGCTGTTTGAAGGCATGCCCAACTGGGGCCATCCGCTCACCATGTGCAACGTCATACCCCAGGCCAACACCGCGGCGATTGTCGCGGCCATGCTGACCCAGGTTTTCTCGCCCAACATGCTCGAAGGCGAATATGCCTGGAACGTGCATCGCACCGAGCTGGAAACCGCCGGCATCATGGGGGCCCTGATCGGATGGGACCCGAAGAATACCGGGGCGATCTACACCTACGGCGGCTCGGGGTGCTGGACCTATCATATGAAGTACGCCCTGGCGCGGGTCTTGCCGGAGTCGCGCACCAAGGGGGTCCGTACCGACGCGAAGCTGATCTGCTCGCAGCAGGCCCACTACGCCATGTTGAACAGCTCCGATTGGACGGGACTGGGCATGGACAACATCGTGTGCATCCAAACCGATACGAAGACCAACGGCATGGATCTCAACCACCTGGAGACCGTGCTGAAGGACCTGCAGGCCCAGGGCGTACCGGTAGCCTCGGTCGTCTGCACCATGGGCACGACGGACGCCAACGCGTTCGATCCCGTGACCGGCGTTCGGGAGCTGCTGGATCGGTATCCGAATCCGGCGCCTTATGGAAAGGCGCTGCTCTACTGCGACGCCGTGATTGGCTGGGCCTGGCTCGCCTTCGGCGCCTATGATTTCGACAACAACCCGTTGGGCTTTTCAGCCGACGTGCTGCCGCACCTGAAGGCAAATTACGAGAAGGTGGAAGGCATGAAGCATGCCGACGCCGTGGGCATCGACTTCCACAAGACGGGCTGGGCGCCCTACTCGAGCTCCGCGTTCCTGTATCGCGATGCGGAGGGGTTCGAGAGCCTGATGAAACGGCCTGAGTCGGCCTATCTGCAGCCGCGCTCGCCCTACAATCCCCTGGACTACACCCTCGAGGTCTCCCGCAGCGCCACCGGCGCGATGGCGGGGTGGGCCAGCCTGAAATTCTTCGGGCATGAAGGCTTTCAGGCCATCCTGGGCGGCATTCTGGAGAACAAGGCCTATCTGCGCCATCTGGTGGATGCACAGCATGACGAGCTGACCTGCACCAATCCTGATGACTATGGGCTCGTAACCCTGCTCCGCGCCTATCCCAAGGGGGTCAACGGCGACCTGCAATACGCGCGCGAACTGACCGATCCGGCGGCGCGCGACGAACTGGTGCGCAACAACCAGTTCACCCGCGCGATCGGAGACCGGCTTTGGGACTGGTTCCGCTCAGGCCACAAGGTCGACGGGAAGTTCACACCCTATATGAGCTTTTCCACGGGCTTCCGGGTCGCCGAGTATAATCGCGACGGCTCTGATCCGGACGCCGTGGTCTTCGCCCTGAAGATCTTCCCGATGAACGTCCACTGTTCGCCCGAAATCATGGCCCATGCGTTCGCCTGCGTGGAAGCGGCGCGCGACGCGATTGAGGCGGAAGGCTTCGCGACAACCGGCTGACAACCTGGGCCCTTGCGCAGGTTGACCAAGTAACCGGCTTTCGATTTTTGCCTCGGCGTCGTTCGGCTGACCCTGCTGTAGGTTTGCAGGGTCGGTCCGGACGCCGCCGGGACGACATTCGACACGTCAATTAGCGACCAAAGTCGATTCGACTTCAGAGTCGGACGCCGTGGATGGCAAGCGGGGCTTGGTGGCGGTGCATGAAATTCAAACGAAGAATTCCACGCCGAAACCGAAAATCGAGCGTTGTGCTGCCAACACATGCGATTCCGCCTCGTGGCGCTTGGCTAGCGTTGAGAAGGTTGGATAACTTTTCGCATCACCGGGGAACCCAGTGGTGGAACACGGCGAGGGTCTTGAAGTCGCCCAACCCCACCGTTTCAGAGATATTGTTCAACTGAAACGGTGGGTTAGGAATGGTGGGTGCAGTAGGATTCGAACCTACGACCCGCTGATTAAGAGTCAGCTGCTCTACCAACTGAGCTATGCACCCATTTCCTGCCCGAGCGGCGAACCCCTCGGCAAGGGCGCGGAACATACTGTAAAGCGTCGGGAAGGCAAGGGTGGGAATCATGGCCAGGCGAGACATCACCGGCGCGGTCGATTTTGACTATCTCGAGGACTATGCCGCCCACGATCGGACAGTGATCGAAGAGGTGCTGGCGCTGTTCCGCGAACAGGCCTCGATGTGGATGCCGATGCTGGATCCGGACGGCGCGGGCTGGCGCGATGCGGTGCACACCATCAAGGGCGCGGCGCGGGGAATCGGAGCCTTCACCCTGGGCGACGCCTGCGAGCGGGCCGAACTACAGGGAGCGTCGGGCCTGAGCAGCGTGCGGACGGCGATGGACGCAGCGCTGTTCGATGTGGCGGCCTATGCGCATGAGCTGGAACTGCAGCGAATTCGCGGGCGCTAGCCCTTCGTCCGGTCCCACACGCCAAATTCGTAGGCGATGCAGCGGTCGATCATCGTGCGCCACACGGGCTCGGCGATGGCGTGGGAAAGGCCGGCCTCGGTGGCGGCGGCCTTGACCTTGGTGACCACGTCCTCGATCCGCGCGGTGTCCAGGACGACATGGCGATCGGTCTTGATGCGGGCGGCGGCGTCCATATAGCCCTGGCGCTCGGCGATCAGGGCGACCAGGGCCCGGTCGATAGCGTCGACGCCTTGGCGGACCTCGGCCATGCTTGTGCAGTCGGCGGGCGCCAGGCGCTCGTGAGTCATGAAATCCTTGGCCATGCGAAACTAGATACCGGCGCCGTTGTCCATGGTGCGGAGCGCCGCCTCGTGCGCGGCGGCTTCCTGGATAAGCCAGGAGACGAACGCCTTCACCTGCGGCAGCCGTCCCTTGGTCTTGGGATGGACGACGTAATAGGCGAAGTCCACCGCCGTGGCGATCTCAAACGGCGTTACCAGGCGGCCTGCGTCGAGGTCGGCCTGCGCCAGGGTCCGCTTGGCCAGGGCGACGCCCCGGCCGTTGACGGCGGCCTCGATCACCATGCTCGACTGGTTGAAGCGCGGGCCGCGGGCGCCGTCGACATTCTTGATGCCGCGGGCCGCCAGCCACATGGCCCAGTCGGGGCAGGAGTCGTCGGCGTCGGGGCTGCCGTCGTGCAGCAGGATGTGGTGCGTCAGGTCGGTAGGGTCGTTCAGCGGGTTGGCCGCGAGGAGATCGGGGCTGACCACAGGGATCACTGTCTCGCTGAGCAGGCGGGTGACTTCCAGGCCCGGATAGCGGCCGCCGCCATAGCGAATCGCCAGATCGACCTCGCCGCTGGCGAAGTCGACGACGTCCATGCCGGCCGACAGCCAGACATCGACCTGGGGGTGCAGCAGCTCGAACTTGCCCAGGCGCGGCACCAGCCATTTGGCAGCAAAGCTCGGCGCGGCGGTCAGGGTCAGGCGGCGGCCGTCGACGGCGGCGGTCAGCAGGCTGGCAGCCTCGGCCAGACGGTCGAAGGCCTCGCGGAGGGCGGGGAGGGCGGTCTGGGCCGCGTCAGTCAGCAGCAGACCCTTGGGCGTGCGCTTGAACAGGGCCGCGCCGACATAATCTTCGAGATTCTGGATCTGCTGCGACACGGCGCCGGGCGTCACCGACAGCTCGTCGGCGGCTCTACTGAAGTTCAGGTGCCGGGCGGCGGCCTCGAACGCTTTGAGCGCGTTCAGCGGCGGCAGCCGGCGGCGGTGATCGGCGCTACGTTCCATAAGAATTGCTGACAGCCCCGGCAGAAGTCCTCATTTGCGAAATAGGCCCTCGAACCCCAGTTTCCAAGTTGTCCGCTGACGTAATGGCCCTTTTCGTCGGCGGGTGTGTGGCGGGGCGGGCCGTTTGGTCCGTCCCGTCCGACCCTCCCAGGCACAGAGCCCGCTGGACTTATAGAGAAGCTAACGAGTCATGTCCCCCATTTCGCGCTCTAAGGCTTCGCATTCCAACAATCGCTTTGTCGTCCTTGATGGCCGTGCGCCGGCTCGGCAGGGTGAGGTGTGGCTGGTCGGCGCTGGCCCCGGCGATCCGGACCTGCTGACCATTAAGGCCGCGCGGGTCATCGCCGCCGCCGACGTTATCGTCCATGACGGCCTGGTCTCCGACGAAATTCTGGCGATGGCGCCGGCCTCGGCGCGGCTGATCTCGGTCGCCAAGCGCAAGAGCCGCCACACCCTGCCGCAGGACGAGATCAACCGCCTGCTGGTCGCCTTCGCCCGCGAGGGCCTGACGGTGGTCCGGCTGAAGGGCGGCGATCCCTTCATCTTCGGTCGTGGCGGCGAGGAGCTTGAGGAATGCCGCGCCGCCGGCGTGACTTGCCATGTCGTCCCCGGCGTCACCGCCGCGATCGCCGCCGCCGCCTCGGCCGGCGCGCCCCTGACCCATCGCGGCAGCGCCCAGGCCGTGACCTTCATCACCGGCCATGCGGCGCATGGTGACCCCGACCTTGACTGGGCCTCGCTCGCCCGGCCCAACCAGACCGTCGTGATCTATATGGGCCTGTCTACAGCCGGCCTGATCGCCGAGCGTCTGGCCGCCGCCGGCCGCGACGCCGCGACGCCGGCCCTGATCGTTGTCAACGCCAGCCGGGCCGATGAGCAGCGTATTCCGACGCGTCTGGGCGATCTGGCGTCCGCCGCCGAGGGGCTCAAGGGGCCGGCCCTGCTGATCGTCGGCGAAGCCATGGCCTTGGCCCAAGCCTCCAGCCTGGAAGAAATCCTCACGCCGGTCCGGGAGGCCCGCCAATGAAGGTCCTGACCGCCAACCGACTGATCGATGGCGAGGTCGTGTTCTGGCGCGGCGGCCATTGGATCGAGCGTTTCGCCGACGGCGAAATCTTCGCCGACGATGACGCTGCCGCCGAAGGCGCCGTGGCCGTCGCCAAGGGCCAGCCGACGGTGATCGTCGAGCCCTACCTGATCGACATCGCCGAGGGGCCAGCCGGCATCGCTCCGGTCAGCTATCGCGAGCGCATCCGCGCGCTCGGTCCGACCAATGAACCCGACCACGGCAAGCAGGCGGAGGGTGGCGCGGCCATCGAAGCCCTGCTGGCCGCCACCGGCGCCGCCCGCTCGACGGGCCGCGTCGATCTGATCCGCAGGAAGTAGCCTCATGTATCGCTACGACAGCATCGACAAAGACATCGTCGCCGACCGGGCCCAGGAGTTCCGGGGCCAGGTGGGCCGCCGCCTGCTGGGCGAGATGACCGAGGACCAGTTCAAGCCGCTGCGGCTGATGAACGGCCTCTATCTGCAACTCCACGCCTACATGCTGCGGGTCGCCATCCCTTACGGCTCGCTGGACAGCCGTCAGATGCGCCGGCTGGCCCATATCGCCCGCACCTACGACAAGGGCTACGGCCACTTCACCACCCGCCAGAACATCCAGTTCCATTGGATCAAGCTGGGCCAGGCGCCGGACATCCTCGACAGCCTGGCCGAGGTCGACCTGCACGCCATCCAGACCAGCGGCAACTGCATCCGCAACGTCACGGCCGACCCCTATGCCGGCGCGACGGCCGAAGAGGTCGACGATCCGCGCGTCTGGTCGGAGGTCATCCGCCAGTGGTCGACCCTGCACCCCGAGTTCAGCTACCTGCCGCGCAAGTTCAAGTTCGCGGTCACCGGCTCGGGCCACGACCGCGCCGCCATCCGCGTGCACGACATCGGTCTGATCGTGCATCGCGACGAGGCGGGCGAACTGGGTTTCGAAGTCGCCGTCGGCGGCGGGCAGGGCCGCACGCCCTATCTGGCCCCGACCATCCGCCAACACCTGCCGGCCGGCAGCCTGCTCAGCTACCTGCAGGCCATCCTGCGCGTCTACAACCGCCACGGCCGGCGGGACAACATCTACAAGGCTCGCATCAAGGTGCTGGTTGCCTCGCTCGGCGCTGAGGAGTTCGCCCGCCAGGTCGAGGCCGAATGGGCCAAGATCACCGCCGAACGCGACGACGCCGACCTTCCGGTCATCGAGCTGGCCCGCATCCGCGGCGCCTTCACCCCGCTGAACTTCGAGACCCTGCCGCCGCGCTCGGCCGCCTTCGAGGCCGCCAAGAGCGACCGCGCCCTGGCCCGCTTCGTGCGCAACAATGTCAAGGCTCACAAGCAGCCCGGCTATGCCGTGGTCGAGGTCTCGCTGAAGGCCGTTGGCGCGACCCCCGGGGATATCACCGCCGAACAGATGGACGCCGTCGCCGACATTGGCGAACGCTACAGCCTGGACGACATCCGGGTCACCCACGAGCAGAACCTGGTCCTGCCGCATGTGAAACTGGACGATGTCGCCGGCGTCTATGCCGCCCTGGAAGCGGCGGGCCTGGCCAGCGCCAACATCGGTCTGATCAGCGACATCATCGCCTGTCCGGGCCTGGACTACTGCGCCCTGGCCAACGCCCGGGCCATCCCCATCGCCCAGTCGATCGCCCAGCATTTCGGCGATCCCGACCGGGCCGAGCAGGTCGGCGAGCTGAAGATCAAGATCAGCGGCTGCATCAATGCCTGCGGCCACCACCATGTCGGCCACATCGGCATCCTGGGCGTCGATAAGAAGGGCGAGGAGTTCTACCAGCTCTCGCTCGGCGGCTCGGGGGCCGAGGACGCCAGCCTGGCCTCGATCCTGGGCCCAGCCCTGCCGGCCAACCGCGTGCCCGAGGCGGTCGACCAGCTGGTCGAGCGCTACCTGACCCTGCGACAGGGCGAGGAGCGCTTCCTCGACACCTTCCGCCGGGTGGGCATGGCCCCGTTCAAGGAGGCCGTCTATGCCGAAGCTCATTAGGCTCAAGGACGGCGTCGCCTCGGAAGTCGAGGACGTCTTCACCGACGTCGCCGACGAAGACGTCATTGCGGCCGGCCCGGTCATCCTCTCGTTGACCCGCTTCCAGTCAGAGGGCGACGCCCTGATCTCCGCCGGTCAGAGCGTCGGCGTACGCATCCAGGCCGACGAGTCGGTCGAGGACCTGGCCTATGATCTGCCGCGCCTGGCTCTGGTCGCCCTGGTCTTCCCGAAATACCGCGACGGCCGCGCCTACAGCTCCGCCTCGCTGCTGCGCCAACGCCTGAAGTACGAGGGCGAGGTCCGGGCGGTGGGCGATGTGCTGCGAGAGCAGGCGCTGTTCATGATCCGCTGCGGCTTCGACAGCTTCGCCCCGGCCGACGGCTCGACCGCCGGCGACTGGACCGCCGCCGCCGACCGCTATCGCCACGTCTACCAGCGCGCCGTCGACGCGCGGGCGCCGGCCTTCGCGGAGCGCCTGTGATGGCCTTCGATCAACTGGAGCGCACGCCGGTGACGGAAGCGCAGCCCCTGACGCCTTCGCAGCTGCTGGCCCGCACCCTCAACGCCGAACTGCGCGACGCCCATCCGCTGACGATCATCGAGGCGGCGTTGAAGCATCTGGGCGACAAGCTGGCCATGGTCTCGTCGTTCGGGGCGGAGTCGGCCGTGCTGCTGCATCTGGCCGCCCAGGTCAGCCCGGCCATCCCGGTGCTGTTTCTCGACACCGGCATGCTGTTTGGCCAGACCCTGGACTACCGCAAGGCGCTGGCCGCGAAACTGGGCCTGACTGACGTGCGTGACCTGCGCCCGCAGTTCGCCGACCTGGCGACCGAAGACCCGAACGCCGACCTCTGGCGGCGCGACACCGACGCCTGCTGCCACATCCGTAAGGTGCTGCCGCTGGACCGGGCTCTGTCAGGCTTCGACGGCTGGCTGACGGGGCGCAAGCGCTTCCACGGCGGCGATCGCCTGCGGCTGTCGGTGGTCGAAGAGGTCGACGGGCAGCTGAAGTTCAATCCCCTCGCCAACTGGGGCAAGGCAGAGCTGGACGCCTATGTCGCCGAACATGACCTGCCGGCCCATCCGCTCGTCGCCCAGGGCTTTCCCTCGATCGGCTGCTGGCCCTGCACCAGCCCGGTGGAGGAGGGCGGTGACGTCCGCTCCGGCCGCTGGGCCGGCTCAGACAAGACCGAGTGCGGCATCCACGTCGCCCGCGCGCCCGGCATTCCGCCCAATGTCGGCGGCGATATCTAGCCCGCTAGCGGCTGGCGATCCGCGTCCCAGCCCTGGGACAGCCCGAGAAGGTGCCGGCGTTGATGACCGCCACCGACTTCATGTTGATCTTCATGATCGGGCCCATCGAGGCGCGGTTCGAGCCGGTATAGAGGTCGATGCGCGCGCCCTTGACCCCGCCGCCCGTGTCGGAGGCATACCAGTAGCCGTCATGCAGGGAGCCATCGGGCATCTTCATGCCGACCGTCTCGGGGATGAACAGGATGGTGCGCTTGGCCACGACGCGTGGGTCCGTGGCGGCGGTGCGCATCGGCACGGTCGTGCAGCCCAGCGAATCGCGCCCGCCAACGCCGGGAGCGCCGGAATGATACAGGCTGGCTTTCAGGCTCCAGTCGGCCTTGGGCGGCGGAACGGAGTCCGGGCTTTGGGCCGAGGGCAGAATCTGGTCGATCAGAGCGCCGAGCGCATCGCTCGCCGGGTCGTTTTGCCGGGCTTGTACCTGCGGCGCACTCGCTGCAAGGGCCACCGTGGCGAGGCATGCCAGGATACGCTTCATAGGCGCCCCCCTGTTGTTTCTCGTCGATTGCGGCCGGGGGGATAACCTTGTGAGGCGAGCGTGGCAACCCTTGGCAATGCCGCATCAGTTGAGTTTCAGCACAGCAGGGGCGTTGCTTCACAGTACAGAGCCCATGCAACCGGCTGTTATTCAAGGTTTTCTCTAGCAGGTTCCACAGGGAACCAGAGGGGCGAAAAAAATGACTCTCACTGTCTATGGCGACTCGATTTCCGGGAACTGCCTGAAGGTCAAGTGGGTGGCCGAGCGGCTGGCGATTCCCTTCCGCTGGATCGAGACCGACGTGCTCAAGGCTGAGACCCGCAAGCCCGACTTCCTGGCCCTGAACCCCGCCGGCCAGGTGCCGCTGGCCATCCTGGAGGATGGCCGGCCCCTGGCCCAGTCGAACGGCATCATGCTGCATCTGGCCGAGGGCTCGGACCTGATCCCTGCTGACCCCTACGAGCGGGCCAAGATGTTCGAGTGGCTGTTCTGGGAGCAGTACAGCCATGAGCCCTATGTCGCCGTGGCCCGGTTCCAGATGGCCTATCTGGGCAAGCCGGCCTCGGACCTGGACCCCAAGCTGGTCGAACGCGGCAAGGCGGCGCTGCAGCGGCTGGAGGACGCGCTGGAGGGCCAGGATTTCCTGGTCGGGCCGCGGCTGACCCTGGCGGATATCGCGCTGGTGGCCTACACCCGCGTGGCGCACGAGGGCGGCTTCGATCTGGCCGACTATCCCGCCGTGAAGGCCTGGGTTGCGCGTGTCGAGGCGGCGCTGGGGATTGATCCCGCGCCCTGATTGGAGCGCGCGATGCGTCTGGCTGCTTCCCTTCCCGCCCTGGCTGCTGCGGCCGTTCTTGCGCTTACCCCTGCGGGACCGGCCCTGGCCTGGGGCAATACCGGCCACCGCATGGTCGGCACCCTGGCCATGCAGGCGCTCCCGACTGAGGTCCCGGCCTTCCTGCGCAGCAAGCAGGCCGCCGCCGACCTGGGCGAGCTGGCCCGCGAGCCCGACCGCTGGAAGGGCAGCGGCAAGACCCATGACAGCGATCGCGACCCGGCCCACTTCCTGGACCTGGGCGACGACGGGACCATGTTCGGCGGGCCAAAGCTGAGCGCCCTGCCGGCGACGCGCTTCGACTATGAGACGCAGCTACGGGCCGTGAACGCCGACAGCTGGAAGACCGGCTATCTGCCCTACTCGATCATCGACGGGTATCAGCAGCTGGTGAAGGACTTCGGCTACTGGCGGGTCGTCACCGTCATGGCCAATCGCAAAGGTCCGCACCGCGACTGGTACAAGGCCGACGCCCGCCGCCGCGAAGCGCTGATCCTGCGCGATATCGGGACCTTCGCCCACTATGTCGGCGACGGCAGCCAGCCGCTGCACGTGACCATTCACTTCAACGGCTGGGGGCCGGGGCCGAACCCCAAGGGCTACACCAACGACAAGATCCACGGCCCCTTCGAGGGTGAGTTCGTGGCCAAGTACGTCACCTGGGACGCGGCGCGGGCGGCCATGCCGGCCTTTGCCGACTGCGGCTGCCCGATCGACCAGCGGGTGGCGGCGTATCTGGGCAGGACCGGCGGCTATGTCGAACCGCTCTACCAGATGTGGGGGGACGGACAGTTCGCCAGCGGCGACCCGCGCGCCGTCGCCTTCACGGCCGCTCGGGTCGCCGCTGGCGCGGCCGAGCTGCGTGACCTGATCGTCCTGGCCTGGCGGGCCAGCGACAGCATCCAGGTCGGCTACCCGCTGGTCGCGGTCGCCGATGTCGAGGCGGGCAAGGCCGATCCGTGGCTGGCGATGA
This sequence comes from Caulobacterales bacterium, assembly GCA_038236615.1. Taxonomy (GTDB): domain Bacteria; phylum Pseudomonadota; class Alphaproteobacteria; order Caulobacterales; family Caulobacteraceae; genus Caulobacter. Next base: position 122,655 of record JBBRZO010000001.1, read on the forward strand.
TCGGCGCCGACTGATGCTGCAGTTCGGCGAGCCCGAGCCTGGGATCGTCTACACACCCCGCCCGGCCGCCTTCGGCATCGCCGAGCGTGACGGCCTGATCGCCGTGGTCAGGGTGCGGCCCGAAGCTGGCGGCGACTGGCTGGACCTGCCCGGCGGGGCTGTCGATCCCGGTGAGGACGAACTTCAGGCCTTGGTGCGCGAGTTCGGCGAGGAAACCGGCTTGGTCATTACGCCGGGTCACGAGGTGGTCCGGGTGGCCGTCTACTTCCGAAAGGCCGACAACGCGCCGGTCAACAATCAGGGTGGCGTCTATCGCGTCGAGGTAACCGGGGCGGACCCGGCTCTGAAGATCGAGGCGGATCATGACCTGGTCTGGATCGACCCCGCGGAGGCGGTGCAGCGCCTCCGACACGACAGCCATGCCTGGGCGGTAGCCGCTTGGCGTAGGCGGTCCTCACCGTGACTCAGACCTTTCCCAGCTCCCGCACCCGTATCCTGTTGCTGGCGGTGATCGCCGGCATGTTTGCGGCGTTGGCCTGGCTTCCGATCGACGCTGCTGACGTATCGCTTCGCTACCGGGCCATCTGGCCCCTGATGAACCAGGTCGGCGGACCCGTCTGCACCGTGATCGCGGCGCTGCTGTTCCTCCAGGGACTGTTCCCGGTGACTTTGCGGCTCGACGCCGAGGGGTTCAGTGTGGTCGGCGGGCTAACGGGCGGTTATCGGGTGGCTTGGCGGGACGTTGAGACCTTTCAACTGACCCAAATCAGCCAGCGTTCTTCGGCCAAGGCCGTCATCTGGTCATTTCGGCCCGGCGTGCGGCCCAAGAGCCTGATCCTGCGCCTGCTGCAGGACTTTTCGGTCAAACCGGCTCTTCCAGTGTATCTCAAGATCGAACCCGAGGCCCTGCTCGGGGTCATGAACCAAGCCCTGGAGGCCAGCCGCCGATGACCAGCTTCTACGACCGCCACATCATGCCCCGCCTGATCGGCTGCGCCTGCGCCTCCAAGCCGATCATGAAGCAGCGCGCCAAGGTCGTGCCTAAGGCCAGCGGCAAGGTGCTGGAGCTGGGCGTTGGCGGTGGGCTGAACCTGGCCTTCTATGATCCGGCCAAGGTTGAGAGCGTCACCGGGGTCGATCCGTCGCTGGAACTGCGCGATCGGGCCATGGCGGCGCCCCGCGCCGAGGGGCTGAAAGTCGAGATCAATGAGGGCGTGGCCGAGTCGCTGCCGTTCGAGGCGGCGTCTTTCGACACGGTGGTCTGCACCTTCACCCTCTGCTCGGTGCACTCACCGCAGCAGGCGCTGGCCGAGGCGCGGCGGGTGCTCAAGCCCGGGGGGCGGTTTCTGTTCAGCGAACATGGTCGATCGCCTGACGCTGACGTCGCCAAGTGGCAGGAGCGGGTCAATCCGGTCTGGAAGGCGCTGGCCGGCGGCTGTCATCTGACCCGGCCGGTGATCTCCAGCATCGCCGCGGCGGGATTCGCGGTGGACCAGGGCGAACGGATGTACCTGCCCGGCACCCCCCGCATCATGGGCTGGGCCGAGTGGGGCGAGGCCCATCCGGCCTAAAGCCCTTCCCCCGCTGGCGGGGGAAGGGGGCCGACAGCGAAGCTGGAGGCTCGTTGGGGGGCCTTTGCTGACGCTGTGCCATCCGCCAACGCCGCAAGGACCCCCATCGACCTTCGATGCTGCGCATCTCAGGCCACTTCCACCGCCAGCGGGGGAAGGTCTTAACGCTCTGGGTTGACGCCCCCTTGGCTGGGCTTCAAATGAAGGCAGCCCGCTGGGGGCAGGCAGCGCAATTGAGGGGCATGGACGACACCGGCGTCCAACTGCAGGCCATAGAACCTCTGCGTCTTGGCGTGGAGCGGCGGCTTGCCGAGCTGTCGCCTGCCGATGGGGCTGAGCCCCAGGGCCTGACCGGGGCGGCGCGCTACGCCCTGCTGGCCCCCGGCAAGCGCTTCCGGCCCATGCTGACCCTGCTGGCCGCCCGCGACTTCGGCGCGCCCGAGGGGGCGGCCATGGACGTGGGCTGTGCACTGGAGATGGTCCACGCAGCCTCGCTGATTCTCGACGACCTGCCCTCAATGGACGACGCATCCATGCGGCGCGGCCGGCCGACCACCCACAAGGTCTACGGCGAGGCCGTAGCCATTTTGGCGGCGGTGGGGCTGCTGAACCGCGCTTTCGGCGTCATCGCCGGCGAGTCTCGTCTGCCGGCCTCAGTGCGCGCCGATCTGGTCGCGGGACTGTCGGCCACGGTTGGGTTCGATGGCCTGGTGGCCGGCCAGGCTCGGGACATCGCCCATCGCGAACAGATGCGGGCGGTCGACGCCATCGACCTGCTCAATCACCAGAAGACCGGCGTGCTGATCATGGCCGCCGCCCAGTCGGGCGCCCTGATCGCCGGAGCGCCGGCCAGCCGCCTCAAGGGTGTGGCCGAGTTTGCCCGCCGGGTCGGCCTGGCCTTCCAGATCCGTGACGACCTGCTGGACGCCGAGGGCGGCGACCTGGACAAGGACGCGGGCAAGGACGCCGGCATGACCACCCTGGTCTCGGCCCTGGGTCCCGAGGGGGCGCGAGCCGCCATGCGCGAACATCTGGATATCGCCGATGCAGCCCTGGCCGACGCCGGCTGCCTGGACGGGCTGATGAGCCAGTATGTGCGGGGCCTGTTCTTCGCCAGGGCGGTCGCGGCGTGACCAACCCCGTCCTCAACGTCTGGAACGCCGAGTTCGCCTATCGCTCGCGCAAGGCCCTGCGCGGAGTCGACCTGGTGCTGCGACCAGGCGAGATATACGGCCTGCTGGGACCGAACGGGGCGGGCAAGTCGACCCTGATTGGGGTGATCTGCGGCCGGCTCAAGCTGACCGCCGGCGAGGTTGCGCTGGAGGGAGCAGATCCCTGGACGACGCCGTCGGCCCGGGCCGCGCTGGGCCTGGCGCCCCAGGAAATCGCCCTCTACGACCACCTGACCATCCGTGAGAACCTGGAAGTCTTCGGGAGTCTCAGCCAGGTCCCCCACAAGCGCATCCAGGCCGCCGTCAGCCGCGCCATGGCCCTGACCCGCACCGCCGAGCGCGAGCATGTGCCGGTCAAGCACCTGTCGGGCGGCTATCGCCGGCGGGTCAACATCGCCGCCGCCATCCTGCATGAGCCACGCCTGCTCATCCTCGACGAGCCGACGGTCGGGGTGGACATCGACGCGCGCGAGGCCCTCGACACGGTCATCCGCGACCTTCGGGACAGCGGCGTGGCCGTGCTGCTGGTCACCCACGACCTGGAGCAGGCCGGCGATCTGGCCGACCGGGTCGGCTTCCTCAAGGAAGGCCGCAAAGTGATGGAGGGGGCGCCCCGCGACCTGGTTCGCCAGGCGTTCGGCGAGGAGATGGAAATCCTGGTTCACCTTTCGGTCGAGCCCAACATCGTGCAGCACACCCTGCTGGTGGCCGAAGGTCTGGAGCAGCGCGGCTCGACTCAGGTCTGGGGCAAACTGGACAAGGGCGGCTACACGGCGGCCGGCGGCATCGACAAGAAGCTGCGCAAGGCGGGCCTGATTCCCCGCGAGATCCGGGTGCGCGAGCCCTCGCTGCACAACCTTTTCACCCTGGTGGCCGACTGGCGGCGGGCGGCATGACCCTGGCCATGTTCCGGGTGATGGCGCTGGAGCTCTGGCGCGATCGCGGCGCCTTGGTGATGACCTTCCTGCTGCCGCCGCTGGTCTTCCTGATTTTTTCTACGGTTTTTGCCGGCACGACGGGCGAGGACATCAAACTCAAGCTGTCGGTCGCAGACCAGGTTCACAGCCCCGACTCCATCCGCCTGGTGAAGGCGCTGATGGCCGATCCGGATCTCAGAGCTGAAGCCGCTCGCCCGGACACCGCCGAGGCGGTCCGCAAGCGGGTCAAGGCCGGCCACGCTGACTCGGGTCTGGTCATCACCGCCGATCCCAAGACGCCGGGCGCGGCCCTGCTGATCGTCGCCGATCCCAGCCGGGCCGTGGCCGCGCCGCTGACCCAGGCGCGAATTCAGGCGGCCATGGCCCGGGCCATGCCCGAGGTTCTGCTCACTCGCCAGATCAACGACACCACCGAGGCCATCGGCGAGCTGACCAACGATCAGAAGGAATATTCCGAGACGGCCCTCGCCACAGTCGCGGGCCAGGCCGGGGACGCGGAGGCCTTCAAGGGCAAGGACCTGTTCGCCCGCGAGGACGTTGCCGGCGCCAAGAAGGGCGGCGGCACCATCGCCTACTATGCCGGGGCGGTGACCATCCTGTTCGCGCTGTTCTCGGCCATGAACGGGGCGCTGTCGCTGATCGACGAGCGGCGAACGGGCGTCGCCGACCGCATCCTGGCCGGGCCGGCTGGGCTGGCGCCGGTGGTGACCGGCAAGTTTCTGTTCCTGATGGGCCAGACAGTGATCCAGGCCATCGCCATCTTCGCCACCGCCGAGCTGGTCTACGCCGTGCCGGTCACCGCGCACCTGTTTGCCTGGCTGGTCACCACCCTGGCGGCGGCCGTCTGCGCCGCCGGCCTGGCGCTGGGGGTGGTGTCGTTCTGCAAGACCCGCGACCAGGCCCAGATGCTGTCGACCTTCATCATCCTGATCCTGGCGGCGATCGGTGGCTCAATGGTGCCTCGGTTCCTCATGCCACCCTGGCTGCAGACCGTCGGCTGGTTCACCCCGCACGCCTGGGCCATCGAGGCCTATCAGGCCATCCTCTGGCGGGATGCGGGGATCGGGGCGCTGATCCAGCCCTGGCTAGTGCTGACTTCGATTGGTTTGGCCGGCCTTGGCGCCGCCCTGTTCATGACCCGGCGGGCGCGAACCTGACGGGCGTTTGTCCGTGATCAATTCACCCGGCCCGCCGTCCAGGCTAGACTGACGCCCATGCTGATCCTGCTCCTCGACCTGGCGCTCTTCCTCGCTGCCTTCGCCTTCATGGAAGGTTTCGCCTGGGTGACTCATCGCTATGTGATGCATGGCTGGGGCTGGGTCTGGCACAAGAGCCATCACGAGCCCCGCACCGGCCTGTTCGAGCTCAACGACCTGTTCGCCGTGGTGTTCGCCGCCCCGGCCATCGTGGCCATCTATTTCGGTGTGCACGGCACGCCCTGGCTCCTGCCAGTCGGCCTGGGTATCACCGCCTACGGCGCGGTCTATTTCACCTTCCACGACGGGCTGGTGCATCGCCGGTATCCCTTCCCGAAAGCGAAGTCGGCCTACTGGAAGCGCCTGATCCAGGCGCACCGCTTCCACCACGCGGTCAGCACCAAGGACGGCTGTGTCTCGTTCGGCTTCCTCTATGCGCCGCCGGTGCGGGAGCTGAAGGCCAAGCTGCAGGCGCGAGGCGTTGAGGTTTCCAACTAGAGTCTCGGAAATCGGCTGACCTTCACCGCGATCGGGCATTGGTCAGCAAACTGGCTTTGAACCCTATCCAGCAGGCCGCCATGCGTCTTGGCCAGGGCGACCATGGCCTTTCCAGCGTTGCTGACCGAGTCGGCGAGCGACCCGCATTCATTGCCCCTGGCCTCGGACTGCTGGCCATCCCTGGCGGCCTCGAAGCTGTCCCGCCAGAACTCGGCGACGAAGCAGATCGCGCCCGGCTCCATTGCCGCCCCAGGCAGGGCCGGAAACCCGGCGGCCGACACGGCTGTCTCGACCGGGGCGATCTCGGCGGCGCTGAGCTCGACAGAGCGCGGAATGCCGCCATAGAGCGTGCCGCCGCCATCGGGGCGGACCAGCAGCATCAGCTGGACGACCGGGTGGTGGAACTCGTCGTAGGTGAAATAGCCGTAGGCACGCGAGCCGTCGGCCGTATGCTTTAGCGCATAGCTATAGCGCTCCCACTCATCGGCCTTGGCCTGTTTGCGAGCCATCATTTCGGGGGGCGGGCAGGGTGGCTGGGCGGCGAGCGGCGCCGGGTGGGCACAGGCCGACAGCATCAGGGCCACCGACAAGGCGGTCAGGCGCTGACAGTTACGGGCTACAGAGGCCGTCATCTAACGCAGTCTGAGCCCGGCGAGGGGCTCTGTCATCCTCCGTCGAGAAGCGCTCGATAGGCCTGCGCCAGGTCGGCAGCCTTGCCGGCGCCGAAGATGTAGCGATCCGGCCGGACCAGCACGGCCTCCGCCTGACCTGCCAGCCGGACGTTGCGCCACGGCCCCTCCGGCGGTGTGTCCTCGTCATGCAGCAGCCAGGCGCCCGCGCCCCATTGGTCGTCCAACCGTCCGGACTGCGGGAACATGCGTCCAGCCTTCACGTCTCCCGTACGGAACAGCCCGGGCCCAGGCGAGGGCGTTCCCATCGGCACAGGCATCTTGCCGGCGGCCCGCTCGGCCAACATGCCGGCGTCGCGGGCGGCGACCATGGCCGGATCGACGGCGCAGACCACCTGGCCCATGGCGATGGCCGTCTGGATCATGGCCCGCACATGCGGCTCGCGCTCGGTCTGGTAGGTGTCGAGCAGGGCCTCGGCGGCCTGACCATCCAGGACCAGCTTGAGCTTCCAGGCCAGGTCGGCCGCGTCGCGCAGGCCCGAGCACATACCCTGGCCCAGGAAGGGCGGCGTCTGGTGGGCCGAGTCGCCGGCCAGCAGCACCCGGCCGCGCCGCCACTGACGGGCCAGCAGGCCGTGAAAGCGGTAGACGGCGCGGCGGTCGATCTCAACGGCGCCCTCGGGGACCCAGGGCTTGAGCAGTTCGGCGATCCTGGCGTCGGTCAGGAAGTCGGCGGGGTCTTCGCCCGGCCGGATCATGAACTCCCAGCGCCGCCGCCCTGGGCCCATCAGCACGCAGGTGGTCGGGCGGGCGGGATCGCAGATCTGCAGGTTGATGTCGGGCAGGCCCGAGACGTCGTGCTCGATGGCGTCGATGACCAGCCAGGGCTCGTCGAAGCCGAAGTCTTCCAGCTCGATGCCCAGCGCCTTGCGGACCGGGCTGGAGGCCCCGTCGCAGCCGAGGATGTAGCGGGCCTCGATGCGGAAAGGCTCTTCGCCTTGACGACATAGCGCCACGGTCTCGGATTCGAACCCTTCGAACAGCGTCCCGACCATCAACCGGGCGGTGGGTTCGCCGGCCAGGCGTTCGCGCAGGGCCCGCTCGAGCTCGGGCTGATTGAACATCCAGCTGGCCGCCCAGCCGCCGGGGGCCATGGGCGGCATGTCGTAGCGCATCAGCACCTGGCCGGCAGCATTGCGGAACTCGTAGGCGGCGGCCGGACGGGCGGCTTTCCGGGCCGCGTCGGCCAGGCCCAGGCTCTGCCAGAGCCGCATGATCTCGTGGTCGAAATGCGCGGCGCGGGGGAGGGGATAAACCTCGGTGTCCCGCTCGACGACGATGACGCTGACGCCGTCGCGGGCCAGCAGGTTGGCCAAGGTCACGCCGACGGGGCCGCCGCCGACGATAAGGACGTCGCAGGTTTCGGTGCGCATCAGGCCCCACCCACCTGCGGAACGCAGGTCCCTTCGATGGCGCCCAGGCCCTCGATCTCGCAGCGCACAACATCGCCGGCCTTGAGGAACTGGCGCGGATTCATCGCCGCCCCGACCCCGCCGGGGGTGCCGGTAAAGATCAGGTCGCCCGGTTCCAGGGTCATGGCGAAGGACAGGTGCTCGATCTGCTCCCAGACGTTGAAGACCAGGTGGCGGGTGTTGGAGGCCTGCCGCCGCTCGCCGTTGACGTCGCCGGAGAGGTCGAGGTCGTGCGGGTCGGCCACTTCGTCGGCGGTGACGATCCAGGGGCCGAAGGGGGCGTGGGTGTCGAAGGACTTGCCCAGCATCCATTGCGGGGTGCGGTGCTGCCACATCCGCTCGGTCATGTCGTTGCCGACGCACCAGCCGAACACGGCGGTGGGGGCGTCGTCCTTGCCGATTCGGCGGCCGCCGGGGCCGATCACCGCGACCAGCTCCACTTCGTAGTCGCAGAAGGCGGTGGGGACCTCGATGGGGTCGAAGGGGCCGTTGACCGCGGTGGTGTGCTTGCAGAACCAGACCTGGTTGGCCGGGGTCTCCACGCCGCTCTCGGCGATGTGGTCGGCATAGTTGAGGCCGATCGCCAGGATCTTGCCGGGCCGCGCGATGGGGGCGTGTAGCTTTACCTCCGCCAGCGGCAGGCCCTGACCTTTGGCCATCTGCTCGGCCTTGGGCTTGAGGTCCGGCCAGCGGGCGATCAGGTCCAGCATGTCGACAGCCAGGCCGTCCAGCGGGACGACGGTGTCGCCGACCACGGCGCCCAGGCGCGGCGCGCCGCCGGTCGAGAAGGTTGCGAGCTTCATGAGTTGTCCGATCAGGCCATGGTGGGGGGGGCCATCGGGCCCCATTGCACGCCGAGCAGCTCGGCCATGTTGCTGATGTTGGAGCCGTCGGCGGCGGTGAACAGGTCGCCGTCGGTCCAGTGTTCCAGGGTGTGGCCCCAGGGATCGCGCCAGTAGTCGAAGACCTGGCTGCCAAGGATATGCCGCCCCACGCCCCATTCCTGATGCGCCCCCGCCGCCTGCAGCCGGGCATGGCCGCGCATCAGGTCGTCCAGGTCCGCCACCTCAAAGGCGGCGTGGTTGAAGCCGGGCCCCTTGGGGCTCTGGACCAGGAAGAGGGTGTGATGGTCGGTCGGGGTCTCGCCGCGGTCACAGCGGAAGAAGGCGCCGACCGAGAAATCCGGCGTCAGGGCGATCTCGTCGGAGGTGATGAAACCGAAACGGTCCTTGTACCAGGCCTCCGAGGCCCGGAAGTTGGAGACGTTGAGCACGGCATGGCCCAGCCGCACGACGTGCGAGGGGCCGGCCTCGACGCGGCGGGTGGCGCGCAGGCGGGCCTTTTCGTTGGCGCGGTTCCAGGGGGCGGGATCGGCGGGGGCGATGGGTGTGCGGGGCGACTGGCCGGCGACCACCTCGATGTTGAAGCCGTCGGGGTCCTTGAGCCGGACGACAAAGCCGCCGCCGGGGGCATCGAAGGGTTCGACCGCCACGCCCTCGGCCTTGGCCAGGGTCTCCAGGTCGGCCAGGTTCTCGGCCCGTAGGCCCAGGGCCGCGAAGCCCGGTTCACCAACCTCGGTGGCGTGAACGAAGGGCGCCGGGCCGCTGCCGGCGGCGTAAAGTGCGCCGTCCTCGCCCTCAAAGGGCGTCAGACCGAACTCGGTCAGGAAGCTCCGCATGGCCGCCAGGTCCGGGGCGCGGAAGCGGACGTGGGCGACGTCCTCGATTCTGATGATGCTCATGAGCGGGTTCCTCAAACGTCGTGGATGGCGGCGCGGGCCAGGGCCTGGGCCTCTTCGAACGGCACGCCCAGGCCACGTAGCTGACCGGCCAGCAGCGGCACGATGGCGATCCAGGCCTCGTCGGTCGGGTGCTCCAGCACATGGACCAGCCCGATCTGGACGACGCCCATGACCAGCAGCAGCGCCGATTGCAGCGGCAGGCCCGAGAACCGGCCCGTGGCCAGGCCCGCCTCCAGGTCGAAGCGGACGCCGCTGTTCAGGGGCATGTCGGGCAGCGTGGCGCCGGCCAGCAGGCGCAGCATGGCCCTGGCCCGCTCAGGCTGCTCGTGGGCGTAACGGACATAGACGGCGAAGGCCCGGGCCATGCGGACCGCCGGGTCGGCGATGCTGCGGTTGGTGGCGTCGACCAGGCCTTCCACGTCGGCGCGGATGACGGAGGCGACTTCGCGCGCCAGATCATCTTTATCGATGAAGTGATTGTAGAAGCTGCCTTTCGCGACCTCAGCGGTTCCGACTATATCATCGACGCTGACCGCATCGACCGAGCGGGCGGCGAACAGGGACTGGCCGGCCTGCATGAGGGCGGCGCGGGTGCGGACACGGCGGCGGTCCGGGGCGGGTTCTAATCTGACCATATGGTCATTAATAGACGACTTGGTCAGAAACGCAAGCGACGCCTCATTTCCCTCAGGGGATTGGAATGTCAGCCTCAAGCCTTAGACGAGCGATTCGGGGATGGGCGTGACGCTCGGGCGGGGCTTCAACTGGCTGTGGGCGGCCTTCGCGGTGAGCACGTTCGGCTCGGCGGTGGCCTTCGACGCCCTGCCGCTGATCGCCATCCTGGCGCTGCATGTCGGGCCGGCGGCTGTGTCGGCCCTGGCGGCGGTGGGCATGGCTGTCGGCGCGCTGGTCGCCGTGCCAATGGGCCCGTGGGTCGAGTTTCACCCAAAGCGGCCGGCGATGATCGGCATGGACCTCATCCGCTTCGTCGCGGTGGCCAGCATCCCGGTGGCCTTCGCCCTGGGCCGGCTGGGCTATGTCCAGCTCCTGGTCGTGGCCGTGATCGTCGGGGCGGGACGAATCCTCTACCGGGCGGCCAGCGGCGCCTATCTGAAGGCCATCGTGCGGCCCGAAGGCCTGGTGGTCGCCAACGGGCGGCTGGAATCGGTGAGCTGGACTTCGCTGCTCATCGGGCCGCCGCTGGGCGGCGTGGCGATCGGCCTGCTGGGACCCGCCGTGACCACCATCGTCGACGCGGCCAGCTATCTGCTTTCGGCGGCGGGAATCGCCATCATCGGCGGGCGCGAAACGCCGCCCGTACGGTCGCGGGCCTTCCAGGCCGGCGAGGTCATGGAGGGCTGGCAGGCCATACTGGACAGTCCGGCGCTGCGGCCGCTGTTCTTCAACACCGTGCTGATCAACGGCCTGATCCTGGCGACGTCTCCGTTGCTGGCCGTGCTGATGCTGGGCCGGTTGGGGTTCACGCCCTGGCAGTATGGCCTGGCGCTGGGCCTACCGTGCCTGGGCGGTGTGATCGGGTCGCGACTGGCCGACCCGCTGGTCGCGCGCTTCGGCGCCGCGCGGATTCTGCGGGTTTTTGGCGTTCTGCGAGCTTGCTGGTCGCTGGGCCTGGTGCTGATCCGTCCCGGCTGGACGGGCCTGGCGCTGGTGATCGTGGTCGAGTTCGGCCTTATCGCCTGCATGGGGGTGTTCAACCCGGTGATAGCGGCCTGGCGGCTCAGCCACGCGCCAGCCGACAAGGTTGCCCGCGTGCTGTCGACCTGGGCCATCACCAGCAATCTGACGATCGCGGTCCTGACCGCCCTCTGGGGCGTACTGGCGGCGGCGACCAGCCCGCGTATCGCCATCGGATTGGCCGGGGGGCTGATGCTTCTGACCCCGCTACTCTTGCCCAGGCGCAGCGCCGCCTAGATTTTCGACCACATCGCCGCGCGGGGCGGCTTGTCGCGGCGGCGGTCGATGAGTGCGCCGCGCAGGGCCATCAGTCCGCCCTGGGCCGCCAGCATCGCCTTCTGCCGGCCGCTGGTCGAAACGCGGCTGTCCCAGGCGGCGGGGCCGCGCTTGACCACCTCGACCCCGATCTGCCGATAGACATTGCGCGCCGCCGCCACGGCCCAGGCTGAACGCACGGGCAGCGCCGCCAGACCCCAGCGGGCCGAGGCGTAGTAGGGCTCGGCCGCCTCGACCAGACGCCAGGCGAGGCCGGCGAGCGCCGCGCGGTATTTCGGATCCGCCACGCTGTCCTCGGGGATGCCGGCCCGTTCCAGCCATTGGGAGGGCACATAGACCCGGCCGTTCTGGGCGTCCTCGACGATGTCGCGGGCGATGTTGGTCAGCTGGAAGGCCAGACCCAGGTCCTGGGCGCGGCGCAGCACGCCAAGGCTGGTGGGATTCACCCCCATGACGATGGCCATCATCACGCCCACCACACCGGCCACATGCCAGCAGTAATCGAGGGTGTGTTCAAAGGTCTCGTAGCGGCGGCCGGCGACGTCCATGGCGAAGCCGTCGATCAGGTCGATGGCGTAAGCCTCGGGAATGCGGCGGCGCAGGGCGACCTGGGCGAAGGCGGCGAACGCGGGGTCGTCCTGCGGCTCGCCGGCCAGGGCCGAGCGGGTCTTGGCGTAGAGTTCGGCCAGGCGCGCCTGAACCTCGGTGGTCGAAAGCTGCACGCGGTCGTGGCCAAGCTCCTGGCCGTCGATAACGTCGTCGCAGTGGCGGCACCAGGCGTAGAGCATCTCGGCGTCGGCTCGCGTCCTGGGATCAAACAGGGCGGCGGCGGCGGCGAAACTCTGCGAGCCCTTCTGGATGGTCTCGCGACTGGCGGCGGCGAGATCGGTCAAGTCAGAGCTCCCGCGAAGTCCTCGATCATCAGGCCGGCTGTGGCCTTGGCCGAGCCGACGACGCCGGGAATGCCGGCGCCGGGGTGGGTGCCCGCCCCGACGAAGTAGAGGTTGCCGATGACGTCGTCGCGATTGTGGGTGCGGAACCAGGCCGACTGGGTCAGCACCGGCTCCAGGCTGAAGGCCGAGCCCTGGAAGGCGTTGAGCTGCCCCTGGAAGTCCGCCGGCGTGAAGATGCGGCTGGTGACCAGGTCACGCTTCAGGTTGGGGATGTAGCGCTCCTCCAGATAGCCGAGGATCCGGTCGCGATACTTCGGCCCCTCGACCTCCCAGTCGATCGGCGCTGTGCCGAGGTGCGGCACGGGTGAGAGGGCGTAGTAGCTGGAGCAGCCCTCCGGGGCCATGCCGGGATCACTCGCGCAGGGCGCATGAAGGTAAAGCGAGAAGTCCTTGGCCAGACTGGGCTTTCCGTAGATTTCGTCGATCAGGCCCTTGTAGCGGTCGCCGAAGCAGATGGTGTGATGGCGGATTTCCGGGTGCTGGGCCTTGAGGCCGAAATGCACAACAAACAGCGAGGGGCTGAAGCTGGCCTTCTTCAGCCGCCGGCCCTCGGACTGGCCGCGCTTGTGACCTTTGAGCAGCTGGTCGTAGGTGTGGACGATGTCGGCGTTGGAGGCGACGGTGTCGAAGGCCTCGAAGCCATTGGCCGAGGCGACACCGCTGACGGTTTTGCCTTCCGTTTCAATCGCCTGGACCGGTGTATTCAACCGGATCTGGCCGCCCAGCTCTTCGAACAGCTTCACCATCGCCCTGATGAGGGAATGGGTGCCGCCGCGGGGGAACCAGACCCCGCCGCGCCGCTCCAGGGCATGGATAAGGGCGTAGATCGACGAGGCGGCGAACGGGCTGCCGCCGACCAGCAGGGTGTGGAACGACAGGGCCTGGCGCAGGTGCTCGTCCTGCACGAAGCCGCTGACCTTGGCGTAGACGCTGCGCCAGGCCTGCAGCTTCACCAGCTGCGGGGCGGCGGCGATCATCGAACCGAAGTCGAGGAAGGGCACGTGGCCGAGCTTGACGTAGCCTTCCTGGAAGACCTGTTCTGAGAAGTTGAGGAAACGCTTGTAACCCTCGACATCAGCAGGGTTTCTCTTGGCAATTTGCGCGTCGAGCTGGTCCTGGTCATTGACGTAGTCGAAGACATCGCCGTCTTCCCAGCACAGCCGATAGAAGGGCGCGACCGGCATCAGCTCGACATAGTCGGAGAGCTTGCGGCCCGAGAGGGCGAACAGCTCCTCCAGGCAGGCCGGGTCGGTGATGACGGTCGGGCCGGCGTCGAAGGTGAAGCCCTGATCGTGCCAGACATAGGCCCGGCCGCCCGGCTTGTCCCGGCCCTCGAACACGGTGGTCTGGAAGCCGGCGGACTGCAGACGGATGGCCAGGGCAAGGCCCCCAAAGCCCGAACCGATGACGGCGGCGGTGGGGCGATGGGTCGAGGAGGGCTCAGTCATTCAGATCCTTGAAAGCGGATGATTCCGTCAGCACCGCCAGGGCGGCCATCACCGGAACGGGCGGTTTGCCGCTCAATACGCGCGCACGGTCCGCGAGGTTTGCCCGGCCGGCATAAAAGCGCTGAATAAGGGGCTGCCGGAGGCGATAGAAGCGCTCCAGCACCCGATAGCGGCGCTCCGGCGCGCAGGCGCGGAACAGCATGCGGTTCAGCAGTCGGTAGAAGCCACGCCCGCGCCAGGCGGCCTTTGAGCGGGCTTCGACGCAGGCCCTGACGCTGGCGCTGGTCAAGTTCGGGAGGGCGGCGATCTCTGCCGCCAGTCGCGCGGCGTCCGGCAGCGAATAGCCCGTGGTCGGCTGGAAGAGGGCGGCCCGCAGGCCGACTTGTGGCAGACCAACCGGCGCCTCGGCCCAGAAGCCGTCAATGTCGCCGGCCAGGGCGATTGGCAGGATGCCGTCCTCCTCGCGCTCGACCGCCGCGATGGTCCAGCCCTGAGCGGCGGCATAGGCGGCGATGTCGGCGCGCAGGGCCTGGCGGTCCAGCGCCGGGCCGTCGGCGTAACGGGTGTCCTCGATCAGCAGGCGGGTCGGGGAAAAGGGCAACACATAGAGGAAGCGGTAGCCGTCCAGCTGATCGACCGTGGCGTCCATGACGATGGGCGTGGTCAAGCCGTGCGGGCCGGCCAGTTCGACCTCCTGGCCCAGGAATTTCTGCCAGCCCAGCGCCAGGCGCGGGCTGGACCGCGCGCCGCGGCCGTCGATCACGCAAGGCGACTCGATGATCCGGCCGTCGCTGAGCGTCACGCGCGTCGGTGACACGGTCTCGACCCCGACGCCCAGCCAGGCGTCCGCGCCCAACGCCGCCGAGACCTTTTCGTGCAGCCGCTCGGAAGAGATGGCGAGGTAGGGCGTGGTCAGGCTGCGACGATGGGCGGGAAACCGCACCGCATAGCCGTCCCAGCGGTGGACGATCAGCGGCTCCAGCGTCGCGGCGATGTCCGGCTCGACGTCGCTGGCGAAGTGGCACCAGGTGTGCTGGCCGCCGATCACGCTATCGCGCTCGACCATGATCAGGCGCAGGTCCGGCCGCTGGGCGCGGAGCCGCAGCGCGATCAGCCCGTTGGCCAGTCCGCCGCCCACCAGGACGACATCGGCTCCAGTTGTGGATTGCCCCGTCACCCGCCCCGTTTAGCCCATCTCGCCCGCCAGGGGCGCCCGAGTTGTCGATTTCTCATTCCGGCCTAAGATGCCCGCGTCCCGGGGGGCGGGGATTGGTTGATGCTGCTGCTTTTTCTGTTGCTGCCTGGGCTGACCTTCTTCGTCATGGCGCTGATGTTCGGCGTGGCGAAGGTCTTTCTGCCGTGGCGATCGGCGCTTGGCCTGGCAGTCGTGGCGACGATCAGCGGCGGGGCGGGATTCCTGCTGACCACCATCGTCCAGGTCATCACCCGCCGCGAGCCGGCCTCGGAGGCGGCCGCCCAGGCGCTGCTGGTCCTGGCCTGCGTGTCGGGCGTGTTCTTTGGCGCGCTGGGCGCTGTGGCGTTTCTGAAGGCGCGCCGCCATTGCATCCGCCTGGCTCAGGCGAAAGCCATGACCTGATTGCGCGCGCGCGCTCGACCCGCTAGGCGGACGCTCACATCGCCAGGGAGAGTCGCATGGTTGCTCAGGTCATCGACGGCAAGGCCTTCGCGGCGGGCCTGCGGGCGCGTGTCGCCGAGCGGGTCGCCAGGCTCAAGGCCGAGCACGGGCTGCAGCCAGGCCTGGCGGTGGTGCTGGTCGGCGATGATCCGGGCAGCCAGATTTACGTCCGTAACAAGGGTGAACAGACCCTGGAAGCCGGCATGCACTCGGTCACCCACCGCCTGCCCGCTGAAACCACCGAAGCCGAGGTTCTTGACCTGGTCCGAGCCCTGAACGCCGACGCGGCCATCCACGGCATCCTGGTGCAGTTCCCGGTGCCCCCGCACATCCGCCAGTCCGCGATCCTTGAGGTGCTGTCACCGGACAAGGACGTCGATGGCCTGACCGTCGCCAATGCCGGGCGACTGGCCAGCGGGTTGCCCGCCCTGTCGCCTTGTACGCCGGTGGGCTGCATGATGCTGCTGCGTGACGCCCTGGGCGAGCTCAAAGGCAAGCGCGCGGTGGTCGTCGGCCGTTCCAACCTGGTGGGCAAGCCGATCTCCCAGCTGCTGCTGCAGGCCGATTGCACCGTCACCATCGCTCATTCCCGCACCGTCGACCTGCCGGCGGTCTGCCGCGAGGCCGACATCCTGATTGCCGCGGTCGGCGTGCCAGAGTTGGTGAAGGCCGGCTGGATCAAGCCGGGCGCGGCGGTGATCGACGTGGGCATGAACCGCCTGCCCTCACGCGATCCGGTCAAAGCCGCCGAGGGCAAGACCCGGCTGGTCGGCGATGTCGCCTTCGCGGAGGCCGCCGAAGTCGCCGGCTGGATCACGCCCGTGCCGGGCGGGGTCGGGCCGATGACCATCGCCTGCCTGCTGCAGAACACCCTGACCGCCGCCCTGCGCCTGAATGGTATCGCCGAATGAAGCGGCTCAGCCTGATCCTCGGCCTCACGCTGCTGGCCGCTGCCTGTGGGCCCAAGCCGCTGACACCCGCCCAGTCGGCGGCGCTGGAGCCCGCCGATGGGCGGCTGGCCGGCCTCTATGATGGCAGCTGCAAGGCCTGCCACACCATCGCCGATTCCAAGGCCCCGCTCGCCGGCGACCACAGCGCGTGGGACCCGCGCTGGAAGCAGGGCCTGCCGGTGCTGGTCGACCATGCCATCCAGGGTAAGGGCGCCATGCCGGCCGGCGGCCAATGCGCCGCTTGCACCCCGGACGATTTCAAGGCCCTGATTAGCTTCATGGCCGGCCGTGAAGAGTCGGCGCGAACACCGGGGTAGGGCGATGATTTCCAGGCGGACGGCGCTGCTGGCGGGGGCCGGCGGAGTGGCGGTGGTGGGGACCGGGGCGGTCCTGGCCGCGACCCATGAAAAGCCTGAGCCGTCCTCGCCCGCGGCGACGGACGCCAAGGGCCACCTGCTCTGGCGCAACTGGTCGGGCATCCAGCACGCCTACCCGGCCCTGCGCCTGGCCCCCAAGGACGAGGGCGAGCTGGCGGCGGCGCTGAAGACCGCGCCCGATCCGATCCGGGTGGTGGGAGCCGGCCATAGTTTCACGGCGCTGGCCGCCACCAGCGGCACGCTGGTCTCACTGGACCAGATGAGCGGCATCGTCGGCTGGGACGGCGACGAGGCGATCGTGCGGGCCGGCACGCGGCTGGGCGCTCTTGGCCCGGCGCTGGCCGCCAAGGGCCGGGCCATGGCCAACCTGCCCGACATCAACAAGCAGTCACTGGGCGGGGCGCTGGGCACCGGCACCCACGGCACCGGCAAGACGCTGAAGGCCATCCATGGCGATGTCACCGCCCTGACCCTGCTGACCCCCGACGGTAAGCTGATCGAGGCCAGCGCCGACAAGCGGCCCGAGGTGTTCAACGCCGCCCGCGTCTCGGTCGGGGCGCTGGGGATCATCACCCAGGCCCAGCTGAAGACCACGGCCAACCGGCGTCTGCGCCGCCGGGTCTGGCTGGAAAGCTATGAGGAGGCGCTGTCCAAGGCCGAGCAGCGCTGGAACGAGCACCGCAATTTCGAATTCTACGCCGTGCCGTTCACCGGCCTGGTCGCCAACATCACCCATGACGAGACCGACGATCCGGCCCTGGCGCGCGGGCCGGACAGTGACACCGCCTTCCTCGATGCGCTGAAGATGCTGCGCAACCTGTTCGGCTTCTCGACGGGTCTGCGCAAGGCGGCGGCCAAGGCGCTGCTGGGCGGCACCAAGCCTGAGACCGCGGTGGATGAGGGCTGGAAGCTGCTGTCCACCGAGCGGCCGGTGCGGTTCAACGAGATGGAATTCCACATTCCGCACGAGAACCAGCTGGCGGCCCTGACCGCCGTCGTCCAGGCCATCGAGAAGCACCGCCCCGACGTCTTCTTCCCCATCGAGGTGCGCCGCATCGCCCCCGATGACGCCTGGCTCTCGCCGTTCCAGGGCGAGCCGCGCGGCTCGGTCGCCGTGCACTGCTACTACAAGGACGACTACGCCTTCCTGTTCGAGCTGATCCAGCCGATCCTGCTCAGCCATGGCGGCCGGCCGCACTGGGGCAAGCTGCACAGCCTGACGAGCGAGCAGCTTTCAGGCCTCTATCCGCACTTCGGCGACTTCCTGAAGGTGCGGGCCGAGCTGGATCCGAACGGACGCATGCTGACCCCCTACATGCGGGGCCTCCTGGGGGTGTAGGCTCGGGGCAAACGGGAGGTACGGCCATGTCGACTGCCGAATTGTTCAAGCCCTACCTGGGCCTCTGGGTCAGCCGTCCGGGCGGCCCGGGCCCGGCCAGCACCATGAAATGTCGGCGCAGACTGGCGCCTTTCGGGGCCTATATCCGGCTGGAGGCCGACTGGGACGGCGCCTATCAGGAGATCGCCTTTTTTGGGGCCGGCGAAGGCGGGACGCTCGCCGTCTGGTCCTTCACCTCCGACGGCGGCCGCTCGCAGGGGACCCTGACGGACGGCAGTGATGTGCATCCTAACGCCGTGGCGTTCGAATCCCGCATGCCCGCCGGCATGGCCCGTTTCCTCTACTGGCCCGCCGAGGACGGGGCCTTCAACTTCGCGGTCGAGGCCCAGACCCCGGCCGGCTGGAACCGCTTCATGCATCACGTCTATTCGGCGGAGGCGTGAGGCCGTGGTCCGATTCGGCCGCCGCGATCTGCTGTTGGGCGGTCTGGCCGTGCTGGCCGCCGGTCCAGCTGCGGCGCGGGTCGAGATCGAAAAGGACCCCTGGCCGACCGGCGAGATGCGTCGGGCCTTCAGGGTAAGACCGCTGAAGCCCGGTGACGAGGCGATCAGGGCCTTCTGGCTGGACGGCGGCCACGGGCGGGAGATCTGGCTGATCGAGGCTCGCTACGACCGCAGTTGGGGACCGCTTCTGCGCCAGGCCCAGGCCATGGCGCGTGGAACCGCGCTGGATTACGAGTTCTTCCGCCTGAAGGACCGCACGGTTCCGATGAAGGTCGCAGACTACCAGACGGTGAGCGATTCCTGCTTCAGCCTGGTCCAGGACTGGCTCAAGACGCCCTACGGTTTCCAGGGCCAGAACGTCTGCCTCGACTGGTGCGGCGATGGCGTGGAACTGGCCGGCGTGCCGGGCCAGGCGCCGCTCGCCATCGCCTTCGACGGCGCGGCCGAAATCATCGGCGCGCGGATGCGGTTGGCGGCCAAGCGATATAGGGCCTGACGGCGAGTCGCCGGCTGGCTGCGCAAACCGCCGGGTTGCTAGCTGAGTTGCTCCATCTATAGTAGCGTCAATGCAGGGACGCACGGAATGCTGAGCGATAATTTATTCAAAGGGTCTTCTCTTGAATCTCTGGTCGGCGGCAATCTGTTGACTCTGGGTTTATGGTATTTGAACCGCCCGTTCCTGCTTGAAAACTTCCCGAACGCGGCTTCCGAAGCGGCAACTTCAGGCATGGCTGGATTTGGTGGAAAGCTTGTAATCCTGACATTATCTTCAATAATCTCGGCGATATTTCTAAGTCATTTGGTGCAAGTTGTAATTCCACTCATGATCGAAGGGGATTCCTATATAAACAAGAGGCATGACAATGCGAAACGCTTAGCAGCCTTCATGCTTAAGTTATTTACATTTGGTTCTGAGCCAGACCCTCGAATAGTTATAATTAGGCGATATATTGCTTCCAATAGGAGGGCTTGGTTCCTGGAGATGGCGAGCCGATGGGGTCGATCCTCCTATTGTGCCCTGCAGGACGACAGCGAGATTATCAGGGTTCACCAGCACATAACCAGCAGGTTGAGGGTCGTTTCCGAGCAGACTAGGTCCTCCCTAAAGGAAGCTTACGCGGAAGTAGAATTCTCAGGTTCTATATTCATAGCGATTATGCTGTTGTTCCCAGCAGGCATTTTATCAATTTATTTGAATTCTACCGTGTCAAAAGTACATACCCAGCATGGATTGGCCACAGGGATCATAATATTTGTTATTTACGTCGGGGGCGTAGCCTCTGGCTTCTTTTTCAGGAGGGTGCTGAGAAACTATTTCAGCAAAGTGATAATGCTCGGATTGCATTATTTTGACGTTCTGAACCCGGCTCCCGAGCCGGCGGGAACCATGCGGGAGCCTGACGCCAATGGCGCGGCGACGACTGGAGGCGTTCAAGCCCAACACTCCACACCCGCGCCCTAGAGATACCGATTCTCTGTCTCGCCAGGCTCGTTCCACCAGTTGTCGTGCAGGCCATCGACATAGCGGACCGGAGCGGCGGCCAGCTCGTCCGGCGTGGCGTCCAGGCAGCTGATCTCCACACCCACAAAGTCCCCGCCGATCTCCTCGACATGGCCATGGCCGAAGGGGCGGACGCCGCAGGTCCGGCAGAAGGTGTGGTGGCCCTGGCGGGTGGCGAACTGATAGTCGGCCAGCTCGTCCTGGCCCGACAGCAGGCGGAAGGCGTCCGGCTTGATGTTGACGCCCCAGTGGCGGGTCTTGGCGCAGAAGGTGCAGTTGCAGCGGGTGGTCCCGGCGGCCAGGTCGATGTCTGCCTCGAAGGCCACCTTCCCGCAGTGGCAGCCTCCCTTGTAGGTCTTCAGCATGGCGCGGCTCCTGTGGGTTAGGAATGAGCCGGCAAGCTATAGGGTTCCTGCTGACAGCCTGCTGTCAGCAGGATGTGGTCAGCGCATGATCCCGAGCAGGCCCTGCCAGCCCAGCAGGATGGCAACCAGGGAAATAAGCCCCGCCGAGGCGTAGGGCGCGCGCTTGGCGAGCGTCTCGAAGAGGCCGGACCAGCGGCGTTCGGCATGGCGCATCCCGATGGCGGCTGCGACGCCGACGCTGACCATGGTGGCGGCCAGGCCCACTGAGAAGCAGAGCACCAGCAGGGCGCCCAGGGCCACCTGCTTGAGCTGCAGGCAGAGCAGCAGCACGGTGATCGAGGCCGGGCAGGGGATCAGGCCTCCGGTCAGACCGAAGATCACGATCTGGCCGGTGGTCACCGAGCGGCCGGCGAAGCGGCGGCGGATATCCTCAGCGTGGGCCCGCTCGTGGGCGTCCTCGGCGCCGGTCAGACCCAGGTCGGGACCCTGGTCGTGATGGTGATGATCGTGGTCATGGTCATGATCGTGATCATCATGGTGATCATGATCATGATGATGATCGTGTGGCCGTTGGTCGCGCCAGGTGCGCCAGACCATCCAGCCGGCGACGCAAAGGATCAGGACCGCCGAGGCCAGCTGGAACCAAGGCTCGGCGGTGTTCATGTCGAGGTTGCGGCCAAACCATAGCCCGGCCAGGGCGATGATCCAGACGATGGCCGTGTGCGACAGCGTGGCGGATAGCCCCAGCAGGATGGCCTGCCCTACCGAGCCGCGGATGGCGACGATGAAGGCGGCCATCATGGTCTTGGAGTGACCCGGCTCCAGGCCGTGCAGCGCGCCGAGCAGGAGGGCGCTGGGGACGAAGAGCCAGAGGTTGGTGGCGCCTTGCTGCAGAAGAGTTGCGATATCGACCATGCTCAGGCGGCCGAGGCCGGCTGGGGCTTTTCGAGCAGCACGAACCAGGCGTTGTTGAAGGCGCCTTCGTCCAGCCGCTTGAACCCCGCCTTTTCGACCATGCCGCGCCAGGCGGCCTTGGAGGTCAGGAAGAAGCTCAGCAGATTGCCGACGGCGAACATCGACCAGCCGGGTGTCCAGACCGCCATCAGGAAGCGGCCGCCAGGCTTGAGCACCCGGTAGGCCTCTTCCAGGCCACGCTGCTTGCCGGTTCCGAGATGATCATAGACGTGGGTGCTGACCACGGCGTCGAAATCGCCCTCGGCGAAGGGCAGGGCCGTCAAGTCGGCGGCCTCGATCGTCACCCGCTCATCAAGACCGGCGAGTTTGAGATTGCGCTCCAGCTGGGCGCGGCCGCCCTCGTCGATATAGCCGGCGTCGAAACGATCGACGGCGACGATATGGCCTTCGCGCAGGATCTTGCCCACCGCCAGGGTGGTCCGTCCGGCGCCGCAGCCGGCGTCGAGCACGACGGGCCGATCACCCTTGAACAGCTCGACCATGGGCAGGACCGCCTGATCCTGGCGCCGGAAACCGCCCATGATCAGGTTGCCGACCAGCAGGACGACGGCCAGGGCCACGGTCAGGAAGGCCAGCGGCCAATGGCTGGGAAACTGCAGCTGGATCACGACCGCCGCTGTCAGAGCGACCAGGGCCGCGACCGCCAGACCGTTCATCCAGGCCGGCCCCCAGCCGAACTCAATGTGATCGGCGGGCTTGGGGCGCAGCCAGCGGCGTACGACGCCGCGCAGGCCGATCCCCCAGGCCGAGGCCAGCAGGACAACGCCGCCCACCACATGGAAGCCGGCAAACAGCAGGATCGAGGTCGAGGCGATCTTGAGTTGGGGCAGGAAGACCATCATCGCCGCGCCGGCCCCTATGCCGACCAGGCCAACCATCCAGAGATGGCCGTGGGCGCCGCCATGCATGGCGGCGTGCTTGTGGGCGGGCTTGGGCTGGTGGTCGCTCATTCTGAGGTCCTCAGAGATATTTGGTCAGTTGCTTGATCTCGGCCAGGTCGTGGCGGCTGGTCTCGCCGCCCTCCAGGCAGTGTTCGATGTGGTCGTGGATCAGTTCGCGCTTGGCGCTGGCGACCGCCGCCTCGATGGCGTGGAGCTGCTGGGCCAGGTCCAGGCAGGGCCGGCCGGCGTCCATCATGGCGATCACCGAGCGGACATGGCCCTCGACGCGCTTGAGCCGCTTGAGAATAGCCGGGTGAGAGGCGTGTTGCATTGGCGTATCCTATCCCCCCCCATAGGATATGACTCTCCAGTAGATGTAAAGCCTTGCCGATTTCCGACAGGGCTCGCCGCTTTCGAAATTTGGCGCGATGACCAGCGGCGATTGTCCGATCAGGGCCCCTCAATCGAATTGGAGGCGAGCATGAGACGGACGATCGGTGTGGCGGGATTGGCGTTAGGGCTGGCGGGGGCGCTGGCGGGCTGCGGATCGCTCAGTCCAGTGCGGTTCGCACAGACCGGGACAGGACTGGTCAGCCACCAGCTCTGCTCGGAGGTGTTCATCGGCGGGCGGGACCCGCAGACGGCCTACGACCAGGCTTTGGCGCCCTTGTTGGGACCGCTGGCCAAGGCGGCGAGGTGGCGGATCGACCGCCAGGCGGGCACGGCCGAGACCAGCCTGATGGGGGCGGCCCGTCAGCAGGCGGTCTATCGCGGCGGGCTGGGCTGCGTGCGGGTCGATCCGGCCTGGGGGCCGGCCATGGCGCTGCGTACGCCCCGGCCCGAGAGCGTTCCGATGGACCCGCCATTGCTCCCCGCCATCGCGGGGCCGCAAGTGGTCGAGCCGGAAACTCCCGCCTTGCAGGCCGCCGTCGACCGCGCCTTCGCCGAGCCGGCCAAGGGGCCGCGCCACAACACCCAGGCGGTGGTGGTGATCCGGCGCGGTCGGATCATCGCCGAACGTTATGCGCCCGGGATCGGGCCGGAAACACCGCTGACCGGCTGGTCGATGTCCAAGTCGCTGACCAACGCCCTGGTTGGGGTGCTGGTGCGGGAAGGGAAGCTGTCAGTGACCGCGCCGGCACCGATCGCGGAATGGTCGGGCGATGCGCGCCGGGCCATCACCCTGGAGCAGCTCATGCGGATGGAGAGCGGCCTGGACGGCGGCCAGTCGTTGCACGCCGGCATTGGCAACGGCTTCGACCCGGCCGCCCAGGTGCTGTTCGACGAGCCGGACATGGGCGCCTATGCGGTCAAACGGCGGCTGAAGACCAAGCCGGGGACGCTGTTTGCCTATACCGACATGAACTACGCCCTGGTTTCGCGCGTGGTGCGGGACGCCGCCAGAAACGATGGGGGGAGGGGCGATGCGGCCGGGGTCATGGACCTGGCGCGACGGGAACTGTTTGGTCCACTGGGCATGAACCGCGTCACCCTGGAATTCGACGCTGCCGGCACGCCGATGGGCGGCAGCCATTTCTGGGCTCCCGCCCGGGACTGGGGGCGACTGGGCCTGCTGTATCTGAACGACGGCGTGGTCGGCGGCCGGCGCGTCCTGCCAGAGGGCTGGGTGGCCTGGTCGGCGCGCCAGACGCCGGGCAGCGAACTGGTCGGCTACGGCGCCGGTTTCTGGACGAATCGCGGCGCCAGCCAGGGCTCAGCCCGGCGGATCGGCTGGGGCATGCCCGCCGACGCCTTCATGATGAAGGGCAGCTTCGGCCAGCATGTGGTGATCGTCCCCTCCGCCGACCTGGTGGTGGTGCGGATGGGGCCGTCGTTCGATCGCTGGAACGAGATCGACGAGGTGTCGCGGCTGGTGAAGGACGTTATCGCCGCCGGCTGATCCCGAGGATTGGGCCGACGGAACAGGCCGCGCGGATCGTGTAGGGTGCAAATCGAAAGGCGCTCATCATGTTCCGCGCGGCTCTGGCCTTCCTCATACTGTTGCTGGCCTTCGCTCCGGCCCAGGCGGCGGCGCCCAGCCAGGCGGCCTGCGACGCGGCGGCGGCCTTTTCAACGCCCAGGCGCGGGGCCTCGGTGCTGGTGCTCTATCAAGGCCGGGTGGTCTGCGAGTCCTACGCGGGCGAAGGGGCGGCCGACCACGGCATGGAGATCTGGTCGGGGACCAAGAGCTTTACCGGCGTCATGGCGGCGGCGGCCGTGCAGGACGGGCTGCTGACTCTGGACGAGCCGGTCGCCAACACCCTGCCGGAATGGCGGACCGATCCGATGAAGGCGCGGGTGACCATCCGCCAGCTGCTGAGCCTGACCTCGGGTCTGCCGGGCGGCCGCATCGGCCGGGCGCCCGGCTATGCCGAGGCGGTGGCGATGTCGCTCAACGCCGAGCCGGGCACGCTTTTCCAATACGGCCCTGCGCCCTTCCAGGTGTTCGGCGAGGTGATGAAGCGCAAGTTGGCCGCCGCCGGCCTGGATCCCGACCCGCTGGCCTATCTCAATCGCCGCATCCTGGACCCCATTGGCCTGGTCCCCACCGACTGGCGGCGCACCCTGGCGGGCGATCCGCTAATGCCGCAGGGCGCGGTGCTGACTGCGCGCGAATGGGCGAAGTTCGGAGAGTTCGTGCGAATGGGCGGCGCCTGGGGCGGCCGGCAACTGGTCGATCCACAGGCCTTCGGCGAACTCTTCGTCGGCTCGGCGGCCCATCCGGGCTATGGTCTCAGCTGGTGGCTGCCACATCCGGCCAAGGTCCCCGACGTGGTCACCGCCTCGACCGATATGGGCGTCAACGCCGACCGCCTGCCCAAGGACCTGGTGGTTGCGGCGGGGGCGGGAGACCAGCGCCTGTACGTTATTCCCTCGCTGGGCCTGACCATTGTGCGTCAGGCCAGCTTCCGGCCATTTGTCGATGGACGCGAGCGTGATCCGGCGACGAAATGGTCCGACACCCAGTTCCTGCTGACCTTGCTCGGGGGCTAGGCCGGCTGGGGTGGGCATATGATACGCCTTGCGAAGTCGCTGGAGCCCGCCATGCGTCCCATGTTGATTTTGGCCGCCGGCCTCACGCTCGCGGTGGGCAGCGCCCAGGCCGAACCTGTCCGGGTGGCCATCGCCCAGGGCCGGCTGGCCGGGACGCTTGATAGCGGGGTGGCCAGCTTCAAGGGCATACCCTATGCCGCCCCGCCCGTCGGAGCGCTGCGCTGGAAGACGCCGCGGCCCGCCAGACGCTGGAGCGGCGAGCGCGACGCCAGCCGCTTCGGCGCCTCGTGCATGCAGGCCGTCCCGATCCGCAATGTGGCGGCGGACAGCCCCGCAGCGACACCGAGCGAAGACTGCCTGACCCTCAATGTCTGGGCGCCGGCGGGGGCCAAGCGGGTTCCGGTGATGGTCTGGTTGCATGGCGGCGGCAACGTCGATGGCGCCTCGGCTGACCGATACTACGACGGCTCCAGTTTCGCCCGCGACGGGGTGGTGCTTGTCTCGCTGAACTATCGGCTGGGGGCATTCGGTTTCCTGGCCCATCCGGGGTTCGAGGGGAGCAACTTCGGCCTCTGGGATCAGGTGGCGGCCCTGCGCTGGATCAAGGCCAACGTCGCCCGGTTTGGAGGCGATCCGGCCAACGTCACCCTGTTCGGCGAGTCGGCTGGCGGCCAGGACCTGCTGGCCCTGATGACCGCGCCCCCGGCCCGGGGGCTGTTCGCCAGGGCCATCGCCGAGTCTGCCGGCGGCGGCTGGGGGCCGGAGGCGCCGGTGGCTGTTGCGCGAGCCTCAGGAGAGACGCTGCTGGCGTCGCTGATCCCGCCGGGAGGGACGATCCGCGACATCCCGGCCGACAAGCTGGTCGCTTTGACGGACTGGGAGTATTCGCCAGTGGTGGATGGCGCCCTGCTCAAGCAACCGGTGCTGGCGGCCTTCGCCTCGGGGCAGGCGGCGAAAATCCCGCTGATCATCGGGACCAACCAGCAGGAGGGCAACCTGCTGGCCGATGAAGGCGACCCGGCCAAGGTCTGGCCGGAGCGATTGAAGGCTGACGACCTGACCGCGCTGCGGGCGGCCTACGGTCCCTCGGCGGCGGCGGACCAGGCCTTCGCCCAGATGCTGTTCCGCGACGGCTATTTCGCCGGCCCCGCCCGCTGGATCGCCCAGCGGACAGGCGGCTGGCTCTATCGCTTCGACTACATCTATTCGCCGCTGCGCTCGCGGCGCAGCGGAGCCCAGCACGGCTCGGAAATTCCGTTCGTGTTCGACCGCTGGACGCGGGGCGATGACGACGACCGCCGGGTCAGCGCCGCCCTGCACGGCGCCTGGGTGACCTTCGCCAAGACGGGCAAAGCGCCCTGGACCCCCTTTAACGCCAGTGGCCAGTGGATGGTGTTCGACGCCAATCCCAGCGCTCGCCCGGCCTCGGATCAGGCGGCGCTCGATAGGCTGGAGAAGCGGCTAAAGTAGCCTAGGCTACTTCGCGCCGATCTGCGCCAGCAGCGTGTCGACCGCCGCCTTGAGCTGGGCGTCGCCGCCGGTCAGGGTTTCGCCCAGGGGCCGCTCGACCCGGACATCGACCGGTCGGGGATTGAGCTCCATGTCCTGGCCGCGCAGGTCCTCGACCTTCCAGGCCGGCACCCGCACCACCGAGCCGTCGATCAGCTGCTGGCCGGAGGTGAAGATGATCCAGCCGGCGGTCGGCACGCCCACCACCTTGCCAAGGCCAAGCGCCCGATAGCCTTCGGTGAAATCCTCGGCGTCGGAGAGCGAGGACTCGTTGGTGACCAGCACGGTCGGGGCTCCCAGGGCCCGCTGGCCCAGGGCCTGGCGGGTCGGCATCGGGAACTGGTCCCTGGCGGTGAACATCAGGTAGTTGCGCCGCGTGAAGACATCCAGGACGTAGCCGTTGACGTAGCCGCCGTTGTTGTTGCGGATGTCGATGACGACGCCCTGTTTCTCCTGGTTCTGGGCGTCGAGGTCCAGGTAGAGCTGGGCCAGGCTGTCGTCGCCCATGTCGGCGATATGGACATAGCCGAGGCGCCCGCCGCTGATCTTCTCGACATAGGCCCGCCGCTCAGCGACCCACTGGCGATAGTTGAGGCCGGCCTCGACCCCGCGCGAGATCGGGCGAACCACCACCTCACGGGTTCCGGCGGCGCCGGTCACCTTGAGCACGGTGCGCTTGCCGATCTGGTCGAGCAGCAGGGCGTCGAGGTTGCTGTTCGGGCCCACGGCCTGGCCATTGACGGAGACCAGGGTCTCGCCCGGCTTGATGCTGCCCTCGACCGAGGCGGGGCCGAGCGCGATGACCTCGCGGATCACCAGCCCCTTGCCGGCCTCGAAGGCGTCGCGGTCGAAACGCAGGCCCAGCTCGCCCACCCGTGAACGCGGATTGGGGCCGCCCCGGCCGATGCCCGAATGCGAGGCGTTCAGCTCGCCGATCATCAGGTTGATAACCCGCCGCAGCTCATCGGGCGTGCGGGCGCCGGCGACGTAGGGCTGGAACCGGGTGCGCAGGGCCGCCCAATCGGCGCCGTGGAACCTGGGATCGTAGAAGCGGCGATTGAGGGTTCCCCAGGCTTCGTCGAACACCACCTGCTTTTCGGCGTCGAAGTCGACGTCCAGCTCGGCAGTCACTGAGAGCCCTTTGGGCTTGGGGCTCTCCAGGCCGGTCGACATGATCGAGCCGTCCTCCAGGTAGTAGAGGGTCTTGGAGTCGGAGGTGAAAACGTAGCCCGTCTTGGGCTTGGGATTGGAAGTGATCTGGACGGGCGTGGCCGGTTCCTTGGCCAGTTCATCCAGGTTGTAGCTGTAGAGATTGTCCTGCCCGGCCACGGTGGCCACGAAGATCAGGATCTTGCCGTCCGGGCTGATCACCGGATTGCCGGCGGAAAGGCCCAGCGGCAGCACGCTGGCCCGTTCGCGCAGGCCCTCGAAGACGATCTTCACCGGCTCGACCTTCTTGGGCTTGTCGCCCCCAGGTTTGTCGGCGCCCGGCTTGTCGGCGTCGGGCTTGGCGTCTTCGGCGGGCTTGTCCGCGCCGCCCTTGTCAGACGGGGGCTTGGTCGGGCCGCGGCGCTTGGGATCCTTGGTGTCGGGTCCCGGCTTGTCCGGCGTTTCGCTGGGCTTGAAGAGGTCGCGGAAGCTGTCTTCGCGGTATTTCGGCACGTGCGGGACCAGATCGATGCGGACAATCTTGGACTCCTCGCTGCGCTGGCTGGTCGAGAACAGGATGAACTTGCCGTCCGGCGACCAGGCGATCAGGCCGCCGGTCTGGCCATTGGCCAGGAAGCTGATCGGCCGGGGCGTCCCGCCGCTGGCCGGGACGACGTTGATGTTGGTGAAGGACTTGCGGTCGGTGATCACGAAGGCCAGCCACTGGCCGTCCGGCGACCAGACCGGTGGGGTGTTCTCGTCGCTGGCGAGCGCCACGTTGTCATAGAGGGCGAGGTCGCTGGCCGGGGCGCCCTTGGCGTCCAGGGTGATGACCCGCAGCTGCCGGTTGGCGTGGACATAGGCGATCTTCTTGCCGTCCGGCGACCAGATCGGGGCTGTGTCGGTCCCGGTGGCGTTGGTTAGCGGCTGCTCCACGCCGGTCTGGAAGTCATAGAGCATCAGCCGGGCGTCCAGGCCCTGCTCGGAGACGTAGGCCACCCGCTTGGAGTCCGGCGACCAGACGGCCTGGCTCTCGGCCGAGACGGTGCGGGTGATCCTCTGACCGGGGCCGCCTTCCTTGGTGGTGGCGGCGAACAACTCGCCATGCGCGGCGAAAACCACCTTCTTACCGTCGCCGGCCAGGGCGAAGCTGTCGAAGTCGTTCTCGATGCGGTGCTGCGGCCGGGCGGCGGCGGGGGCGCCCAGCAGGGTGATCGGCACCGGCGCGGCCTGGCCGGTGGCGGTGTCCAGCTTCCAGATGCCCATGGCGCGTTCGAAGACGACGGACTTGCCGGTCCGGCCGATCGAGGGCCAGAGCAGGCGCCCGTCGCTGAACTTGGTGACCTGCTGGGGCGCGGCGCCCGGGGCGGTCGCCAGCTTCCAAAGGTTCTCGGTCCCGCTTTCGTCGCTCATATAATAGAGCGCGCCGCCGTCCGGCGACCACATCGGCCAGGCGTGCTTGGCGTCGGCGCTGACCAGCTTGGCGTAGGGCGCTCCGCTGGCAATGGGCTTCACCCAGATTTCGGTCTCATCGATATGGGCATGGCCGTTGCGCCACCACTGGCTGGAACTGATCCCCTTGGCGACCAGGGCGATCGACTGGCCATCGGGCGAGGGCGCGGATTCGAACTCGTTGAGATAGCGCTCGCGGCTGACTTCCAGCGGCGTGCCGCCGTCGGCGCTGACCCGGAAGATGTCGTTCTGGCGGGCGACGTCATTCACGCCGGAGGTGAAGTAGAGCCACTTGCCGTCGGGCGACCAGGCGTCGAGGCTCTCGCCGGCGTCGGAATAGGTCAGGCGACGGACCTGGCCGGTGGTCAGGCTCAGGATGTAGATGTTGGACGGCCCTTCGCGCGTCGACTGGAAGGCGACCTGAGACCCGTCCGGCGAATAGAGCGGGCGGGCCTCGGTGGCCGGGTCGGTGATCAGCAGGCGCGCCGTGCCGCCCTGGCTGGGCACGGTCCAGATGTCGCCACCGGAGACGAAGGCGATCTCCGAACCATCAGGCGATAGGGCCGGAT
Organism: Caulobacterales bacterium; assembly: GCA_038236615.1. Classification (GTDB taxonomy): domain Bacteria; phylum Pseudomonadota; class Alphaproteobacteria; order Caulobacterales; family Caulobacteraceae; genus Caulobacter. The sequence goes on from JBBRZO010000001.1 coordinate 152,444, forward strand.
CGTACATCGAGGGGCGGATGTCGGGCGTCGCCGAAACCGCGGTCCCAGCCAGAAGCACAGCCCCGACCAGGCCCAACCACATCCGCGCCATGCCACGTCCCTCGATGCATGCGGCGTGACAGATCACGCACGTCCCCATGACGGATTTAGCACAGAGGTCGGCGCTGGCCAGTTACATAGCGGTCACCTTCCCGCCGCCGTTCAGGCCGGGCATTCACGGCGCCGGCTCGGGCCTGCGCCAGCCCTTGTATTGGCCCGGCTCGAGCCCGCCAACCGCGTCCAGCCAGTCCTCATAGCCCGGCTGCCCGGGCCGGTAGGTCTCACGGAAGGCGGCATATTCGGGTCCAGACATGCAGGTCCCCAGACAAACACTCAGGCTTCTGTCGTCCGCCATGTATACTAGGCCGTCGTAGGCATAGAGCGGCTTGCTTTCGCCCGGAAGGAGTCCGCCGGCCATGGTGATATAGCTTTCACGGGCCGCTTGGCGGTTGGCGTTGGTCTCGACGGGCGCAAGGACCAGCGGAGGCGGAACGAAGCCCTGCGGCGCAGGATCATAGGTCACGGTCAGCGTACGGTCGGCCGCCATGCTGGCGACGCCCACGCGAGGGCGTGGCTCGGCATTGGCGCTGGAGTTGCCGGCGAGCAGCAGCAGGACAAGCGCTGCCGCCGCCAGCCGCATCGCTATTTCGCCCCCGTCGTATTCACCCAGGTCACGAGCTGGCTCAACGCTTGGCCGGTCACCTGGTCATAGGCCTGGACGATCGGTCCGACCCGATTGTCGCCGGCGCGGGCTTCAGCCATCACGGTCGTGGTCCCGACCAGGGTCTGGTCGTTGCGGGTCAGGGTCGCATTGATCTCGATCACCACCTTTGGCGCAGCCTTGGGGCCCTGGTCGTAGCGGGTTTCGAAGGTGCGCACGTCCAGCTTCAGGTAGGTGTCGGAGTGGGTGATTTCGCCGCGACCGACCAGCCGGGCCGGGCCGCCGGTGTCCTGGAAGGCCCGCATGGTTGCTTCGTCGAACAGCACCGAGGCGGGCGAGACCCAGCGAGCCCCGCCAACATAGGCCGCCTCGCCGTTGCTCACGGTCAGGATGCCGTCGCCGGCCGCCGCCCGGGCGAAGCTGACCGGCGCCCTGAGCACAGTGAAGGGCTTGCCGGCCCCACCTTGCGCTGCCGGAACGCTGGCTTCAAAGCGGTAGAGCTGCGCCGGCTCGGCCTTGGGGAACAGCGAAACGCAACCGGTCAGCGAGAGGGCCAGGGTGGCGATGGCCAGGGCTTTGCCCAGGTGGTGCTTTTGAGCTCTCATTTCTTCACATCCACGGTCTTGGCGGGCGGCTTGCTGATGACGCCGCGCGGGTCGCGCTCGACGTCGTCGGACAGGCGGCGCAGGGATTCGGCGGTGGTCTGCAGGCTGTCGATGGCCGAGTTGAGCTGGGGCAGGGTGTTGGTCGAGAAGTCGGTCGTCGGCTGATCCAGCTTTTTGATCAAAGTGCGGGCGTCGGAAGAGGCGGCCTTCAGCTCATCGGCGGCGTCGGCCAGCTGCTTCATGGTCTTCTTGCCGTCATTGTCGACCAGGCCCTGCGTGCTCTGGCTCAGGGCGGTGATGGAATTGGCGGTCTTGTCGATGTCCTGCAGCGCCTTCTGGGCGTCCTCGATGATCTGCTTACGCTCGCGAGCCTCGGCGGTGACCGCCTGGACGTCCTTCAGCGCGGCGCTGAAGGTCTGGACGTTCTCGTCACTGAGCACCTTGTTGACCCGGTCCAGGGCCTCGATCGTTCGGGTCAGCACGGTTCCCCCGCCGGCCAGCAGGTCGGACAGCGCACTGTTCTGGCTCTTGATGACCGGCACAGTGCCGTCGGGCGTGACGTCCTTCAGCAGGGGCTTGGTGTTGGCGCCGGCGGTGATCTGCACATAGTTGACGCCGGTAATGCCCTGCGGCTCCAGGGTGGCGAAGCTGTCGGTGCGGATCGGCACGTCGGACGTCACCCGGATGCGGGCGATGACCCGGTTGGGGTCGGTCTTGTCGAGCGAGATCTTGACCACTTCGCCGACCTTGATGCCGTTGAAGTGCACCTCGCCGCCCTCCGACAACCCACGCACCGGTCCGATGAACAGGACGTCGTAGTTATCGTAGTCCTTGTTGAACTGCAGGCGGGCCAGCCAGAAGGCGAAGATCACCATCCCCACGAAGAGGATCAGCGTGACCAGGCCGACCAGGAAGTAATTTGCGTTTCGTTCCATGGCTTTCTCGTTCCTGGCCTAGACCAGCAATTTCGACTGCGCCTTGACGGCGGCGCGGCCTCGCGGACCCAGGAAGTATTCCTTGATCCAGGGATGATCGGAGTGTTCCAGCTCGCGCACGGGAGCGACGGCAACGATCTTCTTGTCCGCCACCACCGCAACGCGATCAGTGATCGTATAGAGGCTGTCCAGGTCGTGGGTGATCATGAACACCGTCAGGTCCAGGCTGTCGGAGAGATCCTTGATCAGCTCGTCGAAGGCGGCGGCCCCGATGGGGTCCAGACCTGCCGTCGGCTCGTCCAGGAAGAGCAGTTCCGGGTCCAGAGCCAGGGCTCGGGCCAGGCCCGCCCGCTTTCGCATGCCGCCCGACAGCTCGGCAGGCTTCAGCGCTCCAGCGCGGGTTGGCAGGCCCGACATGGCGATCTTCAGGTCGGCCAGCTTCTCGATCTCGCGGCGCGGCAGCTTGGTGTGCTCGTAGAGCGGCGCGGCGACATTCTCGCGGACGGTCAGGGATGAGAACAGGGCGCCCTGCTGGAACAGCACGCCCCATTTGCGCTCGATCGAGGTCCAGATGCGCCGTTTGGCGTATTTGATGTCCTGACCGAAGATCTTCACCGAACCGCCGTCGGTCTGCTTGAGTCCGATGATCGAGTTGAGCAGCACCGACTTGCCGGCTCCCGAGCCGCCGACCACGCCCAGCACCTCGCCGCGCTTGACGGTCAGATCGAGACCTTCGTGGATCACGTTGTCGCCATAGCGCGACACCAGGCCCTTCACCTCGATGGGAATGGCGTTGTCGTCCAGGCCGTCGCCATCCAGGTCGACGAAGCCTTCCGGCTGGGGCGTCCCATTCTTGTTAGGGGAGGGCTCGCTCACACGTTCAGCTCCCGATAGATCAGCGCGAAGATCGCGTCGATCAGGATGATCGAGAAGATGGCGTGGACCACGGCGGCGGTGACCCGCTGGCCCAGGCTCTCGACATCGCCACCGACTTCCATGCCCTGCCGGCAGCCGATGCCGGCGATGACGGCGGCCATGACCGGGGCCTTGGAGAGGCCGATCCAGAACGGTGTGGCGTGAACATTGTCCAGCAGGCGTTGCATGAAGAAGGTGGGCGAGAGGTCCAGCATGCTCCAGCTGACCACCGCGCCGCCGAACAGGCCGGCCAGGTCGGCCACAAAGACCAGCAGCGGCAGCACGATCAGCAGGGCGGCGAATCTGGGCAGGACCAGGGCCTCGAACGGATCGACGCCCAGCACCTGCATGGCGTCGATTTCCTGGTTCATCTTCATCGAACCGATCTCGGCGGCGAAGGCGCTGGCCGAGCGGCCGGCCAGCAAGACGGCGGTGATCACCACGCCAAATTCGCGCAGCACGCCAAAGGCGATGGTCTCGACGGCGAATACCGAGGCGCCAAACTCGGCCAGGATGCTGACAGCCAGGAAGCCGAGCACGCAGCCGATGAAGAAGGTGGTTGTCGCAACGATAGGCAGGGCGTCGAGGCCTGCCCGCTCGCACAGGGCCACCAGCGGCGCCCAGCGGATGCGGCGCGGGTCGATGATGGCCCGGCCGGCGGCGGTCAGGGTGTGGCCGACAAAGATCAGGGTCTCGTAAAAGTCGACACCCAGGTGGAGGACGCCGGCCCCGATCCGCTCGATCAGATCCATGATGCCCCGACGGCGCAGTGGCGGGCCAGGCTCTGCCTGGACGGCGGTGTGGACCAGGTCGAGCAGGCGGACCAGATCGGGCCGGGCCCGTAGCATTCCGGCGGTGTTACAGCCCTCGACCGCACGGACGATAGCCAGGGCGCCGGCGGTGTCGCAGCGGCCGATCTGGGTCAGGTCCAGGGTCATGGCGTTGGTGTGAACCAACAGCTCCGCCAGCCGGTCGCCAGCCTGCTCCAGCGACTCGGCCGTCCAGTCCCCGGCCAGCGTGGCCTTGGGCCCAGACGATGTCTGTTCCAGCTTGAAGTCGGCCGATGCCGGCATCATCCCTTTGGACCCCCCCTCGGATCCTGCGGGAGCCTGCCATGACTGGACGGTCCAGGGAAAGTCGTCACCGGGTGTAGAGGGCATGGATTCCCTGAGCAGGCGAAAACGATACGTTCGAAAGTCCAGTCTAGGCGAGTCTTAGGTCAAACAGCCGGGAATACGAGTCTCGAACCCCCACCCAACGCCTACAACGCCAGTCTGTGCCATACGGGTGACAGCGAAGCCTCAGAAAAGGGGGCGATGCTCGGATTACGGTTTCCGATGTGACCAACGCCCCCCTTTGCGATCAAGACCCAGCGGCGGTTTGGCGCGACGTTGCAGACAGGCCTGAAAACGGAGTGGGCTATGAAAAGGATCATCCTGGGCGGCGCGACCTTGGCTCTGCTGGTCCTGGCCGGCTGTGGCAAGCCGCAAAGTGACAGCCTCTCGACCCATCACGGCCGCTATGTCGGCATCGGCATCTATCCGACCGGTGACCTCTGGCAGCGGATGACTACGGCCGCGCCGGCCGCCGACGCCAATCCCGACGCCGCGCGGCTGTCGGATGATCAGCAGGTGATCGTGGTGGTCGACAGCGATACCGGCGAGATCCGCCAATGCGGCAATTTCAGCGGCTACTGCGTGGGCTCCAATCCCTGGACCAAGGCGCTGGTCAGCCAGCAGCAGCAGCCCGTCGCGCTGACGGCCCATACGCTGAAGTTGCCGCCGATCGAGCCAGCGCCCGCTCAGCCGGCGTCGCCAAAGACGCCCTGAGTCCTACTGGTCCATCCGGGTCAGCAGGTTTTCCAGCGCGTCGAACTTCGCCCGCCAGAAAGCGCCGTAGTGGCCCATCCAGTCGACCAGTGGGGCCAGGCCTTCCGGCGCGGCGCTGTAGTGCGTCTGGCGGCCTTCCGGCCGGTCGCGGACCAGGCCCGCCTGCTTGAGCGCGGCCAGATGCTTGGAGACCGCCGGCTGCGAAACCCCGGCCTCTCGGGTCAGAGCGCCGACCGTCAGCTCGCCCTCCCGGATCAGCCGCTCAAAGAGGGCGCGACGGGTGGGGTCGCCCAGCAGGCGGAACAGGTCGTCGGGGGTGGCGAGCATGCGGTAAGTGATAACTTCAAGGTTATGATTTGGTCAAGCTCGCCCTCAACTGCTAAAAGACCGGGCTGCTAGAAGAACAGTGATCACAATGCGGGGGTGAGCATGGCTCGAAAGAAACCTGGCGCAGGCCAGACGGCGCTGGTCACCGGCGCCTCGACGGGCATCGGCGTGGACCTGGCCGAATGCCTGGCCCGCGACGGCTATGACCTGATCCTGGCCGCCCGCAGCGAAGCAGGGCTCAAGGCGGTCGCCGACCGGCTCTCCAAAAGCTACAGCATCAAGGCCGCCATCTTCCCCATCGACCTGATGGAAAAGAACGCCGGCGCCAAGCTGGCCGAGGCCATCGCCGCGGCGGGCCTGACGGTTGATGTACTGGTCAACAATGCCGGATACGGCCAGGCCGGAGCCTTCGCGGGCTCGGACCGCGACGTGCAGCTGGGCATGATCGACCTCAACGACCGGGTGCTGGTCGAACTGACCCACATCTATTGGTCCGGCATGCTGGAGCGCGGGCGGGGCGGGGTGCTCAATGTCGCCTCCATGGCCGCCTTCTTCCCCGGCCCGCTGATGGCCATCTACTACGCCTCAAAGGCGTTCGTGCTGCACTTTTCCGAGGCGCTCTGGGAGGAGGCGAGGGGGACTGGCGTGCACGTCTCCTGTCTCTGCCCGGGCGCCACCAAGAGCGAGTTCCGCGAGCGGGCCGGCACCGGCGCGACGCGCCTGGGCCAGACCTCCGAGGTCATGGGCTCGATGCCCGTGGCCGAGCAGGGCTATGCCGGCTTCAAGCGTAACAAGCCGGTGGTGATCACCGGCAAGGGCAATGGCCGCACCGCCTTCCTGACCCGGGTGCTGCCGCGCAAGTCGATCCTGCGCATCGTGCGCAACATACAAAGTCCCACTACCTAGGCCTTGCCTGACCTAGGGTCGGGCGCGCTGAACTCTCCCCAACGAACAGGGAGGTTCACATGAAGATCGACAGCAGCGTTGCCGCGGTGGTGACCGGCGGCGCCTCGGGCCTGGGCGCGGCGACCGTCAAGGCGCTGCGCGACCTGGGCGTCAAGGTCGCCATCTTCGACATGAACGTCGAGACCGGAGAGAAGAAGGCCGCCGAGACGGGCGCTTTGTTCTGCCACGTCAACGTCATGGACGAGGCCTCGGTCGACGCCGGTTTCGAGAAAGCTCGCGCCGCCCACGGCCAGGAACGCATCCTGATCAACTGCGCCGGCGGCGGGCGCGGCGGCAAGACCATCGCGCGCGACAAGGAAACCGGCGCGATCAAGCCCTTCAACGTCGCCGACTTCGAGTGGGTGCTGGGCCTCAACACGGTCGGCACCTTCCGCTGCATCGTCAAAAGCGCGGCCGGCATGGCGACGCTCGAGCCCGACGAGGACGGCGGCCGCGGGGCCATCGTCAACACCGGCTCGGTAGCGGCTGAGGACGGCCAGGTCGGCCAGGTGGCCTATGCGGCGGCCAAGGCGGCCATCAAGGGCATGACCCTGGTCATCGCCCGCGACCTGTCGAACGAGGGCATCCGCATCAACACCATCCTGCCGGGCATCATGGCCACGCCTCCGATGCTGGGCGTGAAGACCCGCGCTCCGGCCATCTTTGAGAGCCTCTCCAAGTCGGTGCCGTTCCCCCGCCGCCTGGGCCACCCCGAGGAATACGCCGACCTGGCGGTGACCATGGTCCGCAACGGCTACTTCAACGGCGAGACGGTGCGGCTGGACGGCGCGATCCGGATGCCGCCTCGGTAGCTGAGCGGCGCACCGCAACGGCTGGATCGAATCCTGAAATGGGCGCAATTTTCCAGGAGGAGAGCCTGCCAATGCCTCATTCCAGCTTGAAGCGCGCATCCGAGGCGTTTCCGCCCGCGACACAGGCGGACGTCAGCCGGGCCGCGATCAGAGCGGTCTCGGACCTGTTCCTGAGCGCCGCCGAACTGGCGGCGCGTCTGGCCGATGATGACCTGACACTTGGTATTGTCTGGCTGACTGTCGTCGAACGCGGCGCCGACCGGCTTCGACGGTCTCCGGAGAAGTGGGACGAGTTTATCCGCTCCGGCGGCGTCCGTCCCGACGACAAGCGGCCGCCGGTCTCGGTGTTCGCGCTCTCGCGACTGCTCAAGTTTCCCTATGAGACAACCCGCCGCCATGTCATGCGGCTGATCGCCATGGGCCATCTCGTCAGGGTGCCCGGCGGGGTGATCTCCCCGGCCGCCCACATGGATTCGGCGAAGGTTCGCGCCGCTAGCGCTGAACTCCAATCCCGTCTGCGCCGCTGCCTGGTCGGCCTTGAGCGGCTGGGAATCGTCCGGCACGCTGACCCTGAGCACCGCTGGCTTGAGCCGGTCGCCAATGTGCCCGACCCGTATGTCTATGAAGAGCGCCGCAAGTACTCGCGCATCGCCATCCTTTTTGTCGTCGAGGCCGCCAAGCTCCTAGCCCAGACTGCGGGCGGCGACATGCTTCGGGGATTGCTGTTTCTGGCGATTGTCCAGGCCAATATCCAGCAGGTCAGCGGCGATCCCGCCCTGTCGCGCCAATACGGCTCCAGCGACCTTCCGCCGCCCGACGCGCTGCGCAGGCCGATCAGCGTCTACTCCTTGGCTCAGAGCCTGCGCATTCCCTACGAGACCGCCCGCCGGCATATCGTGCAACTCATCGACCAGGGCCTTGTCGAGCGGCTTCGCGCCGGCGTGATCGTGCCGACCGCCGTCCTGATGAGCCCGCCGGTCCTGGCCGCCATGCCCGACTGCTACCAGCTGTTCCGCAGCTTCATCCAGGCGCTGTCCGACGCCGGCATGGATATCCAGATGGCCGCATAGGCGTCCTCAGAAGCCGGCGGAAATCTGTGGGGCGGATCCTGCGAAGCCCGAGGGGCGAAGCAGGATGGTGGATGCGACAGGGATTGAACCTGTGACCCCCTCGGTGTGAACGAGGTGCTCTCCCGCTGAGCTACGCATCCGTCTTTTTCGATCGCGCGTCCGGACGCAAAACCGGAAACCACTTTTGCTGGACGCGCTTGCGAAGGGCCGGGTCTATAACGAGGCTTGCGGCGCCGGGCAAGTGGCCAAGCGGTGGCAGGCCTCGGGCAATTCCGAGAAATGGCTGATCAGGATGTCGCCGCCAAGCTCGGCCGCCGGGATGGTCGTATAGCCGAAGTCGACGATGACCAGCGGCACGCCTGCCGCCTTCGCCGCGCCGGCGTCAGGTTCGCCGTCGCCTATCATGATGGCCCGGGCGGGATCACCGCCGGCGCGTTCGATGGCGGTGATGAGGTGGCGGGGATCGGGTTTGCGCGGCGTACCGGGGTCTGCCCCGATGATGGCGCCGAACCAGGCGGATATGCCGAGCGTCTCGAGCAGGAGAACTGAGAGCTCGGTGCGTTTGTTGGTGCAGACCGACAGGATCGCTCCGGCCTCCTTGAGCGCGGCCAGCGCGTCGACGCAGCCAGGGAAGGGCCGGCTCAGTTCGGCGATCCGGGGGCGGTAGAGGTCGACGAAGCGCTCGACCAGATCGTCGAGGCGCGCCTCACTCACTTCGGCTCCCGCGACCTCGAAACCCCGCTGCACCAGCACGCGCGCGCCGCGCCCGACCAGGAGTCGAGCCTGATCGTAGGGGAGGGGGGCGACCCCCTCCGTCTCGAGCAGGCTGTTCAGCGTCCCGCAGATGTCGGGCGCCGTCTCGACCAGGGTGCCATCCAGGTCGAAGGCGATGGTCCACCCCTCCAGAGCCCTCATTTGGCCTGCAGGACGGCGGTCGCCTTATCCAGGCGGTCGGCATAGGCGTTGATCACCTGGGCGGTCAGGCCGACATAGGTGTCGGCGTCGGCCCAGCGGCGATCCTCGATGGCCTCGCGCACCCCCGGCAGGGTCTTGGCCCCGTAGCCGGTGAAGCGGCCGGGGGCATAGATCATGTTGCGGTACCAGCCTCGCCCGCCGGGCAGGCCCGGGTCGGTGGTCAGGGTCTGGTCGATGTCGCGCAGGATCGGCATCAGCTTGGCGATCTTGGCGGGGGTCAGCGGACCGGCGGCGGTGAGGGCCGCGTCATAGGCCTTGGCGCTGTGGCTCAGCCGGTCGGAGGCGTTCTCCAGGGGCGCGAAGCCGATGAACGGCACCGGGCCTTCATAGACCGGCGGCCCCATCGGCTTCTTGGGGTCTTCGGCCAGTTTGTAGGCGCCGGTCTGGAGCAGCTTGTCCAGGCTGGTCGCGGCTTCACGGCGGCTGTCGGCCAGCTTCTTCACCTCGTCGACATAGCCCGCCACGGTGACGGCGAAGTCGGTGTAGCGCTGGGGCGGAAGTTCCGCTTCCGAGACCCGCAGCACCAGGCGGCCGGTGGTCTGGGCCAGGGTGCGCGCATAGAGGAAGCCCGGATCGACCCAGCGGCTGTAATGCTCATAGGTGTCGTAGGCCGAGTGGTAGACCCCGCCGCCGCCGGCCTCGCCGCCGAACCCGACATTGAGCGCGGGCAGGCCCAGATGCTGCAGGAAGGCCGAATAGTCCGAGCCCGAGCCCATCGGGTCGATCGGCACGTCGCCATCGCCCGAGGCAGCCTTGCCCAGCGCCTTGTCGCGGTCGCTGGCCCCCGGCGCGGCCGCATCGACCATCAGGCCGGCCCGCATGCGCTTGCCGACCGAGACATTGGTCTCCGGATCGATGACGTCGCCCGCCACCTGGTTGACCAGGTGCTGGTAGTCGTGGCTGCCGTCGACGCTCAGGAAGCCCCGGCCATTGCCGTCGGTGTTGATGTAGATGACGCCCTTGGCCTTGAGCTCGGCGGCATGGTCCTCGACCCACTCGGTCGAGCCCAGCAGCATCGGCTCCTCGGCGTCCCAGCTGGCGTAGACCAGGGTGCGCTTGGGCCGCCAGCCGGTCTTGACCAGGGCGCCGATGGCCTTGGCCTCGGCCATCAGGGCGACGTTGCCCGACAGCGGGTCGGACGCGCCATAGACCCAGCCGTCATGGTGGTTGCCGCGCAGCACCCACTGGTCGGGGTACTGGGCGCCCTTCATCACGGCGATGACGTCATAGATGGTCTTCAGCGACCAGTCGGCCTTGGTGGCCAGGTGGACCTGGGTTCCCGCTCCACCGACATGGTAGGTCAGGGGCAGGGCGCCCTTGAAGCTGGCCGGGGCCAGCGGGCCTTTGAGACGGCCGAGAAAGACCTGGGCGTCGCCCCACGAGATCGGCAGCACCGGGATCTTCAGGATGGTGGCCGCATCCTTGCGGTCCAGACGCTTGGCGTCCTTGGTGGCGCCGATCCCCGGGGTCAGCGGGTCACCCGGATACAGCGGCATGTCGGCGACCGAACCGCGCTGGAAGCTGCGCTCGGGCCGGGCCGGACCGTTGGGATAGGCGTCGTCCTGGCCGTAGCCATCGTCCTTGGGGTCGGAATAGATGATGCAGCCGGCCGCGCCGTGCATCTGGGCCAGCAGGGGTTTGAGACCCCGCCAGCCGCCGCCGTAACGGGCGATGACGATCTTGTCCTTCACGTCGACGCCCAGCCGCGCCAGGGCCTTGTAGTCATCGGGCATGCCGTAGTTGACGTAGACCAGGTCGGCGGTGACATCGCCGTCGGCCCCGAAGGCGACCCAGGCCGGCAGGGCCGCCTGCAGGCCGCGCTCGGTGCTGTCGCCGGGGATGGGCGGCTCCTGCAGGGTGGCCTTGAAGGGCTGGTCGCCGACGATCTCGAGGGTCTCGCTGATCGGGGTCGGGTAGAGGACCTCGTAGGTGTCGATGCGGGCGTCCCAGCCCCAGGCCTTGAACTGGCCCAGCATGAACTCGGCATTGGCCTTGTCGTGCGGCGAGCCGACCTGGTTGGGTTCATAGGCCATCTGCTTGAGCCAGCCGTCCATGTCGGCCGGGTTGATCAGGGCGTCGAAGCGTTTCTCCAGCTCGGCCTGATTGAGCGGCGGCGAGGCGGCGGTGGTGGCGGCGCCGCCAATAACCAAACTGCCGAGAACGGCGGCGGCGGCCGTCAGGCCGAGGAGGAGCTTGCGCATGGATGAGAGTCCCCAGAAGAGGCGCGCAGGCTAGACCCGGCAAGGCTTGCGCCGCAAGCGGTCGAAACCCAGCTCATATTCGTCTAAACGCGGGAGAGCTTTCGAGGGAGTCGCCGCAACATGACCCAACGCGCCGCCGTGATCATGGCCGCGGGCCAGGGCACGCGCATGAAGTCGCCGCTGCCCAAGGTGCTGCACAGGGTCGGCGGCCGGGCCATGCTGGACCGCGCCATCGATGCGGCCCAGGCGGCGGGATGCACCAAGATCGTGGTGGTTTGCGGGACCCACAGCCCGGCAGTGGCCGAGCATGTGCGGAAGCGCCTGGGCGATGACGCCGTGGCCATCCAGGACCCACCGCTGGGCACCGCCCACGCTGTGCTGGCCGCCAGGGAGGCGCTGGCCGGGTTCGAGGGCGACGTGCTGATCTCCAACGCCGATTGCCCGATGCTTGAAGCCGCCGACCTGATCCCGCTGTTCGAGAGCGGCGCGGACATGACCGTGCTGGGTTTCGAGGCGGCCGATCCGGGCCTCTACGGCCGGATGATCCAGAGCAACGGCCGTCTGGACCGTATCGTCGAGGCGCGCGACGCCACCGAGGCCGAGAAGGCTGAGCGGGTCTGTTACAGCGGCATGATGGCGGGTTCTGCAGCAAAGCTGTTCCCCTGGCTGGCCCAGGTTGGCAACGCCAACTCCAAGGGCGAGTACTACCTGACCGAGGTGGTCGCGGTGGCAAACCGCGAGGGCGCCAATGTCGCCGTGCGGATGACCGACGAGGCCGCCGTCATGGGCGCCGACAGCCAGGCCGGCCTGGCCGCCGCCGAGCGGGTCTTCCAGCACCGCCGGCGCGAGGCTCTGATGGCGCAGGGCGTATCGATGGTGGCCCCCGAGACGGTGTTCCTGGCCTGGGACAGCCAGGTGGCCGGCGGCGTCACCCTGGAGCCCAACATCGTGTTCGGGCCCGGCGTCAGCATCGAGAGCGGCGCGGTCATACGCGCCTTCACCCATCTGGAAGGCTGCGTGGTTCGCTCGGGCGCCATCGTCGGCCCCTATGCCCGGCTGCGGCCCGGCGCTGACATCGGCGAGGACGCCCATATCGGCAACTTCGTCGAGGTGAAGAAGGTCAAGGTCGGCAAGGGCGCCAAGGCCAACCACCTCAGCTACCTGGGTGACGGCAGCATCGGGGCCAAGGCCAACATCGGAGCCGGCACGATCTTCTGCAACTACGACGGCTTCGACAAGTTCGAGACCCATGTGGGGGAGGGGGCCTTCATCGGCTCCAACTCCTCGCTGGTCGCGCCGGTGACCGTCGGGGCGGGGGCCTACACCGGGTCCGGCTCGGTGATCACCAAGGATGTGGCGCCGGACGCGCTGGCGTTGGAGCGGGGCGTGCAGGTTGAAAAGTCGGGCTGGGCGGCGCGGTTCAGGGCAATGAAGCTGGCGCGGAAGGGCAAGGCGTGAGGTTGGTTTCCGCCACTATCGCCCCGTTGCTACTGTTGCTCACTGTTAGTGAACCCGCCCAGGCTCAGGACGCCTCAATGACGTTGTTCGACTATTTTCAAACCATTTGCCTCGGCAATCTTGGCAACATGAGCGGTGTGCAAGCTGCGGCGCTCAATGCCGGGTTCGAGCGCGTGGGTCCTGAAAGCGACCTCCTCTATGCCTTCATGAAAAGCGCTGATGATGATCGAGTGGCGATATCGGCGAACTTTGAGAGCGAAGCCGGCGCCGACCCGCAGACATTCCACTGCACGGTTGCAGCTTCCTCCGAAGACAAATCGGGCCTCGCGGGTCAGATCGGGCGGTGGGCTAATGTGAAAGAGGCGGCCGCCCTAAGCGACGATCGGACCGCCGTGTATTTCTTCGCCATTGGCCCCGACGGCCGTCATCGTGCGGTGGACATGGACACCAGCGCTGAAGAGCAAAGGGCGATGATGAAGCGGGGTGGGTTGTTTTCTGTCTCGGTCAGCCTCGATGCGACCGATCCAATGATCGACCTGAACTATTTCTACTCACCCGGCGGTCTTTCATGACCGCCGACGACCAGAAAAAGGCCGCCAGCGAGGCCGCCGCCGAACTCGTCCAATCCGGCATGATCGTCGGCCTGGGCACCGGCTCGACCGCCGCCCATTTCGTGCGAGCTTTGGCGGCGCGGAAACTGGACATCCAGGGCGTGCCGACCTCGGACGCCACGGCCGAGCTGGCGCGGGAGTTGGGCATCCCCCTGGCGGCGCTGGATGACGTCAAACGGATCGACCTGACCGTCGACGGCGCTGACGAGATCGGGCCGGCCCTGTCGCTGATCAAGGGCGGCGGCGCGGCGCTGCTGCGCGAGAAGCTGGTCTGGGAGGCGTCGAAGCGCTGCGTCGTGATCGCCGACGCCGCCAAGCGGGTGGACTGCCTGGGGAAATTCCCGCTGCCGATCGAGGTGGTGCGGTTCGGCCATGTCCATACCGGCCAGCGGCTGGCCGACATCGCCGCCGAGTTCGACCTGCTGCCGCCGCGCCCGCGCCGCTCGGAGCGGGGCCTGACCATCACCGACGGCGGCAACCTGATCTACGACATGTCGCCGGGCCGCATCGAAACGCCCGCCGCCCTAGGCGAGGCGCTCAAGTCGGTGACCGGGGTGGTCGACCACGGCCTCTTCCTCGACCTGGCCGACGAGGCGCTGGTCGGCACCGACAAGGGTGTGGTGCGGCTGACGCCGTGAACTCCTACATAGCTTAAACAGACTGACGACGACCTGGAGCGCCTTATGGCCAAGTACGACTACGACCTCTTCGTCATCGGCGCCGGTTCGGGCGGGGTGCGGGCGGCCAGGCTGGCGGCGATGACCGGCGCGCGGGTCGCGGTCGCCGAGGAGCACCGGGTCGGCGGCACCTGCGTCATCCGCGGCTGTGTGCCCAAGAAGTTCATGGTCTACGCCAGCGAGTTCGCCAGCCACTTCAAGACCGCCGAGGGCTATGGCTGGACGGTGGGCAAGCCGACCTTCGACTGGAAGGAATTCATCACCGCCAAGGACATCGAGATCGCCCGTCTATCAGGCATCTATGTCACCAATCTGCAGAAGGCGGGGGCCGAGCTGGTCCACGCCCGCGCAGTGCTCAAGGACGCCCACACCGTCGAGATCGTCGGCAAGGACATGACGGTGACCGCTGACAAGATACTGGTCGCCACCGGCGGCCGTCCGGTGCGGCCCGAGGGCCTGCCGGGGGCTGAGTATGGCATTACCTCGGAAGAGGCCTTCCATCTCGACAAGCTGCCCGAGAGCATCCTGATCGTCGGCGGCGGCTATATCGCCGTGGAGTTCGCCGGCATCTTCGCGGGTCTGGGCTCGAAGGTGACACTGCTCTATCGCGGCCCCAACATCTTGCGCGGCTTCGACGACGATATGCGCACGCACTTGGCGATGGAGTTGGAAAAGAAGGGCGTGCGGGTGGTCCTGGGCTGCCAGCACCAGAAGATCGTCAAGACGGCCGATGGCCTGGTCAGCACGCTCGACAACGACATCGAGTTGACCACCGAACAGGTGATGTTCGCGACGGGACGTAACCCGCATGTGGTGGGCCTGGGCCTGGAAAGCGCCGGAGTCGAACTGAACGACAAGGGCGCCATCAAGGTCGACAACTATTCCAGGACCACCGCCGACAACATCTGGGCGGTGGGAGACGTCACCGACCGCATCAACCTGACCCCCGTCGCCATCCGCGAGGCGGCAGCCTTCGCCGAGACGGTGTTCAAGGACAATCCCACCAGCTTCGACCACGACATGGTGGCAAGCGCCGTGTTCAGCCAGCCGCCGATCGGCTCGGTCGGCATGACCGAAGCCGAGGCCCGCAAGGCGTTCGGCGGCGTCGACGTCTACCGCGCCGTCTTCCGGCCGATGAAATACACCTTCACAGGCGGCGAGGAGCGCTGCCTGATGAAGCTGCTGGTCAAGCCCGACGATCAGAAGGTGGTCGGCGTCCACATGTGCGGGACCGACGCGCCGGAGATCATCCAGATGGCCGCCATCGCCGTGAAGATGGGCGTCACCAAGGCCCAGTGGGACTCCACCTGCGCGGTCCACCCCACGATCGCGGAAGAGTTCGTGACCATGCGTGAGAAGTACACGCCGCCCGAGTTGGGCGCGGTGGCGTAGGGGCCGACCTCAGCGGATACGAACGCAACGCCTTACCAATACAGCGGAGGGCGTCGCCCACGCCGGACCGGGTCCGACCTCGGCCCAGACCTCGCCGTAGCAGACCTGATCGCCGACGCGCGGCCTGAGACGGTAGCGGGGACCGATGTCCAGATTGCTGCTGATCAGACCGCCGGCGGGGATCAGCTGGCACTCCGGGGGCGGGCGCCCCTCCCAATCATATTGCCGCTTGAGGCCGACAGAACGCTTTCCACGCCATAGCTCGATCTCGCGAGGGGCCAAAGCCGAAGGTCGGACGCAGATCGGGGCGGCACGGTCGTTGCGCAGGACCATGGTCAATAGCACTGCTGACCCTTTTCGCTGGACGCTCAGCGTCAGGCTGACCGGCGTCGACGGCTGGGCCGCCGAGGCCGGTAAGGCACTCATCAGCAAGGCAAGAAGACAGAGCAGCAGGCGGCGCATGGCGTCCATTGAGGGTGCAACACCACCCTGGCCCGATTGTGACCGGGACTCAACCTGTGCTCATATGCGCTCGCAGTTCGGCCAGGAGCGCATACTTGAGACGACTGTTAATCCTGATGCTTGGGCTATGCGCGGCGGTCCTGACAGTCCATCCCGCGCCCGCCAAAGCGGCCTTCGCGCCGTCTCTGGAGGCGGCGCGCCGCGATCTCTACGATCCGCCCAAGCCTTGCTTTGACTCCACGGGCAAACTCATCTGCAAGCCGGGCTTCAACACGATGTACCGCCTTGGCGAGCCCCGTCCGCGCTGGTGGTTCCGGGGGTGGTTTCGAGACGAAGAACTGCTGTGCGGAGATTCACAGACAGCCACTGTTGAGGTGGCTTGTGACGCCCGCGACATGGTGCTGGTCCCGGCGGAGGTCTACGAGTGCGGCGACCCGTGCGAATACAGTGCACTCTCTCTGCTCCCCGAGCCGTGCAAGGGTCCCGATGGCGGCAACATCTGTATCATGACCTACGAGGATGCGCTCGTGCCGGGGGAGACTCGGCCGATGTGGAAGCCGGTTGGCCTGGGCCTGCCGGATAAGGTCCGTTGCCGCGACCAGGCGACAGGTCGTTTCTTCGTGTCCTGCAAGCGCCGCGACGCCGTGCCGATAGGCTCCGACGACCGTCAGCCTTGAGGGGAACACCTTCGGAGCGGTAGGGTCGCGCGAGGCCTTTCGGAGCGCGCCATGCAACGCCGTCACTTCATCACCGCCGCCGGAGCCCTGGCCCTGACCGCCGGCCCGGCCCTGGCCCAGACGCCTGCCGCCGATCCGGCCGGGCCGGCTCCAGCGCCCGCCGCTCCGCCTCCGCTCGCGCCGCCCGAGGCCGGGGTGGTGCGGCTGAGCATGAAGACAGCTCAGGGGGAGTTCATCCTCGATCTCTTCAAGGACAAGGCGCCGCTGACCGTCGCCAATTTCCTGAAATACGTCGACACCCGCCGCTATGACGGGGCCAGCTTCTTCCGGGCCATGCGGATGGCCGGCAATGAGACCTCCGGGCTGATCCAGTTCAATCCCAAGCCGATCGCCGACCCGCAGATCCCGCCGGTCGCGCACGAAAGCACGCTGAAGACCGGCCTCTCGCACACTGACGGCACGCTTTCCCTGGCCCGGTTCGAGGTCGGCACAGGCAAGGGCAGCGTGTTTGTCTGCGTCGGCGACAACACCTATCTGGACGCCCATCCGGACCAGCCGGGCGACAACGCCGGCTACGCCGCCTTTGGGCGGGTGGTGCAGGGCATGGAGATCGCCCGGGCCATCCTGGCCATGCCGACGGGCGATGATCCCAAGATTCCGTGGATGAAGGGCCAGATCCTGAAACCGGCGGTGGCGATCACCAGCGTCCGCCGCAAGGCCTGATCGAAGCAACAGCCGTGCGCGGCGCGGCCTATTTTCGCTGGCAACGCGCATCTTTTTGCCTTGCTGGCATGGTTCCTGTAAGGAACCGCTCCCGTTTGTGAAGTGACGACCATGACTGACCGCTGGACCCCGACGACCTGGAGAGAGAAACCCGCCAAGCACATCCCGTCCGACTATCCGGACGCGGCTGCGGTAGCGCGGGTTGAAGGTGAGCTGAAGGCTCTGCCGCCTCTGGTGTTTGCCGGCGAGGCGCGTCGCCTCAAGGATCTGCTGGGCGAGGTGGCGGCCGGCAAGGCCTTCCTGCTGCAGGGCGGCGACTGCGCCGAAAGCTTCAAGGAATTCAAGGCGGACAACATCCGCGACACCTTCCGCCTGATCCTGCAGATGGCGGTGGTGCTGACCTTCGCCGGCGGCAAGCCGATCGTGAAGGTGGGCCGTATCGCCGGCCAGTTCGCCAAGCCGCGCTCCGAGCCGATCGAGACCATCGGCGGGGTGACGCTGCCGTCCTATCGCGGCGACATCATCAACGGCATGGACTTCAACGAGGCCGAGCGGGTTCCCGATCCCGAACGCCTGCTGAAGGCCTACACCCAGTCGGCGGCGACCCTGAACCTGCTGCGCGCCTTCGCCAGCGGCGGCTACGCCGACCTGCACAACATCCACAAGTGGTCGCTCGACTTCGTCAACAAGAGCCCGCAGGGCGCGCGCTACCGCGAACTGTCGGACAAGATCAGCGAGTCCCTCGACTTCATGGCAGCCATCGGGGTGACGCCGCAGTCGCATCCCTCGATGCACCAGGTCGAGTTCTTCACCAGCCACGAAGCGCTGCTGCTGGGTCTGGAAGAAGCGATGACCCGCGTCGATTCCACCTCGGGCGACTGGTACGACACCTCGGCCCACATGCTGTGGATCGGTGAGCGCACCCGCCAGCTGGACGGGGCCCATGTCGAGTTCCTGCGCGGGGTGAAGAACCCCATCGGCATGAAGGTCGGTCCGACCCTCGATCCCGACGACCTACTGCGGCTGATCGACAAGCTGGACCCCGAGAACAAGGCCGGCCGCCTTACCCTGATCGGCCGGTTCGGGGCCGACAAGGTCGCCGAGCGGCTGCCGCGCCTGATGGCGGCGACCAAGGCCGCCGGCCGCAACGTCGTCTGGGCCATCGACCCGATGCACGGCAACACGCTGAAAGCCACCAGCGGCTACAAGACCCGTCCGTTCAAGGCGATCCTGGCCGAGGTCTCGGGCTTCATCGACGTGGCCCGCGCCGAGGGCGTGCACCCCGGCGGCGTCCACCTGGAAATGACCGGCCAAGACGTAACCGAATGCATCGGCGGGGCCCGCGAAGTCCTCGAGGGCGACCTGGGCGACCGCTACCACACCCATTGCGACCCGCGGCTGAACGGCGAGCAGGCGTTGGAGTTGGCCTTTCTGGTGGCCGAGAAGCTCAAGGCCCTGCGCGACACCGACCTGCGCCAGGCGAGCTGATCGGCCTGGCGGGGCTTAGAACGCCCCGCCGGCCCTCAGATTGATCCCATATTCGATGTAGGCCTTCAGGCAGGCCAGCATGTGCATCCAGCCGCCGGCGTTGCCGTGCGAGCTCTTGAAGCCGGCCTCGGTGGCGGGCCAGCCGCGTTCGCTGATCTGCACCATGGTGTTGTCACCGTCCAACGGCTTGAAGACCATCTCAACCTGGGTGTCGGGAGCGTCCTTGCCGGACGGCCAGGAGAATTCAATCCGCTCGTTCGGGACAACCTTGCTGACCACGATATCAAAGGGCTGTTCGACCTCCGGGAACTTCCACTTCACTGTTGAGCCTTCGGCCAGCGGGCCGCTGGAGGTCTGCAGGAAATAGCCGGTCAGCTTGGCGGGATTGACCACCGCATCGAACACCTCGGCGACCGGCTTCAGGATTTTCAGTTGGACTTGGAACTTCGGTTCCATGGGCTCTCTCCCTTTCTTGGGGGCCTTTCGTTGCGACCTGCGGGTCAATATGTTATAGAATTATAACATGTCAAGCGACGACGAAGACGACCTGGTGTTCAAGGCCCTGGCGGACCGCCGGCGGCGGCAGATTCTCGATCTGTTGAAGGCGGAGGCTCGCACCACGGGCGAGCTCTGCGCGCGGTTCGAGGGGACGCTCGACCGCTGTACGGTGATGCAGCACATCGGCGTGCTGGAGAAGGCGGGACTGATCATCGCCCGGCGCGAGGGACGCCAGCGCTGGAACTACCTGAACGCCGGGCCCTTCAAGGACATCTCCGACCGCTGGATCTCGCCCTATGCGGCCGAGGCGGTCAGCCTGCTGGCTCGGCTGAAGCGGGACCTTGAAGGCGCCTGACGAAGGGTTGCCGCTTCCACTGCACCAGGCTGCGCCAGACCCACTCGAACGGGCCGTACTGGAAGCGCTCCAGCCAGGGCTTGCTCCAGACCAGGATGAACACCCAGATCCCGGCCACGACATAGAGCTGCTCGAACCGCGACAGGTGGCCGTAGAGGCCGAACCCGAAGCCGCAGAACAGGAAGGCGGTGATGATCGAGGTCATCAGGTAGTTGGAAAACGCCATCCGCCCGGCGGCGGCGAATCGCTCGACCAGCCAGGAGAGAGCGCCCGAACGCACCAGGAGCAGCATAGCCGAGCCGTGGGCGATGGCGATGAACGGCCTGGGGATGGCGCCCCAGGCGTCAAGGCTTAGCCGGGTCAGCGGGTTGAAGCCGTTGTCCCAGATCTCCCAGGTGATCCAGGCGGTGACCGGTACGGCGATCAGGTAGCCGACGGCCAGGGCGGAGACATAGGCCCGTGTCGTCCATTTCAGGGTGAAGAAGCCGCTCTTGAACAGGGCCATGCCGATCAGCATCTGGCCGATGGCCTCGGGGAAGCCGTCCGGCGGCTCGACCGCGATCTGCATCAGCATCGCCACGAAGGCCCGGGCCTTCAGCGCCTCCATGAAGCCGCCGCGGAACTGCATGATCTCGTGGTCGCCCATCGACTGGGGCGGGTTGATCAGCAGCTGGGCCTGGGACCAGTCGGCCTGCATCGCCGGCGTGGCCGAGCCGTCGGCGATAGCGTCCGACAGCATCCTCAGCGCATGGGCGTCATAGAGATTGTGGGCGACGATGGCGGCCAGGATCAGGGCGCCGAGCGCGACCAGCAGCCGGCTGTCCAGCTTGCGGGCCGGGAAGACCAACAGGCCCGCCACCGAATAGCAGACCAGGATGTCGCCCCACCACAGGAAGTAGGCGTGCAGCATGCCGATCACCAGCAGCCAGAACATCCGCCGATAGTGGGTGGCGACGGGGCTGAGGCCGGCGCCCTGCTCGGCCCGGTCGGCGATCAGCACCGTCGAGGCGCCGAACAGCATGGTGAACAGCCCGCGCATCTTGCCGTCGGTCAGCACGTGGTTGACCGCCCAGGTCCACAGGTCAGCCGGGGTGGTGCCGCCGAAATAGGTGGGGTCGATGTAGCCGAACGTCGGGCCGGACATGCCGGTAATGTTCATCAGCAGGATGCCCAGCACCGCGAACCCGCGCACCGCATCGATGCTGAGATAGCGGTCACCTGGACTGGTGGCGGCGGTCATGGGCGGTCCTCCCCCGAGGGTGTTGCCCCGAAGGTGGACCGCCCGCTGCCTAAGTCAATCGCCGAACGCCGCCTCGATCGAATGCTGGACCGGCTGCAGGTCGGCTTCGTCGCTCAGGGCGTCTTCGCAGGCCCGGGTCAGCTCCCATCCGGCCCGCCCGACATGCACGCCCAACTCATCGCGCAGGCAGGCGATCAGGTCGTCGCGATGCTCGGCGGGCATGACCGCGTTGTCCTTCAACCGGACCTCGTCCAAACGCCATCCGAAGATGGAGTCCAGGTTCAGTTCGACGATGGCCGACGGCTCGCCTTGCCATTCGTAGAAGGCGCTCCACCCCTCCACGGCGCTCCGAATGCGACCGCGCAGGCAGTTGTTGAAGCGTCCTGCCGCATCGCGCATGGCGGCCTTGCTGCGCAGTGCCTTGAGGCGCGTCGTGTCGGGGAAGGGCGCTGCCGGCAAGGGCCGCATCAGGTCCTCCATCACCGCCTCGAACAGCGCCTTGGTGTCGGCGATCCGGCCCCAGCGTTCGGCGGCGCGGGTGGCGGCCTCGGCGCCGTCACGGGTGCGGATAATGCTCCAGGCCTCCCCCGCCACCGCCGACTGCTTGGGCGACAGCTGCAGCCGGGTGAGGCCTGAACGCAGCAGGGCCGGCGGGAAAGCCGAGACCGCGCCGACCAGGGCCGGATCGATCTGTTCGGCATGCCGCAGGACCTTGGCCGACTCCGGCTGACCGAGTTGGAAGAGCAGCATCTCGTACTCGGCCGCCGTCCAGGCGGTTTCACCCAGCCTGCCCAATGCCCGGATCAGGCCATCCGGACCGTCCGGAGCAACCGCGCGGACGGCGCGCTTTAGCGGCATGGCCGTTGCGCGGCGCAGCACGAGGGGCTCGACGCCCAGGGACAACCCCAGCCAGACGAGTTGGCGCTGAGCCGCTGAGGCGGTCAGAAATTCGGCATGCGGCGCGGGCCAGATCGCGGCGACGCGGTCGGCGAACTCGCCGGAAATATGACGGAGCAGGGGGGTTGGCGTGCAGGCTTGGCCCGCAAGATTGGTCCAGACAAACATGGCGGCTTCCGATTGGCGTCGACGCGCGACGCCTCCGGCGGCCGCGCAGGGTCAGATGTTCGGGTTCAGGCGGGCGCCGCAGGAAATCCACACGGACGCGCGCGAGCCTTGGCCCTTGGGGGGCTGGCTGAATGTGGCGGCGCGCATGATCATGCGGATGTTGAGCTCGTCCAGAGTTGGGAGCGGGCGTTTGTCATGGATAACGCCGGTTCGCAAGCCGGCGTCTTCACGTGATGCGGGAGGCGTGGCGGCAAGGTCACAGGGCGGTCAGACCCCCAGGATCCAGCCTTCTTCCCGCTCGACGACGTCGCGATCCTCGTCCGACGGCGGCTTGGCGGGGGCGAAGGCAGCGCCCAGCTTGCCGGCCTCGTCCAGGCGGGTGAAGTGTTCGCACAGGGCCCGGACATGAGCGCGGTCGACGACCTCGCCAGGCTCGGGCTTGACGTCGACCAGGGCCGGATAGACCTCGGCAAAGACGACTTCGAGGCCGTCCAGATCGGCCTCGGTCAGCGCCTTCCAGCCGGTCTGGAACGGCCAGACCTTGGCCTTATCGCCCAGCTCGCCGGCCAGCGTCCGCACCCGGGCGATGCCCGTGATGGCCTGACTGCCGACGGTGCCATTGCCGAACACCTGCCAGGTGCTTTTCGCGCCGGACTTGCTCTTGCCGACGGTGGCTTCCTCGGCCAGACGCAGCTGCGGCGGCAGGCCGGCGGCGTCGTAGGTCGGCTTGGTCGAGGAGAGCCAGCGCTGGGCGTCCTTGGGCGGGCAGCCCCAGAACGGCCAGGCCTGGTCGGTCATCAGCCGGTTCATCTTGGCGGCGACGGCGAAGCGGTTGTTCACGTTGTTGGGCTTGTCGGCGACGTTGGCGCCCAGGAAGGCCCACATCGCGGCCCAGTCGTTGGACTTCAGCTTCAGCGCCTCGGCGGTGCCGCGCGGATAGCCCAGGCTGAAATCAAAGCCGATCAGGGCCCGCTCATTGCGGCGGCGCAGGTCGGCCAGGATGTCGCGCAGCTGGGCCATCGCCGCCTCGCGGGTCGGCGGATTGAAGGCCTCGAAGGTCGGGCGGAAGCGGATGTCGCGCTTGGTCACGCCGATCCAGATGGAGTCCTTGCCTTCGCGCGGTGCGGCGGCGGCGCTCCAGTCGATCATGATGTAGGCGTTGAACAGGCGGGACACTTGGTGGGCTCCGGGAGGCAAACCGCCGGGCTTGTAACCCCCAGGCGAGCCGGGTGAAAGCGGCATCTCGGCTACCGCGATCACCCTTTGTTTTGGCTAGGAAAGCTTGACCAGCATCTTGCCCAGGTTCTCGCCCTTGAAGAGTTTGATGAAGGCGTCCGGGGCGGCCTCGATGCCCTCGTCGACTGTGTCCTTCCACTTCAGCTTGCCCGAGCCGATCCACTCGGACATGTCGCGCAGGAAGTCGGGCAGCATGTCGTAGTGGTTGGAGACGATGAAGCCTTCGAGGCGCAGGCTTTTGCCGACCGCCTGGATGATGTTGGAGGGGCCCTTGGGTTCGCCGGTCTCGTTGTATTGGCTGATCATCCCGCAGAGGGCGAAGCGGGCGAAGGGGCGGGCGGCGTTGATGGCCGCTTCCAGGTGCTCACCGCCGACGTTCTCGAAATAGACGTCGATGCCCTTGGGCGAGGCTTCCAGCAGGGCGGCGGTCAGGTCCTTGGTGGCCTTATAGTCGATGACGTGGTCGACGCCGATCGACTTGAGGAAGGCGACCTTCTCAGGCCCGCCGGCCGAGCCGATGACGGTGTGGCCCTTGATCTTGGCGATCTGGCAGACGACCGAGCCCACCGCGCCGGCGGCGGCCGAGACGAAGACCACGTCGCCCTCTTTCAGGGCGGCGACCCGCAGCAGGCCGGCGTAGGCGGTCATGCCGGGCATGCCGGCCACGCCGAGCAGGGCCTGGGGCGGCAGGCCGTGGGCGTCGGACTTCTGCAGCGCGCTGGCGGGCGCGTTGAAGGCCTCACGCCAGCCGAACATCGACTGCACCAGATCGCCTTCTTTCAGTGACGGATCATTGGAGGCGACCACCGTGCCGATGGCCCCGCCCTGCAGGGCCTCGCCGATCTGGAAGGGCGGCACATAACTGGAGCGGTCGTACATGCGGCCGCGCATGTAGGGATCGACCGACATGAACAGGTTGCGCACCTGGACCTCGCCGGGGCCGGGCGCGGGGAGATCGACGCTGGCCAGTTCGAAGTTGTCGGCGGTGGGCAGGCCGACGGGACGGGATTTCAGGCGGATCTCTCTCGAGGTCGTCACAGGTTCACTCCCAGGCTTTGTTCTGATTTTCAAACGACCGTTTAGACCCAAGCCGGGGTTCGCGGAAGCCGCCGAATTGCGCTAACAGGCAGGCATGAGCGCAATTCTGAAAGCCGGCGTGATCGGCACGGGCGTATTCGGCGGCTACCACGCCAAAAAATACGCCGAGATGGACGGCATCCAGCTGATGGGGGTCTACGACACCCATCCGGAACGCTGCTTCATGATGGCCGAGCAGTTGAACGTCGAGGCCTACGGCGACCTGGCCGACCTGTTCGCCGCCTGTGACATCATCACGGTGGCCTCGCCCGCCACCACTCACGCCGCCAACGCGCTGGCGGCGCTCAAGGCCGGCAAGTCGGTCTATGTCGAAAAGCCGCTCGCCTCGACCCTGGAGGACGCCGACAAGCTGCTGGCCGCCGCCAACAAGGCCGGTCTGGTGCTGGCCTGCGGTCACCAAGAGCGAGTGGTGTTCCGGGCCATGGGCCTGTTCGATGTGCCCGAAAAGCCGATCCGGCTGGAAGCGGTGCGCCGTGGCACGCCCTCACCGCGCAGCCAGGACGTTTCGGTGGTGCTGGACCTAATGATTCACGACATCGACCTGGCTCTGGCCCTGACCACAGCCGAGCCTATCGCCGTCGAGGCCGAGGGCACGCCCGACAACATCCGCGGCGAGGCGACCTTCGCCGACGGCTTCACGGCCATCTTCGAGGCCAGCCGGGTGCATGACAGCCGCGAGCGGACGATGAGCATCATCTATCCGTCGGGCCGGCTGGAGATCGATTTCGTCGCCCGCACCTTCGTCAATTCCACGCCCTTCGCCCTCAACGAGGCCTTCGCCGACACACCGGCCGGGCGCGACCCGCTGGGCGCCAGCGTCGGCGGGTTCGTGGCCGCCGTACGCGGTGAGGCGGCGCGGCCGGTGGTCACCGCCGACGAAGCGGCCCGGGCGCTGGATCTTGGATTGGCCGTCGAGCAGGCCGCCGGCTTTTAAGGAAACGCATCATGTCCAACGCCTATGACTTTGATTTCAAAGCCCTGGATGGCTCCGACCTGCCGCTGACCACTTTCAAGGACAAGGTCGTGCTTGTGGTCAATGTCGCGTCCAAGTGCGGCCTGACCCCGCAGTACGACGGACTGGAAAAGCTCTACAGCGAACTGAAGGATGACGGCTTCGTCGTGCTGGGCGTGCCCAGCAATCAGTTCGCCGGCCAGGAGCCGGGCAGCGCCGAAGAGATCCAGGAATTCTGCAGCACCACCTACGGCATCGACTTCCCGATGACCGAGAAGGTCGACGTGAAGGGCCCCGACGCCCACCCCTTCTACAAATGGGCGGTGTCGGAAGTGGGCGAGCCGGCCGAGCCGGTCTGGAACTTCCACAAGCTGCTGGTCGGCAAGGACGGCAGCCTGATCAACGTCTTCGGCCCGCGCACCACGCCGGACGATCCGGAACTGGTCGCGGCAATCAAGGCGGCGCTGTAGCAGCGTCTTGCCGGCGATGGGGCGTTTGTCGCGCCCCAGCGCAAGATTTCTCCCTTTTGCTGCGGCGCGGCGCCCGCTATGGCAGTCGTCAGATTGGGAGTGATGACCATGGCCAAGAAACCGGACGGAAGCTGGGACAAGTCGAGCCTGCCGAGCCGTCACGTGACTGAGGGGCCGTCGCGCGCGCCGCACCGGTCCTATTATTACGCCATGGGCCTTGGCACCCGCGAGATCGCCCAGCCGTTCGTCGGCGTAGCCTCGTGCTGGAACGAGGCGGCGCCCTGCAACACCGCCCTGATGCGCCAGGCCCATGCCGTGTCGGTCGGGGTCAAGCGGGCCGGGGGCACGCCGCGTGAGTTCTGCACCATCACCGTCACCGACGGCATCGCCATGGGCCACGAGGGGATGCGCAGTTCATTGGTGAGCCGCGAGGTCATCGCCGACTCGGTCGAGCTGACCATGCGCGGCCACAGCTACGACGCCCTGGTCGGGGTGGCCGGCTGCGACAAGAGCCTGCCGGGCATGATGATGGCCATGCTGCGCCTCAACGTGCCGTCGGTCTTCCTGTATGGCGGCTCGATCCTGCCCGGCGCCTATCAGGGCCGGGAGGTCACCGTGCAGGACGTCTTCGAGGGCGTCGGCCAGCATTCGGCCGGCAAGATGAGCCTGGAAGATCTCTGCGACCTGGAACAGCACGCCTGTCCCGGCGACGGCGCCTGCGGGGGCCAGTACACCGCCAACACCATGGCCTGCGTGTCGGAAGCCATCGGCCTGGCCCTGCCACTCTCCTCATCGTTGCCGGCCCCCTATCTCGACCGCGACCGCTATGCCGAGGCCTCCGGCGAGGCGGTGATGAAGTTGATCGAGCGCAATCTGCGGCCGCGCGATATCTGCACCCGTAAGGCTTTCGAAAACGCCGCCCGCGTGGTGGCGGCGACCGGCGGCTCGACCAACGGCGGGTTGCACCTGCCAGCCATGGCCCACGAGTGCGGCATCGACTTCACCCTGCGCGACGTCTGCGAGATCATGAAGGCGACGCCCTATCTCTGCGACCTGATGCCGGGCGGCCGGTTCGTGGCCAAGCACATGGGCGAGTCTGGTGGCGTGCCGATGCTGCTGAAGACCCTGCTGGAGGGCGGCTACCTGCACGGCGACTGCATGACGGTCAGTGGCCAGACCATCGCCGAGACCCTGAAGGACGTGAAGTGGCGCGACGACCAGGTGGTCATTCGCCCGGTCTCCGAGCCGCTGTCGCCGACCGGCGGGGTGGTGGGGCTCTGGGGCTCGCTCGCCCCCGACGGCGCCATCGTCAAGGTCGCCGGCAACAACTCCCACCGCCAGCATCGCGGCCCGGCCCGGGTGTTCGACGGCGAGCAGGCCTGTTTCGACGCGGTCGAGGCCGGCGACTACCAGGACGGCGACGTCATCGTCATCCGCTACGAGGGCGCCAAGGGCGGCCCCGGCATGCGCGAGATGCTGTCGACCACCGCCGCCATCTCCGGCCAGGGCCGGGGTGAAAAGGTCGCCCTGATCACCGACGGCCGCTTCTCCGGCGCCACGCGGGGCCTCTGCATCGGCCACGTCGGCCCCGAAGCCCAGGAAGGCGGTCCCATCGGCCTGGTCCGCGACGGCGACATCATCGCCATCGACGCCGACGCCGGCACGCTGGACCTGGAGGTCGACGAGGCCGAGCTGGAACGCCGCCGCGCCGAGTGGAAGCCCAAGATCACGGCCTACGGCTCAGGCGCGCTGTGGAAGTTCGCCCAGACCGTGGGCCCGGCGCACCTGGGGGCGGTGACGCACCCCGGCTTCGCGGGCGAGCGGCACGTCTACGCGGATATTTGAGGCTCCAAGCCCTTCCCCGCCAGCGGGGGAAGGGCTTTTGTCTTACCCGTGCGGGATCGCCGCGACGCCGAACATGGCGCCGTGGAACCAGGCGATCGTCGCCCATAGCACCAGCGCCAGGACGATCCGCCACCAGCCGATCTCGCCGAGCTTCAGCGGCTGCTTACCGGTCACAATGGCGCCGAAGGGAATGTTGGAAGTCTTGGCGGTGAAGGCGGCGTAGGTCTCGCCCAAGGCCTTGCGCCGCTTGGCGTCGATGCTGAGCGTGCCGAAGATGGCCAGGACGAGCATTGTTCCAAACAGGATGACGCTGGGCGTATCGCCGTTCAGGAACAGGTGGCCGGCCGCCCATAGCGCCACGCCCCACAGGAACGGGTGGCGGGTGATGCGCAGCATGCCCTTTACCGCGTCCGGCTTGTTCAGCACGCCCTCCTGCTTGACGCTGGTCGGGTTGGGCGTGGTCAGGCCGGGCACGATCAGCAGGAAGGCCAGCAGGGTCAGGGCGAACTGTAGATGCCGGCCCCAATCGGGCGCCTGCCAGTAGACCTCGCCGAGGCCGCGCGCCTGGGCATAGCCCCAGATCAGCGCGCCAAGGCCAGCCACCGAAACCAGGGAGAACAGGCCCATGTAAGCGCCTTCGCCCACGACCTTGACCAAGCCGCCCCGAACGGCGGTGCCGGAAATCAGCAAATGAATGACCAGAAAGAACAGGGCGGCGGCGATCAGCAGGGTCATGATGGTGTCTCCAACTTCGGGGAGCATGACCTCATAAATTTACACTGTCAATTATGGCCTACTCGTCTTCGTCCCATGGCAGTTCATCGTCGTCCAGAGGCGGGGCGGGGGCCGGCTCAGGGCGGGCGACCACGGGTGCGGCGACGGGCTGTGCGGCGGGGCGGCGCAGCACCGCCTCGGTGCGGGCCAGCCAGCGGTTGGCTTCCTGGATGGCGGCGGCCGGAGAACTGGACTCGCGGCGCAGCTCATCGCCCGACAGCCAGAGATCCAGTTCGAAGTCGGGATTGCGCGGATCGTCGAAGATCAGCCTGAGCGTGACCTGGCCGGCTGAGCCCACCACCTGGTCAAGGGCCCGGCGCGGTTCACTCCGGAAGGCTCTGGCCACCACCCGGCCATCAATCAGCAGTTCGGCCCCCATCAGCTCGTCAATGCGATAGACCAGGCACCAGGCGCCCCGGTCCCAGGCCACCGCCGCCAGGCCGCTATCGAAGGAAAACCCGGCCCCGCGGCCCCGGCCCTTGGCGATGACAAAACTGTCCGGTTCGGCCTTCAACACCCGGCGCAGGGCCCGGCGAATGCGGCGGTCCTCATCCATCCACCAGATGCCGAAACTGCCCAGGAAGGTGACAACCGTCCCGGCCAGCCCCAGCAGCAAGAGCATCCGCGCCAGTTCGCCCATGGATCAGAAAACCACCTTCTCTTCGCCCCACCAGAGCGGCGAGCGGGACAGGTCGATGAACGTCTTCTCGTCTTCCAGCAGCCGCCGGCCGGCTTCGGCCGCCTTGGGGTCGCCGGCGCTCAGCGCCATGTCCTCGAAACTGTCCCACCACAGCTGGGCGACCCCGTCATAGCCCTCCGGCCCGCCGCGCGCCCTGATCAGGTCGGCCGAGACCTCGGCGGGCAGGCTGTGCATCTGGACATAGCGGCGGATGCGCAGCGGCTCGCGTACGCTGGCGACCAGCGGGGCGTGGGTGTTCCACCAGTAGTCCTGGAAGGCCTCGCGGGTCAGGCCGTGCAGTCGGGTCAGGCAGAAGGTCAGCTTGATCATCAGAGCGCCAGCTCAATGACGACCGGCACATGGTCGGAGGGCTTTTCACCCGCCCGCACGTCGCGATGGATGTCGACGGCCGTCAGCTTGTCGGCGGCCTGGGGCGAGAGGAGGTGGTGGTCGATGCGGATGCCGTGGTTCCGGGGCCAGGCGCCGGCCTGGTAGTCCCAGAAGGTGTAGCCGCCGGGCGTCCCATCCAGCTGCATGTAGGCGTCGGTCAGGCCCAGGTTCTTCAGGGCCCTAAAGGCGCCCCGGCTTTCCGGCTGAAAGAGGGCGTCGCCCAGCCAGCCCTCCGGCTTGTCGGCGTCCTCGGGCTCGGGAATGACGTTGTAGTCGCCGCAGATGACCAGCGGCTCTTCAAGTTTCAGCAGACCCTGGGCGTGGGTGTTCAGCCGGGCCATCCAGCCCAGCTTGTAGGTGAACTTCTCGGTGCCGATCGGATTGCCGTTGGGCAGGTAGATGCCGCAGACCCGCACCGGGTTGGGTCCGGACACCACCGCCTCGATGTAGCGGGCCTGTTCGTCACTGTCGTCGCCCGGCAAGCCCCTGCGGACATCCTCGAGCGGTGTCTTCGAGAGCATAGCCACGCCATTATACGTCTTCTGGCCATGAACGGCGACGTTGTAGCCCAGCGCCTCGAATGCCTCGGCGGGGAACTTCTCGTCGATGCATTTGATTTCCTGGAGGCAGGCGACGTCGGGAGATGCCTCCTTGAACCATGCCAATACAGTTTCCAGGCGAGCATTAACGGAGTTTACGTTCCAAGTGGCGATACGCATTGACGGCTCCGCGCGGGGTGATGAAGGCTAGGTCGCATGGCAGGGGCGCTCAAGACCAGAGGCGATCGCGAACGTGACGTGCGTCGCGTGCTGCTGGCCATCGCCACCGTGGCGAGCGGCATCCTGGCCCCGATAGGGCTGATCGGCGCCCTGTTCTCGCCGCTGGTGTTCGACGACCGAGGCAACCTGCTCAACCCGCTGGCCTGGCTGAGCTTCCTGTTGATGATCAGCTTCTGGATGGTCTGCATCGTCGCGCCGTTCATTGCCTGGGTGCTGTTCACCCGCAAGCAGGAGCGCGGCGCCTGGACGGCCATCGCCGCGCCGGCCGTCTGGGCGCTGGCGACCGTCACCCTGCTGCAGTTCATTCCGGGCTAGTGTGCTGGATTTGAAGTTCGCCTTAGTTTTGGGTCGTGCGTGGGAGCGAACTTCAAATCCAAAAAGCACACTAGAAACTTATACTTGGCTAGTGTCCTTATCGATTTCGAAGTTCGTCGGGGGCTTCCACAATCTACGGCGAACTTCGAAATCGGGACACTAGCTACCCTAGCGTTAGCCGGTTAGTGGATGGGCCATGGATATGCCGCGCCACGAGTCGCCGCCGCCCCTTACAGTCGCCATCATCGGCGGCGGATTCAGCGGCTCTGTGCTGGCCCTGAAGCTGGCCGCCGCCGATCCCGGCCTGGACATCACCCTGATCGAACGCGATCGGCGGCTGGGCCGGGGTCTGGCCTATGGCGCCTGCGGGCCCGAGCACCTGCTCAACGTGCCGGTCAGCCGCATGGAACTGGGCCTGACGCCCTGCTTCGCCGAATTCCTGGAGGCGCATCGGGCCGCTCTGGCTGACGCTATCGCTGAAGCGGGCGGCGATCTGAACGCCGCATTCGTGCCCCGCGCCCTGTTCGGCGACTACCTGCAGGGCCGTATCGAGGCGGCGGTCACGGCCGGCGCCGTGCGCGCCATCAAGGGCGAGGTCGTCGGCGTCGAGCCGGCCAGCAGCGGCGGGCGGCTGATCCTAGCGGACGGCCGGCGTCTGACGGCCGACCGGGTAGTGCTGGCGACCGGCAACCTGCCGCCTGCCTCGCCCTTCCGCGCCGATGAGTCGGTGGTCGATAGCCGCTTCTATGTTCCCGACCCCTGGGCGACGGGCGCCTTCGACGGCCTGGACCCTGACGCGCCGGTGCTGCTGGTCGGGGCGGGGCTGACCATGGTCGATATCGCCCTTAAGCTGGCCGCCGAGGGCCATCGCGGCCCGATGCTGGCCACTTCGCGCCGGGGCCTGGCCCCGCGCTCGCACCGCCACGGCGGCGCCTGGACCGGTCAGCCCCTGCAAGCCGGCCTTGGTCCCAGCGCCCTGATGGCGGCCCTCCGCGAACAGATCGCCCAGGCCACCGCAGCCGACGTGCCCTGGCAGCGGGTATTCGACGCCGCCCGCCCGGCAGTGGCCCGGGTCTGGGACGGCTGGAGCCTGAAACAGCGCCGCCAGTTCCTGCGCCATCTGCGCACCCGCTGGGACGTCCACCGCCACCGCATGGCTCCGCGCATTGGGGCGGCCCTTCAGGAGCTGCTCGACAGCGGCCAGCTGCGCGTTGTCCCTGGCCGCCTGCGCGGCTTTCGGGCCGACGCCAGCGGTGTCACCGCCGACCTGGCCGCCCCGCATGGCGCAGTCCAGACGGTGCGCGCCGCCCGCTTCATCAACTGCACGGGCCCGCGTAGCGATTTCGGCCGCATCGAAATTCCGCTTGTGGCCGATCTGCGCCGACGCGGTTTCCTGCGCCCCGACCCGCTGGGTCTGGGCCTGGACACCAACGACTGCGCCATGGTGGGGCAGGGAGGCACGCCGTCGTCCTGGCTCTACGCATTGGGCCCGCTGACCCGGCCGGCCTGGTGGGAGGTGACCGCCGTGCCGGAGATCGCCGTGCAGGCGGACCGGCTGGTCAAGGTGCTGACCCATCCGGAAGAGGCGACGGCGTCGCCGCTCAGCGATGCGTTCATCGACCTGGGGGCGGGGATTTAGGCTCGAGGCTAGATCGAGAAACTGACCCCACACCCGCAGCTCGATTTGGCGTTGGGGTTGCGGACCTTGAATTCCGCGCCGGCCAGTTCGTCCACGAAGTCGATCTCAGAGCCCTTCAGCAGCGCGAGCGACACGTCATCTACCAGGGCCGCGGCGCCGTCGCGCTCGATGCGCAGGTCGCCCGGCTCATCGGACTCAACCAGGTCGAAGCGGTACTGGAAGCCCGAGCAGCCGCCGCCGTCGACCGCCACCCGCAGCATCACCGGATGACCTTCCTTGGCCGAAATGGCGTGCAGACGCTGGGCGGCGCTGGCGGAAAGGGTGAGGGGTTGCGCGGTCATGCCTGTGGAAAACTCCTGGAACTCCTATATGTGCAACCCCGCGCCGCCTGGAAAGGGGCGCCGTTGAACTCAGGGCCACCGATGAGCTCCAGCTACCAGTATCCGCCTAGGGCGGCCTATGCCGAAGACTTTTCGAAGTCCCTGGGTCGCCAGCACCCGGAAGCTCCCAGCCGCACCCGCTCGCCCTTCGCACGCGACCGCGACCGGATCATCCATTCCACCGCCTTCCGCCGACTGAAGGAAAAGACCCAGGTTTTCGTCGCCCACGAAGGCGACCATTACCGCACCCGCCTGACCCACAGCCTGGAAGTTGCCCAGATCGCCCGTTCGCTGGCCACGGCGCTGGGGCTGGATGCGGACCTCGCTGAGGCCATCGCGCTCGCCCACGACCTGGGCCATCCGCCCTTCGGCCATGCCGGCGAGGACCAGCTGGACGAGGACATGAAGCCGTTCGGCGGCTTCGATCACAATGTGCAGACCTTCCGGGTGGTGACCGAGCTGGAGCACCGTTATCCCGACTTCCTGGGCCTCAACCTGACCTGGGAGACGCTGGAGGGGGTCATCAAGCACAACGGACCGGTCACCGACCGTCTGAGCCGGCCCAGCTGGACCGCCGTGGCTCGGTTCGACAAGAAATTCCCGCTACGGCTGGACGGCTGGCCCTCGGCCGAGGCCCAGGTGGCGGCCATCGCCGACGACATCGCCTACAACAATCACGACGTTGATGACGGCGTTCAGGCTGGCCTGCTGAAGATGGACGAACTGATGGACGTGCCGCTTATCGGCCCGATCCTGCTGGGCGTCCGCAGCGAGCGGCCGGGCCTGGAAGAGCGGCTCGTGCGCATGGAAGCCGTGCGCCGGATGATCGGGGCGATGATCGACGACGTGATGGGCGAAACCCTGCGTCGCGCCGATGCCGGCCGGCTGGAGAGCCCCGAAGGCGTCCGCACCCTTGGCCATGCCCTGGTCGCCTTCTCGCCCGACATGGGTGAGGATCTGGCCCGCCTGCGCCAGTTCCTGTTCGACAAGATGTACCGCCACTGGCGCGTAAACCGCACCCGTAGCCAGGCCCGCCGAATTCTGGCCGAGATGTTCGGGCTATTCATGGCCGAGCCGGAGGTGCTGCCCACCCACTGGTTCGAGAGGTCGCAGAACCGCGACGACGCCGGACGGGCCCGGGTGGTGTGCGACTACATCGCCGGGATGACCGACCGGTTCGCCATCGAGGAACACCGCCGCCTGTTTCAGCTCGACGCCTGGAACTAGGATCGGAGAATGATCCACCGCTTTTATGGCGGCGGCGGGCTTTTATCGCGAGGGCAGGCTGGGTCTCGATACATTGTTAAGAACGGGTGTGTGATTCGTTAGCTACGATTCCCGCATCCCGTCCGGAGCTTTCCGTCCGATGTCCGACCAAGAACGCGGCGCCTACACGCCCCGCAACGAAGCGCCCCTGGCATTCGACTCCCGCCGCCCCGTGCGCGGCGGCGGTGGCGGACCCATGCCGGTGACCCTGGTGGTCAGCGCGGCCATCCTGGTGGTGCTGGCGGGTGTGTTCCTGTTCATCTATCGCGACGGCCTGCGCGGCAGCAACGACGCGCCCAAGGCGGTCGGCACGGTGGTGGCTGACGCCAAGACCGCGCCCAAGGCCGACGACCAGCCGGAAGACCCCAGCGCCGGCCTGCAGATCTACAACCAGGAAACCGGCCAGACGACCTCGGGCGCCCCGACCATGGCCGCCCCGCCGGAGGAGCCGATGGCCCGCCCGGCCCCGCAGGCGGACGGGGTCAAGACCGCCCAGCTGCGCCCGCCGCAGCCCAAGCCGCCCGGCCCCGTCTCGGCCGAGCCGGTGTCGCCCGTAGAGCAGATGGCGCAGCAGGTCACCAAGCCCCTGCCTGTCATCAAGCCAGCGCCGGTGACGGATGACGCTCGCGCGCAGGCCGGAACCATGGCCATGGTGCAGATCGGCGCCTTCACCTCGCCGGCCCTGGCCGACAAGGGCTGGAGCGACGCCGCCGCCATCGCGCCCGGCGCCGCCGCTGGCAAGGGCAAGAAGGTCGAGACCGTGGTCAAGGACGGCGTCACCCTCTACCGCACCCTGGTCACCGGCTTTCCCAGCCGCGACGAAGCGGCCGCCTTCTGCAATCGCCTGAAGGCCGCCTCCAAGTCCTGTTTCGTGAAGTAGTGGCTTTGTGAAGTGACTGGCAGCGCCTGTATCCTCGGCTGCAAAGGCCAGACGCTTAACCCGGACGAGGTCGCCCTCTATCGCGACGCCAGACCCTGGGGGTTCATTCTCTTCAGGCGCAATATCGACAACCCGGAACAGGTCCGCGACCTGACCGCCGCCCTGCGCGAGACGGTGGGCCGGCCCGACGCCCCGATCCTGATCGATCAGGAAGGCGGCCGGGTCGCCCGATTGCAACCGCCGCACTGGCGCAAGTATCCGCCGGGCCGGGCCTATGGCGAGCTGGCCGCCAACGACCCGCTGCTGCGCCGCGAGATTGCCCGGCTGGGCGCGCGGCTGATGGCCCATGACCTGACCAATCTGGGGATCAATGTCGACTGCCTGCCGGTGCTGGACGTCCCCCAGCCGGGCGCTCACGACATCATCGGCGACCGCGCCTATTCCATGGACCCCGCTGAGATCGCCCTGCTGGGCCGGGCCGCCGCCGAGGGTCTGATCGCCGGCGGCGTGCTGCCGGTCATCAAGCACATCCCCGGCCACGGCCGCGCCATGGTCGACAGCCATGAGAACCTGCCGGTGGTCGATGCGCCGCGCGAGGCGCTGGAAGCGGTCGACTTCGCGCCGTTCCGCGTGCTGTCCGACATGCCGATGGCGATGAGCGCCCACGTGGTCTACACCGCGCTGGACCCGCGACGTCCCGCCACGGCTTCCCGCAAAGTGATCGCCGAAGTCATTCGGCAGGGAATCGGCTTTGATGGCCTGCTGATGACCGACGACCTCTCCATGAAGGCGCTGAGCGGCGATTTCACCGAGCGCGCCCGCGCGGCCCTGGCCGCGGGCTGCGACATGGTCCTGCACTGCAACGGCGACATGGCTGAGATGACCGGGGTGGTGCGGGGTTCCAAGCCACTGGCCGGCAAGGCCCGCCGTCGGGCCGAAGCGGCGCTGGCGCGGCTGGCCCGCGTTCCCGAACCCTTCGACGCCGAGGCTGGCCGCGCGCGTTTCGACGCCGCGTTTGAGGGGAGGACGGCCGCGTGAGCGACACGTTCCAGCCCGACCTCGACTTCGCCGCCGCCGGCGCGGCCGCCGAGGATGGCGAGGCGCTGGTCATCGACCTGGAGGGCTATGAAGGCCCCCTGCACGTGCTGCTGGCCCTGGCCCGCACCCAGAAGGTCGACCTGCTGCAGCTGTCGATCACCAGGCTGGCCGACCAGTACCTGGCCTTCGTGCGCCAGGCGCGGAAACTGCGCTTCTCGCTGGCGGCCGATTATCTGGTGATGGCGGCCTGGCTGGCCTACCTCAAGTCGCGCCTGCTGCTGCCCCGGGCGGAGCGCCCCAAGGCCGATGAAGCCCAGCCCGAAGAAATCGCCGCCATGCTGGCGTTTCGTTTGGCAAAGTTGGACGCCATGCGCCGGGCGGTCGAGAGCCTGCGGGTGCAGCCCCAACTGAAACGCGACGTGTTCACGCGCGGCGATCCCGAAGCGGTCAAGATCGTCTCATCCGGCCGCATCGAGGGCGACCTCTACCAGCTGATGAGCGCCTATATCGGCCAGCGTAAACGCGAGGGCGAGCGCCACTATCGGCCCCAGGCCCCCAGCGCCTACGCCCTGGACGACGCCCGCGCCCGCCTGCGCGAACTGCTGCCGGAACTGGCCCATTGGACGTCTCTGAGCGGCGTGGCGCCCATGGCCCATGTCGAAGGCGGGCCCAGCCGGGCCAGCTACCTGGCCTCGACCCTCTCGGCCAGCCTGGAGCTGGTCAAGGAGGGCGCCCTGGAGGCGCGGCAGCTGGAGGCCTTCGCCGACGTCTATCTGCGGACTCGCCAGGCCAAGGCGGCTAAAGAAGCCGCCGCATGACCGACATTCCCGAAACCGCGCGGCGCATCGAGGCGCTGCTGTTCGCCGCCGCCGAACCGCTGTCCGAGGCCGACCTCGCCCGCCGACTGCCGGAAGGCGCCGACGCAGCCGCCGCCCTGGCGCTTTTGGGCGAAAGCTGCGCCGGGCGGGGCGTTGAGCTCGCCTGTGTCGCCGGCCGCTGGCGGTTCCAGACCGCCGCCGACCTGGCCTTCCTGATGACCGAGGAGCGGGAGGAGCCACGCCGCCTCTCCAAGGCCGCCCAGGAGACCCTGGCCATCATCGCCTACCACCAGCCGGTCACCCGGGCGGAAATCGAATCGGTGCGCGGTGTGCAGGCGAGCCGGGGCACGCTCGATGTCCTGCTGGAGCTTGGCCTGGTGCGCATGCGCGGCCGTCGCCGCACGCCGGGCCGGCCGGTTACCTACGGCACCACCGACGCCTTCCTTGAGCACTACGGCCTGGCCGCCCTGGCTGACCTGCCCGGCATGGCTGAGATGAAGGCGGCGGGCCTGCTCGACATGAACCTGCCGCCAGGCTTTAACGTCCCCGATCCGACCATGCCGCGCAGCGAGGAGGAGGCCGAGGACAGCCTCGATCTCGAGGACGCGCCGGAATTCCATCAGGATTTCGTGGGGGATGAGACACCCTGACCGGGTTCCCATGGCCTTGGGTCATGCTAAGGCCTATATTGTCTGCGAATGACAGCATGTCCCGCGTGATCGGGACCGCTTAGGAGAGTTACCTCATGGGTGGTGGTCTTAGCCCCGTTCACTGGATTTTCTTCGCCGTTGTGGCGCTGCTGCTGTTTGGCGGCCGCGGTAAGCTGTCCGGGATCATGGGCGACGCGGCCAAGGGCATCAAAGCCTTCCGCGAAGGTCTCAAGGGCGATGAAAAGCCTGAGGATGTGGTGGCCACGCCGCTGCCGCGCAATGAGCCCGCCAAGGACGAAGCCCGCAACTAGGCGGGCCTTCAAAGGCGCGGCTTTGCCCGGGCCACAAAGGGGGCCATAAGGCGCGTCCATGCTCGGACCTGACCTCAGTTTTTCGCACATTCTTATCGTCGCCGCCGTCGCTCTGATCGTCGTCGGCCCGAAAGACCTGCCTATGCTCCTGCGCAAGGTCGGGCAGTTCGTCGCCCGCATGCGCGGCATGGCGGCCGAGTTCCGCTCGAGCTTCGATGAGATGGCCCGCCAGTCGGAGCTCGACGAGCTTCGCAAGGAAGTGGCCGCCATGCGGTCGGGTCAGTTCGGCGGCTCGAGCATCATGGGCTCGGACGCCAGCGCCATATTCGGCGACATCGACGCCACGCTGCGCGGCGGCGACGTCAGCTTCAGCCCGGCCATGGCCAGCTATGAGCCGCCGGTCGAGGAGATCGCGCCGGAAGCCAAGCCCAAGCGGGTTCGCAAGCCGAAGGCGGCGCCTGAGCCCGAGGCTCAGACCATCGCCAAGCCCGCTCGCACTCCCCGCAAGTCCAAGACCGCTGACGTTGTCGAGCCCGCCGCCAAGCCGGCCCGCAAGCGCGCGCCCCGCAAGCCGCCGGAGATTGTCTCTTGAGCGACCTGCCCCCCGACGAGTCGGATATCGAGGCCTCCCGCGCCCCGCTGCTCGACCACCTGGTGGAACTGCGCCGCCGACTGATCATCAGCGCCGCCGCCCTGGCCGTGGGGGCGGTGGTCTGCTTCATCTATTCCGAGGACCTGCTGAAGTTCCTGATCCGGCCCTTCCTGGTCGCCCAGGACATCGTCGCGTCACAGGCCTCGAAGGGGAATCACACCCCGCTGGACATGATCTTCGCCCTGTTCCAGCCGCACACACTGGGCCAGGACGCCAAGTTCAAGCTGATCTACACGGCGGTGCTGGAGATCTTCTTCACCCGGCTGAAGATCGCCCTGTTCGGCGGCCTGATCCTCAGTTTCCCGGTGCTGGCCTGGCAGCTCTACCGCTTCGTGGCGCCGGGACTCTACAAGCGCGAGCGGGGCGCCTTTCTGCCGTTCCTCGTCGCTTCGCCCGTCCTGTTCGTGGCCGGGGTGGCGATGGTCTATTACATCATGCTGCCTCTGGTGCTGTGGTTCTCGCTGTCCCAGGCGATCACCACCGGCCCGATCACCGTCGAGCTGACGCCCAAGGTTTCCGAATACCTGTCGCTGGTCACCACCCTGCTGATGGCTTTCGGTCTCTGCTTCCAGCTGCCGGTGGTGCTGACCCTGGTCGGCATGGCGGGCCTGATCACCTCCAAGACCCTGCGGGCCGGCCGCCGCTACGCCATCCTCGGGGTGGTCGCGGTCGCCGCCGTCATCACCCCGCCGGACCCGATCAGCCAGGTCATGCTGTCGGTGCCGATCTGCCTGCTTTACGAGGTCTCGATCTGGTGCGTCTGGCTGATCGAGCGCCGCCGCAAGCGCGAGGAAGACGCCGAGGCGGGCACGGATATCGTGGTAAGGGGCGGTTAGAGGCCTAAAGCCCTTCCCCCGCTGGCGGGGGAAGTGGGCCGACAGCGAAGCTGGAGGCTCGTTGGGGGCCCTTTCCCACGGTGGGGATTTGGCGTCCAGCGCCGCAAGGACCCCCATCGACCTTCGATGCGGCGCATCTCAGGCCACTTCCCCCGCCAGCGGGGGAAGGTCTTTGTTCCCGATTGCCCACCTTCCCAACGCGCCTTAGAGAGATCGCCTTCCTCTAGCCGGGCGCGATCCCATGCACGACATCAGAGCCATCCGCGACAATCCCACCGTCTATGACGCCGGTTGGAGCTCGCGCGGGCTGTCGCCGCAGACGCCCGCCATCCTGGAGCTGGACTCCATCCTCCGCGCCGCCCAGACCGCGTTGCAGGCCGCCCAGTCGCGCCGCAACGAGGCTTCCAAGCTAATCGGCGCGGCCAAAGCCAAGAAGGACGAGGCGGCGGCCCAGGCCCTGATGGCCGAGGTCGAAGCCCTCAAGGCCGAGATGGCGACCCAGACCGAGATCGAAGCCTCGGTGGGCGCGACTCTGCGCGGTCTGCTGGCCAGCCTGCCCAACCTGCCCGACCGGGTAGTCCCGGCCGGCGCCGACGAGCACGACAACGTCGAGCAGCGCCGCCATGGCGAACCGCGCCGGATCAACAACCCGCGCGACCACGTTGATCTTGGGGCGGCCCTGGGTGGCATGGATTTCGAGGCCGCCGCGCGGATGTCTGGGGCCCGCTTCGTGGTGCTCAAGGGGCAGATCGCGCGGCTGGAACGGGCGATCGGTCAGTTCATGATCGATCACCAGACCACGGTGAACGGCTATACCGAGATCTCGCCGCCGATGCTGGTCAAGGACGAGGCCATGTTCGGCACCGGCCAGCTGCCCAAATTCTATGAGGACCAGTTCAGCGCCTCGCGAATGAGCGAGCGCGAGCGGCTGCTGCGCAAGGCGCTCTATGGCCTGAAGGACGAGCTGAAATCGCTTCCGGCCGCGAGCGATCCTCTGGACGCGGTGTTCAGCCTGATCGACCGTGCCCCGACCGAGGAGGACCTCTGGCTTATCCCGACCGCCGAGGTTTCGCTGACCAATCTGGTCCGCGAGCAGATCACCGATGAGGCGGAACTGCCGCTTCGGATGACCGCGCTCACCGCCAGCTTCCGGGCCGAAGCCGGGGCCTCGGGCCGGGACACCCGCGGGATGATCCGCCAGCACCAGTTCTACAAGGTAGAGCTGGTCTCGATCACCCGGCCCGAAGACTCCGACGCCGAACATAAGCGGATGACCGAGTGCGCCGAGAGTGTGCTCAAGGCGCTGGACCTGCCGTTCCGCACGATGCTGCTCTGCACCGGCGACATGGGGTTCTCGGCCCGGCGCACCTATGACCTGGAGGTCTGGCTGCCCAGCCAGAACAGCTTCCGGGAAATCTCCAGCTGCTCGAACTGCGGCGACTTCCAGGCCCGGCGCATGGACGCCCGCTGCAAGGTGGCCGGCGAAAAGGGCACGCGTTTTGTCCACACCCTCAACGGTTCGGGCTTGGCGGTTGGCCGGACCCTGGTGGCGGTAATGGAAAACTATCAGGACGAGGGGGGGCGGATCGCCATTCCGGACGTCCTGAAGCCCTACATGGGCGGACTGGACCATATCGGCTGATGCGCATCCTGCTGACCAATGACGACGGCATCCATGCCGAGGGTCTCGTTTCGCTCGAGAAGATCGCCAGGGCGATCAGCGACGATGTCTGGGTTGTGGCCCCGGAATACGAGCAGTCGGGCGCCAGCCGGGCTCTGACGCTGTCGGACCCGCTGCGGGTGCGCAAGGTCGGCGAGCGGCGCTGGTCGGTCGAGGGCACGCCGACCGATTGCGTGATGCTGGCGGTGCGCGAGCTGATCGAAGGTCCGGCGCCCGACTTGGTGCTGTCGGGCGTCAACTGCGGCCAGAACATCGCCGAGGACGTGACACTGTCGGGGACCGTGGCCGGGGCTATCGAGGGCATGGCGCTGGGCATTCCCTCGATAGCCATGTCGCAGGCCGTGAAGGTTTTCCACGATGAGGCGGTGATCCACTGGGAGACGGCCGAGCACTTTGGCCCCGGGATCGTGCGAC
Organism: Caulobacterales bacterium; assembly: GCA_038236615.1. GTDB lineage: Bacteria > Pseudomonadota > Alphaproteobacteria > Caulobacterales > Caulobacteraceae > Caulobacter. The sequence continues at coordinate 193,507 of JBBRZO010000001.1, forward strand.
GGCTGATCGAGATCGGTTGGCCAAAGGACGCGGTGATGAACGTCAACTTCCCGGCCCGACCGCCCGAGCGGGTCGACACCATCGAGGTTACCCGCCAAGGCTTCCGCGACACCCATGTCCGCACCGCCGAGAAGCGCACCGACCTGCGCGGCCGCGACTATTACTGGATGGGGTTCATCGGCGAGCTTTCCAATCCGGCCGAGGGCACCGACCTGAAGGCCATCTATTCGGGCAGGATTTCGGTCACGCCGCTGCATATTGACCTGACCCACAACGAAGCCCTGCATCGCCTCAAGGGCCTGCTGGGCGGCGTCCCTCCAAAGGCGTAGAGATCGCCGATGGCCGATACGCATGGCGAGGACGATTCCCCCGAGACCCGCACCGCGCGGCTGATCCTGGCCCTGCGCTCGCAGGGCGTGACCGACCCTGGCGTGCTGAACGCCATCGAGCGCACGCCGCGCGAGCTCTTTACGCCGGATCTGTTCAAGGACCGGGCCTGGGAGGACTCGGCCCTGCCCATCGCCTGCGGCCAGACCATCAGCCAGCCGTTCATCGTCGGCCTGATGACCCAGGCCCTGACCCTGGAGCCCCGGGCGCGGGTGCTGGAGATCGGCACCGGCTCGGGTTACCAGACCGCGGTACTCTCGCCGCTGGCCAGGCTTGTCTATACCGTCGAGCGCTATCGCACCCTGATGAGCGAGGCCGAGGCCCGCTTCAGACACCTCGGGCTGACCAACGTGATCACCCGGTTTGGCGATGGCGGAGAGGGTTGGCCCGAACAGGCGCCTTTTGACCGCATTTTGGTCACGGCAGCGGCGCCGGAAGAACCCAAGGCTCTCCTGGCGCAACTGAAACCGGGCGGGGTTCTGGTGGCGCCGATCGGCAAGGGTCCGGTGCAGTCTCTGCGCCGGTATGCGGGCGACGGGAAGGGCGGCTTCAAAGTCGAACTTCTGGGCGACGTCCGATTCGTGCCCCTGCTGGACGGCGTCGCGCGCGAGCTGTGAACCGAGGGATCTTGCCGACCCCGGGAATCGACAATCGGGGTTGGGTTTCGCGGGCGTGCTTAACGCTGACTTAACGCGATACGCCCACATCCTTCGAGCCTATCGATCGGAGTGGCGATGTCTCAAGTCCTGACCCGTCTGGCGCTGCTGGGTGCGACCGCGAGCCTGCTGGCGGCGTGTGCGTCCACCCCTCGCTATCCCGTCACCGAAGGCGAGGCGCCGGGGACCGGCCCTCAGATGCCGCAAATTCCGAAACCGAGCTATCCGGTCAGTTCTAACGATGCCGCCGATGCGGCGACCTTCGCGCGTATCCGCAACGAGCGCGCCGCCGGCGCCGGTCTGGCGGGCGGTTCGCTGGACCAGACCACCGACGCCTATGCGCCGCCGCGCGCCGCGCCGAGCAGCGGCAGGGTGCAGGTCGCCTATCTGACCCAGGACGACAGCCCTCAGACCATCGATCCGCCGGGTTCGGTCGACGCTCAGCCTCTCGGCCCGACGCCGGACAACGATGGTGTCGAGGTCAGCGCTCCCATCGCGCCGCCCGGCCCGCCTGTCCTTCGGCCAACGCGTAAGCCGGCGTCGCCGCCGCCTCCAGCCTCGTCGTCGACGCCTGACTACGAGCAGCCGGCCTATTCGCCGCCGCCGCCACCACCCAGCCGCAGCGCCCCGCCACCCAAGCCGCAGACCAAGACCGTGGTCAGCGTCGGCGGTCCGGTCATCACCGTCGAAGGCAAGCCGGAAGTCTACACCGTCAAGGACGGTCAGGGCCTGGACGCGGTGGCTCGCGCACTGGACACTACCCGCAAGCAGCTGGCCGACGATAACAAGCTGAAAGAGCCCTATAAGCTCAAGCCCGGCCAGAAGCTGAAAGGCCCGGTCACCAAGGCCAAGGCCTATGTCGTCCAATCAGGCGACACCCTGGCCGCTGTCGCCAAGCGCTTCAACGTCACCATCAAGGCGCTGGCCGCCGAAAACGACCTGTCGACCAAGGCCTCGATCAAGTCCGGCCAAAAGCTGCGCCTGCCCGATGGCTACAAGGACAGCGGCCCGGTCAAGAAGACGATCACCATCACCCCGCCGGCTCCCAGGCCCGAGACGACCTATTCGCCTCCGCCGCCGCCAAGCTACTCGCCGCCGCCTCCGCCCGCCTATTCACCGCCCCCGTCGCCGCCGCCGGCCTATCGGCCCCCGTCGCCGCCGCCACCTCCGCCCTATCGTCCGCCGGTCTACTCGCCGCCCCCGCCGCCGTTGCCGCAGGGTGGTTCAATGCTGCCCAAGTCGGCGGACGTTTCCGATGCCGAGGTCAGCCGCCTGGGCCGGGGCCTGTTTGCCTGGCCGCTGCAGGGCAATATTCTCCAGGGCTTCGGGCCCGGGCCTGACGGCAAGATCAGCGATGGCGTCAACCTCGCCGCACCAGAGGGCACGGTCGTCCGCGCCGCCGCCTCCGGGACGGTCGTCTACGCCGGCAGCGACTACAAGGTGCTGGGCATCACAGTGCTGATCCACCATGACGACGGCTCCTGGCTGACCAGCTACAGCTATCTGAGCCGCAAGTCGGTGCAGACCGGTGATCGTGTCACCCAGGGCCAGGCGATCGGCGTGGTCGGCGCGCCGGCCGGATCGACCCAGACCCAGGTGCACTTCGTGGTGCTCTACACCCCGGTCTTCGGCCGCGACAAAGCCAAGCCGCGCGATCCAATGCTGGTGATGCCCCGCTAGGCGGGCAGCGAGACACCCAGTTCGCCGGCCAGGTCTCGGATGAACTGCCAGGCCACCCGGCCAGAACGGGAGCCGCGCAGCTGCGACCATTGCAGGGCGCGCCGATCGAGTTCCTTGTGCTTAAGCCCAAAGCGCTTGGCGTAGCTGCGCACGGCCGACAGATAGGCCGGCTGGTCCATGGGCGGGAAGCCGATCCAAAGGCCGAAGCGGTCGGAAACGCTGACTTCCTCCTCGGCGTCCTCTGCCGAGGCGATCAGGCCACGGCCCTCGGCGTGGTCACGGGGCATCAGGTGGCGGCGGTTGGAGGTCGCCACGAACAACACATTGGCGGGTGGGCCTGACACGCCGCCCTCCAGGGCAGACTTAAGCGCCTTGGCCGCCGCCGCCCCGTCCTCGAAGGACAGATCGTCGCACAGCACCACGAATTTCTCGGGCCGCTCGCGCAGGGCGTCGAACAGGGCGGGAAGGGCGGTGACCTCGTCGCGGTCCACCTCGACCAGCCGCAACGCCGGCCGGCTGGGGGCCAGATGCATGAAGGCGGCCTTGGCCAGCGAGCTCTTGCCCGTGCCGCGCACGCCCCACAGCAGGGCGTGGTTGGATGGCAGTCCCGAGGCGAAACGGGTCAGGTTCTCCACGAAACGGGCCTTCTGCGCCTCGATCCCGACCAGCAGGTCCAGGGCCAGCCCGTAGTCGGGCGCGGGCAGGAAGGCGCCGGCCGGGTCGTGACGGAACATCCGCGCGCCTTCGAAGGCGGCGGCCGGGGCCGGCGGCGGGGCCAGCCGTTCCAGCGCTTCGGCGATACGGGCGAGCAGGTTTTTCAGGTCAGGGTCCACTACCGGCTCTTACCTTTGGATGGGCTCATTGCAAATCGAGGGTCGAACACATAGTTTCCGCCGACCTCATCGCGGCCTGTTCGCCGCGCGCCTATCGGAGACGAAATGCCCAACCTTGGTTCCCTCGGCCAGATGCTGCCGATCCTGCTGATGATCCCGCTGTTCTACTTCATGATCATCCGCCCCCAGCAGCAGCGCGCCAAGCAGCACCAGGCCACGCTGGCCGCCATGAAGCGCGGTGACAACGTGGTGCTGTCCAACGGCATGCTGGGCAAGATCGTCCGGGTCGAGGACAAAGAAGTCGGCGTCGAGATCGCCCAGGGCGTCACCGTCAAGGTGATCAAGGCCATGGTGACCGAGGTCCGCACCCGGGGCGAACCCGCCGCCGCCAACGACGCGAAAAACTAGCTGTCCAGCCGGGAGGGCCTCCGGCCATGATGACGCTGTCGCGTTGGAAACTGTGGGCCGTGGGGCTCGCGCTGGTGTTTGGGATCGTCTTCACGCTCCCCAACCTGCTGCCGCGCACCGTCCGCGAGAGCCTGCCGGGCTTTGTCCCCAAGCAGACCCTGAACCTGGGCCTGGACCTGCAGGGCGGGGTCTACCTGCTCTATGAGGTCGATACGGACGCCCTGCGCAAGGAAAAGACCATCAACCTGGTGGAGGACGTGCGCACCAATCTCGAGGACGCCAAGATCGCCGCCACCGGCCTGGGCGTTCGGGGCGATGGCGTGGTGACGGTGCGGATCACCGACCCGACCCAGGTGAGCGCCGCGTTCAGCGCGCTACAGAAGCTGACCCGGCCCGACAGTTCGGGTGTCCAGGAAGTCAGCATGTCCAAGGCTCAGGACCAGAAGCTAGAGCTGTCCTTCTCCGACACCGCGCTGCGCAAGCAGGCGCAGGACGCGGTCGCCCAGACCATCAACACCATCCGCAAGCGGATCGACATCCTGGGCACCAAGGAGCCGGCGATCACCCAGCAGGGCTCCAGCCGCATCGTGGTGCAGGCCCCGGGTGAAAAGGATCCGGCCCACCTCAAGGCCATCATCGGCAAGACCGCCAAGATGACCTTCCAGATGGTCGACGACAACGCCTCGGTCGAGGAAGCCGCCGCCGGCTCCCTGCCGCCGGGCACCGAGCTGCTGCCCAGCAGCGACGGGTACGCGCCCGCCTATGTTGTCAAGAAGCGGGCCGTGGTGACCGGCGCCATGCTCAAGCGAGCGGGCGGCACCATCGACACCCAGACCGGCCAGCCTGTCGTTTCCTTCTCGTTCAAATCGCAAGGCGCTCAGAAGTTCGGCGAGGCGACCACAAATAACGTCGGCAAGCGCTTCGCCATCGTGCTGGACGGCAACATCATTTCGGCGCCGCGCATCAACGGCCCGATCCTGGGCGGCGACGGCATCATCACCGGCAATTTCACCGTCCAGTCCGCCGACGATCTGGCGACCCTGCTGAACGGCGGCGCTCTGCCGGCGCCGCTGAAGCTGATGTCGGAACAGTCAGTCGGCCCGGAAATGGGCGACGAGGCCATCAAGGCCGGCAAGATCTCGGTGGCGTTGGGCCTTGTGGCCATCGTGGCCTTCATCTTCCTGGCCTACGGGGCGCTGTTCGGCGGGGTGGCTATCGCCTCGCTGGTCCTGAACCTGTTGATGATGTTCGGCATCCTGTCGATGACCCAGTCGACGCTGACCCTGCCGGGTATCGCCGGTCTCGTTCTGACTCTGGCCGTGGCCGTCGACGCCAGCGTGCTGATCTATGAGCGGATTCGCGACGAGGAGCGGGCGGGACGAACGCCGATGTCGGCCCTGGACACCGGCTTCAGCCGCGCCCTGGTTTCGATCTTCGACGCCAACATCACCTCGCTGATCGCCGCGCTGATCCTGTTCTCGGTGGGGGCGGGCCCGGTTCGGGGCTTTGCCGTCACCCTGTCGTTCGGTGTGTTCACCTCGGTGTTCTCGGCCATCCTGGTCACCCAGGTCCTTCTGGGCCTGTGGCTGCGCATGGCGCGGCCCAAGAAACTTCCGATCTGAGGTCGCCGACATGCATTGGCCATTGATCAAGAACCTGCCGCCGGTGACGAACTTCCGGTTCGTCCAGCTGGCGCCGTATCTCGCCGTCGTCTCCATCCTGGCTGTGCTGGGATCGGGCGTCTCCTATTTCACCAAGGGCATGAACCTGGGCATCGATTTCGCCGGCGGCGTCGCCATGGAAATCCACACCCCGGGGGCGGTTCCCAAGAACCAGCTGCAGGCTGACCTGGTCCGCTACGGCGCCCATGAGCCGTCGGTGGTCTCCATCGTCGGCGATCCTAACTCGGCGATGCTCCGCTTCCGCGCCGCCGAGGGCCAGGACCTCAACGCGGTCGGCCAACAGGTGGCCGCCAAGCTTAAGGCTGAAGTCCCCGGACTGACCATCAAGCGCCAGGACGTGATCGGCTCGCAGGTCTCCGGCGAACTCTTGATGTCGGGGCTTGAAGCCATGGGCCTGGCCCTGGCGCTTATGCTTCTCTACATCTGGTTCCGCTTCCAGCTGCAGTTCGGCTTCGGCGCCGTGCTCGCGGTGTTGCACGACATCGCATTGACTGTTGGCATGCTGTCCTTCCTGCAGATCGAGTTCTCGCTGACCACCGTGGCCGGCCTGCTGACCGTCATCGGCTATTCGATGAACGAGAAGGTCATCACCTTCGACCGGCTTCGCGAGAACCTGCGCAAGTACAAGGTCACGCCGCTGGGCGACCTGATCAACCTGTCGGAAAACGAGCGGTTGTCGCGGACCATCATTACAGGTTCGACGGCGCTGCTGGCCCTGGGCGGCATGCTGTTCATGGGCGGTCCGGCCCTGTTCCCGCTGGTCTTCACCATGGTCTTCGGCATCTTCATCGGCACCTATTCGTCGGTCTATGTGGCCCTGCCGTTGATCCTGCTGTGGGGCGTCAAGCGCGGCGACGAGGACGCGGCCCCCATCAAGCTCGGCCCGGCCCGCTACTAGGACCTGGCAGTGCGCCAAGCGCCGTCCATCGACGCCTGGGGCGGCGGAGGCTTTCGGGTCTCCGGCCAATGGCGGCCGGGTTCGCTGTTGATCCTGGGCGATGAGCCCCATGACTGGAAGGGCGCCAGCCTGGACCAGCTGACCGGGGCGGACTTCGCTGAGGTCATTGCCGCCGGCCCGGCCCTGGTCGAGTTCGTGTTGCTGGGAACGGGTCCGACCCAGGCCCTGCCGCCCCGCGCGGTGCGCGACACCCTCAGGGCCGCCGGCTTCGGGCTGGAGTTCATGTCCTCTGAGGCGGCGGCGCGAATGTACAACGTCCTGGCCGGTGAGGGCCGTCGTCTGGCTGCGGCGCTGATCGCCGTCTGACGACGCGAATGCCTCGCCTTTGCATAGGCGGGGAAGCGCCTTATAGCAGGACGCCTGGATAGGGAATCCCTGGGGACAAAACGATGGCTGGATTTCTGTCGAACTTCCGCAACACCATGATTGCCAGCGTCGGTTTGGCGCTGCTGATGATCATCGGCTATGCGCTACATTCGCCGCACGGCACAGACGGCTCATTCTGGGAGGCCGTCTTCCGCTGGATGCATGTGTTCTTCGGCATCCTGTGGATCGGGCTGCTCTACTACTTCAACTTCGTGCAGATCCGGGTGATGCCGACCGTGCCGGCCGAGCTGAAGCCGGCGGTGTCGAAATATATCGCCCCCGAGGCGCTGTTCTGGTTCCGCTGGGCCGCCCTTCTGACCTGGGTCATGGGCATGATCCTGGCCATCAGCCGCCACTACTTCATGGAAGCCGCCACGTTTGGCTTCTTCCGCGGCTTCACCAATCCGAACGACTACCAATACACCTTCATTGGAACCGGCATGTGGCTGGCGACGATTATGTTCTTCAACGTCTGGGCCTTCATTTGGCCGGCCCAGAAAATCGCCCTGGGCATCAAGGAAGCCGACGCCGACGCCAAGGCCGCCGCCGCCAAGAAGGCGATGATGTTCTCGCGCATCAACACCTTGCTGTCGCTGCCGATGCTCGCTGCGATGGCCATGAACCAGACCCTGTTCGGCTGATCGGGTCGCAGAAATAGGGGAGGGGCCCGCCGGCTTGGCGGGCCCTTTTCATTTGGACATGGACGACCTCGAAGACATCGACGCCATCGTCAAGCGGACCGACACGGACCGCTGGCTGGCCAGCCGCTTTATCGCCGATCCGGCGGCGCGGGCCGATGTGCTGGCGCTCTACGCCTTCAATCAGGAACTGGTCCGCGTGGCCTTCGCGGTCAGCGACCCCTTGATGGGCGAGATTCGCCTGACCTGGTGGCGCGAGGCCATGGACGAGATCGCCCTGGGCCGTCCGCCGCGCCGGCACCCGGTGGTGCTGGCCATCGCCGCGTCCAGCCTGTCGCCCCAGGCCTTGGCCGACCTGACCGAGGCGCGTTATGCCGACCTTGAGACCGAGCCCTTCACGGACCGCGAGTCGGTGCTGGCCTATCTGGACGCCACGTTTGGGGCGGTGACGGCGCTGGCGGCCAAGCGTCTCGACCCGGTCACCGATCCGGCAAGTATCCTCGCAGCTTCGCGGGCTTATGGGCTCGCTGGTCTGTGGCGGCTGAAACAGACCGGCCACCGCAGCCGCTTGCCGATGAACTGGAACGGCCAGGACATCCGTCTGGAGGTCGACGGAGCCCTGGCCGCTGCCCGCGCGGAACTCGGTCCGCTGCCCGTCGCGGCATTCCCCGCGGTGGCCCCCGCCGCTCTCGCACGAGCGTCCCTCACCGGTGAGCCCGGCGCTCTGGTCAAGCGACTGCGATTGACCCTGGCGGTGGCGACCGGAAAACTTGGCTAGTCTGAACGGGTGAGAGTGACGCCGCAGCGGTCGGCATCGCCCCGACGGCCCAGGCACTGGACCAGCGCCTGATAGTCGCCCGCTCCTGCAACGATGTAGGTGATTTGGTTCTCGGATCGGGCGGCGGTAGTGTCGACGACGTCACGGCCATTGATGCTGAGCACGGTTCGGATGGTGCTCGCCTGCGGCTCGACCACCCTGTTGTCAGCGGTAACCTGCATGCGTTCGCTGCTCCGCAGGGTGAAGGTCGCCTGCGCCCAATCCCGGCCTTCAACGCCCGGCGGCGAGGGCGCGGCGGCGACCAACAGAACGGTCGCCGCCGCCGCGAGTAGCCATGGCTTGATGTGTGGTCCCATCCTGCCGAGTTCCCCGCAGACCCCTGGATCGGATTATGGCCGGAAGGTCGGGTCCGGGTTCACCTTCTCGGCGATCACACTGCATTTGTAAGCGGTGGCGTTGTGGTTGTAGCAGATGGCCGTTGCCTGATACCGGCCGCGCCCAGACACATTGTAGGAGACCTGGGTCTCGGCCTTGGCGGCGGTAGTGTCGACCACGTCGCGACCGTTGACGTTCAGAACGATCCGCGTGGTGTTGCCGTTGACCGTGTCGACCGTGAGGTTGCTGGCGGTAATCTTCACCGTCACATCGCCCTCGATGTTGAACGAGGTCTGAGCCCAGTCCTTGCCTTCCAGGCCGGGCGGCGTGATCTGGGCGAAGGCTGCGGTGGCGCCGAGCGCCAAGACGGCGGTAATAGCTGACACGCGAACAAATGGTTTCATCGGATTGTTCCCCGGACAAGCTTCGTGGTTGAAGCCAAGGAACAGCGTTATCCATATTTTCCGCGAATGCACGTGACTTGCGTCACGCTCGCGGAAGTAGCCCCAGGTCCAGTTCCCGAACCTGAGGCGTTGTCTTAGCTCTTCGGCGCGTCCGTTCCAGTCCAACGCGCCAGCCAGGCCAGCACCGTGTCATGCCATTGGACGCTGTTCTGGGGCTTGAGCACCCAGTGGTTCTCGTCGGGGAAATAGAGGAACTGGCTCTCGATCCCCTTTCGCTGCAGAGTTCCGAACGTCGACAGGGCCTCCTCCAGCGGCACGCGGTAGTCGCGACCGCCTTCGACCACCAGCATCGGCTTGGACCAGCTTCCGATTTTAGAAGAGGGATTGAACTTGTCGTAGCCGTCAGGATTGCTCCACACCGGCCCGCCGTTTTCCCATTCGCTGAACCACAGTTCCTCGGTCGAGGAGCCCATGAACTTGGTGTCAAACAGCCCGTCGTGATTGACGAAGCACTTCCAGGGCTGGTTCCAGGTCCCGGCGATCCAGTTGATCATGTAGCCGCCGTACGAGCCGCCCAGGGCGCAGGCGCGGTCGCCGTCCAGGAAGCTGTAGCGGCCGAGCGCGGCGGCCCAGCCCTTCTGCAGGTCCTCGAGTGGACGGTCGCCCCAGTGCTGGCTGATGGCGTCGGTGAAGGCCTGGCCGTAGCCGGTCGAGCCGTGGAAATCGATCATCACCACCGCATAGCCCGCGCCGGCATAGGTCTGGGCGTTCCAGCGATAGTGGAAGAGGTTGCCGAACGACCCTTGCGGGCCGCCATGGATCAGGAAGGCGACCGGGTACTTCTTGGACGGATCGAAATTGGCCGGCTTGACCACGTAGCCATAGACTTTGTCGCCGTTCCAGCCGGTGAAGGTGAACTGCTCGGCCTGACCCCAGTCGATCTTGCTGGTGACGTCGAGGTTGGCCTGGGTCAGTTGCCGCTCGTCCTTGCCGTCAAGGCCGATCTTGTAGAGTTGAGCCGGGCTGTCGAGGGCGTCGCGGCTGATGACCAGCGCCTTGTCCGCGACCTGGAACGCGCCGACGTGGCCATCGCCGCTCAAGGCTTTTGCGTCGCCCGTGGCGACATCGATCGCGAACAGGCGGGTCTGGCCCAGATCCTGGGCGGTGACATAGAGGGTCTTGCCGTCCTCGGACCAGGCAAGGGCGCCGGCCGAGCGGTCCCAGCCGGGCGCGACCTCGCGGCTGTCGCCGGTGGCCACATCGCGGACCCAGACGCCCAGGCGGTCGGCTTCGAAGCCGGGGCGTTTCATGGCGCGATAGGCCAGGGACTTGCCGTCGGGCGAGAACACCGGACCGATGTCCTCGGCTTCATTGGTGGGGGTCAGGTTAACCGGCTCGCCGCCGGCCAGGTCGACCTGCCAGAGATCGAAATTGGTGCTCCAGGCCTCGGTCTTGCCGGCGACGCGCGCCGAGAAGATCAGCCCCCGCGAGTCGGGGGTGAAGACGAAGTCGCTGTCGTCGCCAAACGGCTTGCCGGGGATATCGCCGTCGAATCCTTTGGTGATGTCGACCGGATTGTCGGCGGTGATCTTCTTCTCGTCGAAGGTCAGAGCGAACAGATGATTGCGGGTCCCGTCGGCCCAGGTGTCCCAGTGACGCACGAACAGGCGGTCATAGAGGACGCCGGAGGCCTTCACATCGGCCTTGGCCGCGAGCCGGTCCTGGGTGCAGGCCAGGTCCGGGCAGTCCGGGAACACCGCCTGGTCGACCACCAGGGTCTTGCCGTCGGGCGAGACCCGGAAGGCGTCGACGTCGAAGGGCATCTGAGTGACCTGGCTGGCGTCCTTCTCGCCGATCTCGGTGCGCCAGACCTGATTGCTGCCTGAGCGCCTGGAGAGGAAATAGATGGTCTTGCTGTCCTTGCCCCAGCGCGCGCCGGTGGCGCCGCCCTCCGACGCGGGCAGCAGGCGTGGGGTGGGAGTCTTGTCCTTGAGATCGACGACCCAGAGCTGGTGGCTGGACTTGTTGGCGTCGTAGTCGACGACCCGCAGGTCATAGACGGCCCATCGGCCATTGGGCGACACCTGCGGATCGCTGACCCGGTCCAGAGTGACCATGTCCTTGGCGGTGAACGGCCGGGCCTCGGCCACGCCACCAAGGAGGGGGCCCGCGAAAGCCAGAACCAGCGACGCCGCGGCCACAAGGCGGAGGGAAAACTTCATTCCGGGCGGTTCCCATAAGCAGGCGGCGCCTCAGGCGGGCGCGTTGTGGCGCGCACCCTAATGACCGCGCGCCCGCGATGCCAGAGGGAGCGGAGGTTGACGAAATCAGTCCTGGTCTTCGGCCGTCCAGCCGTTGCGGCGGGGCAGCCAGGCCGGCACGGCGGCGGCGTACTTCGGCCAGTCCTGGGGGAAACTGCCACTCAGGGTCGGCTCTTCGTAGAGCCGCACGAACAGGACAAAGGCGACGGCCAGAACTGCGCCGTATAGGGCCAGCCAGGGATTGGCGAGGGCCAGGGCCTGGCCCTCAACGATGGCCAGCACGGCCAGGTACATCGGGTTGCGGACGTGGCGGTAGAGACCGTCGATTACCAGCCGCTGGGTCGGGGCGAAGGGGGCGGGCGTGCCTTCGCCGCGCAGGGCGAAACGGACGAAACAACCGATCAGCGCCAGAAGGCCAAGGGTGACCATGGTCAGGCCCAGCGGGACCATCACCGGATGGTCTTCGGTCAGGGGACCGAGCCGCCAGCGGCTGATGGCGGCGGGTATAGCAAAGGCGACAATGCCGGGCGCCAGCAGGAAGAATCCGATCGAACCCAGGATGGCGCGGTTCTTGGTCATGAGGTCTCTACTCCGCAGCGGCGGAAGCGGTTTCGCCGCGCCAAGCGTCAAGGTCGTCCAGGGCGCGCAATGAGGCAAGCCGCTTGCGGGCCCGTCCCCGATCGACGGGGCGCAGCTTGCGGCCGTCCTCGCCCTTTGTGGGCGTGGCGGCTTCGATGGGCGGCAACAGGCCGTAGTTGATGTTCATCGGCTGGAAGCTGGCGGGCTGGCCTTCAAGATGACCACCGGTGATGTGGTTGACCAGGGCCCCCAGCGCCGTGGTGGCGGGCGGCGCTTCCAGTTCCTGGCCCAGGCGCTCGGCGGCGGCCAGACGCCCGGCCAGGAGCCCAATCCCGGCGCTCTCAACATAGCCTTCGACCCCGGTGACCTGGCCGGCGAAGCGCAGCCTGGGCTGGACTTTCAGACGGAGTTGGCGGTCCAGCAGCCGAGGACTGTTGAGGAAGGTGTTGCGATGCAATCCGCCCAACCGGGCGAACTGGGCGTCCTGCAGGCCCGGGATGGTGCGGAACACCTCGGTCTGGGCGCCGTGCTTCAGCTTGGTCTGGAAGCCCACCATGTTCCACAGCGTGCCCAGGGCGTTGTCCTGCCGTAGCTGGACGATGGCGTAGGCCTTTTCGGTAGGGTTATGGGCGTTGGTCAGGCCGACCGGTTTCATCGGGCCATGACGCAGGGTCTCGCGGCCCCGCTCGGCCATCACCTCGATCGGCAGGCAACCGTCGAAATAGGGGACACTCTCCCAGTCCTTGAACTCGGACTTGGGGCCTTCCATCAGGGCGTCGATGAAGGCCTCATACTGGGCCTTGTCCATCGGACAGTTGATATAGGCCGCCGCGTCGCCGCCCGGGCCTTCCTTGTCGTAGCGTGACTGGCGCCAGGCCACGCCCATGTCGATGCTGTCGAGGTGGATGATCGGGGCGATCGCGTCGAAAAAGGCCAGTTGGCCCTCGCCGGTCAATTCCAGGATTGCATCGGCCAGGGCCGGCGAGGTGAGGGGCCCGGTGGCGACGATGACGCTGTCCCAGTCGGCGGGCGGCAGGCCGGCGACTTCCTCGCGGGCGATGCTGATCAGGGGGTGGGCTTCGATCCGCCGGGTGACCTCGGCCGAGAAGCCGTCCCGATCCACGGCCAGGGCGCCGCCGGCCGGCACCTGGCTCACGTCCGCGGCGGCCATGATCACCGAGTCCAGCCGCCGCATCTCGGCGTGCAGAAGGCCCACGGCGTTGTGCTCCCAATCGTCGGAGCGGAATGAGTTGGAGCAGACCATCTCGGCCAGCCCGTCAGTCTGGTGAGCGTCGGTGCCGCGCACGGGACGCATTTCGTGCAGGATAACCGGCACGCCGGCCTGAGCCGCCTGCCAGGCGGCCTCCGAGCCGGCCAGGCCGCCGCCAATTACATGGATGGGTTTCAAGGTCATGGCGTCTCAATAGGCGGGACAGGGCGGCGGGCCAAGCGCCGGGCGATAGCGCGAGTGATAGCCCTGGGGCTCGTTTTGTGGTGCTCTCCGCAAAACGGGGTTCTTCGGGAGGGGATCATGTCCAAATTCGACGTGGCCGACGCCGCCTTGGCGGGGTTCGGGGTAATTCGGCGCAAGCCGGTGGCGGTGCTGGTCTGGGCGTTGCTGATCTATGTGCTGGCGGTGCTGCCGGCCATCAGTCTGTTCGGCGCGGTCATCACCATGGTCCGCGAGATGCCGACTACGATGGGCGACCCCAAGGATGCCCGCGAGGCGTTCCACGGGATGCTGGGCATGGAGGCCAGACTGTTCCTGGGCCATCCCTTCGCCTCCATCGGCAGCCTGCTGGTGCGGGTGCTGCTGGCCGCCGCCGTGATCCGGGCGGTCGCCACCCCCAAGGACGACCGCTTCTTCTATCTGCGGTTCGGTCGGGGCGAGCTGATGCTGGTGCTGGTGACCATTGCCGCGGCGATCCTGCTGATCTTCGTCCTCTGCCTCTATGTGGGCGCCGTCGTGGCCCTGGTCTTCGCGGCCCGTTCACTGTCGCAGGGCCTGGCGGTCGGCGTCGGCCTCGTCGGGGCGATCGGCTACGTCGTCGGCCTGATCGTGCTCTTGCTGCGCTTTTCGCTGATCGCGCCTGCCAGCGTGGTCGAGCAGCAGTTCCGCCTGTTCGAGTCGTGGCGCCTGACCAAGGGCCAGGCTCTCCAGCTGCTGCTGGTGGCCATTCTCAACTTCATTGTCGCCATGCTGGTTCAGTCGGGCCTGAGCGCGGTGCTGCTCGGCATCGGCGGCGCCATCATGATGGCCACGGGCGGGCTGCACCTGGATCACGCGTCGGTAGAAGCATTCTTCGACCAGTCGCCGGACGTACTGCTTCGCCAGTATCTGCCCTGGATCCTGGGGTTGGGTGCGATCGGGTCGTTGATCGGGTCGGTTTTCTTCACCCTGGCCTTGGCGCCCTGGGCCCATGTCTACAAGGCGCTGAAGGAGCCGGTGGAAGGTTAATTCGTTAAGGGGTTTGAGAGGCCCGGGGGTCTAGACTGGACTTCCGGGCGATTCGTCCGCGTCCTCCAGTTCCAGACCTTAAGCATGCCCGACGTCTCGCGCCCCGACTTCTCGCCCATCGACTCCGCCTTCGAGGGTTTCCGGATCATCCGGGACAAACCGGGAGCCACCCTGGGCTGGACGGCCTTCGGGTTCCTCTGGTTCCTGTTGCTGGTCGGCGTGCTGTCCACTGGCCTGCTGACCCACCTGACTGAAATCAGCCGCGAGCTGCGGCCAACCGGTGGTGGGCGAGACTGGGAAGAGTTGGCGGCGCGCTTCGGCCCCGCGGCGACGGCAGGCTTTGTCCTGTCGTTCGCGATCTACTGCATCATCAAGTCGGCCATCTACCGAGCCGTCCTGCACCCCGACTGGCGCGGCCTCTCGCATCTCAATCTGGGCCGTGACGAACTGCGGGTGTTCGGGGTCGAGCTCGCCTCGCTGCTGATCCTGGCCGCCTACTGGGCCGTTGGGTTCGCCCTGGTGGTGCTGGTCACTCAGCCGCTGGCCTGGCCGCTGCGGTTCCCCGTCCGGCTGCTGTTGGGTTTTGTCCTGATGGCGGGTTGGGTGTGGTGGGGCGTGAGGCTGGCCCTCAACAAGGTCGCCTCCTACGCCGAGGCGCAGGTCAGTGTCTTCGGGTCCTGGGCGCTGACCCGCGGCAGGTTCTGGCCGCTTCTGGGCATGTTTCTGGCGGCCGGCGTGATGGGCGTGCTGCTGGCCCTGTTCGGCCTGGCCGTTACCTTGGCCGTCATCCGGGCGGTGGGCCTCAGCGCCAAAGGCGCCGTCGAAGGTCATCTGGATGTGGCGGGCGCCCTGGCGGCGCTGGGCAAGATCCTACTGGCGGCGGTGGTCAATATCCTGGCGCTGATCCTGCAGCTGACCATCACCATCGCCCCGACCGCGCGGGCCTATCAGCGGATCAAGTCTGCCGGAACCCCTGAGACGGCCGCGCCGGTCCAGGCCGAACCGGCGCCGGTCTAGCCGCCGGCTCCGCCGCCGTTGGCCCGGTAGCCTCGCATCTGAGCGTTATTGGTGTTGTCCCGGGACTTGGCCCACAGGTCATCCCATTGAGCCTTGGTCATACAGGTTCGCTCGGGAAACCGGCTGCCGGTCTTCGCCTTGCTCTTGCAGATCAGTTTGTCCGGATCCGCGGTGGCGGGTGTGGCGTCGGTCTTCACCGGCGGCGCGACCGTCGGCGAGGGGCCGGCGGCCGGGTCGGCCATAGCAGGAAGTGTCACGCCGCCTAGGCTGGCGAGGGTTACCAAGACGAGCAGCGACTTCATGCCGATCTCCAGAACCAGAATTTGCTCGAAGGTAACACCGAGCGCCAGGGACAAGAACCCCTACAAATTCAGGCGTTGGCGCTGGGCCTGGCCGCCAGCCCGGCTCGCCAGGCGGCGAGGTTCGTGGCCTCGGCGGGCGGCTCCAGACCGGTGAAGGCGGCAAAGTCCAGCGTCGTCTGGGCGACGATGTCGGCCATACTGTAGGGCCCGGCCAGAAAGGGCCGGCCATCGGCAAGGTCGCGGTCCAGCCACAGACAGACCCGGGCGAAGATATCGCGGTTGGACTCTCCGAACTCGCGGTTCTGTTCCAGCAGAGCGGCGGTCAGCGGGTGGGCGTGGCGCCAGAACATGCCGACCGGGGTCATCAGCTGGAATTCGATGCGGCGGATCCACATGTCGATCAAGGCGGCCTCCACCGGAGTCTCGCCAAACAGCTTGGGGCCCGGGCTGGTCGCGTCCAGATAGCGGCAGATCGAGACGCTCTCTGAGATCATCGTCCCGTCGTCCAGCTCAAGAACCGGCACCTGGCCCAGGCTGTTGCGAGCCTTGTGGTCGGCGCTCTTGTGCTCGCGCTCCCGCAGGTTGACGCGGGTCTCGGGCAGGTCGATCCCCTTCTCGGCGATGAAGATGCGCACCCTGCGCGGATTGGGGGCGGGGTTGCGTTCACCGTAAAGGATCATGACGGGCTCCGATCATGGGAGGGCGACATCTAGCAGTCCAAGCGCTGGTTGCCGAGCCGCTCCGGCCCCTCTAGTCTCGACTCGGAGTTGTGACACCGGGGGCTGTGATGAAAGTAAGCGCGACAACCGCATTCGGCGAAGGCTTCCGGATCCTGGGGCGTGAGCCGCTGACGGTTCTCGGCTGGGCCGTAGCCAACGTGGTCTACATCGTTGCGCTTTTCGCGGTGATGTTTGGGCTATTCGCGGCTGTCGGGCTCAGCGTCGGCGGGCTGTCGTCCATGCAGCCTGGTCGGTTCCCGAGCGGCGCCATAGGCGGCTTCGTTCTGATCATCCTGGTTCTGCTGCTGCTCGGCTGCCTGTTCTACGGCGTGATGAGTGCGGCCATCTACCGCGCGGTACTGGATCCGGGCGGCAGCCGCCAGTGGGCTCGGCTGCGCCTCGGCGGAACCGAATTCCGGCTGGCGCTGAACCTGATCTTCCAGTCGCTGCTCTGGATCGTCTGGTACATCGGCACCATCATCGTCATGGGGATCGTCGTCGCCATCGGCGGGCGGTCGGGCCTGGGCGTTGTGCTGGCTATTCCGCTGGTCGTCTTTTCGATGCTGGCCTTCTTTTCCCTCTTTGCCTTCGGGGGACCGATGACCTTCGATCGCGGCGGCATCCAGACTTTCGGCGCGGTCGGCCCCGCCGCGGGCAAATTCTGGAGCCTTGTCCTGCTGAACCTGCTGCTCTGCCTGCTCGGCTTTGTCCTATACCTGGTCATTGCCGTGCTGGTGATTTCCGTCCTGTTCGGCGGCAGTCTGGGGTCTCTGACCAGTGGCGACCCGACCGCGATGATGAACAGAATGGCGGGCATGTACAGCTCGCCCCTCTACTACCTGGTGCAGCTCACACTCGGGCCCATCATCAGCGTCGCCGTGCAAACCGTGTTCATGGCGCCAGCCGCGCGGGCCTATGCCGACGCGATGGGGGACAGGGGAAATCGGGCGGCGGACACCTTCGCGTAGGGCCGAAACTTCGGGGGAAAGCGCATGGCGCTGAAAGTTATAGGCGCGGGTCTGGGGCGCACGGGCACGATGTCGCTGAAGCTGGCTCTGGAGCAGCTGGGGCTTGGCCGTTGCCACCATATGATGGAGGTGTTCGCCGCGCCGGCGCAGATTGACGGCTGGCGGCGGGCTGGCCTGGGCGAGGCCACCGACTGGGACGCGCTGCTGGAGGGTTTCACCTGTGCGGTCGACTGGCCCTCGGCCGAATTCTACGACCAGTTGGCGAAGGCCTACCCGGACGCCAAGGTGATCCTGACCACCCGCGACGCCGACAGCTGGTTCCGCTCGACCCAGGACACCATTTTCGCTGACCCGGATTTCAAGGCCTCGCCGCCCGGCTTTGCCGAGATGATTTCGGCGGTCATTGGCGCCAAGTTCGGCGGCCGCCTGCGCGATCGCGACCATTGCATTGCCGTCTATGAGCAACACAACGCCAAGGTTCGGGCGACTATCCCAGCCCACCGGTTGCTCGACTACCAGGCAGGTCAGGGTTGGCAGCCGCTGTGCGATTTCCTGGGCGTGCCTGTTCCCGACGCGCCCTATCCGAAGGTCAACAGCACCGAGGAATTCGTTCAGCGCCGCGCGGCGCCGCCACACTGACTGGCGTATCTGAATGGGGTTTCCTCGGCCGCCAGGATGGTTACCATCCTGAAGGGCCAGTCTGGGACAAGGGAAGTAGACCATGAGTTTTTCGGCTTCGGATGCAGCGTTCGAGGGATTTCGCCTCGCGCGCCGGCGGCCGCTCACTGTCGTGGCCCTCAGCGTGGTGAGTTTGATTTCGACCTTCGCCACATATTGGGTGATGGACGCCTCGGGCTACATGCAGGCCGTCGCGGCGGTAGGGTCGGGCGCCAGCGCCGATCCACAGGCCGCCCTTGGGCTGCTCGGCCCGATGTTCCGCTTCTTCCTTGGCTGCGCTGTAATCGGCTGTATTGGCTCGGCGATCCAGGCCGGAGCGGTCTATCGCGGAGTCCTGCGGCCCAAGGACCATGGCTTTTTGGGACTGGCATTCGGGGGCGATGAGCTGCGACTGATGGGGCTGGCCATTATCATCGTGCTGTTGGCATCGGTCGCCTTCTTCGTGTTGATGATCGTGGTGGGCATCCTTATCGCCATTGTCGGCGCCGCAGCTGGTGCAGGGGGCGGCGGTGGCGTCGGCCCGGCGCTCCTGATGGTCGCTCTGGCCTATGCGCTGATCGGCGTGGCGTCGATGTGGCTGGGAACCAAGATGTCGTTCGCCGGCCCCGACACCTTTTCGCGCCGCCAACTCAGCGTGTTTCGGAGCTGGGGGCTCACCAAGGATCGTTTCTGGGGATTGCTTGGCTGCTATTTCCTGGCTTTCTTCCTGGCCCTGCTGATCGGTTTCATCATGTTCGTAGTGGCCCTGACGGTCGCCAGCGTGACGACCGGCACGCCGTTCATGACCGCTCTGGGCGAGTTCGCTGGCAGCAAGCCGGGGGCGGTAATGGACCTCTACACGCCGGTACGGGTTATCTACACCCTGGTCGCTGCGCTGTTCGGCGGTCTGCTGAACATGGTGATGACCGCCCCGGCGGCCGAGGCCTATCGCCAGATATGCCAGCCGGGTGAGGCGCAGGCCGACACCTTCAGCTAGGGCCTCAGGCGGGCCTCAGGCTCGCTTCTTCGTCCGCGCCCGGTGCTTGGCCAGCAGTTCGGCCAGGTAGCGGCCGGTCCAGCTGCCCTCGATGGCGGCGATCTGTTCCGGTGTGCCGACACCGACGATCTCGCCGCCGCCGTCGCCGCCTTCAGGGCCGAAGTCGACCACCCAGTCGGCGGTCTTCACCACGTCGAGGTTATGCTCGATGACCACCACGGTGTTGCCCGCGTCGACCAGCTCGTGCAGCACCTCGAGCAGCTTCTTGGTATCCTCGAAGTGCAGGCCGGTGGTCGGCTCGTCGAGGATGTAGAGGGTCCGTCCCGTGGCTCGCTTGCTGAGCTCCTTGGAGAGCTTCACCCGCTGCGCCTCGCCGCCCGAAAGGGTGGTGGCCTGCTGGCCGACATGGACATAGCCCAGGCCGACGCGTTTCAGGGTCTCCATCTTGTCGCGCACCGGCGGCACCGCCTTGAAGAAGTCGGCGGCCTCGTCGACGGTCATGTCCAGGATGTCGGCGATCGACTTGCCCTTGAAAAGGATCTCCAGGGTCTCGCGGTTGTAGCGCTTGCCCTTGCAGACGTCGCAGGTGACGTAGACGTCGGGCAGGAAGTGCATCTCGATCTTGATCAGCCCGTCGCCCTGGCAGGCCTCGCAGCGGCCGCCCTTGACGTTGAAGCTGAACCGCCCCGGTCCATAGCCGCGGGCCTTGGACTCCGGCAGCTGACAGAACCAGTCGCGGATCGGCTGAAAGGCGCCGGTATAGGTGGCCGGGTTCGAGCGCGGGGTGCGGCCGATCGGGCTCTGGTCGATGTCGATGACCTTGTCGAAATTCTCCAACCCCTCGATCCGCTCATGCGGGGCCGGCGCATCCGAGGCGTTGTTCAGCCGGCGGGCGGCCGCCTTGTAGAGGGTCTCGATGGTGAAGGTCGACTTGCCGCCGCCGGAGACGCCGGTGATGCAGGTGAAGGTGCCGACCGGGATCTCGGCCGTCACGCTCTTGAGGTTGTTGCCGGTCGCCCCGACGACGCGCAGCACCCGCTTCTTGGAGATCGGCCGGCGCTGGTCCGGCACGGCGATCTCGCGCACACCCGACAGATACTGGCCGGTGATCGACTTGGGATTGGCCATGATGTCTGCTGGCTTGCCCTGGGCGACCAGATGGCCGCCATGCACGCCAGCGGCCGGCCCCATGTCGATGACATAGTCGGCGGTCATGATCGCCTCCTCGTCATGCTCGACGACTAGGACCGAGTTGCCCAGGTCGCGCAGGCCCTTGAGGCTGGTCAGCAGGCGGGTGTTGTCGCGCTGGTGCAGGCCGATGCTGGGCTCGTCCAGCACGTAGAGCACCCCGGTCAGGCCCGAGCCGATCTGGCTGGCCAGGCGGATGCGCTGGCTCTCGCCCCCCGACAGGCTGCCGGAATTGCGCGACAGGTTCAGGTAGTTGAGGCCGACATCGACCAGGAAGCGCAGGCGGTCGCCGATTTCCTTGAGGATGCGCCGCCCGATCTCCAGCTGCTTGTCGGTGAGGTCCGTCTCGAGCGAGGCGAACCACTCCTTGGCGTGCAGGATCGACAGGGTCGAAATCTCGGCGATGTTCCGGCCGCCGATCTTGACGGCCAGGGCCTCGGGTTTGAGACGCGCGCCGTGGCAGACGTCGCAGGGGGTGTCGGACTGGTAGCGGCCCAGCTCCTCGCGCACCCAGCTGGAATCGGTCTCGCGCCAGCGGCGCTCCAGGTTGGGCAACACGCCTTCGAAGGGCTTGTTGACCTCGTACTTGCGGGCGTTGTCGTCGTAGACGAACTGAATCTTCTCGGTTCCGGTCCCGTACAGCACCACCTGCCGGGCCTTCTCGGGGAGGGCATGCCAGGCCTGGTCCATCGAGAAGTCGTAGTGGCGGGCCAGGGCCTGCAGGGTCTGGGTGTAGAGCGGAGAGGGACCCTTGGCCCAGGGCGAGACGGCGCCCTTGTGCAGGCTCTTGTCCTTGTCCGGCACGATCAGGTCGGCGTCGAAGGCCAGCTTGGCGCCCAGCCCATCGCAGGCCGGGCAGGCGCCGGCCGGGTTATTGAAGCTGAACAGCCGCGGCTCGATCTCGGCGATGGTGAAGCCGCTGACCGGGCAGGCGAAGCGCTCGGAGAAGATCATCCGCCGGGGTTCTGCGCCGGACCCGTCATCAGCCCATTCCGCCACGGCGATGCCGTCGGCCAACCGCAGGGCGGTCTCCAGGCTGTCGGCGTAGCGGGTCTCCAGGCCGGCCTTAGTGACCAGCCGGTCGACGACGATGTCGATGTCGTGCTTGAACTTCTTGTCGAGCTCGGGGGCGTCCTCGATGGGATAGAGGGTCCCGTCGATCTTCAGCCGCTGGAAGCCGGCCTTGCGCCACTCGGCGATCTCCTTGCGGTACTCTCCCTTACGGTCGCGCACGACCGGGGCCAGCAGGTAGATGCGCTCGCCCTCGGGCAGGGCGGTCAGCTTGTCGACCATCTGGCTGATGGTCTGGCTCTCGATCGGCAGGCCCGTGGCCGGCGAATAGGGCACTCCGACCCGCGCCCATAAGAGGCGCATGTAGTCGTGGATCTCGGTCACCGTGCCGACGGTCGAGCGCGGGTTGCGGCTGGTGGTCTTCTGCTCGATGGAAATGGCGGGCGACAGGCCCTCGATCAGATCGACGTCCGGCTTGCTCATCAGTTCCAGGAACTGGCGGGCATAGGCCGACAGGCTCTCGACGTAACGGCGCTGGCCCTCGGCGTAGATGGTGTCGAAGGCGAGCGACGACTTGCCCGATCCCGACAGACCGGTGATCACCACCAGCTCGCCGCGCGGGATGT
This sequence comes from Caulobacterales bacterium, assembly GCA_038236615.1. Lineage (GTDB taxonomy): Bacteria > Pseudomonadota > Alphaproteobacteria > Caulobacterales > Caulobacteraceae > Caulobacter. The sequence goes on from JBBRZO010000001.1 coordinate 215,455, forward strand.
CGACGTTGACGTCCTTGAGATTGTGCTCGCGGGCGCCGCGCACGCGAATGAAGTCGAGCTGTTCGGCCATGATGTTCTGGATAACGCAATCGGAGGGGAACGGGTGCAGGTCGGGCTCACGCGCACGCGAGGCCAGCCGCTATATGTAGTGCGCAGACTCGCCAATTGCACAAGAACATTTTGAGAACGGGCCGGCCGCCGTGTGCATGTTGTCGCAGGGAAGGCGTTGAACCGCGCGGACAACAGTGCCGTATTACCCTGGACCATGACCCTTCACCCGCCGATCCATCGCGTCTCCGAGCCCCAGCGCATCGTTTGCTGGACCCTGGGGCCGGCCTACGCCGCGTTCGGCATCTTCCATCTTGTCGCCAGCCACGGCTTCCTGCCGATCATGCCCGACTGGGTGCCGTTTCCGATGCTGGTCATCCAGCTCACGGGCCTCGCCGAGATCGCCGGCGGCCTTGGTCTGCTTCTCCCGGCGCTACGTAGGTGGGCGGGGCTGGGTCTGGCGCTCTACGCGGTCTGCGTCTTCCCGGCCAACCTGCACCACGCCTTCGATCATGTGACGGTGCCGGGCCTGCCCAGCAGCTGGTGGTACCACGGCCCGCGACTGCTGCTGCAGCCGGTGCTGGTCTGGCTGGCCCTGGTGGCGGCCGGCGTTCTGCGGTGGCCCGGCAGAACCGGTTGATTCTCGGTCTGGACCCGTCCTGGCCGACTGTGTCAGCGTCCCGTCACTATAAGAGGATGGCGGATGGTCAAGGCCGACTACTGGGATGTCACCGATGCTCAAGTGATCGAGAAGACCGGCCGGCCCATCGCCCATTGGACCGGCTTGCTTGAGGCCTTCGGGGCGAGAGGCAAGCCCTCCAAAGAGGCGGTCGAGATGCTGCAGAACGAGCATGGCGCGCCGCGCTATTGGGCCCGCACCCTGACCACCCATTTTTTGAAGTCGGGTGCCTAGCGGCGACCGGTTGCGAGCCGCCGAGTCCCGGCGTCACGCGGTCTTGCCCAGCCGGAGCGGCCGGTCCACCCTGAGGGCTGGCGGGGCCGACTGGCGCATGAGGCAAGAGTGAAGCGAAAGGCTCTGACCGTCGGTATCCTGGCGGGCGCGATACTGGCGATGCTGGCCTTCGCGGCGCCGGCTGACGCGGCCAAGTCCCGCAGGCATGCCCGTAAGCCGGTCCCAAAGGCGGCCCCTGTCGTTCCGGCGCCGGCGCCGCCTATTGCACCCGCGCCTCCCGCCGCGCCTCCTGGCGAGCCCGCCATGTTCACGGTGTTCCGCACCGTTTGCGCCGACCATCAGGGCGAGATCGCCGACGCCGAAGCCGAAGCCCGAAAACAGGGCTTCGAGACCGTGCCGCCGCCGCCGGACGCTGACCCTGACGAGGTGGCGCGCCATACAGTGCTCAAACGAGAGAGCGCCGACCTGTCGATCCTGGTCATCCTGACCCGGGCCCCCGACGATGTGCTGTCCGGGGTCCCAAATGGCGAGGCGACCCTGTGTGTCGTCAGCGGACCCGATCCGGGCGGGCTGGTGGCGACGGCAGCCAAGGGCTGGGTAGGCCTGGAATCCAACAGCCAGGACGGCAACCACATCACCTACCTCTACCGTCAGGGCGCCGCGCAGAGGCAGCTGCTGGTCGATCAGAGTGAGCCAACGATCCAGTCGGCCATCATCGCCGGCGAGTTTCGCGTCTTCGACATCGACCCGGAGGGCCTGAGCGTCACGCTGGGCCTGATGACCGGACGGACCCGGCCGCCCAAGCGCTGATCGCCAAGGCTTGATGTCGCCGGTCGCGTGGAGGCCTTGCGGCGTCGCCAGAAAGGGACAACGATCAGGGTTCGATCGATCCCCTGCAGGAGATTCAACCATGGCCGACCCTAACAACGACAACGCCGACAAGGATCTCGAAGTCGAGAAGACGGAAGAGCTGCATCGCCCCCACAAGGGCGTGAAGGACGCCGGCCATACGGTGGTGGGCGCGGGCGACGAACCGTTCAGCGGCACCATCGCCGACATCACCGACGGCGACCGCTAAAGACAGACAAGGCCCTGGCCCGGCGGGTGACGGGGCCTTGCAGCCAATTCTGACCTATCCCCGATCGACCCGCGCCGCGAAGCAGCCGCGCCGGGCGTAGTGGGCGTGCAGATAGGCTGTGCGCGGGTCGGCGAAGTACCGCTCGATCATGGCTGGAAGATCGGCCCCCTCGACCACCTCGGCGTCGATCATCATGTCATCGGCGTCGAAGGCGCGCAGAGCCAGCAGCCGTACGGCCAGGGCCGGCGGGACTTCATCGACATAGCGGGCCGCGGGGGCAGGCGTTTCGCGGACATAGATGGCGTGGCGGCTGCGATAGGGCGTGTCGACGGCGAGATGTTCGTGATTGAGCAGCAGCACCGTCTCGCCGGGTTCGGCGTCTTCGAGGGTGACGCGGCAGGGCGCCGAGGGCTTGGCTTCGACCGTGTGGCGGACGACGCCCTGTGCGGCCAGCGCCGCGTCCGGCAGGCCGAACAGCGAGGCGAAGGGGGCGGGGTCGAGGCCGGTGATGGTGTAGGACATGGCGGGGCTCCTTGCTGAGAACCCGGTTGTCGCGCCTCGAGGGGCGCCAAACCACCCGATCCTTGCGGTGGTTTGCGGGCGGGATTATATCGCGCGGCTCACCTGGACGGAGGCGACCATGATCATCAGGACGGAAGACCGCTGCGCCCTTCCCCTCGATCCGATCGTGAGCCTCCCCAATGCCCTCGACGTCTATCGTTACCCTGGACAATCTCGCCGCCGCCACCCCTGACGGCCGCGTCCTCTTCGAAAATCTGAACCTGGCGCTCGGTCGCGAGCGCACCGGTCTGGTCGGCGCAAACGGCGTCGGAAAGTCGACCCTGCTCGCCATCGTGGCTGGGGAGCGGGCGCCCTTGGCCGGCGCGGTGGCGCTGAGCGGGCGGGTGGGTTTGCTGCGCCAGACCCTGGGGGCTCCGCCAGAGGCCAGTGTCGCTGACCGGCTGAGCATAGCCGAGGACCTGGCGCGTCTGACCCGCTGCGAGGCGGGGGAGGCTGACGGCGACGACCTGGCAATGGCCGACTGGGACCTGGAGGCGCGGGCGGCAGAAGCTCTGGCCCAGATGGGCCTGGCCGACCTGCCGTTCGACCGTCCGGCGAGTTCGCTGAGCGGTGGACAGCTGACCCGGCTCGATCTGGCGGCTCTCCTGATTGCCCGGCCGGACCTCATTCTGCTGGACGAGCCGACCAACAACCTCGACGCCGCCGCCAGAGCCAAGGTCGCCGACCTGCTGCGCGGCTGGCGGGGCGGAGCGCTGGTGGTCAGCCACGACCGAACCCTGCTGCGTGAGATGGACCGCATCGTCGAGCTCTCCAGCCTGGGCGCGCGGGTCTATGGCGGCAATTACGACCTCTATGCCGAGCGCAAGGCGGCCGAACGGGCTGCTGCGGAGCGGGGGCTGGACCAGGCTGAGCGCGAAGCCGACCGCGCGGCCCGCGAGGCGCAACAGGCGCTGGAGCGCAAGGCTCGTCGTGATTCCGCCGGCCGCAAGTTCGCCGCCAAGGGCAGCGAACCGAAGATCCTGCTGGGGGCCATGGCCGAGCGGGCGGAAAACAGCGGCGCGCGGGGCCAGCAGCTGGCCGAACGCAGGCGCGCCGCCGCCGCCGAAGCCGTCGAGGCGGCCCAGGCCCAGGTCGAGCGGGTGCGGAGCCTGGCCTTCGACCTGCCGCCCAGCGGACTGGCGGCCGGCAAGACGGTGCTGGAGTTCGACGGGGTCGGGTTCGGGTATCCGGGCGGCCCGGCCATCCTGCAGGACATATCGCTCAAGCTGATCGGTCCCGAGCGCGTCGCTCTGGTCGGGCCGAACGGCTCCGGCAAGACCACCCTGCTGCGGCTGGCGGCGGGCGAGCTGACGCCGATTTCCGGCGTGGTGCGGTTCAACGCGCGGACGGTGTTGGTGGACCAGCAGACGGCGGTGCTGGGGCAGGCAGGCAGCATCCTGGACGCCTTTCAACGGCTGAACCCGGGGGCAGGGCTCAACGCCGCCCACTCTGCCCTGGCCCGGTTCCTGTTCCGCAACACCGCCGCACACCAGGCGGTGGACACGTTGAGCGGCGGCGAGCGGCTGCGGGCGGCCCTGGCCTGCGTGTTGTCCGGCGCGGAGCCACCGCAGCTCTTGATCCTGGACGAGCCGACCAACCACCTGGACCTGGCCAGCCTGGAGGCGGTGGAGGCGGCCATGCGCGGCTATGACGGGGCGATCCTGGTGGTCAGCCACGATCCGGATTTTCTGGCCGCCATCGGGGTGGAGCGGGAGATCAGGCTACCTTGAAGGTGGCGTTGGCGCGGGCGCAGGGAGCGCCATCGGCCGTAACGATCGCCTGGGCGAAACAGAGCGAGCGCCCGCGCTTGATCACCGTCACCTCAATCGCCAGCCATTGGCCGACCCGCGCCGTGCCCAGATAGTCGATGGCCAGGTTGACGGTGACCAGCCCGCCGGCCGCTTCCAGGCCCTGGCCGCAGGAAAGGCCCATGGCGTTGTCGGCCAGAGAGGCGATCACCCCGCCGTGCACGAAGCCGCGGCTGTTGGCGTGGGCCTCGCCGGCCCAGAGGCCGATCCAGACCGCCTCGTCCGTGCGGCGGCTGTAAATCGGCTCCCAGGGATCGGTGACCCGGCTCTTGCGGTAGTGGGGTTCGTAGCCTTCTGGCGGGTTCATTGGTTTTTCATCTCAAACGATATAGACCAGTCTATATAGATTCGAAGGATCGGCAACCGGCATGCCCGCGCCCCCCAAGCACCGACAGGCCATCGTCACGGCGGCGGCGACGCTGTTCCGCCGCCGGGGCTATAGCGGCACGGGCCTCAACGACATTGTCGCCCGCAGCGGGGCGCCGAAGGGCTCGCTCTACCACTACTTCCCGGCCGGCAAGGCGGCGATTGGCGAGGCGGCGGTGCGGCAGGCCGGGGCGCTGGTCGAGAAGACCTTGAAGCGATTGGCGGAAGAGGCCCCCGACGCGGGCGCGCTGATGCGGACCTATTGCGGCTGGCTGGTCCACTGGATGGCCCAGTCCGGCTGGCGGGACGGCTGCCCGATCGCCACCACGCTGCTGGAAACCGCGGCCGAGGATGATGCAATGGCCCAGGCGGGCCAGGCGGTAATGGCCGGCTGGGTCGAAGTGGTCGCCGAGCAGCTAAGGCGGGGCGGGCACGCGCCGGATGAGGCCGGCCGGCTGGCTGGCTTCGGTATTTCGGCCCTGGAAGGCGCCTTGCTGCGGGCCAGGGTCGAGCGCAGTGCTGGACCCATCGAGGAAGCAGGAGAAATGCTGAGCCGGCTCTACGCCCGCTGAGGAGGCACGCATCCTGCTGCGGGGGACCCGAGATGTGTCATTCGGGGACTTTGACTTTGAAGACGCTGGCCGTGTTGTCCCGCAAGGGCGGGACCGGAAAGACGACCGTGGCGCTGCATCTGGCGGTGGCCGCGCAGCTGGCCGGAAGACCGGCCGTGCTGGCTGACCTCGACCGGCAGCACAGCCTGGTCGAGTGGCGCCGCCGCAGGACCTCCGGCGGGCCGGAAGTCGCCGAATGCAAGGCCGGCGCGCTCTTCACCCTGCAACAGGCGGCCAGCCGCGCCGCCGACCTGCTGATCGTCGATACCGGCCCGGCCAGCGACGAGACGACCGATCACGCCGTCCGCTGCGCTGATCTCAGCCTGATCGTGGTGCGGCCCTGCTTCTTCGATATCCACGCGGTCGCCGAGAGCGCCGAACTGGTCAAGCGGATGGGCGGCCCAGGCCTGCTGGTCCTCAACCAGGCTCCCTCGCGCCGCAATGGCGTCGAGATGCGCTCGGTGGGCGAGGCGGTGCGGGCGCTGAAACATCTGGGCCTGCCGATCTCGCCGATCGGCCTGCGTTCGCGCGCCGCCTACCAGCACGCCGAGGCCAGCGGTCTGGCTGCCCAGGAACTGGATCCCGACTCGGCCGCCAGCGCCGAGATCGGCGCCCTGTGGCGGCATGTGGAAAGCCTGTTGTGGTCGTCGGCCGAACTGCAGGCGCGCTCGTCGGCCTGGCCGTTCCAGCGGGCCGACGCCGGCTCCGCCGCCATGCCGGCCGAGTAGGGCCTAGCGGGTCTCGAAAAAGCGTTTGGCGACCATCAGCGCCAAGGCGTCACCGTCCAGTTCGGTCTCGTTCGGGGCAACCCCGTCGCAGAAGGTCTTGGCCAAGGTGTCGATGGCGGAATTCGGTCCGATCGGAGCAGCCGGCTCCGTGCCCTGGTCCCCTCCGCCGGCGCCAACACCCGTCTCGTCATAGATGGCGAGGCCGGTCTGCTCGAAAGTGCGGGCCCGGCAGTCGATCACCTGGTGGATCATCGCCTGCGCCATATGGGTTTGGCCGACCGGCTTTGGCGGCGACCAGACGATGAGAAGCCAGTAGTCGAACCGACCATCCTTGGATGTCACACCATCCACCACCAGATAGGTGAGCGAGCGCTGGACCTTGTCGATCCCGATGGCGCGCAGCTTTCCCTGCGGCAGGGGCGGGGCGGCCTCCTGGGCGGACGCCAGCGGGGCCAGCGCCAGGGCGCCGATCAGGGACAGGCCAGGGAGCAGGTGTTTCATCGGCGCCTCGTTCAGGCGGCCACCTTCACATGGACCGCCCGCCGCGCAAACCCGACTTCAGGCGCTCCTGTTCAGCGTGATCGCCCGCGCGTCACCCGAGCGGTTTGTCGCGCCGGGACCGTAGCCGGCATTCTCGCCGCGCTGGGTGGCGACTTCCTCGGCGATGGCCCGAACCAAGCCCTCGGTAACCGTTTTGGCCGCCTCCAGAGCCCGTCCTTGACGGGCGAGAACCGCGTCGAAGGCCTCCGTGGCGCGGATCAGCTGCATGCGCTGCTCGAGCGGGGCTGAGCCCACCAGATTGGGGTCGGCCCGGACACGGGCGGACTCGTGGCGATAGAGGTTGGCCAGGCGCGAGGTCTCGTCCAGGTGCCTGGCGGCGTCCTGCGGGCGGCGCTGCTCGAAGGCCTGGGCCTCCAGCGAGACCAGCTCGGTCAGCCGTTCGGTCAGCAGGATAAGCTGGTCGACGCGGACGGCTGCGTCATCAGAGTTAGGCGACATTGGCGGGGACCTGAGTCTGGGTGGAAGCCTGGGTGGACGGGATGGCGGGCTGATCGGTCAGCCCCTGCAGCTTGAGCATTTCGCGCTGGACGACCGAGGCGATGCCCAGGCCCCCGGACTTGACGCTTTGCTTGGCGATGGCGTCGGTCAGGAAGGACTTGAACATCTGCTCGCCCTCGCCGCCGCCGAACGGGGCCTCGGCGTCGGTTCCTTCGAACATCGACTGCAGCATGATGCCCAGGAACTGGCCCTCGAAGGCCTGGGCCGACTTGCCGATCTTGCCGCGGGTCGCCAGCTCGGCGCTGGACATGGCGACCGGCTTGGTCGCGGACAGCATATCAACTGGGGCGGTGAGGGCGCTTGTCATCACATCACTTCGATGTCGGCCTGCAGGGCGCCGGCGGCCTTGATGGCCTGCAGGATGGAGATCATGTCCCGCGGGGTGACCCCCAAGGCGTTCAGGCCCTGCACCAGGCTGGACAGCGAGGCGCCGTCCTTGAGGGTGATCAGCTTGCGGCCCTTCTCCTCGTCGACGTTGACCTGAGATTGTGGGACCGTGGTGGTCTGGCCCTGGCTGAAGGGCGCGGGCTGACTGACGGCGGGGCTTTCCTGCACTTGAATAGTCAGATTGCCCTGGGCGATGGCGACGGTGGAGATGCGCACGTCGTCGCCCATGACGATCACGCCGCTGACCTCGTCGATGATCACCTTGGCCGGAGTATCGGTCTTGACCTCGAGCGTCTCGACCTGGGTGACGAAGCTGACCATGTCCAGGCCTGGCGGCGGGCGCAGCGTGACGATGGTGGGGTTCTCGGCGTTGGCGCAGCCGGGGAATTGCGCATTGATCACCTGCACGATGCGCTGGGCGGTCGTGAAGTCGGGATTGCGCAGGGTCATCCGCAGTTGGGGCATCGAAGCCATCTGGAAGCCGGTTTCAAGTTCGACGATGCCGCCGCCGGCGATGCGTCCGGCGGTGGGCACGCCCTTGCTGATCGAGCTGCCTGAGGCGCCCGAGGCCGAGACGGCGCCGGTCTGCACCGAGCCCTGGGCCGCAACATAGGTCTTGCCGTCGGCGCCCATCAGGGCGGTGACCAGCAGGGTGCCGCCCTGCAGGCTCTTGGCGTCGCCCATCGAGGAGACCGTGACATCAATCGGCGAACCGGCGGCGGCGAAGGGGGGCAGCTTGGCGGTGACCATTACCGCCGCCACGTTCTTGGTGTTCAGGTTGGCGTCGCGGACGTTGATGCCCAGGCCCGAGAGCATCTGCTCCTGGGACTGTTTGGTCATTGGCGAGTTGCGCAGGTTGTCGCCGGTGCCGTTCAGGCCCACGACGATGCCGTAGCCGACCAGCTGGTTGTCGCGAACGCCCTCGAATACGACGATGTCCTTGATACGCGAGGCGGCGAACGTCGGCTGGGCCATGAGAAGGCCAGCCAGAATAATCGCCAAGGCAGACAGGGTACGACGCATGTTGCTCCCACAACGCAGAGTCCGGTGCAGCCCATGCCAAAAGTGGGCCAGCGGAAACCTTCGTGAAAACAGCACGTTGAATATGGCAGGTTCATCCGGCGGCAGAAATTGCCCGGCATTAACCATGCTGCAATGCCGCCCTGTGAGATTCAGGTTCGAGATTGCGGAGCGTTGCGTACGCGCATGAAGGTTCAAGGTCCCAGCGGACTATCCCCAGCGGGCGGCGGCAAGCCGGGCGCCAAGGCGGGAGCGGGCGGCTTCAGCCTGGGCGCCGCCGCCGGAACCAATGGCCCGGCGGTGACAGTGCGGACCGGCGGTGTCAGCGGAGTCGCCTCGCTGGACGCGTTGCTGGCCCTGCAGGAAATGGGCGGCCCCCTGGAACGTCGTCGCAAGGCGGTGAATCGGGCCGGCCGGATCCTGGATGTGCTGGACGATGTGAAAATCGCGCTGATCGACGGTGGCGTTTCGCCAATGGCCATGGACCGGCTGATGCGGGCGGTGCGAGCCGAGCGCGAGGCCACTGACGATCCAAATCTGGAAGGCGTTCTGAACGAGATCGAGACCCGCGCGGCGGTCGAACTGGCCAAGCTCGAATACGCGAGGCCTGCGGCATGAACACGCGCCGAACGCGAGGTTCATTGATCGTTGAAACGCTTTTGTTATAAGGCCGCGCTCGCAACGAGCGCGCGTATGGGGGCGTGAGGCGTCATGCAGACGGCTGCGGTTCTGAGTAACGAAGATGGCTATCGTCCTAGTGACGATGAGCCGTTTATGAACGAGCGACAGCTCGAGTATTTCAAACAGAAGTTGCTGGACTGGAAGGAAGACATCCTCCGCGAATCCCGCGAGACGGTGTCCCATCTCCAGAAAGAAACCGAGAATCATGCCGACTTGGCCGATCGCGCCTCGTCGGAAACTGATCGGTCTCTTGAACTTCGCACCCGCGACCGGCAGCGGAAACTGATCTCGAAGATAGACGAAGCCATGCGTCGAATCGAGGAAGGCGCCTACGGCTATTGCGAGGAGACGGGGGAACCCATCGGTCTCGCACGGCTGGAAGCCCGCCCGATCGCTACGCTGAGCGTCGAGGCCCAGGAGCGTCATGAGCGGCGCGAACGGGTCCATCGGGACGACTGACACGCGGCCGGGGAGCAATCCCCGGCCGGTGCTTTATCAGTCTCTCGTCTTGACTTGGCGGCGATGAAAGCCGACCTACCCCGCCTCTGACGAGGAACGATTTTTCATGACCGTACGGGTCCGTTTCGCTCCGTCGCCGACGGGGCGTCTGCATGTCGGCAATATCCGCACCGGCCTGATCAACTGGCTGTTCGCCAAGGGCCAACAGGCCGGCGGGGACGGCGTGTTCGTGCTGCGTATCGACGACACCGATCTTGAGCGCAGCACCAAGGAATATGAGACCGGCATTGAGACCGATCTTACCTGGCTGGGCATGACCTGGGACGAGCGCTACCAGCAGTCCGCGCGCTTTGACGTTTACACGCAGGCTGTCGAGCGGCTGAAGGCTGCCGGGCGGCTGTATCCCGCCTATGAAACCCAGGTCGAACTGGATCTGCGCCGCAAGGTGCAGCTCTCACAGAGCCTGCCGCCGGTATATGATCGCGCCGCGCTGAAGCTGACCGAAGCCGACCGCCAGGCGCTGGAGGCTGAGGGCCGCAAGCCGCACTGGCGCTTCCGCCTGGAAGGCAAGCGGGTGAAGTGGAACGACCTGGCGCGGGGGCCGTGCGAGGTCGATACGACGTCGCTGTCCGATCCGGTGTTGATCCGCGAGGACGGGGCCTTCCTCTACACCCTGCCGTCGGTGGTCGATGACATCGACATGACCATCACCCACGTGATCCGCGGCGAGGACCACGTCACCAACACCGGCGTGCAGATCGAGATTTTCGAGGCCCTGGGCGCCAAGCCGCCGGAGTTCGCCCACACGACGCTGCTGGTCGGCTCTGACGGCGCGGGGCTTTCCAAGCGGCTGGGCTCGCTGTCGATCATGGACCTGCGCGAACAGGGCTATGAGCCGCTGGCCATCGTTAGCCATCTCGCCAAGATCGGGACGTCGCACACGCTGGAGCCCGCGCACTCGATCATGGACCTGGCCGAGGGCTTCGCCTTCGACAAGATGGCCCGGCACCCGGGGCGCTACGACTTTGAGGACCTGGCCAAAATGAACGCCGCCACCCTGCACGGGATGGACTACGCGGCGGTACAGGCGCGGCTGGCCGAACTGGGCGCGGATTTGGGCGAGGCCTTCTGGCTGGCCATCCGCTCCAACCTCTCGAGATTCGCCGACGCCGGCCTGTGGGCCCGGGTGGTCAGCGGCGTCGCGACGCCTATCGTCGAGGACCAGGCCTTTCTGACCCAGGCGGCGGCGCTGCTGCCGGAAAAGTTGGACGGCGACAGCTGGCATGCCTGGACCGAGGCGGTGAAGGCCGCCACCGGAGCCAAGGGTAAAGGTCTGTATGCGCCGCTGCGCCAGGCGGTGACCGGCGAAGCGCGGGGGCCGGAGATGGGTCCGCTGTTGGCCCTGATCGGTCGGGAAAAGGCGTTGAAGCGGCTGGCGGGCGAGCCCGCCTAGCCGCTGTACTCTACGCTTAGCTGGCCTTGGCGGCCGCGTTGCAGGTCGCCAGGTCCTCGGCGCTGAGCGCCGCGCCCTGCCAGCTGAACGCTGTCAGTTCACCCAACTTCCCGGCCAGGCCCTTGCAGGCCGCGGCGGCGTCGGTGGTCTTGACCTTGGCGGCCTTGCAGACCGTCAGCTTGCATTGCCAGAGCGCGCCGTCCTGCATGAGGTGGTCGCGCGAGGTCTTGGTCTTGAGGGTCAGCCAGGCGGCCGACGGCGGTTGGGCCGCACTGACGGCGCCGGCGAGGGCCATCGCCCCGGCCAGGCCGAGTACAAAGCTACGCATATCAATTCTCCTCATCCCCGCGCCGGAGGGGAGTCCGGCGCTTGGAGAATTGTGAGTAGTGAATAGAAACTAAGTCAAGTGGGTGGCGTCGGCCACGGTCGGCATGGCGCGCAATTCTGCTTCAAGGGCAGGCAGGATTTCTGCGACCGTGTTTACCGAGGTCCACGAGCGCTCGAAGCCGGCCGGGGACAGCTTCTCGGCAATCGTATGGTGCAGCAGATCGAACAACGGCTGCCAGAAGCCACGCGGATTGTAGAAGACGATGGGCTTGGCGTGCAGGTTTAGCCGCCGCCAGGACAGCAGCTCGATGACCTCTTCCAGGGTGCCGATGCCACCGGGCAGGATGATGTAGGCGTCCGAGACGTCGTACATCATCGTTTTACGCTGGTGCATGGTCTCAACGACCACGGTCTCGACGACGTCCAGTTGGCGTTCAGCCGCCACCAGAAAACCCGGAATGACGCCCAGGACCCGGCCGCCGGCCTCATGAGCCGCGCGGGCGCTGGCGCCCATCAGGCCCACGCCGCCGCCGCCATAGACCAGGCGGACGTCGGCGGCGGCCAGGGCGCGGCCCAGATCGGCCGCGGCTGAAAGAAAAGCAGGGTCGGCGTCATTCGAGGATCCGCAGAACACGCAGACCGAATCCAGACGCCTGGACTCGTTTGCCATATGGTCTGGCCTCAAGAACAGGGTGAGACGGAAACGGCGCGCTTGCGAGCGCGCCGTCCCGATACGACATACATGATCCGCTGTCGCGCAAAGGGTTTCAAGCACTGTGTCGATTCGATCTGCCTTGGCCGCCCTGACGGCCCTGCTGCTGCTGACCTGCGCCGGCTGTGGCGCGCCCAAGGCCGCGGAGGGCAATCGCGATCAGGCCGAAGCCCATGTCGCCGACTATCTGAGACCGCCGGTCGTGCTGACCGCCCGGGCCGGGGCGAACGGCGTCTTCGACATTGAGGGGGTGGCCCAACCGGGCGCGCGGGTGCGGATGACACAGGCGGGCGCCGGTGCGATTGGCGCCCAGGCTGACGACGAGGGCCACTGGAGCGTCACTGCGCCGGCCTCGCCGTCTGTTCGACTATTCGACCTGACCATGATCGTCGGTGCCCGCAACGTCGGCGGTGAGGGCTATCTCATGCTGGCCCCCGACGGCCAGGCCGCCCTGCTGCGTGCTTCGTCTGCCACCCAGGTGATGACGCCGGCCACGCGGCGGCCGAGAATTCTCTCCGTCGATTTCGATCGAGAGGGCGGGGCGATGATCGGCGGCGTGGCGCCGGCCGGCACTGGGATGAACATTCGGGTCGACCGCCGGCCGGCAGGCGATGTCACCGCCGACGCGCAGGGCCGGTTTACCGCTGCGATCCGCGACAAGCTGGGTTCTGGCTCACATCTGGTTGACATCTCGGGCGACGCCGGCGGCGATCAGATCGTCGTCAATGGCAGCCTGGCCGCGCCTCTTGGCGGCAGTCTGTTCCGCGCCCAGCGGCTGGACCAGGCCTGGCGGATCGACTGGATGACGCCGGGTGGCGGGCTGCAGTCCAGCGTCGTCGTCGTCCGTTCGGAAACCGGCGCGTGACCCACGCTCACGCGGCCCGCATGGAAAATGGCCCCAAGCCGCCAGGCGAAGACCGCAAGGTCAAGCCGCTGACCGCCATGGGCGATCTCATTGGCCTGGTGCTGCGCTCACGCGCCCCGGGGCTGCGCTGGCGGCTCACCGTGTCGCTGCTGCTGACCCTGGCCGGCAAGGTGGTGGGGGTGCTGGCGCCGCTGCTGCTGGGGGCGGCGGTCAACAAGCTGGCCAAGGGGCAGGGGGCAGCCGCCCAAGCCGGGTTGGGCTTTGGCGCGCTGATCCTCGGATGGGCCCTGGTGCGCTTCATCTCGGCGGCGGCTCCGCAAGCGCGGGACGCCATCTTCACGCCGATCAGCCAGGCGGCGCTCAGCCGGGCGTCGGTGGAGACCTTCGCCCACGCCCTGTCGCTGTCGATTGACTACCACCAGACCAAGCGGACCGGCGCCCTGTCACGGACTATCGACCGCGGGGCCCGCTCGGTCGACTTCCTGATCCGCAGCCTGATCTTCAACCTGGGACCCACCTTCATCGAGCTGTTCATCGCCGCCGGGGTGCTGGCCAAGGCCTATGACTGGCGGTTCGCGGCGACGGCGGTGATCACCGTGCTGGTCTATGGGGCGATGACCTTCGCCATCTCCGACTGGCGGATCGGCCATCGGCGAGCCCTGAATGAGGCCGATTCCGAGGCGGCGGGGCGGGCGGTTGATGCGCTTCTGAACTACGAGACCGTCAAGGCCTTCGGCGCCGAGAGCCGCGCCGTGGCAGGGTATGAGTCAGCGCTGGACGTCTACAATCAGGCCCAGATCAAGGCCAACAACAGTCTCAACCTGCTCAACGCCGCCCAGTCGGCGGTGATGAGCATCGGCCTGGCCATCATGGCGCTGATGGCCGGCACGGCGGCCCAGGCCGGCCGCATGGGGGTGGGCGACGTCACAGCCTCGATCCTGATCCTGTTGAACCTCTACGGCCCCCTGAACATCCTGGGTTTCGCCTATCGTGAAATCCGCCAGTCCTTCATCGACATGGAGGCGATGCTGGAGCTGCGCCGCCAGGTCCCCGAGATCGCCGACGTCGCCGATCCGCTTGGCTTGCCGCCGGCCCGGGAAGGGCAGGGGGGCGAGGTCACCTTTGACCATGTCTCGTTCCGCCATGGCGCCCGCTCGGATGGCCTGGCTGATGTCAGCTTCACGGCCGCGCCCGGGACCACCGTGGCCCTGGTTGGACCGTCAGGGGCCGGCAAGACCACCATGGTTCGGCTGGCGCTGCGGCTGATCGATCCCCAGGAAGGCTCGATCAGCATCGATGGCGTGGATCTGCGCCGGCTGCGCCAGACAGAGCTGCGCGCCGCGGTGGCCCTGGTGCCGCAGGACGTGGCCCTGTTCAACGACACCCTGCAATCCAACATCGCCTTTGGACGGCCCGGCGCCAGCCAGGCTGAGGTGATGGCGGCGGTCGAGGCGGCGGAGCTGACGACCTTCATCGCCGGCCTGCCCGACGGCATGGAGACCAAGGTCGGTGAGCGCGGCCTCAAGCTCTCGGGCGGCGAGCGCCAGCGGGTGGGCCTGGCCAGGGCCCTGCTGGCCGATCCCCGGGTGCTGATCCTGGATGAGGCGACCAGCGCCCTGGACAGCCGCACAGAGGCAGCCATCCAGGCCACCCTGCGCAAGGCCCGGCGGGGCAGAACCACCCTGGTGGTGGCCCACCGGCTTTCGACCGTTGCGGACGCCGACGAGATCCTGGTCCTGCGCCGGGGCAGGGTGGTCGAGCGCGGCAATCACGACGCCCTCTTGGCCTCGGGCGGCGAATACGCCGCCCTCTGGCGCAAGCAGACCCGGGACGCCTGAACCCTACTCGGCAGCCCGCGAGAACTCAGGCTTCTCGTGGTGATGCACTTCCTCGTCCGCCCGCTCGCGCTCGGACCAGCGGATGCGGCCTCGCGCGAAATTCCAGACGTTGCGGAACCGCCGCGCCAGCACCTTGGGCGCCGCCAGGGCGGCCGGAGTGAGGAACAGGGTCAGCAGGGTGGCGAAGGTCAGGCCCCAGACCACCGCGCCGGAGAGTTGCACCCACCATTCCGAGCCCGGCGACTTGTACTCGATCGTGCCGGCCTTGAAGTTGGGGTGCAACTGGAACATTAGCGGCAGCAGCCCGACCACCGTCACCAAGGTGGTCAGCATCACCGGCCTGAACCGCTGCACGGCGGCCCGCATGGCGGCTTCGTCGGCTTCGTAGTTCTGTCGGCGCAATTGGTAGAAGGTGTCGACCAGCACGATGTTGTGGCCGACCACCACCCCGGCCAGGGCGACGATGCCGGTCCCCAGCATGATGATCGATATGTAGTCGAAGGTGTGCACGAAGTTCACCGCGACACCCAGGAACACCCCCACCGTCGACAGCACCACCGCCGACAGGGTGACCATAACCCCGTAGAAGCTGTTGAACTGCCACAGCAGGATGGCCGCCATCATCACCAGCGCCGCCAGCATGGCCAGGATGAAGAACACGCCGGCCTTCTGACCCTCTTCATCGGCGCCGGTGAACTTCCAGTGGACGCTGTCGTCGATGTTGGCCTTCTGCAGCCAGGGTTTCAGTTCGGCGATCTTCTGGTTGGCCGCCACGCCTTCGACTGTGTTGGCCTGCAGCACGACCAGCCTCTGGCTGTCGCGCCGCTGGATGCTGGTCACCTGCTGGCCGGGAACACGCTTGATGAAGTAGCTGGCCGGCACCGGGCCCTGGGCCGTGGTGATCTTCAGCCGGTCGAAGGCGGTCAGGTTGCGCTGGTCCGGCGGGAAGCGCACGCGGATGTCCAGCTCGTCTTCGGCGTCATCGGGGCGGAAGCGGCCCACCAGCACGCCGTTGGTGACGAACTGGATGGCCTGGCCGACGCTCAGCACATCGACGCCATAGCGCCCCGCAGCCTCGCGGTCGACGGTCAGGTTCCATTCGATACCGGGCGAGGCGCGGTTGTCCTCCTGCTCGAACAGCTGCTTGTCGGCCATCAGCTTGGCCTTAATCAGGTCGGCGGCGCGGTTCAGCGCCACCGGATCGTTGCCGCGCAGCTCGACCTGGACGTCCTTGCCCTGCGGCGGGCCGCCTTGGGGCAGGGCGACCTCGGTCTCGATGCCCGACAGGCCTTCCAGCCGCTTGCGGATATCCTTGACGATGTCGTTGCCCCGCACGCCCAGCACCTTGCGATGCTCGAAGTCGACGAAGTCGATGCGCAGGCGGCCGATCGAGTCGTTGGGCGGACCGCCGCCTCGGCCGCCGCCGCCGCTGAACGGACCAGCCGCGGCATAGATCGACTCCATGCCCTTCAGGCCCACCAGCCGTTGCTCGACCTGGGCGACCAGGACGTTGTCGGCCTCGGGCGAGAGGTTGCCGCGCGCCTTGACCCAGACGGTGGCCCAGTCGGGCTCCTGGTCCAGGAAGAATTCCGTGCGGTGCGGGCCGGTGAACTTGAACAGGCCGATGACCACGATGATCACGGCGATCGCCGCCAGGGTGACCACGCCCGGCGCACGGCCGGCGGCCCACAGGGCGTTGGCGTACCAGCCCATGAAGCCCTTCATCTGGCGCGGATCGCCCTCTTCGGACTTGCGGATCTCTTCCAGGTGATGCTCGTCCACCCCCGTCTTGCGGCCCATCAGCGAGCCCAGGGCCGGGGTGAAGATCAGGGCCACGAAGATCGAGGCGCCCAGCACGAAGAACAGGGTCAGCGGCAGGAAGCTCATGAACTTGCCGGCGATCGAGTTCCAGAAGAAGAACGGCACGAAGGCGCACAGCGTCGTCAGGGTGCCGTTGACCACCGGCCAGAACATGCGCGTGCCGGCCTGGGCGAAGGCTTCGTTCTTGTCGAGCCCCTCAGCCATTTTTCGGTCGGCGTATTCGACGACGACGATCCCCCCGTCGACCAATATCCCTACGGCCAGGATCAGGCCGAACATGACCATCTGGTTGAGGGTGATGCCGAAGGCCTGCAGCATCAGGAAGGCCAGCATGAAGCAGAGCGGAATGGCCAGGCCGACCATGATCCCCTGCCGGATGCCCAGGCTGGCGATGATGATGATCATCACCAGCAGGGTGGCGGTGATCAGACCGCTCTCCAGCACGTTCAGGCCACGCTCGATGAACTCGCTTTCGTCATAGGTATAGGCGACCTTGACCGTCGAGCGGATGGCGACCGGCCAGTCCTTCTGCTGCTGCGTCACCAGATTGCGGACGTCGCGCACGGTATCCAGCACGTTGGCGCCGGAGCGCTTGACCACGTCGATGGAGAAGGCGCGCTGGCCGTTGAAACGGGTGATCCGCGACGGCTCCTTAAAGGTGCGGCGCACCTCCCCGATGTCGCCCACCGTGATCAGCCGGTCGCCGTTCTTCTTGATCGGCAGAGCCAGGATGTCTTCGGGCTTTTCGACAACGCCGGGGATCTTGATGGCGAAGCGGCTGTTGGCGGTCTGCAGGTTGCCGGCCGGGACCAGTTGGTTGTTGCGGCCAATGACCTGGGCCAGCTCGCCCACGGTGACGTTGGCCGCTTCCATGCGGGTGGGGTCGATGGTGACTTCCAGCAGTTCCTCACGCCCGCCGCCCAGCTCGGTGCGCAACACCCCGGGCAGGCCTTCGATGCGGTCCTGCAGTTCGCGGGCGGTCTGATAGAGGGCGCGCTCAGGCGTATCGCCTGACAGCATCACCCCCAGCACCGGATCGTCGTTGACGTTGTTTTCCTGGATGATCGGTTCTTTGGCGTCCGGCGGGAAATAGCCCCGCGCCAGATCGACCTTGGCCCGCACGTCCTGCAGGACCTTGTCCTTTTTGAAGTTGACCTCGAACTCCAGGAGAATGGTCGCCGCGTTCTGGCTGGCGTAGGCGTTCATCTGCTTCAGCCCTTCCATGGACTGCAGCTCGCGTTCCATCGGCCGCACGAGCAGGCGCTCGGCGTCCTCGGGGCTGACCCCCGGATAGGGCACGGTGATGGCGATGAACGGCACCGGGATGTCCGGATTGGACTCCCGGGGCAGGCCCGCATAGGCGAACAGGCCGAAAATGGAGGCGACGAAGGCAACGCCCAGCACGACCTTGCGTCGCTTCAGGGCGCCGTGGATCAGAGCTGAGATCATCGAAACATTCTCCTTCCGGTTCGGGGTCTGGACCTAGCGGTCCGAGACCCTGACCTTCTGGCCTTCGGAAACATAGGCCTGGCCGACGGTGATCACCCGGACCGGGCCGCGCAGGCCCGAAACCCAGATGCCGTCGGGGGTTTCATCCAGCACGCTGATGGCCGCGAAGGCGACGATCCCATCGGGCCGAACATAACGCACGCCTTGCCGTCCGGCCGAATCCAGCACCAGGGCGGTGGAGGGCACCAACAGGGCGGGGCCGATGCCCGCGCCGATGCGGACCTCGGCCGACAGGCCGGCGCGCGCGGCAGTCGGGTTGCGGGCGGCGATCTCGACCCGATAGGTGCGGGTGGCCGGGTCGGCGTCGCGGCCGACCGAACGGACCACGCCGCTCAGGACTTCGCCCGAGACCAGCTTGGCGGTGACGCGGGCCCCGACCTTGACCGTGGCGATGTCGTTTTCCGAGACGTCCACGACGATGACGATGGGGTCCAGCTCGATCATCGTGCCGCACTCGCCGCCCGGCGACAGATAGGTGCCGATCTCGGCGGCGCGGTTGTCGAACACGCCCGAGAAGGGCGCGCGGATATTGACCTGGTCCAGCAGGACCTCGGCCTGGCGCACGGCGGCCTGGGCCGAGTCCAGGTTGGCCTGGTCCTGCAGCACCTGGGTCGGCGAGCGGAAGCCCTGGGCCGCCAGTTTGGCCGAAGCTTCACGCTGCAGTTGGCGGGATTTCAGGATGGCCCGGGCCTGGTCCAGGCTGGCCTGACGGGCGTCGACTGACAGCCGGCAAAGGATGGCGCCCTTCTTCACGAAACCGCCTTCGCGGGCCGGGGTGGCGGCGACCGGACCGGCGGTTTCCGAACGCACCGCCACGGTGCGGTTGGCCTCGGTATGGCCGCGCACCACCAGGCTGACAGGCCGCATGGTTTCGCCCGCCAGCGGGGCGGTGACCAACGGAATCTCGGTCTTGTTGGCCGCGGCGGTGGCCTGAGCGTCAGCCTTGGCCTTCTGCTTGGCCTTGCCGGCGCTGGCGAAAGACATGACGACCAGGAACAAGGCCACGAACAGCACGATGCCGCCCGCGACGAGGTAGGAGGTTTTGATCCGCATTTAGCCAGCTTCCCGGGTAGCGCCCGGCGTCTCGGGCCGCGCCGGCGGTCCGTCAACACTCGGGAACCTTGATCTGAACAGTGTTCTGATATGCTGCGCCGCACCCGAAATCGCAAATGAAATCCAGGACAGGTTGTCTGGTCAGACGGCTTCGGGCGCCGGATAAGGCGGGAATGCAACAATCCCCCAGACTTTGGGATATCAGCCAGCCCTTGCGGAGCGGCATGCCGACCTGGCCCGGCGATACGCCTTTTTCGCAGGCTGAGGTCTGGACCATGGGGCCCGGCAACCCCGTCAACGTCGGCCGGTTTTCGCAATCGACCCACGCCGGGACCCATGCCGACGCGCCGAGACACTATGTCGCCGACGGGGCGCTGGCCGGCGCCGCCGATCTGAATGTCTATCTGGGCCCCTGCCGGCTGATCGATGTGCGCGGCTGCGGAGCCCTGGTGCAGCCCGGCGATGTCGAATCAATCCTGGCGGATACGCCGCCGCGTGTCCTGCTGCGGACCTATGAGCGCTTCCCGGCTGCTTGGGACAGTGGCTTCACCGCCGTCGCGCCCGCCACCCTGGAGCGGCTGGCCGCCGCCGGGGTGCGGCTGGTTGGCATCGACACCCCCTCGCTCGATCCGGAACAGTCCAAGACCATGGACGCTCACCAGGTCGTCGCCCGCCATGGCATGGCCATCCTGGAGGGGCTGGTGCTGGATGAGCCACCGGCCGGCGACTACGAGCTGATCGCCCTGCCGCTGAACCTGGCCGAACTGGACGCCGCCCCGGTGCGGGCGGTGCTGCGGGAGCTTGCGCGATGAGCCATCCTTTCGACCGCGACGACCCCTTGGCGAATTTCCGCGAGGCCTTCGCTTTGCCGGAAGGCGTCATCTATCTCGACGGCAACAGCCTGGGGCCGCCGCCGCTGGCCGCCATTGAAGATCTCAATGAGGCCGCACAGGACGCCTGGGGACACGGGCTGGTTCGCAGCTGGAACACGGCCGGATGGATCGACTCGCCCACACGGCTGGGCGACCGGCTTGCCGAGCTGATCGGGGCAGGACCCGGCGAGGTGATCGTCGCCGACTCCACCTCGGTCAATCTTTTCAAGCTGTTGGTCGCCGCCATGCAGGCGCGGCCTGAACGCCAGGTCATCCTCAGCGAGCCGGGCGATTTCCCGACCGACCTCTACATGGCCGAGGGCGCCGTCCGCACCTTGGGCGGCGGCCGGCGGCTGGAACTGCGTGACCCGGAAGACCTCGAGGCGGCCATTGGCCCCGACACCGCTGTGCTGCTGCTGGGTCATGTCCACTACAAGTCGGGTCGGGTGCGCGACATGGCCGGCCTGACCGCCAAGGCCCAGGCCGCGGGGGCGCTGGTGCTCTGGGATCTCAGCCACAGCGGCGGGGTGCTGCCGGTCCAGCTCAATGCCTGTAACGTCGATCTTGCGGTCGGCTGCGGCTACAAATACCTGAGCGGCGGCCCGGGCGCGCCGGCTTTCCTGTTCGTCGCCAAACGCCATCAGGACAGCCTGGTCTCGCCTCTGGGCGGCTGGATGGGCCATGCCCAGCCCTTCGCCTTCGAGGACGGTTACGCCCCCGCCGAGGGTATCCGCCGCTTCGCCTGCGGCACCCCGCCCATCCTCAGCCTTACCGCCCTGGAAGCCGGCGTCTCCCTGGCCCTGCGGGCGGGCCCGGAGCGGCTTGCCGCCAAGGCCCGGGCGTTGGGTGATCTCTTCATCGCTACAGTCGAGGCGGGACCGGCCGCCGGCGCCCTGACCCTGGCCAGCCCCCGCGCCGCCGCTGAGCGGGGCGGGCAGGTGTCGTTCCACCATCCGCAGGCCTACGCCATCGTCCAGGCGCTGATCGCGCGCGGGGTCATCGGCGACTTCCGGGCGCCGGACATCTGCCGTTTCGGCTTCTCGCCGTTGTTCCTGTCGTTCGCTCAGGTCGAGGAAGGCGCCCGGATGCTGGGCGAGGTGGTCGCTGGAAAGCTCTACGAAGACCCGGCCTACAGCGTCCGCACCGCTGTCACCTAAGGCCGTTCCCAGCGATAGAGGACGTCGGGCTCTTCTTCCTCGTTGTCGCCGTCGGTCTCGTCAATGGCGACGAACCCAGCCGCCTCGTAGAAGGCCCGGGCGCGACTGTTGGCCTGGAAGGTCCACAGCTTGAGGATCGGGTGCTCGGCCTTGGCCTTGTTCAGCAGCATGCGGCCCAGACCCAGGCCCTGGGCGTCCGGCAGGACATAGAGCTGGTCGATCCAGCTTTCGCGGAAGGCGATGAAGCCGGCCAAACGCCCGTTTCGCATGGTGCCCCAGACCGCGCAGCTCTCGAACACCCGACTCCGGAAATACTCGCGGTCTTCCTCTTGGGTGTGCAGACCGGTCAGCCATGGCAGACGGTCATCGAAGGCGGTCCGGTGAATGACCGCCACCGCATCCATGTCGCCAAGGGTCAGCCGCCTGAGCATGCCGGGAGCATAGCCCAATCCCAGGATTTGCGTGTATGGCGTCTGCACAATCCCAAGGAGGCCGATCCCATGCAGTATCTCCACACCATGGTCCGGGTGCGCGACCTGGACGCCTCGCTGGACTTCTATTGCAACAAGCTGGGCCTGGCCGAGGTCAGCCGGTTCGACAATGCCGGCGGTCGGTTCACCCTGGTCTTCCTGGCCGCGCCCGACGACGTTGAGGCGGCAAAGCAGAAGCGCGCTCCGACCGTCGAGCTGACCTATAACTGGGACACCGAGGACTATCAGGGCGGTCGCAACTTCGGCCACCTGGCCTATGCGGTGGACGACATCTACGCGACCTGCCAGCGGCTGCTGGACGGCGGCGTGACCATCAATCGTCCGCCGCGCGATGGCCACATGGCCTTCGTCCGCTCGCCCGACAACATCTCCATCGAGCTGCTGCAGAAGGGCCCCAACCTGGCCCCCGCCGAGCCCTGGTCCTCAATGCCCAACGTCGGGGCCTGGTAATGCGACTTGAGGGCCGCAAGGCGCTGGTCACCGGCGCCGCCCACGGCATTGGTCTCGCCTGCGCGAAGACCTTCGCCCGCGAAGGCGCCGACGTTGTGCTGGCTGACATCGACGCGGCCGGGGTCCAGGCCGCCGCCCAGGCCATCGCCGCCGAGACCGGCCGCAAAGCCGTGGGCCTGGCCTGCGATATCTCCGACGCGGCCCTGGCCCTGGCCATGGTCGACGCCGCCGCCGAGGCGATCGGGCCGCTCGACATCCTGGTCAACAACGCCGGCATCCTGGCGCCGGGCGACATCCTGACCACGACGCTGGAGGATTTCGACCGCGTGCTTGCCGTGAATCTGCGGGCAGTCTTTGTGATCGGTCAGGCCGTGGCCAAGGCGATGGTGGCGGGCGGGATCAAGGGCGCGATCATCAATATGAGTTCGATCAACGCCGTGCTCGCCATCCCCAACCAGGTCCCCTACGTGACCAGCAAGGGCGCGATCAACCAGCTGACCAAGACCATGGCCCTGGGCCTTGCCGAGCACGGCATCCGGGTCAACGCCATCGGGCCGGGCACCATCGCCACCGACATCCTCAAGGGGGTCATGCAGGACGACGGCGCCAAGACCCGCATCCTCTCCCGCACCCCGCTCAAGCGCTTCGGCGAGCCCGACGAGATCGGTCGGGTGGCGGTGTTCCTGGCCAGCGACGACGCCAGCTACATGACCGGGCAGACCATCTATCCGGACGGGGGACGGCTGGCTCTGAACTACACGGTGGCGGTGGACTAGAGCCACCCGCCGCTGGGGACTGGCTCGCCCTCCGGGCGTGCCTGTCCCCTCCCAGTGGGCTGGGCGGTTGAGCCGTCGTGGATCGGCGATGGGGACAGGCACGCCCGGAGGGCGAGCCAGTCCCCGGTGGGTGGCGGCTACGCCCGCTTGCGGCTGGGCTTGGCGGCCGGTTCGACCTTGGCCTCGTTGTCCAGGAAGCCGATCAGGTCGGCCACCGGCATCGGCCGGGCGATCAAATACCCCTGGGCCAGGTCGCAGCCCATGCCGGTCAGCATGGCCAGAACCTCGGGAGTCTCGATACCTTCGGCGGTGACCTTGAGGCCCAGGCTGTGGGCCAGGTCGATGGTGGATTTGACCAGCAAGGCGTCGCGACGGCTGTCGGCCATGGTCGAGACGAAGGCCTTGTCGATCTTCAGCTCGTCGGCCTTGATCTGCTTGAGGTAGGCCAGTGACGAGACGCCTGAGCCGTAGTCGTCGATCGACACGCCGATGCCGTTGGCCGCGAAGGCGTCGATGATGCCCAGCGCCACCTGCGGGTTGTCCATCACCGCCGTCTCGGTGATCTCGAAACAGATGTCGGCCTTTTCGTCGAGGATCTGGGAAATTAGGGCCTTGGCCAGGTCGACATCGCTCATCAGCCTGCCCGACAGATTGACCGATACTTTCACGGGATGGCCGGCCTCGCGCAGGCGGGCCTGCTCGGCAATGGCCCGGGTGAGCGCCCATTCGGTCAGCGGGCGAATGTGACCGGTCTCCTCGGCCATGCCGATAAAGAGGTCAGGGCCGATCATGCCCCGCTCGGGGTGCCGCCAGCGGGCCAGCACCTCGACACCGCTGACCTTGCGGCTACGCAGGTCGAACTTGGGCTGGTGGTTGAGGAAGAGCTGGCCGTCCTTCAGGCCGCTCATCATCTCGCTGGTCAGCGAGAGGTTGCTGGCCGGGTCGCCGTAGGCGGCGGCGTCGAACAGGCCGATCTTCTGGTGAGCGGCGCGGGCCTGATCGACGGCGATGCTGGCGCGGTCGACGGCTGGTGTTCCGCCGGCCTGATGAGCGGCCAGGCCGATGGTCAGGGTGACGTCGACGGTGGCGCCGTCCAGGGTCACGGGATGCTCGAGGTCGCCGATCAAGGCGACGGCGAAGGCGCGGGCGTCCTCCAGAGAGCCGGTCTCGAAGGCCAGGCCAAGCGTGCCGGACGACAGTCGGCCAACCGGCCGGTCGGGGTGCTGTCGCAGCACGCGATTTCCGATCTCGGTCACCAGCCGGGCGGCCATCTCATAGCCGATGGCGCCGCGCACCATCTGGTAGCGGTCGATGCCCAGGGCGGCGATGACAACAATGCGGTTGCTGCGCGCCAGCAGAGCCTCCAGCCCACGGTCCAACGCCACACGGTTGGGCAGGCCCGTCTCGCTGTCATGCAGTGCGAGGTGGGTAATGTGGCGCTCGCGCTCGCGGATCTCGGCGGCCATGTTGTTGAAGCTGCCCGCCAGTCGGCCGATCTCGTCGCGGGTTTCGACGGCGACGTCGGCTTCCTCGCCGCGTTGCAGGCGGTGGACGGCCTCGTCCAGGGCGGTAATCGGGCGGGTCAGGCTGCGGGCCAGCATCCAGCTGCCGGCGATCAGCAGCAGAATGCCCAGCAGGCCGACGGCGCCGATGGTGAGCAACATGGGGCGATACGGGGCCATGGCGGTGGCGAGCGGGTATTGCAGCAGCAGCACGGCCGGCGAACTGCCTCCGAGCGACGCAAGCGGTTTGGCGAGGGCCAGGGCCTGACCCCCGCTCAGATCCAGTTCAGCCGGGCTATTGCCCCGCCGGGTCACTTCCCGACTGACGAAGGCATCAATACGGGCGGTATCGCGGCCGGCGGACCAGTGTCCGTCGGGTTGGCGGATCAGCACCTGGGCGGTCAACGGAATGGCTGAGAGCCGCTCAAGCGAGCGCATCTGAGCTGCGTCGAGCTTGGTGGCGAACACTACCCAGCCAGTGAGGGTCGGCGCCATGACCGGGGCGGAGATGGCCTGATAGGGCTGGCCGCCGATCATCAGCACGCCCGAGGCGCCGTCCTGGCTGTCCAGGGCGCTCCACAAGGTATCGACGCCGGCGTCGAGCCGGGTGGCGTCCAGGCCGGTGACGTTGCCGTCCATGTCGACCAGGAAGGCGGTTTCCAGGCCCAGCCGGCCCTTGAGGTTGTCCAGGGCCGAGCCGACGGTGGCGGCGTCATGGGTGGCGACGGCGGCGCGGAAGCCAAAGTCCTTGGAGATCAGGTCGGCGTTGTCGCGCAGTTGCTGGCTGCGCAGCGCCCAGACCCGGTCGAACACCGTGCCGCTGGCCTGCAGTTCGCCGCGCACCTGGCGCTCGGCGTTGGAGGCGATGGCCAGATAGACGGCGCTGGCGATCAGCAGCAGGGCCAGGCCGAAGAGGCCGGCATAGAGGACGGTCAGCTTGGTGCGCAGGCGGGTGAACATGAGCCGCCTACATCTTCATGGGCGCGGCCGCCGGCGGCCGGATTTCAACGGTGAGGTTCAGGGCCGCGCCAGCGCCGGTCACGGTGATCGGCTTGACCATCTCGTTCTTGGGCGCGCGCAGATAGGGCTGCCAGATGGTGGCGGTGGCGGCGCCGGCCGGCAATCCGTGGATCACCGCCACCCCATTGGCGTCGGTCTTGGCCGCGTAGGGCGTATCGACCACGCGGATGAAGGCGATCATCTGGTCGTGAATGTTACAGCCGACCGCTACCACCCCGACCTTGTCGAAGGTGACAGTGCGCGTCTCGTCGTTGCCGTAGAGCTTCAGCTCGAACTTCTTGGTCGGCGAGAACGAATAGACATGGTGGCGAACCTTATCGAGGTTGGGGAAGGCCACGGTCGCGTTCACCGGCGCGATCAGCACGAACGGGTGGAAGGCGATGTTCTGCTGTGACAGGCGCAGCGGCCAGTCGAACTTGATGGGGCCGGGCGGTAGGCCCGCGGCCGGCTTGACCATGATGACCGCATCGGCGATCGGCTGCCCCGCGGCGTTCTTGAGGCGCACCGTCAGATCGGCGGCGTTGGCCTGGGCGGAGAAGCACAGCGTGGCGACGGCGGCAGCGAGAACAAGGCGCATTGCCTACCCATATCGGGTTGGCGTGAATTGAGGGTAAACCTCAGCAGACAGTGTTACGGCGCGCAGGATCGCGCCTTTATTGGTCGAATGCGCCGTATTCGTCCATGTAAAACGCTCATTTTTTTGAATAGATTCGAGCGCGGCTCAACTCTGATCTGAACAGCATTCGCGTTAACCTTCCTGAAACTCACGGTTCCCCAAATCGGGTAGATGGGCTGCGGACCGGCCTGCAGAATGTTGAACGGGGCGTGAGATGTCGAAGCTTCTGGGGACGGCCCTGGCTCTGGGGGTCAGCCTGCTGGCCGCCCACCCATCGCGGGCCGGGGAAATGGTCAACGGCGGCAAGCTGCTGCTGACCGGCGGTGTGACGACGATCGAAGGGTCGGGTGGCGGCGGCCTGGCTACCTGGGCCACCATCACCGGATATGAGACGCCCGAGGGCGTCGGAGCCAATGTTCACGCCACCTATGTGAAGACGCCAGACTATGAGTTCCGCGCCTATGGCGGTTCCATCGGCTTTCATGACCGGTTCGAGCTGAGCTATACGCGCCAGGAGTTCGACACGGGCGATACCGGCGCGCTGCTGGGCCTGGGCAAGGGCTTCACGTTCGGCCAGGACGTCTACGGCGCCAAGGTCCGGGTCATTGGCGACGCCCTTTACGACCAGGACAGGATGCTGCCGCAGATTTCGGTGGGCCTGCAGTACAAGCGGGCCGACCAGGGCGCGATCATCGCCGCCATCGGCGGTCAGGACGACAGCGGCACTGACTACTATGTCGCCGCCACCAAGGTGTTGCTGGACAAGAGCCTGCTGCTCAACGGCACGGTGCGGATGACCAAGGCCAATCAGACAGGCCTGCTCGGGTTCGGCGGCAACAAGGACGACGGCTACAGCGCCCAGTTCGAGGGCTCGGTCGGCTACCTGCTCTCCAAGCGACTGCTGGTCGGGGCTGAGTATCGCTCCAAGCCCGACAACCTGAACGGCCTGAAGGAGGACGACTGGTTCGACCTCTACGCCGCCTACGCCATCAACAAGAACGTCTCGGTGACAGTCGGCTATGCGGACCTTGGCGAGATCGCCACCTTCAACGGCCAGCACGGCCTCTATCTGTCACTCCAGGCGGGGTTCTGATCATGCAGCGCGCGCTTCTCGCCGTCCTGGCCCTGACCTTCGGGCCGTCGCTGGCCCTTGCTCAGGAGGAAAAGCCGGTCGATCCCTACACTCAAGCCAACGCCAACGCCGGGGCGAGCCCCGTGCAGGGGACCGACCTGCTGAAGACCTTTCACGGCAAGGCCGGCGTCGATCGGGTCGTGGATGACTTCGTCGACCGCATCACCACAGACCCCCGGATCGCCGAGGTGTTCAAAGGCCACGACATGGTCCGCCTGCGCCGGACGTTGAAGGAGCAGTTCTGCTACCTGATGAACGGCGGCTGCGACTACACCGGCCGCGACATGACCAGTGTGCACAAGGACCTGGGCGTCTCGACCGCCGAGTTCAACTTCCTGGTCGAGGACCTGCAGGCCGCCATGGACAAGGAAGGCGTCGCCTTCGCTGCCCAAAACCGCCTGCTGGCGATCCTGGCGCCGATGAAGCGGCCGACGGTAACCCGCTAGGCCTTGGCAAACTCGCCGATATCCTGAGCCAGACGCACGGCGTGGCTGACGAAAAGGCCGTGCGGCGCGCCTTCGTAGACGACCAGCTTGGCGCCCTTGATTCCCGCCGCCGTGCGCCGGCCGGTGAAGTCGAGCGGGGCTGAGGCGTCCTTGTCGCCGTGCAGGACCAGCGTTGGCACGTCGACCTTGGCCAGGTCCGGGCGGAAGTCGGCTTCGCAGAGCGCGCGGTTGCATTCAACCAGGGCCTGGAGCGAGGTGCGGTGCATCTGAGTCTTGACCCAGGTCTTCGTCCCTTCGGACGTGTCAGGCGTGAAGAACGGCGCGGCGTTGGCGTCCATCCAGGCCGGGAAATCATGGGCCATGGCCGCACGGTTCGCGTCCAGCATCTCGGCCGGCACGCCCATCGGGTTGTCTGCTTTGCGGATAATGCAGGGCGTGGCCGGGGCGACCAGCACCAGCCGCGACACCGGCCCCGCGCCATGGCGGGCGAAGTAGCGCAGCGCCTCGCCGCCGCCCATCGAGTGGGCGACCAGGGTCACTTCCCGTAGGTCCAGCCGGTCCAGCACGCTCTTCAAGTCATCGGCCAGGGCGTCGAAGTCATAGCCGCGCCCTGGATCGGCCGAGGCGCCATGGCCGCGACGGTCGTAGGCGATGGTGCGGAAACCCTGGCGGGCCAGCGGCTGCATGACATAGCCCCAGGTGTCCGAGGTCAGGGTCCAGCCTGCGAGAAAGACCACCGGTCGGCCCTCACCCCAGTCGCGGACGAAAAGCTCCGGCGCTTTGGCGCGGGGCGCTGCCCCCTTGGCGGAAGTAGGGGCGGGGAGGGCGGTCAGCGCCGCGCCGGCGGCCGTCAGGGTCAGGATGTCTCGGCGGTGCATGATGTAGCTCCTTTTCGGTGGAGCCAGGAGAGCCGCTCGCGGGCGGCAAAGCGATTACTCGGCAGGTAATCCCCCCCGCTTCCCTCAGTAGACGGCGTAGGCTGGGTTTGAGGGTTTCTGACTCCGCCTGCCAACTTGAGCGGTGTATGCGGGAGGCCATGAGCGAGAATCCGCCGAGTCCCCAGACGGCCGACTTGAAGACGGCCGACCTGACGCCGGTGGAGGAGTTCGACAAATTCGTCGCCGACAACCTGCGGCGCAACTACGCCGCCAACTATGTGCACGGCATGCTGGGCATGACCGGCTTTCGGCTGGTCAACGCCCCCACCATCGTACCGGCCTATCTGCACTCTCTGGCCGCCGGTCTCCCCAATGCCAATGCCGTGGTCGGGCTGGGCATGGCGCTTCAGCAGCTGGGCGGGGTGATCTCGCCGGTGGTGGGCGCGGCCCATGTCGAGCACCGGGACAAGCTCATGCCGACCGCCGTGGTGCTGGGCACGCTGATGCGCCTGCCGCTGCTGGCCATGGCGATCAGCGGGTGGCTGATGCGCGGCCAGCCGCTGCTGATCACCCTGATCGTCATGCTGTTCCTGATGGGCATCTTCAGCGGCTCGCAGCGGGTGGTGTTCCAACTGCTGATGGCCAAGGTCATCCCGATCGCCCGGCGGGGCCGGCTGCAGGCCTGGCGCAATATGACGGGCGGGGCCATCGCCGCCCTGCTGGCCTATCTGGCCGGCCGCTACCTGATCGAGAAGAACATCCTGGGTAACGGCTACGCCACCACCTTCATGATCGCGTTCCTGCTGACCACAGCGGGCCTGACAGTGCTGCAGGTGCTGATCCGCGAACCGGTCTCGCCGCACCTGCCACAGCAGAGCCGCTTCCGCGATCGGATGAAGGACTTCCCAGCCCTGGTGGCCGGCGACCGCGACTACCGTAACTTCCTGATCGCCCAGCTTTTCGCCATGGCCTCCCGGGTCGCCGCCCCCTTCTACATCCTGCATGCCGGCAAGGTGGCGACCCTGACCGGCGGCCAGATCGGCCTGCTCAGCCTGGCCTATCTGGGGGCCGACACCGTATCCAACCTGGTCTGGGGTTATCTGGGCGACCGGGGCGGATTCCGCTCCAGCTTCGTGCTGTCGCTGGTGCTGTTCATAGGCTCGACCGTCGTCCTGATGCTGTCCCACGACACGCTGTTCCTGGCCGTGGCCTTCTTCGGGCTGGGGGCGGCGCAGTCGGGCTACAACATGTCGAGCAGCACCATGGTGCTGGAGTTCGGCGCCAAGCAGGACGTCGCCATGCGGCTGGGCATATCAGCCATGGTCGAGGGCCTGATGTCCTTCCTGGGACCGCTGGCCGGCGGGTTGATCGCGGACTGGGCCGGCTATGGACCAGTGTTCAGCCTATCGATCGCCTTGCAGCTAATCGCTCTGGTAGTGCTGGTGACCGCTGTCAAAGAGCCGCGCCTGCGACAAATCGCCTGAAACCTGTATCTGGATAAATAAACGCAGGCATAGGCGAGGCGAGTCAGCTAAAGAAAAAATGCTGGATAAAGCCGCTGCTTTAATTGTGGCCCGCCGGGGCGGACCCCCAACCTGGCAAATCCGCAGAGAGCGCCTGGCCACGGTCAGGCGCTCTTTCTATGTCCGGGATCCTGCGCAACCAACACCTCAATCTGGGTAGTAATCCGGCGCAGCGTTCTAAGGCGCGAGGTCTTGATCTGCATCAAGGCGCGAGCCGCCCAAGATTCCATCCTGCCCTCGCCGATCCCTTCGACCGGCACACCGTCCACTTAGCAACCGCGGACGGCCAGGGCGCCTCGTTCTCCCCCCATAAGGGCGGGGCGCCCCACTGGCCCGGGAGATCGCCAATGATCCGCACCGCCAGAGAAAAGCCCAGACCCGCGCTCGTGCTGCTGAGGGTGTTGTCCGTCATTCTGCTGATCGGCCCGCCGGTGGCGATCATTGGCATCTGGATGTGGATGGTCCTGTCCGGCCTTAGTCCAGTGCGCCGGGATATCTTCGAGCTGGGCGAGCGGGCCATTGTCGTTGCGATGGGGCTGGGCGTTGTCGGCCTGCTGGCCGAGTTCCTGATCCTGCCGTTGCTCCTGGCCGACCGGGCGACCGGACGCGCTGACGGCGGCGCCTGACCGCGGCTTTTGCCCGGCGTGGGGCTGGCGCCGGCGAGACTTCACGCCCAACTGCAATGGAAAGCGCGCGCCGATCGCCGAGAGGCAGGCGACAAGCGCGGTTCCAGGCGCCACGATAGGCGACCAACGCAGGGAGAGACCGTGAGTCAGCTGCAATATTTCGCGCCCGGCAATGTCGAGGACGCCGTCAAGGCTCTCGCCGGCGGCGGCAGGGCCATGAGCGGAGGCACCGACCTCCTGGTTCAACTGCGGGCCGGCCGCCTGGCGCCCGGCGCCATCGTCGATCTCAAGAACGTCGCCGGCGCCCAGGGCATCCGCCAGGAGAACGGCGGCTGGGTGATCGGGGCGGCGACCCCGGCAGCGGTGATGGGCGAGCATGCCGGCCTCTGCGCCGCCTGGCCTGGCGTGGTCGAGGGGGCGAACCTGATCGGCTCCACCCAGATCCAGAACCGCGCCACCCTGGCCGGCAACCTCTGCAACGCCTCGCCCGCCGCCGACAGCGTGCCGGCGCTGATCGCGGCGCGGGCGACCTGTATCGTGGTCGGACCCGATGGCCGGCGCGAGGTTCCGGTGCAGGCCGTCGTGACCGGGGTCGGCAAGACCTCGTTGGCGCCGGGCGAGTTCGTGTTGGAATTCCGCCTGCCGCCCAGACCCGCGCGCGCCGCCGACGCCTATCTGCGGGCCATCCCGCGCACTGAGATGGACATCGCCGTGGCCGGCGTCGGGGCGGATATTGTGCTCGACGACGCCGGGGTCTGTATCGACGCGCGGGTGGTATTGGGAGCCGTAGCGCCGACCGCCGTCATCGTCGCCGGCGCGCCTGCGGCCCTGGTCGGCTTCAAGCTGGATGAGGCGGCGCTGGAGCGGCTGGACTCGGCCGCTCAGATCGTCTGCCGACCGATCAACGACAAACGCGGGACGGTGGAATACCGCACCCGCATCGCCGGCGTGCTGGCCCGCCGGACGGTGGCCATCGCCTGGAAGCGCGCGGAGAAGCGGTCATGAGCAAGGTCCACATCCGCGCCCGGGTGAACGGCGACCCCGTCGAATTCCTGGCCGAGCCGGGGTCCAGCCTGCTGGACGCCCTGCGCGACGACCTGGGCCTGACCGGGGCCAAGGAAGGCTGCGGCTCGGGCGACTGCGGCGCCTGCAGCATCCTGGTCGATGACCGGCTGGTCTGTTCCTGCCTGATGCTGGCCCCCGAGGCCGAAGGCCGGCGCATCGAGACCATCGAAGGCATGGCCCGCGACGGCCTGCACCCGCTGCAGCGCAAGTTCCTGGAACATGCGGCCCTGCAGTGCGGCTTCTGTACGCCGGGCCTGCTGATCGCCGCCAAGGCCCTGCTGGACCAGAATCCCGACCCCACCGAAACCGAGACCCGCTTCTGGCTGGCCGGCAACCTGTGCCGCTGCACCGGCTACGACAAGGTCATCCGGGCGGTGATGGATGCGGCCGCCGAACTTCGCCAAGCCCCTTCGAAGACTGTGAGCGCCTGACATGAGCGATGTCATCGATAAACCCGACCTCAAGGTCGTCGGCACCCGTCCGGTTCGTCCGGACGGCGTGGACAAGGTCACCGGCCGCGCGGCCTTCGGGGCGGACTACCGCCTGCCGGGCATGCTGACCGGCCGCATCCTGCGCAGCCCCCACCCGCACGCCCGGATCGTCTCCATCGACACCTCCAAGGCCAAGGCCCTGGCCGGGGTGAAGGCCGTGGTCACCGCCGCCGACTTCCCCGACCTCGACTCCGAGGAATATGAGGCGGGCGAGAGCGCCGCCGACATCCGCGACCTGTCGCTGAACGTCATGGCCCGCCACAAGGTGCTGTACGACGGCCATGCGGTGGCCGCCGTCGCCGCCATCTCGGCCTCGGTCGCCGCCCAGGCGCTGGACCTGATCGAGGTTGTCTACGAGGTGCTGCCCCACGTCACCGACGTGGTCGAGGCCATGGCCCCGGGCGCGCCGCTGCTGCACGAGGGGATGATCACCCAGGGCGTCAAGCCAGCGCCCACTAAGCCCTCGAACATCGCCAAGCGCTTCACCTCTGCCCGCGGCGACCTGGAGGCCGGCTTCGCCGCCGCCGAGGTGACCATCGAGCAGACCTTCACCACCCAGGCCGTCCACCAGGGCTATCTGGAGCCGCACGCCTGTGTGGCCACCATGACCGAGGACGGCCAGTCGGTCGTCTGGTCGTCGAGCCAGGGCCAGTTCATGGTCCGCACCTACTGCGCCAAGCTGCTGGGGCTGGAAGTGGCCGACGTGCGGGTTATTCCCGCCGAGATCGGCGGCGGGTTCGGCGGCAAGACCACGGTCTACCTCGAGCCAGTCGCCCTGGCGCTGTCACGGATTTCCGGCGCGCCGGTCAAGCTGGTGATGAGCCGCGACGAGGTGTTCCGCGCCACCGGCCCCACTTCCGGGACCTCTATCCGGGTGAAGATGGGCGCGACCCGGGACGGTAAAATCACTGCCGCCGACGTCGAGCTGAAATACCAGGCCGGCGCCTTCCCGGGCTCGCCGGCGGGCGCGGCGGTGATGACCGCCCTGGCCTGCTACGACCTGGAGAATTTCTCCATCGTCGGCTGGGATGTGGTCACCAACACCCCCAAGGTCGCAGCCTACCGCGCGCCCGGCGCCCCGATGGTCGCCTTCGCGGTCGAGGGCGTCCTGGACGAGGTGGCCCGCGAACTGAAGATCGACCCCATCGCCATCCGCGAACTCAACGGCGTGCGCGACGGCATGAAGGCCAGCTATGGCCCGACCTTCCGCAACATCGGCTTCCAGGAAACCCTGCAGGCCGCCCGCGAACACCCGCACTACAGCGCGCCCCTGGCGCCCGGCGAAGGCCGGGGCGTGGCGGCGGGCTTCTGGTTCAACGTCGGCGGCGAGTCGACCGCGGCCCTGCACCTCAACGAGGACGGCAGCGCCGTGGTGGTGACCGGCAGCCCGGACATTGGCGGCTCGCGCGCCTCGATGGCCATGATGGCCGCCGAGGTGCTGGGCGTCGGGGCTGACCGGGTGCGGCCCATCGTGGCCGACACCGCCTCGATCGGTTTCTCGATGCTCACCGGCGGCAGCCGCACTACCTTCGCCACTGGCATGGCCGTGACCCAGGCCGCCCAGAAGGTCGTCGAGAGCCTCAAGGCCCGCGCCGCTATGACCTGGGAGACCGGCGTCGAGAACGTCGCCTGGGAAAGCGGCCAGGCGGTCTGCCTCGACCCCGCCAAGGACGTGAAGGCTCTCAGCCTCGCCGAACTGGCCGCCAACGCCGCCAAGACCGGCGGCCCGATCAGCGCCGAGGTGTCGCTGAATGCCCAGGGCGCCGGCCCCGGCTTCGGCGTCCACATCTGCGACGTCGCCGTCGACCGCGAGACCGGCCATATCGCCATCACCCGCTACACGGCGGTGCAGGACGTCGGCAAGGCCATCCACCCGGCCTATGTCGAGGGCCAAATCCAGGGCGGCGCAGCCCAGGGCATCGGCTGGGCGCTGAACGAGGAATACGTCTTCGGCGACGATGGCCGTATGCAGAACAGCGGCTTCCTGGACTACCGCATGCCGGTGGCCAGCGACCTGCCGATGATCGAGGCGGTGATGGTCGAGGTGCCTAACCCCCGCCACCCGTTCGGGGCCAAGGGGGTAGGGGAGGTGCCGATCGTGCCGCCGCTGGCCACCATCGCCAACGCCGTGCGCGGGGCGCTGGGCTTCCGCATGGCCCATCTGCCGCTGTCGCCGCCCAAGGTGCGAGCTGCGCTCGACCATCAAGGCTAGCTATGCCGGTGGTGGTCGCGGTTTCGTCCGATGTCCTGGCCTTCACGGGCGGGGAAAACCGGTTCGAGATCGCGGCCGACACCGTGCGCCGGCTGATTCTGGCTCTGGACGAGAAGTTTCCGGGCCTGGGCGATCTGATCGAGCGGCGGGTAGCCATCGCCATCGACGGAGAAATCCACCGCAATGCGTGGGGCGTGAGCCTGCGGCCGGACAGTGAGGTCGTTCTTATCGACAAGATCGGTGGTGGCTGACCGCTTGCCAGCCCAAGGCCGCCCTGTTAGATCAAACTAGTTGCATTTCGCAAGCAGTGTAGATTGTCATGTCCAAGGTCAGAGTGGCCGGTTTCTCCGTTTCTCTCGACGGCTTTGGGGCAGGGCCCGAACAGAGCCTGGAAAATCCCCTCGGCGAGCGAGGCATGGACCTTCACGGGTGGATCTTCGGCACCCGCTTTTTCAAGGACATGATCGGCGAGGGCGGCGGCGCCGATGGGATCGACCAGGATTTCGCCCAGGCGGCCATGGACGGGTTCGGGGCTCACATCATGGGCCGCAACATGTTCGGGCCGGTCCGGGGCGACTGGACCGACGATGAATGGAAGGGATGGTGGGGCGACAACCCGCCCTATCACACCCCGACCTTCGTCCTGACCCACCATCCGCGCGCGCCCCTCGTGATGGAAGGCGGCACCACCTTCCACTTCGTCACCGATGGGCCGATGGCGGCGCTGGAACAGGCCAGGGCGGCGGCGGGGGATCTGGACATCAAGATCGACGGGGGCGTCTCGACAGTGCGGCAGTTTCTCAAGGTCGGCGTCGTCGACGAGATGCATCTGGCCGCCAGTCCCGTCGTGCTCGGCCAGGGTGAGGCGCTGTTCGCGGGCCTGGATCTGCCGGCGCTCGGCTATCGCGTCGCTTCAAGCGTCGCTTCGGAGCATGCGACCCATGTCACCTTCAGCCGCTAGGAGCGGGCCATGACCCTTTCGTTGTATCTCCACCCGCTGTCCTCCTACGTGCAGAAGGCCAAGACCGCCTTCTACGAGAAGGGCGTGCCGTTTGAGGCTAAGATGCTGGACGGGTCGGAGCCCGTGGCCAGCGAGTTCGCCGCCCTCTGGCCAATTGGCAAGTTTCCGGTCGTGGTCGATGACGGCCGGCTGATCTTCGACGCCACTGGGATCATCGAGCATCTGGAGGTCAGATACCCCGATACGCCCCGGCTGATCCCCGCCGACCCGGCCGCGGCGGCGCAGGTGCGGATGTGGGACCGCTTCTTCGACAATTACATCAACTATCCCCAGCAACGGGTCGTCTACCTGGCCATCGGCCGCGAGCCGGATGACGGCCAGGCCGTCGCTCGCTGGAAGTCCGAGTCCGAAAAGGCCTACGCCTTCCTCGACAAGCATCTGGAAGGCCGGCAATGGGCCGCGTCGGACCAGTTCAGCCTGGCCGACTGCGCCGCGGCTCCGGCGCTGCTCTACGCCGACTGGACCCACGCGATCCCACTCCAATTCAAGAACCTGTGGGCTTACCGCGACCGCCTGCTGGCCCGGCCCAGCTACGCCAGGGCCCTCGACGAGGCTCGGCCCTATCGCCACATGTTCCCGCTGGGAGCGCCGGAGGGCCGGGACTAGACGCGCGCCAGCCGCGCAACGCCCGGCGCCACGGAGACCGGAGCGGGCGGTTTGCCGGACCGCCGCCGGGCCAGTCTATTGTCTGGGGAATTCAAGGCGTTCTGAAGGGGGGATGGCTCCCCGGGCAGGACTCGAACCTGCGACCCGGCGATTAACAGTCGCCTGCTCTACCAACTGAGCTACCGAGGATCATCGGCCTTGAAGGACGCGGGGTATAGATGCGCCGCGTCCTGGGCGCAAGCGCGTTCGCCCGCGAAAATGGCTTGTGAAAAAAAGCCCGGCGCGAAGCCGGGCTTTAGTGGTCGGTGGTGATGGGTGTCCTCAAGAAACTGCAAAGGTGAAGACGGAGGAATTTCTGCGCCAAACATGGTTAACGACGCATGAAGGCCGGCTAGCCCCGCAACACCTCTCGCGCCAGCTGTCGGGGCCGCCGCGAGAGGGTCGCCCTCAGCCTGAGGCTGAGGCAAATGGGGCCTGGCGATTACGTTTCTCCGACTGGGAGATTGGCGTGACCGACTCGACCTGTTCCGGGTACAGCGTGGAACAGGCGCTGGCGTTGCATTGAGCGCAGGGCTTGGCGGGCGGTGAAATCCACCCTGGCGGATGAGGGGGCTGTCGCCGTGAAAATGCGTTTCGCGACCACCGACCTGCCGCCCGGGCTTTCCGGCCAGGCTCTGGCGGAGGCCTGGACCCAGGCGCTTGGCGCAACAGGCGGTCAGTTCGAGCTGCGCACGCCCAATACCGATGATTTTTTCGGCGCGGTCGAACTGCAGGTCCTGGGTGATCTGCAGATCGGCGCGGCTATGGCTACCTCGATCGACGTGGTGCGGACCGACGCGCTGATCGCCCGCGACGGCGACGACCGGGTGATGCTGATCATCAACCGCAGCAACCGGCCCACACTGGCCAGCCAGTTCGGCCGAACGGTGGATCTGCCGGCCGGAGCCATCAGCCTGTTCGCCCTGGACACGCCCAACGCCTGCCGCACCCCGCATGGCGGCCATGTGATCCACGCTCTGATTCCGCGACGGCTGCTGGGCGATATCGATCTGGAGGCGGTGGCGGCGCGCCCGCTCAACAACCGCTGCGAGGCGGCAAAGCTGCTGCGTGACCTGCTGATCGGCCTGATGAAGCGCAGTCTGGACGATGAGACAGTGGCCAACGCGACGGCGGGCTATCTCGCGACCCTGGTGCGGGCGGTGCTGGCGGCAGGCCAGGATGCAGCGACTGATGAGGTTCGGGCCGTGAACCTGGTCCGTCTCAACCGGGCCAAGGCGCTGATTGCCTCCAGCTTCGGCGAGGCTGATCTCAGCGTGGCCGTGGCCGCCAGGCGGTTGGGGGTCTCGACTCGCCATCTGCAGATGCTGTTCGCCGCCGAGGGCGAGACCTTCAGCAGCCTGCTGTCCGCCGCTCGCCTGGACGCCGCCTACGCCCTGCTGCTCGACCCGGCCGAAGCGCGCCGCACCGTGGTCGACATCGCCTTCGCCTGCGGCTTTCAGGACCTGTCGACCTTCTACCGCCGATTCGGCGCCCGCTATGGCCGCACGCCTGCGCAACTGCGGGCAGAACCCAACGAAGCACGGTGAGTAAGGGAAGATTGGAGGCCCGGCCCGGAATCGAACCGGGGTGCAAGGATTTGCAGTCCTCTGCGTAACCACTCCGCCACCGGGCCTCACTCATTCCCGACGGTGGCGGTCCGTCGGGAGGGCGGATGGCTATCAGAGCCGGCCGCGCGGTTCAACGTCTATGGTCAGGCGATTGCCTTGTCGTTAAGGGCAGCCCTATAAGCCTGCCACTTGCAGAGGGTGTGAGACTTTCGATGAGCGCCGATTTCACCGCCGCGCGGGCCAACATGGTCGAGAGCCAGGTGCGCACGGCTGATGTCACCGATCTGACCCTGACCGATGTCATCCGCACCGCGCCCCGCGAATCATTGCTGCCGGCGACCAAGGCCTTTGCCGCCTATGCCGACACCGAGGTCGAGTATGCGCCCGGCCGCTGGCTGATGCGCCCGCGCGACATATCGAAGCTGCTTCAGAACCTGCGGCCCAAGACCGGCGAGCGGGCCCTGGCCATCGCAGCCCCCTATGCGGCTCTGGTGCTGGAAGGCATGGGCCTGACTGTCGAGCGCCTGGACGAGGGCGACCTGACGGCCGTTCCCGGTGACGGCTACGACATCATTGTCTCGGAAGGCGCGGTGACACAGGCTCCCACATCCTGGACCGCCGCGCTCAAGGTCGGAGGTCGCCTGGGTGTGGCTGAACGGACCGGACCGGCGGGCCGGGCCATGGTCTATGTCCGCGCAGACGACGGAATCAGCGGCCGCGCGGTGTTTGACTCGTCGCCGCCGCACCTCCAGGGTTTCGAGCCGGTTGTCGGTTTCGCCTTCTGAAGGTGCGAGTGTTGAAATTCGGCAGCAATGTTCGGCGTGTGAAAAAAGCTTAACTGGTCGGGACTGGCGGTCCCACTTACAGGCGATCATATAAAGGTTGGCGGCGCGCCTGATGTGCGCCCCAGGGGATAGAGTCGATGTCGAATAGCCGTCGGGCCAAGCTTTTGGCCGCAGTCTGCAGTGCTGGCCTGATGGCCGCCTTGGCGTCGCCCGTGGCGGCGGAGAGCCTGTTCGACGCCCTGACCCTGGCCTATCAGACCAACCCGACCCTGCAGGAACAGCGGGCCAACCTGCGCGCACTGGATGAGAATGTCGTTCAGGCCAGAACCGGCCTTCGCCCAACGGCCAGCATCACCGCAGACTATGCCCGTCAGCAGACCTATTATGGCAGCCTGACCCAAACGAGCATCTTCTCATCCAAAAAGGTCCGCAGCGTCGAGGGGTCATCCTCCGGCGCCACGCTGAGCCTGACCCAGCCGCTCTACA
This sequence comes from Caulobacterales bacterium, assembly GCA_038236615.1. GTDB lineage: Bacteria > Pseudomonadota > Alphaproteobacteria > Caulobacterales > Caulobacteraceae > Caulobacter. The sequence continues at coordinate 254,514 of JBBRZO010000001.1, forward strand.
CCGGCGGGCGGGTCAGCTCCGCCATCGACGCGGCCCAGTCCGACATCCTGGCCGGCCGCCAGAACCTGCGTTCGGTCGAAGCCGGCGTCCTGTTCAATGTCATCCAGGCCTATGTTGACGTGCGCCGCGACCAGGAGCGGCTGAAGATTTCCCAGGACAACGTCGCGGTGCTGCAGCGCCAGCTTGACGAAGCCCAGGCCCGCTTCGATGTCGGTGAAATCACCCGCACGGACGTCGCCCAGGCCCAGGCGCGCCTTGCCGCGGCCCAGGCCGGTCTGTCGTCCGCTCAGGCGCAACTGGCCATCAGCCGCGCCTCCTACGCCGCCGTGGTTGGCCAGAATCCGGGCGACCTGGAAGCGGAACCCTCGCTGGACAATCTGCTGCCGACCACGATCGAAGCGGCCTTCGACGCCGCCGAGAAGTCCAACCCGCAGATCCTGGCCGCTGACTATACCGAGCAGGCCACCCGCGCCCGTGTGGTCCAGGCCAAGGCCGCCACCCGCCCGACCGTCGCCTTGCGCGGTAGCTTTGGCTTCAGCGACAGCGCCAGTGGCAACAACCCGCCCTTCGAGAGCTACGATCGCGCTTCTTCGGCTTCGATCGTCACCACCGTGCCGCTGTTCACCGGTGGCCTGACCTCGTCGCAGATCCGTCAGGCCGAGCAGCGCAGCGCCGCCGCTCGCCTGGCCATCGAGGTGGCGCGCCGCGACGTGCTCAAGAACATCGCCCAGTCCTGGAACGGCCTGCAAGGTCAGCGCGCGTTGCTGATTTCCAACGAAGAGCAGGTTAAGGCCGCGCGCATCGCCTTCGAGGGCGTGCGCCAGGAAGCCCAGGTCGGCCTACGAACCACGCTGGATGTGCTGAACGCTGAGCAGGAGCTGCGCAACGCCGAGCTGTCGCTGGTCAGCGCCCGCCATGATGAATACGTCGCCGCCGCCCTGCTGCTGCAGGCCATGGGCTTGCTCGAGTCCCAGTACCTGACCCCGGACGTGCCACGCTACGATCCGCTCAAGAACGCCAAGAAGGTTGGCAATGCCTGGGGCGCTACCCCCTGGGACCCGCTGGTCCTGGCCGCGGACCGCATCCTGGCGCCGGCCATAGCCCCGGCGCCGGCTGATGCCCCGATGGCGACCGCGAAATAGGCAAACGGCCTGCTGACCTTGCGCGGTAACCCCTGCGCAAGGCTTTCCGGTCTCTATGGACGACGCGTCCGGCGCTCTGTCGCACCCAGCAGGTGTTTGCAGAGGCGTCCGGGCGCGCTACGTTGAATTTGCGGCGGATTCGTCGCGTCTCCAGACCACGGCGAGCCCATGTCCGACCAGTCCGCCCAGGAACCGACGATGGAGGAAATCCTTGCCTCCATCCGCCGCATTATTTCGGAAGACGACGCGCCGGCCGCAGACGCCGCCGCGCCCGCTCCGGAACCGGCGCCCATGCCTTTCCCGGTGGCTCCCGAAGAGGACGATGTCCTGGAGCTGACCGAGGCCATCGACGAGCCGGCCCCCTATGTCGCGCCGGTCGAGACCCATGGCGACCTCGACGTCTATGAGCCCCCGGTCGCCGCGCCCGAGCCGGTCGCCAACTGGCGCCAGGACCCCGAGCCCGCCTATTCGCCGCCGGCCGCCGACGAGCCTCTGGTCAGCGCCGCCACGGCCGCGGCCTCGGCCTCGATGTTCGGCCAGCTCTCCGCCGCCATTTCCATGCCGGCCAGCGGCCGCACCCTGGAAGACGTCGTTCGCGAGCTGCTCCGCCCGCTGCTCAAGCAGTGGCTGGACGACAATCTGACCCATATCGTCGAGGCCAAGGTGGCCGAGGAAGTCGAACGCATCACTCGCGGTCGAGTAGGCTGAAGCGTTCATAGCGCGGGGCGACCTGCGCAGCCGCTTCGCGATCCGTATCACCCCTGATAGAGACGCCGGCGGCGCTGCCAAAGCGCCGCCGGCTTTTACGTGTTCAAAGACCATGCTCGAAAAATCCTTCGACCCGAAAACCGCCGAGCCGCGCCTCTACGCCGCCTGGGAAAAGTCGGGCGCCTTCGCCCCGACCGACGATCCGAACGCCCAGCCGTTCAGCATCGTAATCCCGCCGCCGAACGTCACAGGCTCGCTGCACATCGGCCACGCGCTGAACAACACCCTGCAGGACGTGCTGATCCGCTTCCAGCGCATGCGCGGCAAGGCGGCGCTGTGGCTGCCAGGGACCGACCACGCCGGCATCGCCACCCAGATGGTCGTCGAGCGCCAACTGGCCGCCAGTGGCAATGTCAGCCGTCGTGACATGGGCCGCGAGGCCTTTGTCGCCAAGGTCTGGGAATGGAAGGCCGAGAGCGGCGGGACCATCGTCAACCAGCTCAAGCGCTTGGGCGCTTCCTGCGACTGGAGCCGTGAGCGCTTCACCCTGGACGAGGGCCTGTCGGCCGCTGTCCGCAAGGTCTTCGTCACCTTGCACAAACAGGGGCTGATCTATCGCGACAAACGGCTGGTCAACTGGGATCCGCAATTCCAGACCGCCATCTCCGATCTCGAGGTCGAACAGAAGGAGGTCGAGGGCGCCTACTGGCACTTCGCCTATCCCCTGGAAGACGGTTCCGGCGAGATCGTTGTCGCCACCACCAGGCCTGAGACCATGTTGGGCGATACCGCCGTCGCGGTTCACCCCAAGGACGAGCGCTACAAGCACCTGATCGGCAAGTGCGTGCGCCTGCCGATTGTGGGCCGTCCGGTCCCGATCATCGCCGACGACTACGCCGATCCCGAGAAGGGCTCCGGCGCGGTGAAGATCACCCCGGCTCACGATTTCAACGACTTCCAGGTCGGCAAGCGCCACAACCTGCCGGTCATCAACATCTTGGACGCCTTCGCGCGGATCAACGAGAACGCGCCGGCTGAGTATCGCGGCCTGGACCGCTTCGTCGCCCGCAAGAAGGTGGTCGCGGCGTTCGAGGAACTGGGCCTGCTGCGCGGTATCGAGAAGACCCGCCATATGGTCCCGCACGGCGACCGTTCGGGCGTGGTCATCGAGCCCTGGCTGACCGACCAGTGGTACGTCGACGCCAAGACCCTGGCCCAGCCCGCCATCAAGGCGGTCGAGGACGGGCGTACGGTCTTTGAACCCAGGAGCTGGGACAAGACCTACTTCGAATGGATGCGCAACATCGAGCCCTGGTGCATCTCGCGCCAGCTCTGGTGGGGCCATCGCATTCCGGCCTGGTATGGTCCGGACGGCCGCATCTTCGTCGCCGAGACGGAAGAGGAGGCCAAGGCCCAGGCCCTGGACATCTACGGCCACGATCGACCGCTGACCCAGGACGAGGACGTCCTGGACACCTGGTTTTCGTCCGGCCTGTGGCCCTTCTCGACTCTGGGCTGGCCGGAGAAGACCCCGGACCTGCAGCGCTTCTACCCGACCCACACCCTGGTCACCGGATTCGACATCATCTTCTTCTGGGTCGCCCGGATGATGATGATGGGGCTGCACTTCACCGGCCAGGTTCCGTTCCAGCGGGTGATCATCAACGCCCTGGTCCGCGACGCCTCGGGCGCCAAGATGTCGAAGTCCAAGGGCAACGTCATGGACCCCCTGGAGCTGATCGACAAATACGGTTGCGACGCTCTGCGCTTTACCCTGACCGCCATGTCGGGCCAGGCGCGGGACATCAAGCTGGCCGAACAGCGCATTGAAGGTTATCGCAATTTTGGCACCAAGCTGTGGAACGCCGCTCGTTTCTGCCAGATGAACGGCTGCGAGCGGGTCGAAGGTTTCGATCCCACCGCCGTGACCCAGACCATCAACCGATGGATCCGCGGTGAAACGGCCAAGACTACCGCCGAGGTCACCGCCGCCCTGGAATCCGGGGCGTTTGGCGATGCCGCCAACAGTCTCTACCGCTTCACCTGGAACGTTTTCTGCGACTGGTATGTCGAGTTGGCCAAGCCGATCCTCAATGGCGCCGACGCGGCGGCAAAGGCCGAGACCCAGGCCATGGCCGCCTGGGTGCTGGACCAATGCCAGCTGTTGCTCCACCCGGTCATGCCCTTCGTCACTGAAGAGCTCTGGGCCCAGACCGGCGCGCGCGATGGCTTCCTGATGAACGCCGCCTGGCCGGAACTTCCGGCAAGCTGGGTCGACGCAGAGGCCGAGGCCGAGATCGGCTGGTTGATCGGCCTGATCAGCGAGATCCGCTCGATCCGGGCCGAGATGAACGTGCCGGGCGGCGCCAAGATTCCGCTGAGCGTCAGCGGGGCCGGGGACGCCACCCGCGCGCGGCTGAACTGTCACCGCGACCTGATCCTGTCGCTGGCGCGGCTGGGCGACATCACCGAGGCCGATACGGCTCCCGCCGGATCTGTCCCTTTCGTCGCCGGGGAAGCGACGGCGGCTCTGGCTATCGCCGACTTCATCGACCTCGCGGCCGAGCGGGTCCGCCTGACCAAGGAAATCGCCGCCCACGACGCCGATATCGAGCGCACCAACCGCAAGCTGGGCAATCCCGACTTCCTGGCCAAGGCCAAGGAAGAGGTGGTCGAGGAAAACCGCGAACGCCTGGCCGAAGCCGAGGCCGCCCGCGCCAAGCTGCGGGCGGCGCTTGCCCGGCTGGGGACGGTGGGGAGTCGGGTCTAGACCGATCGCGCTCTAGCTCGGCTTGAAGATCGCCAGCACCCGGCCGACGAACTCCATGAAGGCGGCGCGGCGGAATAAACCCAGTAGCAGGGCCGCGAACACCAGATTGGTGCAGGCGGCGATGAACAGGCCCGCGCCGTCGTTGTTGGGGTCAACGCCCAACGGCGTGAACAGGTGGAAGCTGACCGCCCCCATCATCACCAGCAGGCCGGCCAGGGCGCCGGCCGCCTGCAGGTGCTTGTAGCGCGGCATCAGTCCGACGAGCAGCAGAACTGAAGCTAACAGCTCGATGCTGCCGATGACATATTGCGAGAACAGCCCGGTGTGGCCGAATAGGCCGGGCAGGTTCAGGCTCGAAGCCCAGCCGTCCAGACGGATGGTGAAGATCTGGATGGTCTTGGGATCGTCGGTGAATTTGAAGAACAGGCTGTCGACGAAGATGATCGCCATGAAGATGGCCATCAGGTCCGGGACGTATTTCAGATAGCGTTTCATGGTTGGACCTATTTCAGCACGGTGGGCCAGTTGGCGTCGGCCTTCTTGATAAAGCCCGGAATGTCCTTGACCCACTTGGCCTGCACAGTGGCGTCGTAGTTGAGATAGAGCTTGCCGCCGACAACCTTCCAGAACTGCGGATCGCCCTTGGCGGTGTGACCATCGGCGACGGCCCAGGCGCAGTAGCCGCCATATTGCGGCGCATAGGCCGCGGGATTGGCCTTGAATTTCACCAGGTCCGCCGCATTGGCGAACTGCCAGGTAGCCCCCTTCCAGGTCGTCTGGAATGCGGCGACGCCCTTTGTCGGCTTGCCGGTGAAGAAGGAGACGGTGTCATAGCCGCCAACCGCCAGATTGCTGAACGGAGCGGTGTAGATCGGGGCCTGGGCGGCGAAGGCGGCGGCGGGCAGGGCTCCGGCGCCAAGTACGGCGATCAGGGCGAGAAGCAGGCGTTTCATGGGTATCTCACTTTCAGGCGCATGGTCGGCCGGCCGCGAAGGCCTCGGCCGCGAGAGGGGGGTCAAGTGGGGTCTTGGCGACAAAGGCCACATAGTTGGACAAGGTCTTGAGCCCCACGGCGAGAATGATTTCGAGGATGTTCGCCGGCGCGAAGCCCGCGGTTACAAACGCCTGCAATTGGCTGTCACTGACCATGCCCCGCTCGCGGACGATCTGCACCGTCAGAAGTCTCAGGGCCTCCAGCCGCGGATCGGAAAGCGGCCTACGGCGGCGGACGGCCGTGACGGTCGCCTCATCCAGTTCGGCGGCCTTGGCCCGAATGGCGTGAGCGGGCGTGCAATAGTGGCTGTCATTCTCCACCGACACGGCCAGCAGTACGATTTGCTGTTCAGCAGGGGACAGGCCGCACCCGCGAAAAATGGCCGACAGGGTGGAGTAGGCCTCAAGAACCGGCGGGCTCTCGGCCATCTGCGCCAGCAGGGCCGGGACATAGCCCAGGTCCTTGCCGATCCGCTCCAAGGCGCTCTGCGCATCGACGGGGGCGGTGGACCAATTGTGCAATCGAAATTCCATGTTGCGAAAATAGGCCGGATCGCCCCATCAGGAAGCCGCTCACTTGGTATGAGATTAATACCGTCCGCGCATCAAAGGCGGACCGGCGCCGTTTACATCACCCTCCCCAAGTGCTTATCGGAACCGACCTGACGCGCCGGCAAGAGCGCGAGCGAGACATTGATCCTGGGAGATTTGCGATGACCGACGCTGCGACGGCGCCGAACAACTGGCCCGCCATGTCGATCAAGGATGCCTATGCGGCGATCACCGCGCCCGGCACGCCCTGCGAAATGGACGAGATCGAGATCCGGGGAATCAAGACCCGGGTCTGGAAGAACATTCCCCCGACCCTGCGCGATGTCGTCAGCTACGGCCGCGCCACCCACGGCGACAAGATTTTCCTGGTTCACGAGAACGAGCGGGTCAGCTTTGACGCCTTCCATCGCGCCGTCGCCGCCTTCGCCGCCGAACTGGCAGCCCAGGGAATCGTAAAAGGCGACCGGATCGCCCTGGTCATGCGCAATCTGCCCGAATGGCCGGTGGCCTTCTATGCGGGCCTGAGCCTGGGCGCGATTCTGACGCCTCTGAATGCCTGGTGGACCGGGCCGGAACTGGAATACGGCCTGACCGATTCCGGCTCCAAAGTGCTGATCGTCGACGCCGAGCGGCTGGAGCGGCTGGCCGAGCATCTGCCCAACTGTCCCGACCTGAAGAAGGTCTATGTCAGCCGCGAGGTCGACGAGGTCGCGCATCCCTACATCAGCAAACTGGAATCGGTGATCGGCGAGCCCAATTCGTGGAAGGACCTGCCCGACGCGCCCCTGCCGACGGTCGCCATCGGCCCTGACGACGACGCGACCATCTTTTACACTTCGGGCACCACAGGGAAGCCCAAGGGCGCCCTGGCCACCCAGCGCAACGTCAACTCCAACATCGGCGCGGCCCTGTCCGCCGGCCAGCGGCCCTTTCTGCGCCGAGGCGAGACGCCGCCCGCGCCCGACCCGGCCGCGCCGCAGCGCTCGACCCTGCTGTCGGTGCCCTTCTTTCATGCCACCGGCTGTTTCGCCGTGCTCAACCCCGTGCTCTTCGGCGGGGCCAAGATCTGCATGATGCGCCGCTGGGAGCCGGAAGCGGCGATGCAGATGATCGAACGCGAGCGGGTCACTCAAGTGGGCGGCGTGCCGACCATCGCCTGGCAGCTGCTGGAACATCCGGCCCGTGAGAAATACGACCTCTCCTCGATCGAAGCGGTGGCCTATGGCGGCGCGCCGTCGGCCCCGGAACTGGTCAAGCGGATCAAGGAAGCCTGGCCCAAGTCCTCGGCCGGCAACGGCTGGGGCATGACCGAGACTTCGGCGACGGCGTCGTCCAACAGTTCCGAGGACTACGAGGCCTATCCGGACAGCGCCGGCCCGGCCGTGCCGGTCACCGACCTGAAGATCATGACCATCGAGGGCGACCGCGAGCTGCCGATCGGCGAGGTCGGCGAGCTGTGGTGCAAGGGCCCGCAGGTGGTGAAGCTCTACTGGAACAAGCCCGAAGCCACCGCCCAGACCTTTGTCGATGGCTGGGTCAAGACCGGCGACCTGGCGCGTCTGAACGAGGAAGGCTTCCTGTTCATCATCGACCGGGCCAAGGACATGCTGATCCGCGGCGGCGAGAACATCTACTGCATCGAGGTCGAGAACGTCCTTTACGACCATCCCGCCGTGATGGACGCCGCTGTGGTCGGGATACCGCACAAGACCCTGGGCGAGGAACCAGGGGCGGTAGTGACCCTCAAGCCGGGCGCTGAGGCGACCGAGCAGGAGCTGCGCGCCTTCGTCGCCGACCGCATCGCCGCCTTCAAAGTGCCGATCCGCATCGAGTTTTGGCACGAGACCTTGCCGCGCAACGCCAATGGCAAGATCATGAAGAACGAACTGAAGAAGGTCTTCACGGGAGAGTAGGGAAATTTGATGACTGGCCGGGGCTTGAGTCTTGTCCTGACGATGATTGGTCTGGGGGCGGCGGGATTGCTCCCCACCGCCAAGGCGGAGCCGCCAGCAGCGTCGTCGACGACCCCGCCGCGCGTTCTCGACGCCCCGCCCTATGCCGAGATGTTGCGGGGCTATCCGCGCAGGGCCGGGATCGAAGGCATCGAAGGAAAGGCCAAGGTTCGATGCACGGTGAGCCCCAAGGCCGCGGTCTCGAACTGCTCGGTGGTCAGCGAGACGCCGCCGGACATGGGGTTTGGCGAAGCGTCGATCCGGTTCGCGCCGCATGTCAGGTTCCAGCCGGCGACTCAGGATGGCCGGCCGGTCTCGGCGGAGGTGATCATCCCCGTTACCTGGTCAATGGAATATGCCGAACGCCCGATGGCCTTCGCGGCCCCAAGTCAGAGCGAACTGATGGCGGCCTATCCCGCCGCCGCCCTAGGGGCCGGGCGCGACGGCCATGTGACGCTTGAATGCCTGCTCGAAACCGGGCGGCTGGCGGGCTGCCGCGTGGTGGAAGACGGCGCCGCAGCCGATGGATTTGGCGCGGCCGCGCTCTCGCTGGCGCCGCGCTTCAATATGCGTAGCTGTCTGAAGCAAAAACCCAATCGGCCGCCGGCCCAGGAGACGGTGCGAGTCAGCATCTATTGGATCGCCGCCCGCGCCGATGGCGTTTCAGCCGGGCCGGCCAATGCGGTAATCGGATATGGCGCCAAGTTCACGAGCGTCATTACCGGCGACCGCGTAGACCGCACGGACTGTTGAGATCCGATGGTCCAGTCTGCCGCCGCGACCGTCGATGAATACATGCAGACCCTCGCGCCCGAGCGCCTGGAGGCGATGACGCGGATACGGGCCCTCTTCAAAGAGGTGCTGGTCGGCTACGACGAAAGCATGAAGTACGGCATGCCGACCTATGGGCCCGGCGGCGCCTATGTGACCGCCTTCAACAGCCAGAAAGGCTACATCGCCTTCTATGCCGGCCGCACGGCCATGGAGAAGTTCAAGGACCAGCTGGCCGGCATCGACTGCGGCAAGGGCTGTATCCGCTACAAGAAGATCGACAGGATCGATTTCGACGTTGTGCGCGGCCTGTTGGAAGACATCGTGGCACGCAACCCGGGCGTAGGCTGTTCTTGACCGCAAGGTTAGTCTGACCTAACGGTTAGTCATGGCTAACGCGAACCGCGCCCTCGACGCCCATTCTTCCCTGGACGCTTTGGCCGATCCTACGCGCCGCGAGATCTTCGAGCGACTGGGCGCCGGGCCCAGCGCCGTGGGCGAACTGGCCAAGGGCATGCCGGTCAGCCGGCCGGCGGTGTCGCAGCATCTGGGGGTGCTCAAGGCCGCCGGTCTGGTGACCGACGAGGCTCAGGGCACGCGCCGTATCTATCGCATCGATCCGGCCGGCCTGGGGGCCATCCGCGCTTGGCTGGACCAGTTCTGGGACACTGCGCTGGCGGCGTACGCCGCAGAAGTTGAGAAGGGGGAGCCATGAGATCGATCACGCCGGCGCCGGTGCGCCGCAGCTTTTGGGTCAAGGCGTCGCCACAGCGGGCCTTCGACGTCTTCGCTGCCGGCATGGGCCGCTGGTGGCCGGCCAGCCATCATATCGGCGCTGGCGAACTGGCCGAGGTCAATGTCGAGCCCCACGTGGGTGGGCGCTGGTATGAGAAGACCTCCACCGGCGCTGAATGCGATTGGGGTCGGGTGCTGGTCTGGGATCCGCCGCGCCAACTGGTCCTGGCCTGGCAGCTCAGCGCCGACTGGACCTACGACCCGGACCTGCTGACCGAGGTGGCGGTGACCTTCATCCCAGAGGGGGAGGGGACGCGGGTCGATTTCGAGCACCGGGGCCTGGAGGCCTATGGCGACAAGGCCCAGACCGTCGCCGACAGCGTCGGTTCGCCCGGCGGCTGGCCGTCGATCCTGCAGTCGTTCGCCGAGCTGTTGGACGGCTGACCCCGGCCTTGCCCGAGACACAAAAACGCGCAAGGTGGGGCGCATGTCACGCCCCATTCTTTACTGCGCTGCTTCGCTCGCCCTCCTGATCCCGCTCACCTTGCTGGGGGCCTGCGCTACCGCCGGTCCGCCGCCAGGACAGGACCCGGTCACCGCGCAGTCCGACATCCCGCCGCCGCCCGCCGGCTCTTCGCCGTTTGGCCTGTTTCTGGCCGGCCAGGCGGCTATGAATGACGGCGACAACAGCCAGGCGGCCCGCTATTTCGGCCAGGCCTCCAACGCCGGGCTGGACAGCGCCTTCATCCAGCAACAGGCCTTCATCACCAACCTGTTGGCCGGCGACATACAGCACGCCGCCAAGCTGGCCCCGACCGGCGATTCCACCACGCCGATCTTCGTACGGCTGGGCCTGCTGACCAGGGCGGTGGACGCTCTCGCGACCGGCGACGGCAAGGGCTCGCTCGCCATCCTTAGTGACGACGGCGGCATCGGCTTTCCGTTCAGCGGAGCAGGCGCACTGCTTCGGCCCTGGGCCGCCGCCGCGGCCGGCGACAAACAGGGCGCCGTCATCTCGCCCGCCGATGGCGGCGATCGCATCGTGGCGGTGTTTGGTCAGTTGGGCCAGGCCACGCTCTATGAACGCCAACACCGCTATGATGAGGCCGAAACCGACTACCAGGCGCTGGCCAGCCTCAACGGCGCCGGGGCGCTGTTTACGAGCGACTATGGTGAGTTCCTGGAGCGCCGAGGCCGGTCTGCCGACGCCCTCGCCCTCTATGACAAGGCCCTGGCGCAGCACCCGGCGGATACCGCCCTGTTGCAGGCTCGAGCCCGCGCCGCCGCCAAGGGCAGGCCGCCGGCTATTCCGACCATCCGCGAAGGCGCGGCCCGGGCCATGGTGGCCGCGGCGGCCGGGTTGATTTCGGAGAAACAGTCGGACCTGGCCATGGCCTATCTGCGCCTCTCTCTGCGCCTCGATCCCCAGCGCGACGAGACCTGGGTGCTGGTCGGCGCCTTGATGGAGGACCGCAAGAACCTGGCCGGCGCCCGTGACGCCTATCAGCATGTCCGGCGCGGTTCGCCACAGTGGGTCTCGGCCCAGACCAAGCTGGCCTGGAGCTATCAGGGCGCCGACGAGTCGGCGACGGCTCTGAAACTGGTCGATGAGGTCGTAGCCGCGGCGCCGAACGATCAGACCGCCCAAATCAACCAGGCCGACCTCTATCGCGCCAATGAGCGCTACGCCGATGCCGTCAAGGTGTTGGACGGCTTGATCGCCAGGCAGGGCGACAGCCCCGATTGGCGCCTGCTCTATATGCGGGGCATCTCGCTGCAGGCGGACAACCGCTGGCCCGAGGCCGAGCGCGACCTGAAAACGGCCCTGGTCCAGGCCCCTGATCAGCCGGAGCTGCTCAACTTCCTGGGCTACAGCTGGATCGATCAGGGCGAAAACCTGGATGTGGCCCTGGACATGGTCAAACGGGCCGTGGCCGCCAGCCCTCGCTCCGGCGCGATCGTCGATAGCCTTGGCTGGGCCTATTATCGCCTGGGCGACTACCCCAACGCCGTGACCCAGTTGGAGACGGCCGTTGAGCTGGACGCCGCCGACCCCGAGATCAACAACCATCTGGGCGACGCCTATTGGCAGGTCGGCCGCCAAGTCGAGGCCCGCTACCAGTGGAGCCGGGTGCTCAGCCTGCAACCCGACGCCAAGATGAAGGCCCAGGTCGAAATCAAGCTGAAGGACGGCCTGGCGCCCGCCAAGCCGGTCAAGGCAAGCGTGGCCAAGAGTTAGCGGCGGGGCAGGGGGCGGACCATGAGCCTGACCGCCTTCGCGCCGGCCAAGGTCAATCTCTACCTGCATGTGGGTGGGGTTGACGCCGACGGCTATCACCCGCTGAGCAGCCTGATGGTCTTCGCCGACATCGGAGACCAGGTCGCCATCCAGCCGGCTGACGCGCCGGAATTCGAGATCACCGGCCCCTTCGGCCATGGCCTGGACCCGGAAGCCGATAACCTGGTGACCCGCGCCGCGCAGACCATCCTCAAGCATATCGGCGGGCCGGTCCCGCCGTTCCGGCTGATCCTGGACAAGCGCCTGCCGCTGGCTGCGGGACTGGGCGGCGGCTCGGCCGATGCCGGGGCGACCTTCCGGCTGCTGCGCGAGGTGCTGGCCCTGCCGATCCAGGACGAGATTCTGGAGGACCTTGCCGCGACACTCGGCGCCGATGGAGCGGCCTGCCTGTGGGGCCGGGCGGTGATCGCCGAGGGACGTGGCGAGAAGCTGTCGCGCGCACCGCGCCTGCCGGAGCTCAACGCCGTGCTGGTCAATCCCGGCGTGGAATCACCGACGGGCGCCGTCTACCGGGCCTATGACGCCGCCGGCGCGCCAGGCGGATCTGAGCGCCCGGGGCTGCCCGACGCCTTTGAGGACGTGGTCGAACTGGCCGGCTGGCTCAGCTACTGCCGCAACGATCTGGAAGCGCCGGCCGTCTCCCTGGCCCCGGCGATCGGCGAGGTGCTGGAAACCCTGCGCGACGAGCCTGAGGTGTTGCTGGCCCGCATGTCCGGCTCAGGCGCAACCTGTTTCGCTCTCTGCGCCGAGGACATCGAGGCCGAGGGTCTGGCCGACCGATTGCAGTTGATGCGGCCCGACTGGTGGGTCCGGCGCTGCCGGCTGGGCTAAGCCCAAACGAAAACGGGGGCCCTTAAAGGACCCCCGCTCCCAACGCTTGGCTGTTACGCTGACTACTCGTGCAGGGCTTCGCCGTGCAAGGCGGCGTCGAGGCCTTCGACCTCGGCCTCCTCGGACACCTTCACACCGGTGGTGAACTTGCAGATCACTAGGATGATAAAGGTCACGACCGCGGTGTAGGCGATGGTCACGCCGATCCCGGTGGCCTGGGTGAGCAGGGCATGCATCCGATCGGCGGCGGCGGCAGTGGCCGCTGCGCCGCTGTTGATCGAGGTCGAGACCAGCACACCTGTGAGCAGGGCGCCGATGATGCCGCCGATCCCGTGCACGCCGAAGGCGTCCAGGCTGTCGTCGTATTTGAAGATCTTCTTGATCCACACGGCGCCAGCGTAGCAGCCCGCCCCGGCAACCAAGCCGATGATCAGAGCGCCTTGCGGGGTGACGAAGCCGGCGGCGGGTGTCACCGCCACCAGACCGGCGACAGCGCCAGAGGCCAAGCCAAGCATGCCGGGCTTCTTGCGCTCGATCCACTCGACCAGCATCCAGGTGAGAGCGGCGCCAGCGGTGGCCACCTGGGTGTTCAGCATGGCCGCGGAGGCCAGGCCGTCAGCCGCCCATTCCGAACCGGCGTTGAAGCCGAACCAGCCAACCCACAGCAGCGAGGCGCCGATCATGGTGAAGACCAGGTTGTTGGGGGCCATGTTCTCGGAGCCGTAGCCCTTACGCTTGCCCATGAAGAGGGCGCACACCAGACCGGCGACCCCGGCATTGATGTGGACGACGGTGCCGCCCGCGAAGTCGAGCACGCCCAGCGTGCCCAGCCAGCCGCCGCCCCAGACCATGTGGGCGATCGGCGCGTAGACCAGGATCGACCAGAGGGTCATGAACAGCAGCATACCGCTGAACTTCATCCGCTCAGCGAAGGCGCCGGCGATCAGGGCCGGGGTGATGATGGCAAAGGTCATCTGATAGACGACCCACAGCATCTCGGGCAGCTTGGGCGCTGCGGAATAGGCCGTGTCGATGCCGACCCCATTGAGGAACAGCACGTTGAAGCTGCCGACATACTTGTTGATCTCGGGGTTCGGGTTCACCCCGAAGGCCATGCCGTAGCTGATCGCCATCCAGATTACGGTCACCAGGCAGGTGATGGCGAATGACTGGGCGACGGTGGCGATGACGTTCTTGCGCCGCACCATGCCGCCGTAGAACAGCGCCAGACCCGGGATGGTCATCAGCAGGACCAGGGCGGTCGAGGTCAGAATCCAGGCGGTGTCCCCACTGTTGAGGTCAAGCTTGACCTGGTGGGCCATCAGTTGCTGAGCACTGGCCATCGCCGGCGCCAGCAGCGGCACGAAGCCTGCTACGGCAGCCAGTCCAAGACCGGCAAGCCGCTTGAGTGTATTGCGTTTCATCAGTTGTATCCCCTTCACCCGATGATGATCAAAGCGCCGCGGCGCCGCTTTCGCCCGTGCGGATCCGCACGGCGTCCTCGACATTGAGGACGAAGATTTTGCCGTCGCCGATCTTGCCGGTGGCGGCGGCGGCCTTGATGGCCTCGACGGCCTTGGCTGCCGCGGCGTCGTCGACCACGGCCTCAAGCTTCACCTTCGGCACGAAGTTCACCTGGTATTCCGCGCCCCGGTAAATCTCGGTCTGGCCCTTTTGCCGGCCGTAACCTTTGACTTCCGAGACCGTCAGACCCTCCACGCCCGCCGCGACCAGGGCTTCACGCACCTCGTCGAGCTTGAAAGGTTTGACCACCGCCATGATCAGTTTCATTCGCCTTGTTCCGCCCGCCGGATCGCGGTGGGCGCCCCTGGTTTTTGTTGATGGCCATCTCAGGGAGGCTGATTGGCCGCCCCGTGATCACGGCCACGCTATCGGCGGGGGTTCCCGGCAAGGGCTCGGGCGGTAACGAATCGGCAAGAAACCCCGGCCTCGCCCGTTCCTTGTGCGCTGCACAAACCCGGCGCCCGATTTATAGGCGCCGGAAAGCCTCTAAGACGGGCGCCGTCCAGACCTTGGTAAAACCGTCCGCAGGGAGAGAGTTTCCCAGGTCGCGGACAAGTGGTGATCGCCGAAGGCGGAGGTCCGAACCTTGCCGGACGCCCAACTCCACCTGTTCACGAGCCCGTGATCAGTTGCCGTATAAGGAACTCGACTCGGGGGCGGCGCGTAGATGCGGGGTCGGGGGCGACGCCGAAAGCGAGATTAAGCAATGTCCCCCAAGACCCTCTCAGCCCTGGCCCTGTTCGCCACCCTGATCGCCGCGCCGGCTCTGGCCCAATCCAGCGACCCGTCCGCGCCGCCGGCTGATCCGGCCGCCCAAATGCCGGCCGAGCAGCCGATGCCGAGTGATATGACATCGACCATGCCAATGCAGACGCCGGTGACCATTCTGCAATCGTCGCCGACCCCGGCCGATCAGGCCTACAAGTTGACCGCCGGCTCGCCCAACACCGTCAGCAACGCCCCGATCCCCGACACCGCGGAAAACCGCGCCAAGTACGGCGGCCCGATGTCGAACGGCGGCAAAAAGACCCCCCCGCGCGGCAACTAGGCCGCGCTCCCTTCCACAGTCCGTGAGGATCCCATGAAGACCACCACCCTGTTTGCCGGGGCGTGCATCGCTGCGCTCATCACTGGCGGAATCGCCGATGCCGCGGCCAAGCCGGCCGCCAAGCCCGCTCCGGCCGCCGCGCCTGCCGCGACGACGCCCGCAGCCGCGACGACGACCACCACCACGACGGCCGCGCCAGCCGTGCCCGCTGCTCCGGCTGCGGCTCCGGCTGCCGCCGCCCCGGCCGTCGCCGCCACGACGACCACCACAACAACCACGACGGCTCCCGCCCCGATGACCGCCAAGCTGGTGGCCAAGGGTGACCTCATCGACACCCTGGCAGCGTCCGGCCAGTTCAACACCTTCATCAAGGCCCTGACGGCCGCCAACCTGGTGGGCGTGGTCAAGAGCCATCCGAGCATGACCGTGTTCGCCCCGACCGACGCGGCTTTTGCCGCCCTGCCGGCCGGTCAGCTGGATGCGCTGATGAAGAACCCGGCCGCCCTGCAGAAGCTGCTGGCCTATCATCTGGTCAACACCACGGTGGACTCGACCAAGATCAAGGGCGCCAAGGGGCCGGTGAAGACCGTCGCCAACACCGACCTTGAGCTGGATGGCAGCGGCGCCAACCTGATGGTCAACAGCTCGACCATCACCCAGGCCGATGTGAAGACCACCGGCGGCGGCACCATCCAGGTGATCGACAAGGTGCTGACGCCGGAGGGCGCTGCCGCCCCCGCCCCAACGCCCGTCCCGGCGGCTCCTGCCGCGACGACTGAACCGGCCGCACCCGCGGCGCCCGATGCTGGTACTCCTGTGACGGCCTCGCCCAAGCCGGCCGATTCGATGCCGGCCGAGCCGGCGGAGAAGCCCGACCCCACGCCCAAGGGCTAATGAAGATCGGATCGCCTTCCCTGTGACAGGGGAGGGCGTTTCCCCCTCCAGCGCGACTTGCTGGCAAGGTCGACGGGCCCTATGGTCCGCCGACTTTTTTTGCGCCTGCGAACAAGCCCGGATGCCTGCTGAAAAACCCCGTTCCTTTCAGGACCTGATCCTGACCCTGCACGACTATTGGAGCTCGCGCGGGTGCGTCATTCTGCAGCCGCACGATGTGGAGGTGGGCGCCGGTACGCTACATCCCGCCACGGTGCTGCGCGCGCTGGGTTCGAAGAACTGGTGGGCGGCCTATGTGCAGCCGTCGCGGCGGCCGGGCGACGGCCGCTATGGCGAGAACCCCAACCGGCTGCAGCACTATTATCAGTATCAGGTCATCCTGAAGCCCAACCCGCCGGACCTGCAGGACCTCTATCTGGGCAGCCTGGAGGCCATCGGCCTGGACCCGCGCCTGCACGACATCCGCTTCGTCGAGGACGACTGGGAGAACCCTACGGTCGGGGCCTGGGGCCTGGGCTGGGAGGTGTGGTGCGACGGCATGGAGGTCAGCCAGTACACCTATATGCAGCAGGTCGGCGGACTGGACGTCTTCCCGGTGGCCGGCGAGCTGACCTACGGGCTCGAGCGCCTCGCCATGTACATCTTCGAGGTCGATCACTTCACACAGCTGCCGTTCAACGATCCCGCCAGCCCCAACCACAAAACCTATGGCGAAGTGTTCCTGGAGAACGAGCGCCAGTGGAGCCAGGCCAACTTCCACGCCCCCGACGTGCCGCTGCTCAAGCGGCAGTTCGAGGACATGGAGGCCCAGGTCTCGCGCATGCTGGCCATGACCGGGCCGCAGGGGCAGCAGCTGGTGCTGCCGGCCTATGACCATGTGCTGAAGGCCAGCCATCTGTTCAACCTGATGGACGCCACCGGCGCGATCGCCGTGGCCGAGCGCCAGAGCTACATCGGCCGCATCCGGGACCTCTGTAAGCTGTGCGCCGACGCCTATGTCGCCGCCGATAAGGCTGAACAAGCCAAGGTGGGCGCTTAAGTCATGGCCCAGCTTCTCCTCGAACTGTTCAGCGAAGAAATCCCCGCGCGCATGCAGGCCGACGCGGCCCGCACCCTCGAACGCATGGCTCGCGAGTTCCTCGCCGAAGCGGGCCTGCTGCCTGAGGCCCTCAAGACCTTCGCCGGTCCGCGCCGCCTGACCCTGGTGGCCGAGGGACTGCCGGAAGCCCAGGGCGACCGCTCCGAAGAACGCAAGGGGCCCCGCGTCGGCTCGCCCGACCAGGCCATCGACGGCTTCCTGCGCTCCACGGGCCTCACCCGCGATCAGTTGATCGAGCGCGACGGCCTGTGGTTCGCCGTCATCGAACGCAAGGGCCGCCCGACCGCCGAGATCATCGCCGCCATGGTCGACAAGATTGTGCGGAACTTCCCCTGGCCCAAGTCGATGATCTCCGGGACCAGCCGGCTGCGCTGGGTGCGGCCGCTGAAGCGCATTCTCTGCGTCTTCGACCGCGAGGTCGTGACCTTCGACATTGACGGCATCGCCAGCGGCGACATCAGCGAAGGCCACCGCTTCATGGGCGCCGCCAGGCCCTTCCGCGCCCGCGATTTCGACGAATATCGCGAGGCCCTGGCCGGCCACTACGTCGTGCTCGACGTCGAGGAGCGCAAGGAGCGCATCCTGGAGGGCGCCCGCACGCTCTGTTTCGCCCGCAACCTGGAACTGGTCGAGGACCAGGGCCTGCTGGACGAGGTCGCAGGCCTGGCCGAATGGCCGACCCCGATCCTCGGCGACATGGACCCGGTGTTCCTGGATTTGCCGCCGGAGGTGATCCGCACCTCGATGCGCACCCACCAGAAGTATTTCGCCGTCCGCGACCCGAAGACGGGCAAGCTGGCACCCCACTTCCTGGTCGTCGCCAACCTGGAAGCCGTCGACGGCGGCAAGGAAATCGCCCGCGGCAACGCCAAGGTGCTGTCGGCCCGGCTGTCTGATGCGCGGTTCTTCTGGGACGAGGACCGCAAGATCGGGCTGGCCGACCGGCTGGAGAAGCTCAAGGGCGTCACCTTCCACGCCAAGCTCGGGACGATGTACGAGCGGGTCGAGCGGATTGAAGCCCTGGCGCGCCAGATTGCGCCGCTCCTGGGCGTCGATACCGATCTGGCCGCTCGCGCCGCCCGATTGGCCAAGGCTGACCTCGGCACGAACATGGTCGGCGAGTTCCCGGAACTGCAGGGCCTGATGGGTGGCTACTACGCCCGCGCCGAGAGCCTGGGCGACGATCTGGCCGACGCCATACGCGACCACTACCGCCCGCAAGGTCCGGCCGATGCGCTGCCGGCGACGTCGCTGGCCACCGCCGTGGCCCTGGCCGACAAGCTGGACACGCTGACCGGCTTCTTCGGTATCGACGAAAAGCCGACCGGTTCGCGCGACCCCTTCGCCCTGCGCCGCGCGGCGCTGGGAATCATCCGGATCATTCTTGAGAAGGGCCTGCGCCTGCCGCTGGCCGGGTTCGCGGATGCCGACCTGCTGGCCTTCTTCGCGGACCGCCTGAAGGTCCTGCTCAAGGATCAGGGCAAGCGGCACGATCTGGTCGATGCCGTGTTCGCGCTCGGTGACGACGATCTGGTGCGAATTGTCGCCCGCGTCGAAGCCCTGCAGGCGCTGCTTGCCACCGAGGACGGCGCCAACCTGCTCGCCGGCTTCAAGCGCGCCGCCAACATCCTCAAGGCCGAGGAAAAGAAGGGGCCGCTGCCGACCGGTCCGGCCACGCGGCCCGCCGCGCCGGCCGAGGAAGCGGCGCTGCACGCGGCGCTGGAAGCGGTTGCGCCCAAGCTGGACGCGGCGCTCAAGTCCGAGGACTTCGCCGCCGCCATGGGCGCGTTGGCGACGTTGCGGGCGCCGGTCGACGCCTTCTTCGACAAGGTGCTGGTTAATTCGGAGGTCGCGGCGGAACGCGACAACCGGCTTCGACTTTTGATCCAGGTCCGGGAGGCGATGGGCCGGGTCGCGGACTTTTCATTGGTGACGGGTTAGCGGTGAAGACCTCGGTTCGGCGCACAAGCCCTTCCCCCGCTGGCGGGGGAAGTGGGCCGACAGCGAAGCTGGAGGGTCGTTGGGGGCCCTTGCGGCGCTGGCCGGCGCACCGGAGTCTCCTGCAAGGACCCCCATCGACCTTCGATGCTTCGCATCTCAGGCCACTTCCCCCGCCAGCGGGGGAAGGGCTGGGTGTCGCGGCTTTCGCACCGGGAGTATAGAGCGGCTATGAGCACTCTCACGACGACGCGTTGGGTCTACGGTTTCGGCGGCGGCGGGGCCGACGGCGACGCCTCGATGAAGACGCTGCTGGGCGGCAAGGGCGCCAACCTGGCCGAGATGAGCGCGCTGGGCCTGCCGGTGCCGCCGGGCTTCACCATCACCACCGAGGCCTGCAACCACTACTATGCCAACGGCAACCAGTATCCGGCCGAGCTGAAGGCCCAGGTCGCCGAGGGGCTGGCCAAGGTCGAGAAGGTCACCGGCAAGTCGTTCGGCGACGCCGGCAACCCGCTGCTGGTCTCGGTGCGCTCGGGCGCGCGGGCCTCGATGCCGGGCATGATGGATACGGTGCTGAACCTGGGCCTCAACGACGACACGGTCATGGGCCTGGCCAAGCTGTCGGACGAGCGGTTCGCCTTCGACAGCTACCGCCGCTTCATCCAGATGTATTCCAACGTCGTGCTGGGCCTGGACCATCACAGCTTCGAGGAGATCCTCGACGACCATAAGGATCGCCTGGGCGCGCACGTCGACACCGCTCTGACCGCCGAGGACTGGCGGGCCGTGGTGGCTGACTACAAGGCCGCCGTGCAGGACGAGCTGGGTCGGCCTTTCCCGCAGGATCCGCAGGAGCAGCTGTGGGGCGCGGTGGGCGCCGTCTTCGCCAGCTGGATGAACGAGCGGGCCAAGTTCTATCGGCGGATGCACGATATCCCGGAGAGTTGGGGCACAGCGGTCAACATCCAGTCGATGGTGTTCGGCAACATGGGCGACAGCTCGGCCACAGGCGTCGCCTTTACCCGCAACCCGTCGACCGGCGAGAGCCGCCTCTACGGCGAGTTCCTGATCAACGCCCAGGGCGAGGATGTCGTGGCCGGCATCCGCACGCCGCAGTCGCTGACCCGCGCGGCCCGCGAAGAGATGGGCGACCGCAACATCTCGATGGAAGAGGCGATGCCGGCGGTGTTCGCCGAGTTCAGGGCCGTGGTTGGGACGCTGGAACGCCACTACCGCGACATGCAGGACATCGAGTTCACGGTCGAGCAGGGCCGGCTCTACATGCTGCAGACCCGCAACGGCAAGCGCACCGCCAAGGCGGCGCTGAAGATCGCCGTCGACCTGGCCGCCGAGGGGGTGATCAGCCGCGAGGAAGCCATCGTCCGCATCGAGCCGGCGTCTCTCGACCAGCTGCTGCACCCGACCATCGATCCGTCCGCCGCCCGCGACGTGGTCGCCGCCGGCCTTCCGGCCAGCCCCGGCGCCGCCACCGGCAAGATCGTCTTCGACGCCGACGAGGCCGAGCGCCTCGGCCAGGCCGGCGAGGCGGTGATCCTGGTCCGTGATGAGACCTCGCCCGAGGACATCCACGGCATGCACGCCGCCCGCGGCATCATCACTGCCCGTGGCGGCATGACCAGCCACGCCGCCGTCGTGGCGCGCGGCATGGGCCGGCCCTGCGTCTCCGGAGCCGGCGAGATCGGCATCTATCCGCGCGAGCAGCTGTTCCGCGCCCGGGGCCGCGAGTTCCGGGCCGGGGAAGTGATCACCATCGACGGCTCAAAGGGCGAGATCCTGGCCGGGTCGGTCAAGATGGTCGAGCCGGAGCTGACCGGCGACTTCGCCATCCTGATGGGCTG
Source organism: Caulobacterales bacterium (assembly GCA_038236615.1). Lineage (GTDB taxonomy): Bacteria > Pseudomonadota > Alphaproteobacteria > Caulobacterales > Caulobacteraceae > Caulobacter. The sequence continues at coordinate 275,632 of JBBRZO010000001.1, forward strand.
GGCTGATGCGGTGCGCCGTCTAAAAGTCCGCGCCAACGCCGAGACCCCGCTGGACGCCCGGACCGCCCGGCAGTTCGGGGCCGAGGGCATTGGCCTTTGCCGCACTGAGCACATGTTCTTCGACGGCGACCGCATCGCCGCCGTGCGCGAGATGATCCTGGCCGACGATGAGGGCGGCCGCCGCACGGCGCTGGCCAAGATCCTGCCCATGCAGAAGGCCGACTTCGTCGAGCTGTTCACCATCATGGAAGGCCTGCCCGTCACCATCCGCCTGCTCGATCCGCCGCTGCACGAGTTCCTGCCGCATACGGACGAGGACATGGAGACCCTGGCCAAGACCACCGGCCTGGACGTCGTCAAGCTGATGCGGCGCGCCAAGGAACTGCACGAGACCAACCCAATGCTGGGCCATCGCGGCTGCCGGCTGGGGGTCAGCTATCCCGAAATCTACGAAATGCAGGTCCGCGCCATCTTTGAGGCCGCCTGCGATGTCGTCGGCAAGAAGCCGACCCCGGAGATCATGCACCCGCTGGTCGCCAAGGGCGAGGAGATGGCCTACCTGCGCGCCCTGACCGATCGGGTGGCCAAGGCGGTGATGGAAGAGCGCGGCGTGACGGTCGACTATACCGTCGGCACGATGATCGAGCTGCCCCGCGCGGCGCTGCGGGCCGGGGACCTTGCCGAGACGGCCGAGTTCTTCAGCTTCGGCACCAACGACCTGACCCAGACCACGTTCGGCATCAGCCGCGACGACTCCGGCCGTTTCCTGAACGCCTATATCGCCAAGGGCATCTTCGAAAAGGACCCCTTCGTCACCCTCGACCAGGAGGGCGTCGGCGACCTGATCCGCATTGCTGCCGAGCGCGGCCGGGCGGTGCGTCCCGGCATGAAGATGGGCATCTGCGGCGAACATGGCGGCGATCCGGCCTCCATCGCCTTCTGCGAGGACGTCGGCCTGGACTATGTCAGCTGCTCGCCCTTCCGTGTGCCGATCGCGAGATTGGCGGCGGCTCAGGCGGCGCTGGGGTCGAAGCCCGCCGACTGATGCGGCATTCCTCGCCCGTTGGGCGAGGGGGACCACGAAGTGGTGGAGTGGGCTCTTCAGCCGGCACATCGGCGAAAGCAGGTCCACTTCGGCAGGGATTGATTCTGAAACACCGTGTGCGCCACGGCCCACTCCGTCGGCTTCGCCGCCACCTCGCCCAACGGGCGAGGAATAGGTAACGTCGCCCGATGAAACTCGTCTTCCTCTACGGCCCGGCGGCGGTGGGCAAGCTGACGGTCGGCAAGGCGCTGGCTGAGCTGACCGGCTGGCCGCTGTTCCACAACCACCTGACCGTCGACCTGGTCCTGGCGCTGTTCCCGTTCGGCCATCCCTCGATGGTGCGGCTGCGCGAGGACATCTGGCTCAAGGGCTTCGAAGAGGGCGTGCGTGCGGGCCTGCCGGGCATGATCTTTACCTTCGCGCCGGAACGCACGGTGACCGCCGACTTCATCCCCAACACCCTCAAGGCTGTGGACGGAGACGTTGTCTTCGTCGAGCTGACCGCGCCCATCGAAACCATTGAGGACCGCCTGGACAGCCCCTCCCGCCACGAATTCCGCAAGCTGACCGACGTCAGTGTGCTGCGGCGGTTGCGTGCGGACGGCGCGCTGGACGGCGCGGAGATTCCCAAGCCGCACCTGACCCTGGACACTTCCGCCGCCAGCCCGGCGCAATCCGCCAGGGCCATTGCCGACTACCTCGCCTGAGATTGCCGCGATTTCACCTGACAATATCGGCGTCCCATGGCCTTCTCCCCGCCAATAGGGGAGGCATTCATGGCCACATTCGATCCTGCCGCCGCCACGGCGGCCTATCTCGCTGAGCTCAGTCCGGCCCAGCACGCCCTGGCCAGCGCCTATACCCAGGGCGGCCACTGGCTGCTGCTGTGGGGATTCCTGGTCTCGGCCGTCTCGGCCTGGATCATCGTGCGACTCGGCGTCCTGCAGCAGATATCGGGGGCCCTGCAGAAGAACCGGCCTCATCCCTGGCTGGCGGCCTTTCTCTGCGCCGTCGTCTTTCTGCTCCTCGACACCCTGATCGAACTGCCCTGGGCGGCCTATTCGGGCTGGTGGCGCGAGACGCAGTATCACCTGACCAGCCAGTCCTTCGGCGGATGGCTGGGCGACGCCGCCAAGAGCGCGGCGATTGGTGCGCTGCTGGGCGGCGTGTTCCTCATGGTGGTCTACGCGATCATCCGGGCCAGCAAGCAACGCTGGTGGCTGTGGGCCAGCGGCTTCGCCGCCGTGGCCTTCCTGTTCCTGCAGGTCATCTCGCCGATCTTCATCGAGCCGCTGTTCAACAAGTTCACCCCCGCGCCGGCCGGGCCCGTGCGTGACGAGGTGGTGGCCATGGCCAAGGCCAACGGCGTGCCCTCGGACAAGATCTACATCTATGACGGCTCAAAGCAGTCCAACCGCTACACGGCCAATGTCGCCGGCCTGTTCGGCACCGCCCGGGTGGCGATGAGCGACGTGATGTTCAAGAAGGGCGCGGACCTCGCCCAGGTGCGCGGCGTCGTCGGCCATGAGATGGGCCACTATGTCCATCAGCATGCCCTGTGGCTGACCCTGGGACTAACGTTGGTGGCGATGATCACCTTCGGGCTGGGGAACCTGTTGTTCCCCTTCGCGGCGCGGCTGCTGGGGGCCTCGAAGCTCAGCGGCATCGCCGATCCGGCGGGGCTGCCGGTGCTGGTGGTGGTGCTCGGCTTTGTCTCGCTGTTGATGACGCCAGTGCAGAACACCATCATCCGCGCGGCAGAGTCTGACGCCGACAGCTACAGTCTGCAACATGAGAACGAGCCGGATGGACTCTCCCGGGGCCTGGTCAAGACCATCGAGTACCGAGCCGCCACGCCTGGCAAGCTGGAAGAAACGATCTTCTACGACCACCCCTCAGTCGGCAGCCGCATCCGCAAGGCGATGGACTGGAAGGCGGCGCACATGAAGGACGCCGCCCCGCCGCCGGCGCCCGCACCTCCCGCCAAGTAGCTAGCGCTTTCTGACGAAGACGGTGCCGGCGGAGTAACCGGCCCCGAAGCTGCAGATCAGCCCGGTCTCGCCGGCGGCGAAGTCCTGGTTGGTCTTGTGGAAGGCGATGATCGAGCCGGCTGAGGAGGTGTTGGCGTACTCGTCCAGGATGATGACGTTTTCTTCCGAGGTCGGGTCGCGGCCCAGGACCCGGCGGCCGATCATCTCGTTCATGTTGATGTTGGCCTGATGCAGCCACATGCGCTTGAGCTGAGTTGTGTCGAGGCCCAGGTCCTTGGCGTGCTCGGCGATCATCTCGCTCACCATCGGCACCACCTCGCGGAAGACCTTGCGGCCCTCCTGCACGAACAGCTTGTCCTTGGCGCCGATGCCTTCCGGCGCGGCGCGGTTCAGGAAGCCGAAGTTGTTGCGGATGTTGTTGGAGAACTGGGTCTTGAGCCGCGTGCCCAGGATGTCCCAACCACCGTCCGCCTCGTCGGCTCGCTCGACGATCACGGCGGTGGCGACGTCGCCGAAGATGAAGTGGCTGTCGCGGTCGCGGAAGTTCAGGTGGCCCGAGCAGATCTCCGGGTTGACCATCAGCACGGCCCGCGCCGAGCCGGAAGCGATGAAGTCGGCCGCAGTCTTGATACCGAACGTGGCCGAGGAACAGGCGACGTTCATGTCGAAGGCGAAGCCGCCGATGCCCAGCGCCTGTTGCACCTCAATGGCCATGGCCGGATAGGCGCGCTGCATGTTGGAAGCGGCGCAGAGCACGGCGTCGATCTGGCTGACCGGCTTGCCCCAGGCTTCGATCGCCTGGCGAGCGGCGGCGATGGCGATCTCGGCCAGGATCGAGGGCTCGTCATTGGAGCGTTCGGGAATGTTGGGCCGCATGACGTCGGGGTCGAGGATGCCGGCCTTGTCGACCACGTAGCGGGCCTTGATGCCGCTGGCCTTCTCGATGAACTCGACGGACGACCCGGTCAGCGCCTCCATCTCACCCGCCGCGATGGCGTCGGCGTGAGCGGCGTTGTGGCGCACAACGTATTCATTGAAGGCGGCGACCAGCTCGGCGTTGCTGATGCTCTGGTCCGGCGTGTGGAGCCCGGTGGCGGCGATGACGGCCTGATGCAAGTGAGTGACACCTCAGAATGGGTTTAGCCGCGTTCGGATTAATTCGCCGTAAGGCGCCTACCGAATGGCCGACGACTACATACCTAGCATGCACTCCGGTGGCGTTTCAGCCTGTGGCAATCATGCCACGGCCAGCCGCCGGCAAAGACAGGCCTTCGAACCGCCCAAGCTTGGCCGCGTTTGCCGACCAATCCAGGACTGGTGAGGGGCCCAAGAACCAAGGTCGATAGGAGTTTAATTATGAAGTCTCTCGTTTTCGCGGCGTCCGCCGCCGCCATTCTGGCCATCGCCGCCCCGGTCGTCGCCAACGCCGAAACCACCTGGTACGGCACCGTCGGCTATGCCGGCGTCGACGCCAGCCCGGCGAACCTGGGCGCGATTCAGGGCCGCCTCGGCGCCCAGATCAACCCCTACATTGGCGTTGAAGGCGAAGTTGCCTTCGGCGTGAAGGGCGCCGACGTTTCGGGCACCAAGGTGAAGCTAAACAACGAATACGGCGTCTATGGCGTGGCCAAGTACCCGGTCAGCGACAAGTTCGACGTCTTCGCCCGCGTCGGCTACGCCCGCGCCGAAGCCAAGGTTGCCGGCACGAGCGGCAGCGATGACGGCGTCGCTTACGGCGTCGGCGCCAACTACAGCCTCGACGACAAGAACGGCCTCCGCGCCGACTACACCAAGTACAACTTCCTCGGCGACGCGGACGTCTGGTCGGTCAGCTACGTTCGCAAGTTCTAAGAAGGGCGTAAGTTCTAAGAACGTCGCGAATTTTCAGACCTGCAAGGGTCTGTGACAGAAGGCCCCTCTCGGTAACGGGAGGGGCTTTTTTGTTGACGCGAGAGTTCCGTGGGGACACTTCCAGACCCGGGGAGCGAAAGGCGTCACACGGGTGAGCAATCCACTGCTGCTGCAATTTGGCGGGTCGGCGGTCGCCGTGGCCTTGATGGTCGCCCTGGCCGCCTGGGCGCGCATCAGCCGTCCGGTCGCGCCGCTGGATCCCACGGCCGCCCGTGGACTGCTCAGCATCGACTACCCCGACCTGATCCCCGACGTGGTGTGGATATCGGCCGACGCCCAGAGCGCCATCGCCCGCGCGGGCAAGGACGCGCTGGTGCTCTATCGGCTGGGCGACAGCTGGGTCACCCGTCACATGCCCTGGGACAAGGCTCTGAAGGCGCCGATCCGCAGCGGCCGCATCCGCCTGAAACTTTCCGACCCCTCCGCGCCGATGGCCAAGCTGGCCGTCAGCGGCATCAACCCCTGGCCGCCCGAGGGCCTGAAGGAGCCGCAAGCATGACCCTGGACCCGATCCATGCACCCTTCAGTGTGGTGACCCTGGCGATTCCGATGTTCGTGGTCACCATCGTCCTGGAAATCGTGCTGGGCCGCTTCGGCAAGGTCCGGGCGACCTACGAATTCCGCGACACCGCCACGTCGCTGATGATGGGGCTGGGCAGCAATATTTTCGGCGCCCTGATCGGCGGGTTCGCCGCCGCGACGGCCATCTATGTCTATATTCACTACCACCTGCTCGAGATCCCGATGACAGCCTGGTGGGCCTGGGTGGCGGTCTTCTTCCTGGAGGACATGACCTACTACTGGTTCCACCGCTTCTCGCACGAGCGGCGGTTCTGGTGGGCGGCCCACGTCAATCACCATTCCTCGCAGCACTACAATCTGGCCACGGCCCTGCGGCAGACCTGGACCGGAGAGGTCGCTGGAACCTGGATTCTTTGGCTGCCTCTGACCCTGATCGGCTTCCCCCCGGCCATGCTGGCCATCCAGAAGGGGATCAGCCTGGTCTACCAGTACTGGGTCCACACCGAAGCCATCCGCAAACTGCCCCGCTGGTTCGAGGCGGTGATGAACACCCCCAGCCATCACCGGGTCCATCATGCCCGCAACCCGCGCTATCTCGACTCCAACTACGCCGGCATCCTGATCATCTGGGACCGTCTCTTCGGCACCTTCGTGCCCGAGGAGGAGAGCGATCCTCCACGCTACGGCATCGTCAAGAACCTGGGTGATTTCAACATCCTGCGGGTGGCGTTTCATGAGTGGATGGGGATCGGCAAGGACCTGGCCGGCTCGCGCTCGGTCCGTGAGGTGATCGGCTATGTGCTGGGCCCGCCCGGCTGGAGCCCGGACGGCTCGCGCGACACCTCCCATACCTTGAAGGCCAAATGGCAAGCCCGGGAAGCGGCGAAGGCGGCTGAGGCGGATAAGGTCCCGCTAGTCGCGGAGTAGGGGCAGGGAAAGCCCCGGGGCCGGACGGGCGTTCAGCGCCTCGCGGCGGAAGCGGAACAGTTCGGCCGGCCGCCCGCCCGTGTCGACATCCAGCCGGCCCAGGCCTTCGACCAGGCCCGTTCGCTCGACTACACGGCGGAAGTTCTGCTTGTGCAGCGGCACCCCGGCGATGGCCTCGACCGTGCGCTGCAGGGCCGAGAGGGTGAACTCCGCCGCCATCAGCTCGAACACCACCGGGCGGTATTTCAGCTTTCCGCGCAACCGGCCAAGGCCGGTGGCCAGGATGCGGCGGTGGTCCGAGATCATCGGCTGCCCGAAGGCGGCGGAGAGGGCGCGGGGCTCGTCCGGCGTGCCCCCCAGGGCGCGTGAAAGGTCACGGGCCGCCTCGGGCGCCAAGCCGGCCTCGTAGAGCAGCTCATAGCGGTCCAGCACCCGCTCCTCGGCCCAGGCCGCGCCATCCAGCCCGAACAGCAACCGCACCCGCGACAGACGCCGCTCGTCCTTGCCGGCCCAGTCGCGCAGGGCGGGCGCGATGGCCTCGTCGATGGCCGCAGGCTGACCGGAGCGCCAGTCCTCCCAGGGGAAGTAGCGGGTCCAGGGCGTCCAGGCGGTGTCGGGGGCGTGGGTGTCGACCGCCGCCGGGGCCAGGGCCAGGTAGCCGACTGAAACCACGCGCGCCGCGCCGGCCCCGACCTCGGCCCGCGGGGCCTCGCGGCCCTTGTCGCCGAAGGTGTAGAGTTGCTCGACAAAGCCCAGGTCGAACCGGGTCTGCTCGGTGACGAAGGCCCGGAGCGCCATTTCGAAGGTGCGGTCGGCGCTGGGGTCAAAGGGGCCAAACGGCAGGCCCGCCAGGGTGGACTGGGCCGGGCGGACGGTCAGCACCACCGCCTCGCCGTCTCGAATGGCGATGACCACGGCCGACAGCCCGATGACCACCGCGTCTGTCATGGTTTGGTGTAGAGGCTCGGCAGTTCGAAAACGGCGCCCGGATACACGTAGTGGCCCTGGCCGATGTCCTGAACGGCGGCCAGCATCCGGCCCTGGCGGCCTAGCAGATCGTCAGCCAGCTGCACCAGAAGCGGGTTGGGCGTGGCGCCGGGCGAGGCGGCGCGCAGTGCCTGGGCTACGGTCGCTTCCGGAATCTGCGGATTGCGTTCGCAGGCCAGGATGAAGGCGGTCGCCGTCGAGCGACTCACACCGGCCCAGCAGTGCACCAGAAGCGGCGCTTCGCCGCCCCAGGTGGAACCAAAGTCCAGAATGCGGCGCACCATGGTCTCGTCCGGCGCAGCCTTGCCGGCCTCTGGCTCCCAGATGTCGTCGACGGCGACCTTGAGATGCCGCTCGGGAGCAGCGAAACGTGGGCTCTGACCGATCAGTTGCGGGTCCAGCAGGGTGATCAGGTGCGATGGCTTCTTGAACCGCACCACCGTCTCGACGTCGCGAAGGGGGCTGACGATGATGGTCATGACCTACTCGGTATCGTGCGCCGCCGGGACCGACTCATAGCCGGCCGCTTCCGACAACACGTGGAAACGGTGCACGTAGCGGGCCTCGGCCTCGTTGGGGGCCAGGGGGTCGATGGTCAGCTTATAGCCTGACGGCGGCGCGCCGAAGATGCTGAGCGACTCGTCGTGTGCAAACCCGGCCAGCTGAGTGGCCTCGAAGAAGGCGCAGGCCCTGTCGGCCTGCTTGATCAGCTTCTTGATCGGCGCCGGCGTCTTGGCCGGCAAGCCGAAGCGGGCGTGGATGGCGTGCTCCAGCCGCTCCTCAAAATCCTTGTAGCTGACGCCCAGAGCCGCCTTGAACGGGCTGATCATGTCGCCGATCACGTATTCGCTGGCGTCATGCAGCAGGGCGGCCAGCCGCCAGCGCGGCTCCAGGGTCGGCAGAATATGGGCGGCGATCTCTTCCACCACCAGAGAATGCTGGGCGACCGAGAAGCCGTGCTCGCCAGTGGTCTGGCCGTTCCAGCGGGCGACGCGGGCCAGACCGTGGGCGATGTCCTCGATCTCGATATCCATCGGCGAGGGATCAAGCAGGTCCAGGCGGCGTCCGGATAGCATCCGCTGCCAGGCGCGAGGCGCTTTGGTTCCTTTGGCCAACTTGGGCGTTCCTAAAATACTGAGCTGACCAACTGGCGCATGGCTTGCGAAAGATCAATGATCCGAATTCCCCCAGGCGCCAATTTCCATGATGGAGCAATGAAACGATGAGCTGGGCGAGAATCATGGCGCCGCTGGCCGGTGGCCACGGCGATGCGGAAATCCTGAGCGCGGCGGCCGAGCTGGCCCGGCCGTTCGGGGCCGAGTTGGCGGCGGTGCACGCTCCTGCCGATATCGCAGACCTGATGCCCTGGATGGGCGAGGGGTTCATGGGCGGGGTGCAGATCACCGCCATGGATAGTCTCAAGGAGGCCGCCTCCGAGGGCGAACGCGCGGCTCGGGCCTCGGTCGCCGCCTGCGGCTATGACAAGACCAGCTTTGTCTCCTTGGAATCGCCGGTCTGGGCCGGCCTCTCGATGGAGGGCCGACTGTCCGATGTCGTGGTGTTCGGTGGTGAGGCCGCGCGGGGCAGAGGGCCTCTGGCCGAGGCCTTCCAACAGGTGGTCGCCGATGAGCAGCGGCCGGTCATCGTCGCCCGCCCGGGCCTGAAGGCCGGCGGCACAGTCCTGGTCGCCTGGGATGGCGGCAAGGAAGCCAGTCGCGCCGCCCGCACGGCCCTGCCGCTCCTGGAAAAGGCCGGCAAGGTGGTGATCTTCGGCGCGCCCAAGGCCAGTTCGCGCAACTTCGACCTGTCCCGCCTGCAGGACTTCCTCGCGGCGCGTGGGGTCAAATCGGAGCTGGCGCTGATGGGCGAGGGGGCCGACGCCGCGCCGCTGATCCTTGAGGCGGCCAAGCGTATTGAGGCCAGCCTGGTGGTGGCCGGCGCCTTCGGCCACCCGCGCCTGCAGGAATACATCTTCGGCGGCACCACCCGGACCCTCTTGAACAACGACGGCCCGTCGCTGTTCTTCTCTCACTAAGTCCATAAAAAGAAAGCAGAAACGTCATGAGCCTGTCGCGCATCGTCATGCGCCTGGGTCGCAATCCCGGCACTGAATTTTCCGGCGGCGATGATCATCGCGGCTACACCCTGGTCGCGCCGCTCACCAGCGAAGGCCTGATCGACGAGGGTGAGTATTCCAAGCACCGCGCCGCCTGCACGGTCCGCCGCTTCGCGCCCGACGAGGACGCGGTCGAAGGTCGGTTGAACCGCCGCGGCCAGCGTTGGTTCTTCGACTATGACAACGACGATACGGCCGATGACGAGCCGCTGCACCGCCTGGGCGAGCACCGTTTCGCCGTGGGCGAGTACGTTTCGGTCACCGACGAGGATGGCCGGCTGCTGACCTATAAGGTCGTGGAAGTGGTGGGGGTCTAGAGCGGTTTGAGGAAAAGTGTGAAGCGGTTTTCCGCCCGCAACCCGCTCTAACTTTTTGAATCGACGAGCACGATTTAGAAATCAGGCGATTCCGCCTGATTTCATCGTGCTCTAGCCCCCCACGTTGTGCTTCACCAACGCCTTGGCGTCGTCGAAGATGTCGTCGCTGTCCTTGGTCGCCTTGGACTTGACGATGGCGACAGCCAGAGGCCCGGTCTTGGGGCCGCGGGCGTCATAGCCGACCGAATGGTAGGGGCTGGCCGGGTTGTCGGTGGCCAGGATGAAAAGGGAGCGGACACCCGCCTTCGGGCGATGCCGCCACTTGCCCTTGCCGGTCTTGACCGAGACGTCCTTGTCGTCGGCCTTGATGCCGACCTCGGCGTCCTCATCGCCGTCTTCGCTGACCTTGATCTCAGCGCCGGCGTTGTCGGCGTTGATCACCGGGCCGCCGGCGACGCTGATATTGGCGCCTTGGTCGCCAGCCTTGATCCTGACGCCCGGCAGATCGATGTTGACGTTGTCCTGGCCGTTATCGGACGAGACCTTTGCGCCCGGCTTGACCGGCACCAGAGCCCGCAGCTCCGCTTCGATTGGATCCAGCACGGACTTGGCGTCGGCGCCGTTGAGGGCGACCAGCCTGAGGGTTACCTCGGCGTCCTTGCCCGTATAGTTGCAGCTCAGGCCATCCGGCGCGGCGCTGACCAGGGTCAACTGGCCCTGGTCCTTGGGACAGTCCAGCTTGGCAATCGTCTTGGGTGTGTGCCTGGCGGTCCACTCCGCGTCGCGCTTGGCGCGATAGGCGTCACGATCACAGGCGGTCAGGGCCAGGGCCGAGACGGCGACGGTGGCGATCAGCAGCAGGCGGGTCATGGGCATAAGTCTCCTCTAACGGCCGCAAGCGTGCGGCCGCTGCCGGTGAGGGTCCAGTGAATTCGCGGTAAGCCGGTAGCCCGGGGCTACTGCCCCGGGCGGGAACCGGCGCCTTCGCGACGGGCCAGAAAGGCCAGACGTTCGAAGAGGTGCACGTCCTGCTCATTCTTCAACAGGGCGCCGTGAAGGGGCGGGATCAGCTTGGTCGGATCCTTTTCCTTCAGGGTGTTCTCGTCGATGTCTTCGACCAGCAGCAGCTTCAGCCAGTCCAGCAGTTCCGAGGTCGAGGGCTTCTTCTTCAGGCCCGGCACCTTGCGCATGTCGTAGAAGATGCGCATCGCCTCGCTGACCAGCTTCTGCTTGATCCCCGGGAAGTGGACCTCGACGATGGCGTTCATCGTCTCTTCGTCGGGGAAGCGGATGTAGTGGAAGAAGCAGCGGCGCAGGAAAGCGTCGGGCAGCTCCTTCTCATTATTCGAGGTGATAATCACCAGCGGACGCACCTTGGCCGAGATGGTCTCATCCGTCTCGTAGACGTAGAATTCCATCCGATCGAGTTCCTGCAGGAGGTCGTTCGGAAACTCGATATCGGCCTTGTCGATCTCGTCGATCAGCAGAACGGGGTGGTCGGGGTGCTCGAAGGCCTCCCAGAGCTTACCCTTCTTGATGTAGTTGCGGACGTCCTTGACCCGCTCCTCGCCGAGCTGGCTGTCACGCAGGCGGGTGACGGCGTCGTACTCGTACAGACCCTGCTGAGCCTTGGTCGTCGACTTGATGTGCCAGGTGATCAGGGGCGATTTCAACGCCTTGGCCACTTCATAGGCCAGGACGGTCTTGCCCGTGCCCGGTTCGCCCTTGATCAGCAGCGGCCGCTGCAGCGCGATGGCGGCGTTGACCGCCACCTTCAGGTCCTCGGTGGCGATATAGTTGTCGGTGCCGGAAAAACGCTCAGCCATGCCATCCCCTCGTCGTGGTCACCCGCCCAAGCCGTTCAGGGAGGCAATCCAAACAAACGTTCAATTCAGGGGCCAGCCTATAGGGCGTATCGCCACATTCAAGCGGGTTTCTGCGCCTCCTGCCTTCCCCCGCAGGGGAAGACAGGAATGCATCAGTCGGCGCCGGGGTTGATCGAGACTGGGTCTGAGGCGGGAAAGGTCTCCTTCAGGCCCTTGTCGAGCTGCTTATCCACATGCTCGTCAGCCTCCATTGGCTGCTCTTCGGGGGCGTGGTCGCCGTCGTCAGGGACTTCTTGCGGCGGCGTTTCGTTGCCGCCCTCGCCGGGATCGCCGCCAAGATCGCTGGCCGGCGTCAAGGCGCGGCGCAGGCCATCGTCGGCGCGGGCGTCGCTGTCAGTTTGCATCTCGGACATGTCGAGGAACTCCTGTCTGGGCCACCCCCAGCATCGTCCCCGAAATAACCCCCGCGGCCGTCTTCCGTTCCTAAGAGGCCTCGTTTCCAGGCGGTCTGGCCCAGGCGGTCTGGCCGCTCGGAAAGGTTTCGACCAGAGCCTGCGCGATCTCGTCCATGACCGGCAACCAGTCGCCAAAGCCTGGCGGCAGGAAGATTCTCGCCTGCGGATACCAGGGCATCCGGTTGGTCCCGCACCTTGACCAGGCGCCGGGCACCGAGATGATCCAGACGGGCGCGCCGCAGGCCGCGGCGATGTTGCTGGTGGCGTTGGCCGGGGCAAGAACCAGGTCAAGGGCGCAGCTCAAGGCCGCGACCTCGTCCAGGTCATTCTTCAGATCGATCCCCGGCGGGGTCCAGATGTTGACGTCCCACCGTTCGGCGGCAAGGGCGACTTCCTCGTCGCTGACACCGTACTGGAGGTTCACGAAGGTGATCCCAGACGTCTTGATGACCGCCTCCCACTCCTCGAACGGAGCGAAGAAGCGGTGGCGGGCGCCGTTGCTGACCAGACTCTTCCACAGGATGCCGACCTTGGCGCCGGCCGGGGCCTGCTCCAGTACGCCCTTCCAATAGGCGATCCGCTCGGGATCGGCGCACATGAAGCGCTCGCGATCCGGATAGGCCTCGACGCTGCGACGGTAGCCGCGCAGCAGGCTGGCCAGTGGGGTCCAGAGGTCGAAAGCGTCCGGATCGGCCAGGAAGGGGGCCCCACGAACGGTGTGGCCGTCGATGCGGTAGGTGGCGTGCGGGCCGACCTCGGCAGCGGGGAAGGCGCGCTGGAACAGGCTGACCAGCCGCGGCTCGACGGCGATGGCCAGATGGCCGTCGGGGCCCAGGTCTTCCAGCACATCGGGGATCAGGTTGGCGAACAGCACCTCATCGCCCAGGCCCTGCTCGCCGATGATCACCAGGCGCTTGCCTTTCAGGTCGGTCCCCGGCGTCCAGCGCGGCTGGTCGCACATGAAGTTGGTGACGTCGGCGAACTGCGGGTCGAGACGGGCTTCATAGTCGTCCCAGCCGCCGCCCAGGTCGCCCCGGCAGATGCGAATGGTCGACCGGGCCAGCTGCATCATCAGCCGCTCGGACGGCACGACGGCGGCGCTCAGGGCCGCCTCGCAATCGGCCAGGGCCCGCTCCAGCTCGCCGATGGCCAGCAGGGCGTTGCCGCGGTTATAGCGGGCCTTCACGAAGCCCTCGTCCCAGCGCAGGGCCTCGTCGAAGAAGGTGACCGCGCCCGCCGGGTCACTCTGCTCGGCGATCACCGTGCCAAGCGTGTTCCACAACAGCGGATCGTCGGGCTTGGCCATGATAGCCGGCTTGAGCACTTCGATGGCCTCGTCGAAGCGATTCTGGTCGCGGATGGCGCAGGCCAGGTTGTTGGCGGCTTCGTGGCTCTGCGGATAGCGGCGAAGATAGTGGGCGAACAGCTTCTCGGCCGTCTCCTTCATACCCATGCGGTAGGCGAGGCGGCCCATGTCGTTGGCGACGTCGGCCTGCTCGGGCATCAGCGCCAGGGCCGACTCATAGGCGCGCACAGAATTGGCGAAGTCTCCGGCCTTCTCGCGGGCGATCGCCAGCAGGTACCAGGCCACGCCGTTGGTCTCGTCCATCTCCAGAGCCTTGATAGCCCAGTCGCCGCCGGCCTTGGCGTCCTCAGCCCGAATGGCGGCGACGGCGTTCTGCAGGATGGGTTCGATCGAGGCGGCCTTCAGTTCCTTCACCGCCTGGTCCAGGCGAGCCAGCGCCGCCGTCGAAGCCGAATCGCCGGCCGTGCCGCCCGCCATCCGCGCCCGGACAGGCTGGGCCGAGGCTTCCGGAAAGCCCAGGGCCGCGGAAGAGGCTGCGGTCTTGGGGCGGGGCGGGGGGAAGGACATGGAAACGCTCCGGCGCGATGGTTTCCGCGCGTCTGTCCTAGGTGCGCCATCATGCTTAATCGCCGCTTAATCAGCGACGTTGGGCCGCGCCCCCCATGAACCGAGGGCAATCAACCGTTAACCAGCGCCCGCTAGCGTGAAAGGGTTGTTTCCGAAAGCCGCCGGCCGGAGAAGCATCGATCGGGGGCGATCCTGACGGGTCGCAAGGGAGTTTGGTCACTTGCCGCTGAAGCTGTCGTTGAAGCCTGGTGAGCGGTTTGTCCTCAACGGGGCGGTCGTCCAGAACGGCGATCGCCGGGGCGTGCTGATCCTGCAGAACAAGGCCTCAGTCCTTCGCGAGAAGGACATCATGCAGGAAGAGAGCGCCGTCACCCCTTCGCGGCGGATCTATTTCCCCGTGATGATGATGTACCTCGATGAGGCCGGGGCCCAGCGCTACTACGACGAATTCGTGCGGCGGCTGACCGAGTTCATGGGCGTCATCGCCAATCCCGACATTCTGGCCGACGGCGTCTCCATCTCGCGACATGTCATGTCGCGCGAGTACTACAAGGCGCTGATGCTGTGCCGCAAACTGGTTGAATACGAAGACGAGAGGTTGGGCCATGTCCCTGCAGGCGTATCAACGGGTCGCGGCGAGGGCTGAAACGCCCCGCGAGGCCGAATATCGTCTGTTCGGCCAGGTTACCCGCGCTCTTATCGACGCCGCCGCGATGCCGGCGGACGACATCCGCGGGCGTATGGACGCGCTCGACTGGAACCGGCGCCTATGGTCGGCCCTGGCCTCGGACTGCTGCGATTCCGGCAATCAGCTTCCGGACCCCCTGCGCGCCTCAATGATCTCGCTCAGCCTCTGGGTTGGGCGACACACCAGCGCCGTGATCCGCCAGGAAGAAGACATTCAGGCCCTGATCGAGATCAACCGCATGATCATGCAGGGGCTGTCGGGCGGAGCCGCCGAGGCGGCCTGAGACGGTCTGGCTACGGCCAAATTCCACACCTGAAAATCCGGCTGCCCGCCCCTGAAAACGGTCGCGGTTAGGCAGAAGCTGCCGCGCGGTTGAAATGACCATCTCGGCCGGGCGCGCGGCGTCGCCGATGTCCGATTTTACTCAATGAAATCAATGCGATTTTGCGCGCGATACCCGCGATATTCGGCATGCCGCTTGCGTTGCTGATGTCGGGCAAGAACGCCCGTCCGGCAAAAGCCGGAACGCACCCTTCCAGAATGGATGGACACTCTCATGATGAACTCAGTCAACACCAACATGGGCGCCATGGTGGCGCTCCAAAACCTCAACGCGACGAACACCGAGTTGGCCAAGGTCCAGACCCAAATCAACACCGGCAAGAAAGTGTCAAGCGCCAAGGACGATGGGGCTACCTGGGCGATCGCCCAGACCCAGCGCTCCAACAGCAATGCGCTCAATGCCGTGCAGAGCTCGCTGAATCGCGGCCGCAGCGTCATCGACGTGGCGGTGGCGGCCGGCGAGTCGGTTTCGGACCTGCTCACCAGCATGAAGGAAAAGGCTCTGGCCGCGTCGGACTCTTCGCTCGACTCGACCAGCCGCTCCGCTCTGAACGAGGACTTCAAGGCCCTGCGCGACCAAATCGCCAAGGCCGTGTCCAACGCCGACTTTAATGGGACCAATCTCATCAAGAGCGGCGCGACGGCCATTGGGGCCCTCGCCAATGCGGACGGCACCTCCAAGCTGACGGTCAACGCGGAAGTCCTGGCCCTGGGCGGCTCGGTTGTGACGGTGGCCGCCACCGGCACCATCGGCACCGTGACCACGGCCACGGCAATGATTGCTACGGTGACCACGTCGATTACCAACGTGGGCGCCTCGCTGGCCCGCCTGGGCACCGCCGCCAAGTCCTTCGACCTGCACAACGCCTTCATCGGCAAGCTGCAGGACGCCCTGGACGCCGGCGTCGGTAACCTGGTGGACGCTGATCTGGCAAAGGCAAGCGCCAAGCTCCAGGCTCTGCAGACCAAGCAGCAGCTGGGGGTTCAGGCTCTGTCCATCGCCAACCAGTCCAGCCAATCCTTGCTGTCGCTCTTCCGCGGCTAGTCGCGACGCCGGACGGTCCTCCTTATCCGGAGGGCCGTCCGGCAGACTTTTCCCACCCGGGCGCTAGGCAGAAACTGCCAGCCCGGCGCCTCTGCTCGGCAGAAATTGCCGGACCCGACAGGCTTAACAGACCAATAACTCAATAAAATCAATTAATTGCACTAATTGCCTAGCGCCGGCCAGTTGGCCCGCCAATTGCTTCCTACTCATTCGAGCAAAATGCTCCTGGCAGTCAAAATGACGCCAGACACCTTGAATGAGGAATACCGTCATGGCGCTGAACAGCGTTAACACGAACACGGGCGCGATGGTCGCCCTGCAGAACCTGAACTCCACCAACTCCGACCTGGCCCAAGTTCAATCCCGCATCAACACGGGTAAGAAGGTCAGCTCGGCCAAGGACAACGGCGCTGTTTGGGCCATCGCTCAATCGCAGACCGCCACCTCCAAGTCCCTGAACGCCGTCAAGGATTCGCTTCAGCGGGCCCAGTCCACCATCGACGTTTCCGTCGCGGCCGGCGAGTCGGTTTCCGACCTGCTGACCTCGATGAAGGAAAAGGCCCTGGCCGCTTCCGACGCTTCGCTGGACTCGACCAGCCGCGCGGCTCTGAACGAGGATTTCAAGGCCCTTCGCGACCAGATCGGGAAGGCCGTCTCGAACGCCGACTTCAACGGCACGAACATGATCAAGTCGGGTGGCGCGACCATCGCCGCCCTGGCTAACTCGGACGGCACCTCCAAGATCACGGTCGCCGCCCAATCGCTGGCTCTCGGCGGCTCCAACGTGACGGTTGCTTCGACCGGCACGATCGGCACCGTGACCACCGCCACCGCGATGATCGCTACCGTCACCACCTCGATCTCCAACGTCGGCGCGGCCCTGGCCAAGCTCGGCACGGGTTCGAAGGCCCTGGACTCGCACCTGACCTTCATCGGCAAGCTGCAAGACTCCCTGGACGCCGGTGTTGGCAACCTGGTGGACGCCGACCTCGCGAAGGAAAGCGCCAAGCTGCAGGCTCTGCAAACCAAGCAACAGCTGGGTGTGCAGGCTCTGTCGATCGCTAACCAGTCGTCTTCGTCCCTGCTGGGCCTGTTCCGCTAGGACCAGTTCTGAAAAGGGGGCGGGCGTTCGCGCCCGCCCCCGCTTTTCCCGAAGCCCGCCTCCCAAACTTGAAATCACGGGGGCATGGAGACGCCGGCCTCTAACCGCCGGCGGCAGGAGTGATGAGCAACACGGTCGCATTTCCCGTTCCCGCGCCGGATCCCGTGAACCAGCCTTCGCTGGTCCAGGGCGCTCCGACCGACGGCAATGCGCCTCAGGCCAAGGCCTCGATTCAACCAGCCCCCGATCTGCGGCTGGTCATCGAGGAGGATCCGGTTTCCGGCTCCTATATCTACAAGACTCTCGACCGCCGTACCGGAGAGGTCGTCCAGCAACTGCCGCGCGAAGACGTGCTGCGACTGAAGGACGCTCCAGTCTATGCGCCGGGGCAAGTCGTGGATTCCAAAACCTGACGGCGACGCCCAGACGGACTTAAACGGGCGGACCCTCCGCCCCGGCGATGGATCGCCCCTAACCGGCGTCGCGACAGCGACGGCGGCCGTTATGGTTTCCAGCCGTTAACCATACGCATACGAACTGGGCCTAGTCCTTGGTCCTGGGCGGCGAGCAATAGGCGACTCGCCACCCACGCCAGAAGGAGCGGGTCGTGACGATCAGCGTCAACACCAATAACGCAGCGCTGATCGCGCTTCAGAACCTCAACAAGACCAACAGCGATCTTGGAGCGGCCCAGAATCGCATCTCGACCGGGATGAAGGTCCAGGGGCCCAAGGACAACGCCTCGGTCTGGGGTATCGCCCAAGGTCAACGCGCCGATATCGGAGCGCTTGGCGCGGTCAAGATGAGCCTGGATCGGGCGACCTCGATCGCCGATGTGTCCATTTCGGCGGGCGAAACCATCTCCGACCTGCTGAACCAGCTCAAGGAGAAGACCGTTTCGGCGATGGATCCGTCGCTGGACGCCAACTCGCGCACGGCGCTGAACGCCGACTACAAGGCGCTGCTCAAGCAGATCAGCCAGATCACCAGCGACGCCACCTTCGACGGCGCCAACATGATCGACGGTTCCAACACCGGCATCCGCTTCATCGCCAACGCCGACGCCAACAGCTTCATCACCCTGGCCACGCAGAACATGTCGCTGGGCGGCGCGCTGATATCGATGGCTTCGACCTCTTCGATCGGCACGGTGACCACGGCGACCGCTATTCTGGCCCAGCTCGACACCTCGATTGGCAAGGTCAACCAGGCGCTTGGCGACATGGGCGCCCAGGCCAAGCAGATCGAAGCTCACAACACCTTCGTTTCCAAGCTGACCGATGTGCTCAACACGGGCGTTGGCAACCTGGTCGACGCCGACATGGCCAAGGAAAGCGCCAAGCTGCAGGCCTTGCAGGTCCAGCAGCAGCTGGGCGCCCAGGCGCTGTCGATTGCCAACCAGGCCCCGCAGGTGATCCTCTCGCTCTTCAAGGGTTGATTCACAGCTAGCCGGCTCGTTGAGGGCCGGACACTCGGGGGAGTGAAGGATGATCGAGCTTCGCGACCTGGCCGCGGAAGACGAGACGCGCCTGTTCGCCTGGCGCGCCGAGCCCGAGGTCGATCGCTGGATGTCGGACGCCGCCTTTGCCGATCGCGCCGCCCATCAGCGCTGGTTCGACAGTTTGAGCGGCAATCCCGATGTTCGGGGCTGGATGATCCAGCGCGGCGGCCGCCCTGCCGGCCTGCTGACCTTGACCGGCTTGACCAGCCACCACCGACGCGCCGCCTGGAACTGGTTCGTCGGTGACGCCGAAGCCCGGGGCAGGGGCGTCGGTCGCGCCGCCCAGGCGCTTGGCCTGGAGCGAGCCTTCGGCGAGCTGGGCCTGCACAAGGTGTTCGCCGAGGTCATGGCCGACAATGACGCGGCCCTGAAGATCATGGGCGCGGCGGGCTTTCACCGCGAAGGCTACCTGCGCGGCCATGTCATCAAGGCGGGGCAGGCCAAGGATGTCGTCATGCTGGGCGTCCTGAACGATGATTGGACCGCTCGCCGGCAGGTGGCGCTGAAGGAACTTGCCAGCGCCGGTCTGATCGCGGCCTGACGGACAGCGTCGGAAACGCGTTGGGTTTCGCTCCAACTGCGCTAGCCTGTTCTCAGGTGACTGAAGCGAGACTCCCATGACTGACCATCTGATCGAGACGTTCGAAGACGGCGTCGCCACCCTGACAATGAACCGTCCAGAGGCTCGCAATGCACTGTCGAGTGAGTTGCTGGCGGCCCTGTCCGAGGCCGGGCCGCGCCTGGCGCTCGACCCCAAGGTCCGGGTGGTGGTGCTGACCGGGGCCGGCGGCGCATTCTGTGCTGGGGGCGACGTGAAAGGTTTTGTCGCCAGCAAGGACCCTGGGGCGGCGGCGCCGACCTTCGACGAGCGGGTCAATTCCCTGCGCAACGGCATGGAGTTCAGCCGCTGGCTGCATGAAATGCCCAAGCCCACTTTGGCCGTGATCCCCGGGGCCGCGGCGGGCGCCGGGCTCTCGATGGCCTTGGCCTGCGATGTGCGGATCGCCTCGGAAGACGCCAAGATGACCACGGCCTTTTCCAAGATTGGCGCGTCCGGCGACTACGGCGGCAGCTACTTCCTCTCCAAGCTGGTGGGTTCGGCCAAGGCGCGGGAGCTCTATTTCATGGCCGACGTCATCACCGGCGCCGAAGCGGCCAGGCTGGGGATCGTCAATCGCGCCGTGCCAGCGGTCGAGCTGGCGCAGGAAGCCGGCAAGCTGGCGCGACGCCTTGCCGATCTCCCCACGGCGGCCGTCGGCTACATGAAGAAGAACCTGGCCATGGCCGAGCACGGCTCGCTGAGCCAGGTGATGGACCTGGAGGCTATCCACATGGTCCGCACGATGATGACCGAGGACCACAAGGCAGCCTCCCTGGCCTTCGTCGAGAAGCGTCCGCCGGTGTTTCAGGGGCGCTGAGGCAGCGTCGGCGGTTGTCGCGGCGAAGGGCGATGTTCGTTCCTTCACACAGGCTCTGACCGTTCGACCTCCGACCGCAGGGATCAATGTCCATGTCCATTCGCGTCGCTGGTCTGATGGCCCTGGCAGTCTTGATTGCCGGAGCCAATCCTGTTTGGGCTCAGGTCGCGTCCGCGCCGGCTCCCGTGCGGCCGGAGGACCGGCTGGGACAGGCGGCCCTGCAGCCCGACCTGCCGCAGGATGGACAGTTCTACCCGGTCAAGACGGATGGCGGGGAGGGGCCGTCCTATATCCGTTTACCGTCACGCGAGTCAGATCGCGCCGATGGCTGGCTGATCGAAGTCTTCTATCAGCCCAAGGCCACGAGCGGCGGTCCGGCGGCCTATGTCGCGGGCTATTTCCGCTTCGATTGTGAGGCCGGATCGGCCGTTGTCGCCAGCCTGATCCACTATGACCGGGGAGGGCGGGCTGTCGAGCGCATCGACGAGCCGACCAAACTCGATGTCGTCAGGACCTCTCCGATCTGGAAGCTGATGAAGGCGGCCTGTGATGGGTCTCGGCCGAAGGGCAACCCGCTTGATGGTCTTGAGGCGGTGCTTGCGCAGGCCGCTGACCTCGCGGCGCGAGGCGACAGGTCTCAAACCGGCAGCTGATCGCGCCGGCCCTTAACGCCTCGTCAGTCCTCCCGCGCGATAATCGGCCTGGGCAGGTGTGTCTGCCCGCGAGGCGATCCTTTGGCTGTCGGCATCGATTCGAGTGTTCTGCTGGGGTACTTCCAGTCCCGCTCCGGGAGCGGCGGGACCGTGCAGACGCCTGCCTCGACCCAGACTGGGGCCATCGTCAACGGCAAGCGAATCTATGCCCCGACAGCGCCCTGGGCCACGGGCTCGCACGCACCGAAGATGGCCGATCTCACCAAGTCGGTGCTGGCTGGCCATCGGTTCGTCGACGAAAACGCCGCCCAACTGGACCTGCCGGGCGCCAGCAACGATTACAAGAAGCTATTCGCCCTTTATCAGGGCCTGAACGCGCTCAACGGCGTGGTCGAGCAGGCCGACGCCAAGGGCGCCACCGATTTGGAGCGCACCTCGCTCGATCGGGCCTTCACGCGCGGGCTGAAGGACACCGTGGAGTATGCCGACACGGTCAAGCTGGACGGTATTCGGCTGACGCGCGGATCGGCCATGCTGACCGACCGGACGGCGGTGGGCGTGCCGAAGGCCGACTACACCTACACCACCGACACTATCCAGACCGGGCAGGTCACCGACACGGTCGACGCCTTCCAGGGGCCGGTGGCTTTCAACATTCAGGTCAAGCGACTGAATGTGACGCAGAATCTGAGCATCGACCTGGCCGACATGGGCGCCACCCCGCGCTCGATGAGCAATGTCACCAGCTTCATCAATTCCAAGCTGGAAGGCGCCGGCTATCACACCAAGTTCTCGATCGCCCGCACCGCCGGCGAGACCAAGGTGGTTAAGGTGGGGACAACCAGTGTCACCCTGCCGGCCGCCGCCGACAAGCTGGCCTTCAAGATCACGGCTGACTCGGCTGAGCAACTGACCTTCTCGGCGGCGACGACCAAGCCGGCGGTCTATGTCGCCTCGGTCTCGGGCAACCCAGATCCCGACAAGAACACCAAGACCGACGATGCGGTCTATCAGAACAAGCTGATGAAGCTGGACACCGGCGTCACCGGCGACGGCGCCCAGCTGTTCAACGAGACGCTGGAAAAATCCATCAAGCAGGTCCGCGCCAGCCAGACCGCCGCCGACGGCTCGGTCTTTGTCCTGGCTGACGTTAACGGCACGGTCGATGGCCAGGCCGTGCAGGGCAAGACCGATGTGGCCCTGGTCAAGTACGACTCCGCCGGCAAGATCGTCTTCACCCGCACTCTGGGCGCGGCCGACGATGCCCAGGGTCTGAACCTGGCGGTCTCGGCTGACGGCAAGGTGGCGGTGGCCGGCAAGGTGACTGGCGACCTTCAGGGCGTGACCACCGGGGCGTTGAACTCCAGCGCCGACAGCGGCCTGAGCGACAGCTTCGTCACCCTCTATGACACCAGCGGCGACGAGGTCTGGACCCAGCGGCGCGGGGCGCTGCAGCAGGACGAGGCGACCGCCGTGGCCTTCGGAGCCGACGGTACGGTCTATGTCGGCGGCCGCACCAAATCGACCCTGCCGGGCGGCGGGACCTCCGCCGGCGGCTGGGACGGCTACGTCACCGGCATCGCCACGACGGCCAAGGGCGCGCCCAGCGTCAAGTTCACCCAGCAGTTCGGCGGGACGGGCGACGAGGGAGTTTCCGGCCTGGCCGTCAGCGGCTCGCAGCTCATCGTCGCCGGCAAGGACGGCCAGAACGCGGTGCTGCGCAGTTACGACGTCAGCGGCGCCGCCCCAACCCTGACCGCCACCCGAGACCTCGGCGACCTGCAGGGGGGCAACATTGCCGGTCTCAAGCTGGACGGCGGCCAACTCTACATCGCCGGCGCGACCCGCAATGGCGCGCTGTCGGTTGGCAATACCGGCGTCGCCTACACCGGCGGCATGGACGCCTACGCCGCGCGGATTTCCACCGATCTGACCAGTACGGCCGGTGACAGCCTGTCCTATTTCGGTGGAGCCGAGGATGACACGGTCACCACCATGGACGTGGCCGGCGGCCAGGTCTGGGTGGCCGGCAAGGCCGGGCTGCATCTGCCCGGCGTCACCGATATCGGCGCCAATGACGGCTACATGGCCCAGATCGACCTGGGGACCGGCTCGACCGTGGCCGCCCAGCGCATCACCGGCAAGGATGGCTACACCACGCCGACCTCGATCTCGGTTGACGCGACCGGCGCCTCGGCGCTGGACAAGCTGGGCCTGCCCAAGGGCACGCTGACCTATACCGACAGCCAGAAGATCGTCTCGGCGACCTCGGCCCGGGCCGGCGACCAGTTCCAGATCCGCACCAGCGCCGGCGGGGCGCTCAGCACCATCACCCTGGAAGCCAACGATACCTTGGACACGCTGAAGACCAAGGTGGCGCGGGCCGCCGGCTACAAGGCCAAGGTCGAGGTCGTCAGCGACGGCACGGTCAAGCGGCTGAAGATTTCGCCCGCCACCGACACCTCCAGCGTCGAAGTCCTGCCAGGCAAGGGCAGCAAGGATTTGCTGGCCGCCATCGGGCTGGAACAGGGCGTGGTGCGCAATACGGTCTTCAAGGACGGCAAGTCCCAATCGGCCGACGGCAAGGGCAACGTCTACGGCCTGTCCCTGACCACCGACCTCGATGTCTCGACCACCGAGGCCCGCAAGGCGACCCTGGCGGCGCTCTCCAAGGCCCTGGGCTCGATCCGCTCGGCCTATCGTGACCTGGAGTCGGCGGCGAAGCCCAAGGCGCCGGCGTCCAAGGGCGGCGCCGGCGGTCCGGCCCCCGCCTACCTGACCAACCAGGTGGCCAATTATCAGGCTGCTCTTGACCGCTTGACCGGCGGCGGCTGAAGCTGGCGCCTTGAAAGCGCCGGGCGCGCGGGCTAGCGGTTCGCAATGGATATGTTCAAGGACCGCCGGCTTCTGCTCGTGCTGGGCGCGATTGCCGCCCTGGTGCTGGGAGTTGTCATCGCCATGGCCATCGCACGCCGCGACCCGCGCTCTGACAAACCACCGCCCGCCTCGGAAGGCGGCCTAGTGGTCCAGCCCGGCAAGGTGGATGACGCCAAGCTCGACACCGCCCGTCCGCTGCGCTGCTTCGTGAACGGCCAGTATGTTGGCGACCTGACCCTGGCCGTCTGCGCCGCCAAGAACGGCGTGGCGACGGGGTCTCTGGATGTCGGGGTCGATGAGACCGGCGCCCTGGCCGCCACCAGCGGCGCCGGCACCGTGCTGACCCCGCTGCCGCCGCAGGAGCAGGTCGCCGCCGAACCTACGCCGACGACGCAGGCTGACGCCCAGACCCCCAGCATGCCCGCTACGCCCACGGCGGCCCCGGCCGCCGCCGGCTCGGCCTGCTGGCGTTATGCTGATGCGGACTGGAAGCGGCTGGGCGATATGAGCCTCAACGCCTGCGTTCAGACCCTTTACGCTGGTCAGTGCGTCAAGTCCGGCCAGGCCAGCTATGGCCGCTTTGGCGACCAGACCCTGCGGTTGGTCAAGGGCAAGGTCGAGATCTCGTCCGATGATCGTCGTTTCCGCACCCTGGTCGAGCAGGGCTCGGGCTGCAGCATCCCCTCGGCCGGCTAGGAGTTAAGCCCCTCATGACCCGCGCTCTCATGCTGCTCGCCGCCCCCCTGTTGCTCCTGACCGCCTGCGAGAAGGTCCCCGAGGCGCCTTACAACCGAGGCATCTGCTACCAGGTGGCGGTGCAGCCCGACGGCAAGACGGTGAAGTTCAACATCGCCGGGCAGGGCATGGACAGCATTGAGAAATGCGCCGCCAAGCTGGAAGGGATCCGCGAGCGGTTCCTGGCGCTGGGCAGCCCCAATCGCGAGATGATCGGCGCCTATCAGGGCAGCTTCCTGTTCCTCCGTCCTGACGGCATCTATCGCGCCGAGCGCTGGAACAGCGCCCAGTACATCCTGCTGGTCCGCACCGGCGATGGCCGTCTGGCCATGCCGGGCGCCATGCCGATGGATCCGGCCGACATGCGCTAAGGCGCCGCGGCGAAAACTGTTAACAAATCGGAACGAAAAGAGAACATTCTCTTGCGGGGTACGGCGACACGGACTAGTGTCGCCGTCAGATTCCGGCGCGTTGGGTCGCTGGGCGCGTACGAGAAGGAGGCCTCCCCATGGCGGGCAGCGTCAATAAAGTCATCCTGGTCGGCAATCTGGGCTTCGACCCTGAGATCCGTACACTGACCTCAGGCGACCGGGTCGCCAACCTCCGCATCGCCACCTCCGAAAGCTGGCGTGACCGCGCTACCGGTGAGCGCAAGGAAAAGACCGAGTGGCATCGGGTGGTCATCTTCAACGACAACATCGTCAAGGTGGTCGAGCAGTATGTGAAGAAGGGCTCGACGGTCTACATCGAGGGCTCGCTGCAGAACCGTAAATGGACCGACGCGCAGGGCGTGGAGAAGTTCTCCACCGAGATCGTGCTGCAGAAATTCCGCGGTGAACTGACCATGCTGGGCGGCCGCGGCGCCGGCGGCGATGACCGGGGCGACAGCGACTACGGCGGCGGGGCCTCCTCGGGCGGCGGCTTCGGTGGTGGCGGTTCACGCAACCAGCCCTCCGGCCCGCGCGAGAACTTCTCGGCCGACCTGGACGACGAGATTCCGTTCTAGGACGCGCGCAAAAACTCCCTCCCCTTTATGGGGAGGGAGTTTTGAGCGCCCACCGCTCTCCGTAACCACTCTTGATCACACCGGCTCTTTCCGGCGTGGGCAATCCCATGTCATGAGCGCCGCGTGAACAACGACCGCAGCCCCTTCAGCCTCGCCGAGTGGGGCGCCATCGCCGCCATCATCCTGGTCTGGGGCGTGAACAACGTTGCGGCCAAGGTGGCGACGCAGGAGCTGCCGCCGCTGTTCATGGGCGGGGCGCGGTTCGCCATTGCTCTCATCTTCCTGATCCCGGTCCTGATCAGGCCGCCTTGGCCGCCCTGGCGTCAGGCGCTGCCAGTCATGCTGCTGGCCGGGCCGTTGCACTTCGGGCTGGTCTACATCGCCTTCGCGGTCGCCCACACGCTCAGTCCGCTGGTCGTCGCCCTGCAGCTGTGGATTCCGATGACCACCTTCTTCGCCTGGCGGATCCTGGGCGAGACCATGCGGCGGGCGGCGGTGCTCGGCATGGTGATCGCTTTCGCCGGCGTGGCGTTCATGACGCTGGACCCGCAGGGCGGCGCCGACCTGCCTGGTATCTGCATCGGTGTCGTGGCGAGCGGGCTTTGGGCCTTGGCCACCGTGCTGATGCGGCGCACCACGACGGTGAAACCCCTCAAGATGCAGGCCCTGACCTCGTTGACCGGCGCGCCCGTGCTCCTGGCGGCGTCAGCCCTGTTCGAGCCCCACCTGGTCGCGCGGGTCAGTCACGCCAGCCTGCTGGTTTGGGGCCTGGTGGTATGGGCCGCCATCGCCTCCACCATCGGGGCGACGGCGCTGCTGTTCTGGCTGGTGCAGCGGCGCGAGGCGGGACGGGTCACGCCCTGGTTTCTGCTGACGCCCCTGGTTTCCTGCACCTTCGGGGTGCTGATGTTGCACGACCGGTTGTCCCTGCAGCTTGTCCTGGGGGGCGGCGCGACGCTGGTCGGTGTTGCGCTGGTGGCTTTGGCGGAACGCCGCGCTGTCGCAGAAGCCACCTCGGCGGCGACCTAGGTTTCCGCCGGCGCCGGCGTGTAGGCGGTCAGCTCAGGGTCCAGATAGGCGTTGTTGGCCTCGCGGATCTTCGCGCCCGCCTCGTCGTAGAGGAAGGGCAGGAAGGCGAACCGGCGGCCGCTGGTCACCGGCGTGGCCTCATGCAGCAGCGAGCAGGAGAAGACTACCGCCCCGCCGGTCGGCGGCCGATAGGTGCGTGAGCCGAATTCGGGAAAGCGCAGGTCGCCGCCCTCGAACTCATCGGCATTGAGATTGATCGATACCGCGAACTTACGATGGGCGGTGCCCTTAGTGGTGTTGTCTCGGTGCGGCCTGAACCAGCCGCCGCTGTCGGCGTCGTAGCAGGCGACGATATAGCGCTCGATGCGGGTCGGGGTGAACTGGAAGGCCTGCTGGATCAGAGGCGATAGCCGCCGACTGATCCGCGCCCGGCAGGCCGCCATCAGGGCCTCATCCTCGATGGTGGCGTCGGAGCGCCGCTTGTGGCTGTCGTCGGTGGCCATGACGGTACGGCCGTCGACCTCACGCATGAAGCCCGACGGTTCGCCGCCTTGTGCGTCGTAATAGTCCAGAAGCTGCTTGCAGAAAGCCGGCTCGAAGATGCGCGGGGCGATCAGCACCGGGGCGTTGAGCGGCACGCCGGCGTGCTGGTCGATCGGCGGCAGGCGCGCCAGATGCTCCAGTACGGCTTCCGCGCGCTCGAGCGGGGCTGTCAGGATGACCCGCATCGAGGGGTCCAGCACCATCCAGCAGGGCTCGCTGACCTCGAACAAGCCAGCAACCTCGCGCTCGACATCCAGGAACCAGCGCAGGCCGGGAATGACGTCTATGGCGTCGGCGGCCCGCGTTGGGTCGGCCACCACGCCGAAGAAGGCTCGGGTGACGTCATCGAACAACTCCCGCCGCGCCCGCACGGCGGCCAGGGCCGCATGGCAGACCTTGTCCTCCTTGGCCGGCAGGAAGGCGAGCGCGATGTACCGGCCCGCTGCGCTGTTGAACACATAGCGCGGGTTGGTCGGGGTCGGAGCCCGGAAGGCGGGGGCGAGATCGCCCGGCGTCAGCGGCAAGGTCGGCAAGTTCCCAATTAAACCTGCCGCACGATGCCCGCCCACACCATGGGCGACAAGCCTTGGCGCTAGGAGGTGGTCACAACGCCGCAGGCCACCCGGGCGCCGGCGCCGCCGATGGGCTGGGCCATGTAGTCATCGGGGTTCAGGTGGATCACCAGGGCTGATCCGTCCGCGTCCAGCAAGGCCGGACGCCCGCCCGCGCCCTTCAGCGAGACAAAGGGGGTGAACAGCTCGACCTGACCCGTGCCGTCGGCGCCGACATAGAGATTGGGCAGATCACCCGACTCGTTGCCGGCCGGATTGAGCAGGCCATGCACGCCGCCCGCCCCGTCATGGACGTGGCCGCCCGCCGACTTGAAGTCCGGGGCGGTGCAGACGCCCTTGTCGTGCAGGTGCAGGCCATGCCAGCCGGGCGTCAGGCCTTTGACCTGCAGGCGCAGGATCACCCCCTTGGGCGCCTCGGTCAGGGTGGCCATGCCGATGTCGCCCCCGTCGGCGCCCTTCAGCGCGACGCTGGCGGTGGCCGGCGCCGGCATGCTGGGCATCGGCCCGGTCATGGTCATCTGGGACTGTGCGGCCATAGGCGCGGCGATGGCGGCGCTGGTCAGGGCCAGGGCAAGCAGGGTGGTCTTCATGGTGGGGGCTTTCGGTCCGGTTGCAGACGTTGCAGGCCTGTTCTTGACCCCGATTGCGGCGAGGACGGGGCGAGACGGCCGGTCGAGGGGGCCGGGGGGCTAACCTGCCCGTGCGGGTGGCGTCGGCTGGGCTGGGATGGTAACAGTCTGGTTCACTTTTTCCGCCGATTCCTAAGGCTTTTCCCCACCTTGACCGACGAGACCATTACGCCACCGGAAGATAGCCGGCGCGGGCACGTCAGCCCCATCGCCATCGAAGACGAACTGCGCAAGTCGTATCTCGACTATGCCATGAGCGTCATCGTCAGCCGCGCCCTGCCGGACGCGCGCGACGGCCTGAAACCCGTGCACCGCCGCATCCTGTTCTCGATGGGTGAGCAGGGCCACACGCACGACCGCTCCTACGTCAAATCGGCCCGCGTGGTCGGCGACGTGATGGGCAAGTATCACCCGCACGGCGACGCCTCGATCTATGACGCCCTGGTGCGGATGGCCCAGCCGTTCTCGATGGGGCTGATGCTGATCGACGGCCAGGGCAACTTCGGCTCGATCGACAACGATCCGCCGGCCCAGATGCGCTACACCGAATGCCGGATGACGCGCGCCGCCGAGGCGCTGCTGGCCGACATCGACAAGAACACTATCGATTTCAAAGACAACTATGACGGCAAGGAGCAGGAGCCCACTGTCCTGCCGGCCCGAATTCCCAATCTGCTGGTCAACGGCTCGGGCGGCATCGCCGTCGGCATGGCCACCAACATCCCGCCCCATAACCTTGGTGAGATCGTCGACGCCTGCCTGGCCATGGTCGACAATCCCGACATCGAACTGGACGAACTGCTCGACATCGTCCCCGGCCCCGACTTCCCAACCGGCGGCGAGATCATCGGCCGCACGGGCGCGCGTCAGGCGCTGATGACCGGGCGCGGCTCGGTGATCATGCGCGGCGAGTCGACCATCGAGCAGATCCGCAAGGATCGAGAGGCGATCATCTTCACCTCGCTGCCCTACCAGGTGAACAAGGCCGCGTTGGTCGAGCGCATCGCCGAACTGGTGCGTGAAAAGCGGATCGAAGGCATCGCCGAACTGCGTGACGAAAGCGACCGCGACGGCCTGCGCGTCGTCATCGAGCTGCGCCGCGACGCCAGCGCCGAAGTGGTGCTGAACCAGCTGCACCGCTTCACCTCGGCCCAGTCGAGCTTTGGCGTCAACATGCTGGCCCTCAATCGAGGCCGGCCCGAGCAGATGGGCCTCAAGCCCCTGCTGCATTGTTTCATCGATTTCCGCGAGGAAGTTGTCGTCCGCCGGGCCAAGTTCGAGCTGGGCAAGGCCCGCGACCGCGGCCACACCGTGGTCGGCCTGGCCATCGCCGTCGCCAATATCGACGAGGTCATCGCCCTGATCCGCAGCTCGGCCGACGCGGCCGAGGCCCGCGAGCGGCTGGTGGCCAAGCCCTGGCCGGTCGGCGACATGATGGCGCTGATCGAGCTGATCGATGACCCACGCACCATCGTCGTCGATGGCGATAAGGTCCGTCTGACCGACGAGCAGGCCCGCGGCATCCTGGCCCTGACCCTCTCGCGTCTCACCGGCCTGGGCCGCGACGAGATGATGAACGAGGCGCGCGAGCTGGCCGACGCCATTGCCGCCTGGCTGGTGCTGCTCAGCGACCGCGCCAACATCATGGCCGTGGTCCGCGAGGAGCTGGTGGAGGTGCGTGAGCGCTTCGCCGTGCCGCGCCGCACCAAAATCGTCGAAGGCGAAGCCGAGCTCGAGGACGAGGACCTGATCCCGCGCGAGGACATGGTCATCACCGTCACCCACGGTGGCTACGTCAAGCGCACGGCCCTGGCCACCTATCGCTCGCAGCGTCACGGCGGCAAGGGCCGCTCGGGCATGGCGACCAAGGACGAGGATGCGGTTACCCGCGTCTTCTCGGCCTCGACCCACGCTCCGATGCTGTTCTTCTCCTCGGGCGGCAAGGTCTACAAGCTCAAGGTCTGGCGCCTGCCGCTCGGCACCCCGACCTCACGCGGCAAGGCCTTCGTCAATCTGCTGCCCATCGAGCCGGGCGAGACCATCACCTCGATCCTGACCCTGCCGGAAGACGAAGCGGCCTGGGACGGCATGGACGTGATCTTCGCCACCCGCTCGGGCCACGCCCGCCGCAACAAGCTCAGCGACTTCGTGCAGATCAACCGCAACGGCAAGATCGCCATGAAGCTGGATGAGGGTGACTCCATCGTCGGGGTCGGCCTCTGCAACACCGCTAACGACGTACTGCTGACCACGGCCGGCGGCCGGGCGATCCGCTTCCATGCCGATGATGTCCGGACCTTCGCCAGCCGCGATTCCACCGGCGTGCGGGGCATCCGTCTGCAGGGCGATGACTATGTGATCTCGATGGCCATCCTGCGAGCCGTCGACGCCACCGCTGATGAGCGTAGCGCCTATCTCAAACAATACCGAGCCCTGCTGCGGGCGACGACGGGCGAGGAAGCCGACGAGCCGGTTCCGGCCGACGACGAGGAAGACGTCGCGCCCGACGCCTATCTGACCCCCGAGCGCTACATCGAGCTGGACGCCGCGGCTGAGACCATCCTGACCATGTCCACCGAGGGTATCGGCAAGCGCTCCAGCGCCTACGATTTCCGGCGCACAGGCCGTGGCGGGCAGGGGCTGCTGGCCCAGGACCTGACCCGCAAGGGCGGACGGCTTGTCGCCGCCTTCCCGGTCGAAGACAGCGACGAAATCCTCTTGGTGACAGACGCCGGGCAGTTGATACGTTGCCCTGTCGCCCAGATCCGTATCGCGGCGCGCAACACCCAGGGCGTCATCGTCTTCCGCACGGCGGACAATGAGCATGTGGTGGGCGTCGAGCGGCTCGAAGGCGGCGGCGGAGAAGACGACTCCGGCGACGAGACCGTGGCCGAAGCGACCGAATAAACTGCCCGTAAGGCGCAGGGAGGGGCGATTTGCAACGCGTGGGTCTCTATCCGGGCACGTTCGACCCGGTCACCAATGGCCATATCGACATCATCGGTCGGGCTGTGAAGCTGGTCGACAAGCTGGTCATCGGCGTGGCGATCAACGAGGGCAAAGGGCCGCTGTTCACCCTCGCTGAGCGGGTGGAGATGCTGCAGGAAGAGACCGCCAAGTTTCAAAACGTCGCCGAAATCATTGTCCGGCCGTTCAAAGGCCTGCTGATGCACTATGCCCGCGAGGTCAACGCCCAGATCATCGTGCGCGGTCTGCGCGCCGTGGCCGACTTCGAATACGAATTCCAGATGACCGCGATGAACCAGCAGCTGGACCGCGAGATCGAGACTGTCTTCCTGATGGCCGACCCCCGCCACCAGGCGGTGGCCAGTCGCCTGGTCAAGGAAATCGCCAGTCTAGGCGGCGACATCCACAAGTTCGTTTCGCCGAACGTCGCCGCCAAGGTGCTGGAAAAGGTTGGGCGCGGAGCGTCCTGATTTCGCCCTGGTTGCCATCCAGTCGATGCGAGCTTGCCGCAACGGCCGGCGCGTTCTAGGCGAGGACCAATGAAACGACTGATCCTGCTTGCCCTGGTTTCGGCGCTGGCGCTGTCCGCGCCAGTCCTGGCGGCCCCCAAAGTCCTGGCGGCCTCCAAGGCCCCGGCCGCCCCGAGCTATCCTGAGGCCGACTGGCGCACGCCTGATCCCGACAACATCCTGGTCATCGACACCAGCCGCGGCCGGGTCATCATCGAGATGACCCCCTTCTCGGCGCCCAACCATGTCGAGCGGATCAAGACCCTGGCCAAGGCTCACTTCTATGACGGGCTGGAGTTCTTCCGGGTCGTCGAGGGTTTCATGGATCAGACCGGCGATCCGACCAACAGCGGCCAGGGCGGCTCCGACCTGCCCGACCTGAAGGACGAGTTCGAATTCCGCCGGGGCGCGGCCGACCCCTATCTTTTCGTGGCCAAGCAGGCGACAGCGCCGGGGGTTGGCGGCACGACCGAGTTGGGACTGATGGGCGTGCTGCCCGTCCGTTCCGGGCCTACTGCCCAGATGATGCTGAGCATCGACGGCAAGACCAAGGCCTGGCCGGTGTTCTGCGCCGGGGTGATGGGGATGGCCAAGGCCTCGGTTCCCGACAGCGCCAACAGCCAGTTCTTTCTGATGCGCGCCAGCCAGACCTACCTGGACCACAACTACACCGCTTGGGGCCGGGTGCTGTCGGGGATGGACGCGGTGCGCGCCGTCAAAACCGGCGAGCCGGTGACCCCGCCGCGCGACACCGTCAAGACCATCCGC
Organism: Caulobacterales bacterium; assembly: GCA_038236615.1. Lineage (GTDB taxonomy): Bacteria > Pseudomonadota > Alphaproteobacteria > Caulobacterales > Caulobacteraceae > Caulobacter. Next base: position 307,986 of record JBBRZO010000001.1, read on the forward strand.
CTGCTTTCGGACTTGCCGGCGGCCGATCGGCCAGGCGTGCGGGTGCTGAACACCAAGAGCCCCAGCTTCCAGGCCATCCTGGCCAAGGCCCGGGAAACCGATCCGTCCGGCCCCGATATCTGCAGCCTGGACATTCCCGTGCAGATCACCAAGCCCTGAGGACAACATGAAGCCCATCCTCCTGGCCGCCCTGTTGGCCCCCATCCTGATTGGCGCGGCGACGCCGGCCCTGGCTGCGCCCAAGCCGGCGGAAGCCGACTGGCGCACGCCCAACCCCGAGAACCTGCTGGTCATCGACACCAACAAGGGCCAGATCATCGTCGAGCTGGTCCCCCAGGTCGCCCCCGCCCACGTGGCCCGCCTGCGCGAGTTGGCCCGCAAGGGGACCTATGATGGCCGGACTTTCTTCCGGGTGATCGACCGGTTCATGGACCAGACCGGCGATCCCAAGGACACCGGCGACGGCGGCACCGACCTGCCCAACCTGAAGGCCGAGTTCACCTTCCGCCGCGACGCCGCCACGCCCTTCGTCCTGGCCGCCAGCCCGCAAGGCGTCGAGCTGGGCTTCGTCGGGCCGCTGCCGATTTACAGCCAGGCCTGGAGCTATGCGGACATGACGCCGGACCACAAGGTCTCGGCCTGGGGCACCTATTGCCCGGGCGTGGTGGGCATGGCCCGCGATGACGACAACGACAGCGCCAACAGCCAGTTCTTCCTGATGCGCTGGGCCTATCCCTCGCTGGACAAGCGCTATACCGCCTTCGGACGGGTGATCAGCGGCCTGGGAACGGTGCGAGCCATCAAGACCGGCGAGCCGGTGCCAGATCCCCAGGATCGCATGCTGAAGGTGCGCGTTCTGGCCGATATTCCGGAGGCCGAACGGCCGAAAATCCGGATCGTCGACACGACCGGCAAATGGTTCGCCGGGGAAATCAAACGCCAACGCAAGGCCAAGGGCGCCGACTTCTCGCCCTGCGACCTCGATATTCCGATCCAAATCAACGGTGAGACCCAATAATGGCCGACCTCGAAAACACCCTGATCATGACCCTGGACACCGGCCCGGTGACCATCCAGTTGCGTCCCGACCTGGCCCCGGGCCATGTCGAGCGCATCAAGGAGCTGGCCCGCGAGGGGTTCTATGATGGGGTGGTCTTCCACCGGGTCATTCCGGGCTTCATGGCCCAGGGCGGCGATCCGACCGGCACCGGCGGCGGCGGCTCCAAGAAGCCCAACCTCAAGGCCGAATTCTCGGCAGAGCCGCACCTGCGCGGCGTCTGCTCGATGGCCCGCACCAGCGATCCGCACAGCGCCAACAGCCAGTTCTTTGTCTGCTTCGACGACGCCACCTTCCTGGACCGCCAGTACACGGTCTGGGGCGTCGTCACCGAGGGCATGGACAATGTCGACGCCCTGCCCAAGGGCGAGCCGCCGCGCGCGCCCGGCAAGATCGTCAGCATGAAGGTCGCGGCGGACGCGTGACGCCGGCCCTGCTCAGCGCCTATGCCGAGCCCAACCGGCGCTATCACACGCTGGCCCATATCCAGGCCTGCCTGGCTGAACTGGACGCCGTCCCGGGCCTGAGCGCCCGGGATGAGAGGCTGCTGCGCCATGCGCTCTGGTGGCATGACGCCATCTACGATCCGCGCGCCTCGGACAACGAAGCCCGCAGCGCCGATTGGGCGCGGGCCGAACTGGACCTGCCCGCCGATGAAGTGGACGAGGTCGCGCGGCTCATCCTGCTGACCGCCGGCCATCAGGTCGCTGCGGATGACCAGCTGGGCGCCCTGATGGTCTCGATCGATCTGTCGGTGCTGGGCGCTCCGGCGGCCATCTATGACGCCTATTCCGAAGGCGTGCGCGTGGAATACGCCCATGTCCCGGACGAGGCCTTTCGGGCCGGCCGGGCGCGCGTGCTGCGCCATTTCCTCGATGCAGAGGTGCTCTTCCCCGCGCCGCAGTTCAGCGCGCGCCTGGACGCCCAGGCGCGCGCCAATCTGGCTCGGGAGCTCGCGGGACTGACCTAGTACGGCAGCTTGCGGATCGAGGTCACCTTGTCGTTGGCCCCGATATCCTTGATGTTCGGGCTGTCGGCGGTGATCGTCCAGCACTGGCCGTTAAAGTCGCGGCCCGCGCACAGCTGCCACTTGCCGCTCAGCACCCGCACAGAGGTGATGGTGTCGTCCATATTCCAGGGCGACAGATCCGGCACTGAGCCGGCAACCTCTAGCCGTTGACCGCCATAGTTGGGGTTCTCGTAGACCATCAGGCCGACCTTGCCCGGACCGCCGGCAGGGCCGGGAGGCGGGCCCGGAGGCGGCGGGGGCGGATAGCCACCGCCACCCTGGCCGCCATAGCCGCCGCCCTGGCCGTATCCACCGCCTTGGCCTTGCCCATATCCGCCACCCTGGCCGTAGCCACCGCCCTGGCCCTGACCGTAGCCACCGCCCTGGCCGCCATATCCGCCACCTTGGCCATAGCCACCGTTCGAGCACTGCAGGCGGCCGCTGACGTTGTCGAGCGCCGGGCGCTGGCAGGAGCGCATGTCGATGCTGGTGTTGGTGAAGTAGCCGCTGCCGGTGTTGCAGCTGGCATAGACCCAGCCGTTGATGGCGGTCACATCCCGGCAACTGCGCTGGTAGTCGCCGTCGGGGATCGGGTCGAACGGACCTTGCGACGGCGGGCCGGCGGCCGGCGCGGCGGAGGCGATAAGGGCGCCGGCGGCCAGCGTCAGGGCAGCCAGTGTGCGGCGGAGGGCGAGGGTCATTTCAAGTCTCCCGAAACAGCGGTGTCATGCTCTCACGGCTGGCGGGTCAAGACCACCACCACCGGGCGGTGATCGGAGCCTAGATTCGGACCCCGCCGGACGCTGACAGTCTTCCATACCCGGCCTGCATAGACCTGATCGATGGCCAAAAAGGTGGGAAGCTTGAGCCCGATGCGGGGCAGGGGCGCGGCCGGCCAGGTGGCAAGAGCATGCGTGCGGCGCTCCAGGCCCAGCCAGCCGTCGAGCCGGAGCAGGCCGTGTGACCAGGGCGTGGAATTGAAGTCGCCGCCGACGATCAGGCTGTCGTGCGGAAACCCCTGGACTGCGTCGGCCAGCCTGCGGTTCATCCAGCGTTGTGGGCCGACGGGCACCGGCCAGGTCATGTGGGACGCCACCACGGTGAAACCGCCGCCCGGGCCAGGCAGGGTCATCCAGGCGGCGGAGAGGTAGCGGCCGGGCTCAGGCATGCCCATCCGGCCCTGGGCCAGTGGCGGTCGCTTGGCCAGCACCATGGTCGAGCAGGGCAGGTTCTCGAGGCAGCTGACCTGATAGGGATAGCGGGCCTTGAGGGCCAGTGGGACGCCTTCCGAACTCTCCACCACCTCTTCCAGCAGCACGACATCGGCGTCCTGGGCCAGGATCCAGCGCACCGCCCGCTCGGGGTGGGGATTGTCCTTCCAGAGATTGAACTGCACCAGTTTGAGGGTCTCAGCGCCCGGCTTGACCCGCTGGGCAAGGACACCCCGCGCCAGTTCCGGCAGCATGATGGGCGCCAGGGCGAGGAGGGTGATGGCGGCCAGAATGCCGGTCGCCCGCTCATGGCCGCGCCGGCCATCGACGATCCAGGCCAGGCCGCAGACCAGAGCGCCGGCCAGCCAGACCAGGGCAAACTGAGCCATGACATCCAGCCGGTCGCTGAACCGGCCCAGCAGGGCCATGATCGCCGCCGCGGCGCAGCCCAGGGCGAGCAGCAACAGGAAGGCGCGGATCGTCCTGACAAGCAGCTTCAGGCCGGCCTGGACAAGGCCGTGGGGCTCAATCACCGACGAAATACGAGAAGCTGACGTGGTCGAAGGTCTTGTCGCCAATCTTCAGCGTGCCGGTCAGCACCGCCGTCTGGCTGGAGCCTTGGGCCTTGGCCTCGACCAGGGCTGACTTGTCGAACCGGCCGCTGAAGCTCACAGCGCCCAGCTTGGCGTCGTGGCCGGCGAAGCTGACCTGCTGGTCGTCCATGGCGTAGCTGTCGGGCAGAACCCGGATACGGCCGCTGTGAGACTCGGCGCCGGTTTCGGTGGTCTGGGTCGGCGTGGCCTCATCCTCGAACTCGAACAGGATTGGCCCGAACGTCGAGCTATGGTCACCCTTTTCCCAGGTTTCGAAGTCGCTGGGCGCGCCCACCCCCATCTGGGTCAATCGCCAGGAGCCGGTCTTCACGTTGCTCTGGGTGGTGTAGTAGCCGACCGCGTCGAAGCCCGCTTCATGGCTGAACCCGGCGGACGGGATTGGCGTCGTGGGCGCGGCCGGCGGCGCGGGCGCGGCGGCGACGGGAGGCGGCGGCGCTTCGGCCTTGCGATGACAGGCGCCGGCCAGCAACACCAACGCGCTCATGCCCAAGGCCAGGTTTCGTATCCGCATGGAAATCCCCATCGCTCCGATAGCCGATGTTTCGCGTCTCCGTGCGCGAATGTCCACCGGGCGCTTGACCTTGACGGCGCATCGTGGCGGACGTGCGACCCCATGCTGCTGACCGACTTTGATTTCGACCTGCCCGAGGCCCTGATCGCCCTCAGACCCGCCAGCCCGCGCGACGCGGCGCGCATGCTGGTCGTGCGGCCGGGTGAAGACCTGGCGCACGCCCAGGTCCATGACCTGCCTGGCCTGCTCCGCCCCGGCGACGCTCTGGTCTTCAACGACACCCGGGTCATTCCCGCCCGCCTGACCGGCCGCCGTCATCGCGACGAAAACAGCCTTGCCGTCGAGGCCACCCTGCACAAGCGCCTCTCTCCCTCGCGCTGGAGCGCCTTCATGCGGCCCGGCAAGCGGCTGAAGGCGGGCGACCGAATCGAGTTCGGCGAGGCCAGTGATCGGGCCTGTTTCCTGGCCAGTCTGGCGGCAACCGTTATCGAGAAGGGGGAGGGGGGCGAGGTCACTCTGGCCTTCGACCTCTCAGGCCCTGACCTGGACATGGCTATCCATGAGCGCGGCGCCATGCCCCTGCCGCCCTACATCGCCTCCAAGCGGCCCGAGGACGAGCGCGACCGGGCCGACTACCAGACCATCTATGCCCGCGAAGACGGATCGGTGGCCGCTCCTACCGCCGGCCTGCATTTCACGCCTGAACTGTTGGCGGCTCTGACGGCGCGCGGGGTCTCACAGCATTTCGTCACCCTGCATGTCGGGGCCGGCACCTTCTTGCCGGTGAAGACCGAGGTGGTGGCCGAGCATCGGATGCACGCAGAGTTTGGCGAGGTTTCGCCCGAGACCGCCGAAGCCCTCAACGCCGTGCGCGCCGCCGGCGGCCGCATCGTCTGCGTCGGCACCACCTCACTGCGGCTGCTGGAGAGCGCCACGGGCGAGGATGGCGTCATCCGCCCCTTCGCCGACGAAACGGCCATCTTCATCACCCCCGGCTACAAGTTCCGGGCCGCCGACGTCCTAATGACCAACTTCCACCTGCCCAAGTCGACCCTGTTCATGCTGGTCAGCGCCTTCGCCGGCCAGGCCAGGATGCGGAATGCCTACGAAACGGCCATCGCGGACGGCTACCGCTTCTATTCCTACGGCGACTCCAGCCTGCTATTCCGCGCCGCCTCATGACCGCTTTTCCCTTCGACATCTCGGCCACCGACGGCGCGGCCCGCACCGGCGTCCTGAAAACGTCTCGCGGCGACATCCGCACGCCGGCCTTCATGCCCGTCGGCACGGCCGGCACGGTCAAGGCGTTGACCGTCGATCAGGTCCGGCAGACGGGCGCGGACATCATCCTGGGCAACACCTATCACCTGATGCTGCGGCCCACGGCCGAGCGGGTGAAGCGGCTGGGCGGCCTGCACAAATTCATGCGCTGGGACGGCCCGATCCTCACCGACAGCGGCGGCTTCCAGGTCATGTCGCTGTCGGGCATCCGCAAGATGAGCGAGGAGGCGGTGACCTTCCAGAGCCATATCGACGGCTCGCGTCATGTGCTGTCGCCCGAGCGCTCCATCGAGATCCAGGCCGACCTGCTGGGCTCGGACATCGTCATGCAGCTGGACGAATGCGTCGCCTGGCCGGCCGAGGAGGCGAGGGCGGCGGACGGGATGCGTCTCTCGGCTCGCTGGGGCCAGCGCAGCAAGGCCGCCTTCGGGACGCGGGATACGCAGGTGCTGTTCGGCATCCAGCAGGGCTCGACCTTCGAAAACCTGCGCCGTGAGTCCTCCGAACGGCTGATCGAGACCGGCTATGACGGCTACGCCATCGGCGGGTTGGCGGTCGGCGAGGGGCATGCGGCGATGTGCGAGGTGCTGGACTATGCGCCCGGCCTGCTCCCGGCCGACCGTCCGCGCTACCTGATGGGGGTCGGCAAACCCATCGATCTGGTTGAGGCGGTCTGGCGCGGGGTCGACATGTTCGACTGCGTGCTGCCGACGCGTTCGGGCCGCCATGGCCAGGCCTGGACCTGGGACGGCGCGATCAATCTGAAGAACGCGCGGTTTTCAGAAGATGAAGCGCCTCTTGACCCGGCGAGCGAATGCCCCGCCAGCCGCGACTACAGCCGCGCCTACCTGCACCATCTGGTCAGGGCCGAGGAGATCCTGGGCCAGGTTCTGCTCTCCTGGCACAACATCGCCTTCTACCAAGCCCTGATGGCCGCCATGCGCGCCGCCATCGCCGAGGGCCGCCTTGAGGCCTTCCGGCGGGATTTCCGGACGCGGCACCTGAAGGCTGCCTGACCTTTTCCTCCCCCGAAGTCTTCGCTTCGGTGGAGGAAAGGCTAACGGATCGGATATTTCGGCCCCTTCTTCTTCGCCTCTTCTGGCGGCGGCAGGGTCGACTTCACGTGGCTGGGTGTGGCCGGGGGCGGGCAGTTCTTCATTTCGCCCAGACCCTTGAGATAGCCGCGCCGGATACCGCCGGCGGTAATGGCGGCCCGCACCAGGCGATCGTGTCGTTCGGCCCCGGTCAGCTTGCGGACCCAGCCCCTCAGCGGAATCAAATCCTGGGCGGCTGAGGCCATCATCCCGAAGGCCGTGTCCTCGGCGGCGTCGCGGCCCTTGTCGATCAGGTCACGGTCATCGGCGGACGACGGCTCGTCGATGTCCGCGCCCAGGGCGTCGTTCAGCGGCTGAACGGCGGCGGCCAGACTGGCGCAGGTCATGGGCTTGGGCCGCTCGTAGGGGTCATTCAGGGCGTCGAGCAGCACCTGGGGAATCTTGGTGCGCAGCAGGTTGATGTCGCGCAGCGGCGCGGCGGCGGCGCCTTTCACGCCGTCGCGATTGGCTTCGTCGGTGGTGACGATCCTGGGCGACGGGGGCGGTGGCGGCGGCTTTGCCGCTGTGGCGCAGGCGCCGGGCAGAATCAGGATCAGCAGGGTCGGAACGAGGGCGGGACGCATGGCCGCGATGCTAGCTCAGCCCCATCATGCCGCAAGTCCGCTTGAACGCTTGCCCCCGTCGATTGTCGCCCCTATGTTCCGCGCCGCTTTCGGCCCGGGAATCTCGGGTCCGCAGCGGGCCGGTAGCTCAGTGGTAGAGCATTCGACTTTTAATCGAATGGTCGTGGGTTCGACCCCCACCCGGCCTACCAATTTCTGCGCCTCGCCTATCGCGGGGTGACCGCGATCGCCACCCCGTCAATCAGGCCTTCCCGCCTCACCGGCGCCAAGCCCAGTATGACCGGTGATGGCTCGCCGGCCCGGCCCAGGCGGTCGAGGTCCAGCTGAGCGGGCAGGCCGTCCTCGAAACAAGCCTCCAGAGCGCTGGTCACGCGCCGACGTTCTGCGGCGTCGATCAAATCGGTCAGGGCGGCGCCCACCGCATCCTCGTCAGTGACGCCCAGGAGGCGTACCACCGACGCGTCGATCGCCGCGATGATCCCGCGCCGCGTCAATCGGATCGCGCCGCCGCCCGTCGCGTTTTGGAAAGCCTGGAGAGCGGCCAGGGCCTCTTGCAGCTGCGCGATCTCGGGCGGGTCTTCGGCCAAGCCGAGGGACGGCGCCTCGGTCAGCGTCTCGTACTGCTGCGCCGAGACCACCACCACGCGTGGCCTGCCGTGGTGGGTGACCACCACCGGGCCGGCCAAGGCCTGGTCCTGCCACCGCCCAAAGTTGCGGCTGACCTCCGCCGCCGTGGCATACGTGGCATCGCCGTATGCGTTTTTCACCATTACGCCCCGCCGTTTCGTCAACCGGGGTTCTGCGGATATTACTTAAATTCCGTAGAGACTTAACCCCTATTCTTCGCAGTATAGGTGATGCTTCGCGAAGAGATGCAACCCGTAGTTACCAAGCATGAGAAATGCCGTGATCGGAGTGCTGGGGCGGGCGCCCCAAGGCTACTGTTGTTGCTGCTGTTGCTGCTGTTCGCGCAGCAGGGTGTCGCTTTCCTTGCGGCGGCGGCCGCCCGGGAAGTTGGGACGGGTAGAGCGGATAAACTCCGGTTCGGCCAGGGCAGCGCGCGCCTTGCGGACCTGGACGGCGACAGCCAGATGGCTGTCGGCTTCGCCCTTGTAGACGCCTCGGCTGGGGGGCACGTCGGCATAGTCGCGGCCCATGGCCACGGCCACGTGGCGTTCACCGGCCAGGACGTTGTTGGTCGGATCGAACCCGACCCAGCGCAGCGACGGCAGGAAGACCTCGACCCAGGCATGGGTGGCGTCTGGGTCTGAGCGGTCGTGGTGCTTGCGGTCGGTGAACAGATAGCCCGACACATAGCGCGCCGGCAGGCCCCAGCCCCGGCAGATGGTCAGCATGATATGGGCGAAGTCCTGACAGACCCCAGCCCTGGCCTTAAGCGCCACATCGATTGGGCTCTCGGCGGTGGTCGCGTCGGCATCATAGGCGAAAGCTTCATAGAGCGCGGTATTCAGGGCTCGCACCGCGCTCAGCGGATCGCGGCGGCGCAAAGCGTCCAGTCCGGCCTTTTCGACGAAGGCCTGCAGCCGGGGCGTCGGGGCGACAAAGCCGTGCGGTCGCAGGAAGTCGAAGCATTCGCCCTGCACAAAGTCGCCGCGCAGCCGGTCCCACTCGCCAATGTCCAGGATTTCGGGAAGGGCCGGCGCACGCTCGGTCTCGACCGCCGAGCGGGCGATGATCCGAAGCGCATCATGCGGCTGGGGCACGTCGAAGTGATAGACGGCGTTTCCGAAGGTGTCCGGATAGCTGAACAGCTGGGCGCGGGGGTCCAGTTCCAGTTCGAAGCTGATCAGCCTTTGGCGCGGGCTCTTCTGGGGCTGCATCCACAGCTCCATGACGCTTTCCCGGACCGGGCGTTCGTAGTGGTAGTCGGTGACGTGGCGGATCTCGAGCAGCATCAGGCGGGCAGCCTCAGTTCGAGGGGATAGGCCACGAAGGTCTCGTAGATGGCCTCATGGATGCGGGCGCATTCGGCGGTGACGGTGGCCAGAAGGCCGCTGGCCCCGGTCGCTTCCAGTTCCTCGACGTCGGCGAACTGCAGGCGGGCCTTCAGCCGGCCAGCCAGACGTTCGGGTCCGGCGCGGCCATGCGAGTCCATGCGGCGGGCGAGGGAGCTGAGGTCTTCCTCGATCCGAGCGGTGGCGAAGCGGATCGAACGGGGGAAGTCCTCGTCGAACAGCAGGAAGTCGAGGATGTAGCGCGGCTCGATCTCGGCCGTGTATTGCCGCAGGTAGGGTTCCAGGGCGCAGGCCATGCGCAACAGGCTCATCAGGGCCAGCCGGTCGGTGACCCGGCGCCCACGGGTGTCGCCGAAACAGACCTCAAGCAAACGGGCGATCAGCTGGGCGCGCTCGATGTGGACGCCCAGCAGCAGGAACCGCCAGCCCTCGCCGTGGCTCATGGTGGCGTCGGCGGCGCCCTTGAACAGGTGCAGGTCGGCGATGATGTCGTGCAGGAAGGCCGAAGACTGCCGCTCGAACTCCTGGGGGGCGTTGTCGGCGGTGACCTTCAGGAACAGCAGGTTCAGCCGCTCCCAGGTTTCCGTCGTGATCTGATCGCGCACCTGGCGGGCGTTCTCGCGGGCCAGGGCCAGGGACATCAACACCGAGTTGGGGTCCTTGCGGTCCATGACCAGCGACAGGGCAGCCTCATACGGCTTGGCCGCCCGGGCCTGGTCGCGATCGCCCACGGCCGACAGGGCGATATAGGCCGCCTGGGCCGCGGCGTCGGTCTGATCAAGGGTGGCGTTGAGCATCACGTCGGAAAGACGCGAGAGGTGCTCGGCGCGCTCGATGTAGCGGCCGATCCAGTAGAGGCTGTCGGCGACACGGGCCAGCATCATGACTTGGGGCTCCGAGGTTCGCTAAGCACCCAGGTGTCCTTGGAGCCGCCGCCCTGGCTGGAGTTCACTACCAGCGAGCCCTTGCGCAGGGCCACGCGGGTCAAGGCGCCCGGGGTGACGATGGTCTTCTCACCTGAGAGGATGAAGGGGCGCAGGTCGACGTGACGAGGCTCGATGGTCTTGCCGTCGATCAGGCAGGGTCCGGTGGAGAGCTGGATGGTCGGCTGGGCGATATAGTTGGCGGGATCGGCTTTCAGGGCCGTGGCGAACTCTTCGCGCTCCTTCTGGGTGGCGTGGGGGCCGACCAACATGCCGTAGCCGCCCGAGGCCCCCACCGCCTTGACCACCAGCTTGTCGAGATTGGCCAACACATAGCTGAGCTGGGACTTCTCGCGGCAGAGGAAGGTCTCGATGTTGGGCAGGATGGCGTCTTCGTCGAGATAGTAGCGGATGATCGCCGGGACGTAGGCATAGACCGCCTTGTCGTCCGCCACGCCGGTGCCAGGCGCGTTGCAGATCATCACATTGCCGGCGCGGTAGGCGTTGAACAGGCCGGCCACGCCCAGGCCAGAGTCTCGCCGGAAGGTCAGCGGGTCGATGAAGTCGTCGTCGACCCGGCGATAGATGACGTCGATGCGGCGCAGGCCCGTGGTCGTGCGCATGTAGACCTGGTTCTCGTGCACAACCAGGTCGCGTCCCTCGACCAGGGGCACCCCCATCAAACGGGCCAGATAGGCGTGCTCGTAATAGGCGCTGTTGTAGACCCCGGGGGTCAGCACCGCGACCTGTGGGTTGGGCCGCCACTCGGCCGCCATGCTCTTCAGGGTGGCCAGCAGCAGGTCGGGATAGCGCTCCACGGGGCGGACGTTGGCGATGCGGAAAGTGCCCGGGAAGGTCCGCTTGGCCGCGTCACGGTTGGCCAGCATGTAGGAGACGCCGGAGGGGACACGCAGATTGTCCTCCAGCACCGCGAACTCGCCGTCCTGGCCGCGGATCAGGTCCGAGCCGCAGACATTGGCGTAGGCCTTGTGGGGCACGAAGACGTGCTGCATCTCGCGGCGATAGCTGGCGGCGCCGAGCACCAGGTCGCGCGGCACCACGCCGTCCATCAGAATCTGCTGTTCGCCGTAGATGTCGGCCAGGAACATGTTCAGCGCTTTGAGACGCTGGATCAGGCCTTTCTCGATGCGGTTCCACTCAGCGCCCGGAATGATGCGCGGGATCAGGTCGGTAGGGATGATCCGCTCGGTGGTCGCCTCGGCGCCGTAGACGGTGAAGGTGATCCCCTGCAGGAGGAAGGACCGCTCCAGCGTTTTCTGCCGCTCGGCCCGCGCCTCGGGGCTCAGGGTCGCCAGCCGGTCATTGATCGAGTTGTAGTGCTCGCGCACCGTCCCGTCGGCGGCGTACATCTCATCGAACGCCACGCCGGGCAGATACGCCGCTTCGGTCGGGGTTGGCGCCGGCGCCGTTCCGGTTACTCGCGCTTTCGCCACGCTGGTTAGCCTTGTCCTTCCTGACCTGGGATCGAATGTCTCCCAAGTCCGCTACATCGCCTGATAGACCGCGTCGCGCTGATAGTGCGCCCCTTTTGGGTCGACTCGTCGCCTTGGCGCCCAGCCGCCTCACATTTGTGCAACTTTCTTGGCCCAAGCAAAGACCTACACCGCGTGACACCTGCGCATGCCCCGACTAAACGAATTCCAAGGGGCGCTAGGAAGGGAATGAATCGCTTGGCGCCTTTGCGTCTTGCCCTTGCCGCCTCTGTCGCCGTGGCCGCTCTGATGGCGGCCGCGCCCGCAACTGCGGAAACGCCCAAGGCCAAGGTCGAGGGCGTCCCGGACGGCGACCTGCACGATCTCATCGAGACGGCGGTCGGCGAAAGCCACAGTCCCGCCACCACGAGATTCGAAGCCAGACGGCGGGCGCGACAGGCGGGCGAGGACGCCATCGCCGTGCTGCGCTCCGAGGGTTACTACGGCTACGACGTCCAGGCCGATGTCAGCGATCCCGACGACGAGGACAGCGGCGAGCCACCTGAGGCCGTGGTCAAGATCGACACCGGGCCCCGCTTCCGTATTGCCGATCCCTCGGTCCGCTGGTCGAACGCTCCGCCCCTCACCGATGTCCAGAAGGCCGCCGAGCAGGCCATGGCGCTGCGCGTCGGCGCGACCGGTCGGGCCGCCACCGTATTGGCCGCCGAGGGCCGGATCATCGCCGCTCTGCAGGCCCGCGGCTACGCCGACGCCACGCCCGGCCAGCGCGAGGTCGTGGTCGACCATGCCGATGACACGGTGCGGCCCACCTATGTCATCGACGCCGGCATACTGGTGAAACTGGACGGCGTTCAAATCACCGGGACCGCCCGCTCGAACGCCAAGTTCATCGCGGGCCTGGCCCCTTGGAAGTTCGGCGACATCTACAAGCCGGATGATATCGCCGAGCTGGAACGGCGGCTGCTGGACACCGGCGTCTATGACAGCGTGACCGTCACCCTGGCGCCCAAGGACCAGATCCTGCCCGATGGTACGCGGCCGGTGCTGGTCAGCTTGACCGACCGCCCGTCCCACACGCTGGAACTGGGCGCGGGCTATTCCACCAGCGAGGGCGTGGGCCTTGACGCCCGGTGGATACGCTACAACCGCCTGGGTCGCGCCGACACCAGCACTATCACCGTCAAGCTGGCTCAGATCGAGCAGCGTCTTGAATATCGCTTGGCTCTGCCGCATTGGCGCCGTCCACAGCAAACTCTGACCTTGGTCGGCGCCGCCTACAATGAGCAGACCAGCGCCTATGACCAGACCGGCGTCGGCGTCTCCCTGGATCTGACCCGCCGCTATCAACGCACCAGCTTCGTCACCCTGGGCGCCGCCTTGGACGCTGGCCAGGTCACCAACAAGCAGACCATCGGGGTGGTGGTCATCAAGGGTGTGCCGCAAAATCTGGTGACCGGCTCGGTGCTGGCGGCCTTTGCCCTGGACCGTTCCAGTGATCCGCTCGACCCGCGGCGCGGCTGGCGCATCGAAGGTCGCACTGAGCCCACGGTCACCTTCGGCGATATCCAGCAGGCCTATCTGCGCAGCCAGCTGCAGGGCAGCTACTACCTGCCGCTTGACCGCGGGGAGCACAACATCGTGGCCGCCCGGCTGGCGTTCGGCACCATCCTGGGCGGCACGATCAACAATATCCCAGCCTCGCGGCGTTTCTATTCCGGCGGTGGCGGCTCGGTGCGGGGCTACAGCTACCAGGCCATCGGCCCGCGCCTCAGCGACAACACGCCAATCGGCGGCCGCTCGCTGCTGGAGGCTTCGCTGGAGTATCGGCGTGACATCACCGACCGCTGGGGCGCGGTCGCCTTCCTGGACGTCGGCGCGGTAGGAGCCGACGGCTTGCCATCCGGCAAGGATTTCGGAGCCGGCGCCGGGATTGGCGTCCGTTACAACCTGGGCTTTGGGCCGATCCGCGCCGACATCGCCATCCCCCTGGACAAGCGCAAGGGCGACGCGCCATTCCAGATCTATATCAGTATCGGGCAGAGCTTTTGACCGAAGCACCACCGCCGCCGGTTCCGAACAAGCGCCGCTTTTCACTGCCGGCGCTCAAGGGACCGTGGCTGGTCGTCCTGGTCAGCCTACTGGCGGTTCTGGTGGTCAGCCTGGGCCTGAGCCTGCGCTATGGCGTGAACACAAGCCCCGGCCGCGCCCTGCTGGAAGCACGGCTTGACGGCCTTAAGCTCGGCCGCTTCGGGCGGCTGCATGTCGAGGGTCTGTCGGGCGATCTCTGGCGCGACCTCAAGATCCGCCGCCTGACCATCACCGACGAGAAGGGGGTCTGGCTTGAAGGCCGCAACGCCGAACTGCTCTGGCGCTCGGGCCGGCTGTTCAACCGCCGCCTCTACGTCGACAGCCTTACGGCCCAACGGGTCATCATCTATCGCCGCCCGGTGCTGTCGCCGCCGACGCCACCCAGGCCGATCCCGGTCTCGGTGCAGATCATGGCGGCCCGGCTGACGGTCGAGACTCAGCCGGCCTTCAGTTACCAGCAGGGCCTGTTCGACATCGCCGGCAATCTGGACGTCGAGCGCAACGGCGGCACGCGGGCCAAGGTCCAGACCAAGAGCCTCGTGCACATCGGCGATTACGCCAACGTCGATTTCGACCTGGGCGGCAAGAAGATCATGACCCTGACCGCCGACGCCAGCGAGGCGCAGGGCGGGGCGTTGGCCGGGGCCCTGGGCTTGCCGGCTGACCAACCCTTCGCCCTGACCGCCCGCCTGTCGGGCACGATGAAGCAGGGCCAGTTCAAGGTCGTCACCACCAGCGGTAAGACCATGCCCGTGCGGGCGACGGGGGCCTGGAACCCACAAGGCGGTCAGGCGCAGGGCGACATAACCTTGGCCGCCTCCCGCCTGACTCAGAACCTTGCCCGGATGTTCGGCGACCAGGCCCGTTTCACGGTCGACGGCGTCAAATCCGCCACCAAGGGCCTCTATGTCCTGAACGCCCAGGCCACCGCCGAGAACCTCACCGCCACGATTAAGGGCGAGGCCAATATCGGCAAGGCGACCACCGGTCCGGCCGGTTTGGCCCTGACCGCTCGCACCCCCAACCTCGGCCGCATCGCCGGTCCGGTCTTCAAGGGTGGGGCGCAGGCGCAGGGCGTCATGAAGGGCGTGGCCGCGGACTGGAAGATCGTCGGCTCGTTGTCGGGCGACAAACTTGACTTCGGTCCCTACGACCTGGCCCGCGCCGGTGGGACGGTCACGGTCGGACAAAAAGATCGTGAGCTCACAATCGGCGGCAAGCTGACCGGGCAGGGTGGCTCGGGCTCGGGCTATCTGGCGGCCCTGCTGGGCGGCGCCCCGACCGCCGAGGTCGAGTTGGTGCGGCTCAAGGATGGGCGTCTCCTGATGAAGCGCCTCGACGCCAATGGCGTGGGCCTCAAGGTCCAGGGCAGCGGCGATCGTGGCATCCTGGGTGGCCTCAACTTCAAGGGCCAGGCCCAGCTGACCAACCTCAAGGCCGCCCGGGCCGGCGCCAACGGCGGCATCGCCGGCGGATGGTCAGCCAGTCAATCGGCGGCCGGCAAGCCCTGGCTGTTCACCGTCGACGCCAAGGGCAGCGCCTACGCCAGCGGCCTGGCGGAGCTGGACCGCCTGCTGGGCCCCACGCCGCATCTGAAGCTGTCGGCCAGTTATGGCGACGGCGTCTTCTCGGTCGGCGACAGCCGGCTGGAGGGCAAGGCGGGCCAGATGCAGGCCAAGGGCGTGCTGGGCAAGGGCGGGACGCTGGGCTTCAACCTGAACTGGACGGCCGAGGGCCCGTTCCATGCCGGACCGGTCGAGATCGCCGGCAAGGCCAAGGGCGACGGCGCTCTGACCGGCACGTTGTCCGCCCCGAGGGCTGACCTCAAGGCCGACTTCGACACCATCGACCTTCCGCGCCTGCCGCTGCAGAACGCCCATGTGGTGCTGAGCTTCCTGCATGGCCCCAATGGCACGGACGGCCAGTTCGCCATCAATGCGGCCAGCGCTTTCGGGGCGGCCCGCGCCGCCACCAAATTTGCCTTCGTGCCCGGCGGTCTGGATCTGTCCGACCTCGACGCCGACGCCGGCGGCGTGCAGGCCAAGGGCGCTCTGTCCTTGCGACGCGGCCTGCCTTCGACCGCCGATCTGACCGTGGCGGCCGGTCCGGGCGTGCTGCTCACCCAGGGTTCGGTCGGCGGCATGCTCAAGATCGTCGACGCCGCGGGCGGCCCGCGCGTCGATCTGGATTTCAGCGCCAAGAACGCCACCCTGCGCGACGCGGGGGGCGTCCAGTTCGACACCGCCCACATCCGCGCCAACGGCCCGCTCAACCAGCTGCCCATCGCCGTGCAGGCCCAGGGGACGACAGGGCCTGGTCCGTTCAAGTTCGACTCCACCGGAACGGTGACCAGCAAGGCCGATCGCTATCAGGTCGCTTTGGACGGCGCCGGCCGCTTCGCCCAGCTGAATTTCAAGACGCTCGAGACGGCCCAGTTCGCCTTCGGCGGCGGCGACACCACCGCCCATCTGCGGGTGGCGATGGGCAAGGGCAAGGCCTCGGTCGACGCCCGCAGCGGCTCGGGATCGGCCGATGTCCTGGCGACGCTCGAAGGCGTGGAGCTGGGCGTGGTCAATGAGGACCTGGCCGGTCAGGTCGACGCCCGCCTGACCTTGCGCGGTCAGGGCGAGCGGCTGGGCGGGGCGCTCGAAGCCACGCTGAAGGACGCCCGGGCCCGCGGCTCGTCCAAGAATGCGTCGGTCGACGGCACCGTCAAGGCCACCCTCACTGACGCCGTGCTCGACATCCAGGCCCAGGGCTCCAACGACCAGGGCCTGACAGCGCAAGCGGCCCTGACCCTGCCGGTCGAGGCCTCGGCCGCCCCGCTCCATCTGGCCATCGCTCGTCGGCAGCCGATGAAGGGCTGGTTCAAGGCTAACGGCGAGGTCAAGCCGCTGTGGGACCTCCTGGTCGGCGGCGAGCGCAGCGTCTCGGGCAAAGCCACCTCACAGGCCACGCTCAGCGGCACCTTGGCCGACCCGCGCATCAGCGGCGACGCAACGCTGGAGGGCGGCGCGTTCGAGGATGGCCAGACCGGCCTCAAGCTCAAGGATGTGGCGCTGCAGGCTGACTTCAACGACACGGCCATCGATGTGAGCCGGGTGCAGGGCAGTGACGGGCGCGGCGGGTCGATGAGCGGTAGCGGGCGGATCAGCCTGGAGCGCAACGGCGCCTCGACCTTCCGGATGGACCTCAAGCAGTTCACCCTGATCAACAACGAAACCGCCATGGCCATCGCCTCGGGTCCCGCGACGCTGAACCGCGACGCCACCGGCAAGGTGCGGCTGGAAGGGGCGCTGAAGGTCGACCGCGCCGACATCGCCGCCAATCCGCCGACGCCTTCGGGCGTGACGCCGATGGATGTCATCGAGATCAACCGGCCGCCCAGCACCGGACTCACCCTGGAGCCGGCCAAGGCCCGCGGCCTGGTCGTCGCCCTCGCCGTCAGCCTCAAGGCCTCGCGCGGCATCTTCATCGACGGCCGGGGCCTCAATGCCGAGATGAGCCTGGACGCCCATATCGGCGGCACGACCGCCGAGCCCAGCCTGGACGGCGTGGCCCGCCTGGTGCGCGGCGAATACGACTTCGCCGGCAAGCGCTTCGAGTTCGACAACCGCGGCGCCGTCTATCTGGCCAGCCGCGCCGACCGCATCCGCCTTGACCTGACCGCCACTCGCGACGACCCGACGCTGACGGCCGTCATCCGGGTCAAGGGCACCGCCGCCAAGCCCGAGATTACCCTGACCTCGACCCCGGCCTTGCCGGATGACGAAGTGCTCTCCCGCGTCCTCTTCGGCTCTTCGGCCAGCCAGCTCTCGCCCTTGGAAGCCGCCCAGCTAGCGTCTGGGCTGGCGGCCCTGGCCGGCGGCGGCGGCTTCGATGTGATCGGCGGCCTGCGCAATCTCACCGGGCTGGACCGCATCGCCTTTGCCGGCGGCGGGGCCTCGGGCGCGATGACCATCGCCGGCGGCAAGTACATCACCGACGACGTCTATCTTGAGATCATTGGCGGTGGTCGCGAGGGTCCGGCTGCGCAGGTCGAATGGCGGGTCCAGAAGAGCCTTTCCATCGTCTCCCGCGTGGCAGGGCAGGGCGACGCCAAGCTCTCGGTGCGCTGGCGGAAAGACTATTAGGCCCGCAGCCCGTCCATGAAGATGTCGACAAGCCGCAGCGCGCTGGCCTCCCAGCCCGGGCCGCTGGCCCCGTAGGCGAAGGCTCCTACGGCGCGCAGGATGTCGTAGGGCTCGACGTCCGAGCGGATCTCGCCCGCTTCTACGCCTCGTGAAACCAGGGCGGTGATCGCCTGGGTGAACTTTTGACCGGTGGCCGCGAACAGTTCAGATGTCCCACCCGTCACCACGCCCAAGGCCGGAACGACCAGTTTCTTGGTAGCGATGTAGTCAATGAACAGCCGCATCCAGGCGTGGAGCGCCTCAGCCGCGCCAAGCGACTCCGACAGCCGCCCGGCGGCTTCGGTCAACTGGTCGACCTCGCGGCGGTAGACCGCCTCGACCACGGCGTCCCGGGTGGGAAAGTGGCGGTAGAGGGTGCCGATGCCAACCTCGGCCCGGCGGGCGATCTCCTCCAGGCTAACCTCGGGCCCGACCTCGGTGAAGCCGGCCTTGGCCGCCTCGAGCAGGCGCTCGCGGTTGCGTAAGGAGTCGGCTCTGGGTTTTCTCACGAAGCGGCCTTGATAAGCGGAGGATGCCTCCGTATATAAATCGGAGTTGCCCTCCGTTTAGCGTGGATGGGCCAAATCGGCAAGGAGCCCAGCATGACCTTTGGAGCCACTTCCACCACCGACGACATCCTCGAAGGCGTCGATCTGACCGGCCAGCGCATCCTGGTAACCGGCGTCTCGGCCGGTCTGGGCGTCGAGACCGCCCGCGCCCTGGCCGCTCACGGCGCCCACGTCGTCGGCGCCGCCCGCGACCTGAACAAGGCCCGCACCGCCACGGCCGGCATCCCCAATCTCGAACTGATCGAGCTCGACCTCGCCAATCTGACCAGCGTCCGCGCCGCCGCCGACAAGCTGAACGCCGATGGCCGGCTGTTCGACCGGGTGATCTGCAACGCCGGGGTGATGGCCACGCCGTTCGGCAAGACCGCCGACGGCTTCGAGACCCAGTTCGGGACCAATCACCTGGGCCATTTCGTGTTCGTCAACCGCATCGCCGGACTGATCAAGTCGGGCGGTCGGCTGGTCAACCTGTCCTCAGCCGGCCATCGGTTCTCGGACGTCGACCTGGACGATCCGAACTTCGAGGCCACGCCCTACACAGAGTTCGGCGCCTATGGCCGCTCCAAGACCGCCAACATCCTGTTCGCGGTGGAGTTCGATCGTCGCCACAAGGCCCGCGGCGTCCGCGCCGCCGCCGTGCATCCGGGCGGCATCCAGACCGAACTGGGCCGCCACATGACGCCGGAAGTCATCCAGGGGATGATCGACTCGATGACCAGAGGCCAGCCGGCCGGGACGTCGTTCAGCTGGAAGACCATCCCGCAAGGCGCGGCGACCACCGTCTGGGCCGCCGAGGTGGCTTCGGCCGATGAGGTCGGCGGGCTCTATTGCGAGGACTGCCACGTCGCCGAGCGGCAGGACGACCCCAACGTCCGGGGCGGCGTCCGCGCCTATGCCCTGGACGCCGAGCGCGCCAAGGCCCTGTGGGCGCTCAGCGAGAAGCTGGTCGGCGAGACCTTCTAGGTGGGAAGGCGGCGCGGTCCTGGTTGCTATCGCCGGCGGATGGTCCCGTTGAGGGTCAGGGCAGCGGCGACGGTGTTGGAGATCGTGCCGTATTTCCGCACGTTGGTGTGCAGCAGAGCGAGGCGCCGGTCGTCCTCGTCGGTATCCACGATCAGCTCGTAGCTGACCGACACCATTTTTGGCGGGGCGTCCTGGCGATCGCCGGTCAGCCGGACCTCAACGCCGCGAAGCTCGAACTGCAGCATCGGCGTCACCCGCTCGATGCCCTTGATCATGCAGGCGGCGATCGCGGCCAGGAATAGCTCTGCCGGATTGAAGGCGTCGGGGCGGCCAGCAACGTCGGTGTCGAGCATAACCTCGGCCGATTTGCAGCTCGCCAGGCTGCCGTGGGAGTCCAGACGGGTGGCGCTGACGCTATAGGATTGCATCTCGCCATCCTCGCGCGTCACCGTCAGCCGCGCCTTGATCTCTCGCAATTGCAGCGGGACTTTGCGGCCTACTCGGCCGCCGCCGCCTCGATCTTGTCCTGGGTCTTGGTGTCGAAGTCGCCGGCGTCGTGGCGTTCGCGCAGCTGGCTGGAGGTCTCGCCCATCACCCGGTTGACCATCCGGCCGCGCTTGACGGCGGGGCGTTCGGCGATCTGATCGGTCCAGCGCTGGACGTTCTTGTAATCCTGCACCTGCAGGAACTCGCCGGCCTCATAGACCACGCCCTTGGCCAGGGCGCCGTACCAGGGCCAGACGGCCATGTCGGCGATGGTGTATTCGCTGCCGCCCAGGTACTCGCTCTCGCCCAGCCGGCGGTCCAGCACGTCCATCTGGCGCTTCACCTCCATGGCGAACCGGTCGATGGCGTATTCGATCTTGAAGGGGGCGTAGGCGTAGAAGTGGCCAAAGCCGCCGCCCAGATAAGGCGCGCTGCCCATCTGCCACATCAGCCAGGACATCGTTTCAGCGCGGGCCGCCGGGTCGGTCGGCAGGAACTCGCCGAACTTCTCGGCCAGGTGGATCAGGATGGCGCCGGATTCAAAGATTCGGATCGGCTTCTTGGGGTCGCTGTGATCCATCAGGGCCGGGATTTTGGAGTTCGGATTGACCGAGACGAAGCCGCTGCCGAACTGGTCGCCGCCGCCGATATTGATCAGCCAGGCGTCGTATTCCGCGCCCGTGTGGCCCTTGGCCAGCAGCTCTTCCAGCATCACCGTCACCTTCACCCCGTTGGGCGTGGCCAGGGAATAGAGCTGGAAGGGGTGCTTGCCGACCTGCAGGTCCTTGTCGTGGGTCGGGCCGGCGATCGGGCGGTTGATGGCGGCGAACCGGCCCCCGTTCTCCTTGTTCCAGGTCCAGACCTTGGGGGGCGTGTAGGCGGGCGTGTCGCTCATGATCGTCTGCTCCAAGAGGCCGGGGCGCGCGCGCCGCGTCGGTTTCGGGTCCTGATGTGGGGGACGATAACCGGTTTGGCCAGACGTGCGTGCGTTTTGTGGACCGACCATGCAAACAGGTTGGACGCGGCGGACCTCCGGATGGCATGAAGGTCCGCCAGGAGGGCTTTGAAATGTTCGACCGTGACCAGTTCATTGCCGACTGCCAGGGCGCGCTGGCGGATGAGCGCCCATCCCGCGCGATCCGCGATCTGGTGGCCAAGGCCGTGGCCGCGCCGGACCCACTGATCGCGGCGCTCGGCCCGCTCAAGGCCGGTGGCATCGACACCCTGCACCGCGCCGCCGACCTCACCATTCTCAACGTCTTCTGGGCGCCGCACATGGTGCTGATGCCCCACAACCACGCCATGTGGGCGGTGATCGGCGTCTATGCCGGGCGGGAGGACAACATCCTCTGGCGCCGACGTCCTGACGCACCGGATGGCGAAATCGAGGCCGCCGGCGCCAAATCGCTGGGCGAGGGCGAGGCGGTGGCTTTCGGACCGGAGGTGATCCATTCGGTGATCAACCCGCTGGCCCGGGTGACCGGCGCGCTGCACGTCTATGGCGGCGACTTCTTCGCCACCGAGCGCAGTGAATGGGACCCGGAAACGCTCAGTGAGCGGCCCTATGACATGGCCAAGGTATTGCGAGTGCTCAGCTCACCGGCGGCCTCTTCCCACCTTGCCGGAGGGCGCGGCGGTCAACCAGGCTGAGTTTCACGGTCTATACTGCTAACCACCGCCCATGAACTGCAGCCGCAAGTAGACCTTGGCGCCGCCCGGATCAGAGCCGTAAGCGGGCTGGAAGTCCTCAGGGACAAAGTCTGCGGTGTAGGAGCCACCCAGACGCAGGGAGGCGCTGTTGTTTTCAAACAGGGTTGTCTCATAGCCTACCGTCAGAGCCTGCACCCAGCGAGCATCGGCGGAGCCGCCGCCGATGACTAGTCCGAGTTGCTCCGGGGTGATTTGCAGAACCTCGGCCCGCCCAAAAATTGCATTCCGACCACGCTGGTAGACGGCCTCGCCGAGAAAGCTGTCGAAATAGGACCCCCGTTCCGCGCGTGTGCGGCCCCAGATGAGAGAGGATTTTAGCGTATTGCCATCGAACACATGTGAGGTTGTCAGCCAGGCTGAGATGAACTGGTTGTGCTCCTCGCCGCCGGCGTCATCCGACAATAGAGCATCGGCGTAGGAGGCTCCCAAGGCGACTTGATCGCTGATCGTTTGGATGACGCGCACACCGTAGGAATCCGGTCCGTGCAACGGAAATGGCCAGCTGAGGTCGCGACCGCTGAACGCTGTGGCCTCAATCGAGGTGCCTGCGATTTGGTATTGCAGGCCCAGCACCGTAGAGGCGTCGTGGAAACCATCCTGCAACGCATGTCCGAGGGGCGCGTCCGGATTTCCTACCGCGGATGCCCGGTGCATGAACGGAACCGGGCCGATGGCGGCTTCGCCGCGCGGCGCGAACAGGAATGTCAAACGCTGTCGGTCGCCCGGGCCAAACGTCAGAACATCCCTGAATTCAAGCGCCATGAGCGTATCGTGAGCGTGCATGGCGTCGATGTTTTCAGTTTGCAGAAGCTGAGGCGTGCCGCGATCGCCAACCGTCAATTGCTCGGGCGAGGCCATGACATTGATGCTCAGATGATTGCCTGACGACAGGTCTTGATCATACATCAGCATCCAGGTTCCGGGACCGGTCAGGCGAGTTTGGCCGCGGCGTCCTGAAGTGCTCGAAAAGATCATGAATTGATTGATCTGCAGCATGAACCCGGAACTCGCCGGCTCCGTGCCGGGCATGGGCATAGTCATCCCTGAATCCTGGCCGCGCACTTGAACCGACGCGGGCCGCACGGATGAAGTCTCGCCCGTCGGTGCAGTGGCGGACCCAGGTCCTGGCTCTGGATTGGGCATGCACATCCCCATGTCCGGATTCCAGCGCTGGGCGGTCGGACACTGAGCCGCGGTCGTCGTCTGCGGGGTTTGTTGAGCGTACGCGGCCGATCCGCAGGCGGATAGCGCTGTCACGAGGATCAATGCGATCGGTCCGATGCGACGGTGCGGACCGTGGCGATTGGGAAATTCTGGCGTCATGAGTTTCCGCTGATCTAACCTATAGGCCCGCGATGACGCCGTGTGGCGCCAACCGCGAAACAAGCCCCAAAAGCCCTCTGGTTCATCATCCCGCCTTGCGCTTGATCAATGACGGGCTGAGCTGGTCTACCGGCCAGAAAAGGGGTCAGCATTTGTTGACCCGTTCAGTGAAAACGAGATGGCCGCCGATAGGGTTCGGTGGAGTTGAGACGGCCGCTAGATGACCCTGACAATCTGTGTATCGCGATCCACCGTCTCCGCCGGGAGAAGAGCTCGCTGGGTTGGCGTTAGCCCGCCAGGGCCGGCCAGGCCTTGAGCAGGGTCGCCATGTCGAAATATTCCCGCCACACAGTGATCTTGCCGTCGCGCACTTCCCAGACGCCGTTGACCGGCAGCTCGACCCAGCCATCGGCGGTGCGATGCCGGTCAAGCCGCTCGGTGAACACCGTGCTGTGGTCGGCCAGTTCGCGCAGGATGACGAACTCATTTTCCAGGGTCGGGGCGAAGAACGGCTCCAGAACCGCCCGCACGCCGGCCGGCCCCCGCGCCTTGGACATGGGCATGTTCTCATAGTCACATTCGGGCGCCACGTAGGTCAGGGCCGTGTTGTAGTCCTTGACCTCGACGGCCTTCAGGAAGGCGTGCACGACGGCGAGGGGGGACTGTTCGGACATGGTCTGCTCCGTTGGATCGGGCCGCACCAAGCGACCCTGAGCCCCGACAGGCCGCCCTTCGCGGCGGCTCAGCAACTACCTGAGGGGTAGTCAGACCCCCGCGGCAGCGCGAAACAGCGCCTCTGTAGCCGCATCGGCCGGGAACAGGGTTTCGATCCGCAGCTCGTCGGCCGTGACGTCCTGCGCCGTGCCGAAGGTGGCGATCACCGCGAACACCGAGAGGGTAACGCCTGGCCCGGCGATCTCGAACGGCAAGACCGGGATAAGGGCTGCGTCAGCAGCCGCCCAGACGGTTTCGTCCTGGAAGGGCGCCAGCTCGTCGAGAACCGCCTGCATTTCCTGGCCGCCGAGCGCCTGAGCCTCGCGTTGGGCCCGTCGCCAGAGCAGGGGTCCGACCAAGGCCCAATTGGTGATCATCGGGCGAATGCCGAGCGGGTGGAAAAACAACCGCATGAGATTGCGGCCTTCGCCGCCCACCCGTTCCCAGAGGTCGTCACCCATCATGGCGCTCATGGCGTCGAAGGGCCCGTTCGACAGGCGGATGTTCCAGGCCCGGTCCAGGGCCACCGCCGGGAAGGGGGCGTGATTGGTCAGGATCATGCGCACGGCGGCCATCACCTGGTCCATCTGCGGATCGTCCATCTGCCGGGCGCGGAAGAGCGGCGCGAACCCCGCGGCGGTCAGCCAGGCGTTGCGCTCGCGGATCGGTACGTCGAGCGTCTCGCTGAGCTGCAGGATCATGTTGCGGCTGGGGTTGGCGCGGCCGAGTTCCAGGAAGCTGACATGGCGTTGAGACACCCCGGCGCTGAGCGCCAGATCCAGCTGCGACAGCCGCCGCTTGTGCCGCCAGGTCTTGAGCAGCGCGGCGAATCCGCCGGCGCCTTCCAGGGTCGCAACCACGCCGCCGGCCTCCTTGCTTTCCATCACCATGGCCCGTCCCTCGCGGCGGCTCAACGACCTGGCAGGTAGTTGCGGGACCTACCTGCCGACCCCCACCCTGGCGATGCGCTCATCAAAGGAGGCCGCCATGTCCGCCCGTTTGTTCACGCTCGCCGCCGTCATCGTGGCGTTCGGCGTACTCACGACCCTCGCCCTCATGGATGTCGGATTTCTCGGCATCATCCGCCCGCACTTCCAGAGCTGGGGCGGCGCTCAGGTGTTCTTCGACCTGGTAATCATGGGTGTGTTGGTCATCATCTGGATGGTCCGCGACGCCCCCCAGCGCGGCCTGCCGGCCTGGCCGTTCGTGCTGGCGACCCTGGCCCTGGGCTCGTTCGGGCCGCTGGCCTATCTGGTGGTGCGGGAACTCCGCTCCGGCGCGGCCCGCTGACCCACCAATCTCCGCGCTGAAGACGCCTTGTCTTGCGGCGCGGGCTAAGCCCCTATGGCGCTTCACGATGAGAGCGCCATGACCGAGCCTTCTAAACGTTCCGCTGACCGCGAAGACACCGCCTTCTTCGGCCACCCTCGGGGGCTGGGCTACATCGTCGCTACCGAGTGCGGATACGCCTTCGCCTACTATGGCATGGTCACCATCCTGACCCTCTACATGACCCACCAGCTGTTCCTGCCGGGCCATGTGGAGAACATCCTGGGCTTTGGCGCCTACAGCCATTTCATGGAGGGGTTCTTCGGGAAGAAGACCCCGCTGGCCCTGGCTTCGCTGACCTTCGGCATGGCGACCAGTCTTGGTTACCTGACGCCCATGATCGGCGGCATCATCGGCGACCGCATCCTGGGGCAGCGGCGCACGGTGGTGCTGGGACTCTCGCTGCTGACGATGGGGTTCGCAGCCCTGGTGACCGAGCAGGGCTTCCTGATCGCCCTGGCGCTGATCGTCTCGGGGGCGGGGTTGGTGAAGAGCAACCTGCTGGGCCAGATCGGCCGGCTCTATGGCCCCGACGATCCGCGCCGGACCCGGGCGTTCGGCATGTTCCTGATCGCGGTCAATGTCGGCGGCTTCCTGACGCCGCTGGTCGTCGGCACCCTGGGCGAGAAGGTCGGCTGGACCCAGGGCCTGATGGCCGCGGCGGTGGGTATGGCGTTCGGCATGGGCGTCTATCTGCTGGGCTATCGGCACCTGCCGGGCGACGCCATGGCGGCGGCCGCGGTCAAGGACACGACCCCGAAAGCGGAGGGCACGCCGGGCGACTGGCAGGTGGTCTTGGCGCTCATCCCTGTGCTGATCGCCGCCACCCTGATCGTCGGCACCTATAATCAGGCCTTCAACATCTTCCCGGTCTGGGCCGAGAAGCACGTCGGTCTCAACCTGTTCGGCTTCACCGTGCCGGTCACCTGGTTCAGCGCCATGGACGGCGTCCTGACCATCCTGGGCATCGCCCTGGCGCTCCGCATTTGGGCCTGGCAGGACAAGAGCGGTCGCGAACCCCGCGAAATCACACGGGTGATGATAGGCTGCACACTCACAGCCATCGGCTTCTCGATCCTGGCCATCAGCGCCCTGATTGCCGGCCCGGCCAAGGTGGCGATCTTTGCCCCGATCCTCTTCTTCGTCTTCGTCGACAGCGCCATTCCCTGGTGCGACACGGTCATCCAGTCGCTGATTACCCGTGTGGCGCCCGTGGGCCTCACCACCACGCTGTTGGGCGCCTATTTCCTGACCTACGCCGCCGGCAACTTCCTGGTCGGTTGGCTGGGCAGCCTCTATGAGTCAATGTCGCCGGCCGTATTCTGGGGCATCCATGCGGCCACTGCGGGCCTTGGCATCGCCCTCCTGGCAGTCGCCGGACCGGCGTTACATGCGACGCTTTCAGGGAAGGCAAGAGTGGCCCTCCCGGCGTGATCATCCTTGGCCCATCGACGACTTAAGGCGCCGATGTGGCGCCGGTATCATCCCGCCTCGCCTTCAGGGGCACTCTCCGCGAAAGCGACGTCGCAGAGGTTTCGATGAACCGATAGAATAGCCAGGCGCACCCGACGGCCACCAACAGCGCCAGGAGCGAAAGCGCAAACTGCTGTGGCGCCCCGTGTATGAACCGCTTGCCGATATTGACCACTCGCCCACCGATCGGCACGTGGATCAGGTAGAGCGAATACGAGATCGATCCGAGCCACATCAGCGCGCGACTGTCTGGAATGCGCACGAACACAATTGTCAGAATGGTTGCGAGCCCAACCAAACCCGACAGTGGCGCACCGGTAGCGACGAGCACAATGGCGACCGCCGCCACAGTGGAGATGAACGCTGTGAGGCTATCTCGCCCGGTGAAGTACCGTGCGCCAGCGATGCCAAACAGGAACAGCAAGATTCGCGCGTCCCACTGACGCGTTATAAAGTGAGCCAGCAGGAAGACGCCGAATACAACCGCAGCCTGAAGGCTAATGTGCCGCGGCCAGAGTGTTTTGAACAGAAGTCCCGTCAGAATATAGAATACAAACTCATACGCCAGGGTCCAATATACAGGTAGCAGCCAGTGGTAGGGCGTAAGTGGAATTAGATAAAACAGGTGCGCGGCGATTTGAGCCGGCTGGTATCCCTGGTCATGTCCTTGAAAGCCGGGGGCGAGGCTGCTGGCGAACTGCAGCATCAGAACCAGGGCAATACTGATCAGGTACGGAGGCTCAAGCCTGATCAGGCGCCGGCCCATGAACCGGCCGAAATCACGAGTCTCATAGCCCGCGCGCTGAAGCGACAAGGGTATGACAAACCCGGAAATGACGAAGAAGCTGTCGACGCCCAACCACCCCAGGGAGCCGGATTTCCCGGCCCATCCTGTGTCGTAGCCGTTGGTCAAATGAAACCAGGTGACCGCCAGCGCGGCGAGGCCACGAAGGATTTCAACCGTGTGCAGGCGATCTGGGCGCTGCGTGATCGGACCTTCTGCCATTTTCCGGTCCGTGTGCCTTCCTGAGCGAGTCTTGCCTTACGACTCTCCTCGATGCCAGGACCGTACAGTCAAGGTTGGTTGGGACGCCGTTTCAGTCTGCCTTTCGTTCTACAGGCGCTGTCCAAGGCGGGTCTACGCCGAATATCTGATCGGGAGTGCGTCTGAGATAGAGGGCTGGCCTCGAGAAGCGTGGGCGCCTCGGGAGAACCCACTTCACCTTATGTAAAACCCCCGCTACAACCGCCCAGCGACCGCCGTCTTGCGCCATTCCGGCCGGTCGCCCCGGAGAAACCCGCGTCGACACCCAGTCCGCGGCAATGGCGTCTAGACCGTGGGCCCACAGCAATGCGTTTGACGCGCGATGACCAAGCGGTACTGGATTCCGTAACGGAACGCGGCGGCGATCTCGTCACCAGGGCGGTGGAATGGTGCGCCATCAACAGCGGCAGCCGCAACACTGTCGGGCTGACCCGGACCCTGGATATTCTGACCAAGGCCTGCACCGCCGCGCTGCCGGGCGCCGAACTGACTCACGAGGCTCTGGCTAACAGCATCGAGATCGCCGCCGACGGAACCGAAAAGGTTCAAAGCTACACACCCTCGATCCTGGTCACCGCCCGGCCTGACGCGCCGGTGCAGGTCGTGCTGACCGGCCACTACGACACGGTGTTTCCGGCCGAGAGCCGCTTCCAGACGGTCGTGACCCGCGCCGACGGGGCCCTGAACGGTCCCGGTATCGCCGACATGAAGGGCGGCATCTCTATGTTGCTGGGCGCCCTGGAGGCGTTCGAGGCGCATCCGGCCGCCAAGAACGTCGGCTATCGCCTCCTGTTGTCGCCGGATGAGGAGATCGGCTCGTTGGCCTCCGGGCCGGTGCTGGCGCGGATTGGGGCGCTGGGACATGTCGGCTTGACCTATGAGCCGGCCCTGGCCGACGGGACCCTGGCCTCGGAGCGCAAGGGCAGCGGCAACTTCCATGTGAAGATCACAGGCCGCGCCGCCCATGCCGGCCGCGACTTCGCGCTGGGCCGAAACGCCATCACTGCCGCCGCCCGCATCGCCGGCGCGCTGGACGGTCTGAACGGCAAGCGTGAGGGCGTGACGCTTAACGTCGCCCGCATCGATGGCGGCTCGCCGCTGAACCAGGTGCCGGACATCGCCGTGGTCCGTTTCAACGTGCGGTTCCCGGACGCCGAAGCCGGCGGCTGGCTGCGGCTGCACATCGAGGAAGCCCTGAAGGCCGGGCAGGGCGATGGCCTTTCGGTCAGCCTGCACGGTGGCTTCACCCGCCCGGCCAAGCCGTTCAACGCCGCCCAGACCGCCCTGTTCGGCAAGGTCAGGGAAGCCGGCGCGCTGCTGGGCCAGGAGATCGGCTGGAAGGCCTCCGGCGGGGTTTGCGAAGGCAACAACCTGTTTGCCGTGGGCCTGCCCAATGTCGACACGCTCGGCGTGCGCGGCGGCGACATCCACAGCGACAACGAATTTGCCTGGCCGGACAGCTTCGCCGAGCGGGCTCAGCTGTCGGCCCTGATCCTGATGAAGCTGGCCACCGGTGAGATCGACGCCCACGGCATCCACGCCCTGATGAAAGAGAGCGCCTGATGCTGGTCGTCCGACCCGCCCTGCCGGCCGACTATGACGCCCTGATGGAGCTGGCGGTCCTGTCGGGCCGCGGCTTCACCAGCCTGCCCGAGGACGAGCCGACCCTGCGCGACCGCCTGGAGCGCTCACAGGCCAGCTTCGCCGGCGAGACAGCCGCGCCGGACGCCTACTACACCCTGATGCTCGAGGACCTGTCCGACAACGCCGTCATCGGCGTGGCGGCGGTGAAGGCCGGGGTGGGGGTGAAGCGGCCATTCTTCTCGTTTCGGGTCGTGACCCTGGCTCAGTCCTCGCCGACCCTGGACATGCGCTTCGACCACCAGGCCCTGGTGCTGGTCAACGAATGCGCCGGCTGGTCGGAGGTCGGCTCGCTGTTCCTGCGGCCCGAGCGGCGGATGGGCGGGGCCGGGCGGCTGCTGGCCCAGTCGCGCTACATGCTGATCGGCATCGAGCCGCAGCGGTTCGCCGAGAACGTGCTGGCCGAGCTGCGCGGCTGGTTCGACGAGGACGGCACCTGTCCGTTCTGGGACCACGTGGCGCAGAAGTTCTTCAACCTGCCGTTCGACCAGGCCGACCTGCTGAGCGCCTCGACCAATGGGCAGTTCATCCTGGACCTGGCCCCACGCCACGCCATCTACACCGGGCTGCTGCCCGAGAACGCCCGCCAGTCGATCGGCCGCTGCCACCGCGAGGGCGAGGCGGCGCGGGCCATGCTGGAGCGCGAGGGCTTCCGTTTCCAGGGCCTGGTCGACCTGTTCGACGCCGGCCCGACCATGGGCGCGCACCGCGACGACATCCGTACGGTCAAGGACGGCCGGCGGCTGATGGTGCGGATCGGCGAGGATGCTTTTGGCGAAGAGGCGCTGGTCTCTACCGCCGAGATCGGCCGCTTCCGAGCCGTGCGGGCGCCGGTGCTGATCGACGGCGAGACGGCGGTGCTGTCGCGGGACGCGGCGGATGTGCTGGGCGTGCGGGAAGGCGAAGCGGTGCGGGTGAAGTCATGAGCGGCGGGAATTTCATCGGCGGCCGTTGGCAGGCCGGGCAGGGCGCGGCCTTCGCCTCGATCGATCCGGCGACCGGAGCGCCGGTCTGGCAGGGCGCGGCCTCGACGCAGGCTGATGTCGCCGCGGCGGTGGAAGCCGCCCGCGCCGCCTTCCACGACTGGTCCGATCGGCCGCGCGACGAGCGCATTGCCGCCGTTCGCCGCTACAAGGCCGCGCTGGAGGCTCGCCGCGAGGACTTCGCCAAGGCCCTGTCGCGGGAAACCGGCAAGGCGCTGTGGGAGACCACGGCGGAACTGGGCTCGATGATCGGCAAGATCGACATCTCCATCGCCGCCTATGATGAGCGCACCGGCGTGAAAGAAACCGCCATGTCGTTCGGCCGGGCGATTCTCCGCCATCGGGCCCATGGGGTTATGGCGGTGCTGGGACCGTTCAACTTCCCGGGCCACCTGCCCAACGGCCATATCGTCCCGGCGCTGCTGGCCGGCGACACCGTGGTGTTCAAGCCCTCGGAAGAGACCCCGCTGGCCGGCCAGCTTATGGTCGAAGCGCTGGAAGCCGCCGACCTGCCGGCCGGCGTCGTCAACCTGGTGCAGGGCGGGCGCGAGACGGGCGCGGCCCTGATCGACCAGCCCATCGACGGCCTGTTGTTCACCGGCTCGGCCGGGGCGGGGGCCTACTTCCGCCGCCACTTCGCCGACCGGCCCGACGTCATCCTGGCCCTGGAGCTGGGCGGCAATAATCCGCTGATCGTCTGGGACGCCACCAACGTGGAGGCCGCCGCCGGCCTGATCATCCAGTCGGCCTACATCACCAGCGGCCAGCGCTGCTCCTGCGCCCGGCGGCTGATCGTGCCCGAAGGCCATGAGGGCGAGGCCATCATCGAAGCCGTCGCCGCCATGGCCGACCGTCTGGTCATCGGCCCTTGGGACGGCGATACCGAGCCCTTCATGGGCCCACTGATAAGCGACCGCGCCGGCAACCAGGCCCGCGCCGCCGCCGCCGCGCTCGGTGGTCATGTCATCCGCACGGCCGACAAGGTCTCCGGCGCGCCCGACAGCTTCATCACGCCCGGCCTGATCGATGTCAGCCACCTGACGACGCCGGACGAGGAAATCTTCGCGCCGGTCCTGACCGTCCGCCGCGCCGCCACCTTCGACGGCGCCCTGGCCCTGGCCAACGATACGAAGTTCGGCCTCTCCGCCGGGCTGATCAGCGACGACGGCGCCCTTTGGGAGCGCTTCCTCAACCGTATCCGCGCCGGGGTGGTGAACTGGAACCGGCCGACCACTGGCGCGGCCGGCTCGGCCCCGTTCGGCGGGCTGGGCGACAGCGGCAACCACCGGCCCAGCGCCTACTACGCCGCCGACTACTGCGCCTATCCGGTAGCCAGTTTCGAGGCCGGCCATGTCGCCTCGACCCTCAATGAAATCAAAGGCCTGCGCGCGTGACCTTTGCCGTCGAAGCCAACTGCGACGGCCTGGTCGGCCCCACCCACAGCTTCGCAGGGCTGGCCCCTGGCAACATCGCCAGCGAGGTCAACAAGGGCGATGACTCCAACCCGCGCGGGGCGGTGCTGGAGGGGCTTTCCAAGATGCGGATGCTGGCCGACTGGGGCCTGCCGCAGTTCGTGCTGCCGCCGCACGAGCGGCCGGACATCGCCTTCCTGAAGAGCATCGGCTTCACCGGTAGCGACCGCCACATCATTGAGACCGCCGGGCGCCTCTCGCCCGAGATGCTGAACAGCGCCAGCTCGGCCTCCTCGATGTGGGCCGCCAACGCCGCCACGGTGACTCCCAGCGCCGACAGCCACGACGGCCGGGTGCACTTCACCGCCGCCAACCTGCTGACCAACCTGCACCGCAGCCTGGAGGGCGAGCAAACGGCTCGGGCCCTGCGCACCCTGTTTCCGGACGAGCGCCATTTCGCCGTCCACGATCCGCTGCCGCCGCAACCGCATTTTGGCGATGAGGGCGCGGCCAACCATGTCCGCCTCTGCGCCGAGCACGGCCGGCCCGGCGTCAACCTGTTCGCCTACGGCCGCGAAGGCTGGGAGCAGTGGACCGGCCGCTTCCCGGCCCGCCAGACCCTGCAGGCCTGCGAGGCCATCGTCCGACGCCACAGCGCACATGGTCCGGTCTATGCGCGGACAGCGAAGGCGGCCATCGAGGCGGGCGTGTTCCACAACGACGTGGTCTGCGTCGGCGCGCTGCAGACCCT
Source organism: Caulobacterales bacterium (assembly GCA_038236615.1). Classification (GTDB taxonomy): domain Bacteria; phylum Pseudomonadota; class Alphaproteobacteria; order Caulobacterales; family Caulobacteraceae; genus Caulobacter. Next base: position 340,359 of record JBBRZO010000001.1, read on the forward strand.
GTTCTTCCACGAGGCCGCGTTCGAGGACAAAGCCCAGGTCCTGGCCGACATCCGCGCGGCCGCCGTCGGCTTCGAGCCGCAGTTCATCGAGATCGCCACCGCCGACCTGCCGGTCATCGACGCTGTGCGGTCCTACCTGTTCAACTCGATGCTGGTGGCTCTGCCGGACCGCGACCGCCTGACCCTGATAGCCCCCATCGAGGTGGCCGAGACTCCGACTGCGGCGGCCGTCGTCCAGCGCCTGATCGAGTCCAATGGCCCCATCGGCCATGTCGAATACGCCGATGTCCGTCAGAGCATGCGCAATGGCGGCGGTCCCGCCTGCCTGCGACTGCGGGTGGTCCTGACCCATGAGGAGCGGGCTGCCACCAATCCGGCCCAACGGTTCGACGCGAACCTGCAGAACCTGCTGACCGCCTGGGCCAAGCGCCGCTACCGCGACAGGTTACCCCCGGCCGACCTGGCCGACCCGAACCTGCTGGTGGAAAGCCGTGAGGCGTTGGACGAACTGACCCAGATCCTGGGGCTGGGGTCGGGCTTTTATCCGTTCCAGCGCTAGGCGCTGGCCTTCGCCCGCGCGTAAACCTGCGTCCCCAGCGTGAACACCTTGTCCGTCGGTAGCACCGTCTCAATGTCCAGGTCTTCCGCGGCATCCAGCGCCGCATAGACCGGCCCGAAGTCCTGCAGGGTCGCGTCAAGCAGCGCCTGCAGGGATGGGATGACGAAATAGGCCTGCTGGAAGTCGTCGATCCGGTATTTCGTGCGCAACAGCCGGACCAGGTCGAATCCCAGGCGGTTGGGGGAGGGGTCATCCAGAGCGAAGAGGGTCTCGGCGCGCGAGGAGACGATGCCGGCGCCGTAGATACGCATGCCCTCAGGGCTCTCCATCAAGCCGAACTCGACCGTGTACCAGTAGAGCCGCGCCAGATTTTCCAGTCGGCCCAGTTCGGCGGCGCGCTGGCCACCTCTGCCGTAGGCCTGCATGTAGTCGGCGAAGGTCGGGTCGGTCAGCATCGGCACGTGGCCGAAGACGTCGTGGAAGATGTCCGGCTCCTGCAGGTAGTCGAGCTGGTCGGCCCGGCGGATGAACTGGCCGGCCGGGAAGCGGCGGTTGGCCAGGTGCTCGAAGAAAACGTCCTCGGGGACCAGGCCCGGCACGGCGACAACCTGCCAGCCGGTCAGCTTCATCAGCTCCGGATTGATGCGGGCGAAATCGGGGATGCCGCCGCGATGCAGGTCGAGGGCGTCCAGGCCCTTGAGGAACGGATCGGCGGCCCGCCCCGGCAGCAGGGCGGTCTGTCGCTCATAGAGGGTGTTCCACACCGCGTGCTCTTCGGCCGTATAGGCGTTCCAGCCCTGGTCGATCGTCCAGTCGGCTGCGGCCCCGGGGGGCGGGGAGGTGGAAAAGCCATCGGCGCTCATGGGGTGAGGATGTGCCGGAACCCCTGGAAAGTCCCACCGGAGTTGCCTCGATTTCGGCAGCTCCGCGAAATGGTCTTGCTCAGGGTGTGGCCAGATAGCCCCAAACCGCCCGTAGCACCCGTTGGCGCAGGGTGGCGGGATCGCCGCCGGCGTCGGCCAGGGCTCGGCTGATGACCATCAGGTCGCGCGCCGTCTCTGACGTGTTCAGGCCCGGGAAGGCGGTGGCATGGCGCGACAGGACCCCGCCGATCAGGCCTTGCACTTCGTACTCATCCTCGGATTCCAGGTCCAGGTCGCGCTCGGCGAAGTCCAGCAGGCGGGCAAGAACCGGTCGCCGCGTCTGGTGGGCGACCACGACATCGACCATTGCCTCGACCGTGGCGCGCGCCCCGTCGGCGGTTTCCGAGGCCTTGGCGAGATCCGCCCGCAGTTCGGCCGCGTCCTGCCGCACCAGCGCCGCCAGGAGGGCCGTTTTGCCGGGGAAATACTGGTAAAGCGAGCCGACGCTGACTCCGGCCGCCTCGGCCACGCGGTTGGTGTTGAAGCCCTCCAGACCAGCCTGCTCCAAAACGCGAGCCGCCGCCGTCAGGATGGCCTCGACCAGGGCCCTGGACCGTGCCTGAACCGGCTGTTTTCGAGGGCTTAGTGTCTCGGCGGCCAATGCGAATATCCAGTTGTGAATAAAAGCTCGTATCCTGGTGGCCTGATGGAGACAAGCCAATGACACCGCTGACCCTGTTCATGCTGCTGCGCTCGCAACCCGCCTGGCTGCGGCTGACCCGGCAGGAACGGCAGGACTTCGTCGCCGCCGAGGTTGCGCCGATCCTGGCCCGCTATCCGGCCATCTCGTTACGCTTTTTTGACGCCGAGGCCTTCACCGGCCGCTGCACCGACGTGGCGGTGTGGACGGCGCAGGACCTGAAGAGCTGGTCCTTCCTGATGGACGCTCTGCGTGACACCGCATTCTTTTCGGCGCCCTATTACGAAGTCGTCGACATTATTCCGGCCCTGGAGAACGCCTATGCCGAGTACGACGCCGAAGCCGCCTGATCGCGCCTGTCAGGCTGAGCCGGGGGCGTTCCGGCCTGTAGTCGAGATGGGACGCTGCGAGGGCAAGGCCGCCTGTGAGGCGGTCTGCCCCTACGATGTCTTCGTGGTGCGCAAGCTGGAAGCAACAGATCGGGCGGGGCTGTCGTGGCTGAGCCGGATCAAGATCGCCGTGCATGGCGGCAAGGTGGCCTATGTCGACAATGGTGAGGCCTGCCGCGGCTGCGGTCTGTGCGTGAAGGCTTGCCCGGAGGACGCCATCACCCTCGTCGGCGGCTAGTGCGCGACGCGGGGCCGCATATGGTAGTGGCCGTCCTGGAACCCGTCGAAGATCAGCGCGGTATGCGGATGCCCCACCGGCTCGCCCGTGTCGTCGGGCAGCAGGTTCTGCTCGGACACGTAGGCCACGTAGGTGTTCTGATCGTTCTCGGCCAGCAGATGGTAGAAGGGCTGATCCTTGCGCGGACGGATGTCCTCGGGGATCGACAACCACCATTCATCGGTGTTGGCGAAGGTCGGATCGACGTCGAAGATCACACCCCGGAAAGGGAAGATCCGGTGTCTGACCACCTGACCGATGCCGAATTTGGCGAGTCGCGTGTTCATGGCCTGAATCATAGACATCGCTTCCTGACGATTTGCTGAACGTAAACATCAGGCCGCATTTGGCCAACCCTATGCCTTTCGGCAGGCGAACCGAACCGCTAAGCTCTTCGGTGAAACGAGGCGCCGCTTATCGGCGTCTGCGCAGACAAGGTGCAAGACCATGTCGGAGCCGCCGCGTGAACGCGGTCCCCCCAGCCAGGGCGGGACGCGCGGGACGCCGGGCGAGACGCCGTCCTACGCGGCGCTCGATCTGGGCACCAACAACTGCCGACTGCTGATCGCCACCCCTACGGCGGGGGGCTTCCGCGTGGTCGAGGCCTACAGCCGCATTGTGCGGCTGGGCGAGGGGCTGGGCCAGACCGGGGCGCTGTCCGAAGCGGCCATGGAGCGGGCCATGGCGGCCCTGACGGTCTGCGCTGAGAAGGTGCGCCGCCGCCGCTGCTTGAAGATCAAGGCTATCGCGACTCAGGCCTGCCGCATGGCCTCCAATGGCGAGGCTTTCGTTCAACGGGTCGCCGAGCAGACCGGATTGCGCCTTCAGATCATCCCGCCGCGTGAAGAAGCCCAGCTGTCGGTGGCCGGCTGTGTGGCCTTGCTGGACCGTGAGACCGACGCCGCCCTGGTGCTGGACGTCGGCGGCGGCTCGACCGAGATTTCCTGGGTGGACCTGAAGGGGCCCGGCCTGGACGCCCGCCCTCGGCAGTTCGCGCCCTGGCGCCTGCCGATCCGCGCCTGGATCTCCATTCCCATAGGGGTCGTCACCCTGGCCGAGCGTTTTCCCGAGAGCGAACGCGCCGAGCACGACTGGTACCGCTCCATGGTCGACGCCGTGAAATCCGAACTCGCCGACTTCACGCCGGCCGAGCCGCTGCGGCCGATCTTCGACGCCGGCCGCGCCCACATGATCGGTACGTCCGGGGCGATCACCAGCCTGGCCGGTCTGCACCTCAATCTGCAGCGCTACGACCGCAATCAGGTCGATGGCCTGTGGATGACCCGGGGCCAGTGTGAGGCCGCCGCCGACCGGCTTCTCGGTCTGACCGCCGCCGAGCGGGCCCAGCAGCCGTGCATCGGCCCTGACCGCGCCGACCTGGTGCTGGCCGGCGCCGCCATTCTGCAAGCCGTGCAGGAACTCTGGCCCTGCGAACGGGTTCGGGTGGCCGACCGAGGCCTGCGCGAAGGCATTTTGATGAGCCTGATGAGCGACAATCCCAAGCGCAAGCGCCGGCGTAAGCGGCGCGGCGGCCGGGCCCCGCAGCTGGCCGGAGCAAGCGCATGAACGACGACGAGTTTCCTCCCGACGCCCATCCCAAGCGCCGCATGATCAAGCGCCCCACAGGCGGCAATGACGGCGGCCGCGCCAAGCCGGCTCGCCTGAAGACCGCCAAAGGCCGAACGCCCAGCTCCCAGCAATGGCTGATGCGGCAGATCAACGACCCCTACGCCGCCGAGGCGCGCGCCGTCGGCTATCGCAGCCGCGCCGCCTTCAAGCTGACCGAGATCGACGACAAGCTGCAGCTGATCAAGAAGGGGTCGAAGATCATCGACCTGGGCTGCGCGCCAGGTGGCTGGGTGCAGGTCGCCATCCAGCGCGGAGCTGGCATCATCGTCGGCGTCGACCTGCTGGAGGTCGAGCCCCTGCCGCCGGCCATCCTGATCCAGATGGACTTCACCGACCCGGCCTGCGGGCCTCGTCTGATCGAACTTCTGGGCGGACCGCCGGATCTGGTGCTTTCGGACATGGCGCCCAACACCGTGGGCCACCGCAAGACCGACCACCTGCGCATCATGGGCCTGATCGAGGTCGCCACCGAATTCGCCATCTCGGTGCTCAAGCCCGGCGGCGCCTTCGTCGCCAAGGCCTTCCAGGGCGGCGAGACGGCTCCGACCATGAAGATCCTCAAGCAAAACTTCACCGATGTGAAAAACATCAAGCCCAAGGCCAGCCGGGCCGACAGCGCCGAGGTCTATCTGGTGGCGACCGGGTTCAAAGGTTGACCCTAACCCGCGAGTGCGATTGACACCCCGCCGCTTTGCAGGGATACCGCGCCCGCAAAACGGAGACTCCCATGGAGATTCGCGAAGGCCTGACCTTCGACGATGTTTTGCTTGAACCTGGCCCCTCGGAAGTGTTGCCGACCCAGGTATCCACAGAAACGCGTCTGACCCGAGAAATCGGGCTGAACATACCCTTGGTGTCCGCCGCCATGGACACCGTGACCGAGAGCCGGCTGGCCATCGCCATGGCCCAGGCGGGTGGGATGGGGATCCTGCACCGCAACCTGACTATCGACGAGCAGGCCGACCAGGTCCGCGAGGTCAAGCGCTACGAAAGCGGCATGGTCATCAATCCTTTGACCATCAACCCCGACACCACCCTGGCTGAGATCCGCGAGATCAAGGCGCGGAAGCACATCTCGGGCTTTCCGGTCGTGGAGTCCGGCAGCGGCCGGCTGGTCGGTATTCTGACCAACCGCGACATGCGCTTCGAGCAGAACGGTTCGGCGCGGGCCAGGGACCTGATGACCCATGAGGGCCTGATCACCGTCCGCGAGGGTGTCACCCAGGACGAGGCCCGCAACCTGCTTCGCCGCAACAAGATCGAGCGGCTGATCGTCGTCGATGAAGACGGCGTGGCCATCGGCCTGATCACCGTCAAGGACATGGAGAAGGCCGAGGCCTACCCCTTGGCCGCCAAGGACGAGAAGGGCCGCCTGCGGGTCGGCGCCGCTTCGACCGTCGGCGAAGACGGTTTCCTGCGCTCCATCGCCCTGGTCGAAGCCGGGGTGGACGTGGTGGTCATCGACACCGCCCACGGCCACTCGGCCATGGTCGGCGAGGCGGTCCGCCGCCTCAAGCGCGAGAGCAACAAGGTCCAGATCATCGCCGGTAACGTCGCCACCTACGACGGCGCCCGGGCTTTGATCGATGCGGGCGCCGATGCGGTCAAGGTCGGCATTGGCCCAGGCAGTATCTGCACCACCCGCATCGTCGCGGGCGTGGGCGTGCCGCAGCTGACCGCCATCGAGGAGGCCGTCCGCGCCGCCCGCGACAGTCAGGTGCCGGTCATCGCCGATGGCGGGGTGAAGTCGTCCGGCGACCTGGCCAAGGCCATCGCCGTCGGCGCTTCCACGGTGATGATGGGCTCGATGTTCGCCGGTTCGGAAGAGGCGCCCGGCGAGGTCTTCCTCTACCAGGGCCGCAGCTACAAGACCTACCGTGGCATGGGCAGCCTGGGGGCCATGGCCCGGGGTTCGGCCGATCGCTACTTCCAAAAGGAAGTCAGCGACAGCCTCAAGCTGGTGCCCGAGGGCATCGAAGGCCAGACCCCCTATAAGGGTCCGATCGCGCCGGTCATTCACCAGCTGGTTGGCGGCCTGCGCGCCGCCATGGGCTACACGGGCGCGGCGACCATTCCTGACCTGTGGGAACGGGCCAAATTCATTCGCATCACGGGAGCGGGCCTGCGCGAAAGCCATGTCCATGACGTGATGATCACCCGCGAGGCGCCGAACTATCAGGGCGGCGGCTAGACGGGCAGGGGGGCTAAACGATGACTTTCGAGCTTTACATGCTGGCGGGGACCCTGGTCCTGGCCTTCGTCCAGATCCTGCTGTTCGACATGGCCCGCACGGGCCAGTACGGCCTGAAGTGGAATACCGGCGCGCGCGACGAGGATATGCCGCCGCTCAATCCGGTGGCCAACCGGCTGCAGCGGGCGCAGAACAACCTCTTCGAGACCCTGCCGCTGTTCATCGGCGCGGTGCTGATCGCTCACATCGCCGGCTGTGACGGTTTCCTGACCCATTGGGGCTCGCTGATCTATTTGGCCGGTCGGGTCGTCTATGTGCCGCTCTACGCTTTTGGCGTGAAGCAGCTGCGCTCCCTGGTGTGGATCGTCTCCACCGCCGGGCTTGTGATGGTCTTCTGGGCCATCTTCTTCAACTAGATCGGGACTTTAAGTGCGGGACGGCGGCAGGCTTTCAGCGGCGATCGAAGTGCTCTCCGACATGGAGGCCCGCCACAAGCCGGCCCGGCTGGCGCTGAAGACCTGGGGCGAGAGCGCGCGTTATGCCGGCTCCAAGGACCGGGCCTTCGTGTCGGGCCTGGTGCTGGATGTGCTGCGCCATCGCCGCTCGTTAGCCTTCGCGATGGGCGCCGAGACCGACCGCGCCCGTGTCGCCGGAGCCCTGCGCTGGCTATGGGACTGGGATCTGCCCAGGATCGCCGCCGCCTATGGCGACGAGCCGCATGGCGCTGGCCCGCTGACCGACGAGGAGACCGTTCGGCTCTCCGGTGCGCTGGAACTCTCGCAAGCCCCTGCGCCCGTGGCCGGCGACTATCCCGATTGGCTGGACCCACACATGGCCCGGGTGTTCGGCGAGGCCCGCGCCGCGCAGGCCGCCGCCCTGGCCGCCCGCGCCCCGGTAGACCTGCGCGCCAACTCCCTCAAGGCCGATGCGGGCAAGGTCCTTCACGCTCTCGAAGCCCAGGGCGCCGAGCCAGCCGGACGGCTCCCCAACGCCGTGCGCCTGCCCGCACCCGCCGCCAGCGAGCGGGCCGCCGCCGTGGAGGTTCACCCGGCCTTCGCCAAGGGCTGGTTCGAGGTCCAGGACCTGGGCTCGCAGATTGCGGCCGGCCTGGCGGGCGAGATCGCCGGCAAGCAGGTGCTGGATTACTGCGCCGGCGGTGGCGGCAAAACGCTCGCCCTGGCCGCGGCCATGGGCAACAAGGGCCAGCTCTACGCCTATGACAGCGACGCGCGGCGAATGACCGACATCACCCCGCGCAGCCAGCGGGCCGGGGTGCGCAACCTGCAGATCCGCACCCCGATGGAGAAGGACCCGCTGCGGGGCCTGGATGGCAAGATGGATGTCGTCTTCGTCGACGCCCCCTGCACCGGCTCGGGCACCTGGCGGCGCCACCCCGACGCCAAATGGCGGCTCTCGGCCGAACAGCTCGAGCGCCGGCAGGACGAGCAGAACGCGGTGCTGGACCAGGCCGCGCCGTTCGTGAAGCCCGGCGGCCGGCTGATCTACGTGACCTGCAGCCTGTTCGCCGAGGAGAATGAGGACCGCGTCGCCGCCTTCCTCGGCCGCCATTCCGACTTCCAAGCCGTAGACACACCTCTGCGCCTGTCGCCACTGTCCGATGGGACTGACGGCTTCTTCGGCGCCATCCTGGAGCGCCTCCCGTGACCGACCGCCACCAGCCCGTCCTGATCGTCGACTTCGGCAGCCAGGTGACCCAGCTGATCGCCCGCCGGGTGCGCGAGAGTGGCGTCTATTGCGAGATCCATCCTTACGACAAGGCCGAGGCCGCCCTGCATGCGATGCAGCCCGCCGCCATTATCCTCTCCGGCGGTCCGGCCAGCACCACCGAGCATGAAAGCCCCCGGGCGGCCAAGGCGCTGTTCGAGGCCGGGGTGCCGGTGCTGGGCGTCTGCTATGGCGAACAGACCATGGTTGCCGAGCTGGGCGGGGCGGTGGAGACCGGCCATCATCGCGAGTTCGGCCGCGCCGAGATCGCCATCACCCGCGAGAGCCCGCTGTTCGCGGGCCTTGGCGAGCACCAGCAGGTCTGGATGAGCCACGGCGACAAGATCACCGCCATCCCCGAGGGCTTCCAGGTCATCGCCACCTCGTCCGGCTCGCCCTTCGCCGCCATCGCCGACGAGGACCGCCGGTTCTACGGCGTGCAGTTCCACCCCGAGGTCGTCCACACGCCGCACGGCGCCCAGATCTATCGCAACTTCACCCACGGTATCGCCGGCCTCAGCGGCGACTGGACCATGGCCGCCTTCCGCGACGAGGCCATCGCCCGCATCCGCGCCCAGGTCGGCGACGGCAAGGTGATCTGCGGCCTGTCGGGCGGGGTCGATAGCTCGGTGGCGGCGGTGCTGATCCACGAGGCCATCGGCGACCAGCTGACCTGCGTCTATGTCGACACCGGCCTGATGCGACTGGGCGAGAGCGAGCAGGTCGTCTCGCTGTTCAGAAATCACTACAACATCCCGCTGATCCACGTTGATGCGTCAGAACAATTCCTCGGCGAGCTGGCCGGGATCAGCGATCCCGAGACCAAGCGCAAGACCATCGGGCGTCTGTTCATCGAGGTCTTCGACCGCGAGGCCGGCAAGATCGACGGCGCGCAGTTTCTGGCCCAGGGCACCCTGTATCCGGACGTCATCGAGAGCGTCTCGGCCAAGGGCGGCCCCTCGGCGGTGATCAAGAGCCACCACAATGTCGGGGGCCTGCCCGACTTCATGAAGCTCAAGCTTGTCGAGCCCTTACGCGAACTTTTTAAGGATGAGGTGCGGGTGCTCGGGGTCGAACTGGGCCTGCCGCCGGCCTTCGTCGGCCGCCATCCCTTCCCAGGCCCGGGCCTCGCCATCCGCATTCCCGGCGAGATCACCCCGGAAAAGGTCGCCACCCTGCAGAAGGCCGACGCCATCTACCTGGAGGAAATCCGCAACGCCGGCCTCTACGACCAGATCTGGCAGGCCTTCGCCGTCCTGCTGCCGGTCAAGACGGTCGGCGTCATGGGCGACGCCCGGACCTACGAGGACGTCTGCGCCCTGCGGGCTGTCACCTCGACGGACGGCATGACGGCTGATTTCTATGAGTTCCCATGGGCGGTTCTGGCCAAAGCGGCGACCAGGATCATCAACGAAGTCAAAGGTATAAACCGGGTTGTTTACGATGTGACGTCGAAACCGCCGGGGACGATTGAGTGGGAGTAGGCGGCCTATAGCCGGCGATGATCGGCGGACTTACCCGTTCGTCCTCTTCTCAATCCGCTCTGGCGTCGTGAATGAGGCCGCGCACCAAGGCATTCGGAAAACGCCGCTCGACGGTCACGGCAAAAAAGGTCTCGACGATGCCGGGCAGGGCATGGGCTTCGACGAGTGCGCCGGACGCCAACTCATCGCGGACAGCGATCGGCGGAAGGACAGCCAGCGCAAACCCCTCGCGGACCAGCAGTCGCATCATCGCTATGTCGTCCACTTCCGCGGCAATTTGAGGCCGGATGCCCATGCGATCCGCCAGCGCGTCGAAGCTGGTCCGCACGCTGCTTTCGACTGTCGGCAGGATCAGAGCGTGTGACGTCAGCAAAGCCTCCACCGACCGGCTTGGGCCGAGAAGGTGAGGCGCGCCAATCAGGCTGATGGACTGTTCAGACAGCTTGTGGGTGATGAAAGGCGTCAAGGCGTCAGTCGCCGGCGCCTGGTTGGTCAGCACAATGTCCAGCCGCAGTGACTGAAGGCCAAGCAGGAGTTCAGCGGGGCTTCCTGCCCGCAGGACCACCTCGATATCGTTTCGACCCAGCAAAGGCCTTAGAAAGCTCATCTGGAAGTTTCGAGACAGGGTGGCGAGGGCCCCGATCCGCACGGCCTGGCGCGTCGCCCCTGCCTCTCGCAGAGTCCCCAGCAACTCTTCGCCCGTCGCGAAGATCGCCTCGGCATGTTCAAGCGCGATGCGACCGGCCTCGGTCAGCTGGAGCTGCCGGTTCCGCCGTTCGAACAACGGGTGGCCCAGTCGATCCTCCAGTTTCCGGATCTGAACCGACAGCGCCGATTGAGAGACGTTAAGCCGCTCAGCGGTGCGCGTAAGGTTGCCGTCGCGCGCGACCGCCCAGAAATAGCGCAGGTGGTTGTAATTCAGATCCGCCATTTCGTTCTTCTAAACAGAACGGTAGGCGGCAAACAATGAATTTTTGGCAAGGCAGCCGGCCCGCTACCAGATCGCTCACGCCACTGGGCGAACCGGGGGAAGCTCACCGTGACGATCTACCTGTTGTCTTTCGCTGCGCCCCTCTTGCTGGTCGCGGCTTCGGCCGTCAGCGTCGTTGGCGTGATGCGCCGGCGCGCTTTCAGTCTCAAGCTCGTTGAGGGACTGTCGTTCCTGGTGATCGTGATCGCGCTCCTAGCCACGGCGTTGCTTGTCGGCTTCGGTCCTGGAACGAGTTCGCTGTTGGGAATTCACGGGATTGGTCTGTCGACCAGGCTCGACGTGATCAGCGCCGTGTTGCTGCAGCTTGTCTCCTTCATCGGCTGGATCGTGGTGCGCTACGCGGCGACCTATCTGGACGGTGAGGCGCGGCAGGGCGCGTTCACCGGCTGGCTCTGCATGACGCTGGCCTCGGTGCTTCTCCTGGTGCTGTCGGGCAATCTGGTCCAGCTGGTGATGGCCTGGATCGCGACGAGCCTGTTTCTGCACCGGCTTCTGCTGTTCTATCCGGACAGGATCGCGGCGCGGCGCGCGGCCGCGAAGAAGTTCGTGACCGCGCGGATGGCCGACGGGGCGCTGATCTGCGCCGCGGTGCTGCTGGCGCTGGCCTACGGCACGACCGACATCGCGGCGATCTCGAGCGCCGCCCGCGCAGGTAGCAGCGGCGGCCTGGCGATCGCCGCGGCGGGCTTCCTGGCGGCGGCGGCGCTCTTGAAGTCGGCGCAGTTCCCGATGCACGGCTGGTTGACCGAGGTGATGGAAACGCCCACGCCGGTGTCTGCGCTGTTGCATGCCGGCGTCATCAATGCCGGCGGATTTCTGCTGATCCGCTTCGCTGACGTTATGTTGCAGGCTCCGGGCGTTCTGGCGGTCCTGGTCATGGTCGGCGGGTTCACCGCGCTCTTCGGCGGCCTGGTGATGCTGACCCAGCCTGCGGTGAAGACCTCGCTGGCCTGGTCGACCGTCGCGCAGATGGGTTTCATGATCCTGGAGTGCGGGCTCGCGCTCTTCCCGCTGGCCCTGCTGCATATCGTGGCCCACTCGCTCTACAAGGCCCATTCCTTCCTGGCCTCCGGCGGCGCAGTCGACCTGATCGCCGCCAACCGCAGGCCGGGTCCCGTGGCCATTCCCAAAGCCGGCGCGGTCGGCCGCGCCTTTCTGCTGGCGCTGGCGATCTATGCCGTCGTCGGGTTCGGCTTCGGCTTCCAGCACAAATCGCCTCAGGCCATCGCGCTGGGCGCCATCCTGATCTTCGGCGTCGCCTACATGTTGGCGCAGGGTCTTGCTGACGCCGCGCCGAGGGCCCTGACACAACGCACGATCATCTACGGCGTCGCCACTTCCGTCAGCTATTTCGCCCTACAGGTCTTGGCCGTCTCGCTGACCTCTGGCGCGCTGCCCGCCGCCCCGGCGCCGGGGCCGCTGCAGTGGGCGCTGATCGTGCTCGCGGTCATCAGCTTCGGCCTCGTCGCCGTAGTCCAGGCGATTTTCCCGCTCTGGGCATACCACCCGGCCGCCGCGGGGCTACGCGTGCATCTCTCCAACGGCTTCTACGCCAACGCGGTGTTCGACCGGCTGCTCCGTGGCTGGCGTCTGCGCAACGCAACCTGATTGGCCTGGAGGCCGAAAAATGACGAACTCAGAGACTTCAAGCCGGCCGGGCGACCTGGATCTGGACGCGGCCGCCGATCGCGCCGCCCGGGCGATCCCTCCAGTCTGGCCCCTGGCGTCGAGCGTCGCGGTCAATCCGTTCCTCGGCCAGACCGACGAAAGCCTCGCAACAGCAGGCGCCCGTCTGGAACGGGTGGTGGGCGTCCCGGTCACGATGGCGCGTAGCTGGTACCAGGAGCGGATCGCTAGCGGGGCCATCACCGATGGCGATCTGTCGGAGGCTTTCGCAAACGCACCGGTAACGCTTCGTCCGGCGAACCTCGCAGCTCTGAAATCCGCGTCGCGGGTATCGAAACCCACAGCCAGCGCGCTGCCGACAATCGCGGACCTGGCCGCTGAAGTGTCGGGGATCGACTGGCCGGGATTGATCGCCGAGCGTTTCGGGGCCTGGGCGGCAGGATACTTTGATGAGGGACAGGCGCTCTGGGCTGCTCCCCGCGGCCGAGGCGCATACGCCGCCTGGCGCGCCGTCGCCACCCACGATCTGACGCCCGAGATCGTCGGCCTGGCGGGATTTGCCACCCAAGTTTCGGAGGCCCCCGAAACCGCATCGGGCGCGGTTGCGAGCGTGGTGCAGAGAATCGTGATTCCGGCCGAGGCGCTGGAAACCTATTTCCACCAGATGCTGATGACGCTGGGCGGCTGGGCGCAATTCGCCCGCTACCGGCTCTGGCAGGCGGAACTCGGCGGCGGCGCGGACGCGACCATCACCGACTTCCTGGCGATCCGTCTGATATGGGAGGCGGCTCTCCTCGAGCGGTACGAGGATAGGATCGCAGATCGCTGGAAGGCGGTTCTCGCCTCACATGCGTCGCCTGTTTGGCCGACGGCCGACCATGTCGTGGATGCCATCCTGCAAGAAGCGTCGGAACGCGCGGCGCAACGGATTCTGGCCGAAACGCTTGCGGCGCCGGGGATGTTGGCGAGGGACAACCGACCCACGCTCCAGGCCGCTTTCTGCATCGACGTCCGCTCCGAGGTGTTTCGTCGGGCGCTGGAATCCGTCAATCCGGATATCCAGACCCTGGGATTCGCTGGATTTTTCGGCCTGACGGCCTCACATCGACGCTTTGCGTCCGATGTCCAGGAACAGCGGCTGCCCGTGCTCCTGAGTCCCGGCCTGAGCTCGTGCGCGGGTGGCGCGGAACACGCGGCGGCGGACCAGTCCGCGCGGTTCAAGGCGCGAGCGAAGCGGGCCTGGGGTCGCTTCAAGCTCGCGGCAGTTTCCTCCTTCGCCTTCGTCGAGGCCACTGGACCGGTCTATGTCAGCAAGCTTGTGAGCGATGCGCTGGGACTCAACGCCACCCCCGCGCCGAACGATCCAGCACCCCGTCTTGATCCCGCCCTCGATCTCGCAACGAGGACCAAGGCGGCTGAGACGGTGCTTCGGGCCATGTCGCTTACGAACAATTTCGCGAAGCTCGTGCTGCTGGTCGGACACGGCGCGAACGTGGTCAACAACCCTCATGCCAGCGGTCTTCACTGCGGGGCCTGCGGTGGCTATTCCGGCGAGGTCAATGCCCGACTTCTGGCAGCATTGTTGAATGACCCAGAGGTGCGCTCGGGGCTGGCGCCGGAAGGGATCGAGATTCCAGCCGACACTCTTTTCATCGGCGCCCTGCATGACACCACGACGGACAGGGTCACGCTGTATTCGGACGATCATGCCTCCGCACCACATCAGCCGGATATCCGCCAGGCGAAACTTTGGCTGGAGTCGGCAGGCGTCGTTTCAAGAGGCGAACGGGCGTTGCGACTGCCAAGAGCGAAAGGGGAGGATAGTCTTGAGAGGCGAAGCCGCGACTGGGCTGAAGTGCGACCCGAATGGGCGTTGGCCGGTTGCAAGGCATTCATCGCCGCGCCGCGTCGGCGAACAGCGGGCAAAACGCTCGAAGGACGCGCCTTCCTCCATGATTACGACTGGAAGATGGACCAGGACTTTGGCGTCCTGGAACTGATCCTGACGGCGCCTGTGGTCGTAGCAAGCTGGATCAGCTTGCAATATTACGGTTCCACCGTGGCGCCGACCGTGTTCGGCGGCGGCAACAAGCTGCTGCACAACGTCACCGGCGGGATAGGTGTCATTGAAGGAAATGGCGGCCTGTTGCGCGCCGGGTTGCCCTGGCAATCGGTCCATGACGGCGAGCGCTACGTCCACGAGCCGCTTCGCCTGTCCGTCTGCGTCGAAGCGCCCCGCGAAGCGATGACAGAGATTCTCAGGCGTCACGATGGCGTCCGAGCGCTTTTCGACAATCGCTGGCTACATCTCTTCGCGCTTGATGAGACGGGCAGGATGGCCTGGCGCTACGGTGGCGATCTTCAGTGGACCGCGATGAGCACGGCGTCGGATCCGACTGTTCCTCTGAAAATGGCGGTCTAACCTGTGAAGCTCGCCGGCTCTCACCTGTCCAGGCTGGAATCAGAGTCCATCCACATCTTGCGCGAGGCCGTCGCCGAAGCCCGCAATCCGGTCATGCTGTTCTCAGCGGGGAAGGACTCGACCGTGATGGCGCACCTGGCGCTACGGGCGTTCTATCCGTCCACGCCGCCGTTCCCGTTATTGCACGTGGACTCGACGTGGGAGTTCAGGTCGCTGATCGCGTTCCGCGACGATTTCGCGGCCAAGCACGGCTTCGAACTCATCGCCCATGCAAACGAAGAAGGGCGAGCGGCGGGAATCAATCCCTTTGATCACGGAGATCGCTACACCCTGGTCATGCGGACGGAGCCCCTCAAGACCGCGCTTGACGCCGGGCGCTATGACATTGTTTTCGGCGGCGCCCGGCGTGACGAGGAAAAGTCGCGCGCCAAGGAGCGTATTGTATCGGTGCGCGGCGCCGGCCATTCCTGGGATCCACGTCAGCAGCGGCCGGAACTCTGGCGGCTCTACAACGCCCGACTGGGCAAGGACCAAACCGCTCGCGTCTTTCCGCTCTCTAACTGGACTGAGACGGATATCTGGGCCTATGCGCTGCTCCACAAGTTCGAGCTGGCGCCGCTCTATTTCGCGGCGCCCCGGCCTGTCGTGGAACGAACGGGGTCCTTCATTGTAGTCGATGATGAGAGCCGCATGCGGTTCCAACCCGGTGACGAAATTCACACCAGAACCGTACGCTTTCGAACGCTCGGGTGTTGGCCCGTCACCGGTGCGGTTGAGTCCGACGCGACCGAACTCGCCGCCGTCGTCGATGAGACCCTTCGGGCGTCGTCCTCGGAGCGCCAAGGGCGCATCAGCGATGGGGAGGATGGAGGCTCGCTCGAACAGAAAAAGCGCGAAGGCTATTTCTGACCATGGCGGCTGACGATCGTCCTTATACAAACACCGTCGCCGTGCTCGCCACGATGCACGGCAAGGAGCGCGCGATCGGGCCAGTGCTTGCGCAGGGCCTCGGCCTCCGGGTTGCGCTCGCGATGGGGTTGAACACTGACTGCTTCGGCACGTTCAGCCGGGATATCGAGCGAACCGGCTCCCAGCTTGATGCGGCCAGGGCCAAGATCGCAGCGGGTTTCGAGTACGCGCCCTATGCTCGCGTTGGCCTCGCCAGTGAAGGCAGTTTTGGCCCGCACCCTTCTATCCCCTTCCTCGCTCTCGGCCGTGAACTGGTCCTGCTGATCGATCGTGAACGCGGCCTCGAACTGACGGGCCATTTCGCGAGCCCTGAGACCAACTATGGCCATGCGGTCGTATCGGACATGGAAGCCGCGGCAGCGTTTGCTGAACGGTCAAAATTTCCTGAGCATGGGCTGATCGTCATGGGCTGTACCGACGAGAAGCCCGCGCCCGGCCTCGCCCTGTTCAAGGACGTCGTCGACCACACCGCTCTGAAAAAAGCCGTTGGTCAGGTCGTCGCTAAATGCGGTGCGGCCTTCGTCGAAGCGGATATGCGCGCCCACCGCAATCCCACCCGGATGCGGGCGATCGAGCGCGCGGCAAGCGACCTGGTTCGCCGGTTTCGCAGTGAATGCCCTGCCTGAGCACATCCCGGATTTGACTTCACCCAACTCATTCCCGGTTTGCTTTGCGAATGGTGCGGGGAGCCGACGCATGTGATCCGCTCGGAGATGTTGACTTGCAAAGCCTGCCGCTACCGACAGGAGCGCCCGGCGATTGGCTCCATGACCGCGGGTCCTGAACGTTGCGAGAGCTGCAGTCCTTGAGTCCGCGCCGCGACTGCCGCGTGAGCGGCTTCGACCCAATCAGGGCTCGATCGGGATCATCACTTCGTTTCGCCGAGCGAACCAGGGCGTCCAGGGCGGATTGTATTGGGCGAGCGTGGCGGGCCCCGCCGGGCGCAGACCGCGTTTCTGAATCCAGACGGACAGTTCGGCGGTCTTGCTGGTCACGTCATCGGGCCGCGCCAGGCCCGAGAACTTGATAACAGCGAACCGGACGGGAGGGGTCTCTAGCAGGCGAACTCTGTCATCGTTGGGCTGGGGCAATGTCGCTAGCGAATAGCGGCTCGGCATGGTGAACCGCACAACCCATTCGCCGTCCGTCTGGATCTGGGTGACCGGCGCCGTCATCGCGATCTGTTCGCTGGTCGGTTGCTGGGCCACCGGCGCCGTCATGGCAATGCTCTCCTTTTGCCGGTTGCCGCCGAAGATGTAGCCCGCGAGCAGCCGGAAGCCCTTGTTGGCGGCCTCCTTCTGGTCGCCGGTCACCGTGACCTCCGCCACGACGAGGGCTGGATAGTCCCTGATCTCGAACCCACCCTCCTGGAGGACGGTCTTGAACACGGGTTCTTCAACGGCCAAGGCGGGGCCTCCCAGCAGGAAGAGGGCAAGGATGCCCAGAAAGGTGCTTTTCAGGATCATTCGGCTGGGGGTCCGGATCTTGCGTCGTCTAGGCCTGCCTGATCCTGCGCCCTTCGTTTGCTCCAGTCATCCCGCAACCGACTGAGCCGTCAGTCGGCGCTGCAGACCTGGTTGGCCTGAGTCTGAAGCTGCCTCACGATCAGGGCGACCGTGCCCGCGATCACCTCCGGAATCCGCTCCAACGGCAGGCCGTGGTCGTGGAGCGGCCAGGAGGCGTCGGCGCCGGAGAGGCTCAGCAGCATGGCGGTGGCGTCGGCGGTGGCTTCCGGGGGCGCGCCGATCGCCTTCACGGCCGAGCGGATGGCGTCCAGGCGCTGGACGCGGCGGCGGTCGCGCACTGCCTGCCAGACGGCGCCCCGATTGTAGGCGAGGGCCCGGGTGAAGGGGTGGCGCAGCGCCATGGCATGGATGTCGCGGAAGTAGCGCGGCAGGTCGTCGGGGGCGGCGGCGAGCACGACGCCATCCGGATAGAGTTTGCGGTCGAGCCAGACGCCCAGCGCCAGGACCTGGCTTTCCTCGTTGGGGAAGTGGAAGTGCACCGTGCGCAGGCTGACGCCCGCCCGTACTGCGGCCTCGCTGGGCGAAAGCTTGTCGCGCCCGGATTCCGAGAGCTGCTCGGCGAACGCGGCGAGGATGGCCTCGCGCGTCGCCGCCGCCTGAGCGTCACGTTTGGGGCTGACGTATCGGCGGGTCGGGGTCATGCCGGCGGCAGAAATTCGATCCCGTGGATTTCGCCGACCCGGACGACGCCCGGAATGTCGGGCGGGTTCATGGCCACCTCGCTCGACACCTGACGGAAGAACTTCGAGGCGTTGCCCTTGGTGACGATGGTGAGGAACTCGGCGTCCTCGACGGTGAAATAGCTGTGCGGCGTGTTGGCCGGGACGTGGGCGAAGCCGCCGGGCCCAAGGCGCGTGGTCTTGCCGTCGACCGTGACGTCCAGCAGCCCCTTGGTGACCACGTAGATTTCTTCCCAGGCGTGCCGATGCGTGGGCGGACCGCCGCCGGTGGGGCCGCTGGTGTCGAAAATCTCGACCGCCGAACCCATGTCGTTGGTCAGCATCGGGGAGAGCGTCTCTCCCAGGACGTAGAAGCTTTCCTTGGCCGCGTCGGACATGGTCCATCCTCCCTCATTTTCGCTGCATCTTCGTGCAGTGAATTGGGATTAGCATTGGCTGCATCAGAACGCAATCAATTGTAGCGCTTAGCGCTGGCCCGTCCACGCGACCGGCTTGATCTTCGGAACCAGCACCGCCCAAGCCAGCGCCCCCAGCGCCGCGACGGCCGCGGTGATCTGGAAGGGGATCGTGTAGCTACCGGTCAGGTCGATGAGGGCGCCGGTAATGATCGGGCCCAGGATGCCGGCGCAGTTGCCGATCGCGTTCTGGACGCCGACCCAGCGGCCGGTGGCGTGAGGTCCGGCGAAGATCTGGGCAACCAGGAACAGGCTGCTCGTACCCAGGCCCATGAAGAAGCCCGTGAGCAGCAGGCAGGCTATGGTCGCGCCGCCGCCATTGACGCTGACGATGGCCAGGATCCCCAAAGCGGTGGCGCAGCCGCTCACGACCATGACCGTGCGGCGCACGCGGGATTCCGCCATGCCCCGCGCCACGGCCCAATCGCCGCCCACTCCGGCCAGCAGGGCGCCCACTGCCTGGACCGCGAAGGTCGCGCTGGCGATCCCCGCCATCTCGCCCAGGCTGAAGCCCCGGCTCTTGACCAAATAGAGCGGCAGCCAGGTCAAGAAGAAATAGAGGCAGTAGTTGATGGCGAAGTGGCAGCCACAGATGATCCAAAGGGCCGGCTGGCGCAGAATCTCGGGCATGGCAACTTCGTCGGTTGTCGCGGTCGGACGCACGATGTCGGGCGACCGGCGCGTCAACAGCCACCAGGGCAGCAGCCAGATCAGCGTGCCGAGGCCGAAAATGGCGAACATGGGCCGCCAACCGAATTTCGCCAGGACCAGGCCGCCGGCCAGCGTGCCAAAGGCCGGCCCCAACGAAACCCCCGCGGAAACCGCCGCGTTGGCGAGGCCTCGCCGCTCATCGGGCACGTCGCGGACGATGATCTTGGACGCGCCGGGAAAGGCGAAACTCTCGCCGAACCCCAGAGCGACCCGCATGGCCACAAGCGGCGCGAAACCCACAATCAGGCTGGTCGCCGCCGTCGCCAGGCCCCAGACGCCCACCCCGGCCGCGAATAGCCGATAGACGCGGAAACGGTCGACCATCCAGCCCACCAACAGTTGGGCGGGCGCGTAGACCCAGAAGAAGGCCGACACCGCGACGCCGAAACTGGTGGCCGTCAGACCCATCTCGGTCTTGATAACCGGCCCCGCGACCCCGACCATCCCCCGGTCGGCGTAGTTGAGGAAGATGGCCACGCCCAGCGCGAGGATGAGCCACGCCGCCGGTGCGCGGCGGGCTTCAGTCGGCATTACAGCTTGCGTCATCGGTCGGACCCCCGACGCAAGCTGGTTTGAATCCGCTTAAGGTGTCAATTACCCCACCGACCTGCGCAGAGCCGGTCAAAAATGATCGGGTTGGCGCGAAGATGTCGACAAGCTGACGGTCAGATCGGATGATCGGGCCACGATGGACCTCGGCGAGCACACTCTGGCCTTGAAGGCGCACCTGGACGCCATGCCCGGCGCGGTCGGCGAGCCCATGACGGCCTCGCGCGGCACGCTGCCGCTGGTGCTGATCTACAAGATCATGGGCAAGATGTTCGCCATCCTGGCGGTGCGCGGGACCGAGAACGTGATCCTGAAATGCGATCTGCACCTGGCCGAAATCCTGCGCGAGCAATACAGCGGCGTCGGCCACCGCTCGCATCTGGACCGGCGGTTTTGGATCAGCGTCGACCTGGACGCCGATGTGCCTGCGGAGGAGGTGGAACGGCTGGCGGCCCGTTCCTACGGACTGGTCCGCGACGGGCTGACCCGTAAGCAGAAGGCCGAGCTGGCGGCGATGTCCGCTTGAGATCCGGCGGGGCTTGATGCGCGTCAAGGCGGCCGGACCCGGCAGGCGGCACGATCTTCCCACCAAAGCCGGTGGAGACGATTCATGCCGAACAAACTGCTTTTTGTCCTGACAGACGGCGGTCATGCCCGCCTTGTCGAACGGTCCCCCGAAACCGGCCACTTCGTCACACTCGAAGAGATCGGCAACCACGATACCAATCCCCGTCACGACAAGACTGTCTTTGTGGCCCAGGTCGCGAAGCGGGCGAACGAGGTTGTGCGTCAACAGATGCTGGAGGGCGTTGTCCTGGCCGCGCCGCAGCGCCTCATCGGACCCCTGCGCGACGCCTTCATGCAGGGCCCAGCCGTCGTGGAGGCCGTGGCCAAGGATCTGACCAAGGTCGCTGACCACGACCTCGGGGCCTGGTTCGGCGGCTACGTCCGGGGTGTTTTGCCTGAGGCCGACCGGGTCTGAGGCTCGGATCGGGGCCCAAGGCTGGCCCCGGTCGCGGCGGGCTGTAGTCTGAGCCCCTGTCCGCCTGCCGGAGACTCTCATGCCAATACCATCCGACAATGCCGCCCAGAAGGCCTCGCCCACCTGGCGGCTGGCCGCCACGGACCAGGACTTCCTGCTGGGCGACTCCATGCGGGGGGTCAGGTTCCTGCTCGAGTTCGCCAAGTGCGACGAAGGCCTGCGGACCCATGGCGTGATCTCGACCATCGTGGTGTTCGGCAGCGCCCGGGTGCGTGAGGACGGTCCCGGCGATCAAGCGCGCTGGTATGACGCCGCCCGGCGGTTCGGAACTATCGCTTCGGAGCGCGGCGGCGCTCTGCGCGAGGCGGCGGACGGCCGGCGGAACGTCATTGCCACCGGCGGTGGTCCGGGGCTGATGGAGGCGGCCAACCGGGGCGCGGCCGAGGCCGGGGCCTGCACGGTCGGCCTGGGCATCAGCCTGCCGCGCGAACAGCAGCCTAATCCCTACACCACCCCGGGCCTGACCTTTCAGTTCCACTATTTCGGGATGCGCAAGATGCACCTGGCCATGCGGGCCAGCGCGTTGGTGGTCTTCCCGGGCGGCTTTGGAACGCTGGACGAGCTGTTCGAAATCCTCACCCTGCGCCAGACCGGCAAGAGCCCGTCCATCCCCATCGTGCTGTTCGACAAGGCCTACTGGCAGTCGATCATCAACTTCGAGGCCCTGGCTCGGCAGGGCATGGTCGCGGCCGAGGACCTGGCCCTGTTCGACTTTGCCGACACGCCCGAGGCTGTGTGGGAACGGCTGGTAGAGGGCGGACTGAAGCTCGCCTGAAACCTGCGCTTGATCCAGATCACCTCGCTGCGCCCTTCGCGCCCATAGGGTTGCGGTGTCGGCATCCGGCCGGGGGACTTGGCGATGACAATTGAGCTATCCTTCCATGGCGCGGCTGGTTGCGTGACCGGGTTCTGCGCCCATCTGCGGACACCACAGGCCAGCGTGCTGATCGACTGCGGGATGTTCCAAGGGCCCAAGACGCTCAAGGCGCTGAACTACGATCCCTTTCCCTTTTCAGCGCGCGAGATCGACGCGGTCCTGCTGACCCACGCTCATATCGACCATTCGGGCCTGCTGCCCAAGCTGATGCGGGCCGGCTTCAAGGGGCCGATCCATTCGACGATCGGCGCGCGCGACCTGTGCACGGTGATGCTGGCCGACGCCGGCGACATCCAGGAGAGCGAGGTTCGCCATCTCAACCGCCGCAATCAGCAGCGGGGGCGCGAGCTCGTCGAGCCCATCTATACAGCTCGCGATGCAGCCCGCACGATGGAGCAGTTCCAGGCGGTCAAGCTGAACCAGCGCCAGGAGATCGCCCCGGGCCTCGCCGCCACCTGGTGGGAGGCCGGTCACATGCTGGGCTCGGCCTCGATCGAGGTCGCCATCGAAACCGACGAGGGGCCTGTCACCTTCCTGTTCTCGGGGGACCTGGGACCCGGCGGACGCGACTTCCTGCCCGATCCACAGGGGCCCGCGGGTGTCGACCACCTGATCGTGGAGTCCACCTACGGCAACCGGGTGCGTCCGACCCTGGACCCGGCCTCGCGCCGCCGCCAACTGGCCGGCGAGATCCGGGAGGCGCACCGGGCCGGCGGTCCGCTGCTGATCCCGGCCTTTGCGGTGGAACGCTCGCAGGAATTGCTGGCCGATCTGCAGATCCTGATCGACGAGGGTGAGGCCCCCGAAACCGACATCTTCCTGGATTCACCCCTGGCCATCGAGGCCACCGAGATTTTCCAACGCCGGGGTTGGAGCGCGGCTCATGGGCGCAACCCGTTTGAGGCCCTGACCAATTCGGGCCGGCTGAAGTTCCTGCGCAAGCCCGCCGAGAGCGACCAGCTCGATCGCTTGAGCGGCTGGCACATCATCCTGGCCTCCAGCGGCATGTGCGACGCCGGGCGAGTGCGCAAGCATCTCAAGCGGCTGCTGTGGCAGCGCGAGGCAACCGTGCTGCTGCCGGGCTTCCAGGCGGCCGGCACCCTGGGCCGCATCCTGGCGGACGGCGCCAACCGCGTGCGCATCCAGGGCGAGGATATCGCCGTGCGAGCCCGGATTCGCACCATGGATATCTATTCAGGCCATGCCGACGCCGACGGCCTGGTCGCCTGGGCCAAGGCCCGGCAGCCGGTGCGGGGCCGTGTCTTCCTGGCCCATGGCGAGCCGGACAGCCTCGAAGGGCTGAGGGGCCGTCTGGTCCAGGCCGGGTTCGACCCCAGCCGGATAGAGGTTCCCGCCCTGGATGACAGGTTCCTGATCAAGGGGCCGGAAACGACCGCCCAGCCCGGCCCGGCGCGGCTGGCGCCCGACACTGCCGCGCGAGGTGACTGGCACAACAGCCGGGCCCAGCTGCTGATGGACCTGGACGCGCGGCTTGAGGCCCTGCCAGACGATCGGGCGCGCGAGGCGCTGCTCCGTCAATTGGCCGGCAAGATCGAAAGACGGACGTCCTAGCTGGAAGTCGCCACGGAACTGCGCATAGTCTTGCCGGCCAGTTGCCGGGAGGATTGCATGGCCAGCGACCTGACCTTCTACACCAATCCCATGTCTCGCGGCCGGGTGATCCGCTGGATGCTGGAGGAGGTGGGCGAGCCGTATGAGACCGTGATCCTGGAATGGGGCGCCGCCGCCCAGTTCGAGGGCTATCGGAAGGTCAACCCGATGGCCAAGATCCCGACCATCGTCCACGCTGGCCGTATCGTCACAGAGACCCCGGCCATCTGCGCCTATCTGGCCGAGGCATTCCCCAAGGCTGGGCTGGCCCCAACCGAGGCCGAGCGAGCTGACTACTACCGCTGGCTGTTCTTCACGGCCGGGCCGGTTGAGGCGGCCATGGTCGACAAGACCCTGGGGCTGACCGTGGCGCCCGAGATGGAGCGCATGGTCGGCTACGGCTCCTACGACAGGATGGTCGAGGTCCTGGAGAAGGCAGTCTCGGCCCACCCCTACATAGCCGGTGACCGCTTCACCGCCGCCGACGTCTATATCGGCAGCCAGATCGGCTGGGGGATGGGCGTGGGCATGCTGCCCCGGCGCGAGGCGCTTGGGGCCTATGTCGGCCGTGTCACCAGCCGTCCGGCCTGGAAGCGCGCTCAGGAGATCGACGGACCGCTGCCGGGCGGTTGATCGCTCTCGACACCCGCGCGGCCCGCTACCTATAAGCGAGGGCGGAGCAATCGCGCCGGGGAGGGTGAACGCATGCCGTTGGAAATCAGCGAAATCGGGGTCCATGTGGCGGTCGGCCCGGAGCCGGCTCAGGCGCCCTCCGAACCTGAGGAACCCTCCGAACCCCAGGCGAGCGCGAGCGGCGTTCTGACGCCCGCGCAACACGAGCAGATCGTCGCGGCGTGCGTGCGCCAGGTGCTCCGCAGCCTGCGCCAGACGGAAGAGCGCTGACATGGTCGCGCCGGCCCCGACCGACTCCGACACTTCGCTCGTCACCTTCAAGATCACCGTCAACGGCAATCCGCTCCCTGCCAGCTTTCCGGTCGTGTCGATCGACGTATGGCGCGATCTCGACCGGCTGCCCAAGGCGCGGCTGGTCATCCGCGACGGCGACCCCTCCGAACAGAGCTTCCCGATCAGCGAGAGCACCTCGCTGATCCCGGGCGTCGCCCTGACCATCGCGCTGGGCTACGACGGCAGCACGACCCAGGTCTTCTCCGGCGTCATCCACCGCCAGGGCCTGGAAATCACCGCCGACAACGGTTCGACGCTGGTGGTCGAGGCGACCGACAAGGCCATGGCCATGACCCTGTCACGCGGCAACGCGGTGTTCCGGAACATGACCGACAGCGCGGTATGCGCGGCGCTGATCGAGGCCGCGGGCCTGACCGCCAAGGTCTCCACCACCGACGTCCTGCATGAATCGATCGTGCAGTACTACGCCAGCGCCTGGGATCTGCTGGTCATGCGCGCCCAATTCAGCGGCATGGGCGTCGACGTCAATGGCGGCGTCGTCACCGTGGCCCCGCCCGACACCGCCGCCGCGCCCGTGCTGACACTCACCTACGGCGACTCCATACTCGACCTGCAGATTGAAATGGACGCGGCGACCCAGGTCGCCCCAGCGGCGGTCAAGAGCGCCAGTTGGAACCCGGCCAGCCAGGCCATCATGACCGGTAACGCCCCGACCTCCAGCCTTTCCACGCTCGGCAATCTCTCCTCGGCGACCCTGGCCCAGGTGTTCAAGGTCAATCCGCTGCTGCTCCAGACCGGCGGCGATCTCGGCGTCGATGAACTGACGGCCTGGTCCAACGCCGAGCTGCAGCGCCGGCAATTGGCCAAGATTCGCGGCCAGGTCCGCTTCCAGGGCAGCGCCCTGGCGACCGTGGGCTGCATGGTCGCGCTGGCCGGGCTGGGCGACCGCTTCAACGGCGCGGCCTTCGTCAGCGGCGTGCATCACAGCCTGCGCGAGGGGCTGTGGCTGACGACCATCGAAGTCGGCAGAACGGCGGCCTGGTTCGCCGCCACCGCCCCCCGAATCCCCGCGCCGGGCGCCTCGGGCCAATTGCCGCCGATCAGCGGGCTACAGTCCGGCACGGTGATGCAGATCAGCCAGGATCCAGACGGCGAGGACCGTGTGCTGGTCAACCTGCCCATTCTGCAGACGGACGGCGAGGCCCTGTGGGCCTGGGTCGGCGGGTTTCTGGGCGAGCAGCCGACCGCCTGGCCGAAGGTTGGCGACCAGGTGATCGTGACCTTCCTCAACGACGATCCGCGCTATCCGGTCGTCGTGGGCAAGCTCCATTCGAAGGCGCCGGATACCGCTGGCCAAGCTTGAGTCACGCCCGGTTATCCCATATAAGGGACGAATGGATACTTTAATAGACGACCCAGCCGCCGGGCTGGCGCGTCGCCTGCGGCTGGAGCGGGAAGGCCGCGGCTGGTCGCTGGCTGACCTGGCCGAGCGATCCGGCGTCTCAAAGGCCGGGATCAGCAAGATCGAGCGTGGCGAGGTCAGCCCAACCGCCATCGTCCTGGTGCGGCTGGCCGGCGCTTTCGACCTGACCCTGGCGGGCCTGCTGCTGCGGGCCGAAGGGGAGGGGCAGCGGCTGTCGCGGGCCGCCGACCAGCCGGTCTGGCGCGACCCTGCCACCGGCTATGTCCGCCGCCAGGTGTTCTGCCGCCCGGACCATCCGCTGGAGATCGTCATGGTCGAGCTGCCGGCCGGCCAGCGCATCGCCTTCCCTGCCTCGGCCTACGCCCTGATCCGCCAAGCCGTCTGGGTGCGCGAGGGGCGTTTGACGGTCATCGAGGGCGGCGAGCGTCAGGAACTTGGGCCTGGCGACTGCCTGGGCTTCGGCCCCCCTGCCGAGACGGTCCTGGCCAACGAAACCGACCAGCCCTGCCACTACGCCGTCCTGCTCGCCCGGAGCTGAATCATGTCCGATATCGACATCCGCTGTATCGACGACAGCCCCGCCATCCGCCGCGCCCTGGCCGAGATCCTGGTCGAGGTGGTGGCCAACGGCGGCTCGGTCAACTTCATGCATCCCCTGCCGCTCCCGACAGCGGAGGAAGCATGGGCCGGGTGGCTGGCGGCAGCGGGGCGGGGCGAGCGTGTCGTGCTGGGCGCCTTTGACGGCGAGGTTCTGGCGTCGACCGTCAGTCTGCTGCCTGCCTCCCAGCCCAATCAGCCGCACCGGGCCGAGATCGGCAAGATGATGACCCGGGTCAGCCACCGCGGCCGGGGTCTGGCCCGCGCATTGCTGGAAGCGGCCGAATCTCTGGCGCGCGAGCGGGGTCACACCCTGCTGGTGCTCGACACCGCCGTGGAAGATGGCGCGGCGGGGCTGTATGAGAAGCAGGGCTACCGCCTGGCCGGGATCATCCCCGACTATGCCTACAAGCCGCACGGCGGCCTGACCGGCTCGGCCTTCTACTACAAACGCATCTGAGCCAGCACGGCCTCGACCTGGTCGCCGGTCGGCAAGCCGCAGTCGATGACGATGGGCTGTTCTTCGGGGCTGGGCGGCTCCAGATCTGCGAACTGGCTCTCCAGCAGCGCGGGGTCGAAGAAGTGGCCGGGCCGATGCGCCAGGCGGCCGGCGATCAGGTCAGGCTCACCGCTCAGATAGATCAATCGCGACGCCTTCAGCCGGGCGCGGAAGGCGCGCTTGAGGGCCGAACAGGCGATCACGCCTTGCGGGTGGTTCGCGATCCAGCCGTCGACCGCCGCCAGCCAGGGCGCGCGGTCAGCGTCGGTGAGGGGCGTGCCGGCCGCCATCCTGGCGATATTGGCGGGCGGGTGCAGGTCGTCGCCATCCTGGAACGGCCAGCTCAGCCGTTGCGCAAGGGCTGCGCCCAGAGTCGTCTTGCCGGCCCCGGCGACGCCCATGACCAACAGCGCCACCCCTAGAGCCTGCCGACCAGCACCGGCTGGGCGCGGTAGAGGGCGGGGAACAGCCTCTGCAGCTGTCGCACCTTGGGCATGTCGTTCTGGGCGATGTAGGGGTCGTTTGGGAAACGGGCCAGATAGTCCTGATGATAGCCTTCGGCCGTGAAAAAGGGCCGACCCGGTTCGATACGGGTGACGATGGGCGCGCCGAAGACGCGGGCCTGGCCAAGCTGGGTGATGTAGGCGCGCGCCACCCGTTCCTGCTCCGGTCCGGTCGGGAAGATGACCGAGCGGTACTGCGGCCCATAGTCGGGCCCCTGATAGTTCAGCGCGGTGGGATCGTGCGCCACCGCGAAATAGATCTGCAGGATGCGGCCATAGCTGATCCGGCGAGGGTCGAAGGTGATGCGCACAGATTCCGCGTGACCGGTGCTGCCCGTCCCGACCCGCTCATAGCGGGCCGTCGAACCGTCGCCGCCGGCATAGCCAGACACCGCGCTGGTGACGCCGCGGACATGCTGGAAGACGCCCTGCACGCCCCAGAAGCAGCCGCCGGCCACCACGGCCGATTCGGTCGTCGCAGCTGACGGCGCCTCGTCCACGGCCGGCGGCGGGACGGCCCGCAAGGGCTCGCCGGCCCTGAGAGCGCCCGCCAGCCCCAGGCCGACCAGCGCAGCTAGGCCCAGGGCCAGAAAAGATCGTCGCATCGCCATGGTGGCGTCTCCGGTTCGACATCCTATTTCGTCGAAGCGCCCATAGTTGTTACAGCCGCCCGCTCAGGGAGTCCCGCATGACCGACCTCACCAATTTCCCGATCACCCGGCTGTTCCCGGCCCAGCATCCCGACCGGCTGCAGCTCTATTCGCTGCCCACGCCCAACGGGGTGAAGGTGTCGATCATGTTGGAAGAGATCGGTCTGCCCTACGAGCCGCACCTGATCGACATCGGCAAGAACGAGACCTGGACACCCGAGTACCTGGCCCTCAATCCCAACGGCAAGATCCCCGCCATCATCGACCCCGACGGCCCGAACGGCGAGCCGCTGGCGTTGTGGGAGTCGGGGGCGATCCTGCTCTATCTTGCTGAAAAGACAGGTGAGCTGCTGCCCACCGATCCGGCCCGCCGCTACGAGGCGACCCAGTGGGTCTTTTTCCAGATGGCGGCGATCGGGCCGATGTTCGGCCAGGTCGGTTTCTTCCACAAGTTCGCCGGCCGCGAATACGAGGACAAGCGCCCGCTGGAACGCTACGTCGCCGAGTCCAAGCGCCTGCTAGGCGTGCTGGAAGGCCGACTCGACGGTCGCGACTGGCTGATGGGCGAGGACTATTCCATTGCCGACGTCGCCACGCTGGGCTGGGTGCGCAACCTGGTTGGCTTTTATGATGCGGGCGAGCTGGTCAACTACGGCAGCCTGAAAAACGTGCCGGCCTGGCTGGAACGTGGCCTGGCCCGCCCGGCGGTGCAGCGCGGCCTGAATATCCCATCACGAACCTGACGCTGACGTCTTGCTGTCGACCTCAAGTCCAAGCAAGAAAGCCACTGCGAGGGACGTCTTCCATGAACAAGAAGTTGGCCGGGCCGGTGCTGGCGCTCTCGGTCGCGGCTGGGCTGAGCTACATGGCTGGTTGGGATTGGGAGATCCCCCACAGCGTCTTGCTGGCCTGGAAAGGCGCGGGGGTCGGCTTGCTGGCCGTCTACGCGGCGCTCAACGCCAAGACCCTGGACGGCTGGTTCATCGCCGCGATCATGGCGCTGGGCGCGCTGGGCGATGTGCTGCTCGATGTCAGCCTCGCCACAGGCGCCCTGGCCTTCCTGGCGGGACATATGCTGGCCATCGGCCTCTACCTGCACAATCGGCGGCGAAATCCTTCCTTGTCGCGAATGCTGCTGGCCGGCGTGCTTGTCCCGACCACAGTGGTGATCGCCTATCTGCTGCCTGATGACCGCGCTGGTGCGCCGCTGGTGACCGTCTATGCGCTCGGCCTGTCGCTGATGGCCGCCAGCGCCTGGCTGAGCCGATTTCCCCGGTTCCGGACGGGGATCGGCGCGCAGATGTTTCTGGTCTCAGACCTGCTCATCTTCGCGCGCCAGGGCCCTCTGCATGACCAGGCTTGGCTGGGTTTCGCGATCTGGGGCCTCTATTACCTGGGCCAGCTTATGATCGTGGTCGGCGTCACGGAGACCCTGGCCGTCGCCCCCAAGGCGCCGCGCTAGCTTGACGAGTCACCGGCGGGTCGCCACCACGGGCCCATGACCGTCACCCTCCATGGCATCAAGGCCTGCGACACAATGAAGAAGGCCCGCGACTGGCTGAACAGCCATGGCGTGGCCTATGGCTTCCACGACTATAAGACGGCGGGGATCGACCGCGCCACGCTCGAACGCTGGGCCGGGCAGGTGGGTTGGGAGGTGCTGCTGAACCGCGCCGGTACGACCTTCCGAGGCCTGCCCGAGGGCGACAAGGCCGATCTGAACCAGGCCAAGGCCATCGGCCTGATGCTGGCCCGGCCTTCCATGATCAAGCGGCCGGTGCTGGATGTGGACGGAAAGCTGACCGTTGGTTTCAAAACGGACCTGTATGCCGGCGTCTTCGGCTAAATAAGTTTCCACCCGCTGCATCCAGTGGCCTGTTGGGCGGCGACATACCTCTCGAAAGGCCCGATGACAGGGCCTCCTGGAGAGACTGCGAGATGGAACACCACTTCTTCTTCGCCTTCTGGTGGCTGATCTTCCCCCTCAGCTGGTTCGTGTTCGGCGCCTTCGGCATGTGGCTGAACTATCGCCGCCACCGCGACCACATGGATCTGCTGAAGAGCTATGCCGACAAGGGCAAGGAGCCCCCGCCGGAGGTGCTCAAGGCCGCCGCCGGCGGCGATCCGGGCAACGACCCCTACGGCTATGGTTACGGCTACTACCGGCGTCCTTGGCGTCGGGGTCCCCTTTGGGAATGGCGTCGCGCCTTTGTCTTCGGCGCCCTGGCGGTCGGATTCGGCTATGCCGGCTTCGTGGACCAAAGCTTCGGCTCGCCCCATGCTTTCCAGCTGGTCGCCGTGATCATGGGCGCGCTTTGCGCCGGCAGCCTGATGTTCGCCATCCTGGCTTCGACGTGGCGGACTGACGGCAAGTGACCCCCGATGGCCTCGATCTCGAATTGATCGAGGCCGCCCGGCGCGGGTCGAGTGTAGCGTTCGGCCGGCTGGTGGATCGCCATCAGCGGGCCGTTCGCGGCTTTCTACGGAGAGCTTGCGGAAGTGAGGCCGAGGCCGAGGATCTGGCCCAGGAGACCTTCGTCACCGCCTGGGAGCGGATCGGGCGGTTCAAGGGCGAGGCGGCCTTCCGCACCTGGCTGTGCGGCATAGCCTGGCGCAAGATGGCCACCGCCCGCCGGTCCTGGGCCCGCTCCGCGCGGCGCGAGACCGAGTGGATGGAGACGGAGGCGCTCCAAAGGCCCGCCGGCGGTCAGATCGATCAGCGTCTGGCTTTGGAAAAGGCCCTGGCCAGCCTGCCGTTGGAGCAAAGAGCGGCGGTGGCGCTCTGTCTGGGCGGCGAGTTCAGCCATGCCGAGGCGGCCGAGGCTCTGGATATGCCACTGGGTACGATAAAATCGCACGTGACACGCGGACGCGCGCGGCTGTTGCAGGTATTGGGTGAAGCATGACGGACGCCGAGAAAACCCTGGAGGCCTTCTTCGCCGACGATGGCCTGCCGGCCCGCGACCAGGCCTTTACCCACGCCGTCATGCGGCGGGCAGCGGCTCGGCGGCTGCGCGCGGAGCTGCTGAGTCTGGCCGGCGCCAGCCTGCTGGGCGCCCTGGTGCTCTGGGGTCTGGCGCCTTGGCTGCAGCCCATGTTGGGCTGGTCGGCCAGGTTACTGGAGGCGGCCGGGCCCTCGCTGGGCGTCCTCGGCCTGGTGGGTACAGTGGTCTGGTTCACAACGCCCAGGCCTCAGCCTGAAGCGCCGGTTTCCACATGAACAAGATTTCATCCAAAGTTTCGCATCCATAGGCGCCTCTGCCCGCCTCTTCATAGGCAAGACGGTCCGCTTGGGGCCGGCGTGCAGCAACTGGAGAGACATCAATGAGCGGCGTTTGGGTTCCCATCGTTTTTTGGATCGTGATCGGGCTGATGGTCCTGGTCCCGCGCTACTTCCGCAACAAGGAACGTCAGGACGTTCAGGCGACCGTGCGGGCGGCGATCGAAAAAGGTCAGGCCATGCCGCCTGAAGTGGTTGAGGCCATGACCCGGGAAGTGCGTCCCGCCGCCTCGCCGCAGCGCGACCTGCGGGCCGGCATCATCTGGCTGGGCGTGGCCGCCGGTTTCGCCAGCTTCGGATATGCCCTGAGCTGGATCAACTCGGACGCGGCTGAAGCCACGCCGATCTTCTTCGGCATCGCCGCCTTTCCGGGCTTCGTCGGCATCGCGATGATCCTCATGGGCGTCTTGGGCCTGGGCGGATCGAAGAAGTAGCCAGGGAAAGGAGCCGCGGGGGCGCCATCATGGCTTCGTCGAAACATGCCAGCCTGCACGATGTCGAGCTCGCCGCCCTAGCGGCGGCGGGCGATCGGCCGGCCTTTGGCGAACTGGTCCGGCGGCACGGTTCGGCCGTCCGCGGCCTGCTGCGGCGGATGGGAGCGCAAGCGTCCCTGGCCGACGACCTGGCTCAGGACGCCTTCCTGGCGGCGTTTGAATCCATCGCCGAGTTCCGCGGAGAGGGCACCTTCTCCGGCTGGGTTCGGCGGATTGCGGCCCGGCTCTACGTCAAACGCTGGCGCAAGGATGGTCGCCTCGAATTTGCCCAGGATATATCCGACGACTCTCTAGGAGAGATCGGCTCGGGCGGCGAAGGCGCCGCCGCCAGCCGCATCGATCTGGACGAGGCTCTCAAGGGCCTAGGGGAGACGGAACGGATGTGCATTTCGCTGTGTTACGGGGCGGGCCTGTCACATGCCGAGGCCGCCGAGGCCTTGAACGCCCCTCTGGGAACGGTCAAATCCCATGTCAAACGTGGTTTGGATAAGCTCAGAAGCCGACTTGCGCCGCCGGAAAGCGGCCAGTCGGTCAGCCGTACTTCGGGAGTCGACTCGCATGGCTGATCTGGATTTCGAGATGCAGCTGGATCGGCTGTTCGCAGAACCGCCTCCGTTCGGCGATTCGGAAGCCTTTGCTCAGCGGGTGGACGCGCGGCTCAATCGTGGTTGGAACATGCGCAGCCTGGCGATCGGCGCGGCCGGTGTGCTGGGTGGCGTCATCGGAGTGGGACAGCTGATCAGTTCCAACCTGCTGGGCCGGGCGGAAGCGGTGTCGAACAGCCAGTCTCACGCGCTCAATGACGGTTTCGCCAGTATGATGCGGGCCAGCTCCAACCTTAGCGCCCTGCCGATCGGTGGCGAAGCGCTGTGGATGGCGGCGGCTCTGGGCATCCTGGCCCTGGCCTTCGGCATTACCCGGGCGATGGATCAGATCTAAGCTTTTGAGTTCTCGCGGGGCGCGGCACAATAGCCACAAGCCCCGCGTTGCAGGCCGGCCTCTCTGCCTATAGGTTCCCGGCCTCAATTCGCCCGTTTCCTGGAGCGCCGTTTCGTGGTCGATGTTTTTGAAGAGGTCGAGGAGCAGATCCGGACCGAACGCTATATGGCGCTGGCCAAGCGGCTGGCCCCGTGGGCTATCGGTGGGGGTGTGGCTCTGGCCATCGGCGTGTTCGGCGTCTGGGGTTACCAGACGTGGCACGACAGCCAGGCCAATAAGGCCGGCCAGCTTTATCTCGACGCCATCGATGCGCTGCAGAACCAGGACGAGACCAAGGCCTCGGCCCTGTTCGGCGAAATGACTCACTCGCCGCTGAAGATCTATAAATACGCCGGCTACATGGACCAGGCGGGCCTGCGCATGCAGGCGGGTAAGCCGCAGGAAGCGGCAAAGCTCTATGACCAGGCCGCCACCTTGGGCAGCGACTCGCTCACCACGGACCTGGCCCGCCTCAAATCCGCCTTGGCCCTTATGGATACCGCTTCGTACAAGGATATCGAGGCGAGGCTGACCCCGTTGACTGACGATAAGCGGCCGCTCCATCTGAGCGCGCGGGAAGCGCTGGCTTTCGCCAAGCTACAGGCCGGCAAGACCGCCGAGGCCAAGGCTGACTTCAACGCACTGACTCTGTCGCTGGGGGCGCCGGAAGGCATGATCCAGCGGGCTCGGGTGGCCATCGACATGATCGATTCCGGCTCCGCCGCCGCCATGGCCCAGGCGGTCAAGGACAGCCAGAACATCAACCCCTCTCAATTCGCCCCGGTTGCGCCCCAGCAGCCGGAGGGAGCGCCTCAATGATGCCTCGCCGCCGGCTGGCCGCCGTCCTGCTCGTCGCCGCCGCGGCCGCCTCGCTTGGCGCCTGTTCGACGGTGAGCAAGACCAATCTCAACCCGTTCAAGAAGCCGCCGCCCAAGTCGGTGGCCGCCGACGGCAAGCGTATCTCGATCATCGCCTTCGACCAGAAGGTCGAGGCGTCGGACACCCTCAAGGGTGTCGACTTCTTCCTGCCGGCCGCCGCGCCGCAAGCCGACTGGCAGCTGCCGGGTGGTAACGCCGAGCAGTCGATCGAACACGTCCAGGCCGCGCCGGACTTTGTCATCGCCTGGAAGAAGGGCTTCGGCAAAGGCTCCGACCGCAAGGCTCACGTCACCGCGCCGCCGATCATGGCTGACGGCAAGGTCTTTGTAATGGACGGTGAAGCCACGGTCGCGGCGCTGGACGCCCAGACCGGCAATGTCACCTGGCGCACCGAGCTGAAGCCGAAGAACAAGAAGGACAAGGACGGCTACGGCGGCGGCGTCGCCTTCGCCGACGGCAAGGTCTATGTCTCGTCCGGCTTCCGGCTGGTCGCTCAGTTGGACGGCGCCACCGGCGCGGTCGGCTGGCGGCAGAACACCGATTCGCCGGTCCATGGCGCCCCGACGGTCAGCCGCGGCAAGGTCATGGCCATCTCGACCGATGACCAGCTGCTGACCTTCGACGCCGCTACCGGCGAGGCGGGCTGGAACTATCAGGCCCTGACCGAGTCGGCTCGCATCCTGTCGGCTTCCAGCCCGGCGGTCAGCGGCGACACCATCGTGGCCGCCTTCGCCTCCGGTGAAGTCGTGGCCCTGCGCAGCGCCAACGGCAACGACCTGTGGAACAACGCCCTGTCGCGTTCGAGCCGCACCAACGCTCTATCGGAAATCCGCGACGTGGCCGGTCGGCCGGTGATCTACAAGGGCGACGTTTTCGCCGCCAGCCATTCGGGCGTCTTTGCCGCCACCGACCTGCGCACCGGCCAGCCCCGCTGGTCGATCCCCATTGCTTCGATCGACAGCCCCTGGGCGGCCGGCGATGTGGTTTTTGTGATCTCCCAGGCCGGTGAGCTGATCTGCATCAGCCGCGAGAACGGTCAGGTCTATTGGATCAAGGATCTCAACGCGGGGATCAAGAAATCCAAGGACCGCGCCACCTTCGCCGGTCCGATCCTGGTCTCCGACCGTCTGGTGGTGGTCTCCA
Source organism: Caulobacterales bacterium (assembly GCA_038236615.1). Taxonomy (GTDB): domain Bacteria; phylum Pseudomonadota; class Alphaproteobacteria; order Caulobacterales; family Caulobacteraceae; genus Caulobacter. Next base: position 375,008 of record JBBRZO010000001.1, read on the forward strand.
GCGACGGCCGCGCCCTGGCGATCAACCCCAAGACCGGCGATGTGGAAAAGACCCTCAAGCTGGGTTCGCCCGTTCTCATCGCGCCGATCGCCGCTGGCAACATGATCTACGTCGTCACCGACGACGCCCAGGTCATCGCTATCCGCTAGGAACAGCAGGGCGGCAATAGCGCTGGAGGTTACTTAAACCTCCTCAATCGGTTATACGCCGCCCATGCCCCTTAAACTTGCGATCGTCGGCCGCCCTAACGTCGGCAAATCGACCCTGTTCAACCGTCTGGCCGGCAAGAAGCTGGCCATCGTCGACGATCGCCCGGGTGTGACCCGCGACCGCCGCTTCGCCACTGGTAACATCGGCGACCTGGACCTGGCTCTCATCGACACCGCCGGCTTCGAGGATGTCGATGACGACAGCCTTGAAGCGCGCATGCGGGCCCAGACCGAGCTGGCCATCGATGAATGCGATGTCGCCCTGTTCCTCATCGACGCCCGCGAAGGCATCACCCCGATGGACGAGGTGTTCGCCGAGATTCTCCGCCGCAAGGACAAGCCTGTCCTGCTGGCCGCCAATAAGGCCGAGGGCCGCCAGGGCGAGTCCGGCGCGCTGGAAGCCTTCAACCTGGGCCTGGGCGAGCCGCTGCAGATCTCCGGAGAGCACGGCGAGGGCATGGCCGACCTCTATGCCGCCCTGGCGCCCTATGCCGAGCCCTTCGAGGGCGAGGAAGGGCCGGAAGAGAGCGACAACCCCATCAAGCTGGCCATCGTCGGTCGCCCCAATGCCGGCAAGTCGACCCTGGTCAATCGGCTGATCGGTGAGGACCGCATGTTGACCGGCCCCGAGGCCGGCATCACCCGGGACGCCATTCCCGTCGATTGGGAATGGGACGGCCGCAAGGTCCGGCTGGTCGACACCGCCGGTCTGCGGCGCAAGGCGCGTATCCACGAGAAGCTGGAAAAGCTCTCCACCTCGGACTCCATCCGGGCGATCACCTTCGCCGAGGTGGTGGTGCTGGTCATGGACGCCACCCACCCCTTCGAGATCCAGGACCTGCAGATCGCCGACCTGGTTGAGCGCGAAGGCCGAGGTCTGGTGTTCGTTCTCGCAAAGTGGGACCTGGTCGAGGATCCCCAGGCCCAGCTGAAGGCCTTCATTGAGCATGCCGACCGGATGCTGCCCCAGGTACGCGGGGCGCCGGTCATCGCCCTGTCGGCCGAGACCGGCAAGGGCGTCGATCGCCTGATGCCGGCGATCATCAAACTGCATCGTGACTGGGCGACCAAGGTCAAGACCCGCGACCTCAATGACTGGCTGGCCATGGCCGTGCAGCGTCACCCGCCCCCCTCGGTCGGCGGCCACCGCATCAAGCCGAAATACATGGCCCAGACCAAGGCCCGTCCGCCGACCTTCGTGCTGTTCGCCAGCCGGGCTGACCAGATGCCGGAACACTACCGCCGCTATCTGGTGCATTCGCTGCGCGAGAGCTTCGACATGCCGGGCGTGCCGATCCGTATCACCGTCAAGTCAGGCAAGAACCCCTACACCGAAGAGGTTGAGGGCGCCCCCGGCTCGCGCAAGAAGGCCGCCGAGGCCCTGGCCAAGGCGACGCCCCTGGACGCCGCCGTCAACACCGAGACCACACCCAAGCCCAAGAAACCGCGCCACAAGCCCGCGCCCAAGGGAGCCGGCGGCGGCAAGTCGGCGCACAAGGCCAAGCTGGCCATCGTCGCCCGCGGCAAACCCTCGACCCGGCCCAAAAAGGCGGTGTTCAAAGGACCCAAGGCCGGCGTCGCCCGGCCGGGCAGCACCAAGCCACGGTCGGGACCAAAATCCGGTTCTAAGACCGGAGGGCGTCCGCCGCGTCCTTCCACGCGCTGAACTTGATCGTCTCGGTCGGCAGGCCCAGGTCGCCCTGGGCCAGCTCGACCACCAGCGGCGCGATCTCACTGGGATCGGGCAGGGTGGCGGGGTCTTCGCCCGGATAGGCCTCGGCGCGCATCTTGGTGCGCATCTGGGCGGGGTCCAGCAGGACGGCGCGCACGGTGGTTTCCTCCAGCTCGTCGGCCCAGCAGCGCACCAGCGCCTCCATGCCGGCCTTGGTCGCCGCATAGGCGCCCCAGAAGGCCTTGGGCCGCGCCGCCCGGCCGCTGGTCAGGAAGATGGCCCGGCCGGCGTCAGACGCCTTCAGCAGCGGCTCAAACGAGCGAATGATCCGCCAGCTCGCTGTGAGATTCACCGCCAACGCTTCGTCCCAGCGCTTCTGGACGATATGGCTGGTCGGGGTGAGGGGGCCCAGCACCGCCGCCGCATGCACCAGGATGTCGACGCGGCCGTAACGCTCATGCAGGGCGGCGCCCAGATGATCCAGACCGTCAGGCTCCTTCAGGTCCAGCGGGACCAGGGTCGCGTGGGCGCCGGTGGCGGCGAATATCTCGTCGTCCAGGGCTTCCAGGGCGCCTTGGGTGCGGCCCAGCGCGATGACATGGGCGCCGGCCTTGGCCAGGCCCAGGGCCGCGGCGTAGCCAATGCCACGGGTCGCGCCGGTGACGACGGCGATACGGTCTTTAAGCGGAAGAGAAGTCATGGCGGCGCTTCTAGAGCGCGCCTGCTTCGAGGGGAACCCCGGCCGGCTCTGTGCGGGCGGCGTATTTCTGGGCGATGACCGCGCAGGCCATCAGTTGCATCTGGTGGAACAGCATCAGGGGGATGATCATCAGGCCCGCGACCGCCGGGCTGAACAGGATGGCGGCCATGGGGGCGCCGGTGACCAGGCTCTTCTTAGAGCCGCAGAAGACGATGGTGATCTCGTCGGCCTTGTCGAACTTCAGGCCCTGGGCGATGGCCCGGGTGGAGAGCAGCACCACGACCAGCAGCAGGGCGCAGATCAGGGCGGTGGCGATCAGGGCCGGGATGGCGATCCGGCTCCAGACGCCGCCGGCCACAGCGGCGCTGAAGGCTGAATAGACCACGATCATCACCGAGCCCCGGTCGACGATGCCGATGATTTTCTTGCGTTTTTCGAGCCAGCCCAGCAGCCAGGGCCGGACAATCTGTCCGGCGATGAAGGGCAGGAGAAGTTGCAGCAGGATCGACTTCACCGCCGCCCAGCCCAGCCCCGCGCCCTGCACATGCATCAACAGGCCGACCAACGCCGGCGTGGCGACCATGCCGAACAGGTTGGAGGCCGAGGCGCTGCAGACCGCCGCCGCCACATTGCCCCGGGCGATGGACGTGAAGGCGATGGAGGCCTGCACCGTCGAGGGCAGGCAGCAGAGGAAGAGGATGCCCACCGCCATCGGCCTGGGCAGGATGGCTTCCGGGATCAGGGTGATCAGCAGGCCCAGGATCGGGAAGAGGACAAAGCTGATCGACAGCACGGTCAGGTGGAGACGCCAATGGGTGACGCCCGAGATCACCGCCTCCCGCGACAGCTTGGCGCCATGCAAGAAGAACAGCAGCCCGACCACCAGCTTGGCGGCGGTGGAAACCCAGGCGGCAACCTCGCCCCGCACGGGGAATATCGAGGCCAGCGTCACCGTGGCCACCAGGGCCATGACGTAAGGGTCGACCTTTGGGAGCTTCACCCCGATAGCTACGCGCTGACCAGGAAAGACAGTTGCCGGCCGCCATCCTCGTCGTTGCGGCCCTCGGCGATCTCCCGGTCCAGCAGGCGGGTCGGATAGTCGCCGGTGAAATAGTGATCAGTGAACTGCGGGCAGGCCGGGTCGCGGGGGCCGGCTTCCAGGGCGTCATACAGGCCGTCGACCGACAGGAAGCCCAGGGTGTCGACCTCCAGGAAGCGGGTCATCTCGGCCAGGGTCTTGTTAGCGGCCAGCAGCTTTTCGCGGTCAGGCATGTCGATGCCGTAGAAGTCCGGCCACAGAATCGGCGGCGAGGCCGAACGCAGGTGGACTTCCTTGGCGCCGGCCTCGCGGACCATACGGACGATCTTGCGCGAGGTGGTGCCGCGCACGATCGAGTCGTCGATCAGCACCACCCGCTTGCCTTCCAGCACCGCGCGGTTGGGGCTGTGCTTCATCCGCACGCCCAGTTCGCGCACGCCCTGCGTCGGCTGAATGAAGGTGCGGCCGACATAGTGATTGCGGATGATGCCCATCTCGAAGGGCAGGCCACTCTCCTGGGCAAAGCCGATGGCGGCCGGCACGCCGCTGTCGGGCACCGGCGAGACCAGGTCGGCCTCGACGCCGGTCTCGCGGGCCAGCCGCGCGCCCATGCGCTTGCGCACCTCATAGACCGAACGGCCGTTCACCACGCTGTCGGGGCGGGCGAAGTAGACGTATTCGAACACACAGGGCCGGGCGCGCAGGGCCGGGAAGGGCCGCAGCGATTCCACGCCGGTGTCGGAAATCACCACCATCTCGCCGTGCTCGATATCGCGCACGAACTTGGCGCCGATCATGTCCAGCGCGCAGGTTTCGGAAGCCAGCACGGGCTTGCCGGCCAGATCGCCCAGCACCAGCGGCCGGATGCCCAGCGGGTCGCGAACGCCGATCAGCTTCTTGTTGGTCAGCGCCACCAGCGCATAGCCGCCTTCGATCTGGGCGATGGCGTCGATGAAACGGTCCACGACCCGGGCCTTCCGCGAGCGGGCCAGCAGGTGGAGGATGACCTCGCTGTCCGAGGTCGACTGGAAGATGGCCCCTTCGCCGACCAGCCGATCGCGCAGGTAGCGGAAATTGGTCAGGTTGCCGTTGTGGGCCAGGGCGACGCCGCCGGCCTCGAGGTCGGCGAACATCGGCTGGATATTGCGCGCGCCGCTGCCGCCGGCGGTGGAGTAACGGGTGTGGCCGATGGCGTACTGGCCGGGCATCCGGGTGACCAGATCGGGGCCGGTGAACACTTCACCGACCTGGCCGGCATGGCGCTCGGTGTGGAAGTTGGCGCCGTCGAAGGCGGCGATGCCGCAGGCCTCCTGGCCACGGTGCTGCAGGGCGTGCAGGCCCAGCGCCGTTACCGCCGCGGCGTCGCGGACGTCGAATACGCCAAAGACGCCGCACTCGAGGCGCAGGGCGTCATCGTCTGGATCTCGCTTGAACTGGCCGGTCACCGCGACGTCTCCACTTTTGTCTTCCCCGTATCCTTGGGGCCAGCCTTCGCGGGCTTCTTAGCCGGTTTGGCCGCCGGGGTCTCGTCCGGAGTCGGTGCGGCTTGTTCGCGCACGGCCTTTTCCACGACCGGCGCCACCTTGCCGGCGAAGGCCAGGCCGTCGGGGGCGAAGGCATGCAGAATGCGGCCCGCCGCGGCGCTCATCGGGAAGAACCTGGACTTGGCCACCCATTGCGGCGGCTGGCCTGTCCCGACCGCCATGTTGAACAGCAGATTGAACACCCCCAGGATCACCAGTGCCCTCAGCAGCCCGAACCCGACGCCCACGGCGCGGTCGAGCAGGCCCAGCCCGTCGGTCTCCTGCACGCTGCGCGCCACCTGGTTGCCCAGCAGCCGCAGCAGGATGTAGGCGAGGACAAAGATCAGCACGATAGCGACGGCCACGGCCGCCCAGTCCGGGTGGATCGCCTGCCGGGCCAGCGGGGCGGTGAACCTGAGCGCCGCCACCGACACGATTGCCGCGCCCAGGAAGGCGACGAAGGTCATCAGCTCCTTGGTCGCTCCGCGCGCGAAGCCGACGATGGCCGAGACCATCAGGATCAGGCCCGCGATGATGTCGAAGAAGGTCACAGGGTCAGTTCCATGACTGTTCCCCGATCCGGGTCACCGCGTCGGTCAGCCGGGAAACCCCGGTTAGCTTGAGCACATCTGGCGCCGTCGTGGGCCCCAGCAGCCGGGAGAAGCCCAGCTTGGCGGCCTCCTTCATCCGCAGTTCCATGCGGCTGACCGGCCGAACGTCGCCGGACAGGCTGACCTCGCCGAACACCACGCAGTCCTGAGGCAGCGCCTCGTCCAGCGCCGATGACGCCAGCGCCGCCGCCGCCGCCAGGTCGGCTGCCGGCTCGTTGATGCGCAAGCCGCCGGCGACGTTTAGATAGACATCGCGGTTGCCGAACCCCAGGCCGCAGCGAGTCTCCAGCACCGCCAGCACCATGGCCAGGCGTCCGGTGTCCCAGCCGACCACCGCGCGGCGGGGCGTGCCGTAGGCCGAGGGCGCCACCAGGGCCTGGAACTCGACCAGCACAGGGCGCGAGCCTTCCAGGCCCGCGAACACCGCGGCGCCGGCCGCCCGCTCGCCGCCGCTGTCGAGGAACAGGGCCGAGGGGTTCTTGACCTCGGAGAGGCCCGCGTCGCCCATCTCGAAGACTCCGATCTCGTCGGTGGCCCCGAAGCGGTTCTTGGCGCCGCGCAGGATGCGGAACGGGTAGCCGCGCTCGCCCTCGAAGGCGAGGACGGCGTCGACCATGTGCTCGACCACGCGCGGACCGGCGATCTGGCCGTCCTTGGTGACATGGCCGACCAGGACGATGGCGATGCCGCGCTTCTTGGCCAGCCGCACCAGCTCGGCCGCGCAGCTGCGCACCTGGGTCACCGAGCCCGGGCCGGCTTCGTGGGCGTCGCTCCACAGGGTCTGGATGGAGTCGATCACCACCAGGTCGAACTGTTCGCGCTTGAGGCCATCGAGGATGTCCCGCAATGCCGTCTCGGCGGCCAGTTTCACCGGCGCCAGGGACAGCCCCATCCGCTGGGCCCGTCCCCGGATCTGCTCGACCGCTTCTTCACCGGATATGTAGGCGCAGCGTACGCCGCGCAGGGCCGCGTTGCCGGCCACCTGCAGCAGCAGGGTGGACTTGCCCACGCCCGGGTCGCCGGCGATCAGGATGGCCGAGCCGGGCACCACGCCACCGCCGCAGACCCGGTCGAATTCGTCGACGCCGGTTCGGATGCGCGGCGGGGCAGGGTCCTGGGTCTCCAGGGTCTCGAAGCTGAGGCCGCGCTGCTTGCTGGCCTTGGACGGGGCCAGGGCGCCGGGCGGACGGCTGGTCAGCTCCTCGACCAGGGCGTTCCAGGCGCCGCAGGCCGTACACTGGCCGGCCCACTTGGTGTGGGCTGCCCCGCAGGACTGGCAGACATAGACGGCGCCGTCGCGGGCCATGACACTCCCGATTCGTTGGATGGGCGCAGTCTAGCGGCGTTCAGGCGGATGTGCCTGCCCTCCCTGAGCGGGAAGTTTCGCGGAACCGTGTTTCGCCTGGGCTGTTCGAGTTCCCGTAATCTGGGGATGCGGTTGGCGTTCGCAAGGAGTTGAAGGATGGGTGTGATCGAAGGCCCCAAGACGAGCGCCCTGATCGAGCGAGTCCGGCTCATCCTCACCCAGCCCGCCACGGCCTGGGAGGTCATAGACGCCGAGACCACGACCGTCCGTGAGCTCTATCTGGGCTATGCCTGCATCCTGGCCGGCATCGGGCCGGTGGCGGGACTGATCGGCGGGATCGTCTTTCATTTCGGCGGCCTGCAGTACGGCGGTTTTGATCTGTTGCGCGCTATCGCCGACGCCGCCGTGGGCTATGTGCTGAACCTGGCGCTCATCTTCGTTGTGGCGACCATCGCCGACGCCATCGCCCTCAACTTCGGCGGAGAGAAGAGCCAGATTCAGGCGTTTAAGGCCGTCATCTATGGCTGCACAACCGCCTGGCTTGGCGGGGCGCTGGCCATCGTGCCGGAATTGGCGCAGCTCGGCGGCGTGATAGGCGTGCTCTACAGCCTCTACCTCCTGTGGCTGGGGCTGCCCAAGCTGATGAAGGTCCCGCAGGACAAGGCGCTGGGCTTCAGCCTCTGCGTGCTGTTGGCCTATGTGTTGGGCCGCATCGTGCTGGGCTTGGCAGTCTAGCCGATCCGGCGGCGCTCGGCGCGCGGCGCCATGCGGCAGAGCAGCTCGTAGGCCAGGGTTCCGGCGCTGGCGGCCGCCTCGTCGATGGCGAGGTTGTTTCCGAACAGTTCAGCCATGTCGCCGGCCGCCACATCCGCGCCGGTGACGTCGACGGCGATCAGATCCATCGAGACCCGCCCCAGCAGCCGGCGCCGCGCCCCGCCCAGCCAGACCGCGCCGCCGGGGCTGGAGGCGCGCAGCACCCCGTCGGCATAGCCGGCGGCCAGGATCGCCACCCGCAGCGGCTGGACGGCGGTGAAAGTGGCGCCATAGCCGACGCTCTCACCAGCCGGCACGTCCCGGACCTGCAGCACTGGGACCTCGAAGGTGGCGACGGCGGAAAGGCCTGGCTGCCCGCCGCCGCCGTAGAGGGCGATCCCCGGCCGCACCAGATCGAAGGCGAAGTCCTTGCCCAGGAAAACCCCGGCGGAGTTGGCGAGGCTGGCTTTCACACCAGGAAACAGCGCCCGGACGGTCTGGAAGCGCTCGAGTTGGGTGGCGTTCAGGGGGTGGTCCGGTTCATCGGCGCAGGCCAGATGGCTGATGACCAGTTCGAACGACTGGGTTGCCAGGCCGTGCGCTTCTTCCACCCGCACGCCCAGCCGGTTCATGCCGGTGTCTACATGCAGTCCGGCCGGCCCAGCGCCGCTCCACAACGCAACCTGGCCCAGACTGTTAAGTACGGGGACCAGCCTGTCGGCCAGCAAGGTCGGAACCGACCCGGGCATGGCGCCATCCAGCACATAGATAGTCGCCTCGGGGCCTAGCGCAGCGCGCAGGCTGACGCCCTCGCTGAGCCGGGCTACGTGAAATCCGCGCGCGCCCTCGGCCCACAGCCGTCTCGCCACGGCGGCGGCGCCGAGTCCGTACCCGTCGGCCTTGACCACCGGCGTCACCTCGGACCCGCCCGCCAGTCGGCGCAGCAGGGCGTGGTTGGCCGCCAAGGCGTCCAGATCGATGGTGAGGCGGGCGGCGGTCATGGGAGAGGGAGCGCATAGCACCCCCGCTGGTGCGGTCAAATGGCTAGACCCTGTCCCGATTGGCTGAAAGCCAATCGGGATAAACAGGGTCGTCTGTGAGATTGAGCTCTTCTTATCCGCTCACGATGTTTCATCGCGTGCGGGAAGGGCTCAGCGGATATCGAACCGCCCGTCGCGGGCCAGGTTGCCGAACTTGGTGGTGTCGTCGTGGAACGAGAGTTTCACCGTGCCGATCGGGCCATGGCGCTGCTTACCGATGACGACCTCGGCCATGCCGGCGACACGGTCCATCTTCTCCTGCCATTCCATATGCTTGACCTGGTCGGCGGTGTCAGGTTCGGCGCGGCCCAGGTAATAGCTTTCGCGATAGACGAACATCACGGCGTCGGCGTCCTGCTCAATCGAGCCCGACTCCCGCAGGTCGGAGAGTTGCGGCCGCTTGTCCTCGCGGTTCTCGACCTGACGCGACAGCTGCGAGAGGGCCAGCACCGGCACGCTGAGTTCCTTGGCGAGGGACTTGAGGCCCATGGTAATCTGGGTGACTTCCTGCACCCGGTTGTCGGACTTGCTGCCTTCGCCGGCGGTGAGCAGCTGCAGGTAGTCGACCACGATCAGGTCCAGCCCCACCGACCGCTTCAAGCGACGCGCGCGGGCGGTCAGCTTGGAGATCGACAGGCCGCCGGTGGCGTCGATGAACAGCGGCGATTCCTGGATCTCCATGGCGGCGTCGCGAACCCGGCCGAATTCCGAGGCGTCGATTTCGCCCTTGCGCAGGCGGTCGGACGACACGCCCGAGGCGTCGGCCAGGATACGCATGGCCAGCTGTTCGGCGCTCATTTCCAGAGAGAAGAAGGCGACGACCCCGCCGTTGACGGTCTTGCGGCTGCCGTCCGGCTGTGGCTCCCAGGCGTAGTGGCGGGCGACGCTGAAGGCGATGTTGGTGGCCAGCGCGGTCTTGCCCATCGAAGGGCGGCCGGCGAGGATCAGCAGGTCGGAAGGGTGCAGACCGCCCAGCTTGTGGTCCAGGTCGATCAGGCCGGTCGACAGGCCGGCCAGCCCGCCATCGCGACTGAAGGCCTCGGCGGCCATCTCCACGGCGCCGCGCAGGGCGTCGGCGAACCCGACGAAGCCGGTCGACGAGGTGCCGCTCTCGGCCAGGGCATAGAGCCGCTGTTCGGCGGTCTCGATCATGTCGCGGGCCGTACGGTCGGCATCGCCCGCCTGGGCGTCGGCCGTCGTTTCGCCGCCGATGCGGATCAGCTCGCGCCGCGTCGCCAGGTCATAGATCACGCGGGCATAGTCGCCGGCGTTGGCGGCGGGTGGGGCGCGGTCGACTAGATCCGCCAGATAGCGCAGGCCGCCCATCTCCTCGAAGGCCGGGTCGCGCTTGAATTCGTCGGCGATCAGGATCGGTTCGGCCAGCTGGCCCTTGCGGATATGGGTCTCCAAAGCCGTGAACAGGCGTTGGTGGAAGGGTTCGTAGAAGTGGCTGCCGCCCAGCCGGTCAGTCAGCCGCTCATAGGCGGCGTTGTCGTAGAGCAGGATGCCGAGCAAAGCCTGCTCCGCCTCGATGTTCGAGGGCAGGGCGGCGACGACGGTTTCGCTGGGGACCGGGCGGAGGTCCAGGGCTGGGATGATGGAGGCCATTCACACTAGTTAACGCGGGGGCCGGGCAGGCGCGCTGTGACATCTGTCACCGGCGGATATTTGCTGTGTAGTTCTATGTATGTTCTGGCACGGCGTGGGGTAGGCTTCAAAATGAAAACGGCGCGGAGATCGCTCTCCGCGCCGTCGTCATTTTGGTAGACCAGAACGCTTAGGCGTCGTCGCGATCGAACGAGTCCTGCGAGCCGGCGCCGCCTTCCTTCATGTCCGCGGCGGCTTCAGCGTCGAGACGCTGCTCTTCCTCGAACTGCGAAGTGATGACGTTTTCACCGCGCGCCTGGCGCTCGGCTTCGTCCTGGCTGCGGGCGATATTGATGTTCACCGTGACGGTGACTTCAGCATGCAGCTTCACCTTGATCGGGTGGACGCCCAGGGTCTTGATCGGCTTGTCGAGGATGACCATCGACCGGTCGATCTTGCCGCCTTCGGCGTTGACCATGTCGGCCACGTCGCGGCCGCTGACCGAACCGTAGAGCTGGCCGCTCTCGCCGGCCTGACGGATCAGGATGTACGAGGTGTTGTCCAGCGCATCACCAGCGGCGCCGGCGGTTTCCTTGGCCTTGGCGTTGCGGGCTTCGATCTCGGCGCGCTGGCCTTCAAAGACCTTCAGGTTCGCCGAGTTGGCGCGAAGGGCCTTGGAACGGGGCAGCAGGTAGTTGCGGGCAAAACCGTCTTTGACGGTGATGACATCGCCCAGGGCGCCACGGCCCTCAAGGCGTTCGAGTAGGATGACTTTCATGGTGTCCTCTCCCTCACTTCACGACGTAGGGGAGCAGGGCCAGGAAGCGGGCGCGCTTGATGGCCTTGGCCAGTTCGCGTTGCTTCTTGGCCGAGACGGCGGTGATGCGCGAGGGCACGATCTTGCCGCGTTCGGAGACGTAACGCTGCAGCAGCTTCACATCCTTGTAGTCGATCTTCGGCGCGCCGGCGCCCGAGAACGGGCAGACCTTGCGGCGGCGGAAGAACGGACGGCGAGCGCCACCACCAGCGGCGGGGGCGGACTCGGCGATTTCGGGAGCTTCGTCGGACATATTCTCTGTTCTCCCTACAGCGCGGCGAATTCGTCGCGCGGCCGCTCGCTGCGGTCGCGGTCACGATCACGGCGGGCCAGGATCGGCGAGAGCTCCAGGTCGAGCTCTTCCATGCGGATGGTCATGTAGCGCAGCACGTCTTCGTTCAGCGACAGCTGGCGTTCCATTTCCTTGACCGCGGGGGCGGGCGCATCGATGGCCAGCAAGGAGTAGTGGCCCTTGCGGTTCTTCTTGATGCGGTAGGTGAGGTTGCGAAGGCCCCAGTATTCGATCTTGGCGATGTGGCCGCCTTGACCTTCGATGAGGGCCTTGAGTTCCTCGTTCAGTTGTTCGGCCTGTTGCGGCGAGATGTCCTGCCGCGCGATGACCACGTGCTCGTACAGAGCCATAGGTTCCACTTCCCTGTATGGACAGCGGCGCGATGAGGGCTGGAAGGTCCCTCAACCACGATGGCTCTCTTGCGCGTCGGCCCCGGCGAAATCCGAGACCCGTTTGCGTTCCGCGAAGAGACCGCTTTCCGTGAAGGGCGCGTCGATAGAGGAAAACGGCCGTCAGAGCAAGGGTTTGGGCTGATTGCGCCGTCCAAGGGCTCATGCCACTTTGCCGGGAGTATCGGTCCCGGGGGTTTTCATGTCTCGCAAATTCATCTCGGCGCTCAGCGCCGCCGCCCTGTTGTTCGCCACACCGATGGCTTCATTCGGCGAAACCCCCGCCCTGCCGGCCGCCGCGCCCGCCCAGCCTTCAGCCCGGGCCCTTCAACTGGCCAAGCGGTATGTAGCCGCCATTCATATGGATCGTAGCTACGTTGCCCTGATGGGGCCGATGAGCAAGATGATGATGGATCAGTTCCAAGCCGACGGACTGCCGATAACGCCCGAGTTCAGCAAGGCCATGCAGGAATCCATGGTCGAGTCGGGCGACATCATCGTTCAACAGATGATAGAGCGCCTCACCCCAGAGATCGCCCGCATCTACACCGAGGACGAACTCCAGGCGATGGTCGACTTCTTCGAGAGCCCCGTTGGCCAAGCCATCCTGGCGAAGACCGGCCAGGTAACCCAGGCTTCGGCCAAGTTCATGCCCGAACTGATGCCGGCCTATAAGGCGGAGTTGCAGAAGCGCCTGTGCGCCAAGATCAATTGCGACACGGGCCCCTACATGCAGCTCAAGCCGACCTCGACCTGAGGCGCGATCGGCAGGATGGCCTATTTCGGATGCGTCGCCCGCCACTTCTTGACGGCGTCCAGAGTCAGCTCAGCGTGCTGGCTGGGATCGCCGGTCGAGTGGACGAAGATGATCTCGCCGCCCGGAACGATCACAAACGAGGTGCGATCCGAGATCGTGCCGAACACCGGGATGGCCGTAGTCTTAGTGTAGAGCTTGGCGACCTTGGCGTCGGTGTCGGCGGCGACCGGGAACTTGCCTGAGCAGTATTGAGTCTCGTTCGAAAACACCTGCAGTTCTGACAGTTTGCCGGCGGTGACACCGATCACGGTGGCCCCCTGGGCCTTGAAGTCGTCAGCGGCCTCGGCGAACAGGTGAGCTTCGATGTTGCAGCCACCGGTATGGGCGGCGGGGAAGAAGTACAGCACCACCGGTCCCTTCTTCAGGTACTCGGCCAGATGGAAGCTCAGCGGCTTGCCGGCCTGATAGCCCGACAGGGTGAAGTCCGGGGCCTTGGCGCCGACGGCCAGGCCTGCAAGGGCGGGGGTGACGAGGGCCGCCGCGAGGGCGAGCCCGGCGAGGATCTTAAATTTCATATTATGGCTCCCAAGGCGACGCGCCCGCTCGGGGGGAGAACCTAGTCCGCTGTCGTCGCTAAGCAAGCCTCCAACCTTCAGGACGGGCGGGCGGGTTCGAGCTTCCGTGTCTCCGGATTCCAGCGCAGCGGCCGACGCGGGCAGTCGGCGGCGGAGTCGATGCCGCAAGTTCCACCCTGAACCGTTAGCTCGAACATGGTCGCCGGCCGGCTGGAAATGTCGAAGGCGATGGAGGCGTCGCTGGTTTCCCAGGCGGGCGTGTAACCGCCATCGGGGGCGCTGACGAGAACAACCAGGTGCAGGGGATCGGCCGGCGGCGCGACCTCGAAGCTGCAGTCGGGATATTCGGCGCCGACATACCATTCTCGGACGCCATCGCCGTTCAGGTCCGGCAGGCGGCCCGCTTCGACGCCGTCCATCTGCAGCTTGCCGCCGCTGGCCTCACAGGCGGCGATAAGGCGATTGGCTTGGGTCTTCACCGCCTCCGGCGCATCGGCGATGTTCAGGTCCACGGGCGCGATGGGCAGGCCGGCCAGAAAGCCGTCACCCTTCTTGTTGAGCGCCGGCAGGAAGGCGCCTTCAGAAATGTCCCAGACATAGCGGCGCGGGCAGGGCTGCACGCCCGCGCCGCCGCAGGCCGAGCCATGGAAATCGACGTCGACGGTCGCGCCGGTCTTGCCGGACTTCAGCCGAAACTCCCGCACCCCGATCTCCCAGACAGGGGTCAGGCCGCCCTGTGGCCGACCCAGCCACAGCTCGATTCGGCAGCCGCCCGTTCCGCACCAGCCGGCTTCATTCTGAAAATCCACCTTCCAGTCGGCGATCTTGTCGCCGTTGATGTCCACGCGCTTGAACATCCGGGGCGAGGGCTCGCGTGGCGGCGGACTGCCGGGATCGCTTCGGTCGTCATTGATCTCCTCACGGACATGATCGACCAGCCATTTCGGCGGCCCCGGCGAGGCGGCGCCCATGGTGAGGATAGCGCAGCAGCCGACGAGGGCGAGGATCATGCGGCGCATCGGTCAGCGCGCCGGCAGCAGCTTGCGGGACGCGGGGTCCCAACGCATCGGCTTGCGCGGGCAGGTCTTGGGCGTGAGCTCGCAACGCTCCGGCCGCTCGACCTGGAAGACCACGGCAGGACGGGAGGAAATGTCGATGCCGATGTCGGGATCGTTGACGCCCCAGGCCAGGGTAAAGGGCCCGTTCGGCTGGCTGACCATGATCAACAGGTCTTCCGGCTCGCCCGACGGCTCGGTCATGTCCAGGCATTCGCCGTATTGCGATCCGACATACCACTCCCGCACGCCGTCACCGTTGATGTCGGGAAGCCGGCCAACCGGGGGCGGGGCCTCCCGCTTCCCGCCGGCGATGGCGCAAAGGGTCGCCAGCGCCTGGGCTTCGGCCTGGATTTCCGGCGGCGCAGTCTTGACGTCGATGTCCATCGGCGAGACCGGCAGTCCAGCCAAATAACCCTCGCCCTTAGCGTTGATCGCGGGATCAAAGGCCGCCTCGGCGCTGTTCCAAATGAATCGCCGCGGGCAGGCCTCGGAGCCGGTCAGGCGACAGACCGCGCCGTGAAAGTCCAGGTCGAGCACCGCGCCGGTCTTGCGGCTGGTCATCTTGAATTCGAGGACCTGCGTGCCGAACACCTGTGTCACCCCGCCATCGGCGCGGCCCAGCCACAGTTCCTGCTGGCACCCCCCGGTGCCGCACCAGCCCCACATATCGCGAAAGTCCACCCGCCAGTCGGTGATGCCATCACCATTGATATCGACCCGACTGAACATCTTCGGGGCAGGTTCACGGATGGGCCGGGGATCATCGTCTTCGGAACCGACGTCGTTGTTGATCTCGGCGCGGACCTTATCGACCAGCGCCTTGGGCGGCGTCGGCGCGGCGGCGAGACTCAGGAGGGCGGTCAGCCCCAGGGCGGCAATGGCGAGTCGGCGCATGGCGGTCTCCGAATACAGATCACACCATCGATCCCAGCGCACCGAGCGCCACCGCCCAAATGGGGGGCGTTCACTTGAGGTGGTGAACCGGCCCGCGAGCGGGGCGTTGAGGCATCTCCATCAGTAAGGAGAGACCCGTGGGCATTTTCAGTTCGATCATGGACAAGATCTTCCATCATAATTCAGCCCCGGCGGCACAGCCGACCGCGGCCAATCCAGCTCCTGCTCCGCCAGCAACCGCGTCAGCGGCGCCCGCGCCTGCCCAGACGGTTGATGTGGAAGCGGTGCTAGCCAATCTGGCCGCGAGCAAGGGCGGCGGCGGCAACTGGCGGACCTCGATCGTCGATCTCCTGAAGATGCTCGATCTGGATTCCAGTCTTGAGGCTCGCAAATCATTGGGCGCTGAACTGGGCGTTCACGCCGGCGCTGACGGAAGCGCAGAGCAGAACATCGCCCTGCAGAAGGCAGTCATGCAGAAGCTTGCTGAGAATGGCGGGAAAGTTCCAGCTAGCCTCAAGGATTAACTGAGGGGGCCACCAACCGCCTCACCGTCGCGGCTTCGGCCGCGGCGGCCCTGCGGCGCTTCCAGGGCCGCCACGAGTCAGCCGGTCCGAACGGGTCGCCCAGATGGTGGATCGCCACGAAAGACGCCAGACCCTTGAGCGGCTCGACCTCCAGGGGCCGCAGGCGGCAGTAGCCGGCGTTGCGCAACGCTTCCAGCGCCGGACCCACGCCGCCGGCGCTGGCTATGGCCTCATCGATGGGCGGCCGCACGCAGCCCAGCCAATGGGCCAGCAGGTGGTTGCGCAGCCGGGTGACCTCGGCCCGGTGCGCCGCATTCGCAGCCTCGAACGAAAGGTCGCACTCGGTGTCGAAACCCAGGGAGCGGTTGTTCAGATTGGCCGAGCCGATCCGCATCAGGATGTCGTCGATGATCGTAAGCTTGGCATGCACGATGATGGTCCGGCCCAAGGTCGTCACCGGACTGTAGGCCTGCAGCCGGCCATAGCGGTCGGCGGTGCGCAGGGTCTGCAGAAAGGCCATCCGGGTCTTGTCCATGGTCGCCTGGTCGAAATAGCTGGGCGACTGCTCGGTCGAGATCAGCACCACCTCGGGCCCCTTGGGCTCGCGCAGCCGGGCGGCCAGTTCGGCGGCGATCAGCGGCGAGGTGAAATACTGGTTCTCCATGTAGATGCATTGGCGCGCCGCCCGGATCGAGGCGATGTGCAGCGCCGCCGACTCCCGCACCTCGGGATAGGCCCGCCAAGCGGCCGAGGTGCGAGAAATACCGGCGGTCACGTTCTCAAACGCCGGCGGGACCTTGCCTGGCCATCGGGGTTTGCGGACCGCCGGGCATCGCACGAGCGTTTCCCCAGTCGCCCGCAGCCAGCGGTCGCGGAACAGCTCGCCCAGCGCCTGGGCCGCTTCGCCGTCAACCAGCCCCATGACCTCATGGCGGCTATCGAACTCGACATTGTCGCGCCGGGTCCTTTCACGCCGGGGATTGTTGTCGAAATGCTCGGGGGTGTCCCAGCGGTCGGGTCCGATATCGCCGCCGCCGCAGAAGGCCAGCGCGTCGTCGACGATGATCACCTTCTGATGATGGCAGGCCCCGACGGGCAGTTTGCCGTCCAGGACGAAATTGACTTTGGTGCCGGCGAACAGCTTGCGGTCGACGAAAGGGAAGAAGTGTTGGGTCGCGGCGACCGGCATCGCCGATTTCCAGCACAGAATCCGCACCTCAAGCTCCGGCCTGGCGGCCAGGGCGATCAGGAACGGGCCGAAGCGGTCCTCGGCGGGGCCTGGGCCGCCGCCGGGCACGGGGTGGAACTGGGTGTTGGCCTCGAAGGCCCAGTTGAGCAGGTGGACGCAGTGTTCGGCCCGACTCATCGCCTCCATCGCCGCGTCGAAATAGGCGGCCATGTCGATCAGCAGCGCCGCGCGCGGAGCCCTGGCCGTCCGCCAACTGGTCTTTTCGGTCAACAGCAAGGCGTGGATCCCCTCCGCGGCGGCCGAAGCAGCCCTCCAGCAAGCCTAACGCTCAGCCTCGAGACTTGCTGCATATCCCCCTTTCCCCTAACCCTGCGGCCCGGAATTCCAGGAGCCAGTCATGAGCCTCGCCTTCCTCTTTCCCGGCCAGGGCAGCCAGGCCGTCGGTATGGGCGCAGAACTCGCCGAGGCGTTCGCCGCCGCGCGTGAGGTGTTCCAGGAGGTCGACGACGCCCTGGGCCAGAAGCTGTCAAAGCTGATGCGCGAGGGGCCCGAGGGCGACCTGACCCTGACCGAGAACGCCCAGCCGGCCCTGATGGCCGTCAGCCTGGCCGTGGCCCGCACGCTCGAGCGTGAGTTCGGCATCCCCATCGAGAGGGCCGCCTTCGTGGCCGGCCACAGCCTGGGCGAATACTCCGCCCTGGCCGCCGCCGGGGCGATCAGCCTGGCCGACACCGCCCGCCTCCTGAAGCTGCGCGGCCAGGCCATGCAGAGGGCCGTGCCGGTGGGGGAGGGGGCCATGGCCTCGCTGATCGGCCCCAAGACCGATGTCGCCCTGGCCGAGGCCGCCGCTGCGGCGGGTTCGGAAGTGGGCGTCTGCGTTGTCGCCAACGACAACAACCAGGGCAATGTCGTCATCTCGGGCTCGAAGGCCGCGGTCGACCGGGCCATCGAGAAGGCCAAGGAGCTGGGCGCGCGAGCCATTCCGCTCAACGTCTCGGCTCCGTTCCACTGTCCGCTGATGCAGCCCGCCGCCGACGAGATGGAAGAGGCCCTGGCCCGCACCACGATCGTCGCGCCACGCGCCCCGCTGGTCACCAACGTCACCGCTCGCCCGACCCTGGACCCGGAAGAGATTCGCCGCCTCCTCGTCGATCAAGTCACCGGCCGCGTTCGCTGGCGCGAGAGCATGGACTGGCTGGCCACGACCGGTGGCGTCACCCGCTTTGCCGAGGCCGGTTCGGGCAAGGTGCTGTCCGGCATGGCCAAGCGCATCGCCCCCGACGCGGAAGCCACCCCGCTCAACACCCCCGCCGACCTGGAGGCCTTCGCCTCCAGCCTGCGCTAGGAGTTCTGGATGTCTCTCTTCGACCTGACCGGCAAGACTGCCCTCGTCACCGGCGCCACGGGCGGCATCGGCGGCGATATCGCCCGCGCCCTGCATCAAGCCGGGGCCCATGTCGTCCTGTCCGGCACGCGTGAGATGGCTCTGGAGGGGCTGGCGAACGAACTGGGCGAGCGCACCAGCGCCGTGGCCGCCAACCTCTCCGACGCCGCCGCCGTCGACGGCCTGATCGCCGCCGCCGAGAGCGTCTCGGGCAACCCGATCGACATCCTGGTCGCCAACGCCGGCATCACCCGCGACGGGCTGATGCTGCGCATGAAGGACGAGGACTGGGACACCGTCATCAAGGTGAACCTGGAATCCTATTTCCGCCTTAGCCGCGCGGCCCTGCGCGGGATGATGAAGCGGCGCTGGGGCCGGATCATCGGCATCACCTCGGTCGTCGGGGTCACCGGCAACCCCGGCCAGGCCAACTACGCCGCCTCCAAGGCCGGCATGATCGGCTTCTCCAAGGCCCTGGCCCAGGAAGTCGCCAGCCGCAACGTCACGGTCAATTGTGTCGCCCCCGGCTTCATCGAAAGTCCGATGACCGACGAGCTGAACGAGGCCCAGAAGACCGCCATCCTGACCAAGATCCCGGCCGGCCGCCTGGGCAGCGGCGCTGACGTAGCGGCGGCTTGCGTCTACCTGGCCTCGGCGGGCGGCGACTACGTCACCGGTCAGACCCTGCACGTCAACGGCGGCATGGCGATGATCTGAGGCAGAGAGATATTTACCGGTCCCAGCCCAGCATTGTCACATAGGTCTTCAGACCCTGGCGGATCTGGTCTTTGACCTGCGGGGAGCCGAAGACGAAGAAGTGACCGCCACCGTCGAAACTGTAGAGCCGCGTCGCCACGCCCAGCGCCGCCGCCCGGTCGGCCATGGCCGCGGCGTCAGGGTAGGGGCACATCTCGTCATCCTTGGCGTGGAAAAGCGCCAGGGGCGGGGAGCGCGCGTCCAGCCTGAGCAGTGGCGAAAGGCGCTTGGGATCGGTGATCGGCGAGACCTTCCGGGCGTAGAAACTGTCGGCGGCGGGCTCGTAGCAGCCGGAAATGAAGGCGCCGCCGCGTATGTTGTCGCTGTCCAGTACGGCCAGCTGGGATCCAAGTGAGGCGCCGCTGGAAAAGCCCGCCGTCATCATTCGTTTGGGATCCAGGCCCAGCACGGCGGCGTTTGATTGCGCCCAGGCGATGACGTCGCGCCCATCCTGCAAGGCGTCCAGCGGCGTTCCGTCGAACCGCTGGGACGTGCGGTACTCGACCTGGATGACCACGAAACCCTGCGACTGCATCGCGCGGCAGACGACCGGGCAGTAGCTCCAATGTCCCGTACTCCAGGAACCGCCGTGGAACCAGAACAACACCGGCCTTGGGCCGGTCGTCTCCTTGGGCGGAAAGACATGCGCGTAGAGATCGACACCGTCGACGGTCTTATAGACCAGCGCCCTGTGGTCGGTGGGTGGCGCCTCATCATCCGCCAGAGCGCCTGTAAGTCTGGCTATGTCGGCCGGCGCACCGCCCGCAGCGGCCAGGGCCTTGATCTGAGGGCCGATGCCTCTGGCTCCATTGTCGTCCACATGCGTGTCAAGCGTCTTGCTCAACAGGTAGAGGGTCACGGCTCGGTCGGCCTTGAGCGAGGCGATCGCCGCGAAATTGGCGCGTAGCGAACGGTTGTCGCCGGTATGGAAGGAAGGCTCCCGCACCAGCAGCGCGGCGGAACGATCATGCAGCCATGCGTCCAGGTATTGGATATAGGCCGCTGAGTTCAATGCTGCCGCATCGCCCCGGCGGGCAAAGGTCAATGCCTGGCGCTTGGGGACCCAGTCGGCCGGCAGGGCTTCGCCGGTTTCGCGCTCGTGGAAATAGGCATAGTCGATCAGGCCCGCGGCCCAGCGCCACTCAATGTCCCGTCGCGCCGCCTTGTCGTCCCGGGCTGAGAGTTGGGCCACGGCGGTGGCTCGGCGCGCGCCCCACACGCGAACGAACTCGGCCGGCGGCAACCTGACCAGGGCGATCATGGCCTTTTGGGTGAGCCCGGAGGCATCGGGCGCCGCCCGCAAAGGGGCGGGGTCCGCCACCAAAATAGCCAGAGCGAGGAACAGGCCGAATAGGGACCGCACGTTTCACCCTCACAGATGGTTTTCTCTCCGACAGGCAAGGTCTGCGGACGGTGGCAGAATGGGCGCCCCTTGCCGACGTGGCCAATTAATATGACGTCATAAAAATCGCCGGCCCAGGCGGCCGCCACCCCCGCATCTATGGGCCACCCGTCCATGGGATTGTTGGAGAGGGCGGCTGCCTGACAACCTCGCATCGGTAACAATCCCAAGGGAGTGGGCGATGCGAAAGATCAATAAGACGGCGATGTTCGGAGCGGTCCTGAGCGGGGCCCTGTGCCTGGCCGGCCAGATTCAGGCCCAGGACTTCGGCCGCGACTTGGCGCTGGGCGAGGCCCGGCAGGGCCAGACCCTGGCCCTGAACCTCACCGTGCCGTTCGGCGGCGACCGTCGCGAGGCTGACGCCGCGCCGCGTCTGGGGCTGCGTTTCTCGCAGGGCGATGTCTTCGCTTCGACGCGAGGCGTTGATCTGGCGGCGGTGTCCTTCGCGCCGGCCGGCCCCCGCCTGCGCACGGCCTTCAACCTCAACGCCGCCGAGGGTGGCGGCAGCTGGTTCGCGCCGATGAGTCATAGGGTGATTTTCGGCCTGGGCGTCGTCCTCGTCGGGGTTGGCGTCTATGAAGCCACCAAGGACGACAACAATTCGTCTTCCGGCGGGTGCGGCAGCAGCAGCAACAGCAGCAAGAGCTGCTGAAGCAAAGCGGTGGCAGGCAGGGCCTGCCGCCGCAAACCTTAACAGCGCCTTTACCGCCGGTTCCTAGACTGTCGGCCATGTTGATCGTGACGCCAACGTCAGCGCTCCCGGCCCCGGCCGGGGCCGGCGCGATTGTCCCGCGGGACCTGGCGGCGGCCGTCGCGGCCCAGTCTCAGGTTGGCGCGGCGTCCCCGCATGAGGCGGATGGCGCGCCGGCAGCCCCTGGCCCGACCCTGGCAAGCGCCGTCAGCGCCGCCGCCGCGCGCCAGGACGGTCTCAGCCCGCTGCTGGCCGACCTCGCCGCCGCGTTGAATGCGCCGGCCGTGCCGTCAGCCGTCAAGGCGGCCATCCAGAAAGTCCTGGGCTTTCAACTGGCCACTTCGCCGCCGCCGACTCCTGCCGATCTGCGCCAAGCCGTCTCACAATCAGGCCTGTTCCTGGAATCGCGGCTGGCGGCCCAGCCGAACCTGCCGCCCGCCGACCTGAAGGCGGCGCTCGGCGATCTGGGGCAGGTCCTGAGCGCTCTGGCGGGCGACCGCTCCACCCAGGTTCACGCCGAGCCGGTCCCGCCGCCGCCTTATCCAGACGGTCCGCAGCGCGGCCAGCCGGCGGCGCCCTCCAGCCTGCCGGTTAATGTCGAGCTTCAGGCTGTGGTCGGCCACTTGCAGCGCCGGGTCGCCGCCGCCCAGGCGCGCCAGCTGCTGCAGCAGGCGGCCTCGGTCCCTGGTGAAGCCGGCGGCGCGCGCACGGGCCCCTGGCTGTTTGAACTGCCGCTCGCCACGCCCCAGGGCGCCGCAATCGCCCAGTTCGAGATCGACGCCGACCAGCCACCCGTGGCCGACGAAAAGCCAGAGCGCACCTGGCGCGCCCGTTTCACCCTGGACCTGGAGGGTGTCGGGCCGGTCCACGCCCACCTGGCCCTGAGTGGCGACGACCTGAAACTGGGCCTCTTCGCCGAGGCGGGTGAGACCGCTGCCCGGCTGGACCAGGATCGCCCCAGGCTGGCCCTCGCCCTGCAGGCCGAGGCCCTCAATCCGCAGATCGCCATCCGGCCCGGCGTCCCCCAGACCGCCACTGTCCCCGCCGGTCGCTTCGTGGACAACGCCGCATGACCCAGCCGACCCTTGCAGTGGCCCTGCAGTATGAGGCTCCAGGCGCTCCGCGCGTGATAGCCACGGGCCGGGGCGAGATCGGGCAGGCCATCATCGACACCGCCCGCCAACACGGCGTGCCGCTGGAACAGAACGCCGCCCTGGCCGAGGCGCTATCGACCATTCCGCTGGATGATGAGATTCCAGAGGCGCTGTACCGAGCGGTGGCGGCGGTGATCGCCTTTATTCTGAACGCGGCGGCCGAGGCGCAGGCCTCGCCGACAGTCCCGGTGCATCGCTGACTCAGGCTTGCGTCTGTTGTCTCCGCGCCATAGCCCCTTTGGAAGGGCGCGGAGGCGCCAAACCGGGTTCCCCTGGTAATGTCCGGCGCGACATCCCACATCCCCTGTTTGGCGCCGTTGGAGACTCTGACTAGGTACCTGCCCAACGGCCAAGTGCTAGCCACCCCGAAAGGAACATGCTAGCTCAGCCTCGATTTCCCGCACCCGGCGAGCCTGGGGCGGGCCCAAAACTGATCACAGAGGGACTACAAGCGAATGTCCGACATTCTCGAGCGCGTGCGGAAGATCGTCATCGAGCATCTCGATGCGGACCCCGAGAAGGTCACCGAGAAGGCGAGCTTCATCGACGACCTGGGCGCAGACAGCCTCGACAACGTCGAGCTGGTGATGGCGTTCGAAGAAGAATTCGATATCGAAATCCCGGACGACGCGGCCGAACACATTCAAACCGTGGGCGACGCCGTGAAGTTCATCTCGGAAAAGTCGGGCGGCTAAGGCCACCCGTTCCTATCTAGGCGTTTGGCCGCCGCGTCGCATGGGCTTAGAAAACCTGATGCGCGCGGCGGTTTTCGTTTGAGGCGGCGAGGGAGTTAGACCTCATGAGGCGTGTGGTCGTTACCGGTCTGGGCCTGCTGACCCCCCTGGGGCAGGGCGTGGACGTGACCTGGAAGAACATCCTGGCCGGCAAGTCCGGGGCCGGGACCATCACCACGTTTGATCCCACCGACTATGCCTGCAAGGTGGCGTTCGAGATCCCTCGGGTCGACGGGCGCGGCGGCGGCGGCCCTGACGTCGAAGGCAGCTTCGATCCCGATGGGACGATGGCGCCCAAGGACCAGCGCAAGGTCGACGACTTCATTCTCTATGCCATGGCCGCGGCCGACGAGGCGGTGAAGGATGCCAACCTGCCCGACGACGAGGAGGTCCGCCTGCGCACCGGCGTGATCATCGGCTCGGGAATCGGCGGCCTGGCCACCATCGCCAAGACGGCTCTGGAGTTGGCCGAAAAGGGCCCGCGCCGGGTCAGCCCCTTCTTCATTCCGTCGGCGCTGATCAACCTGGCCTCGGGCCAGGTGTCGATCCGCTATGGCTTCAAGGGCCCCAACCACTCGGTGGTGACGGCCTGTGCGACGGGGGCTCACGCCATCGGCGACGCGGCCCGGCTGATCAAGTACGGCGACGCCGACGTGATGATCGCCGGCGGGGCCGAGGCCTCCATCTGCCCGATCGGCATCGCCGGCTTCATCGCCTGCCGCGCCATGGCCACCGACTTCAACGACGCCCCGACCACCGCCTCGCGGCCCTACGACAAGAACCGCGCCGGTTTCGTCATGGGCGAGGGCGCCGGTGTCCTGGTGCTGGAAGAGTACGAGCACGCCAAGGCGCGCGGGGCCAAGATCTATGCCGAGGTCATCGGCTATGGCCTCTCCGGCGACGCCTACCACATCACCGCCCCCTCCGAGGATGGTGACGGCGGCCTGCGGGCCATGAAGGCGGCCGTCAAGGACGCCGGGGTGGATGTCTCCGAGATCGGCTACGTCAACGCCCACGGCACCTCGACCATGGCCGACGGCCTGGAACTGGGCGCGGTGGAGCGGCTGCTGGGCGACAGCGCCAAGAACACCATGATGAGCTCGACCAAGTCGATGACCGGCCACCTGCTGGGCGCGGCCGGCGCGGTCGAATCGATCTTCGCCATTCTCGCCCTTCGCGACCAGATGGTCCCGCCGACGATCAACCTGGACGATCCAGAGTTCGACACGCCCATTGATCTGGTGCCCCATAAGGCCAAGCCCAAGGCCATGGAGGTGGCGATGTCCAACAGCTTCGGATTTGGCGGCACCAACGCCTGCGTCATCTTCCGACGGCAGCCGTGAACCAGCGGTCGTCGGGGGGCCTGCCGTTCATGCGGCGGGTGGCGATCATCTTCGCAAGCGCTTTTGCCACGCTGTTTGTCGCCGCGCTGCTGGTGCTGGCCTGGGCCGCCTGGACCTATGCCGGGTCCGGCCCCGCGCCGGCCCAGACGACCATCGTTCTGCGCAAGGGCTCGAGCCTGCCGGAGATCGCCGCCGCCCTGGAGCGGGGCGGCGCGGTGCGATCCAGCTCGGTGTTCATCGTCGCCGCCGAACTGACCCGCGCCGACCGCACGCTGCGAGCCGGCGAGTACGAATTCCCGGCCCACGCCTCGATGGCCCAGGTGCTGGACAAGATTCGCCACGGCAAGGTCATCCGCCACGCCATCACCCTGCCGGAAGGCATTATCTCGGCCGAGGTCGCCCGGCGGCTGAACGCCGAGCCGGCCCTGGTCGGCATCGCCCCGACCCCGCCTGAAGGCGCGATCCTGCCCGAGACCTATGACTTCGAACGCGGCGAGGACCGCGCCGCGGTGCTCAAGCGGATGATGGACGCGCGCGACGCCCTGCTGGCCCAGCTCTGGGCCAAGCGCCAGCCCGGCCTGCCGTTCTCGACCCCGGAAGAGGCGGTGATCCTGGCCTCCATCGTCGAAAAGGAAACCGGCAAGCCCGACGAGCGGCCCAAGGTGGCGGCGGTGTTCGTCAACCGCCTGCGCAAGGGCATGAAGCTGGAGAGCGATCCGACCATCATCTACGGCCTGACCGGCGGCGTCCCGCTGGGCCATGGCCTGCGGGTCTCGGAACTGGCCCGCCCCAACCCCTACAGCACCTATCAGATCGTCGGCCTGCCGCCGGGACCGATCGCCAATCCGGGCCGCGCGGCGCTGGCCGCCGTGCTCGATCCGGCCAACACCGACGACATCTTCTTCGTCGCCGACGGCACGGGCGGTCACGTGTTCGCCGCGACGCTGGAAGAGCACAATCGCAACGTCGCCGCCTGGCGGGGCATCGAGGCCGGTCGCAAGGGCCCGGTCGCCGCCACGCCGCTCGATGTTCCGACGCCCGCGCCGGTCAAGCTGCCGGCCCTCAAGCCCCCCTTGAAGCCGGCTGGGAAACGCTGATGCCGCTTTCAGGCATGACCGGTTTCGGCCGGGCGGAAGGCGCGTTGGACGGCTGGAGCTGGGCGGTGGAGGCTCGCTCGGTCAACGGCCGCAATCTGGAGGTCCGCTTCAAGGGACCGCCCGGCTTCGATTCGCTCGAACGCGCCGCCCGCGACGGGGGCGCGGCTCGATTCCAACGGGGTCAGGTCAGCGTCAGCCTGAACGCCAGGCGGGCCGAGCAGGGCGGCCAGATCAGCGTCAATGTCGTCCAGCTCGAACGCTATCTCGAGCTTGGCGCGCCCTACGTGAAGGATGGCAGGGCCAAGCCGCCGCGCCTGGACGGCCTGCTGGGCCTGCGCGGGGTGATCGAGGCTAGCGAGAACGATGAGGACCCCGAGCTCAAGGCGGCGCTGGAGAAGGCGATGACCTTCTCGATCAACGCCGCGCTGGACGCGTTGAAACTGGCTCGCCAGGGCGAGGGCGAGGCGCTGACACCCGTGTTGTCGGGCCTGATCGACAAGGTCGAAACCCTGGTCGCCGCCGCCGAAGCAGAGGCAGGGACTCAGCCGGCGATTCTGCGCGACCGCTTCGCCAAGCGCATGAGCGAGCTGCTGGAAGGCGGTGCGCCGGAAGAGCGTATCGTGCTGGAAGCCGCGGTACTGGCCGGCAAGGCCGATGTCCGCGAAGAGCTGGACCGCCTGACAAGTCACGTCGGCCAGGCTCGCCAGCTGATGGGAGAGATCCCGGCCGGGCGCCGGCTGGACTTCCTGACCCAGGAATTCATGCGCGAGGCCAACACCCTCTGTTCGAAATCGGCCACGACCGGCTTGACGGGCATCGGTCTGGACCTCAAGGCGGTGATCGAGCAGTTCCGCGAGCAGGTTCAGAATGTCGAGTGAGGAAGTCCGCCGGAAGACCCGCGGCCTGTTGCTGATGGTCGTGGCGCCCTCGGGCGTTGGCAAGACCTCGCTGACCCGCCGGCTGGTGGCGGACCACAAGGATCTGCACCTCTCGATTTCCAACACCACCCGCCAGCCGCGCCCTGGCGAGCATGACGGCCGCGACTACCATTTCGTCGACGATGCGGCTTTCGACGCCCTGCTGTCCGACAACGCCCTGCTGGAGTGGGCCGAGGTCTACGGCAACCGCTACGGCAGCCCGCGCAAGCCCATCGTCGAGGCGCTCGAGCGCGGCGAGAGCGTGCTGTTCGACATCGATTTCCAGGGCGCCATGCGGATCAAGGCCCAGATGCCGGACGACTCGGTGCTGGTCTACATCCTGCCGCCGTCACTGCAGGAGATGCGCCGCCGGCTGGAGGCTCGCTCGCAGGACAGCGCCGAGGTGATCGCCAAGCGCCTGTCCAGGGCCAAGGACGAGGTCACCGCCTGGTCGACCTTTGACTATGTCATCCTCAATGAGGATTTCGACGGGGCCTACTCCGACCTGGCCCACATCTATCACGGCGAGCGGCTGCGGACCGGGCGGAACCTGTGGGTCGAGCCGCTGGTCAACCAGATCCTGGCTGAAGGCCTGGACTAGAGCGCCGCCGCCAACCGCAGGAACCCGGCCACGTCTATGGTCTCGGCGCGCGCGCCCGGATCGATCCCTGCCTTCACGCACAACGCCTCGCCGCCCAATACCTTCAGGCTTGAGCGCAGCATCTTGCGCCGCTGGCCGAAGGCCGCCCCGGTGACGCTTTCCAGCGCCTTGACCAAGGCCGGCGACGGCGGGTCCGGAAGGGGATCCAGCCGAACCACCGCCGAGGACACCTTCGGCGGCGGGGTAAACGCTCTTGGCGGCAGGTCCATGACCACCTTTGCTTCGCAGATGGCCTGGGCGATCACCGCCAGTCTCCCGTAGGCGTCGCTGCCGACCGGGGCGGCGATGCGGTCGGCGACTTCCTTCTGAAACATCAGGGTCATGCTGGTCGGGCGGAACGGGCCGGTCAGCCATTTGATCAGCAGCGGCGTGCCGACATTATAGGGCAGGTTGGAGACCAGATGCGCCGGCGCGCCGCCGGTCAGGGCCGCTTCGTCGACCTTCAGCGCGTCGCCCTCGACGATGGTCAGCCGGCCTTCCGCGGCCTGGGCCAGCTCGCCCAGCAATTCGATGAAGCGTGGGTCCATCTCCACGGCGATCACCTGGGCGCCGGCCTCCAGCAGGGCCCGGGTCAGGCCGCCGGGGCCGGGGCCGACTTCGATGACTGTCTGGCCGTCCAGCGGCCCGGCCAGGCGGGCGATCTTCCGGGTGATGTTGAGGTCCAGCAGGAAGTGCTGGCCAAAACTCTTGCGGGCCATCAGCCCGTGCTCGGCCAGCGCCTCGCGCAGCGGGGGCAGATCCTGAAGACTCACGCGGCTAACCGATGGGCGGCGATGCTGTCGGCCAGGCGGATGGCGGCGATCAGGCTGTCAGGGCGGGCCTGGCCTCGGCCGGCAATGTCGAAGCCCGTGCCGTGGTCGGGACTGGTGCGCACGACAGGCAAGCCCAGCGTGACGTTCACCCCACCCCAGAAATCCAGCATCTTCACGGGGATCAGTGCCTGGTCATGGTACTGGCAGAGCACCGCGTCATAGCGGGCCCGCGCTTCTTCATGAAACAGGCTGTCGGCGGGGTAGGGGCCCTGGGCGTCGACGCCAAGGTCCCGCAAGGCGCGGACGGCGGGCTCGATGGCTTCGATCTCCTCGCGGCCGAGCCCGCCCGACTCGCCGGCATGAGGGTTGAGGCCAGCCACGGCCAGACGCGGCCTGACGATACCGAAATCATGGCGCAGGGCCTGTGCGGTGACCAGGCCGGCGTTCACAACCCGTTCGATGGTGATCAGGTTCGGAACCCGGCTCAGCGGCTCGTGGATGGTCACCAGGGCCACGCGCAGATCGCGGGCGGTCAGCATCATGATCGGACCCCGTGCGCCCGGCTGACCTGTTGCGGCAGTCAGTTCGGCCAGGAACTCGGTGTGACCGGGAAACTTGAAGCCGGCCTCATAGAGCGGAGCCTTGGCTATGGGGGCGGTGACCACGCCGCTGACCGCGCCAACCAGCGCCAGGCCCACCGCGGTCTCGATCCAGCGGATGATCTGAGGCGCATTGGCGGGATTGGGCTGGCCGGCCACGACGTCGGTGGTCAAGGGCAGGTCGAGGATGGGAAGGGCCTG
The DNA here is from genome assembly GCA_038236615.1 of Caulobacterales bacterium. Lineage (GTDB taxonomy): Bacteria > Pseudomonadota > Alphaproteobacteria > Caulobacterales > Caulobacteraceae > Caulobacter. Next base: position 403,634 of record JBBRZO010000001.1, read on the forward strand.
GCGAAAGACCGCCAGCGCCTGTTCCGCCCCACCGACCGTCCGAATAGGGACGCCCGCGGCGGCGGGGGCGCTGGCCAGGGCCTGGGCGTCTCCGACCACCATGAACGGCGGACCGTCAGCGGCCAGAGCGCGCCAGGCTTTGACGATGATCTCCGGGCCAACGCCCGCGGGATCACCCAATGTCAGGGCGAGCGGTCCCCCGCTCACCGCTGCTCGATGGTGGCGGAGTTGCGCAGATCCCGCATCACCCGCCGCTCGATGAGCGACAGCTGTTGACCCTTGAGGCGGTTTTCCACCTGCTCGGGCGTGAGGGCGTCGGCCCCGCTCTGGCGACGGCTGCAGACCATGACCAGGTGCACGCCGCCAGGGCTGCGGACGGGCTGGGACAGTTGGCCGATCGGGGTGTTGACCGCGGCGTCGGCGAAAGCTGGGGTGAGGGTGGTGATATCGACTTCGCCCAGGTCACCCGCCACGACACCTTCGACGCCGCCGGCCTTGGCTTCGAGGTCAGCGCAGCTGGTAACCAGCGGACGAACCTTTTCGAGCATCGCGGTGGCGGTGGCCAACTGATCGGCGCTGGGCTCGCCCTCGAGCGGCACGGCGACCTGTTTAAGGGTGACCAGGGTCGCGCTGGCGCCAGAGCGCTTTTCTTTCAGATAGATGATGTAGACCCCGTCCTGGGTCTGGATCGGCTTGGACAGTTGGCCGGGGCGCAGCTGGTCGAGCATCTGGTCGACTTCCGGCGGCATCTGGCCGGTGGTGATCCAGCCGGCGTCGCCGCCGTTGGCCGCGGTGGTCGAGGACGAGAACTGCCGTGCGACCGAGGCGAACGGCGCGCCGCCCTGCATCTGGTCGATCAGCGATTGGGCGCCCTGGACGGCGGTATCCATGCCGCCGACCCGGGTCGCGTCGATATAGATTTCACTGACCTGGTATTGCGGTTTGGTGGCGTCCTCGCTCAGGCGGGCGATGGTGGCCTTGATCTGGTCCTCACCCACCTTGATCCGAGCGCCGAAGCGGCCGCGGATATATTGTTGCCAGCTCATGTCGGCGCGGATTTGGGCCTTCAGGGTATCGGCTCCGACGCCCTGGGCGGCGAGGCGGGCCAGCATCTGGTCGCCCGTGGAGTTGTTGTCCTTGGCCCAGGAGGCGATCTGTTCGTTGACCTCATCGTCTGAGGCGACGATGTCGATCTTGTTTTCCTTTTCGACCCGGCGAAGCTCCTGAAGTTGCAGGTGTTCGTCGACCAGACTGCGCAGGGCTTCGCGCTGCAGCTGGGGGATGTTGTCATCGGTCGGCTGGATACCCGAAGTGACCATGATCAGCCGCATGCGCTGGACCAGGTCATAGGTCGAGATGATCTCGTCATTGACCGTGGCGGCCACGCCTTCGGACAGGCCGGAATCGGCCGAGGGAGCGGGCGGAGTTTGGGCCTGAGCCATGGGAGGCAGCCCGGCCGAAGCCAGGGCCAGGACGGACATGGCCACAGTGGCCAGGTTCGTCACGCGACGCGCGGACAACATGTATCTGGTCGTTCCTCTAGTTCTTGGACCCGGCCCATAGCCGGTCGCCCCTCGGCGTTTCATCGGCTGTAGCCTTTATCACCCAATGTGGCGAGCTTTAGGCGCACCACCACAGAGTCCGACGGACCGAGGGTGCGGTTAAACGTCTCTTCGTGCACCCAGACCACCGCCATATCCAGGCAATCGTCCTTGTAGAGAACGCCAAATTCCTGCCGGCGCCACACGTCATTCTCGATGTCGCGGATGCCGCCGAAGGTGATTCCGAAGTTGCCCTTGACCAGCACCTGGCCTGAAAAGTCCAGGTCCTCGCGCTGCACGCCACTGATATCCAGGTTGTCACGCAGATAGCGGATGTAGCCCCAGGCCCGGTCAGTCTCGACGTCGGCGCCGGCTTCGAAGCGACGGACATTCAGCGTGTCGCTGTCCAGTCGGGCGCGGCTGAACAGGTTCACCCCCAGAAGCGGTGTGGCCTGCGCCGCGACGATCCAGTCGGACGAACGGGTCTGAAGGCCGCTGCGGGCGGGGAGGCCCGGGTCGAAATCGGCTCGGTAGCTGCGGCCAACCAGCAGGCTGGCTGACCGGCCGTCATCGAACATCAGGGTGGCGCGGCCGCCGACATTGAAACGCTGGCCGCCCTCATAGATGTCGAAGCCTGGCGACTTGTCGGCTCGGAATAGATTGGTGTCGTCGAATTCGAAGACGCTGCTGTCCTCGTTCGGAATGCGCGGATCGAGGTCGGTCTTCGGTGACAGGGCGATCTGGGCGATCGGCTCCAGCACGATGGTGCGGTCACCGTCACGCCGGATGAAGGGCATTGAGAAATCGACCCCGGCCACGCCCAGCGCGCGTGTCAGGGAAACGTCCGAGAGGCCGCCCGGCCGGTCGGAGATGCTGTAGGCGTCGGCCCGGACCTGAGCGAAGGGCGAGACGCGCAGGCCGTAACTGGTGGTGAAGTTGCCGCGCCAGTCGGCCAAGCCGCTGGCTCGGCGGCTATCGATGCCCGGGTCGCTGGCCACGAATTGCGACTGGTCGCGGGTCAGGGCGACCGCGCTGCCCTGCAGCCTCAGACGTCCCCCCAATACAGGTCCGTCCGGCTCCCAGCGCCCCTCGATCAGCGGCGCAATGGTGGGAATGGTGCGGTCGATATCCGAGGGGCGCAGACCCTGGATGCTGATCATGTTGACCGAGAACCACGACCGGTTGTCCTGCCGGGTGACGTAGAGCTGCGAGGTCAGTCGCTTGTCGTCCGTCGTGACCAGACCGCGCTGCTCGTAGACATCGTCGATGTCGTATTTCTGGAAGATCAGGTCCTCGCTGGCCCGCTCGGCCGAGAAGCCCCATTTCCAGCTCTTGTTGATGTCAAACCTGCCGTTGGCGAGCACATAGCTGCGCGACGTCAGGTCGCCGACGCGGTCGCCGTCACCGGTCAGGTCACTTTCATAAGTGTAGCCGAAGCGCGCCTCGACCGTCCCTGAATAGAAGCGCTTGCGCCAATCCAGGTTTACGAACGGGTTCACATGGGTGTTGATCTGCGGGGTGATAATCAGATCCTGCGAAGGCGAGATCACCTGATAGTAGGGCTGTTCGTACGACAGGCCCCGGCGTTGCGAGCCCTGAATCTTAGGCGGCAACAGGCCCGACTTGCGCTCGGCGCTGGGGTCGGCCTGCCAGAAAACCGGAGCGAAGAACACCGGCACGCCGAACAGCTCGATGGTGGCGTTGCGGTAGTAGATGATTTGCTTGTCTTTATCCTCGACCACCTTGTCGGCCTTGATCGACCAGCTGGGCGGCTTGGACTTGTCCTCGGCGCAGATATCGCAGGGCGTGTAGATCGCCTTGTTCAGCTCCTGGACCGACTCGCTGCGGCGCACCGCTGTGTCGGCGGCGATCTTCACATTGCCGGCCAACCGGGCCGAGAAGCCCTTGGCGATACCAGCCGTCAGCTCGTCATCCAGCACTACCGCGTCGGCGAAGGTGGTGGCGCCGCTGGGATCGACGATGACGACCTTGTCCTTGGCCGAGACCACGCCCGAGGCCTGGTCATAGACCACCTCGCCGGCCCGCAGAGTACGGCCGCGATAGCGGACTTCGACATTGCCGCGGGCGGTGACGACTTTGGACTTGTCGTCCTGGATCAGCAGGTCAGCTTCCAGGTAGAAGCCGCGCTGGCCCAGACCGTCGTCGGCTTGAACCGGCTTGCCACTCGTTGCGGGCGGCGCGGTGGCCATGGCTTGCTCTGCAGAGTCTTGGGCGGCGGCAGGATGGGCGGCGGCCAGGGCGCCCAGCGTCACGGCGGCCACACCCGCGAACAGGCGGACGCGGTACGGCGCGGATCGGCTGGCCTTGCTCATCAACTCACATCCTTGTCGCGCGGCCCCCCGCGCCCACCGGAACACAACTGAAATCACACTACGACCCCGCCCATTGGCCAATGACCCGAAAGCTGAGGGAATCGCAACGCTCTATCCGTCTTCGGTATAACAGAGCAGGGTCAGCCCCGATAACAGCGCCAGTAAGGGCGGGGCCCAGGCGGCGGCCAGAGTCGGAATGATCTCGGCCTTGCCCAGCGCCAGGCAGAACTGATTGAAGAAGAAGAACACAAAGCCCAGCGACACACCCGACCCGGCCAGCACCGCCAGACCGCCCAGCCGCATCAACCGCAGCGAAAACGCCGCGGCCAGCACCGACATGGCGGCGAAGAGCAGGGGCGTCGCCAGTAGCTGCTGCAGGCGCAGCCGATAGGGCAGGGCGGAGAAGCCGGCCGCCTCTGTGCCGCGGATCGTCGCCGGCAGTCGCCAGAAGGCGATGGCGTCGGGCGTGGTGAAGCGTTCAATGGCCGCCTGATCGTCCAGGGTCGAGGGGATCGAAAGGCTTTCGGACCGCACGGTGCCGGCCCCCGGGGCGGCTTCGCGGACGCCGGTCAGCCGCCAATAACCGGGATAGAGCCTGGCCTCATCGGCCTCGATGCGGCGGGCAAACTCCAGTCCGCCGTTCGGGGCGACGGTATACATGAACAGGGAAACGCCCTTCAGCCGGATCACGCCGCCGACCTGGTCGTGCGCCTGGGCCCGGATGACCACCTGCGACTTGGCATCGCCCTGCCGCAGCCAGGTCTCCTTGGGGGTCGAGGTCAGATAGTCCTCGAGCATCGCCGTGCGGGCCTGCTCGAACTTGACGTTCAGCAGGGCCGCCAGCGGGTTGAGCGCCGCCACCGTGATGGCTCCGACCACAAAGGCCGCCGCCGCAGCCGGCAGGATGAACCGCCAGGCCGAGACGCCCGCCGCCCGCATGGCGATCAGTTCGCTGCGGCGGTTGAGGCCCACAAAGGCGGCCAGGGTGCCGAACAGGAAGGCGAAGGGCAGCAGGGTCAGGATGGTTGAAGGCGCTTTGAGCACCGTCAGCCACAGCAGGTGGACAAAGCTGGTTTCGCTGCGTCCACCGACAGTGCGCGAGACGTCGACGAACTCGATCAGCACGATGACCCCGGCGATCACCGCCAGGGCGGTGGCGACGCCCATCATGGTGCGGCCCAGGACATAGCTGGGCAGGCGGCCGATGCCGAACTTCATGCCGGGGCTCCCAGCTGAGCCTTGGAGGCCGGCTGCTTCATCTCGAACGGCATCCAGTCGCGCCAGCCCGATCGTCGCTCGACGCTGCGGAACACCTGGCCCAGGCCCCAGGCCGTGGCGGCCAGCGGGATGAGGTACTGCAAGACGTTCAGCCAGACCGAGTCGTCGCAAGCGGCCTGCACCGCGAAACCGATGATCCGCACCGCCGCCGCCGCCGCCCCGATGGCGGCGATGCGGCGCCCATAGCCCAGCCGGCTGAAGCCTGCGGCGACCACGGCGGCCAGGGCCATGGCCATGAAGGCCAGGCTGTAGAGGGGCGACGCCAAGCGCGAATGGCCCTCAGCGATCAGCTTTGTGCGGTTTTTCCGCTCGAAGCTCTGGCGCAGGTCCGGATAGAACAGTTCGCGCATATAGCGGTCCGAGCTCTTGTAGCGGATCGGCCCGTCGGCGGTGAGGAAGGGCTTCAGATCCAGAGCGTATTCCTCGAACGACAGGAAGTTCAGCACGCCCTGGTCGGAGAACTCCTGGTTGGAGCCCTGGCGCATGACCAGGATCGGGGCCTTGTCGCGGTAGACGATGCGGCCCTCCTTGGCGGTATAGGTGGTCGCTCCGCCGGTCGGCTTTTCCTGGTGGATGAAGAGGTTATGGATGAGGCCGTCAGAATCGACCGTCTGGCCATAGACGGTGAACTTGGGCGCCGGCTCGGTGAACTGGCCCTCGACCACCAGCGTGGCGGCCAGATCAGAGCGCGCCGCATAGAGGGTGCGGCGCATCTCGCGATAGGCGGCCGGTTGGATCCACAGGTTGACCACCAGGCCGACCAGCACGGCCATGACCGCCAGCCGCATGGCCGGCGAGATCAGCCGCCAGCGGCTCATGCCGCCGGCGAAACAAACGACCAGTTCCTGCTCGGTATGCAGTCGATTCAGCGCCACCAGGGCGGCCACTAGCACCGAGATCGGCAGGATCAGGTTGGCCAGCTGCGGCATGGCCAGCATGATGACCTTCAGGAACACCAGGGCGCTCTGGCGTTGGTCGATGATAATGTCCAGCTGCCCCAGGCTCTGGCTGAGCAGGCCCACGCCGAACAGCGCCGCCGCCGCGAGCAGCGTCGGAATCAGCATCTGCCGGAAGAGATAGCGTTCGATCAGGCGCATGGAGAGAAGAAGGGGCCTTTCCGGCCTGAGGGCTACCCCAAAGCGGGGGTGGCCCGTTCTACACGCGCCCATGCGCGGCGCACAACACTGGCAACGGCCCTCGCGTTGGACTATGCCGCAGGCAATTGTTTTTGGAGCCGATCATGCGCATCGAGTTCGTCGCCGCCGACCGCGGCAATCTTCCCACTGCCGGCGCCGTCGGCGTCATTGCCATTGAGGGCGGCAGCCTGTCCTGGGCGGCCGAGGATGTCGACAAGGCCATGGGCGGGGGCCTGGCCAAGGCCATCGCCGCCGGCCGCTTCAAGGGCTCGACCGGCCAGAACCTCGAACTGGTCGCGCCGCACGGACTGGACGTCGATCGGGTCATCGTCGCCGGCTGCGGCGCCAGCAAGGACCTGACGGGCGATGTCACCGAGCGCTTTGCCGCCCAGGTCTTCCAGGCCGTCCGCGCCAGCGGCTCCGACACCCTGACACTGCTGCTCCCTGGCGCCGACGCCGAGCAGGCGGCCCGCGCCGCCCTGGGCGCGACACTGGCCAGCTACCGCTTCGACCGCTACCGCACCACTGAGTCGGCCGACAAGAAGACCTCGATCGCCACGGTTCGCATCGCCACCGACGACACCACCGGCGCGGAAGCCGCCTGGCAGCCGCTGAAGGCTCTGGCCGAAGCCATCGCCTTCTCGCGCGATCTGGTCTCTGAACCCGCCAACATCCTCTATCCGGGCGAGTTCGCCGCGCGGGTGAAGAAGCTGCAGTCCATCGGCCTGGACGTCGAGGTGCTCGGCGAATCGGAAATGATGAAGCTGGGCATGGGCAGCCTGCTGGGCGTGGGCCAGGGCAGCGTCCGTGACAGCCAGATGGCCGTGATCCAGTGGAAGGGCGGCGGGGATGCGCAACCCATCGCTTTTGTCGGGAAAGGTGTCTGCTTCGACACCGGCGGCATCTCCATCAAGCCGGCCGACGGCATGGAAGACATGAAGTGGGACATGGGCGGCGCCGCCGCCGTGGCCGGCGTCATGCACGCTCTGGCCGGCCGCAAGGCTAAGGTCAACGCGGTCGGCATCCTGGGCCTGGTCGAGAACATGCCCGACGGTAACGCCCAGCGTCCGGGCGACGTGGTCACCTCGATGTCGGGCAAGACCATTGAGGTCATCAACACCGACGCAGAAGGCCGGCTCGTGCTGGCTGACGCCCTCTGGTACTGCCAGCAGCGTTTCAAGCCGCAGTTCATGGTCGATCTGGCCACCCTGACCGGGGCGATCATCATCTCGCTGGGCCATGACTTCGGCGGCCTGTTCTCGAACAACGACGCATTGTCCAACAACCTGCTCAAGGCCGGGGTGTCGGAAGGCGAGCCGCTGTGGCGCATGCCGCTGCCGAGCGCCTACGAAAAGCAGATCGAGAGCGCCATCGCCGACTTGAAGAACACCGGCGGGCGTCCGGGCGGCTCGATCACGGCGGCGCTCTTCATCCAGCACTTCGTCAATGGCCTGCCCTGGGCGCACCTGGACATCGCCGGGGTGGCCTGGAAGAAGCCCTCGACCAACCCGACGATTCCGGACGGCGCCAGCGGCTTTGGCGTGCGGCTGCTGAACCGCCTGGTGGCCGACAACTACGAAGTCTGATTGTGGCCGGCGCCTGCGAGGTCTGGTTCTACCATCTGGAACGATCCAGCCTCGACCAGGTGCTGCCCGAGCTTCTGGAAAAGACCCTGCAGAAGGGCTGGAAGGCGCTGGTCCGCACCCGCGAGCCAGAGCGTCTCGAGCACCTGGACGGCTGGCTGTGGTCCTGGAGGGATGACGCCTTCCTGCCGCACGGCACGGCGGACGAGCCCCTGGCCGCCCGCCAGCCGGTGCTGCTGACCACCAAGGCCGACAACCTCAATGGCGCTGACGCCCTGTTTCTGATCGACGGGGCGGAGGCGGGCGATCTTTCGCCATACCAGCGGTGCATCCTGCTGTTCGACGGCCGCGACGAGGAGGCTCTGGCTGAGGCGCGCGGCCGCTGGAAAACCTTCAAGGCCGACGGTCTGCCCGTCTCCTATTGGCGGCAGGGCGAGACCCGCGGCTGGGAAAAGATCGCATGAAGCCGCTTCCCGTCATGGCCCTTTTGTTCCTGGCCGCCTGCGCCGCCTCACCCTTGCCGCAAGCGACGCGCGAAGACCCGCCCATGCCGGCCGAGCCGCCTAAAGACAGCTGCGGGGCTGGGGCGCTGCAGGCCTATGTCGGCAAGTCCAAGGATACGCTGCCGCCGGTTCCAGAAGGGCGTACGCGCCGACTGGTCTGCACGACCTGCATGATGACGATGGATTACAGTCCTGTCCGGCAGACGGTGGTGTTCGAGAACGGCAGCGGGATCGTCAAATCGGCGAAGTGCGGGTGAAGCAATAAGCCCTTCCCCCGCTTACGGGGGAAGTGGGCCGACAGCGAAGCTGGAGGCTCGTTGGGGGGCTTTGCTGAATCTGACGAGGGCCGCTAGCGCCGCTAAGGACCCCCATCGACCTTCGACGCGAAGGGCGTCTCAGGCCACTTCCCCCGCCAGCGGGGGAAGGGCTTTGGGCCCTACGGCGCCAGCACCATGCAAACCTGACGCTTGGCCTTCAGCGCCTTGCAGGCGTCGCGGGCGTCGTCGGCGGTCATGCCGTTGAACTGGATGCGGAAGTAGCCACCGACCTTATCGGCCACCTGGCCCTCGGCGTCGGACAGCACCCTGCCGAAACCGCGTTGAATCCGGCCCAGCTCGGCCCGAGCCTCACCACGGTCCTTGAAGGCCCCAGCCTGGATGCCCCAGTTGCCGGCCGGCTTGCGCTTGGGCGGCTCGGCCTTCTTCGGCGCCACAGCGCGCAGTGGCGCGGGCGGATCGGCGATGGGGGCCATGCGGGTGGTCGGAGCGGCCGGGTTGTCGGCCAGCACGATCTGGATGCCCGAGTCGTCCTCGGTGTCGCCCTGCTGAGTGATCGGGCCGTCGATCGGGCCGGCGCGCGGCGGGGCCTCGAACAGGCTTTGGGCGACGGTGATCACTTCGCCGCGGTCGCGGCGGGACAGCACGTCGAAGCCGGTGTCCAGCAGGTCTTCCATATGGTTGTCGCGCGACGCCACTGATCCGCCGCCCAGCACCACGGCGATAAGCCGCTTACCATTGCGGTTGGCCGAGGCGGCCAGGTTGAAGCCGGAGGCGCTGGTGAAGCCGGTCTTCAGACCATCCACGCCGGGCACCGCGCCCAGAAGGTGGTTGTGATTGGTCATGGTCTCACCGCGGAAGGTGAAGCTCTGGATCGAGAAGTAGCTGTAGTACTGCGGGAAATCCCGCATCACGGCGCGCGACAGAATGGCGATGTCGCGGGCCGAAGAGATCTGACGGCTGTCGGGAAGGCCGGACGCGTTGACGTAACGCGTGTTGGTCATGCCCAGCTCCTGGCCGCGCAGGGTCATCAGGGCGGAGAACCGCTCCTCGCTGCCGCCCAGGTATTCGGCGAGCGCCACGGCCATATCGTTGGCCGACTTGACGGCGATGGCGCGCATGGCGTCGTCAACGCTGATCATCTCGCCGGGGCGCAGGCCCAGCTTGGTCGGAGCTTGAGCCGCCGCATGGGCCGAGATCGGGATCATGTCATCCAGATGGATGCGGCCTTCGGACAGCGCCTCGAAGGTCAGGTAGAGCGTCATGACCTTGGTGATCGAGGCGGGGAAGCGCGGGCTGTCGGCCGACTTGGCGTACAGCACCTCGCCGGTGTTGGCGTCCACCACGATGGCCGCGTATTTCGGCGACTGGGCGGGCAGCTGCAGATACGGGATCTGCGCGGCCGCGATGCTGGGCGTCAGCAGGCCGGCGAGCAGCATCGCCGACAGGATCGCGGTAAGGATTCGGCGGGCAGGCTGGTACATTCAGCATCCGTCGCTTGGGGACAAAAACGGTAGGCGCCCCCCACAGACGCCCGATGCCCATCTAGCATGCATCGTGCCGACTTTCGCTAAGGTAAACAACGGCTGAGCGAATCCGCCGCGCGACGCCTTGAAGCGGGCCAGGAAGCGGGTTGGGGCGGGGTAGGGCGATCACAATATTGCGATGCGAAGCGTTATGTTGCACTGCACAAAAAGTCGTTGACTGCTGCACTGCAACATGAGATATCGGCGGTGTTCGACGCACCCTGCCTCCCCCGAAGACTAGCGTCGAAAACCCATTCACGCCCCATTGCTTCAAGGAGCTTCACCATGGCCACCGGCGCTGAAACCCTCAAGACCACGGTCGAGCAGTTCGCCACCGCGGGTAACCAAGCTTTCAAGGACAGCGTCGAGAAGTCGCTGGCCTCGCTGAACGACGTGAACGCCCATTCCAAGAAGAACCTGGAAGCGGTCGTCGCCTCGGTCACCGCCGCCACCAAGGGCGCTGAAGCCCTTGGCGCGCAAGCGATGGCCTATTCCAAGCAGACCGTCGAAGACCACGTCTCGGCCGCCAAGGCCCTGGCCGGCGCCAAGTCGGTTCAGGAAGCTGTCGAGCTGCAGACCGCCTGGGCCAAGTCGGCTCTGGAGACCTACATGGCTCAGGTCGGCAAGATGGGTGAAACCGTCGCCGCCTCGGTGAAGGACAGCATGAAGCCGCTCAACGAGCGCGTCACCGCCCTCGTCGAAAAGGTCCAGGCCGCCAAGTAAGGCGCCACCTTCAGTCAAGATCGCGTGAGGGCCCCGGACCGGGAATGGTCCGGGGCCCTTTTGCTGTGCGCCGCAGCGCGATAGCTTGCCGCATGTCCAAGGTCGAACAGAGAATCCTCGCCGCCGGGATCGTGCTGCCGCAGCCGGTCGCCCCCATCGCCAACTATGTGCCGTTTGTCCGGTGCGCGGCTCACACCCATATTTCGGGACAGGTGTCCCTGGATGGCACAGGTGGGATCAAGGGCCAGGTCGGCGTCGACGTCGATATGGAGACCGCCGTCAGGGCCGCCAGGCTATGCGGCCTCAACCTGGTCGCCCAGATGAAGGCCGCCGCCGATGGCGACCTCGACCGGGTGGTCCGGGTGGTCAAGCTGGGCGGCTTCGTCCAGGCCGGGCCGGACTTTTATGACATTCCTGATGTGCTGAACGGCTGCTCGGACCTGATGGTCGAGGTGTTCGGCGAGGCCGGCCGCCATGCCCGCTCAGCGGTAGGGGTCTATCGCCTGCCGCGCAACTTCGCGGTCGAGGTAGACGCCATCGTGGAGATCGCGCCATGAAGGCCAAGCCCCGCCCGCAGATCGAAGAATTCGGCGAAGCCTGGGACCTGCTGTTCCGCCCGCCCGTGGCCCATCGTGGGCTTTGGACGCCAGATGGCGCGCCCGAAAACAGCCTGGCCGCCTTCCAGGCCGCCTGCGCCGGCGGCTACGGCATCGAGCTGGACGTCCAGCTCAGCGCCGACGGCGAGGCCATGGTCTTCCACGACTACAGCCTGTCCCGCATGACCGGCGCCGAGGGCAAGCTTCGCGACCATAGCGTCGCCGATCTCAAGGCGTTGAAACTCAAGGGCACGGACGAAACCATCCCGACCCTGGCCGAGGCCCTGGTCGAGGTCGGCCACCGGGCCCTGGTTCATATCGAGCTGAAGACCCCGTTCGGCGATGTCGGGGCGCTAGAAAAGCGGGTCAGCGAGGTGCTGCTCGACCACAATGGGCCGATCTGCATCATCGGCTTCAATCCCTACATGCACGCCTGGTTCGCCGAGCATCACCCGCAGATCCTGCGCGGCCTGGACAGCTATGCCTGGAACGATGACGGCGCCCGCCATCTCGCGCCGGAACAGCGCAAGGCCTTCGCCAACCTCGAGCACATCGACATCGCCCGGCCCGACTTCCTGGCCCTGGACGCCAAGATGCTCCCCAGCCCGCGCGCCGACCTCTGGCGGGCCAAGGGCATGCCGATCATCGCCTGGACGGTCCGCGACGCCGCCGAGTGGGAGCGGTTGGAGCCTTATTGCGACAACCTGATCTTCGAGGGCTTCGCGGCGTGAGGGCTTGCGCAGGGCCCTGTGGCGTCCCAGCTTGGCGGCGATGCCATCTCCGCTGAAGCCCGCCGTCCGAGTCCATCGCCGCATCAGCGACATTGGGCGAGAAGCCTGGGACGCCTGCGCGCCTAACGGACCGGGCTACAACCCCTTCGTCGCCTATGACTTCCTCCAAGCCCTGGAGGAGTCCGGCTGCGCGGTCGAGCGCACCGGCTGGGGCCCGCAGCACCTGTCAGTCGAGGATGAGGCGGGCGAGACCGCCGCCGTCATGCCGCTCTATCTGAAAAGCCATAGCCAGGGCGAATACGTCTTCGACTGGTCCTGGGCCGACGCCTATGAGCGGGCAGGGGGGCAGTATTATCCCAAGCTCCAGTGCGCCTCGCCCTTCTCGCCGGTGACCGGACCCAGGCTGCTAAGCCGGCCGGACGTCGACCGCGACGAGGCGAGGGCCTACCTGTTGGGTGGGGCGCTCACCCTGACCGACCGCCTCAAGGCTTCCTCGCTGCACGCCACCTTCATGCTCGAGGACGAGTGGGCCTTCGCGGGCGAGCACGGCATGCTGCTGCGCCAGGACCAGCAGTACCATTGGCTCAACAACGGCTACGGCGACTTCGACGACTTCCTGGCCTCGCTCTCGTCATCCCACCGCAAGAGCATCCGGCGCGAGCGGCGGGACGCCCAGGCCAATGTCGAGATCCACGCGCTGAGCGGCGCGCAGATCACCGAGGATCACTGGGACGCCTTCTTCGGCTTCTACATGGACACCGGCGGGCGCAAGTGGGGCCGGCCCTACCTGAACCGGCTGTTCTTTTCGCTGCTGGGCGAGCGGATGGCCGAGCAGGTGCTGCTGGTGATGGCCAAGAAGGATGGCCGCTGGATCGCCGGGGCGCTGAACCTGATCGGCGGCGACTGTATCTTCGGCCGCAACTGGGGCTGCATCGAGGACCTGCCCTTCCTGCATTTCGAGCTCTGCTACTACCAGGCCATCGAACAGGCCATCCTGCGAGGCCTGCCCCGCGTTGAAGCGGGCGCCCAGGGCCAGCACAAGATCTCCCGCGGCTACCTGCCGACCCCCGTCTACAGCGCCCACTGGATCGCGGATCCGGCGTTGCGAGAGCCGGTGCGCCGGTATCTGGACCAGGAGCGGGCAGGGGTGCAGGAGCAGATCGAATATCTGACCGAGGAGTTTTCGCCGTTCAGGAAGGCCTAGGACCGCTCCCAGGCCGCCTTCAGCAGTGTGGCAAGGTCGTCATCCACCTCGGCCGGTGACGATAACGCGATCTTCGATTTCAAGCGCTCCGACCAGCCCTCGCGGCCGTTGGCTGCGGTCAGGCGCGGGCTGGCGTCAGCCGTGACGGCCAGGCCTAGCAGCGCCGTCCCGCCCTTGGTCGGTTTGATGGCGGCGAACTGGAATTCCTTCGACCAGGCCGAGAATCCCTTGCGCTGGCCGCTGACCAGCTTGGGCAGCGCCTTCACCCGCGCCTCGACGGCCTCCAGGATGGCGGTGGAGGCCGGGTCCTTCCAAAGGGCGGCGCGCAACGCGGGACCGTCGTCCCAACCCATTTCCGGCGGAAAGGCCTCTGACAGGATGTGAGCGATCCGGTTGACCCCCAGGCCGTGGTTCTCGCGCATCCAGACGACACGGGCGTGGGGCTTGGTCTCTGGGCAGGTCCGGGCGATGGCGACCCATTCGGCCAGCGTCTTGCCGGTGTCGCGCTCCAGGCTGGCCTGGACCGAGGCGAACCACTTCTTCTGGCGTTCGGTCAGGTTGTCTCCGCCGCCGTCGTTGCCTATGCCCATCTGCAGCTCCTTCGAAACGGAGCATGGCGCGAGACGGCGAGGGCGACAATGAGCTTGGATGGCGCGTACGACGAGGCCAACATCTTCGGCAAGATCATCCGCGGCGAGGTTCCGGCGGTGAAGGTCTATGAGGATGACGCGGTCCTGGCCTTTATGGACGTCTTCCCGCAGGCCAAGGGCCACACGCTGGTGATCTCCAAGATTTCGCAGGCGCGCAATCTGCTCGACGCGGAACCAGAGGTACTGGAAAGCCTGATCCTGGCCGTCCAGAAGGTGACGCGGGCGGTGCGGACGGCGCTCAAACCGGACGGCATCGTGGTCACCCAGTTCAACGGCGCGCCGGCCGGGCAGACGATCTTCCACCTGCACTTCCACGTGATCCCGCGCTGGGAGGGCGTGGCCGTCGGGCGGCATGCTTCCGGTGGGATGGCGGATGTGGATGAGTTGAAGCTGGTGGCGGCCGAGATCTCGGCGGCGCTGTAGAAAATAAGCCCTTCCCCCGCCAGCGGGGGAAGGGCTTTTAGCTTCGCCGACCGACCTTACTCGGCCAGGGCCGGCTCTTCGATCTCAGGTTCGCCCGGCTTGCGCGGGACATCCCCCTCAATCTCGAAGGCGATCTTGCCGTCCTTGAGCACCACCTTGACGTGGCCGCCGCGGGTCAGTTTGCCGAACAGAATATCGTCGGCCAGCGGCTTCTTGATGTGCTCCTGGATGACCCGGGCCAGAGGCCGGGCGCCGTAGAGCTCGTCGAAGCCGTTCTTGGCCAGCCAGTCGGCCGCGTCGTCGCTGGTCTCGATGGTGACGTTGCGGTCGGCCAGCTGCAGTTCCAGCTGCAGGACAAACTTCTGCACGACCTGGCGGATGATCTCCTGAGTCAGCGGCTTGAAGGTCACCACCGCATCCAGGCGGTTGCGGAACTCCGGCGTGAAGAGGCGCTTGATGGCCGCCTCGTCCTCGCCCTCGACCTTGCCGCGGCCAAAGCCGATCGACTGCCGTTGGCTGTCGGCGGCGCCGGCGTTGGTGGTCATGATCAGGACCACGTTGCGGAAGTCGACCTTCTTGCCGTTGGCGTCCGTGAGCACCCCATGGTCCATCACTTGAAGAAGTATGTTGTAGACGTCCGAGTGCGCCTTCTCGATCTCGTCCAGCAGCACCACGGCGTGCGGGTGCTGGTCGACGGCGTCAGTCAGCTGGCCGCCTTGATCGTAGCCGACATAGCCGGGGGGCGCCCCGATCAGCCGGCTGACCGTGTGGCGCTCCATGTACTCGGACATGTCGAAGCGCAGCAGTTCGATGCCCAGGGTCGAGGCCAGCTGGCGAGCGGCCTCGGTCTTGCCCACGCCCGTCGGGCCGCTGAACAGGTAGCTGCCGATCGGCTTGTTGGGATCACGCAGGCCGGCCCGGGCCATCTTCATGGCCGAGGAGAGCTGGCCGATGGCCTCTTCCTGGCCGAACACGGCGCGGCGCAGGTCGGCGTCCAGCTCCTTGAGCGACTCGACGTCGGTCTTGGAGACGGATTTCGGCGGGATGCGGGCGATCTTGGCGACGACGGCTTCGATCTCCTTGACCCCGATGACCTTCTTGCGCTTCGAGGGCGCCACCAGCATCTGGCTGGCCCCGGCCTCGTCGATGACGTCGATCGCCTTATCGGGCAGCTTGCGGTCGGTGATGTATTTCGCCGACAGGTCCACCGCCGCCTTCAGGCCCTCGGCGGTGTATTTCAGCTTATGAAATTCCTCGTAATAGACCTTGATCCCTTTGAGGATTTTCAAGCTGTCGGCGATGGTCGGCTCGTTGATGTCGATCTTCTGGAACCGCCGGACCAGGGCGCGGTCCTTCTCGAAATGCTGGCGGAATTCCTTGTAGGTGGTCGAGCCCATGCAGCGCAGCGTGCCGCTGGCCAGGGCGGGCTTCAGCAGGTTGGAGGCGTCCATCGCCCCGCCTGACGTCGCGCCGGCGCCGATCACCGTGTGGATTTCGTCGATGAACAGGATGGCGTTGGGGTGGTTCTCCAGCTCCTTGACCACCTGCTTGATCCGCTCCTCGAAGTCGCCGCGATAGCGGGTGCCGGCCAGCAGCGCGCCCATGTCGAGCGAGAAGATGGTGGCGCCTTCCAGCACCTCGGGAACGTCGTGGTTGATGATCTTGCGGGCCAGGCCCTCAGCGATGGCGGTCTTGCCGACGCCGGGGTCGCCGACCAGCAGCGGGTTGTTCTTGGTCCGCCGGCAGAGGATCTGGATGCAGCGATCCACCTCGGCGTGACGGCCGATCAGCGGATCGACCTTGCCCTGGCGGGCCTTCTCGTTGAGGTCGACGCAGTAGGCTTCCAGCGCTTCGCCGCCGGTCTTGACGGCGGGCTTGTCGCCCTCGTCCTCAGCGCCCTTGACCACCTTGGGCTCGGACGCGCCGGCCTTCTTGGCGATGCCGTGGGCGATGTAGTTGACCGCGTCGTACCGCGTCATGTCCTGCTCCTGCAGGAAGTAGGCGGCATGGCTCTCGCGTTCGCTGAACACGGCGACCAGCACGTTGGCGCCCGTCACCTCGTCGCGGCCCGAGGACTGCACGTGGATGACGGCGCGCTGGATCACCCGCTGGAAGCCGGCGGTCGGTTTGGCGTCCTCCCCGTCATCGACGATCAGGCTGCGCAGTTCGGTGTCCAGATAGTTGACCAGGCTCTTCTTGAGCGCCGCCAAGTCGACGTCGCAGGCGCGCATCACACCGGCGGCGTCCTCGTCATCGGATAGCGAGAGCAACAGGTGCTCAAGCGTGGCGTATTCGTGCTTTCGCTGGTTGGCGTACGCCACGGCGCGATGCAGGGATTCTTCGAGGTTGCGCGAAAACGAGGGCATCAGCCGCTCAATCCTTTTCCATGGTGCACTGCAACGGGTGTTGGTGCCTGCGGGCGGAATCGATCACCTGGGCTACTTTGGTCTCAGCGACCTCGTAGGTGAAAACGCCACACACCCCGACGCCGTTCTGATGCACATGCAGCATTATCCGGGTCGCATCTTCGCGCGACTTGTTGAAAAAACGCTCAAGTACGTAAACGACGAACTCCATCGGCGTGTAGTCATCGTTGAGGATGAGAACCCGGTACAGCGACGGTTTCGCCGTCTTCGGCTTGGTCTGGGTGACCACCGCCGAACCGACTCCAGTTCCGCCTTCTCCGCCGGACTTCCGCTCCGCCATCGATCTCGACTCGCTCCCGCAGGCGCACCGACCGGCCCGCCGCTTCTAGGATTAGATATGGAAACACGGCCGCTTTGGAAGGGGTCAGTGAGCTTCTCGCGCTGTATTGACGCGCAATCTCCTGACAGGCGAGCCAAAGAGGGCCGCCACCGTGTCGAAGCCATATGGGAATGGCGCCGACGTTTGGCCAGTCTCACCAGCAGAAAAGCAAAAGGCGGCCTCCGCCAAAGCGAAAGCCGCCTGATATTGCAAGGCCCCGCCGGCCGAAGCCGGCGGTATTCGCTTAGTTGATCGGCACGCCCAGCGAACGCAGGGTGTCGATCGTGATCTTACCGATGTCCAGCTTGCGGTCGGACTGGAACTTGGCCAGAGCCGACTGGGTCTGGGCCGAGAACACGCCGTTACGCGGACCGCTGTAGTAGCCGCGAACGCCCAGAGCGGTCTGGATGTCGCGAACCACCTGCGGCGAAGTCGCCAGGTCACCCTTATCGGCCGAGGCCAGAGCCGTGTAGGGCTTGGGCGCGGCGGGCGGGGTCGAGCCATAGCCCGACGACTGCACCGGCTCCGAGTCCGGCCCTTGGTACTTGGGCGGGGGCGGCGGCTGATAGCGACGCGGCGGAGCCTGATACTTCGGCGGCGGCGGCGGGCTATAGGCCGGCGGCGGAGCGCCGTACGAACGCGGCGGAGGCCCGTAGCCGCCCGGGGTCTTGGACACCCCCGGCACCTGATAGCCGCCGGGGCCCGGCTCGATCGGATAGCCGTTGGTGCAGTCGATCACCCGCCACTCGAAGCGGTTGTCGCTGACCAGGCGCTGCTTGGTCACCACCTTGTAGGTCGGCGGGATGTCATAGGTCTCGATCCGCTCGGGCGTGACGATGACCCGGACCTGCACGGTGCCGTACTCGGCGGGGATGACCCGCTTGTCGACCCGGGCTTCCTGATCGATGACCTGGCGGGTGACCACCTGGGTTTCGGCCGGGATCTGGATGATCTTGGTCTGCTCGGGCGTGACCAGCACTTGGCGCGTGACCGTGGCGTATTCAGCCGGGACCAGGATCAGGCAGAGCACTTCGCCGGTGGCCGTGACCTTGGTCTGGTAGCCGTAGGCGGCGGCGTCCTTGGCGGGAATGCCGCGGTGCCATTCAGTGTGGGCTTCCTTGACCAGGACCTGCTCGGTGATGGTCTTGTAGACGGCCGGAATGGTGACCGTCTTGGTGGAGGCCGGCTTGATAATGACCGTCTCGGTGATCGTCTTGTAGGTGGCGGGGATCGTGATGTACTCGATCCGCTCTTCCCGAATGACGATCTGCTTGGTCTGCATGCCATAGACGGCGGGGATGACCCGGGTCTCGGTGCGGCCGGGCGCGTCGATGATCTGCTCGGTGTAGGACTCATACACCTGCGGGATCAGGACCTTGTTGTAGCACTTGCCCGGTTCGGCGTTCGGCGGATAGTCCGAGCCGTTGTCGTAGCTGCCGCCCGCAAGAGCCGCGCTGGGAACCATGCCCATAACAGCCAAAACGCCGACCACGGCTACGCTACTGAAATAAGCTTTTTGCTTCATGGTGAACTTCCCCAGCTAACCCATCAGCGTTAACCATCCAGCAAGTTTTGCCGATTGCAAAGGAACTTGTGCGTTTTTCCCGTGATGGGGGAAAATACTTCTACCCATTTCCCGCACGGGCCCGCTTTGAACGGCGCCGTCTCAGTTTCCGAGCCATTCGACCCAGGCCCCGTGGGGGTGGACGTCGGCTAGATGCCGCTCCAGGCCACCCGGCCAGAGGGAAAGGCGCAGTTCCATCTGCCATTGCGGGCGGGCCGGGTTGGGCTCCATGCGTAGCCAGGCGACCGGTGAGTCGGCGCTGGCGGCGGCGCCGGCAGCTTCGATCGCGGCCCGCACGGCCGCCTGGGTGGCCGCCGGCATGTATTGCCACATGACCGAGTGGTAGAGGACCGAAGCGACCCCAATTCTCGGAGCCAGGTTGGCGGCAGTCCAGGCCGCCGCGTCGGCCTTCACCAGACTGGCGGGGTTGGCCTTGGCGATCTCGATGGCCCCGCGCACCCGCGCCAGCCGCTTAGCCTGGTCCGGCCAGACATAGGCCTGCAGCTTCAGGGCCTGGGCCGGATCGGCGATATCGACCGGCGCCTGATCACAGCCGGACCGGTCCGCCACCGCCAGCGATCCCAAAGGCGGCGGCGACCCGCGCCACTCATTGTCCAGCAGGACAGGCGAGCTCTCAGCGCCCCACGGGCGTCCGGCGAAATCATAGCCATAGCGGTCAAAACGCAGGTTCAAGCCTGCGCTGGCTCCGATCTCGAACAACCGCAGCGGCAGGCCGGTCTCGGCGGCGATCACCTGGAAGCCTGGCGCCAGGCAGAAGGAGCGGCCGACTTCGTTGGTCTGAGGCGGCGAAACCATGAAGGCGACAACCTCGGCCCGCCGCTCGGTCAGCACATGCCGGGCGGCGGCGATCAGAGCTTCCCAATCCGGCTCGTCGGTCCTGGCTGGGTACTGCGCGGCCAGCGGGCCGTCGGGCTCCGCCAGGGCGATGGCGTGCAGTACGCCTAGCAACCGCAGGGGAGTTGCCTCCTTCAGGTGATTGCTCGCTCCCTGGCCGTCCCAGGGCGCGAACAGGTCGTCCAACGGCCCCAAATCGCCGGCGACGGCCCGCTCCAGCAGTTCGCCCGAGAATGCCGACCCGAGGTCCCGGCAGGCCTTGGCCTGGAACTGTAGGCCCTGGATGTAGTCGCCGCTCATGTCCGTTCTCCCAATGCCGTTCCCAGATAGGCGTGGAGGACCGACGGGAAAATCTTGAAACGGTCGATCAATCCCGATCGCGGGCGCCGCTCTTCAGGGCCCGGCCCGTCTGCACCGCCTCTCGGCCGAAGCGGGCGCGCAGGGCGTCGACGGCCTTTTCGCTCGAGAGGGTCCGGGTTTCCTTACCCGCGAAGAAGTCGCTTTCGCCGGATCCGGCCGGGGCGAAATCGCTGAGGCCCGCTCCGATCAGCCGGTAGCTGCGGCCGGGCGGCTCAGCGCGCAGCAGCTCTCGGGTCACATCGAATAGAGTGCGGGCGGTCTGGATGGGAACCGAGAGGGTGCGGCGGCGGGTGATGATCTTGAAGTCGGGCGTACGCAATTTCAGGCTGGCGACACGACCACTGATCTCTTCGGCGCGCAGTTGGCGAGCGACCTTCTCGCACAGCGGCCAGAGGCGATCTTCCAGGTCTTCCAAGGCCTTGAGATCGATATTGAAGGTGGTCTCGGCGCTGATGGTCTTGCGGACCTGGTCGGGATTGACCACCCGGCTATCCTGGCCAAGGGCCAGGCGGTGCAGGCGCAGGCCGTTGTCGCCGAACCGCTGGGCCAAATCCTTGAGCTCGGCTCGGGCCAGATCGCCGACCGTGCGGAAATTGGCGCTTTCCAGCGACGCCACCATCGCCGGCCCCACGCCGGGAAGGATGCCTACCGGCTTACTGGCCAGCACCTGCGCCGCCTCGCTGCCCAGGACGGAAAAGCCGCGCGGCTTGTCCAGGTCCGAGGCGATCTTGGCCAGGAACTTGTTGGGCGCCAGGCCGATGGAGACGGTGATGCCGACGTCCGCCTCGATGTCGGCCTGCAGCTTCGCCAGCGTGACGGCCGGCGGCGCGCCGTGCAGCCGTTCGGTGCCAGACAGGTCCATCCAGGCCTCGTCCAGCGACAGCGGCTGCACCAGCGGGGTCAGGTCGCGCATCTTGGCCATGATCCGCCGGCTTTCGGCGCGGTACTTGGCGAAGTCCGGTGGCAGGATTACCGCCTGGGGGCAGAGCTTGCGGGCCTTGAACATCGGCATGGCCGAGCGCACCCCGCTCATCCGGGCGATGTAGCAGCAGGTGGTGACCACCCCGCGAACACCGCCGCCGATGATCAGCGCCTCGTCGCGCAGCTCGGGCCGGTCGCGCTTCTCCACCGAGGCGTAGAAGGCGTCGCAGTCCATGTGGGCCATGGAAAGGCTGGCCATCTCTTCATGGGCGATCAGACGGGGCGAGCCGCAGCTGGGGCAGCGCCGCGAGACCGGCCGCTCGGCCCCGGTCCAGAAGCAGTCGCGGCAAAGGGCCTTCAGTCCAGCGGCCATAGCCAGGCGGCCCCTCGCACCCCCGACGAATCGCCGTGCATCGCCTGCAGGATCGGGGTCTCGAAGACGTCGGAGAAGACGTGCGGAGCGATGGCGACCGGCAGGCGGGCATAGAGTTCGGCGGTGTTGGACATGCCGCCGCCCAGAACGATGGCGTCGGGGTCTATAAAGTCGCACATGACCGCCAGTCCCCGGGCAAGACGGTCGATGTAGCTGTCGAGCGCCTGGATCGCGGCGAGATCGCCGGTGCGGGCGGCAGCCGCGATCAGGTCTCCCGTGAGCTTCTGACCGGTCAGGCCCTCATAGTCGGCGCAGAAGGCGCTGCCCGACGTCCAGGTTTCCAGGCAGTCGTTGCGCCCGCACCAGCACTGGTGGGCGCGGTATTCGTCGGGCTTGGGCCAGGGCAGGGGCGTGTGACCCCATTCGCCGGCCATGCCGTTGGCGCCGACGATGGTTCGGCCGTCGACCACGACGCCGCCGCCGCAGCCGGTGCCCAGGATCGCCCCGAACACTACCCGCTTGCCGGCGGCGGCTCCGTCGCTGGCCTCGGAGAGGGCGAAGCAGTTGGCGTCGTTCTCCAGCCGGATGGGCCGCTCCAAGGCCCGCTCCAGGTCCTGCTTGAACGGGCGGCCATTCAGCCAGACCGAATTGGCGCCGCGGATCAGCCCGGTGCTGGGGGAGATCGAGCCGGGCATGCCCATGCCCACGCTGGCCAGCCTGGCGCCGGCTTTGCGCTCCGCCTCGGCCACCAGGTCGCGTACGACCAGCAGGGCCTCGTCATAGTTTCCGGGATTGGGGACGCGCACCCGGGCCTTGAAGGCTCCGCGCTCGTCGAGGGCGGCGGCCTCGATCTTGGTGCCGCCGAAGTCGACGCCGATCCTGATCATGGGCGGATCATCGCCAGACCGCCGCCTCGATGGCGGGCTTCAGGTCGGCCCAGTCATCATGGCGCGGATGTCGCTCGGGGGCCTGGGGCGCAAATGGGCGCAGCCGCGGATCGGCCACGGTCTGGAAGCGCAACACACGCGGCGCCGATTCGGCCGAGGATTCGAGATTGGGCAGCAGATCGTCGATGAAAACGACGGGCCCACTGGTGAGGGCGGCCAACTTCGCGATGACCGGGCCTTTGACGCCGCTGTTGAGCAGCATGGGGAAGTCGAAACCGTGCTTGGCCAGCCAGCCGGTGCGCGATTCGCGGCCGCAATCGGGGGCGTTGGTCAGGATCACCACGTCCGCTCGGTGCGACAGGTCGGCCAGGGCGTCTGCCGCCCCTTCGACGGGGTGCAGATCGTCAGCCCCGTCGCGGAAGAAGGCGTCGAACAGCTCACGGCCCGTGACAATGTCCAGATGCTCGGCCTCACCCGGGCGATAGAGGTTCTGGAACAGGGCGAAGCGGTCGATTCGCATCTCGTAGCCCTGCCGGCCGACAAACCGCTCGAACCCCGCCATGAAGTGCGCCAGCACCTCGTCGACATCGACGATGAGCAGGGGCGCCGTGGCGCTGACGGACAGGTCGTGGGGAAGGCTAAGAGACAAGATTAGCTCAGGCTTAAGGATATCCGTGTGATTACGGAGTCTGACACCGAGGGCGAGTCCTTTCGCCGGGCAGTGTCGGGTTTAGGTCGGGACGGCATGGCCAAGAAGGTCCTCATCGTCGAGGATAACGAGCTCAATATGAAGCTCTTTCACGACCTGCTCGACGCGCAAGGGTACGAAACCCTGCAGACGCGCGAAGGGTTGTCGGCCCTGGCGCTTGCCCGCGAGCATCGCCCGGATCTCATCCTGATGGATATCCAGCTGCCCGAGATCTCCGGCCTGGAGGTCACCAAGTGGCTCAAGGAAGACGACGACCTGTCCCATATCCCGGTGGTGGCGGTGACCGCCTTCGCCATGAAGGGCGATGAGGAACGGATCCGCGAGGGAGGCTGCGAGGCCTACATCTCCAAGCCGATCTCGGTCGCTCACTTCCTGGACACCATTAAGCGGCTATTGGAATAGACCATGAGCGCACGCATCCTGGTCGTCGACGATATCGAAGCCAACGTCCGGCTGTTGGAAGCCCGCCTGACGGCGGAATACTACGAGGTCCTGACCGCCTCGGACGGCGCCAGCGCCCTTGAAATCGCCGCCGCGGAGCTGCCCGACATCATCCTGCTGGACGTGATGATGCCCGGCATGGACGGGTTTGAGGTGTGCCGCCGGCTGAAGGACGACGTCGTCACCCGCCACATCCCGGTGGTGCTGGTCACCGCCCTGGACGGCCGTTCCGACCGCATCGCGGGTCTGGAAGCCGGGGCCGACGAATTCCTGACCAAGCCCATCGACGATGTCCTGCTGTTCGCCCGGGTGCGCAGCCTGACCCGCCTGAAAGTCATCATCGACGAACTGCGCCAGCGCGAGGCCTCAGGCCGGCGCATGGGCGTCATCGCCGGGGCCGCCTCGCGCCTGGGCGGTTCGGGCGGCCGCATCCTGATCGTCGACGACAATGAGCGGCAGGCCCAGCGGGTCAGCGCCGAACTGGCCGTCGAGCACCGCCCGGTCGTCGAGTCCGACGCCGAGAAGGCTCTGGCCACGGCCCGGGGGCCAGTCGATCTTATCATCGTCAACGCCACGGCCCGCGAGTTCGACGGCCTGCGCTTCTGCGCCGCCATCCGCTCCGACGAGGTGACCCGCCACCTGCCCATCCTGGCCATTATCGACCCGGACGAGCGGGCCCGGCTGGTCAAGGCGCTGGATCTGGGCGTCAATGACATCCTGACCAAGCCGATCGATCCGCAGGAGCTGGCCGCCCGCGCCCGCACCCAGATCAAGCGCAAGCGCTATTCCGACTTCCTGCGCGACAGCCTGGATCACAGCCTGGAACTGGCGGTCACTGACCAGCTGACGGGGCTGCATAACCGCCGTTACATGGAAACCCAGCTGAGCGCCCTGGTCACCCGCGCGACCATGGGGGGCGATCCGGTCGCCGCCCTGATGATCGACATCGACCACTTCAAGAAGATCAACGACGGCTACGGTCACGACGTCGGCGACGAGGTGCTGCGCGAGTTCGCCGTGCGCCTGGCCTCCAATGTGCGGGCCATCGACCTGCCGTGCCGCTACGGCGGCGAAGAATTCACCGTCATCATGCCTGACACGCGGCTGATCGACGCCCACCGCATCGCCGAGCGCATCCGGCTGCACGTGGCTGGCTCGCCCTTCCGGGTGGCCGGCGACGGCGACCAGCTGACCGTCACCATCTCCATCGGCGTGGCGGCGACGCGCGGGGCCGGCGATTCGCCCGAGAGCCTGCTCAAGCGGGCTGACGAGGCGGTCTATGAAGCCAAGGCCGCCGGCCGCAATCGAGTCATCGCCAAAGAAGCGGCCTGAGGGCCTGATCCCCAGTTTATGGGACCGAATACCGCGGCGGCTGTTGCCCGGCGCCCCCAAGCGGGGCATGTCTGGTCCGTCGGGAATAATCCCTGTCGTTTTGTCTCGGGGAACTTGAGTGAACTATAGAATTTGGTCGGGGCGCGCCGCGATCTGCTTTGCGCCGACGATCGTGGCGCAGGTGGTGGCTCGCAACTGGGGCGGCTGGGAATGGTGGCCGTTCTGGATCGACGACATCATCGCCGCGATCCTGCTGATCGTCGGCGGCTATATGGCGCTGGACAACGACACCACCACCAATTCTCGCCTGCTGACCGGAGCCTGGTTCTTCACCGCCGCCACCAGCTGGATGTCGATGTTTACCCTGCTGGCCACCCCCGCCATCGCCGATCCGATCCCGATCTGGCTGACCACCCTGTCGGTGGTCTCGACCCTGGGCGCGATCGTCGGCGGCATCGCCAGCCTGCCCAGCAAGCGGCTGGTTCCCGGTCGCGGCGCCCCCAAGGCGGCGCCCCGGCCCACACCCAAGCGCCGCTCCCGGTCGAAGTCGAAAAGCGAGTAGGGGCCGTCAGAGGCTTCTCCTATCTGTCGCCGTCATGGCCGGGCTTGTCCCGGCCACCCATACGCGCGAGCGGCGATCCAGAGGGCGCGGCGCGTCCGAGCGTTATTCACCCCTGCTTATGCTTATGGGTGGCCGGGACGAGCCCGGCCATGACGGTTGAGGGGTGCTTTGAAGACCGGACGACTGAATGTCGATTGGCCCTAGTGGATTGAATCCGACGCTTGGCGCCCATCGGGGTCCGGCCTACCACCCGAAAGCAGACCCCGCCAAGGGGCGAGAAGGGTGGATTGGGGACATTGGCTTGGGCTGCGCCTCTCCTGCCACCGGCTATCTCCACGCGCGCCTCATCTGGGTGTTGTAGGCGGTGGTGGCAAATCACCTGAGGCCGCGTTCAGGGTCGTGTGCCATTGGTCGCGTTGGCGAGCGAGTTCGGCGTTGAACCGTATCTCGTCCTCGTCCTCTTGAGGAAACGGCGGCTGATATCCGGGCAGGATCAGTCTCAAGAGCCACGGCCAATTGCCGCGCAAGAACGATCCTAGCGGCAAGAGGATGTTGCGAGCGTACCAGACTACGGGGCCTTCGCCGGAAATGAGGCCACTCCCTCGATTGCTTCGATGTGACCTACTTTCTGCAGTTCCACCCCTTCTGGCAAGCTGCCGAACAGCCTTGTCGGGGCCGCCGGGTCTGCATGGGAAACCGCGTCTCACGCTCGGTGTGCTCGGCGTTAAGGAAGAGCGGCATCAACTGAACGCAGCAATCGACGCCGTGGAGAAGCAGAACGGCTGGCCGGGACAAGCCCGGCCATGACGGTTGAGTAGGGGGAGCGCCCAGACGCCAACCGGCCGTGCCTGTGGACCCCTGAAACGCAAAACGCCCGGCCAATGGCCGGGCGTTCGCTCAGGCGCGAAGTGACTCGCTGCCTATTTGATCTTGCCTTCACGGAATTCAACGTGCTTGCGGACGACCGGATCGTACTTCTTCAGCACCATCTTTTCGGTCTTGGTGCGGGCGTTCTTCTTGGTGACGTAGAAGAAGCCGGTGTCCGCCGTGGAGTTCAGGCGGATCTTGATGGAAGCCGGTTTGGCCATGGGTCGAATCCTTGGGCGTGCAGCGGTCCGCCCGTAAGGCGGGAAATCTGAGAGCGGCGGAACATACTGATCGCGGGGGCGAAGTCAATGCGCTCGGAGGACTGCTAGATGATTGAGGTCAGGATCGGGTTGAAGACCTTGCCGTCTGGCTGTTCCGCCAGCGCCGTGATCCTCGGCCGGCCCCGCACATAGGTGAACAGGAACGGCGGCGCTTCCTCGGCCAGCGCATGCAGCACCGCCTCGGTCACGTCGATGATCGGCAGCTTCAGGGCGTCCGCTATCGGCCGGTATGCCAGGTCCGACAGCTCCGGGCTGGCGGCATGGACACCTACCGCGTGTTCCGCGTCGGTGACGAAGAAGCGGGCGTGGAAGCGGATGGGGCTCATGGTGGGGGTGATGGCGCGGGCCGCGAGGCGCAGCGGGGCGGCGGAGACGTCCAGGCCGGTCTCCTCCCAGGTCTCGCGCAGGGCGGCGGCGGCCAGGGCGTGGGCGAGGCCCGGTGAGGCGACCATCTTCTCCAGGCAGCCGGGGGCCAGAGGCGGAGCGTGGCCGCGGTAGTCGGCGGGATCGACCTTGCCGCCGGGAAACACGAAGACGTCCGGGGCGAAGCTGGACTTCTTGGGCCGGCGGCCCATCAGGACTTCCAGACCCTTGGACGAGCGGCGCAGGAGCAGCAGGCTGGCGGCGTGCCGGGGTCTTACGGGATTGGGGCGGACTGGGGTCACAGATGCTCCAGCCGCCGAGCGCCGCGCAGGAAGCGCATGAAGGGGACCGGGCGATCGGGGGTGGTCAGACGCTCGCCGATCTCCTGCACCACGAAGCGGGTGATGTTGGGCAGGTCCAGGGCGGCGGCTTCGTCCAGGTCGACCCAGGCGATCTCATCCAGCTCGCCGCAGTCGGGCCGGCGCTCCAGGCTGATCAGGTCCTCGGCGTTGGCCATGAAGAACCGCGCGTCGAAGCGGCGAGGGCGGTAGGGCGGGGTGATGGCGCGGGCCACGAACTGTACCGCCGAAAGGTCGGGCAGGGCGCCGGCCTCGAGAAATTCGCGCCACGGGCCGGCGCCGGGCCGGGGCGGGGCCTCCTTGGCCAGCAGCAGCCCGACCTCCTCGAAGGTTTCGCGGATGGCGGCCATGGCCAGGGCTCTGGGCAGCAGCGGGCTGAGGTGGCGAGTGGTCTGGGCCAGGCGGCGGGCGGTCTCGGCCTCCAGTTCGCCGGTGGACGGGGCGGTGAAGTCACCCTTGTCGATCCGGCCACCCGGGAACACCCACTTGGAGGGCATGAAGGCGTGGCCCTGAGCCCGGCGGCCCATCATCAGGCGGGGCTTGGGGCCATCGCGGCGGACGATGATCAGGGTGGCGGCGTGGCGCGGTCGGATCAGCTTGGCGCCGGCATCCCGCATCGCGCCATCGGTGCGCGGATCGTAGTTCGCGTCCAGAGTCGGTTCAGTCATGAGCCAAGCATAGGCCCGCGAAGGGCCTGCGCCAGCCGTGACGTTGCGTCAGGTGTTGGGCGTCACGTCACTCGCCCGACTTCGGGACCGGCAGCAGGATCAGGATGTCCAGGTCGCGGTCCGGGATGAAGTTGGTCTTGTGGACCTCGAACCGGGTCGGGCCGGTCTTGGTGACGCCATTGACGCAAAGGCTGATCAGGTTGTCGGCCGCGCCCTTGTCCAGGGTCAGGTGGAAGTCGCCGATCGGCCCGGCCCAGTTGCCGCCGGTCTTCAGCACATAGCCGATGCGCTTTTCCCAATAGGGATAGGCTTCCGGGCCCACCGCCTTGGCTGCCTTGTCGACCGCCGATATGAAGCCGGCGTCGGTGCAGTAGCGGCGCTTATAGGCGGCGAAGTCCGCCGTGCCCTTGGACCAGGCGCTGCCGAACATCGAGCCGGCGCTGGCCCCGACTGACGGCTGGTAGCGGTGCAGGACCGAGATCTCACGGCCGGCGGGGAAGGTCTGAGTCCAGTAGAAGGTCGTCTTGACCGTCCAGGTGGCCCGCCAGTGCTTCACCATGCCCTGGCCCTGGTCGTACTCGTCGACGACGGCGAGGCCCATCTTTACCAGAGCATCCTTCTTATCCTGGGGCAGGGCGTCGATGATGTCGTTGTTCTTTTCGGATTGCGCGGCCAGTGGCACGCCCAGGCTCGTCAGATAGGCGCTACGGTCGACCCCATTGGAAATGGCCTTCTGCTCGACCGTGGTCGCCACCGGCCGGCCATCGACCGTGACCGTGAAGCCCAGGATGTTCTGCGGATCCTCGGTCGGGATGGAGATCATGTCGTCGTAGCCGTTGATCTCCAAGTCCGGCATCGGGAAGGCGACCGTGGTGGTGATGTCGGCCTTGGCGGTGTTCAGGAAGCGGTAGGCGACCCGCACCTCCTCGGTGGAGATGAAGAGGTCCTCAGACTTCATGACGATGTTGGCGGTCTTCTTCAGCACCAGCCCGCCGGCCGCCAGTTCGGCGGTGGAGTCGTTGGCCCATGCCAGCGAGAATGGCGCGGCCGATCCCAGCAGCAGTAACCCCGCCGCAGCGCCCAGCGAAACCGCCTTGGAAACCCGCATCGACCCCTCCATGTCCGTGGGGGCAAAGCTTAAGGGCGAAACATCATGGCGACCATCCGTCTCGCGATCCTGGCCGACGCCGCCCTGCTGCCGGCCATCGAGCAGTCCGCCAGCCTGCGCTTTCGTGAGGCGCCGGGCCTGGAATGGATCGCTGACGACGACAACACCCCCGCCGAGGCCTATCCGACCTTCATCGCGGCCGCGACGGTTTGGGTGGCCGAGGAGGCGGGCGCGCCGGCCGGCTTCCTGGCCGCCTCAGCCGAGGGCGGCGCTCTGCATGTGCTGGAACTGGCGGTCCTCCACGAGGCGCAGGGCCTGGGCATTGGCCGGGCCCTGATGGCGACGGCGGTGGCGAAGGCGCATGCGCTGGGGCTTATGGCCCTGACCCTGACCACCTTCCGCGACGTGGACTGGAACGAGGCCTTCTATGAGCGCCTGGGCTTTCGCACCCTGGTAGAAGCCGAGTTGGACGAGCGGCTGGCCGGCTATCTGGCCCACGAGATCGAACGCGGCCTGCCGGGCGAGCGCCGGTGCGCGATGCGGCTGGAGCTCTAGCGGGCCGGAAACCGCTCCAGTATCCGTCGGGCCTGCATCAGAACCTGGCCGAGATAGGGCGTGTTGGCGCTGACCGCCCGCTTGTTCGGCCAGTCGAACAGCAGGAAGTCATGGGTCGGATGATCGGCGTCATCGACCGTAACACGGACCCGCAGATTGTTGATCTTCTGGCGGACCAGGTCGTCGGGCGCGATGGGCGTTCCGTCGGCCAGCAGGGCCGCATCGGTCACTGCGCTCATTGGATAGGTCCGCTCGCCTGCGGGATCGCCCAACAGCACCGAACCGCCGTCCAGGCCTATCCCGATGAAGCTGCGGTCCAGCTTAGAGACGAAGGCGGCGCTAAGGGCATGGCGCTCGCGAATGGCCTGTGAATAGGCCTCCAGATCGGCGGTCGTAGCTGCCTTGCGCCGGTCCATGCTGCGCCAGGCCAGCGCGAAACTGGGGCCAAAA
Organism: Caulobacterales bacterium; assembly: GCA_038236615.1. Taxonomy (GTDB): domain Bacteria; phylum Pseudomonadota; class Alphaproteobacteria; order Caulobacterales; family Caulobacteraceae; genus Caulobacter. The sequence goes on from JBBRZO010000001.1 coordinate 433,536, forward strand.
GCCATCTCCAGGAAGGACCGCATCGCTGCTAGCGCCGCCGCTTGCCCGGACTGGCCGCCTTGCCGGGCGGTCGTCCACGCGGTCCGCCACGCGACGGCGGGCCGCCACGGCCGCGCACACCGAGCCTCGGCCGGGGTGCGTTGGGATCGGGCTTGGCCGGCTCGCTGAGCATCTCGAAGATCAGCCCGCCGGTGACCGGCGTCGCCTCGATCAGCTTGACCTCCACCGCCATGCCCAGCGGCCAGCGAGCGCCGGTGCGTTCGCCGACCAGGGCGTGGCTGCGGTCGTCATGGACGAAGTATTCCCCACCCAGCGAGGAGACCGGCACCAGGCCATCGGCGCCGGTGTCGTTCAACCGCACGAACAGGCCAAACCGCGTAACGCCAGTGATCCGACCGAGGAACGCTGCCCCCACCTTGTCCGCCAGGAAGGCCGCCACATAGCGGTCGGTGGCGTCGCGTTCGGCCGCCATGGCCCGGCGCTCGGCGAAGGTGATGCGCTCGGCGGTGTCCTTGATCTGGCTGACGTCCTGGTCGGTCAGGCCATCGTCACCCAGCTTCAGGGCGCGGATCAGCGCCCGGTGGACGATCAGGTCGGCATAGCGCCGGATCGGGCTGGTGAAGTGGGCGTACTTGGCGAGATTCAGCCCGAAGTGGCCGATGTTCTCCGACGAATAGATGGCCTGCATCTGGCTGCGCAGCACCACCTCATTGATGATCTCGGCGTGCGGGCCCTCGCGGGTCTCGTCCAGCAGCTTGTTGAAGCGGTCGGTGCGCGGCGCCTCGCCCTTGGACCAGTTTATGCCCAGCGTCCCCAAAAACTCGGCCAGGGACATAACCTTCTCGGCGCTGGGCGTATCGTGGATCCGATAAAGCAGAGGCGTCCGGCGGGCCTCCAGCGTCTCGGCGGCGCTGACATTGGCCTGGATCATTATCTCCTCGATCAGCCGGTGGGCCTCCAGCGAGGGGCGGGGGGTGATCGAGGTGATTTCGCCCTCCGGGTTGATGATGATCTTGCGCTCCATGGATTCGATGGCCAGCGGCGAGCGGGCCAGCCGGCCCTTGAGCATGGTGTGATAGGCGGCCCACAGGGGCTTGAGCACCCCGTCCAGCAGCGGACCGGTCTGGTCGTCAGGCTTGCCGTCGATGGCGGCCTGGGCCTGCTCGTAGGACAGCTTGGCCGCCGAGCGCATCAGGCCGCGCACGAACTTGTGGCCGGTCTTGTGACCCGAGCGGTCGAAGATCATCCGCACGGCCATAGTGGCGCGGTTCTCGCCCTCCCGCAGGCTGCAGAGGCCGTTGGAGAGCCGCTCGGGCAGCATCGGCTCCACCCGGTCGGGGAAGTAGACGCTGTTGCCCTTCTCGCGGGCCTCATGGTCCAGGGCCGTGCCGGCGCGGACGTAGGTCGCGACATCGGCGATAGCCACCCAGACGATCCAGCCGCCGGCGTTCTTGGGGTCCGGATCGGGATGGGCGAAGACGGCGTCATCGTGGTCGCGGGCGTCCACGGGGTCGATGGTGATGAAGGGCAGATCGCGCAGGTCGTCGCGGCCCTCCAGGGTCGGGGGCTTGGCCGCCAGGGCCTCGGCCTGGGCCTGGTCGGTGAACCCCGTCGGAATGCCATGGGCATGGATGGCGATCAGTGAAGCGGCGCGCGGGTCGTCCTCGCGGCCCAGCACTTCCAGCACCTTGCCGCGCTTGGGGCCGTATTTCTGCACCGCTTGCTCGACCGAGCAGAGGACCAGGTCGCCCTCCTTCAGCTTGGCGGCCTCGGCGTCGAACAGCACCAGGCTGTCCTTGGAGCGGCGGTCGACGGGCTCGACCCGCACCTCACGCTTGCCCTTGCGCACCACGCCCAGCAGGCGGTGGGCGCTCTGGCCCAGCCGCTTGATCAGCCGCGCTTCCAGTTCGCCTGCTTCGGTGCGGCCAAACCGGACCAGCACCCGGTCGCCCAGCCCCGGCGCGCCGCCCTGGGCCTCGTTGCGGTCGGGGGCCAGCCGGGCCAGCGGCACATCTTCGCCGCCCTTGACCAGCTTAACGAAGAGATCGCCGTCATTGTCCCGCTCGACGATGTCGGCAACGCCCACCGGCGGCACGGCGCCGGCCTCGGCGAAGCCCTTGCGGCCCCGCGCGCCCAGCGCGCCCTCGGCCTGAAGTTCCTTGAGCATCTCGCGCAACGCCCGCCGCTGATCGCCCTTCAGGCCGAACGCCTTGGCGATGTCGGCCTTGTCGGCGGACCCGGCCTCACGCAGGAACTTGATCAGGGTGTCGCGGTCGGGAAGGCCCTTGGCGGGGCGCAAGGTGCTGGGCTTGTAGGGTTTGGCCATGCCGCTGGATACCGCGCGGTGGCCGTTAAGTCTCGCTTCGACTGCCCCAGCGACTAGTCAAAGGTCGAATGATCGACTTTTCCGTCCTTGCCCCGCCCAGCTAAGGCGCGCCCGCCGGCGATGATCCCCAGACCCACCACCGTGCTGATCACGCCGGGTATCAGGACGATGGCCAGCAGGCCGACGAGGTCGAGCTGGTGACTGTTCTTGAGATTGTCGGGCAGCGCGATGGCCAGGGCGACCAGGGTGCAGGCGCCGCTGAGCAGGGTCCAAAGGGCGCCGACCGCAAAGATGATGTTGCCGGCCAGCCGCCGCAGGGCTGCTCCGGGCTCGCCGGTCGGGTGCTGGTCGCCCTCCGCCATCGTTCAGCCCTTGCGGCGCCCGGCGATGGCGCGACCCACGGCGTAGATGCCCAGGCCGATGGCGATGCCGATGCCGCCGGGGATCAGGACGATGGCCAGCCCCTGGGTGATCTGGTCGCCGGTCGCGCCGTGTAGGCCACTGCCGAACATTTGGAACAGGAAGAAGGCCGAGCAACTCCCGCACAGCAACATCCACAGCACGCCGACGGTGATGACGATATTGCCGGCCAACTGGCGCAGCGGGTCGATCGAGTTGCGGGAGGCTTCATTCATCCTTGCTGTCCCTTGGCCAAGGCCGCCGCGCCGGGCGCGCCCGGGCGATAGAAGGTGTTGTAGGTGTCGAAGGGGATGATCCGCCCGTCGGTCTCGACGAAGTGGACGCAGGAGCGCTTGACCGTCCCCAGGTCGAAATTGAAGCGGTCGAGGAACTGCGAGATCACCACCCGGAAGGTGTGTTCATAGGCCAGGCTTTCCGGGACCGCCGCCTCGGGCAGGCAGCAGAGCAGGTTGGCCAGCTTGTCCGACGTGTCGGCCTGGGCGGTCGACAGGCTCATCAGTTCGAAGACCCGCTGCTGCAGTTCCGGATAGCCTTCGAAGGTCACCGTGTTGGGCGCGGCGGCGACGAACAGCTCGCGCGGGAAAAGCGCTGTGATCGGCGAGACTTGTGCGCCGTTCCTCAGGCCATAGCCGATGCAGATCTGGTCGGGGTTGCAGGGCAGGGGGATCAGATCCTCCAGCCCGAAGACGCCCGCCTCGGCGATCCGGCGGCGGATCTGCGACAGCAGCGCCCCGGTGGCGGGCCGGCTCGAAGCCTTCATTACGGCCGGCGTCCTGGATCGGCTGGAAGGTGACGCCGCGCACGCAGCGCCACTGCAGGGCGAAGCGGACGATGTCGGGGATGTCCTGGTCGTTGACCCCGACCTTCACGGTGACGACCAGCGTGGTCGACAGGTTCGCCGCTTCCAGGGCCTCGATGGCCTGGACCCGCACCTTGGAAAGGTCGGCGCCGCGGATATCCATCAGCGCTTCGGGGCGCAGGCTGTCGAACTGCAGATAGACCTCGAAGCCCGGCGCATAGGCCGCCAGCTTCAGGGCAAACCCAGGCTCGCGGGCGATGCGCAGGCCGTTGGTGTTGATCATCAGGTGGCGGATCGGCCGGGCCTTGGCCGCGTCGAGGATCTCGAAAAACTGCGGGTGCAGGGTCGGCTCGCCGCCGGAGAGCTGGACCAGGTCCGGCTCGCCCTCCGAGGCGACCAGCGCATCCAGCATGGCCTCGATTTCGGCCAGCGGCCGGTGGCCGGTGCGTTTGACCGAACTGTCGGCGAAACAGACCGGGCAGGAGAGGTTGCAGGCCTCATTGACCTCGATGATGGCCAGGCAGCTGTGCTGCTCATGGTCGGGGCAGAGGCCGCAGTCGTAGGGACAGCCGTGGTCGGTGCGGGTCTGGGGCTTGAGCGGCCGGTCGCCGGGCTTGAGCCAGTCCTTGGTGGCCTTCCAATAGTCCAGGTCGTCGCTGACCAGGGTCTTCTGCACCCCGTGCTCGCGGCAGCGCTTCAGGAAGTAGACGTCCTGGCCCTCGGTGATGATCTTGGTCGGGACCAGGGCCAGGCAGGTCTCGCACAGGCTCGTGGTCTGGCCGAAGAACAGGTAGGGGGCGACCTTACGAACCGGCAGCTCGGACGTCGTCGCGACGGTCTCTGACCCAGAAGGCAAGTCCATAAACAGCCAGTCCCAGCGACAACAGATGGAAGAGGTTAAACGGCCCAACTACCGGAGGATAGGGCTTGAGGAACTCCCAGGCGAACCGCTGGACGCCGTAGGCCAGGCACAGCGCGTAGAAGCCGCGCCTCATCGCCCAGGGCGCGCGGCGCTGCAGCCCGACCAGATAGACCGCCAGGAAGGCCGCCATGGCCAGCGACTCGTAAATCTGCACCGGATGGCGCCCGACCCCGTCCCCCAGCTCGACGGCCCAGGGCAGGGTAGTGGGCGAACCATAGGTGCGGTCGGTCAGGCCCGTGAACAGGCACCCCCAGCGCCCGATCACCGCGCCCAGCGCAAAGGGCCCCACGAACACCCCGCCCGTCGAACCCCGGATGCCTCGGATCAGCTTGTAGACCTCCACCGCCGCGATGGCCCCGACCAGCGCGCCCACGATGCTGTGCGACAGCGCCGGCGCTGGCCCGCGCAGGGTGTTCAGCGAACCCGCCAGCCACGCCCCCGGGGCGGCCCCGGCGACCAGGGCGATGAAGTAACCGGGCCCCGTGGCGGTTGCCAGCCTGAGCGCCGCGTCCTTCAGCCGCCAGCGATAAAGGCCATAGCCCAGCGCCATGCCGCTGCCCCAGCCGAGAACGTCGAACAAGGGGTGCGCCCAGGGGGCTGTGGGGATGTGGATCACGCGGGCCGGCTCAAAGGCGCGAGTGCCGGCGGTGTCGCCTTATTGCGTTTCATGCCGATTTCGCCTCAGCCGCCCTTCCGGGCGGGACTTCCCAACAGCGATGTCGCCTCGGCGATCCGCCGCACGTCCTCCAGCCGCATCCGCTTTGGCCCGGTGAAGCGCAGGCCGATATAGCTGTCGTCGAACGTCACCCAGCCGTCGTCGATCGGGTGAAGTCCGTCCGGGGCCAGCACGCCCTCCAGGAGGTATTGCCGCCCGACGCGGCAGGTCTGCTTACTGAGGCCCGGACCGTCTTCATTGAACGGCACCGTCTCGCCGATCAGGGGCGACTCGTCCTTGAGGACTTCCAGGATCTTCACGGCAATGGGGTCACAGCTCGCAATTGCGACCCGCAGCAATCCGCCCGGCAGGGTCAGATAGTCGGTCACCGTCATGCCGTAGTAGGGCGGCGCGGCCGGGTCTGCGACGAACTCCGCCACCGCATCCGGCAGCGGGTCGTTTTCGTCGAGCGGTTCGGCCATCAACATGACGCCAGCCGCATCGCGGGCGATCAGGTAGGATTGTCCCGGCTCGAAGGCGATCTGGTCGCTGCAGTCTCCGGGACCGGAAATCGATCCCAGACCGCCCCGCCCCAGGCGCCAGAACTCACGGTCGGACCGCGCGAGATGGAAGCTCTGGAACTCCGAATTCCAGCGCGTTGTCCAGGTGTTGGCCAGGCCACGGTATGACATCAGGATCGGCGGCGGCTGGAAGTCGACGCGCGGAGGCGGATCGCCCTTGATGACCCGGTCGACCACGAAGGCGTAGCGGACTGGGCGAAGGTCGGTGAGGCCGGCCTGATGGTTCAGGCCCCGATAGCGCGACGGCACGTCGGTTTCCGGCGCATCGCTGAATTCGGCGTGGGCGATGAGGATATCGGTGGCCTGGCGCGCCGTCAGCCAGACATTGGGCTCCATCACCGCCTCGCGCCGGGCGTCCAACGCCGCTCCCGTCGGATCTGGTTCGGACGGCGTGCAGGCCTTCGCCGCCGTCAAGGCGGCGAAGAAGAAGGCCAGGGCAGTCAAGCAGACGACGGGCGTCAGGCGCATACCGAGAACCTAGCCCTTCCTCCGCTGGCGGGGGAAGGGCTTCTAGCCGCGTCAGGCGGGCCTCTTCTTCGCAGGAGCCTTCTTCTTCGCCGCCGGCTTCTTCGCCTTCACCGTCTTGGCCGTCATCGCATCCGGCTTCTTGGCAGCCCCCGGCTTTTTCGCCGCCGCCTTGCGCGCCGGCTTCTTCTTGCCGCCGCCCTTGGCTTCGCGTTCGGCCAGCAGGGCCACGGCTTCTTCCAGCGTCACGCTCGCCGGGTCCTTGCCCTTGGGCACGTTGGCGTTGGTGTCGCCGTGCTTGATGTAGGGGCCGAAGCGCCCCGACAGCACGCGGATTGGCGCGCCGTCCGCCGGGTGGGCTCCGAGGTCGGCCAAGGCCGTTGCGGCTGCGCGGCCGCCGGCGCCGCGGCCGGCGCGTTTTTCCGCCAGGACCGTAACAGCGCGGTTGAGGCCGACGTCGAACACCTCGTCCTCGCTCTCCAGGTTGGCGTAGAGGCCGTCGTGCTGGACGTAGGGGCCATAGCGGCCGATGCCCGCGAGAATGACCTTGCCGTCCTCGGGGTGGACGCCGACCTCGCGAGGCAGGTTCAGCAGGCGCAGGGCCTTGTCGATGTCCATGGTGGCCGGCGGCCAGCCCTTGGGCAGGCTGGCGCGCTTGGGCTTGTCAGCGGCTTCTTCAACGTAAGGGCCAAAGCGCCCGACCTTCAGCCAGACCGTCTGCATGGTCTTGGGGTTCACCCCCAGCTCGCGGTCGCCCTCGGCGGCGGCCTCGCCCTCGCCGTCGGGCTGGGCGATCGGGCGGGTGAAGCGGCATTCGGGATAGTTGGAGCAGCCGATGAAGGCCCCGAACTTGCCGGTCTTCAGGCTCAGGCGCCCCGTGCCGCAGGTCGGGCAGGTGCGCGGGTCGGCGCCGTCTTCCCGGACCGGGAAGATGTGCGGGCCCAGGCTCTCGTTGAGGGCGTCCAGCACCTGGCTGGTGCGCAGCTCGCCGATGTCGGCCACCGAGCCCTGGAACTGGGTCCAGAACTCACGCAGCAGCACCTTCCAGTCCAGCTTGCCGTCCGAGACCAGGTCGAGTTTCTCCTCCAGCGCGGCGGTGAAATCGTACTCGACATAGCGCTTGAAGAACTCTTCCAGGAAGGCGGTGACCAGCCGGCCCTTGTCCTCGGGAATGAAGCGGTTCTTGTCCATGCGGACATAGGCGCGGTCGCGCAGCACCGTCAGGATCGAGGCGTAGGTCGATGGCCGGCCGATGCCCAGTTCTTCCATCTTCTTGACCAGGCTGGCTTCCGAATAGCGCGGGGGCGGCTCGGTAAAGTGCTGGTCGGCGCGGGCGGCGATCACCCGGGCGTCGGCGCCCTCCTTGATGATCGGCAGGCGGGCCGAGTCTTCGTCATCCGCGTCGTCGCGGCCTTCCTCATAGACGCTGAGATAGCCGGGGAAGAGCACCACCTGGCCGGTGGCGCGCAGGGCGGTGCGGCCGTCGGCGCTGTCGAGCTCCACGGATGTCCGCTCAATACGCGCGGCCTCCATCTGCGAGGCGATCATCCGCTTCCAGATCAGCTCGTAGAGCCGGCCCAGGTCGCTCTCCAGCCGCAGCGAGCCGGGATTGCGGCCCAAGGCGGTGGGGCGGATGGCCTCGTGGGCCTCCTGGGCGTTCTTGGCCTTGGTCTTGTAGAGGCGGGCCGTCTCGGGAACGTATTCGGCCCCGTAGAGGCCCTTGATGACCGCGCGGGCCTCGTCCAGCGCCTCGGGCGTGGTCTGCACGCCGTCGGTCCGCATGTAGGTGATCAGGCCGACGGTCTCGCCGCCGATGTCGATGCCCTCGTACAGCTTCTGCGCCGCCTGCATGGTGCGCTGGGCCGAGAAGCCCAGCTTGCGCGAGGCTTCCTGCTGCAGGGTCGAGGTGGTGAAGGGCGGCGGCGGGGTGCGCCGGGCCGGCTTCTTCTCGACCGAGGTCACCTTGAAGGTCGCGGCCTGCACGGCGGCCTTGGCCGCGGTCGCGGTCTCTTCGTTGCCCAGGTCGAACTTGGTGAGGCGCTTGCCCTCACTCTTGACCAAACGAGCGAGGAAGGGCTCGGCGCCGGCCGAGACATCGGCCTCGACAGTCCAGTATTCCTGGGTCTTGAAGCGCTCGATCTCCAGCTCGCGGTCGACGATCAGCCGCAGCGACACCGACTGCACCCGGCCGGCCGAGCGCGAGCCGGGCAGCTTGCGCCACAGCACCGGGGACAGGGTAAAGCCGACCAGATAGTCCAGGGCCCGCCGGGCCAGGTAGGCGTCGACCAGCTCCATGTCGATCTGGCGTGGATTGGCCATGGCCTCCAGCACCGAGGACTTGGTGATGGCGTTGAAGGTGACCCGTTGAATCTCGGCGCCCTTGGTCGCCTTCTTGCGGTTCAGGACCTCGAGCACATGCCAGCTGATCGCCTCACCCTCGCGGTCGGGGTCGGTGGCCAGGATGATCTTGCTGGCGCCCTTGGCGGCGTCGGCAATGTCGTTCAGCCGCTTGGCGGCCTTGGCGTCGACCTCCCAGCTCATGGCGAAGTCTTCGTCCGGGCGGACCGAGCCGTCTTTGGAGGGCAGGTCGCGGACGTGGCCGTACGACGCCAGAACCGTGAAACCAGGGCCGAGGTATTTGTTGATGGTCTTGGCCTTGGCGGGGCTCTCAACGATGACGAGGTTCATGCAGTCCGGCGGTCTCTAAACGGTGCGTCGGCGGGAAATTCGCCGTTCGAGCGAGGCCGGAAAGTGGGGGTGGGGTAGGGTCTCTGTCAACGGATAGCCGGAGAGATGCCGTCCGGACGTCGAAACGCCGCCCCCTTTTTCAAGGGGGCGGCGGTATTTTTCACCGGGCTGGCCTGTCAGGCCGGGAGCTGATGCGAGGGGCGTTCGGGGCTCCAATCACGCAGGGCGCCGTGGGGCGGCACGTCTGGTCCGTCGTCCTTGTCCAACCCGCCGATGGCAATCGGACGGATGTCCAAACGCTTCTGGATCTGATCCATACGGTTGTGCGCGGCGGTCAGTTCGCCATGCGCCTGGCCCAAGGTGGCCAACGCGCTGGTCACGCGGCGCATCACCGGATCGACGGCGACGGCGGACAGGTTCAGCTGACCCTGGGCCATAACCATGGCCTCAAGCAGCTTGGCGGTCTTGGCCAGGCTCTGGGCGATCGCCAGTTCGGCCTCGCCAAGGTGGTCGGCAACGTCTTGGGCAACAATTTGCTTGTTCATTTTCGCATCTCCACAAGGAGATGCGATTGGCCGCTGTCGGGCCGGATTCTCTCAACCCGTGAACCTACGGGTTAACCTTGAATCGGTGGGGTGTCGGGCGGCGCGGCGGGGGGGCCGTAGACCCGCCAGAGCACGCCACTGCCTAGGGTGGCGACCTGGAGATAGGTCAACAGCGCCTGGATGTTGGAATAGGCGCGTGGCGTGAACAGGACGCCGCAAAGCTGGCTCACATCGATCAGAAAGACCAACGTCTGCACGGCCACGATCACCCAGACCCAGGGCCGTCGATATCGCCAGGTGATCCACATCAGGCCGCTGACAAGGGCCAGATCGACGAGGGTCAGCATCGACAGCGGAACGGCGTTGTGAGTCAGTTTCTGGGTGGTGGTCGCCGCCAGGGAGCCGAGGATCATCATCCCGCCGATGTAGCGCTCGTAGCGCCCGCCGGTGGCGATGGCGTAGGAGGTGATCAGCAGCAGCACCAAGTAGTAGACAATCAGCGCCACGCGGCGGCCCTCCAAATTGTCGCGCCTGTCGGCATGACGGCAAGTTCACTCATCCAAACCACTTAACCTGTGCTACCCATGGTGCGAAAGTCGCTCATATTCTTGCGACAGGGGAGGGGGTCATTAGTCTCAGTCTGAACCGCGACTTCCACCGCGCCGTGCGCTCACAGGTTGACGCGCTGGTGGACCGCTATGGGGCGGAAAAAGCCTATCAGGAAGCGCGCCGCCGGCGCCTGGCGCTGCCCAAAGGGCCAACGCGGGTATTCGCCTATGGGGTGGAGCTGCTGTCGGCTGAGGTGGCCGGCGTTTCGACGGATAATCCGAAGGCGAAACCGCTGGGGCCCGAGGGGCCCTTCTGGTTTCTGCCCTTCCTTGGCCAGGCGCGCGTCGATGCGATGCGGGCCTTCTGGGGTCGCCTGGCCGACCGGCTTGGCCTGCCTTCCGCACCCGACCCGGCACGGCTGGCCGCCGCCTTCTCCACCGGAGAGGCCGGACCCAGCCCGCTGACCGAGCGACAGCTGGAATGCCTGCGCTGGGCGGCGCAGGGCAAGAGCAGCTGGGATATCGCCGCCATCGTGGGCCTCAGTCCTCGCACCGTGGACGAACACCTGGACAACGCCTGCCGCCGTCTGGGCGTCAAGCGACGCACCCAGGCCGCCATTATCGCCGTCCGCGACGGCCTGCTCTAAAACGGTCGGCTCCGCTCGCACGTTGTGCCCGAAATCGGCTCGACTTGACCGAGCATGGGTCTGTCGAAGAAAAAATAGTCCGTAATTTCAGGCCTTTGATGCGCCTCTACGGGATCCTACCCCCGTAGAGAAGGCGCCCCCCGTAGACTTACGGGACCCCCCTCCGAGCGAATTGGATGATGCTCGCCGCAGTCGGAGAAGGGGACGTGAATTCCATGTTGGAAGCTGTGGCGCAGATCAAAGGGTTCGACGACGAACTGGAGCTCGACGGCCTGGACCGGGTCGATTTCACGGCCCCGGAACGGCGGCTGCTCAACCGCTATTTCCGCCTGCTGACCCGCGAGGACAGCCGCGCCCGCGTGCCGCCGGCCAAGCTCTATTATGCCGCCGCCAGCGCCGTGGAATGCCTGCGTGACGGACGCCAGGACATCCGTCTTTGCCGCCGCAATGGCGGTACGGACAAGCAGATTGCGTCCTGCAAGGCGGTCACCAGGCAAGACGCCCAGTTCTACCTTGACCTTGCCCGCGGCTGGATGCGCCGCCCGCCGGTGCTGAGCGTGGTGGTAAACACCTAACCCGTCACCGCGAACCCGCCGGGCATCAGCTCCGCCCGGCCGGCCAGCGACAGCTCCAGCAAGGCCGCCATGACCTCGCCCGCCGGCGCGCCGGTGGCCCGGACCAGTTCGTCCCGGCTGATGGGGGTGGGCGATAGAAGTTCGGCCAGGCGTTCGCGAAGCGCGGCCGACGGCTCATCGGTGAAAGGTATGGGCGGCGCGCGTTCCGGCTCGCCCAGCCCGGGCAAGGTGTCGAGCGTCCGCATCACATCGTCAGCGCCTTCGCAAAGGGCCGCGCCCTGCCGCAGCAGGTTGTTGGTTCCGCGCGAACGGGGATCCAGCGGTGAACCGGGCACGGCCAGCACTTCGCGGCCCTGTTCAGCGGCCAGGCGGGCGGTGATCAGTGAGCCGGATTGCAGCTCGGCCTCGACGACAACGACGGCCCGGCTGAGGCCGGCAATAATGCGGTTGCGGCGGGGGAAGTCGCGGGCCTGGGCGCGATAGCCTGGCGGGCGTTCCGAGACCACGCAGCCCTCGGCGATCAGACGATCATAGAGTCCACGGTTCTCCGGCGGATAGATATCGGCGACACCGCCGCCAAGCACCGCCACGGTTCCGGTCGCCATCGCGCCTTCATGGGCCGCCGCGTCGATGCCGCGCGCCATGCCTGAGACGATAAGCTGGCCGGCGCGGCCCAGATCCGACGCCAGGGTGCGGGCGAACCGCTGGCCGGCCGCCGAGGCGACGCGGGCGCCGACGATGGCGATTCCGGGCCGCTCCAGCAATTCCGCCCGTCCCAGCGCCCAGATCAGGGGCGGGGGCGGATCAAGCGCCGCCAGCAGGGCGGGAAAGCCAGGCTCGACACAGGCGATCAGCCTGGCCCCCAACCGCCGGCCGGTTTCCAGTTCGGCCTCGATATGGGCGGGGGATGGAATGCCCAGGGGCGCGTCGCGGCCGGCGCGGCGGGCCAGGCTCGGCAGCGTCTGCAGCGCTGTACTGGCGTCGCCATGCCGGGTGATCAGCTGGTCGAAAGCAACGGCGCCGATGGTTTCGGTCCGCGCCAGCCGCAGCCAGTCGCGCCGCTGGTCATCGGTGAGCGGGCGCCCCAATGATCTTCCAGAGCCCATCTAGGCGGCGGGCGGGGCGCCTTTGCTGCCCCCGATGCGCGGCTCCTGGCCCTTGAGCAGGCGGCCGATGTTCTCGTGGTGGCGTATGAAAATCAGCACCGCCATGACCAGGGTCAGCAGGATGACCGGGTATTTCTCGTGGTTGGGCGCGCCCAGACCGTCGGTGGCGAACACGAACAGCGGAGCCAGGGCCGCGGCGGTCAGGGCCGCCAGCGAGGAGATGCGGAAGAGGGCCGCCATGGCCAGCCAGGTCAGGCCCGCCAGCACGCCGACCGGCCAGGCAATGGCGAACAGCACGCCATAGAAGGTCGCCACGCCCTTGCCGCCCCGAAACTTCAACCAGACTGGAAACAGGTGGCCGATGAAGGCCGCGCCGCCCGCCAGGGCCATGGCGGCAGGCGTTCCGTTGGTCAGAGCGCCGGCCAGCACGACCGCCAGCGCGCCTTTCAGTGCATCGCCCAGCAGGGTGATGGCTGCCAGGTCACGTCGGCCGGTGCGCAGAACATTGGTCGCGCCGATATTACCCGAGCCGATCTGCCGGATATCGCCCGCCCCGCCCAGCCGCGTGGCGATCATCCCGAAGGGAATAGAGCCCAGCAGATAGCCGCCGACGATTACGATCAGGAGTGTGAGAACGGCGACGCCGGCCAATGATTCCAAGACGTTTCCCCAGACTGCTGGAGCGGGTTGAGGAAAAGTGCGAAGCGGTTTTCCGCCCGCAACCCGCTCTAACTCTTTCATTCGACGAGCAGGATTCAGAAATCAGGCGAAGCCGCCTGATTTCATCCTGCTCTAGTGGCCAGCAAGGTTGTCTGCCGGAGGGGTTGGGTCAACCCCTGGAAAGGGCGAGCTACTCTCTCGCCCTGTGCACGATCCGGCCGTCGACCAAGGTCATCAGGACCTGACCCTGCAGACGCCGGCCGTCGAACGGCGAGTTCTTGGATTTCGAGATCAGCCGGTCGGCGTCGACGATCAGCGGCGCGCCCAGGTCGCAGAGCACCAGGTCAGCCGGGGCGCCGGTGGTCAGCCGGCCGGTCTTCAGCCCCAGGAGCTGGGCGGGGGCCAGGGTGGCGGCGCGGATCAGCTTGACCAGCGGGATGCGCTCGTCGTGGTGGAAGGCCAGCAGGGCCGGCAACAGGGTCTCCAGTCCGATGGCGCCGGGGGCGGCCTCGTCGAACGGCAGGCGCTTGTCTTCGGCGGGAGCCGGGGTGTGGGCCGACACCACGATGTCGATCAGGCCGTCGGACAGGCCCTCGATCAGCGCCTGACGGTCGTCCTCGTGCCGCAGGGGCGGGTCCAGGCGGGCAAAGGTGCGGTAGTCGCCGATATCCAGCTCGTTGAAGCTGAGGTGGTTGATCGAGGCGCTGGCCCAGACCCGGGCGCCGCGGTCCTTGCCGCGCCGCAGGCTCTCCAGCCCCGCCGCGCAGGTGATCTGGTCGGCCAGTAGCCTGGCGCCGGTCAGTTCGCAAAGCGCCAGGTCACGCTCCAGCATGATGCGCTCGGCCACAGTGGGAACGGAGGGCAGGCCCAGCCGGGCGGCGAACTCGCCCTCGGTAGCGGCGGCGCCGGCCGACAGCCACGGATCGGCCGGGCGGTGGGCGACCAGCATGCCGAAGCTGGCGGCATAGCTCAGCAGGCGCCGCATGACCTTGGAATCGACGATGGGCCGGTCGACGTCGGTGACGTAGACGCAGCCGGCGTCGCGCATCAGGCCGATCTCGGCCATCTGCTTGCCTTCCAGCCCCTTGGTCGCCGCCCCGGCGGGATAGACATGCACCAGCTCGATGTCGCGGGCCCGGCGCAGGATGAAGTCGACGACGGACGGATCGTCGATGGCCGGGTTGGTGTCAGGCTGGACCACGATCGATGTCACCCCGCCCGCCGCGGCGGCGCGCGCGGCCGATTTCAGGGTCTCCTTGGTCTCCGAACCGGGCTCGCCAGTCTTGACCCGTAGGTCGACCAGGCCTGGAGCCAGCATGGCGCCGTTGCAGTCGATGATCTGAAGATCATCCGACAAGCCCTGGAAATCGTTGCCTTTACGAACTTCGGCAATAGAGCCTTGAGTGACCACCAGCCCGCCTGGGCCGTCATAGCCGCTCTCGGGGTCGACCAGCCGCGCGTTGATGAAGGCCAGCGGCCGGCTCATGCCCTGTTCTCCAACCGGGCGGCCAGCGAGGCCAGCACCGCCATGCGGGCCGCGACCCCCATCTCGACCTGGTTCTGGATCAGGCTGATTTCGGGGTCATCAGCGACGTCCGAGTCGATCTCGACGCCACGGTTCATCGGGCCCGGGTGCATAACCTTGGCGCCCGGGGCGGCGGCAGCCAGCCTTTCGCGGTCCAGGCCCCAGAAGCGGAAATACTCGCGGGCAGAGGGGACAAGGGCCCCCTGCATTCGTTCCAGCTGCAGGCGCAGCATCATGACTACGTCCACGCCGGCGATGCCGCTGCGCATGTCGTGATGGACTTCCGCCCCCCAACGGTCTGCTCCCGCCGGGATGAGGGTGGGCGGCCCGACCAGGCGAACGGTCGCGCCCAAGGTATTGAGCAGGCTGACATTCGAGCGCGCCACCCGGCTGTGCATGACATCGCCGCAGATCGCCACGGTCAGGCCCGAGACCCGCCCGAACGCCCGGCGCATCGACAGCGCATCGAGCAGCGCCTGGGTCGGGTGTTCATGCTGGCCGTCGCCGGCATTGATGACGCTGCAGCCGACCTTCTGCGAGAGCAGAGAGGCGGCGCCGGACGAGGCGTGACGCACCACCAGCAGGTCCGGCTGCATGGCGTTGAGCGTCACCGCCGTGTCGATCAGGGTCTCGCCCTTGCTCATTGAGGAGGAGCGCGGGCTCATATTGACCACGTCGGCGCCCAGCCGCTTGCCGGCCAGTTCGAAGCTGGATTGGGTCCGGGTCGATGCCTCAAAGAACAGGTTCATCACCGTCCGGCCCTTGAGCAGGTCCAGCTTCTTTGACGTCTGGCGGTTCAGGTCGACGAAGCCATCGGCCAGCTCCAGCAGCTCGGCGGCCTGGACAGCGTTGAGATCAGCGGCGGAAATGAAATGACGGTGCGGGAAAGGGAAGGTCCGGGCGCGGACGTCTTCAAGACCCAGGGCTGTCGTCATGAGCCGCCCTCATAGGCGAGGGGAGAGGAGTCGTCGAGTAGCTTTAGGGCCGCATCCGATCGAGCGCACCCTGCAGGATCCAACCGGCCGCCATCCTATCCACCACTTCGCCCCGCCGCTTGCGGGTGGCGTCGTGCTCGTCGATCAGCACACGGTTGATGGCGGCGCTCGACAGCCGCTCGTCCCAGAAGGCGATGGGCAGGTCCTTGAGCCGCAGCAGGTTGCGCCCGAACGCCCGCACCGACTGGCAGCGAGGCCCTTCGGTGCCGTCCATGTTGACCGGCAGTCCGATGATGATCCCCACCGCGCCCCGGCCCTCCATCAGCTTGAACAGCGCCTTGGCGTCGTCGGTGAACTTGGTCTTGCGGATCGTCTCGAGCGGGGTGGCGATCGCGCGGGTGATGTCGCTCATCGCCACGCCGATGGTCTTTTCGCCCAGATCCAGGCCGGCCAGGGCGGCATAGGGCGGCAATTGGGCCGCAAACTCTGAAATTTCGAAGACTGCCATGCCTTTGGCGGCTACGCGCCGCGAGAGTGCTTGTCAAAGAGCGGGTGGGGCGGGTAACCCCAGCCCGAACGAAAGGAGGCCGCCATGGCCATCGACGCCGAGGATGTGCGCAAGGTCGCGCGCCTCGCCCGCATTGCTGTCTCGGAAGACGCCCTTGAGCCGATGGCCAAGGAGCTGAACGACATCATGCAGTGGATCGAGCAGCTCCAGGAAGTCGATACCGATGGCGTCCAGCCGATGACCTCGGTGGTGGCCAGAGCCCTGCCGCTGCGCGACGATGTCGTCGTGGATGGTGGCGACGCCTCCAGGGTGCTGGCCAACGCGCCGCGCACCACGGACGGCTTCTTCATCGTGCCCAAGGTGGTGGAATAGTCATGTCCAAGCTTACCGCCCTGACGCTGAAGGCCGCCCTGGACGGCCTGAAGGCCCGCCAGTTTTCCGCCGTCGAGATCACCCAGGCCCACATCGAGGCCGTCGAGGCCGCCCGCGTCCTGAACGCCTTTGTCCTGGAAACGCCTGAGAAGGCCCTCGAGATGGCCAAGGCCTCCGACGCCCGGATCGCCGCCGGAACGGCCGGGGCTCTGGAAGGCGCGCCGCTGGGCATCAAGGACCTGTTCTGCACAGAGGGCGTCCGCGCCACCGCCGCCTCCAAGATCCTGGGCGACTTCAAGCCGCAGTACGAATCCACCGTCACCAGCCAGCTGTGGCGCGACGGGGCGGTGATGCTGGGCAAGCTGAACATGGACGAGTTCGCCATGGGCTCGTCCAACGAGACCAGCGCCTTTGGACCGGTCGTGAACCCCTGGAAGATCAAGGGGGGCAACCAGAGCCTGACTCCCGGCGGCTCGTCCGGCGGCTCGGCCGCGTCCGTCGCCGCGGACCTCTGTCTGGGCGCCACCGCCACCGACACTGGCGGCTCCATCCGCCAGCCGGCCGCCTTCACCGGCACGGTGGGCATCAAGCCGACCTATGGCCGTTGCTCGCGCTGGGGCGTGGTGGCCTTCGCCTCCTCGCTCGATCAGGCGGGGCCGATCGCCAAGACGGTCGAGGACGCCGCCATCCTGCTGACCTCGATGTCGGGCCACGACGCCAAGGACTCCACCAGCCTGGACGAGCCGGTCCCGGACTTCGCGTCCTTCGTCGGCAAGTCGATCAAGGGGCTGCGGGTCGGGATTCCCAAGGAATATCGGGTCGACGGCATGCCGGCCGAGATCGAGAAGCTGTGGGCCGACGGCATTGCCTGGCTCAAGGCCGCCGGCTGCGAGATCGTCGACGTCTCGCTGCCCCACACCAAGTACGCCCTGCCGACCTACTACATCGTGGCCCCGGCCGAGGCCTCCTCGAACCTGGCCCGCTATGACGGCATGCGCTACGGCCTGCGGGTCAACGGCGCCAACCTGACCGAGACCTATGAGCAGACCCGGGCCCAGGGCTTCGGCAAGGAGGTCCAGCGCCGCATCCTGATCGGCACCTATGTGCTGTCGGCCGGCTATTACGACGCCTACTACCTGAAGGCCCAGCGGGTCCGGCAACGCATCGCCGACGACTTCGACCAGGCCTGGCAGACCTGCGACGTCCTGCTGACCCCGACCGCCCCCTCGGCCGCCTTCGCGCTGGGCGAGCGTCAGGCTGACCCGGTAGCCATGTATCTCAATGACGTCTTCACGGTGACGACCAACCTGGCCGGCCTGCCGTCGATCAGCATCCCCGCGGGCCTCGACGCCCAGGGCCTGCCGCTCGGCCTGCAGCTTATCGGCCGGGCGCTGGATGAAGGCACGGTGTTCTCGGTAGCCGGGGCGCTGGAAGATGCGGCGGGCTTCAGGGCCAAAGCTGAGCGGTGGTGGTGATGAGCGACGCATCCAAGGAAATTCCGGGCAAGACAATCCAAGGCCGCACCGGCCCCTGGGAAATCGTCCTCGGGCTTGAGGTCCACGCCCAGGTTTCCTCGCAGTCCAAGCTGTTCTCCTCGGCCAGGGTCGGCTTCGGCGCGGGCCCCAACCAGCAGGTCAGCCTGGTCGACGCCGCCATGCCCGGCATGCTGCCGGTGCTGAACCGCTATTGCGTGGAGCAGGCGGTGCGGACTGGTCTTGCCCTCAAGGCGAAGATCAATCTGAAGAGCCGGTTCGACCGCAAGAACTACTTCTATCCGGACCTGCCGCAGGGCTATCAGATCAGCCAGTTCGACCAGCCGATCGTCGGCGAGGGCGAGGTGATCGTCGAGCACGACAACGGCGAGACCTTTACGGTCCGCATCGAGCGGCTGCACCTGGAGCAGGACGCCGGCAAGCTGATCCACGACCTGGATCCCAATGCCAGCTATGTCGACCTGAACCGGGCGGGCACGGCGCTGATGGAGATCGTCTCGCGGCCCGACATGCGCACCTCGGCGGAGGCTGCCGCCTATGTGAAAAAGCTGCGGGCCATCCTGATCGCCGTCGGTAGCTGCGACGGCGACCTGGAAAAGGGCAACATGCGGGCCGACGTCAACGTCTCGGTCTGCCGTCCCGGCGACTACGAGAAGTTCCGCGAGACCGGCAGCTTCAAGCACCTGGGCACGCGCTGCGAGATCAAGAACGTCAACTCCTACCGCTACATCCAGCAGGCCATCGAGTACGAGGCGCGCCGGCAAATTGAGGTGCTGGAAGATGGCGGCAAGATCATCCAGGAGACCCGCCTTTTCGACCCCACCAAAGGCGAGACCCGCTCTATGCGGTCCAAGGAAGAGGCGCTCGATTACCGCTACTTCCCCGATCCCGACCTGTTGCCGCTGGAACTGGATCCCGCCTGGGTCAAGGAACTGGAAGCCGGCCTGCCGGAACTGCCCGACGCCAAGAAGGCCCGGCTGCAGAGCCAGTATGGCCTCAGCCCCTATGACGCCGGCGTGCTGATCGCCGACGCCGCCCGCGCCGCCTTCTTCGAGCAGGCGGTGGTCGGGCGCGACGCCAAGCTGGTGGCCAACTGGACTATCAACGGCCTGCTGGGCGCCCTGGCCAAGGACGGTCACGACATCGCCGACTCGCCGATCCCGCCGGCCGACATCGCCGGTCTGGTGAAGCTGATCGAGGATGGGGTCGTCTCTTCCAAGATCGCCCGTGAGGTCTTCGATTTCATGTGGGCGGGCGAGGGGAACCCGGCCGCTATCGTCGAAAAACGCGGCCTGGTTCAGGTCAGCGATACCGGCGCCATCGAGGCTGTGGTCGAACGGCTGATCGCCGCCAATCCCGGCCAGGCCGAGGCGGTGAAGGCCAAGCCCCAGGCCATCGGCTGGTTCGTCGGCCAGGTGATGAAGGAAATGGCCGGCAAGGCCAATCCGGGCTCGGTCAACGCCATCCTCAAGGCCAAGCTGGGCGTCGAGTAACGAAAAACGCCCCGTGGTTTCCCACGGGGCGTTCTCGGCAGTGTCTGGAGGCGGCTAGCTAGTAGCCGTAGCCACCGTTGCTGTTGGCGATCACCTCGTAGATCAGGCCCGTCGCGATGGCGGCCAGCAGATAGTCGTTGTTGACGCGGTACCAGTAGTAGCCGCGCGGCGGCGCGCGCAGGCGATAGCGGCCGTAGTCGTAGACCACATAGCCGCGGCTGCGATACGAGCCCGGCAGGTAGGCGCCGCGACGCCAGGAGGCGTAGCCGGGACGATAGCCCGGGTTGCCGTAGTAGCTCTGCGGCGGCGGGCCGTAGGCCCAGCGATTGTTGTAGTAGTAGCCGTTGTAGCGGTTGCCGTCCCAGCCGCGGTTGTCGCCGCGCCGGTCATCCCAGCGGCGGTCATCGCGGCGGTCGTCCCGCCGGTCATCACGACGGTCGTCGCGGCGGTCATAGCGCCGGTCGTCACGGCGATCCCAGCGCTGCTGAGCGCTGGCGTCGGTCGCCGAGACCACCATGGGCCCGGCCACACAGGCGATGCTGGCAATGGTCAAAATCAGACGCTTCAAAGCACGTCCTCCTGTAATGATGCGACCGATTCCAGCCAGGAGGTCGGCCGCCTTTAAGTCCCTCGACAGGCCTTAAGGATGAATCGCAGGGCCTGAACCCAAGCTGAACGCGCCCGTCAGGAAGGCTGTTCCGCCGCCCTACCTCTTAACAACCCGCACCGGTCCGCCAGGGCCGCTAACGGTTCGCCAACCGCTTCGTAACGGCCCGGTAGCATCGGTGAATCAGGCGTGACCGAAACCTTGCCTGATTGCTAAGCCGCGACAAACAATAGCGTTTTTCTCATGCGTTTTTCTGTTGAGGGCCGTTTCGATTAACCCTGCTTTCATGCCTGGAGCCCTTTCATCGTGACATGACGAACGCCCAGAACGGGCGCCCAGAGGGGAAGATGGTCATGTCGATGGTTATGGAAATGGAGGCGATGACGCCTCCGATGCCGCTCCCGGGTCCCGATACGTCGGGCGACGAGCTGTTCCGCATGGGGCTGCTCTATTCGACCGGTCAGGGCGGGGCGCCGCTGGACTATGTCTCGGCCCACATGCTGTTCAATCTCGCGGCCATGCGCGGCTCTCTCGAGGCCCGCGTCTACCGCAAGGAAATCAGCGCCGAGATGGCGTCGGAAGACGTCGCCGAAGCCCAGAAAGCCGCCCGCGAGTGGCTGGCCCGCGCCTAGGGGATGACCTGAGCGCGCTGGAGCTTGCCGGCCGCTATTTGGCCGGCCGCTACTTGGTCAGTCCGTTGATCGCGTAGCTGAACTGGATCGGCAGCAGGTCGCGGAACTGCCCCATGGCGACGCCCAGCTCAGCGACGCTGCTGCGGGGCACGAAGACCACGTCGAATCGGCGCAGGGGCACGAAGTCGCCGCCCGCCGGGTTCTTCAGGGAAAGGTCCACGGTCCGCGCCATCGCCGTACCGCCGGGACCGCGCCGGATCACCACCACCTTGCGGCTGCGGGCGCTGGTCTTGAAGCCGCCCGCCAGGACGACCGCCTGCAGCGCGTTGATGTCGCCGGGCATGTCGTAGACGCCCGATTTGTCGACTTCCCCGAACACGAACACCTTCAGCGGCTGAGCGGTCTTGACCGACACCGACACCTGCGGCCGCCGCAGTTGGCTGGCATAGGCGCCGGTCAGCGCGTCCTGCAGCTGCGGCACGCTGCGATCGGCGGCCATCACCGGCGAAATCAGCGGCATCGAAATCCGCCCGTCAGGCTGGACGGTAACGGTCTTGTTCAACTCCGGCGCCGAGGGGACGGTCACCTCCAGCTCGTCGCCCGGGTAGAGGCGATATTCCGGCTCGCTGTCGCTCCAGTCCGAATAGCCGATGTCGGCAAAGGCGCCGGGCCGATCGGGGGCCTGGGGCGGGGTAGCTTCCGGAGTCTGGCCGGGTGAAGCCGGGGCCGCGCCGGGGTTATAGCCGGGCCAGCGCAGGCCGGCCGCTTCCGAACTGCCGGCGCAGGCCAGCAGCAGAGCAAGGATCAGGCGGGCGGGGCGGCTCATGGTTCGCAAACGTTAAGGAGAATGGGTAACGGAGCGTTAATGACGGCAAGCCAGGGTGGCGGCAGCTGGAAGACTCCGGGAATCGCCGAGCCCTTATGACCGCCCAAAGCTGGACCATGGTAGGCCACGACTCGTCGGCAAACGCCGACTGGGCCGCCCGGCCGCGCTATGCGCCCAGCGACTTCGTGACCCTGCTCTGGCGCGAACGCTATTTGATGGCCTCGATCTTCCTGTTCATCTTCATCGCGGGCCTGGGTTTCGCCTTCACCCTGAAGAAGGCCTATCCGGCCCATTCCAGCCTGCTGATCCAGCTGGGCCAGGAATATGTCTACGAGCCCCTGGCCGGCGACGCCGCCCGCGGCGCGGTGCCGGACGTCAACAGCGTGGTGCAGTCCGAGACTCAGATTCTGGGCAGCGCGCCGCTGCGCGAAATGACCATTCGCAAGGTCGGGCTGGGGATTATCGCGCCTGCCCTGGCCGCCAAGTACGACGCCGCCAGCGTGCCGGAAAAGCAGGCCCTGATGGCTAAGGCTGTCGAAGGCATGGGCAAGGACCTGAAGATCGAGTCCGCCCCCGACAGCCCGGTGGTCAATCTGACCTATGAAAATGAGGACCCGGCGGTCGCCGCCAAGGTGCTCAACACCCTGCTGGAACAGTATCTGCTCTACCGCCGCACGGTGCTGACCCAGCCCAGTTCGTCGGCGCTGGACCGCCAGCGGGTGATGTTCCAGGGCAAGCTCGACGAGGCCGACGCGGCCTACCAGCAGTTCCTGGTCACCAACGACATCGGCGACTTCACCGCCCAGAAGACCTCGCTGACCCAGATGCAGGCCCAGGCCGAGGCCCAGTCCAACGCCGCCGAAGGGCAGCTGCAGGACCGTACGGCCCGCCTGGCCGCCCTGCAGCGCCAGGCGACGGGCATCCCGGCCCAGGTCCCCCTCTATGTCGACACCGACACGACTGCCCAGGCCAAGCTGGCGACCTTGAAGGTGCAGCGCGAGGATCTGCTGGGCCGCTATCTGCCCGACAGCCAGACGGTCAAGGATATCGACGCCCAGATCGCCCAGCTGGAAGGGGCCATGCAGTCGGGCCGCACCTCGGCCGAGGGCGGGCGGCGGATCGGCCCCAACCCAAACTGGCAGACCCTGCAGAACGACATTGTCCAGGTCACCGCCGAGGTCGAGGCGCTGCGCCAGTCCAAGGCCGAGTACGACCGCCAGGCGACCGAGGCCAACGACCGGCTGCTCAAGCTGGCGGCGCTGGAGCCGCAGTTCCAGGCCATCACCCGCGACCGCGACCTGGCCCAGACCAATGTCCGCGACTACACGGTCAAGGCTCAGCAGGACGACGCCGCTCGCCAGATCGCTTCGGAGAGCAGCGACAATATCCGCATTGTCGAGCGGGCGACCGCGGCCTCGACGGGCAAGAGCCTGCGCAAGCCGGTGATGATCCTGGCCCTGCTGTTCGCGGGCTTCGCGGCCCTGTGCGCGGGCCTGGTGCGGATGTTCCTGCGGCCGGGCTTGCCGACGCCGGCCTCGGCCTCGCGCACCCTGGACCTGCCGGTGCTGGGCATGGCGGGGATCAAGCGCCGGTGAAACACCCCTGACGGAGGGGGTGAGGCATCGCGGTGCGGGACGGACTCTTTGGGTAACGGTAAGCTGACCGTGTTTAGCGCGGCGCGATTCGACGAATGGTGGATATGAACGTCGAGATGGGTGAGCTGTGGGCGTCTCTGGGCGCCCCCGCGCCCGGACGCCCGCGCGTTATCCAGTTCGTCGCCGCCCGGCGCGGGGAGGGGACCTCGACGGTCGCCCGCGAGTTCGCCCGGTTCGCCGCCCGCCGGGCCGGCCGCAAGGTCTGGCTGGTCGATCTGGACCTGTTCGCCTCGCCGCAGGCCGCCGCCATCGCCGCCGATCCCGAGCGGTATGGCCAGCTCGGCGCCGCGGTTTCCGCCAGCCCCGACGGCTCGGCCTTCTTCACCGTCCAGCCGCCGCAGCAGGCTCCTGACGGCTCGACCTGGCCCGACGCCCGTTACCTGGTCGCCCACGCCGTGGGCGAGAACCGCTGGTGGGTGACCCGCTTCCGCAACGACGCGCTGCGGGGCCGGCAGGCGGTGCACATCCTGCCCAGCGGCGACTACTGGGCGGCCCTGCGCAAGTACGCCGACATCATCGTGGTCGATGCCCCAGCCGCCGACCGTTCACAGGCCGGCGTCACTGTCGCACCCTACATGGACCAGACCATCCTGGTGGTCGCCGCAGACCAGCCGGATGTGCGGGCTCCAAGCCTGCTGCGCGACGCCATCAATGCGGCGGGCGGGCGGTGCGCCGGGTTGTTCTTCAACCGGGCCGAGGTCAAGGCGCCGGGCTTCCTGAAGGCCATTCTGCCGTGACCTATCCCGCGGCCAGGACCCATCAGACGGGGCCGGCCCGCTACGGCCCGCGGATCGACATCTGGACCATCGGCGCCTTCTGCCTCGCGGTCTTCGCCCTGCTGATCTACAGCCAGGGCTGGATGACCCTGCTGACCGGCGGCAATGTCGGCGACACGTCGAAGTCCGCCTTGCTCCGCGACATGTTCTTGCCGGCCTATGCCTGCGGCATCGTGCTGCTGTCGATGACCCCGGGAGCCACGCTGGGCGCGTTGATACGCCAGCCCTTCCTGATCCTCTTGCTGTTCATCGTGGCGGTGTCGCTGATCTGGTCGGCCGCGCCGGACCAGACCATGCGCCGCATCGTGGCCCTCTACGCCACGACCCTGACCGGGGTGGTTCTGGCGGCCCGCTACAGCTGGCCAAGGCTGGCCGAGATCATCGCCACGACCTACCTGATCCTGGGCCTGATGTGCCTGCTGCTGATCTTCGGCCTGCCCAGCATCGGCAAGATGACCGAGCTCTTCCCCGGAGCCTGGCGCGGGGTCTGGCCCGAGAAGAACGCCTTGGGCGGCAACATGGCGCTGGGCTTTGGCCTCTGTGTGGCGGCCGCCCTGCTTAACCCGCGCCGGGCCTGGCTGTGGTGGGGCGCTTCGGCGCTGACCCTGCTGCTGGTGCTGGGCTCGACCTCCAAGACCTCGCTGATCTCGTTCATGTTGGGGGCCATGGCGCTGGGCTTCGTCTGGCTGGTGCGGCGCGGTCCGGCCTCGAGCGTCATGGCCACCTTCGCCGCCGTGGTCGGCGCGATGTTCATCGCCGGCTTTCTGCTGTTCGCCTCGGACGTCTTTCTGGGACTGCTGGGCAAGGACGCCACCCTGACCGGTCGCACCAAGATCTGGGCGGCAGTCTATCACCAGATCCAGCTGCGACCCTGGACCGGCTATGGCTACGGCGCGACCTGGGACAATGAGAGCGGCCGGGGCGCCCTGTCCTGGATCACCAAGGAAGCCGGTTTCCGCGCCCGTCACGCCCACAACAGCTGGCTCGAACAGTGGCTGGCCCTGGGCTACAGCGGACTGGCCGCCTGGACCCTGTTCTGGGCCCAGTCCTTCGGCTCGGCGGTCGTCGCCGCGTTCCGACACAAGGGGGCATATCTGGCCCTGCCGTACCTGGCCGTCTACACGCTCACCACCCTGACGGAGAGCATCGCGGTCACCTGGAACGACCTGCGCTGGGTAATCTTCGTGGCCATCGCGGTGAAGCTGGCTTGGCCAGACCGGGAGCCGGCGCGCTAGCCGATCATCGCCTGTAGTTCGGCGATCAGGCCTGCATCGCCCGGGACGTCCAGGATGCCCGACCGGTGCAGGGCGATGCCCCCGTGCAGCAGGATCAGCACCTTCATCACCGCCCGCCGGTTGGCTTCCTTGGAGGCTTGGGGATCGGCGAACAGACGCATGGCCTCGGCAATGCCAAGGTGCACAGCCTTTTGCAGCGGCGGCTTGTGCTTCATCGTCGCGTGCGGGCGGCTGCGCATCAGGTCATAGAGGCGCGGGTTGGCCAGGGCGAAGCGGGTATAGGCCTCGACGAAGGCGGCCCGGCTATCCGCAGCCGCCAGCGGCGCGGCCAGGTCCTCGAACCCCGATTGGGCCGCCGCGTCCAGCAGCGCCTCGCGGTCGGCGAAATGGCCGTAGAGCGAGCGGTGGGCGACGCCTGCCGCCTCGGCGACCTTGCGCAGGCTCAGCGCCTCGTGACCGCCAGCCTCCACCATGCCCCGCGCGGCGGCCAGCGCCGCCTCGCGAAGATTGCCGTGTCGGTAGGTGTCGCGCACCGGCCTCGAACTCATGAGGGCCGTATAGAGCGCCGCGCGCCGCTAGGCTACGCGTCGGTTCTGATAGGCTTCCAGGGTGATCTCGGCCTCGATGGCGGCCCGCACTGCTGCGATGGCCGCGCCCCGGGCTCGCAGCTTGGTGGCGGTGTGCGAGGCCGGGTCCAGGCCCTCCATCCGCTTGACCGCCGCCTCGACGGCCGAATCCAGCGCGGCGCGGGGGACCAGTTGGTCGACCAGCCCGGCGGCCAGCGCCTCCTGCGGCCCGAACAACTCCGCGGTCATGGCGGTGCGGCTGAAATGGGCTGGGGTCAGCCGCTGGCGGGCGACCTCCAGGGCGAAGCTGGGAACGGTCAAGCCGATCTGCACCTCGTTGAGCCCGCCCTTCCAGCCGGCGTCCACGGCGATGCGCCAGTCGGCGCTCAGCATCAGAAAGGCCCCCATCGGATAGGCGTGGCCGGCCGTGACAGTGATCACCGGGGTAGGGAAGGAAAGCACCTTCAGGGCCAGGGTCGCGCCCAGGCTCAGCATCTGGTGGATCTGGACGGGGTCGCCGGCGGTGAACACCTTAAGATCGAAGCCGGCCGAGAAGATGTCGTCGCGGCCCTGCAGGACGACGATATCGCTGTCCGCTGCCGCCTGGTCGAAGGCGGCGTGCAGGGCGGCCAGCATGGCAGGGTTCATGACGTTGACCTTGCCGTCATCCATGCGGATGCGGGTCGAACGGCCAATTCGGGTGACGCTGATCGGGGTGGTCATGGCGGGCTCCTTATTCCATCCACTGGATGGATATGGCCTCGCTCCTAGGCTGACAAGTATGACGTTGCGGCAGTTCCGCGGACTAAAGCCCGATCCGCCGCGCGCCCTCGGCGGCGGTGACGACCTCGAAATTGGCGGCCAGGGCGGCGTCGGCGAGCCGGGCCAGGGCGGCGGGGGTGCAGCCCCAGGCCGAAGGGCTGTCGCTGACATCGTGGGTGTAGAGGATCAGCCAGGCGCGGCGCTCGCGGGCCTTGTTCAGCCAATCCATGGCGTGGGCCTCGCCGTCCGGGCCCTCGATGCCGACCGAAGGCAGCTGGTTGGCGTCGCAGCCGTTCTCGACCAGGCCCGCCTGCACCGTCCGCAAGGTGCGGAAGCGGCCACCCAGCACCGCCTTGGCGGGGGCCGAGACGTCGCCGTAGGGATAGGCGAAGCTTTCCAGACGGGCCGCCCCGATGGCCGCCAGGGCCTGGGCGTTGCGGTCAGCCTCGGCAGCGATGGCGGGGCCGGCGGCCTGACCGCAGTCGAGGTGCGAGAAGGTGTGGCAGGCCAGTTCGTGGCCGGCGCCGATCAGCCCGGCCGTCTCCTCGAGCGTAGCGTAACGGCCCATCGGCCCGGTCTGGCCGGCCAGGCCCGCCGAGACATAGTAGGCGCCCTTGAGCCCACGGGCTTCGAGAACAGCGGCGCCGGCCTCGACGGCGGTGGCGGGGGCGTCGTCGAAGCTGAAGGTGATCATCGGACGGGCCAGCCGCATGCGCACCGGCCGGCGGTGGGCCAGCAGGGCCAGACGGCGGCGCAGCTTGCCTTTCAGCGAACGGTCGGCGCTGTAGGCTTCCATCAGACGGTCTCCGCGTAGAGGGCGGCGCGGTAAAGGCGAAGCGCGATGGCGCGGAGCTTGAGCGGCGCGAGCGGGCTCAGCGCCAGGGCCTTGAGCGGCGGGCGCCACAGAGCGCGCAGGGGCAGGGCCTTGAGGCGACGGGCCCAGCGGTAGCTTGGGTACTGGGCGGCGATGGCCGGATGAGCCGCCACGACCCGGCCGAAATTGGCGGCCGACTGCTCGTACTTGCGGGCCAGGTCCGCAGCGACGTCGAGGCCCAGATGGGTGGCGGTGTTGTCGACATGGACGATCGGCCAGCGGGCGGCGACCCGCATCGCCCATTCCACATCCTCCCAGCCCCAGCCGACGAAGCCCTCGTCGAAGCCCACAGCTCCGAACACCGGCCGGGCGACCAGCAGGTTGGAGGTGAAGACGTGCTTTTCGGGGGCTTGGCGGCGGATCTGGGCGGGCAGACAGTCGCTTTTCAGCGCCATGGCCCGGTGCAGGGCGTGCTGCGGTGTCTGGGGGGTCTGGTCGAGCGAGAAGCCGCCAAAGGCGACGTCCGGGGCCTGGGTCTCGATGAGCCGCAGCCAGTCGCCCAGGAAGGCGGGGCTGTCGGGCAGCATGTCGGCGTCGAGGAAAAGCAGGTATTGGCCGCGGGCATGGCGGGCCAGGCGGTTGCGGCCCTTGGCGCGGCCTACATTGGCGCTCAGCCGGATCAGGCGGGCAGGGAGGGCCAGGCCTGTGACCGTGTCGCCGACCCGCTGGGCCAGAGCCTCGTCTTTAGAGCCATCGTCCAGGATGATGATCTCAGCCTGGACAGGTTCGCAGGCCAGGGCCGTGAGCAGGCGGCTGGGATCGTCGCCCTTGAACGGAATCAGCACCGACAGGCGTGGCTTGGCGGCCGTCCAGGCGGTGTTCTCGACAAGCGCCTCATCAGGCCAGGGGATCGAATGGTGGGTCATGCCGCCGCGCCGCCCAGCCGGGTGCGGATGCCGCGCACCAGGGTCAGGCCCTGGCCGCGAATGCCGCCGGCGTCGAGCAGCCAGGCGGCCAGGCCGTAGACTGCGATGCCGACCGCAGCCTTGCTGAACAGTTCCAGAGCGCCGCCCCAGGCCGGAACCTGCACGACGGCCAGCGCCATCAGGGCGGTGGCGGCCCCGGCGGTGGCCAGGGTCTTCCAGGGGATGGGCAGGGGCTGGGCGCGGCGGCCCAGGACAAAGGCGGTGATGGCGCCCAGCAGATAGCTGGCCGCCGTCGACCACATGGCGCCGTCCAGGCCGAAACGCGGGATCAGGACCAGGTTCAGAACCACATTGCCAAGCGCCGGCACGGCCATGGCGATCATCAAGAGGTGGGTGCGGCGGCCCAGGGTGAAGGCTTGGTGCAGGTAGTAGGTCGTCAGGCCCGACAGCAGGCCGGCGAAAGCCACCCAAGGCGTCACCCGCGCCGCGCCGCTCGCCAGTTGGGCGCCGACCATCACCTGAGCCAGCGGCCCGGCGGTCAGGGCCAAGCCCGCGGCGGCCGGCAGGGTCAGCAGCAGCATGAAGGAGGCCTGCTCACGGGCGGTGGCCTTCAGCGCGCTCTCGCCGCCGCGCTCCAGGGCGGCGACCATGGCCGGGCCACCGGCCATGCCCAGCCAGATGAACACCACGTCCAGGGTGCGGTTCGCCAGGCTGTAGCCGGCGTGATAGACGCCCACCGCCTGTTCGTTGAGGAAGGCCGCCAGCAGAAACCTGTCGGTGGCGGCGATGACCAGGGCCAGAATCAGTGAGCCGGCCACCGGCAGGCCGTAGGCGGCGTAGGCAGCCGCGCGCGCTCTTTCGAAATGCCCGCCCTTGGCCAGCTTGAGTTCCTTGGGCAAGACGACGACCACGCAAAGGGCCGCGATGCCGCCGGCGCCGATCAGCGGCGCCGCGCCGCCCGCTCCCAGGACGGCCATGACCGCGCCGATGGCGAAACCGCCAACGGTCTGCACCACGTCCAGCGTCGCCGCCGAGGCAACTTCGCCCGCCGCCCGCCGCCGCTCCTGGGCCAGCCTGGCCAGGCTGCGGAACAGGATGGCCGCCATGGCCGCCGCCACCGCCTGCTTGGACGCCGCTGGCAGGGGGACCAGCCAGACCAGCAGGCCCGCCACGATGGGGAACACCGCCGCCAGCACGGCCCAGGCGCGGTAAAGGGTGGTCAGGTAGCTGGCCGTCTCGCCATCGGCGGCCGCCCGGGCCTGGAACCGGGCCATCGCGGCCTCGGCCCAGGTGAAAAGTCCGGTATGAACCAGGGTCATAGCCGAGAAGCCCAGGGCGTAGGCCCCGTACTGCGCCGGCGTCAGCACGCGCGTGAAGACGACGATCGTGAGCAAGCCCACGATCCCCTGCGCCACATTGACGGGCAGGTAGCCGACGACGCCGCGCCAGAACATCCGATTTCCCCGTCCACGTCCACGTCCACGACCGCGCGAGCGCGGCCAGTCGGCGGTCTTTGTAGGGCCGGGGGCGTTTCAAGTTCCTGAAGGTCGGTGCAAGATCGCGCCACGAAGGGGAAAGGGGATCATGGCCGAGGCCGCTAAACCGTCGATGACGCGCCGCTACATCCCCGGCTGGCCGGACTGGCCGGCCGCACTGCTTTCGGTGCTGATTGTCGCGGCCTTCTTCTGGCAACTGCATGTCGGCTTGGCGGAGAGCTGGGCCTGGGGCGGAGCGTCGCGGGAGTCCGTGTTGGCGGGGCGTTGGTGGGTGCTGTTCACGGCCATCTTCCTGCACGGCGGGCCGATCCATGTGACGCTGAACACCGCCGCGCTGCTCTTCTGGGGCCGGGCGGTCAGCCTGCGGATCAGCAGCGGTCGGCGGGCCACGCTGAACGATGGACTGATCTACATCGGCTTCTTCCTCGTCTGTGGCCTGCTGAGCAGCCTGTGTTTCATCGTTATGAACGGCGGGGCCGGGGCGGTCGGCGCCTCGGGCGCGATCTTCGGCCTGTGGGGCGCGGAGGCGCTGATCGGCAACCGGGCCATCGGCTTCCGCAAGCTGACCGACCGGGATTTCTGGCGCGAGGTCCTGGGCGCGGTCGTGGGAAATGTGGCCATGCTGGCCGGCGGCTCGTTCCTGATCGACGGCGCCTCCACCATCGCCTGGGAGGGCCATCTGGGCGGCTTTCTGGCCGGCCTGCTCCTGATCCGGCCGGCCCTTCGCCTGAGCGGACGGGCCTGACCTCTGTTGCAAAGGTCCGCGACACCCTAGGTTCTGACCATGGACAGTCCCGACGCCCTCCAAGCCGTAAGTGAAGGCCGCAAGCGCCGCTGGCGTTTCACCTGGCCTGACTGGCCGGTGACCCTGCTGATCGCGCTGATGGCAGTCATCTTCCTGGCGATGATGGGCAACATCATCTTCCTGGACGGCGAAGACTGGCGACAGACCGGCGGGACATCAGGCCAGGCCCTGCACGACGGCCGGTGGGTGACACTGGTGACCAGCATCTTTCTGCACGTCGGGATCGTACACATCTGGCTCAACATGAGCGCCCTGGCATCGCTGGGAACTCCGGTTTCGCTTCGGTTTGGCAGGGGGCTGAAGGCCGCTCTTTGGTTCTACGCTCTGTTCATGGCGTGCGGCCTGATCGGCAGCCTGACTTTCGTAGCCACGAACTGGAACGGCGCCACGCCGATGATCGGGGCCTCGGGGGCCATCTTCGGGCTCTGGGCGGCGTCGGCGCGAATTGGCGGCGGGGGATCGCCGGTGCTGCTGCCGATGCTGCACCCGTTCGTGCGGCGGCAGATCGTGGCGGCGGTGGTGTCGAACCTGATCATCATCGCCCTGTTCCTGGTCCTGGGCGCGATTTCAGGCGGCGGCAGCATCGGCCTGGCCTGGGAAGCCCACCTGGGCGGCTTCGTCGCCGGCTTCTTCCTGATCGGCCCGTTCCTGCGGTTGGCCGGACGCAGCTGAACAAGGCGCAACTGAACAAGGCGCAACTGAACAACATGTCCGAACCTTAACTTGCCTCATGCCCCGCCAGGCGGCCATCCAAGTGGCTGGAGTTCGCGGGGGCGAACGAGGCGGATGGGATGTTCGGGGACGCCAGACCCAGACTGAGGCTTGATACAAACCTGAAGCCGGCCGACTACGCGCCGGTCTTCAAGCGGTTTGGGCGGCTGCATGTCCCCGGCTTCCTGGCCCCGGAGGACGCCGCCGGCCTGGCCAAGGCCGTGGCCGGGTCCAACGCCTGGCGCCGCAGTATTCGCCAGAGCGACGATGGGACCGACCTGGACGTTCCGCTCGACGAGTATCTGGCCCTTGATCCGGCTCAACGCGCCGCCCTGGAACTCGACGCCCAGACCAGCGCCCGCGACGCCTTCCGCTACATGTTCGACACCGTGCGTATCGGCCAGGACCTCGAAGCCGGGCGACCGGTCGAGCCGGCCCTGGCGGCCGCCCAGACCCTGGTCAACAGCGCCGGATTCCTGGATTTCCTGCGCCGGCTGACGGGCGACGAGCGCATTGTCTATTGCGACGCCATGGCCACCCGTTACCTGCCGGGCCATTTCCTCACCGCCCATGACGACGAAGCGCCCGGAAAGCACCGGCTCTATGCCTATGTGCTAAACCTGACCGCCCGCTGGCGGGCCGACTGGGGCGGCATCCTGATGTTCCTCGACGAGGAGGATCATGTGGCTGAGGGCTATACCCCGGCCTTCAACGCCCTGAATATCTTCCGGGTGCCGCAGCGCCACGCGGTCTCCATGGTCGCCCCGTTCGCGGGCGAGCCGCGTCTGTCGATCACCGGTTGGATCCGCTCGGAGGCGCCGCTCTAGCCATCGTCCGGACCCTGATGTTACAGTCCCGTAATGTTTTGGCGGGGGCGCTAGGCGTGGGCGAGGGGCAGGTAGTTCGGCGAGAGGATTTCCTCGACGCTGCGGGGATCGCCGCTCTGACCGAACGCACCAGCAGTTTCGATCCCGAAACGATCCTGGTCTTGGCGCGCGAGGTCTTTGGAGAGATCGGCGAGGTGGAGACCGCCCTCCTGATGCTGGGCCCCGGCGAAGGTATTTCGGCCCTGTCGCGCGAAGGGACGAGGGGGGGCTTCGTCCTCGATCTCGACCCGCCGCAGTGGCGCTCCGAGTGGGGTGGCCTGCTGCTGTTCCAGTCCGGCGAGCGGCTGCACGGCTACCGTCCCGTGCCCGGCGCTCTGACCCTGTTTGCCGCAGATGCCCGGCCGATGATCAGCCTGGTTATGTTGCGTGCGCCGCCCCGCGTTTCGCTTCTCGGCCAATGGGCCTGAGAGGCCCCCCCCAACGGGCGATAGCCAGAAGCCCGCGCTTCCTTTATTTTCCTCCTCCTCCGGTCGAGTACTGTTGGGCCGGAAAGGTATTGGGGGCGACATGCGGCGGTTTCTCGCGTCAGTGATCTTGGGCGCCCTACTGGTTGGCGGGCTTGCCGCCGGCGCCCAGGCTCAGGGCTATTCCAACAGCCCGCGCGGCGGCCGCTGGTCAGCGCCGCCTGTCGCGGTTCCGGCGCCCAGACCGCGCCCGCCCGCGCCACCCGCCGTCGCCCCACCGCGCTACACGCCGCCCCGCGCCGTGCCGGCCCGTGTCGGGGTCAAACCGCTGGAGTCCATTCCCGGTCTGTCCGGCAAGGCGTGGGTCCAGCGTGGCAGCGACGCCGATGGCGAATTCGATGTCTTCACCCTGAGCGGCTCCAAGCAGCCCGGACCTGGCAACGCGGTCTCGATCCTGGTGATGTTCAAGAGCTTTAACGACGACCGCACGCCTGACGGTTACGCCTATCGCAGCGGCGTGGTCCGTTTCTTCTTCGTCTGCGACCAGAAGCTCTATTCGGCCGGTAACGCCGACTATTACGCCGCCGACGGCCGTCTGGTGACCAACGACGCTGGCCGCTACGAGCCCGCCAAGAACCTGGCGGTCCGCAAGGGCACGGTGGCCGAGTTCGTCTTCGAGGCGGCCTGCGGCGACGATCGGGGCATGGGCGGGCTGTTTTCGGGTGGACCGGATGAGCCGGACGGCGATGTGAACACCGGCTCTGGCTGGCTGTCGGCGAGGGGCTATATCGTCACCGCCAGTCATGTGATCGAGGGCGGCAAGCGCATCTGGATCTATCAGGAAGGCAAGAAGCTGGGCATGGCCGAGCTGGTTCGCGACGATCCGGTCAATGACGTCGCCTATCTCAAGCCCCTGTTCGATGTCAGCGGCTATGCCGGCATGATCGTCGAAACTGACCCGCCGGGCCTGGGGCAGCGGGTCTTCACTCTGGGGTATCCGCTGGTCGACCAGCTGGGCGGCGGGTCGGTGAAGCTGACCTCCGGCGATATCAGCTCACTGACCGGGGTCGATACCGCCACCTCTCGGGTGGACGACCCGCGCTATCTGCAGATCTCAATTCCCGTGCAGAGCGGTAACAGCGGCGGCCCGGTGATCGATGACACCGGCGGCGTGGTCGGCATTGTCCTGTCCAAGACCGAGATGACGCCCGATCGCGAGATCATGCAGAACGTGAACTTCGCCCTCAAGGCCAGCTATATCGCCAAGACGCTGGGCGGTCTGCCGCAACTGGGCAAGCCCAGGGCGGTGGTCGCCAGAACCAACCTACAGGGAACGGTGGCCGAGGTGCAGAGCGGCGTGTTCCTTATCGTGGTTGAGGCGGGGCCGGAAAGGCCCACCCAGCGGACGTCGAACCGACCGAAATAACGCTAGGGCGGCAATCAGATCGCCGCTCTAGGTTTTTTGTTTTTACGCGCGTTTATTCCGAAAACCGGTTCCCACTTTTCGGAACGCGCTCTACCGAACCGTATCCGAATCCCCCAGCAGGCAGGGGATGGTCATGGCCATGATGTAGAGGTCGAGCCAGAAGGACTGGCGCTCGATGTATTCTATGTCCAGCGCCACCCGGCGGCGGACCAGTTCCGGCGTGTCGACGGGCCCGCGCGAGCCATGGATGGCGGCCCAGCCGGTCATGCCGGGCTTCATGCGGTGACGGTGGGCGTATTCGGCGACCAGACGCGCCGACTCGGTCTGACCGGTCCGCATGCCCACGGCGTGGGGGCGGGGCCCCACCAGGCTCATCTCGCCGGCTAGCACGTTGAACAGCTGCGGCAGCTCGTCCAGGCTGGTCTTGCGGATGAACTTGCCGACCTTGGTCACCCGGTCGTCGTCGGCGCTGACCTGGCGCACGGCGGCGAAGTCGCTGGCTTCCTGCCGCATGGAGCGGAATTTCCAGACCAGGATTTCTTCGTTGTTGAAGCCATGCCGGCTCTGGCGGAAGAACACCGGGCCTGGGCTGTCCAGCTTGATCGCCGCGGCGACCAGCAGCATCAGCGGCGCGCCAAGCACGAGCGCCAGCCCACCGACAGCCAGGTCCTGCAGCCGCTTGGCGGCCGCCTTGTTCATGTCGATGCTCTCGCCCGACACCCGGGCCAGGGGCGTATCGGCGATGCGCGAGAAGGCCTTGGCCTGCTGGCCGGCGTCGGCGACCTCCATCAGCAGGCTGACCTCGTTGGGCATGACCCGCAGGCGGTCGATCAGCTCCCGCACCCGGTTCTGGGCGCTGGGCTGCACGGTGATGACGATACGATCGACGTAAGGCATCACCCGGCTGGCCAGCAGGGCCTGGGTGTCGCCCAGCACCGGCACCCCGGCCAGGGTCTTGGGCGCGCGGTCGGCGCGGTCGTCGAAGATGCCAATGACATTGGCTTCGCCCGTGGCGGCGGCGGACTCGATCATCCGCTTGGCGGCCGGTGTCGCGCCAACGATGACGATATTGGGGGTCAGCTTGCCGTTGCGCCGCCAGTGGCGGGCCATGAGCCACCAGGTCGCATGCAGGACATAGAGCGCCACGAAGCTGGCGCAGAACCAGGCGCCCATGGCGTCCGGCGACACCAGCGACGAATGCAGCGGCCATAGCGTGCCTGCCAGGCCGGCGGCGGTGACGCCAAAGGCGCCGGCAACCCGAACCAGATGCCTGGTCAGGCCTTCGCGCGGCGGCAGGTCGTAGCCCCGCAGCACGCCCAGGCTCCAGACCAGCAGCACGGCGCCCAGCAGGTAGGGCGCGATGGCTCCCACGCTGGCGGCCATTAGCCCGCCGGTGGATGTCAGCTGGGCCGCGCCCAGTACGCTGGCCGCGACCACGGCGCCGTCGACGGCGCGGAAACTGCGGGCCACGGCTCGGCCGTCCAGACGCGAGCGCAGCGAGACCAGCCGGCCCGGCCGCAGTCGACCACGGCGATCGCCATTCGGCAGTTCGGCTGTGGGCAGCGCCTCGCCGGCTACAAAGGCTGTGGGGGTTTCGGCGGCAGAGTCGACGGGGACTTCCCGCCGGTTCATCGCATCGCGAAGCGCGAACGCCTGCTCGACCCAGGGCTCGTCGCCATTGGGCCGGGTGGGCTGGGAACGGGGCAGGGCGGATGGCATCGCCCGCACAACATGGCGCCATGACCTGAGCGTCGCGTTAACAGCATCCAGTATTCGTCAGGTGTAGTTACCGGGCTGGTCGCCAGCGGTTCGCGGCCGTTTGCTGCTGGGCTCCAACTTCGATTGCCACGCCGCGCGGAACAGGCTATCTGCGCCGCTCGCCTGGGGTGACGTGGCCGAGTGGCTGAAGGCGGCGGTTTGCTAAACCGTTGTACGGTATAAAGCCGTACCGAGGGTTCGAATCCCTCCGTCACCGCCACCCTGCGCTAAGGCTTCGGGTGGCAGGCCATCGGCGAGGCCTCCCCAATCGCGATGCTTGACCCAGGCCGCGCGCCCTTGCCCAGTAAGGATTCGCGCCGTTTTCACGGAATTGTTGGCGCGCGCCACGCCAAAAGTTTGCCAAATCGCCCCAATTTGGGTCACCTACCGATTGCGACAACCCATTGTGGGTCCTTTACTCGGTGACGGGGGGTGGCGTCGCCGCGCAATCGGCGCGTCGTCGGGGAGATGGCAGGATCCATTGAGGCTGCGCGCCGCGCGCCTGGAAACTGCTGTCGGGTCGGTCGTCCAGCGGACGATCGACCGCCTCCCGCTTCAGTTCCGCGTCTGAACCAGGGTAGGTCCCATGAATGATGACATCCTGGCCAAGCCAGGTTCACGAATCTTCGCCTACTTCACCGCCGAATTCATGTTGCGGGCGGCGTCGAGCATCGCCGTGGCCTTCGATCACGACTATGAATCAGCCATCCTGTTCCTGTCGGTAACCACCCAGAACAGTCAGAACATCATGCTCAAGCGCGACCTCAGAACGCGCTACGCCAGCCTCTCCACGCCCATTGATCCTGAGCTCATGACGCCGGTCAGCCGCTCGGCCCTGGCCCGGTCCACCGGCCTGCCGCGCGAGACGGTGCGCCGAAAGATCGCCAAGATGATGGAGCGCGGGCTGATCATTGATACGCCGCGCGGCCTGATCGTGCCCCGCGAGGTGACCGGTAATCCGCTCTATGGCGCCATCCTGCGACCACAAGCCGAGAGCCTGCGCCGGATGTTCACCATGATCGGCGACCTGATCGACAACATGGCCGACGATCGGTCCGAGGAGTTGGTGGCCTAACCCTCGGTCGCAAAGATATGCGGGCCGTGGCTTTTGACAGTCAGGGACCGGGCAGCTTTCATGAAGTGGTTGGCCGCCGGGACCTTGAAATGAGCGTCCAGCGCGGCCCGATCGGCCCATTCCTCATAGAAGAACAGGCGCAGCGGGTTTTCGGCGTCGACATAGGCGTTGTGGCGCACGCAGCCCGGCTCCTCCCGTGAGCGGCGGCTGTGCTCCAGGCACGCCTCACGCAGGGCCTCGAAGCTGTCCTCTCGGGCGGTCAGCGAGCCGGTGACGATGAGCATGAGGCGTGGGCCTTCCCGTCGTTAATGCAATCTTCGCGCTGATCGAACACCGTTAGGCGCCACTGCAGGGGAAGGAACGGGCCCAATATGCCCTGGGGTTTGGGATTCGACGACGGCTTCGACGCCGTGGCCCGTGAGACACGCCGCCTGGCCCCCGCCCGGGCCGGCGCCGCCTTGGTCGTCGCCTACTTGGCCGCTATCAACATGGGTCTCGCTGTCGGACTGGTCTGGGGCGGCTTTGCCCTGGTCTGCGAGTTCTGGACCTGGTTAGCGGCTACGCCTCAGGCGCAGGGCCGCGCCAGCAACGCCCACCGCTGGCATTTCATGGCGACCGGCCTGGCCTTCGGGGCGCTGTGGGTGAGCCTGGCCAGTCTATACTGGACCGGCTTCAAACCGGGCTTTCAGTTCGACGCCCTGCTGATCTGGGGCGGCGTGCTGTTGAACGGAATCAGTTTCGCCTTCCGCTCGCGCCTGGGCCTGGCCCTGTTTGCGTCTCCCATGGCGTTGGCCATGGTTATCGAGCCCCTGGTCGTGCCGCGCTATTACGGGGTGCAGCAGGTGACGGTTGTGGTCGGGGCCCTGACCCTGGTCGCCTACGGCTTCATCTGCGCCAACCAGAATCTGCAGGCCGCCAAGGCGTTGGCCGAGACCCAGCAATCGCTGCGTGAGCAGAAGCTGGCGGCTGAGACGGCCAGCCAGGCCAAGTCGTCCTTCCTGGCCATGATGAGCCATGAGTTGCGCACGCCCATGAACGGTGTGCTGGGCATGGCCCACGCCCTGCAGACCACGACGCTGGATTCGCGCCAGCAGGACTATGTGCGCACCGTCATCCGCTCTGGCGACGTGCTGATGGCCATCCTCAACGACATCCTGGACCTCTCCAAGATTGAGGCCGGCAGGCTGGAGCTGGAAGCGGCCGCCTTCGACGTGCGCGACCTGGCCGCTCGGGTCTGCGACCTCTGGAATCCCACCACCGCCGACAAAGGCCTGGACCTGACGCTGCTGATCGAGCCCGGCGCGGCCCACTGGGTCATCGGCGACGCCATCCGCGTGCGTCAGATCCTGTTGAACCTGCTGTCCAACGCGGTGAAGTTCACCGACCAGGGCGCCATCACTGTCATTCTCGAGGCCGCGCCGGGCGGCGGGGTGGTCTTTGCCGTCGCCGACACCGGCATCGGCATTCCGCGTGACGTGCAAAGGCGGCTGTTCCAGAGCTTTACCCAGGCCGACGCCTCGACCAGTCGGGTGCATGGCGGCACCGGACTTGGTCTCGCCATCTGTCGACGGCTGGCGCAGCTGATGGGGGGGGATATTGCCCTGACCAGCATGCTGGGCCGCGGTTCGACCTTCCGTGTCATACTGCCTCTGGTCGCGGCGCCGTCGTTCGAGCTGGCCGATCCGCAGACGAATGTCGCCGTCGAGCCGGGCCGCGCGCTGAAAGTGTTGGTCGTTGACGACCATCCGACCAACCGCGCCGTCGCCGCCGCCCTGCTTGGCGCAGTCGGCGCCGATGTCGCCAGCGCCGCGGATGGACTGGAGGCCTTGGACCATCTTTCGGCCGAGCGGTTCGACCTGATCCTGATGGACATTCACATGCCG
The DNA here is from genome assembly GCA_038236615.1 of Caulobacterales bacterium. GTDB lineage: Bacteria > Pseudomonadota > Alphaproteobacteria > Caulobacterales > Caulobacteraceae > Caulobacter. The sequence continues at coordinate 472,043 of JBBRZO010000001.1, forward strand.
CGCCTGGACGGGGTGGAGACCCTGCGCCGCATCCGGGCGGGTGAAACCCTGGCCGCCGACGCCACCGTTGTGGCCCTGACCGCCGACGCCATGACCGGCGAGCGCGAACGGCTGCTGGGCCTGGGCTTCGACGATTACCTCTCCAAGCCGATCCAGCCGGCGGCTCTGCTGGACCTAGTGGGGCGGTTATCACAAAATTCCTTTGAACCGTCTGAGGACCTGATCGCCGTCAACTAGTGGCGTGGTGTCCGGGCTTTGGTATGCTGCACGCTATGCGGTTCTCACCTCGACACACTGCTCGGTGGCTACTGGCGGCGGCTTGTGTGTCGATAGGTACCTGGCCCCTGCTGGCATCCGATGGCTGGGCCAAGGGGCCGAACAATAGCCAGCCGACATTATCGGCCGACAAGCAGCGACGAGGCGATGTCAGAGTCGAAGGTCCCACAAATGCCCCAAGCGAAAATGCCGCATCTCTAGTCTCTTTTGCTGTATTACCAAAGGAAGAGGGCTCTTGGACTCACCAGCCGGATTGGTGGGTGGCCATATTCACAGCAGCACTATTCTTCGTCACTGCCGTTCTGTCATTTTTCACGTATAAGCTTTGGAATATTACCGTAAAGGCAGTAGCTGACGCCTCCGAAAATACAAAAATTGCAAATGACGCCCTCCAGCATGCGCGGGAAGCTTCTGTGCGGGAGTTAAGGGCCTATCTCACGGTTGAGACGGCGTCATTCGAGCGAGCAATGTCAGGGTTCGCTCCGAAATTTACTATTGTTTTGAAAAATACAGGAAAAACGCCAGCGCTATCTGCTTCAGTCTTATTGTCGGTAAGATTAGTTGATATGCCTGTGATCGAATTGGAACCTCCGTTCCGCAACGGCCATATATCGCGCAGCGACATTGGGTCCGATCTGGTTACTACAATAGATATTACGTTGGGAAGGCCACTCAATGATGTTGATATGCACAGAATAGGGGCGGGCGATCAAATTATATGCGTATGGGGGGTGGCAGACTATTGTGATATTTCCGGCGCAAAAAGAACTACAAGCTTTCGATTTATCCTCAACAGCCAGTCGCTTTTGACTGGATCTTTAATGAACAGCGATACCGGAAACAGCGTGTTGTGAATGCTTCCCCGGGCGGAATTCGTTCGTAGAATTGGAGTGAGAGCTTGAGGTCGGGCCATCTCTACCGCATCGCCGTCATCGGTTTGGGCCAGCGTATCGCCCACGTCCTGGCCGCCATGGCCGAGACCGGTTGGCGACTGGAACTGGCCGGCCATGTCGATCCCGCGCCGGTCGGGGCGCCGATCCTGGAAGCCGCCGGCATCCCGATGGGCCGGCCATTCGAAAGCCCACAGGCGCTGCTGGCCGCCGGGCCTTTCGACCTGGTGATGATCGGCTCGCCCAACCACCTGCATCTGGAGCACCTGGAGGCCGCCTTCGCCGCCGGCTATCCAATCTTCGCCGAGAAGCCCATCGTCCGCACCGAGGCCGAAACCTACGAGCTGGCCCGGCGGCTGGCCGGGGCGGCGGCGCCGCCCCTCTATATCGGCCTGGTCATGCGATCCATGCCGATTGTCCGCGAGACTATCGCCCGGATCGATTCCGGCCAGCTGGGGACCCTGATCTCCATCGACGCCACCGAGCACCTGCCGCCCGAGCACGGCGGTTACCTGGCCCGCAACTGGCGGCGACTGCAGGGCTATGGCGGCTCCTACCTGCTCGATAAGGTCTGCCACGACTTCGATATCTTCGCCCGCCTGACCGGGGCGCGGCCGGCCAGGGTCGCCAGCTTCGGCGGCAAACGCATCTTCGATCCCTGCCGCACCGACGTCCCGCGGATTTATGACAACGGCGAGGCCGCCTACACCCTGCGCGACGCGGGCTGGGCCAGCTCAAACGACAGTTTCCAGTCGGATATGGACGTCACCGACCACCAGACCGCCATCGTCGAGTACGAGAACCAGGTGCGGCTCTCCTTCCACTCCAATACCCATGTCGCCCTGCAGGAGCGGCGCTGGTACGTGGCCGGAGCCGACGGCACGCTGATCGCCGACCTGGTCAGGAACCGCCTGATGGTCCGCCGGGTGCTGGACCGCCGCAAGCCCGAGCGCATCGACTACGCCAGCCGCACCGACGACAACCACAACGGCGCCGACCAGGCGATGGCGACGGATCTGCTGGCGGCGCTGGAAGGCCGGGCGGCATTCCCCGTGACGCCGGCGGATTCGATGGAGGCGGGCCTGACGGTGATGGCCATCGACCGGGCGATGGAGACCGGCCAGGTGGTCGACTGCGGGCCGATGTGGGCGGCGTATGATGAGGCTGCCAAAGGATAGAACCCATCCTGCTCGGAGCAACAAACGCGGCGCCACCCCAGTCATTCCTCCGTCGGTGAGGAATGGAGCCCATTTGCCGCGTTATTCGCCATGGTCTAAGCCGTTGGCATGGAAAATCCTCGCACCACCGCCCTGATCTACGACTTCGACGGCACACTGGCCCGCGGCAACATGCAGGAGACCAGCTTCATCCCGGCGCTGGGGATGACGCCCAAGCAGTTCTGGAACGACACGGTTCGGCCCCGGACCATCGAGTCCGACGGCGACGACATCCTGATGTACATGCAGCTGATGCTGCGCACGGCCAAGCAGGCCGGACTGACCGTCACCCGCGAGATGCTGCGCGAACACGGCCGCGACGTGCCGCTGTTCGAAGGCCTGCGGGACATGAGCTGGTTCGACCGGATCAACGCCTTCGGCGCCAACTACGGTCTGACCATCAAGCACTACATCCTCTCATCGGGCCTGCAGGAGATGGTCGAGGGCTGCCCGATCCATCCGGCCTTCGAGCACATCTTCGCCTCGCACTACGTCTACAACGACAAGGGCGAAGCCGAGTGGCCGGCGGTGGGCATCAACTACACCACCAAGACCCAGTACCTGTTTCGCATCAACAAGGGCGTGCACAACAACTGGGAGAACGAGCAGATCAACCGCTACATCCCCGACGAGGAGCGGCCCGTGCCGTTCGAGCGCATGATTTTTATCGGCGATGGCGACACCGACGTGCCGACCATGAAGATGATGCACACCAAGGGCGGCCACTCGATCGCCGTCTACGACCCCAACAACGAGCCGGCCCACCAGTCCAAGATCCACCGGCTGATCTCGGACGACCGGGTCAATTTCATCGCCGCCGCCGACTACCGCGAGGGCGCGCCGCTGGACCTGATCGTCAAGGGCATCCTGGGGCGGATCGCCATCCAGGAACGGACGATGCCGCGGGACTGAAAGGGGCGCTAAAGGTCCCGGATGACCTGGGGGGCTTCGGGCAGCAGCGCCAGATCGCACTCCAGTTCTATTCCCTGCGCCGGGAGCCAGACGCCGACCGTGAACCCGCCCAACGCCCGGACCGTCACCGCTGCCTCGTGGCCGCGGAAGGCCACCTTGATCCGGCTTGGGTTGAAGGTCGGGTGCAGGAAGAATTCCACCGCGTCCGAAAAGCTTGGCGGAAGCTCGCGGTCGGCGCGGACGACCATCTGGATATCGACCCAGCCTTCCGGCGAGGTTTCAGTGAAGGCCGCCGTCAGCCTATAGCCGCCAGCCTCTGCCAGGCCACCGAAGCGACCCTTGTTGGGATCGTCAACGACGGTAATTTTGCGTTCGAGCGCAGGGGCTTCCTGGGATTTGGCGGCGCCGGCGGAGGTCAGGGCGATACCGGAGCCATCGATCCGGTCGGCCGCAACGGTCCCGGAAGCAATCTCCCGCGGCGGGCTCGCCTTGGGGGGCTCGGTCTGGGCGGCGGTCTTGCTGACGCTGATGCCGGTGGCGTCCACACGGCCCTGGAAGAGCACGCGGGCGTAGCGCTCGTCCATGTTACCTGAACCGCGATGCGGGGCGATCTGGCCCAGCGCCCGCAGCTTGTTGTCGGCGGTCAGCCAGGAGAAGATCGTTCCGGCGGTGCGCTGCAGCGGCACATCGCTGCGCCACTTGTTGAGCTGGGTCTGGGCCTGACCGGTCAGCGCCGAATCAAAGCCCTTGAGCCCCGCCAGCCCGCCCAGCATCTCGCCCATCAACTGGTTGGTCGCGGCGAAATAGGGAGCGCCCAGCCGTTGCGCCGTGCCCAGGGCTTTGAGCGCGCCACGCGCCGCCGCTTCACGGTCGGAGCCCATGCCGGCCTGATTGAGATGGTGACGGGCGAGGATGACATGGGTGTCGGAGGCCCAAGGATAACGCTCGGCGAGCAGGGGACCCCATTCCGGCGGCTTGGGGCCAAAGACCTCCGGGAAGCGGATGGTCAGCAGGGTGGCCGCCATGGCCGCCCAGGCGTCTTCCTCCTGCCCATCGATAAACCGGGCGATCGAGCCGCCACGCAGCACGTCGGCGTAGACCGCGGAGGCCTCCTCCGCGACCCCCGCCTGCAAGGCGCGCATCAGGGCCCGTCTCTCGGGATCCAGCGGCGTCACCTGGACGGCGATGTCCGCGCCGACCAGCGGCGAGGCTTGGAAGGATACCCGTGTCCCGCCCAGAAAGACCGGAACCATCATCCGCTCGGTCCGCACGCCCTCCAGCGCCATAGAAAGCCGCAGCCGCGGATGGCGCTTCAGCGCGTCGGCCGAGGACGCGATCAGTACGTTCAGCACCCCGGCTTCCAGTTCGACCGTCGGCGCGCCGTCGGCGTAGGGCGTCCAGCCGCCCAGGTCGGTCATGTCCTCATCCTGCGCCAGGCCCACGGAGAGGGCGCGGGACGGGGCGGCTTCCGGGCTGCGCGCCGGCGCCGACCAGACTTCCGAGCGCGTCACCGGTGGGTTCGGCGACGGCAGGCTGACAGAAGCCCGCCCGCGCTGCAGGCTCTCGACAGCGACCTGCAGGTGCTCGGTTGCGATACCGGAGAAGGCGGCCACGTCTCCGCCCGCCGCCAGGACCGCATATAAGGGCATGGTCACCGTGTTGGCGACTTCAGGCTTCACTTCGAAGACGTAGGAACGGGCGCGCAGGCCGACCGGGGCGACCTCTGCGGAATAGAAGCCCGGCTGGATGTCGTCAGTCTCGAAGATCCTGTGGTTGGGCGTCGCCACCCATTCGGTCAGCACGCCATCGGCGCTTTCGACCGTCACTCGCCCAACTGAGAGGTCTCCTGGAGCTTCGAATGTCAGGCGCGTGCTCATGGGATCAGGATCCGCTGGTCGAAAATGGGCATGTCGGGGCTGAACTTGGCCTCATATGAGACCCCGTTGTCCGTCGCGACCGCGACATGGATGTCCCGGCTGGCCGGCACCCAGGCCAGCCATTCCGTCTGCGCCCGCGCCGGCCGTTCATCGACGACGGGCGGTGCGCGGTCCGGGCTGGCGAAGATGCTCAGGTCGTAGTTGGAGATGGCCGGGGCCGGGGTGGTGAAAACCACGACCGGCACGACGGGACGGACCGGAGCGACGATGGAGAAGGCCCCGGTCGGGGAGGCCGATTGTGCCGGCTCGAAGGGCAGTTCGTCCTCGCGCCAGTCCGTCCGCAGGCCGTACAAATAGATGATGTCCTCGGTGATGGAGCCCGGTTGAACCACCCATCGCCCTTGCCGGGAGCGAACAGCGCCGCCGTCCAGGGCCAGGCAAAGTGTCTGGGTAAAGCGGCCAAGCCGGAGCTGGGGATCCTCGGCGCAGGGTCCGTCATAGGCCTTCAGTCCCGCCGAGGTGGCGCTGAGCATGAAGATCTTTTCCCGGCTCAGCTGGGGCTGGAACGGGTCGAGCGGCGCGATGAACTGGGCGACCCATTTGGCTTCCGACAGTTCCAGCTTCGGGGAGAATTCCTGGCAGGCGTCGAGGAAGAAGAAGCCGGCGCTGATTTCGGTGACCTGCTTGAAGGCGTTGGCCATCTCGCCGACGTTCAGAAAGCCGCCCCACGGGTGCATCTTGCGGGTGTTGATATCCTGCAGGAACATTAGGGGGTCTGTACCGAGACGGGCGCCGTGGCCGCAGCCGTAGAAAAACGCCACATCGCCCGGCCGCGCCTGGAGCCGCGCCAGCCAGGCCGCGCCCGCGGTCTCGACATTGGCTACGGTCGGCGGATCGGGTGGCGTGGCGGGCGCATTTGCCCAGGCATAGGGCGTCGCGCCGGCCGGGTGTGGGGCCGGTCCGATAAGAACCTCCAGGCTGGCCAGGGGAGCGTCGAGGGTGTCCTTGTTTTCGATCAGCCAGTCGCACATGCGCTTGGCGCTGTCCGCCGCGCTGGCCAGGTCGGGCACAGCGCGCAGGTCCTTGTTGAAACCCTTGCCGGGCTTGGCGTCGGGATAGACCCCGACCCCGATGACGAAGGCGTGGGTCGCCGGCTTTCCCGGCTGAACCGGACGCTCGAAGATCAGGGTCATCGATCAGATCACCTGAAGGTCTTGCAGGCGCTTGCGGGCCCGGGCGTAGAACTGCGGGCGCTTGAAGTAGGTCGTATGGGCCGAGATCAGGCCGGTGACGGAGTCGAACTGGAAGTCCTCCGCCTTGGCGAACATCGGCGTGGCGCGGAAGCCGAACAGATCGATCGGGTCAAAGACATTGTGCCAGGCCTTCACATTGGCCGGTCCCGGCGTCGAGGTCACGCCGGCTGGCCGCTGGAAGTCGAACAGGCCGAGCTCCTCGAAGAAGCCGGGTTGTGACCCGACAGTCAGCAGCAGATCCACCGAGAGGTCGGATGGCAGACCGGCCTGCGCCGGCGATGACAACATGTCGTAGAGGATGACCCCGCCCAGGCTGTGCCCCAGCAGGACCAGCTTCTCTCCTGACGCCTTGGCGGCGTTGTGGGCGTCGATGATCTCCTGGCCCACCCGCGCGCGGATGGCGGTTCGCACAGCGTCATGCGGCGGGCCTTTCAGATAGACGAAGATGTCGCCCAGAAATCGTCCGACCAGCGGGTTCAGATCGTCGCGGAAGGCGTTGGAAATGCTGGTGGAAACGCTGTTGCGGGCTCGATCAGCCAAGGCGGCGACCGCCCCCTTTATCTTGTCTCCGATCGCGCCATAGCCCGCGTTTTCGCCGAACTGGCCGATGTTGAAGATCAACTCCTCGTCGGTAGCGGATACCGCGATGTTGGGTTCGGTGTCAGCGGCGAGGGCCTTGGTCACCGTCCGGAAGGCCCTGATATCGTCGGGCGTCAGATCCTCGTTGGAAAGGTCAGCCCGGTCGACGAGGGTGGCGTAGACCGCATCCAGGGTCGTTGCCGGGGCGGCCGCGGCCAGGTCCGCGATGGCGCTGCCCTCCGGATCGCCGGCATTCAGCACGCCCAGTGCGCTGAAGGCTGAGACACCGGCCGCGCCCGCGAACGAGCCGCCGCCGTTCGACATCGCCGGAACCAGGTCTCCCCAGCGCGGCGAGCGGATATTTAGCAGAGCGCCCTGGAACAGGACCTGTTTGAAAAGGGCGTCGCGGTTGCGTTCTTCCTGGTCATAGGCTGGGCCGCTCCGCGTCGCCACGCCGTGCACGAAGACCATCTGGACCATTGGGCCATCCCCTGGAGTGTGGAAAAAGTCTGATACCTTCGACCTCGATGCGCAACTGTTGGCTGTGACGGCGGTCACGTTCACCGTGTAAAATCCCAAAGTCGCGCGAGGCCTTGGCGTCGACTGGCTTCTGGAACGGATTTGCCAGGCGGCCGGACGCTGAGGTCAGGCGGCGGAGTCGCCGACCTTTAATTTCAGGTTCAACAACCCCGCCAGCGTCCCGGCCCGCCGCGAGGTCTGGTCGCCGAGCAGCAGGTCGCTTCGCTCGGGGTCGGTGGTCAGCAGCAGGCGGTCGCCCTCCAGAGTCAGGCGGGTGTTGACCAGCAGAGCCGGGGTGCGGGCTGTCAGGTCGCAGCCCAGGCGGATCGCGGCGCCCAGAGCGCGGGCTCGGCGGCGAGCCACGTCGGGCAACAGCCTTGTAATGGTGTTCGCTTCAGGTGTGCTTGAGGCGCTGGTGTGGCGCGAGAAGGCGGCGACCGACAGAAAGGCCCGCTCGGCATGGTTCTGGCCGGCGACTGGAGCCCGCAGGACCTGCTCGAAAACCAGGTCGGCGCGATGGTCTGGGTGCAGGCGGGCGCCGAGGTCCGCCAGGCGGCAGGCCGCGGCGCGCAAGACGTCGTCGCGGCCGTCCATGACCGGCTCGAGCGATTTGAACACCGGGGCCAGCCAGGCCTCCAGCATCGGCCCCAGGGCCGCGTCGGCGCCGGTGCGGGCGCTGAGGGCGGCGCAGCCCTCGACCAGCGGGTCGAGCGGCGCGGTGGAAGCGTCCAGGGCCTCGAACAGCAGGCCCTCGCGCACGCCGTAGGCCGAGAGCTCGACCTTCTGGATGTCGAGCGCCTGGATCAGCCGTTCCAGCACCACCGCGGCATGGGGCAGGGTCTCGGCGCGTTTCTTGGAGACCCCCTCGACGGTCTCGAGGCTGCGGCGCGACTGGCCGGACACGAAGCGGCAGGCTTCCAGCGCCTCGGCCCGGCGGATTTCGTACTGGTGCACGACCCGCAAGGGATAGCCGGCCATGTGCATGTGGATCAGGGCCAGGTTGCGCCAGGCCCCGCCGACCGCGTGGAAGGTGTCGGTCTTGAGATTGCTCATCCCGGCCAGGCGGTCATCGACGGCTTTGCGCAGGATGTCGGGGTTGTGCTCGGGGAACGGCCCAAAAGCAAAGGGACCCAGCGGCAGCGTGATCCCCGGCCCGGCCCCATCCGGCCCGATGGGGGTCAGCTCCAGGCTGGCCCCGCCAAGGTCGCCGACCAGGCCACGCGAGTCCGGGGCGCCGGCCAGCACGCCCAGGGCCGCGTAGCGCGCCTCTTCCGGGCCGCTGAGGATACGTAAGTTGAGACCCGTCTCGGCCTGCACCCGGTCGACGAAGTCCTGGCCATCGGCGGCGTCGCGGACGGCGGCGGTGGCGGCGGTGAAGATCTCTTCCGGATTGGCCGCCTCGATGACCGCCCGGAAGCGCTTGAGCGCCAGCATGGCCTGGGCGACCCCGTCAGGGGCCAGCCGGCCGGTCTGACCGATATCGCGGCCCAGGCCCGCCAGGACCTTTTCGTTATAGACCGTCCAGATCGAGCGGCCCTCGATGCGATACAGCACCAGGCGCACCGAGTTGGAGCCCACATCGATGACCGCCGCGTCGAGCGGGACTGGGTTCATCGGCGGCTACCGGCGGGGGCCGACATGGTCGAAGGCTCTGGGCAGGTCGAGCACCTTGTGTCCCCGGCCCGACAGGCTGGGATTGGTCATGAAGTAGTCGTGGGCCGAGAACGCCCCGCGGCGGTCCCAGTTGGGGTCGCGACGGTAGCCGCCTTCGGAATCGAGGTTCCAGCTCTGGGCCTCGTCGTTGAGATTGGCCACCATGATCTGGTCGAGCACCTGCTGGTGCACCGTGGGGTTTTCGATGGGAGTCAGGGCCTCCACCCGGCGGTCCAGGTTGCGAGGCATCCAGTCGGCCGACGAGATGAACACCCTGGCGGCGGTGCTGGGCATCGGCTGGCCGTTGGCGAAGGCGCAGATTCGGGTGTGCTCCAGGAAGCGGCCGACGATGCTCTTGACCGCGATGTTCTGCGACAGCCCCGGGATGCCGGGGCGCAGGCAGCAGATGCCGCGGATGACCAGGTCGATGCGCACCCCGGCCTGGCTGGCGCGGTAGAGGGCGTCGATGATCTCGGGGTCGACCAGGGCGTTGAGCTTGGCCCAGATGCCCGCCGGCTTGCCGGCCCGGGCGTTGTCGGCCTCGTTGGCGATCATGGCCAGCAAGTCGTGCTTCATGGCGACCGGCGAGAAGCTGAGCTTTTCCAGGTGCTCGGGCTGGGCGTAGCCGGTGATGAAGTTGAACAGGCGCGCCGAGTCCCGGCCCAGGGTCGGGTCGGTCGTGAACAGCGACAGGTCGGTGTAAATCTTGGCGGTCACCGGGTGATAGTTGCCGGTCCCGAAGTGGCAGTAGGTGCGCAGGGTCTCGCCCTCGCGCCGGACCACCAGGCTGAGCTTGGCGTGGGTCTTGTACTCGATGAAGCCGAAGACCACGTGGACGCCGGCCCGCTCCAGGTCCTTGGCCCACTTCATGTTGGCCTCTTCGTCGAACCGGGCCTTGATCTCGACCAGGGCGGTGACGTTCTTGCCGTTCTCCGCCGCCTCGATCAGGGCGGCGATGATCGGGCTGTCCTTGCTGGTCCGGTAGAGGGTCTGCTTGATGGCCAGGACGTTGGGGTCCTGGGCGGCCTGGCGCAGGAACTGGACCACCACGTCGAAGCTCTCGAACGGGTGGTGGACCAGGATGTCCTTCTCGCGGATGGCGGCGAAGCAGTCGCCATTGTGGTCGCGGATGCGCTCGGGAAAGCGCGGCAGGAACAGCGGGAACTTCAGATCGGCGCGATCGGCCGGGATCAACTGATCCATCTGGGCCAGGCCCAGCTTGCCGTCGATCAGGGTGACGTCCTGCGGCCCGGCGTCGAGGTTCTCGATGATGAAGTCGCGCAGGTCGGCCGGCATGGTCGTCTGGATCTTCACCCGCACCACCGAGCCCAGCCGGCGGCGCTTGAGACGGGCCTCGAACTCACGGACCAGGTCCTCGGCCTCTTCCTCGATTTCCACGTCGCTGTCGCGGATCAGGCGGAACAGGCCCCGGCCCAGGATTTCGCAGTTGGGGAAGAGGTGCGGCAGGAAGAGGATGATCAGGCTTTCCAGCGCCACGATCTTGCGCTCGCCCTTGCGCCGGCCGGATACCGGCAGATCCCAGAACCGCTTCACCTGCTGCGGCACCGGGGCCAGGGCGTAGAGCTCGCGGTTGTCGTCGCGCCGCTTCAGCTTCAGGGCCAGCGAGAAGCCCAGGTTCTGGATGAAGGGGAAGGGGTGGGCCGGGTCGATGGCCAGCGGCGTCAGCACCGGGAAGACATGGTTGAGGAAGATGTCTTCAGCGGCCTTCAGGTCGGCCTCGCTGGTGATGTCCTTGGAATCCAGCAGCTTGATACCTTCCTCGGCCAGCTGCTTGCGGATGTCGGCCCAGATCCGCTGCTGGTCCAGCATCAGTTCGGTGGCCGCCTCATTGACCTTGTCCAGTTGCTCGGACGGGGTCAGGCCATCCTGGCTGACCACGCGCACGCTCTCGCGCACCTGGCCCTTCAGGCCGGCGACGCGGACCGAATAGAACTCATCCAGGTTGCTGGCCGAGATCGACACGAAGCGCAGCCGTTCCAGCAGCGGGTGGCGAGGATTCTCGGCCTCCTCGATGACCCGACGGTTGAAGGCCAGCCAGGAGAGCTCGCGGTTGAAGAACCGCTCGGGCGAAGCGATCAGGTCCTCGTCAAGGACGAGGTCAGTCGCCGCCGGCGGTGTCTTCGCCGCGGGAGGGGCGGGAACGGTCGCGGCGACGGTCATCTGGGGCCTTCTGCGCGGCATAGGGGACTTGTGCCCCGGCGGACGCGGTCGGGGCAAGTCTCGCATGCCCCAAGTCTGTGACGATTGCGCTAAAGTGCTGGCTCGTCGTCGAACATGTCGGCCGTGGCGGGCTCGAACAGCTCGCGGGCCAGGGCGCGGTTGACCTCGCGCCGCTCGGCGGCCGAGGCCTCGTCCAGCGCCTGGACGACAGCCCGCGCGGCGGCGGCCGAGCGCTCCATACGGCGCAGCAGGTAGGGATAGACATCGGCGGCCGGGCGGATGCCGTTGGCCTCGAAGAGGTTCTCCAGCATGGCGGCCAGCACCGCATCGTCCGGCTCGGCCAACTCGGCGACAGTCAGGGCGTTAAGCCGTGAGCGCAGATCGGGGAGGGCCGCGGGCCAGGTCAGGGGCCGTTCCCGCGCGGTAAGCAGCAGGCCGCCCAGGCGCGGGGCCAGGTTGATCAGGTGAAACAGCGCCTCGCCATCCAGGCTGTCGGCGTCCTCGACCAGCAGTGGGCCGCCCAGGGTCTCGAAAGGCTGCCCGGCCCAGACGCCGCCCTCGGCCTTGGCCAGCCACAGGGCGGCCAGATGGCTCTTGCCCGAGCCGGCGGGACCAACCAGAGCCAGCGTGGCGTTCGGCCAGTTCGGCCAGGCCTCGACCGCCGCCAGCGCCTGGCGGTTCACCGGCGAAGCGGCGAACGGCGCGAGGGTGCGGTCGTTGGACTGGGCAAGGGGCAGGCGGAGCTGGATCACGGCGGCAGGGTTACCAAAGGCTTGTGGTCCGGTCGATGCGACGGGCTCGCCTAGGCGGGGATAGGCGGGGCCGAACTGTGGATGACCGCCGCCAGCCGGTCCGCCAGCTCGGTTTCGCGCGCTTCGAGCTCGGCGGTGCGGCCAGCCAGGCCGATGGCCAGCCGCCGACCGCTCTCGGGCATCAGCGCGCCGATCAGGCCGTAGCCGGGCCTGACCCCATCGCGGGAGAAGGCGTATCCGCGCACCCGGACCTCGTGGAGGATGGCCAGCAGAGCGGCGATCTCGACCCGAGGCTCGACGCCGGCATAGCTTATTCGTCGCGCGAGCCGCCGCACCTCGCGATCCGGCTGGGCGCCCAGCAGCAGCCAGCCCATGCCGGAACTGGCCAGGGGCCTCAGCTGGCCGGGGGTGACGCCGGCCCTGAGTGGCTCGCCGGAATGGACCAGATGCAGGTACTGGGCATGCAGGTCCGACTGCACCGCCAGCACGACGGTGAGACCCGTCTCGGCGTGGAGACGCTGGGCAGCGGCCAGCACCGCTCCGTCCCCGAACAGCCGGTCCCGCACCCACTGGCCCAGCGCCACGATCCGCATGGTCGGGCCGTAGAGCCGGCTGGAGCGGTCATATTCCAGATAGCCCATGACGATCAGGCTCTTGAGCAGGGCTGCGGCGCTGGAGGTGGGATAGCCGAGCTGGGCCACGACCTCGGCCAGGCTGAGCGAGCGACGTTCCCGCTCGAACAGTTCGAGGACGGCGAAGGCGCGCTGGGCGGATTTGACGACGGTAGTCACACTATTCCACATATATGGAAATGACGCCCCGGTCATGCGCCGCCGGAAGGTCCGTGACAGCTTGCCCGCATGAAACAGACCAAGACCCTCGCGACCGAGGCGACCGGCCCGCTGGCCGGGGTGCGTATCCTGGACCTGACCAGCGTGGTGTTCGGGGCCTACGCCACCCAGCAGTTGGGCGACCTGGGCGCCGACGTCATCAAGGTTGAGTTCCCCGGTGGTCGGCGCGGCTCGGGCGGGGACATCATGCGCTGGGCGGGGATGACGCCGGAGGGCGCGCCGCCAGACCTTGGCCCCATCTTCATGACCATCAACCGCAACAAGCGCTCGATCCTGCTCGACCTGCGCATCCCCGAGGACGCGGCGGCGCTCAAGGCGCTGATCCCCACCTGCGATGTCTTCGTCGCCTCGGTCCGCTACGAGGGGCTGGAGCGGCTGGGCCTGGGCTACGAGGCGGTGCGGGCGCTGAAAAAGGACGTCATCTACGTCCACGGCGCCGGCTACGGCTCGGACGGCCCCTATGCCGGCGAGCCGGCCTATGACGACCTGATCCAGGCCGCCTCAGGCATGGCCGACCTGCTCAACCGCACCGACGGCCGGCCCGAACCCCGCTACCTGCCCAGCCTGATCGCCGACAAGGTCTCGGGCCTGTTCATGGGCCAGGCCATCCTGGCGGCCCTGTTCCACCGTGAGAGAACCGGGGAGGGGCAGTTCGTCGAGGTGCCGATGTACGAGTGCGTCACCAGCTTCAATCTGGCCGAACACTTCTTCGGCCATGTCTATGACCCGCCGACCGGACAGTGGAGCTACGTCCGGGTCACCAACCCCGAGCGCAAGCCCTTCACCACCATCGACGGCCATATCGGCCTGCTGCCCTACACCGGCGGCCAGTGGCAGGCCTTCTTCGAGGCGGCCGGCATGGGCGAGCGGCTGACCAGCGATCCCCGTTTCGCCGACGACCGCTCGCGGGGCCGCCATGCGCGCGAGCTCTACGCCCTGGTCGAGACCGTGACCCGAACCAAGACTACCGCCGAGTGGCTGGCCATCCTCAAGCCCTTGCAGATCCCGGTCATACCGCTCAATCGCCTGGATGACCTGCCCAGCGACCCGCACCTGACGGCCGTGGGAATGTTCGAACATTACGAGCACCCCGAGGCCGGGCCCTACTGGGGCCTGCGCCCGCCGGTCCACTATTCGGCTACCCCGGCCAATGTCCGCCGCCACGCCCCGCGCATGGGCGAGCACACCGCCGAAGTTCTGGCCGAGGTCGGCCACGCCTCCACCACTGTCCCGGAGTAGTCGCCATGGACTTCGACCTCTCCGAAGAGCACCGCATGATCCGCGACCTGGCCGAGCGCTTCGTCGCCGACCAGCTGATCCCGCTGGAGCCGCTGATCCTGGAGCGCGAGGCGGCCGGCAAGCCGCCGGGCCTGACGGCTGACGAGCATGCCCGGATCGACAAAGTCTCGCAGGAGCTCGGCCTCTGGGGCCTGGACGCGCCGGAGGACATCGGCGGCGCCGACCTGCCGGCCGTGGCGCTGGTCGGGGTCAACGAGGCGATGGGCCGGACCATCACGCCCTGCACCCTGCCGCCCGACAGCCCCAACCTGCGCATGCTGATGGCGACCTGCACGCCGCGCCAGCGCGAGGCCTATCTGGAGCCCTATGTGCGCGGCGAGACCATCTCCGCCATGGGCATCTCCGAGCCCGGGGCTGGGGCCGACCCGTCAGGCATGATCACCAAGGCGGAACGAGACGGCGACGACTGGGTGCTGAACGGCCGCAAGATCTGGATCAGCCGCGCCGCCGAGGCCGACTTCACCATCGTCATGGCCGTCACCCGCCGAGACGAGGGCAAGCGGGCCGGGGTGTCAGCTTTCCTGGTCGACAAGGGGACACCGGGTTTCAACGTCCTGCGCCGCATCCCGATGATCGGCGGCGCCTCGACCTACGAGATCGCCCTGGAGGACTGCCGGGTCGAGGGCTGGAAGCTGCTGGGCGAGGAGGGGGCGGGGTTCGCGCCGATGCAGCTTCGCCTGGGCACGCGGCGGGTGCAGATGGCCGCCTGGTCGATAGGAATGGCCAGCCGGGCCCTGGACATGATCTGCGACTACGCCCCGCAGCGGAAGACCTTCGGCGCGCCGCTCTCCGAGCGCCAGGCCATCCAGTGGTGGGTCGCCGACGCCGCCACCCGCATCCACGCCGCCCGGCTGATGACTTACGATTGCGCCTGGAAGCTGGACCAGGGCCGCGATGTCCGCACCGAGACCTCGATGATCAAGGCCTATGCCGTCGAGATGGCCTGGGAGGTGGTCGACCACGCCATGCAGGTGTTCGGGGCCATGGGCATGACCCGCGAGCTGCCGCTGCATCTGATGGCCGCGCGCCTTCGGACCATGCGCATCTATGAAGGGCCGACTGAAGTGCATAAGTGGGTGGTCGCAAGAAACCGCTTAGGCGGTCGGCGCTAGGGGAGCGAGACGATGAAGACGCAATACGGCGAGGTTTCCGCCGCCCGTGACGGCCACGTGGCCCTGCTGACCATCGACCGCCCGCCCAACAACCACGTCTCGGTTGGCCTGATCCGCGACCTGGCCGACGCCCTGGATGATGTCGACGCCGACGGCGACCTGCGCGCCACGGTGTTGGCCTCGGCCGGCAAGGTGTTCTGCGGCGGCGCCGACCTGACCGCGCCCACGGGCCTGCTGAGCGGCACGGACACCACGCTGGAGCTCTACAGCCAGGCCGCCCGCCTGTTCGCCGCCAGAAAGCCTATCGTCGCCGCGGTGCAGGGCGCCGCCATCGGCGCGGGCCTGGGCCTGGCGGTGATGGCCGACTTCCGCATCGCCGCGCCGGAAGCCCGGTTCGCCTCCAACTTCGTCAAGCTGGGCTTCCACCCGGGCTTTGGCCTGACCCACAGCCTGCCGAGGCTGATCGGGCCGCAGCGCGCCGCCCTGATGAGCCTGACCGGCCGCCGCCTCAAGGCCGACGAAGCCCTGGCCTGGGGCCTGGTTGACGCCGTCGAGCCGCTGGAGACCCTGCAGGCCGCCGCCCTGGCCCTCGCCAACGAGATCGCCGAAAACGCCCCCCTGGCCGTCCAGGCCACCCGCGCTACCCTCCGCGCCGGCCTGGTCGAGGCCATCAAGGCCCAGACCGGCATCGAGCACCGCGAACAGGCCATCCTGCGCAAGACCGCCGACTTCGCCGAAGGCGTGCGGGCGGTCAGCGAGCGCCGGGCGGGTAATTTCACGGGGACTTAGAGTTAGGCCCAAGCCCTTCCCCCGCCAGCGGGGGAAGGGCTTTTGCGCTCAAGCGAACCACCGCATCCGGTAGGCGCCCTTCGCCGTGTCGGCCAGTTTCTGCATCAGGTTGAAATTGACCAGCGCCCCGACCGGAGCACCGACGATGGGCAGCATCTGGGCCAGTTTCGCCAGGTCGATGTGGTCGCGGTACTCCTGCTGGAATCGGCGCCAGTCGAAATCCTCCGGGCCGGCGGGGAGGGCAGCGAGGTTTCGGTCCCAGTCGGCCAGCCGCTGCAGCTGCTCGATCCGTGAGGCGCCGCTGGAGAAGGCCAACTGAAAGACCCACAGGATGTAGAGCCGCTCGCGCCAGTCCTTGGCCTCGTGGCCGTAGAGGGCGGCGGTCTCGACCAGCAGCTTGAACTTCAGGGCCAGCAGGGCCGGGAAGTCGGCCGCCGAGCCCAGGAAGCCCGCCGCGCCGGTCACTCCGCCCTCGGCGGCGGCGGCGATGCGCCAGGCGTCGCTGGCCGCTGCGATGCGCTGCTCGCGCGTCTGCAGCGTCGCGCCGGCCAGCGGCTCGGCGGTCAGCCAGTCGGTGCCGGTGACGATGCCGCGGGTCAGGCCTTCGATGGCCTTGGTGACGGCGGCGTGGACCTTCTCGGGAATCAGCCGGTTCACCGTCGCCTGCATATGCTTGGCGGCGGCGTCCATCGGGCCGGGCGGCTTGCTGAGCTCGGCGCGCCAGGCGGCCAGTTCGCGGCGGGCCTGCGCCTCGTAAAGCTCTTCAATTGTAGTCATGCGCCACAAGGTGGGGCGCTTGCCGCGCCTTGACAATCGGGGGTCGCCATGCGCCCTTCCGCGCCTCGCAAAAACCGCCAAAAAACGGCTATTTAGATGCACGCCTATCGCTCTCATACCTGCGGCCAGCTCCGCGCCTCTGACACCGGTTCGACGGTGCGCGTCTCCGGTTGGGTCCATCGCAAGCGCGACCACGGCGGGCTGCTGTTCGTCGACCTGCGCGACCACTACGGCCTGACCCAGCTGGTCATCGGCCCGACCACGCCCGGCTTCAACCTGATCGAACGCGTGCGCGCCGAGAGCGTCATCCGCGTCGACGGCACGGTCGTGGCCCGCTCGCCCGAGACCGTGAACCCCAACCTGGCCACCGGCGAAGTCGAGGTGCAGGTGACCGGCGTCGAGATCCTGTCGGAAGCGGCCGAGTTGCCGCTGCCGGTGTTCGGCGAGCCCGACTATCCTGAGGAACTGCGGCTCAAGCACCGCTATCTCGACCTGCGCCGCGAGACCCTGCACAAGAACATCGTCCTGCGCTCCAAGGTCATCGACTCGATCCGCAAGCGCATGGTTGGCCAGGGCTTCCTGGAGTACCAGACGCCGATCCTGACGGCCTCCTCGCCGGAAGGCGCGCGCGACTTCCTGGTCCCCTCGCGCCTGCATCCCAGCAAGTTCTACGCACTGCCCCAGGCGCCCCAGCAGTTCAAGCAGCTGCTGATGGTTTCGGGCTTCGACCGCTATTTCCAGATCGCCCCCTGTTTCCGCGACGAGGACCTGCGCGCCGACCGCTCGCTCGAATTCTACCAGCTCGACGTCGAGATGAGCTTCGTCACCCAGGAAGACGTGTTCGCGGCCATCGAGCCGGTGATGCACGGCGTGTTCGAGGAATTCGCCGACGGCAAGGCGGTGACGCCGTACCCGTTCCCGCGCATCGCCTATCGCGACTCCATCGCCTGGTACGGCTCCGACAAGCCCGACACCCGCAACCCGATCAAGATGTCGGACGTCTCCGACAGCTTCCGCGGCGGCGGCTTCGGCCTGTTCGCCCGCATCCTGGAAGACACCAAGAACGCCGTCTGGGCCGTGCCGGCGCCCGGCGGCGGCAGCCGCGCCTTCTGCGACCGCATGAACAGCTGGGCGCAGGGCGAGGGCCAGCCGGGCCTGGGCTATGTGTTCTGGTCCGAAGACCAGGGCGGCTGGGGCGGCCCGATCGCCAAGAACCTGGGCGCCGACCAGACGCAGGCGCTGATGAGCGGACTTGGTTTGGGGCAGGGCGATGCGGCCTTCTTCGTCGCCGGCGATCCCAAGGTCTTCTACAAGTTCGCCGGCCTGGCGCGCACCCGCGTGGGTACGGAACTTAAGCTGATCCCCGAGGACCGGTTCGAGTTCTGCTGGATCGTCGACTTCCCGATGTTCGAGTGGTCGGACGAGGAGAAGAAGGTCGACTTCAGCCACAACCCCTTCTCGATGCCGCAGGGCGAGCTCGAGGCCCTGGAGACCCAGGATCCGCTCAGCATCCTGGCCTACCAGTACGACATCGTCTGCAACGGCTACGAGCTGTGCTCGGGCGCGATCCGGAACCACAAGCCCGAGATCATGCTCAAGGCTTTCGAGATCGCCGGCTATGGCGCCAACATCGTCGAGGACCAGTTCGGCGGCATGCTCAACGCCTTCCGCTATGGCGCCCCGCCGCACGGGGGCCTGGCGCCCGGCATCGACCGCATCGTCATGCTGCTGGCCGGCCAGACCGCCATCCGCGAGGTCATCGCCTTCCCGCTGAACCAGCAGGGGCAGGATCTGTTGATGAGCGCGCCGTCAGAAGTGACGGAGAAGCAATTGAAAGAGTTGCACATCCGCCTCGCGCCGCCGATCAAGGTCTAGCGAGGGGGAAGGCGCGGGGACCTTAGTCCCCCGCCACCGTCACATAGCGCGGCGGCGCCGGCGGCCTGGGCGCTTTCGGGGGCTTGGGCGGCTTGGGGATGCGCGCGCCGCTGACGATGATCACCCGGCGGCCGGCGAACGGCTTGCAGTAGCGCACGGACAGGCCCTGCGGCAGCCGCGTGGCGGCGTCGCCGCAGGCTTCGTCCAGTTGGTCCTGGTCGAGGCCCCGGGCGGCTGACAGATCCGCCCCGCCCAGCCAGGCGTGGGTGAGTTCGGCGTCGCGGAAATCGGCCCCAGCGAACTGGCCGCCGCTGAGGTCGGCGAGCGTCAGGTCGGCGTCACGGAATGAGGCGCCCTGGAACCGGCCGCCGTTCAGGCGCGCCTTGGGCATCTCGGCGCTGACGAAGCTGGCGCCCTTGGCGTCGACGCCGGTCATGTTGATGGAGGACAGGTCGGCGCCCTGGAAATTGGCGCCGGTCAGGGTGGCCATGGTGAAGTCGGTGGCCGGCAGCTCGGCGCCGGTGGCCTTCACGCGCGTCAGGTTGGCGCGCACGAACACCGACCCGCCGGCCTCGATCCCGTCCAGGGACGCGCCAGTGAAGTTGACGCCGGTGAACAGCGTGCCCGCCGCCTCGGCGCCGCGCAGGTCGGCGCGGGTCAGGTTGGCGCCGGAGAAGTTCGAGCCGTGGAACACCGCGCCCCGCAGGTCCGTGCCGGTGAAGTCAGCCTGGATGAAGTTGGCGCCCATGAACGTCGCGCCGACCAGCTTGCGGCCCACCAGCGAGCACTTTACGCACGAGCCGCCGAACGAGACGACTTTGGCGATGTCCTTGTCGTCGATCATGGCCTGAGCCTGGCCGCCAAGCGCTGCGGTGGTCATCAGGGCCAGAAGGGCGCCGAGGGCGAAACGCGACATTGAACATCAACTCCGGGACTTGGGCTTGAAGATCCCCGACGTCACGATCTGACGCCTTGGCGAGAAAGGCGCCAGTTAATACGCGGTAATAACAGGGGAAACCCACCCAACATGGGGAGACGGTCTCAGCGGCAGGACGGAATCCGCAGGCCTCGCGGCAGGGTGGTCGCCTCGTCCCCGCAGGCGCCGTCGAGCTGGCCCTGCGTCAGGCCCACAGCCCGGTCCATCTCGGCCCCCGAGAAGTTGGTCCCGCGCAGCGTCGCGCCCCGGAAGTTGGCGCCCTGCAGGTACGTCCCCACGAAACTGGCGTTTGTCAGGTTTGAGCCGGCGAAGCTTGACCGGGAGAAGACCGAGGCGCTGGCCTCCAGGTCGCGCAGGTCGCCGCCGGCGAAGCTGGTGCGGTTGAACACCCCGGCAGAGAGGTTGGCCTGGCGCAACCGGGCGCCGGAGAGGTTCAGGCCCTTGAGCTCGCGCCCTTCCAGGTCGGCCTGGAACAGATTGCATTTGGGGCAGCTGGCGCCGGACTGGACGCGGGCGATCTGGCCGGCGTTCTGGGCCATGGCGGGGCCGCTGAGCAGCAATGCCGCGGCGGCGGCGGCGAGGGGCAGCAATTTCATCTCGAAGCGGCCTTCGTCGGTTCGGGTCAGTAGTAACCCTACCCAAGCAAACTTAAGGCCAGGTGAGCGAGGTAAGCGGCTCAAATTCCTCGCCCGTTGGGCGAGGGGGACCACGAAGTGGTGGAGTGGGCCGTGGACTGCACGGGGTTTTAGGCAAGCCCACCCTGGCAAAGCTTAGTCCTGACGCACCGTGCGCTCCACGGCCCACTCCGTCGGCTTCGCCGCCACCTCGCCCAACGGGCGAGGAACTGTAGAGCGCGACTGTCAGCCTGTCTGGTTACCGCCTGCCTGTGCTCCGCAGGTCTCGCAGACCCCATGGACCAGGGACAGATCCCCACAGGCCGGGCATACCCCGGCGGCGCGCAGTTCGCCGGACGGTTCCTCGGCCCGGCGGCCGCCGAACGGCAGGAAGACCAGGTTGTCGGGGGCGGCGCCCCTTGAGAAACCCTTGGAGATGAAGTGCGAGGCCGGCTGCGGCTCGTCGGCCTTGCCCCGGCCCAGGCCGTCGGCGTTGAGCTCTTCGCTGTCGGCATTGGCCAGGTCGTCGCGGCCCAGATAGCTGACCCCCAGCTCGCGGAACACATAGTCGAGGATCGAGGTGGCCGAACGGACGCTGTCATTGCCCGTGACGGGGCCAGCCGGCTCGAAGCGGGTGAAGACGAAGGCGTCGACGAACTCGTCCAGCGGCACGCCGTATTGCAGGCCGATCGAGATGGCGATGGCGAAGTTGTTCATCAGCGAGCGGAAGGCGGCGCCTTCCTTGTGCATGTCGATGAAGATCTCGCCGAGCTCGCCGTCGTCGTACTCGCCGGTATGAAGGTAGACCTTGTGGCCGCCGACGGCCGCCTTCTGGATGTAGCCCTTGCGGCGGTCCGGAAGTTTTCGGCGGCTGCGGTCCCGTTCGATGATCCGCTCGATCACTCTTTCTGCTTGTGGGCGTTCCTGCTGGGGCGGCGGCTCGGCGCGGCGCGGGGTCTCGGCGAACTCGGGGATGTCCAGGCGGAAGGCGGCGGGGGCCGGGGCGCGGCGCAGTTCGACGGCGCGCACGCCCAGGGTGGCGGCCTGGTCGAGGGCGGCCAGGGCCTCCAGGGGCGAGCTGGCGAAGGGCAGGGCCAGCAGAGTGACGCCCGGGGCGGCGCAGGCGGCTTCCAGGGCGGCGGCCAGGGTCAGGCGGTCGGCGGGGGCGGGGTCCTGCGCCAGCAGGCAGCGCGTGGCCTCGTCCAGGCCCGGCAGGGTGTCCAGGCGGCCGTGGCCCAGGATGTGCGCTTCGGCGGTCGCGACCGTCTCGCGGGCGAAACCGGCGAAGCCCAGGGTGTCGAAGGCCGGGTCCGTCATGGCCTCGGCCGAGACCCCCAGAACGTCGGCCAGGAAGTCGGCGCCGACCACGGCTGGGGCGAAGGCGTCGGCCAGGCTGCCGGCCTGGGCCAGGGTCTGCTCGACGGCGCTCAGCTCGTGCGGCGAGAAGCCGACGGCGGCCAGGGCGGCAGCGTCGAGGCCAGGGGCGTCTTCCAGGGTCAGGCTGCCCAGCGCATGACGACGGGCAGCGTCGGGATCGATCTCCAGGCGCTTGAGCGCGCGCAGGGCAGGTTCCGACAGCACCTTGATCACCGCGCCGTCAGCGGTCTCGGCCGTGGTGACGGCGCCGGTCCAGGGGGCTGCCCCCAGCGACGCGCCGCCGAGGCGCAGGGAGAGCTCGGCGTCTTCGAATGGGGCCAGCAGGCCTTGCGCGGCGGTAGCGGCGGCCTTCCAGAGGGCGGCGATGGCCTTGACGTCATAGGCCGGACCGCCGGCCATCATCAGGTCGGCTGTGCTGGCCAGGGTGAGCACGGGGCGCGCGCTCCCGGCCTCCAGCTTCAGGGCCTGGGCGATCAGGCCGAGCAGGGGGGCCAGAGCGTCGGCGGCGAGGCGGCCATCCAGCAGGCCCATCAGGTCGACCGCCGCCGTGGGGCCAGCCGCTCGGGCGGCCAAGGTCTCGGCGTCCGCGGGCCGGGCGCAGATGGTCAGGCCGCCGTCGCGCCAGGCCAGCTCGGCCAGACGGCGCCGCTCCGGTGTCTCGGGCGGCGGCAGGACGGCGATGGCGGTGGGCGCTGGGGTCGGCGGAAGGTCGGCGGGCGCGCCGGCCCGGGCGGCGGCCATACCCAGGCCGATGGCGTCGTAAATCTGGGCGTCGGTGGCGCCGGCCTGACGAGCGGCCAGGGCGGTGCGGGCCAGAGCGGGGTTGCCGGCCAGGTCGCCACAGGCGACGATATCGCCCTCACACCGGCGGACCGCATCGCTGACCTGTTCCAGCCGCCCGGCCAGGGCGCGGGCCCCGGTCTCGGCCAGGTCATGGGCCAGGCGCTTGGCGGCGAAGGCCTCCAGGGCGGCGCTGAGGCCGGAGCCGGCCAGCAGTTCGGGCTTGGGGCCCCGCGCATGGCCGAAGGCGGCCAGGCCCTGCAGCATCGCCGCGACCAGTTCGTCGCGGAAGGCCAGGGCGTCGGTGGTGCGGTCGAAGAGTCCGCTGACCCAGCCCAGGGCCGCGACGCGGCGGGCATAGCGGCCCGGGCCGCCCCCCAGCAGGCCATCCTCTGGCGTCTCCGCCAGCAGGCCATGGGGCAGGTCGCCGGAGGGAAGTTCGGCGGGCAGGGTCAGGGCCCAGTCCAGCCAGGCCTGGACCTGGGCGTCGGTCCAGCCCTTGGGGGCCAGCACCCCGGTCAGGGCGGTGGCGGTCTCGACCGTGCGCAGTTCGACCGCCGGCCCGGGGGCCTTGGCCAGTCGCCTCGCAAACCGCATTCGGGACGCCTCCTTCAACGGGTCCGAAACTAAAGGCCGGCCGGTGGGCTCGCAATAGATGTTGCGGGGGTGCGACCACAAATCCACAAGATATGGTGCAGTCGGACCCAGCCGTCGTGCGACCGGCTTTGCTGGACTGTGGCAGGGGCGCAAGCTATGGTCCGGCCGTCTCGCCAACCCCTTCCGACACTGGATTCTCAAGCGTGCTGAAAGCGATCTTCACCTGGTGGAACGGCGCCAC
Organism: Caulobacterales bacterium; assembly: GCA_038236615.1. Taxonomy (GTDB): domain Bacteria; phylum Pseudomonadota; class Alphaproteobacteria; order Caulobacterales; family Caulobacteraceae; genus Caulobacter. The sequence continues at coordinate 495,401 of JBBRZO010000001.1, forward strand.
GTTGGGCCAGCGGATCCACATCGGCCGTCGCGGCCGGCTGGTCGGACAGGACGAGACGGGCAACAAGTACTACGAAGCCCGCGACGACAAGGACAGCTACGACAAGGGCCGCAAGCGCCGCTGGGTGATCTACAACGGCTATGCCGAGGCCTCGAAGGTCTCGCCCGACTGGCACGGCTGGCTGCACTACACATTCGAAGAACCGCCGACCCTCGATCCGCTGATGCGCCGGTCCTGGGAGAAGGACCATCTGCCCAACCTGACCGGCACGGTCCACGCCTGGCGGCCGAAAGGCTCGATCGCCAACGGCGGCCAGCGCGACAAGGCGACCGGCGACTACCAGGCCTGGCTGCCGGAGCAGTAGGCGTGCGGCGCCTGCATCAACTCACCCTGGCCCTGACCGCCGCCAGCCTGCTGGCCGGCGGGGCTGTTCTGGCCCAGACCACGCCGCCGCCGGAAGCCGCGACTCCGCCCGTGGCCCCTAGCGCGCCCGCGCCGGAAGAAGCGCCCGCCGCGCTGCCGGCTGCGCCGCCGCCCAAGGTCGAGATCGCGCCCACCGAGGCCGAGAAGCCCGCCACGGTCGACAAGAAGAAGCCGGCTGACGCCAAGCCCGCCGAGCCGATGAAGCGCGCCCGGGCCCCGGCCGCCATCCTGCAAGCCCTGGATAAGGTCACCGCCGAGACCCTGCGGTTCGAGGCGCCGATCGGCCAGCCAATCCGCTACAAGACCCTGGTGATCAACGTCCGGGCCTGCGAGACCACAGCCTCCGACGAGCAGGTGCCGGACTCCACAGCCTATGTGATGATCGACAGCCAGCCCAAGCCACAGCCCGGCCGCACGGCGCCGCCGGCCAAGTCGGTGTTCCGCGGCTGGATGTTCGCTTCATCGCCTGCGGTCAATCCCGTCAAGCACCCGGTCTATGACGTCTGGTTGATCGCCTGCAAAACCAGCGGACCCTCGCCGTCGCCCGCGAAGCGATAGAAGTCGGCTTCCGCCTCCAGCGCCTTTCCTAGCCGTCGCCGATAGTCGGCCCGCCCGATCTCGCGGGCGCCGAACTGGGTCAGGTGGTCGGTGATGAACTGGGTATCCAGCAGGACATAGCCGCCAGCTCTCAGCCGGGCGACCAGGTGAGCCAGGGCCACCTTGCTGGCGTCGCGGGCCCGGCTGAACATGCTCTCGCCGAAGAAGGCCCCGCCGAGCGACACGCCATATAGGCCGCCGATCAGCCCGCCATCGCGCCAGCATTCCACTGAATGGGCCAGGCCCCGCTCGTGCAGTTCGTCATAGAGATACTGGATCGGCCGATTGATCCAGGTCTCCGGTCGTCCGTCCACCGCCTCGGCGCAGGCCTCGACCACGCTGTCGAAGGCGGTGTCGATGCGGACCTCAAAAGGCCGGGCGCGAAGGGTGCGGGCCAGGCGCGCTGGAACGTGGAAGCTGTCGAGGGGCAGCACGCCGCGTCGCTCGGGGTCGATCAGAAAGACCCGCTCGTCATCGCGCGCGTCCGCCATGGGAAACACCCCCCGGCGGTAACAGGCGATCAGGTCCTCGACATCGAACAGGTTCACCCTGGCTACTCTAGAGCACGTCAGGCGGAAGTGGGTACCGGTTCCGCCGCCCGACGTGCTCTAACCTAAGAACTAGACCCTGATCGAAACGATCAGGGTCGGGGCAGGGTCATCAACAGACTTACGCTTGCGAGGCCAACCAGCGCTCCAGCCAGTGGATGTCGTAGTCGCCGGCGATGATGTCCGGGTTGACCAGCAGGTCCTGGAACAGCGGGATGGTCGTTTCGATGCCGCCCACCACCATCTCGGCCAGGCAGCGGCGGGTGCGGGCGATGCACTCGGCGCGGTCGCGGCCATGGACGATCAGCTTGCCGATCAGGCTGTCGTAGTAGGGCGGGATCGAATAGCCGGCGTAGAGGGCGGAATCGAGCCGCACGCCGAGGCCCCCTGGCGCGTGAAAGTCGGTGACCTTGCCCGGCGACGGCGTGAAGGTGCGAGGGTTCTCGGCGTTGATCCGGCACTCGATGGCGTGGCCCTCGAACACCACGTCCTTCTGGGTGAAGCTGAGCGGCAGGCCGGCGGCGATGCGGATCTGCTCGCGGACCAGGTCGATGCCGGTGATGGCCTCGGTGACCGGGTGCTCCACCTGCAGGCGGGTGTTCATCTCGATAAAGAAGAACTCGCCGTTCTCCCACAGGAACTCGATGGTGCCAACGCCCAGGTAACCGATCTTGCGGATGGCATCGACCACGACATTGCCGATGGAAGCGCGTTCCTCGGCGGTCAGGGCCGGGGAGGGAGCCTCTTCCATGACCTTCTGATGGCGGCGCTGCAGGGAGCAGTCGCGTTCGCCCAGGTGGCAGACATTGCCGAAGCTGTCGGCGATGACCTGCAGCTCGATATGGCGGGGCTTCTGGAGGTAGCGCTCCATGTAGACCGCGTCGTCGCCGAACGCCGCCCGGGCTTCGGAGCGGGCGGTGGAAACGGCCTCAACCAGGTCCTCGCGGGTCTGGGCGACCTTCATGCCGCGGCCGCCGCCGCCGGCGGTGGCCTTGATCAGCACGGGAAAGCCGATCTCCTCGGCGGCCGCGTAGGCCTCTTCCTCGGTGGTGACGGCGCCGTCGGAGCCGGGCACCACGGGGATGCCGGCTTCCTTCACCGCCTGCTTGGCGGTGATCTTGTCGCCCATCATGCGGATGTGCTCGGGCTTGGGCCCGATGAAGGTGAAGCCGTGACGCCCGACGATCTCGGCGAATCGGGCGTTCTCGGACAGGAAGCCATAGCCGGGGTGGATAGCCTGGGCCCCGGTGATCTCGGCCGCGGCGATGATCGAGGGGATGTTCAGGTAGCTCTTGGCGGCCGGGGCAGGGCCGATACAGACGCTCTCGTCGGCCAGCCGCACCCACATGGCCCCGGCGTCGGCCTCGCTGTGCACGGCGACCGTGGCGATGCCCATTTCCTTGCAGGCGCGATGGACCCGGAGAGCAATCTCGCCCCGGTTGGCGATGAGGATCTTTTCAAACACTGGCCGGACCTATTCGATCACGGCGAGCGCTTCGCCAAATTCGACGGGCTGGCCGTCGACCACCAACAGCTCGACCACCTTGCCCGCCTTGGGCGAGGGGATCGGGTTCATGGTCTTCATGGCCTCGATGATCAGCAGGGTCTGGCCGGCGGTGACCGTGTCGCCGACCTTGACGAAGGGCGGCGAGCCAGGCTGGGCCTGCAGATAGACGGTGCCGACCATCGGCGACTTCACCGCATCGACCGGCGCGGCGGCGGGCGCAGCCGGGGCGGGCGCGGCGACAGGCGCGGCAGCCGGGGCCGGCGCGGCCTGAGGCGCATGCATCATCTGCGGCGCGGCGACCATCTGGGTCGGAGCGGCCTGCATGGTGATCTCGCGGGCGACGCGGATCTTCAGATCCCCGTGCTCGACCTGAATCTCGGTGAGGCCGGTGTCGTTGAGGATGTCGGCCAGCTTGCGCACCAGACGGGCGTCGATGGCGCTGGCGGCGCCGCTTGGCGCCACGGCGGTCTCAGCGGCGGCCTTGGGGTTGGACATGAAGGGTTACCTTGAGCTGTTGTCGGTCAGGCCGGATCGGTCAGGCGCCGATCAGGCCGGCGGCGGCTTCCACCGCCAGTTCGTAGCTTGCCGCACCGAAGCCGGAAACAACGCCGGTGGCGGCCAGGGAAACATAGGTCTTGTGACGGAACGTCTCGCGGGCCGCCGGGTTCGACAGATGGCATTCGATGATGGGTATACTCAGAGTCTTCAGGGCGTCGAGCAGGGCCACGGAAGTGTGACCATAGCCCGCAGGGTTGAGAATCAGCGCGCTGGCCGATTCCCGGGCCTCCTGGACCCAGTCGATCAACTGGCCTTCGTGGTTGGACTGGCGAAAGACCAGGGTCAGCCCACGGTCCTTCACCCGCGCCACGCAGCGGGTCTCGATGTCGGCCAGGGTGTCCCGACCGTAGATTTCCGGTTCGCGAACCCCCAGGAGATTGAGGTTGGGCCCGCTCAGCACATAAATCGGTTTAGGCATTCCGCCCCGCCGTTGTTCGGCGGGTCTTGTATCGTCCGGCGGCCAGGGTCACAAGCGCGACCGAGATGCTGATTTTCATCAACGGCGAAGAGCGGGCTTTCGAGGCGCCGCTGAGCGTGGCCGGATTGGTCGCGGCCCTGGGCCTGGACGGCCGCAAGCTGGGCATCGAGCGCAACCTCGAGATCGTGCCGAAGTCGACCTATGGCGAGGTGCTGCTGGCCGAGGGCGACCGGCTGGAAATCGTGACGTTTATCGGCGGGGGCTAGGGCCAGACCCCTTCTCCATCTAGCCTGACGGTCGGCTGGTCCCCGTAGATATCCAGCCCAATCAAGTCGTCTGTGACGTCGACAACGATATGGCTTTCCGGATCGGAGTCGTCGAAAGCCACTTCCAGGACTCCGCCAGGCTTGACGTCATACGCAAGCGCCCAGGGCTCGATGGCGATCCGTTGGGTTTTTGTGCTGTTGTTGTGGAAGGTAAACGTCCGCGCATAGGTGCGCCCCGTCTCGGTGGTCCACCCTTTACGCCAGGGCGTATAGACGTTGTACCGCCTGACTTCCGTTGGCCCGTCGCCGTATACGTCGATGAGGTTGCGGCGTTTCAGCCGCTCGACGGCGTTCTGCACGGACCGCTTGGAAAGGCCCGTCCGCTCCGCCAGTTGGGCATGACTGAGGGCGACCCTCCCGCTGCTTTCGGCGCTGGCCAGGGCCAGATAGACCAGAAAAGCCGACGGGTGACGGTCATGGCCGACCAGGTCCACCATGAGGGTGTCGACGACGTAACGATCGAGTTCGAGTGGGGAGGCAGTCATTGCCATAGCATTGGCTGCCATGCTCCCGCCTGCAAGGGCCCCGCGCTAACAATCGCGTCCGGAGGCCAACATGATCAAGCAACTGAAGTTCGTGACCATTCCCACCCGTGACCAGGACGCGGCCCTCGCCTTCTGGACCGAGAAGATGGGCTTCCGCGTCGCCACCGACCAGCCGATGGGGCCGGGCCAGCGCTGGATCGAGCTGTCGATCCCCGGCGCCCAGACCGGCGTGGTGCTATTCACGCCGGAGGGGCAGGAGGACCGGGTCGGGACCTTTTTCAATGGCTCCTTCGCCTGCGACGATGTCGAGTACAGTTACAAGCAGCTCAGCGCGCGCGGGGTGGAATTCAAGGGGCCGCCTGAAAAGCAGCCCTGGGGGACCTACGCCCAGTTCTACGATCCGGATGGCAACAGCTTCGTGCTCTCCAGCCGTTGAGCGCTTCCACCGCCCCGCCAATCGGGCGTAAACAGCGGACATGAACGCGCCCCTGCCTCCGCAATCCGTCACCCCAGAAGATAGCTGGACCGTCGCCGGCCGCACCTTCAAGTCGCGGCTGATCGTCGGGACCGGCAAGTACAAGGACTACGCCACCAACGCCGCCGCCGCCGAGGCGGCCGGGGCAGAGATCGTCACGGTGGCGGTGCGGCGGGTGAATATCTCCGACCCCAGCCAGCCGCTGCTGATGGACTATGTGAAGCCCGATCGCTTCACCTACCTGCCCAACACCGCCGGCTGCTTCACCGGCGAGGATGCGGTGCGGACCCTGCGGCTGGCCCGCGAGGCCGGCGGCTGGGATCTGGTCAAGCTGGAGGTGCTGAGCGATCCCAAGACCCTCTATCCCGACATGGAAGAGACCCTGCGCTCACTGAAACTGCTGGTCGCCGAGGGCTTCTCGGTGATGGTCTATTGCTCGGACGACCCGGTCTATGCCCGCAAGCTGGAGGACGCAGGAGCCTGTGCGATCATGCCGCTCGGCGCGCCCATCGGCTCGGGCCTGGGCATCCAGAACAAAGTCAACATCCGGCTGATTGTCGAGGCGGCCAAGGTGCCGGTGCTGGTCGACGCCGGGGTGGGCACGGCATCCGACGCCACCATGGGCATGGAGTTGGGCTGCGACGGCATCCTGATGAACACCGCTATCGCCGAGGCCAAGGACCCGATCCGCATGGCCCGGGCCATGAAGCACGCCGTCATCGCCGGCCGCGAAGCCTATCTGGCGGGCCGCATGGCGCGGCGGCTGTATGCCGATCCCTCGTCGCCGCTGGCGGGGTTGATCTAGGGCCCCCACACCGGCGTATGGTGGCGACTCATGTCGCTGGAGGGGACTGCCGTGAAGAAGACCGCTGCCTGGTTGGCCCTGGTGGGCGCTCTGGCCGCGCCGGTCATGACCGTCGCCGGCGATCCCAATCTGCCCAGCCCGTTGCTGCAGATCTGCGGCGAGGCGCCGGCGGCGGGGGGAGGCGCGGACAGCGACGCCCCGCCGATCATGGTCGCGGGATTTGGCAGCACCGGCTACACCGCCGACACCAAGAACGCCCAGGCCAGGGCGTGGTTTGAGCAGGGCGTGCGGCTGTTCTGGGCCTTCGACGAGACCGAGGCCACGCGCGCCTTTGTTTACGCCCAGAAGCTGGATCCGAACTGCGCCATGTGCGCCTGGGGCGAGGCCTGGGCGCGCGGCCCGACCATCAACTATCCAGTCGACGAGGAAGGTCGGGTCAAGGCGCTGGCGGCGGCTGATCGGGCGGTGAAGCTATCGGCAGGGCTGAATGAACGCGACCGCGGTCTGATCACGCTCATGCAGGCCCGCTACCAGCCCGGCAAGACCCACGACCGCGACACGGCCTTCGCCATCGGCATGCTGGCCCTGGCCGATAAGCACCCAGACGACAATGACGTGCTGCTGCTGGCCTCGGACGCCCAGCTGATCAACACCACCAGCGACGTGCTGAACAATCCGCGCCTGATGGACATGCTGGAAACCGTGCTGAAGCGCGATCCCAACCACACCTTCGCCATCCACCTCTATATCCACGCCACCGAGTGGGCGGGGGATCCGGGCAAGGCCGAGCTCTACGCCAACCGGCTGGCGGCGCTGACCCCGGGCGCCAGCCACCTGATCCATATGCCCAGCCACACCTTCTACAATATCGGCCGCTACGAGGACGCCGCGGTCGCCAATGTCGACGCGGTCAAGGCCGACATTCGCTATGCCGAGCTCGGCAAGCCGCCCGGCGGGGCCACCCGCAGCCCGCTGCATCGCCACAATATCCAGTTCGGCCTGGGCGGCGCCCTGATGGCCGGTGACGCGCCCTCGGGCCTGTTCCTCGCCGACCACATGATGAAGAGCTACGACGACACCGGCCTGGGCTGGTCGGCCTTTTCGCGGGCCCATGCCTGGTACGCCTATGGCCAGCTTGCCGATCCCGACCGGGTGCTGGCCATGCCGGCGCCGATCGCCTCGGCGGCCTATCTGCGGGTGGCCTGGCGCTATGCCCGGGGCGAGGCGATGTTCCGCAAGCGTGACGCCGCCGGCCTGAAGACCGAACTGGCCGCTCTGCGCCGCCAGCAACAGTCTGTGCCGCCGAGCAAGAGCCCGCAGACCACCAAGACCTACAAGGCGCTGGTCGAAATCCCGGCCCTGGTGCTGGAAGGCCGGCTGGCTGTCTTGGAGAACCGCCAGACTGCCGCGGTCAACGCCTTCAGCAAAGCCGCCAGGCTGCAGGACGGCGCCTGGATGGGCCAGGACCCGCCTCTGTGGTGGTACCCGGTCCGCCGCAGTCTTGCGGCCGCCTATGTGCGCCAAGGCAAGCTTCCCCAGGCCCGGGCTGCGATTGAGGCCGCGCTGAAGCTGCGGCCCAAGGATCCGACGTCGCTGTTTGTGCTGTCACAGATCGAGGCTAAGGCCGGCAACGATGCTGAGGCGGCCAAGGACGTGGCCGCGGCCCGGGCCGGCTGGCTGGGCGAGGCATTCAGCCTGGACGCCGCCTAGGCTGGTGGAGCGGCCCAGAGGAAGGCCGTGGCCAGCGAGGCCAGAGCTATGCCGACGCCGAGCAGAACCACGGTCCAGTAGAGGGCGGGCCGCGCGTGTCGCTCGACGATCCCGCCCGGGTAGAAGATCCGGCCCTGAAGAAGGAAAACGGTGGATACGATCAAGGCGCCGGCCGCGGCGACGATGGCTGCGTCGACCTTGTTGTCCATCAGGATCGGGCTGGCCACTATCAGGACTTGGCCAACGCCTTGTTGATGGCGTCAGCGAGGGTTTGCATGTCCTCGCCCTCGACAATCACGTCGCCGACGATGAAGTGGGGTGTGCCGGCCGCGCCGACCTGTTTGGCCAGGGCTCGGACGTCGTTCAGCTGGACGTCGGCGGCCTTCTGGAAGGCCGGGTCCTGCATGATTTTCGGGTCTGCTCCGCGCGCCTTGAGGATGGCGTCGACGACATCGGGGCCCAGCGATTTGGCCGCCATGAAGTCGTGATAGACGCCGACATAATCGCCGCCGGCCTTCTTCACGGCCAGGGCGGCGCGGGCGGCGTAGAGCGAATCCGGGCCGAAGATCACGAACTCCTTGAACACGAAGCGCACCTCGGGGTGCTGCTCGATCAGGGCCAGGATCTTGGGGGCAGCGTTGATGCAGTGGCCGCAACGGTAGTCGTAGAACTCGGTGACCGTCACCTTGCCGCCGGGGTTGGCGACAAAGTCCCGGGGGTCCTGCTCAAGCTGTCGGCGGATGGCCGGGTCTGACAGGGCCTTGATCGCCTGGCCGTTCTGGGCGGCCTCTTCCTTCTCCTGGAGCTTGATCAGCGCCTCGCGCACCACCTCGGGATGCTCCAGCAGATAGGCGTGCACCTTGTTGTCAAAGGCGGCGTCGGCCGGCGACTTGCCACAGCCTGACAGCGCCAGAGACATTGCGACGCCGGCCACGGCGATGGCGGCCGGCCGAAAGGCGGAAGGGGTCATGACAGAAATCCGGTTCAGGTCGAGCCGTCTCGGGCCAGGGCCCGCAGATCCTCGTCGGTGGGGTCGGAGGCCAGGATGATGTCGGTGGCCCGGCGCCAGTAGATGCTGTCTTTCGGGAATTCACCCCGCGCGCGGATCGCGAACTGGCGGCTATCGGCCAGGGCGCCCATGACGAAATACTGCTCGGCGGTGGCCAGCTCGGCCTGACCTTCGTCGCCGTCGCGGGCATAGGCCAGCGCGATCAGCCGCCAGGCTTCGGCGTTGTCGTCCTCGATCATCAGGGCCCGCTTGAGCGTGGCGATGCCTTCGTCGCGCTTGGCCTTGTCGTCCAGGTTGGTGAGGGTCTGACCCAGGTTGATCAGCAGCAGGGGGGCGTTCGGCTTGAGTTCGACCGACTTGCGCTGCGGGGCCTCGGCCTCGGCGATGCGGTTGTATTCGAACAGGATCTGGCCCTTGAGCTCGTAGAGATAGGCGTTGTTGGGCTGCTCGGCCAGCATGCTGTCGATCAGCCTGAGCGCCTTGTCCGGCTCACGGGTCTGGTAGTAGGCGATGGCCCGGGCGTAGCGGGCCGGGTAGCTGGCATCCTTGTCGCTGTACTTGGAAAGGCTCAGCTGCGGATTCATGAAACCGTCGATCTTGGCCTTCATGATCGCGAACTTGGCGATGGCTTCGGGGCTGTCCTTGACGCCGAAGTGGGGCAGGGACTCGACCTTGGCGCGCAGGGCCTCGATCCGGTCGGACGACAGTGGGTGGCTGCGGAAGAACGGGTAGCGCCGCGACTCGTCCATCACCTCCTGGTAGCGGAACTTGTCGAAGAAGCTGACGAGACCCTCGCCGGACATGCCGGCGGCTTCCAGGAAGCCGACGCCGGCCTGGTCGGCGCGCGATTCCTGCTCGCGGCTATAGGTCAGGGCGCCCAGGGTGCCGAAATAGCCGCTGTTGCCGATCAAGACCGCGCCGGCGTCCGGCGCGCCGAGCGCCATGGCCAGAACGCCCAGACCCATGGTCAGCAGCATGGGTTTGAGACCCGCGCGGGTCATCTCACCCGACCGCACCGGGTGACCACCGGCCAGGTGGCCGGTTTCGTGGGCCAGAACTCCAATGACTTCGTTGGGATAGTCGGCCTGCAAGATGGTGCCGGTGTTGAGGCCGATCATCAGCCCCTGGGTGGCAAAGGCGTTGATGGTCGGATCGCCGACCAGCAGGATACGGATGCGTTTGGGATCCAGTTTGGCGGCCACGAAGATCGGATCGACCTCTTCGTGCAGGGTTTCCTCGATCTCGGTGTCGCGCAGCAGCGACGGGCCGCGTTCCTGGCTCTGGGCGAAGGCCGGAGTCAGGGGGGCCAGCAGCATTGAGCCGGCGGCCAGAGCGCCTATGACAGCCCGCATCGCCTTAAGGACGGGGGGCTTGAGAGCGGAAGAGGTGCGCAGGGTCATGCCAGCTCGTAACTCCGGTTCACGCAGACGAGCCTACCCCAGACCCGCCACGAACACCCGCCGGTTCTCTCCAGCCGGGAAGGCTAGGTGGGGGCAAACTAGCGGCGGAAGCAAGGCAAGGCGATCCCCCCAAAGGAGGGATCGCCCGCTTGCGACTACCGGCGCCACCAACCCTTCTTGGGTTTCTCAGGCGGGGCCAGGATTTCGTTGGGGTCGGGGACGACCACGACGGGTTCGGGTGGGGCCACGGGTTCCGGCGTTGCGGCGACCGGTTCCGGAGCAGGTTCAGGCTCCGGAATGGCTTCCGCGACCGGCTCAGGCGCGATCTCGAGGACCGCTTGAGGCGCCGCGGCTTCGATCAGGGCATCCTCCTCGACCGGCTTGGCCTTGGCGCGGCTGCGGCGCTTCTTGGGCGCGGCTTCCTCGGGCGTGGGCAGCTCGACCCAGATGTCGGCGGGCGGCTCGGTAGAGACCGGTTCGGGCATCGGGGTGGCGGCGAACGACTCCAGGTCCGGCGTCTGCACGATGGGGGCCTCGGTGGCCGGCGGCGGATCGCTCCGGCCGCGACCACGGCCCCGACCTCGGCGGCCAGAGCCTTCACCACGACCAGAGCCTTCACCGCGGCCAGAGCCTTCGGCGCGTTCGGGACGCTCGGCCCGTTCAGCCACGGCCGGCGCTTCGATTCGTTCCGGCCGCTCAGTGCGCTCGGGACGGTCAGTGCGTTCAGGACGGGGACCGCCGCCGCCTTCCAGGTTGGCCGGGTCATGCCAGACGAAGACATCGTTCTCGAAGGGCACGCGCGGGCGGTTCCAGTGGAAGCCGTCTGCCGGCTTGGTCTCGTCACGGCCACGGCGACCGCCACGGCGGCCACGGCGGCGGCGGCGACCGGCCTCATCTTCGGTCTCTTCCTCGTCGTTGGCGGGGGAGGGCGCGCGGGTTTCGGCGCCGGCGTCAACCTCGCCCGGGCCGTCTTCACGGCGCGGACCACGGCCACGGCGGCGGCGGCCACGGCGGCCGTTGCGGTCGCCATCGTCACGGGACTCTTCACGCGGCGCACGGGCTTCGCGCGGCTCGGTCTCGTCGCCTTCGTTTTCGAGGACTTCGATGGCGTCCTCGTCCTCATCCTCATCGGCGTCGACATCATCCTCGACGTCCATGTCGGCGTCGTCGGCGGGGTCGTAGCTGACCTTGGCCAGGGCAGGCAGGTCTTCGACCGGGTGCAGGCTGCGTTCGCCGCTGACCGTGCGGTCGATCTCGTGGGCGACATGCTCCAGGTGATCGTCGACCATGATGGTGACGTAGAGGCCGTGCGCCTGGTGGACGCGGCTCAGATAGGCGCGCTTTTCATTGAGGATATAGAGGGCCACGTCGCGCGGGACCTTCAGGGTCACTTCGCCACCGCCCTGCAGGGCTTCCATCTCCACCGCCCGCAGCGCCGCCAGGGCGCTGGATTCAGTGGAACGGACGCGGCCCTGCCCCTGGCAGTGCTCGCAGACGTGGGTGGTGGCTTCCAGCACGCCCGAGCGGCGGCGCTGCCGGCTGACTTCCAGCAGCCCGAACCCGGAGATGCGGCCCATCTGGATGCGGGCGCGGTCGTCCTTGATGCTGTCCTTGAACTTCTTTTCGACCGCCCGGTTGTTCTTCGACTCTTCCATGTCGATGAAGTCGATGACGACCAGGCCGGCCAGGTCGCGCAGGCGCAACTGGCGGGCGGCTTCCTCGGCCGCCTCCATGTTGGTCTTCAGGGCGGTGGCTTCGATGTTCCGCTCGCGCGTGGCGCGGCCGGAGTTGACGTCGATGGCGACCAGCGCCTCGGTCTGGTTGATCACCAGATAGCCGCCCGAGCGCAGCGGCACGTTGGGCGAATAGATTTGGCTCAGGTGGTTCTCGACCTTGTGGGCCACGAAGAGGGGCGTGGCCTCGCGATAGGGCTGCACCTTCTTGGCCTGGCTGGGCATCAGCATGCGCATGAAGTCACGCGCCTCGCGGAAGCCGGCCTCGCCCTCGACGAACACGCCGTCAATGTCCTTGTCGAACAGGTCGCGGATCGCCCGCTTCACCAGGTCCTCTTCCTCATAAATGAGGGCAGGGGCGATGGAGTGGAGGGTGGTCTCGCGGATGTTTTCCCACAGGCGCAGCAGGTAGTCGTAGTCGCGCTTGATCTCGACCTTGGTGCGCTTGGCGCCGGCGGTGCGGACGATCAGGCCCATGCCCTTCGGCACAGCAAGGCCCTGGACGACGGTCTTCAGGCGCTTGCGGTCAGTCGCCGCCTCGATCTTGCGCGAGATGCCGCCGCCACGATCGGTGTTGGGCATCAGCACGCCGTAGCGGCCGGCCAGGGAGAGGTAGGTGGTCAGGGCCGCGCCCTTGTTGCCGCGCTCTTCCTTGACGACCTGGACCAGCATGATCTGCCGGCGGCGGATCACTTCCTGGATCTTGTACTTGCGCATCAGCCGGCGCCGGCGGCGCTCGACTTCTTCTTCCATGTCGTCGTCGTCGTCGGAGGGAGCGCTGCTGCGACGGGGCGCGTCTTCCTCGTCCTCATGGTGCTGGGCGTTCTCGGCGGCGTCGGACTCCGAGATTTCCTCGCCTTCCAAGATCGCGTCCGGATCGGCTTCGACCACGGCGGGCCTGGCGCGGCCGCGGCTATTACCCCGGCCACGGCGGGCGGGTTTTTCGTCCTCGTCGTCTTCCAGAGCCTCACGCATCAGCGCTTCGCGGTCGGCGACCGGGATCTGGTAGTAGTCGGGGTGGATTTCGTTGAAGGCCAGGAAGCCATGACGGTTGCCGCCATACTCGATGAAGGCGGCCTGCAGGCTGGGTTCAACCCGCGTCACCTTGGCGAGATAGATGTTCCCGCGAAGCTGCTTTCTGTTCTGGCTTTCGAAATCGAAGTCTTCTACCCGGTTCCCGTCAATGACGACGACGCGCGTTTCCTCCGGGTGAGCGGCGTCGATAAGCATTCTCTTGGTCATGTAACCATTCTCCGCGGCGCCCTTGGAGTGTGAACTCCGGTCGCCTGCCTGTTGCTGAGGCGCGCGTCACGTCGACCAGCCGTCGGCCGCGCTCGGCGGACACGGGAGGCTGGAATCTGAGGACGTGGGCGCTGCCCATGGGGGTTGTTATTCTTCTTGTCTGACGCGCCGGGAAGGCGCGCGAAGCGATAGACGCGTCTTAGCCAGGAATTGGCGGGGCCTGACGCCGGCCCTTTGAAATCCTTGCGCGTAGGAGTCGCCGTCAGAGTGCGGGGACCGGCGCGCAACCGGACATTACGCTGAACCGGGATCAAAAGGAAAGGACGGAACGGCGTCCTTCTGGCTTGGCCGGGTATTGGCGCTGCCAATGCCGATAAGACCTAAGGCGCGCTTAACGCTTTCGCCACCTCCGCCTGCCTATGGTTCGGGTTCAATAAGCACCAAAGAATTTGGGGTTGTGGGTGATGGGCTTGAGGGCCGCCGGAGCCGGAAGGCGCTGGACGCTGGGGACGATCGCGGCCGTAGGGCTGGCGGTCGCCGTGGCTGCGGCTGGCCTCAGCGCGCAGGGCGCCCCTCCGCCCGAGCTGCTCAAGGTTCGCCTGGGCGGCGACATGACCCAGACCCGGGTTGTGATCGATCTGCAGAAGCCGGTCAGTGGCAGGCTCATTTCGGATGGCGCCGCCGATCGCCTGGTGGTCATCGCTTTGCCCGACGTCAGTTCCGCGAACATCGAAGGCAGTGGCCAGGGCCTGGTCCGCGGCTGGAGCGTCGAGCGGCAGGGCGGGCAGGCTCGCCTGAAGATCACCTTGTTGCGCGACGCCGTGATCGCCCGCCGCTTCCTGCTGCCGCCTGGCGATGGGGTGAAGACCTACCGCTATGTCATCGATCTGCAGGGGCGCGGGCCGGCGCCGCCGATGAGCGCGGTCCCGCCGACGGCTCCACCCATGCCGACCCGAATCCAGGCGAGTCTGACGGTCGGCCGCAAGGTCATCGTCATCGACGCCGGCCATGGCGGCAAGGATCCCGGCGCGGCCGGCGCGCGCAGCCGTGAGAAGGACGTCAACCTGGCGGCCGCCAAGGCCCTGAAGGCGCGGCTGGAAAGCTCCGGCCGCTATCGCGTGGTGCTGACCCGCGACGACGACACCTTTGTGCCGCTTGAGCAGAGGGTGGCCATTGCGCGCCGGGCCAGCGCCGACCTCTTCATCTCGCTGCATGCCGATTCCGGACCCGAGACCGCCCTGGGCGCCAGCGTCTACACCCTCTCCGAGCGCGGCGAGCGGCGGGTTGGCCAGGTGGTGGGCCGCAATGACCGGCTGTTCAATGTCAGCTACGGCAGCCCCACGGTCAGCCAGATTCTGCTCGACCTGACCCAACGCTCGACCAAGAATCGCTCGGCCGGTTTCGCGGAGTTGATGCTGGACCACATCTCAACCTGTTCGCCCCTGCTGCGCCGTAGCCATCGCGACGGCAGCCTGGTCGTACTCCTGGCCCCCGACGTGCCCGCCGTGCTGCTGGAGATGGGCTTCATCACCAATGACACCGACGAGCGCCGCCTGACCGATCCGGCCGGCCGCCGCCGCATGATGGACGCCGTCGGCGACGCCATCGACGCCTGGTTCGCCGCCAAGCCTGTGGCTTAGGTTCCGCTCCCGGCGGGAGCGGACGGCCGCCCGAGGCGCGCCGGCAGCGCGCCCGTGGCCTGGCCAGGTGAGGGTTTCAAAGGCCGTGCGTGGAAACTGACGGTAGGTCTCCGCCGCCGTGGTGTGCGCCAAGCCCACAGTCCAAGCTTGACCTCCAATCTCGGCGCACGGCTTGGGAAACCCTCACCGGATCGCGCTCTGGCGCGATCGTCCGCTCCCGCCGGGAGCGGAGTGGCTGTGCCCCCTTTCCCACACCCGCGCATCAGACGCCGCACCGCAATTGGCGCCCGGCCCGATGCAGGCTAGATCGTCAGCATGGCGAAGCCCGGATTCCTTGATCGTTGGCCACTCCTCAATCCGCCGGAGCGGTGGGTGGCGGTGCTGGGGATTTCGATCTTCAGCGCCGTGGCGCTGGCCGGGTTCGCGATCGCCATCTACGCGGCCTGGCTGTTTCACGACATGCCCGACGCCAACGACCTGGTGGACTACCGCCCGCCGACCGCCACGCGGGTCTATGCCTGGGACGGCACGCTGATCGGTGAGTTCTCCAAGGAACGCCGCATCTTCGTCCCCTACGACCAGGTGCCGCCGCAGCTGGTCCAGGCCTTCCTGGCCGCCGAGGACCACAACTTCTTCCAGCACAGCGGCGTCGACGTCTCGGGCCTGGGCCGGGCCATGGTCAAGAACGTGCTCAACGCCGTGCAGGGCAAGCGCCTCGAAGGCGGCTCGACCATCACCCAGCAGGTCGCCAAGAACGTCCTGCTGACCAGCGACGCCACCGTCGGGCGCAAGCTGAAGGAAGCCATCCTGGCCCGCCGCCTGGAGCAGACGCTCAACAAGCAGCAGATCCTGGAGCTGTATCTCAACGAAATCTGGCTGGGCTACCGTTCCTACGGCGTGGGCGCCGCCGCCTACAACTATTTCGGCAAGTCGTTGAGCGATCTCTCCCTGGCCCAGTGCGCCTTCCTGGCCTCGCTGCCCAAGGGCCCGGACAACTATCACCCCATCCTGCACAAGCAGCACGCCATGGACCGCCGTAACTGGGTCCTGGGCCAGATGGCTGAGATGGGCTGGGTCTCCAAGGCCCAGGCCGAGGCGGCGATGAAGGAGGACCTGATCGTCCAGGCCGCCCCCTCGCGCGCCAAGTACAAGGACGCCGACTATTTCGTCGAAGAGGTCCGCCAGCGCGGCCTGCAGACCCTGGGGCCCCGCCTGACCGAGGGCGGCTACTACATGCGCACCACCCTGGACCCGACCCTGCAGACGGCGGCCCGCGTGGCCCTGATGGACGGGCTGGAAGCCTATGACCACCGCCACGGCTGGCGCGGCGCCTGGGGGACCTCGACCCTGGCGCTCGGCTGGGAGAAGGCGGCCCTGGCCAAGAAGCCGCCGTCCGAGCGGCGCGACTGGCATGCCGCCATCATCGAATCTGTCACGGGCGGCGTCACCGTACGTCCCGCCAAGGATCTGCCGCCCGGCGTGCTGGCCGGCGAGGACGTCGCCTGGGCCAGGGGCGGCAAGGGGCTGAACGTCGGCGACCTGATCTTCGTGGCCCCCACCGACAACCCCGGCGTCTACCGGCTCAAGCAGGTGCCGCTGGTCAATGGCGCGATCGTCGCCATGGAACCCCAGACCGGCCGGGTGCTGGCCATGGTCGGCGGCTACAGCTTCTCGCTCAGCAACTTCAACCGGGCCACCCAGGCGATGCGCCAGCCCGGCTCGGCCTTCAAGCCGATCGTCTACGCCACGGCCCTGGAGAATGACTTCACCCCGGCCAGCATCATCACCGACGCCCCGATGAACCTGAAGGGCGCCAACGGCGAGGTCTGGAGCCCCGAGAACTATTACAAGAAGTTCTACGGCCCGCAGCCGATGCGCAAAGGCCTGGAGCTGTCGATCAACGGCATGACCGTGCGGCTGGCCCAGGACACCGGCATGCAGAAGGTGGCCGACATGGCCATCAAGATGGGCGTCGTCGACAAGATGGAGCCGGTGCTGGCCATGGCGCTGGGGGCCGGCGAAACCACGCCCTTCCGCCTGACCGCCGCCTACGCCTCGTTCGCCAACGGCGGGCGCAAGATCCAGCCGCACCTGATCGAGCTGGTCGAGAACATGAAGGGCGATGTCATCTACCAGGCCGACAAGCGCCCCTGCCAGCCCTGCAAGGCCGGCTTCAACGGCGACGAGGGCCCGCGCCTGACTCCGACCGGCGAGCAGGTCATGGACCCGATCACCGCCTATCAGATCACCTCGATGCTGCAGGGTGTGGTCCAGCGCGGCACCGGGGCCGCGGTGAGCAGCCTGGGCTATCCGCTGGCCGGCAAGACCGGCACCACCAACGACTACCGCAGCGCCTGGTTCGTCGGCTATTCGCCCAACCTGGTGGTCGGGGTCTTCGTCGGCTACGACGACAACCGCTCGCTGGGCGAAGGCGAGACCGGGGCGCAGGACGCCGTGCCGATCTTCATCTCCTTCATGAAGGAGGCGCTGAAGGGCAAGCCCAAGACTGACTTTACGCCGCCCAAGGACACCAAGTTCATCAACGTGGCCGGCATCCGCGAAGCCTTCCGGCCGGGCACCGAGCCGCATGGACCGACCGGCCCGGCGACGCCCAAGCCCGAAGGCCCGGTGCTCTACAACCAGGCCTGGCCCGACGGTAAACTCAAGGAAGAGACACCCCCGCCGCCGCCCAGCAAGCCGCCGCCCAAGCCCAAGATCCCCGACGATCTGAACGGGCTCTACTAACCGGCGCCGTGGCCGCCTTCTCTGTCGAAGGTTTGTCCACGAACAACACGAACAACACGAACGCCAGCCGAGCTGGACGCGGGCAAACGGCCGAAGGCCACTCCAACAGCAGGACCCTTCGGGTCGTTCAGGAGCGGCGGTCTCCCGTTCGTGTTGTTCGTGTTGTTCGTGGACAATTCTTAGGGCGATAGCCGCCCCAACCACCCTGGCAATCTGCCCCAAGGCAGTCTATCTGCCCCCCTCTGACCTATCGGAGTATTTTCATGAGACCGGATGTCGAGGCCGCCAAGGCCGACATCGAGCAGACCATCGGTCTGCTCAGGAGGCGTCTTTGACTGGGAACCAGCCCTAAGAAAGCTCGACGAGCTGGACGCCAAGTCCGAGGATCCCACCCTCTGGGACAAACCCACCGAAGCCCAGGCCCTGATGCGCGAGCGCCAGCAGCTGGCTGACCGGGTCGGGGCTGTGCGCAGCCTTGAGCGTGAGCTGGCCGACGCCCTCGACTACGCCGAAATGGCCGACGCCGAGGCCGACGAGGAGTCGCTGAGCGACGCCCGCCAGCAGCTGGCGGCGCTGCGGGCCCGGGCGGCGCGGGCCGAACTTCTGGCCTTGCTGTCGGGCGAGGCGGACGGCAACGACTGCTATGTCGAAATCAACTCCGGGGCCGGCGGCACCGAGTCCTGCGACTGGGCCAACATGCTGCTGCGCATGTACAGCCGCTGGGCCCAGGCCCACGACATGAGCGTCGACATCATCGAAGAGACCGGCGGCGACACCGCCGGCATCAAATCGGCCACCCTGCAGGTCAAGGGCCCCAACGCCTATGGCTGGCTGAAGACCGAGGCCGGGGTCCACCGCCTGGTCCGCATCAGCCCCTATGACAGCAGCGCCCGGCGCCACACCAGCTTCGCCTCGGTCTGGGTCTATCCGGTGGTCGACGACACCATCGAGATCGAGATCAACCCCTCCGACGTCCGCACCGACACCTACCGGGCCAGCGGGGCAGGGGGCCAGCACATCAACAAGACCGACAGCGCCGTCCGCCTGACCCACATCCCCACCGGCATCGCCGTGGCCTGCCAGACCGGCCGCTCACAGCACCAGAACCGGGATGAGGCGTGGAAGATGCTGCGCGCCAGGCTCTACGAGGCCGAACTGCAGCGCCGTGAAGCCATCGCCCAGGCCGTCGAGGACCAGAAGACCGACATCGGCTGGGGCCACCAGATCCGCAGCTACGTCCTGCAGCCCTACCAGATGGTCAAGGACCTGCGCACCAACGTCGAAACGTCGGACACGGCTGGAGTGCTGGACGGGGATCTGGACGAATTCATGGGCGCGGCCCTGGCGCAAAGGGTCGGGGCCACGCGGGACGCGGTGGAGGGGTAGGGCTCTACTCCGCCCCCGCCGGGGGCGGAGTGGCTTACGAGTGCGGCGTGCCGCCCGGGTTCGGGTTGCTCACCGGCGCGGCCTGCGGCTGCGGCGCGGGGGCCGGGGCGGCGGGGCGTTGGAACTTCAGGCTGCGGCCCTGGAAGAAGGCGCCGGTTTCCATGGCCAGCTGCTCATGGGTGATGTCGCCGTCGATGTAGCTGGTGCCGTACAGGCGCACCTGCTTGGCGGTCACCGAGCCGACCACCCGGCCGCGGACCTCGGCGGCCTCGGCATAGACCGAACCCTCGATATGGCCCGTCTCGCCGACCGTCAGCCGGCCGACGCGGACATCGCCGCGCACGGTGCCGTCGATCTGCAGCTCGCCATCGCCGGTGACGCCGCCTTCGATGGTGATGCCGCTGGAGATCAGCGAAGCCACCTTGGGCTTGGGGCGCGCCGCTTCCGTCGACGCCGACAGCGGCGGCGGCTCGGGGGCCGCGGCGGGCTTGGCGGGCTGGTTTTTGTTAGTTGGCTTGCTGAACATATTCGCCGGCTCTCAGGAAACGATTGGGGTTTTGGGGACGCCCCCCCACCCAGACTTCATAATGCAGATGCGGTCCGGTCGAACGGCCGGTGGAGCCCATCGAGGCGATCCGCTGGCCGACGGCCACCCGCTGGCCGACGCGCACAAGAATGACGGCCAGGTGGCCGTAACGGGTCTTGAAGCCATTGCCGTGGTCGATCTCGACCGTGTTGCCATAGCCCGAGCGCACGCCGGTGAACGACACCACGCCGGGGCCCGGCGAATAGATCGGGGTCATCATCGGGCCCGGGAAGTCCAGGCCCTGATGGAAGGCCGGCCGGCCGGTGAAGGGGTCGAACCGCACGCCATAGCTGGACGAGACGGCGCCCACGGTGGTCGGCTTGCTGAACGGCAGGCCCTGGGCCGCCTGGCTCAGGCTGCGCATGGCGCCCATGTTGGCGGAGGCGTTCTGGATGCGGGCGGCGAATTCCTCGTCGACGTCCAGGATGGCGGCCAGGGCGCGCGGGTCCTTGGCGTCGATCAGCGGACCGCCCAGGCCCGCGCCGCGCGGCGTGTAGCTGTCAGGGTTCAGCCCGGCCAGCCGGAAGGCGGCGCGCAGCCGCTCAGCCCGGCTCTTGGCGAAGGTCTCGGCCGCATCGATCATGCGGTCCTGATCCATGCGGATGTCCTGGATGCGCTCCAGCGGGCTGGCGTCGGCGGGCGAGCCGCCGGCCGGAGCCAGGGCGGCCATGGCCCCGGGCGCGCCCTTGAAGTCGGTCAGCAGCATGGCCAGCGCCGCGTGGCGCTTCTCGATGCTGCTGGCCAACTCATCGACCGAGCCGTTGCTGGACGACAGCTGGGCCACGGCGCTGTTCAGCCGCGCCTGACGGTCGGCGTTGATGCGCTCGTAATAGGCTTTGACCTTGATCACTTCCTGATCATTGGCCCCGGCGCTGAGCGCGCTGACCATCATCGAGGCGGTGCTGATGCCCATCCACAGGGCGCAGAGCGCCACCAGGCCGGCAAAGGTGATCTGCTTGGCGGTGCTCAGAACGAAGGCCCGCATCTCGCCGCCCGACCGGACATAGAGGTGCCGTTCCGGGAACAGCTCCTCCAAAGCCCATCGAATCCGCCGAAGTTGCGTTAACGCCATAACCCCCGAACCCACCACTTTTTTGTTGTGTGGATATGCCGACAAGAGGGTGAAAAGTGCAAGGGTCTTCGCGCGTCAGGTGTGCGCGGAACAGCCATCTGGCCTCAGAGGATCAGAATTAACCCTAGAACGCGTATTCCGCCAGCGTTTGACCCCTCTTTTGGGGACTAATCCCCACAGGGCGAGGCGAATTTACAACACTGGGTAGGCGCCGGCGGCCGGGCCGGGACCGCCCGGGCCGTGTGGCCGAACGTCGCAATGCCAAGCGCTGTAAGGCCTGGGCTCGCCGCAGGTCAGGGCAGGCGGGCCCTGGCGATCTGGGCGACCAGGGCGGCATTGGCCGCATCCAGCGCCGCCATGCCGTCCCGGCCCTCCCGAAGGCTGCCGAAAACCCCCTTGGCCAGGGTCGCGTAGGTCTGGCGCAGGACTGGAGAATAGACCCGGCGGACGGCAAACCGCCGGCCGTCGATGTTCACCTGGATTTCGACGACGAAGGGCGGGTTCTTGTTGGTCAGCTCCGACGGATCGAACCAGCCAGCCCACATCCTGGCCCTGGCGCACTGCGGCCTGGGGGCCTCGCCATCGGCCGCCGGCTTGGCCCCGTCATTGTAGTAGACCAGATAGTGCTCCAGCGAGACCGTGCGCCCGGCCAGCCGCCGGCCAAGGTCGCCCCGCAGGCGGTCCTTGAGCTGGTCCACCATCGCCGGGAGCGAGGCGTCCCCCAGGCGGACCACGCCGAACTCGCAGGAGGACGGCGAGTGGCCGAGCGGCCCGGTCGTCCGCTCGGCGCGCGGGCGCACATCGCGGAAGACCATCCTGGCGGGACGGGCCGCCGCGATGCCTGCCCCAGGCTCTACCAAGCAGGCGACAATCGCGAGCGCGGCCAGGCCCGAACTGAACCATCCGCACCGCCAGACCATGGGCCTACAACGCCTGGGCCGCCGCCAGCACCGCCTCGACGTGCCCCTTGACCTTCACCTTGCGCCAGATCTGCCGGATGACCCCGGCCTGGTCGATCAGGAAGGTCGACCGGTCGATGCCCATATACTGGCGCCCATACAGGCTCTTCTCGACCCAGGAGCCGTACCGCTCGATCACATCGCTCTCGGCGTCCGACCCCAGCTCCACCGTCAGCCCATGCTTGGCCCGGAACTTCCCGTGCTTGGCGGCGGTGTCCTTGGACACCCCGATCACGCTCGCCCCGGCGGCCTCGAAGTCCGCCTTGGCCTGCGAGAAGCCGATCGACTCGGTGGTGCAGCCGGGGGTGTCGTCCTTGGGATAGAAGAACAGCACCACCTTGCGGCCCCGGAGGGACGCGAGGGTGACGCGGCCGGTGTCGGTGGGGAGGTCGAAGTCGGGGGCGGGGGTGTTGGGTTCTGTGGGCATCGATAGATGGATAGGACGAAAGGTGAATTGCTCTAACTGTTTTTTGCTGCTCGATCGGCGGATGGGGCGGCCGGACGGCCAACGTCGAGAACAACAATTGCGATCTCGTCACGCCGATGTTCGGGAAGTCGGTCTTTCAGAGCCTCCTTCAACTCTTCAGCCGTAGTCGGCCTTGGTATGCCGCGTCCGGGCGAGCGAAGCTTCTTGCCGTTGGGGACGTCGGGTCCGAACCAGAACACGACATAGACGCCCACACCCTTCGCCCGCCACTCGATAGTATAGAAGGCATCGAGTTGTTCGCTTGCCGCAGTCCAGAGTTCGGCATGCCATTGTCCCTTCGCCTCGATCGGCAGCCTTAGATCCTTACATGCGAATACGATGTCCGCGCGTTTTCCGCGCGGCATGAGGCGTTCGGGCACGGCGTCTATCCCGTGGCCGACGTTGTCGCGTAGAAGGATCACAAGGCTGTCGCGGCACTCCTCTTCTTTTTTGGGTGTTCCGCCCTCGTAAAACATCGCCACTTGGTTGACATCGTCGCGATTCATGCGGGCTTGCGCGATATCTAGCGCGTCCAAGACGATCGCTTGGAGATCGCTAGCGCCCACAGGTCCCTGCTTGGCGAGGACGGTCACAAGTTGCGACAACGCAGGCGACTTGAAACCCGCTTCGCGGCGTGCCTTCAATTGCTGGGCGCAGGCGTTCTGGATGAAGGGACGATAGCCGTCATCCTGCTCATCGCGAAGCGTTGAGATAATACAGACAGCTTCCTCGCTGATATCTGCTGCTATCCGGCGAATAATCCATTTCAGAAATTCGGTGGCATTCCAGTCGTTAGAGTCGCCGTCGTGTATACCCGTGGGGCGTTCTACGTTCTTGAAAATGTGGCGGAAAATTCGAATGAACCAAGCCAACTGCTGCAGGGAAACGGTGGGAGCCTTTCCTACCTCGTCCACGGGCCAGCCGCGATTTCGAATGGTCCAGAAGAGGTCGGGGTTTGCTCGCGCCTCTAGTTCCAACTTGGCGCGGTAGTCGTTGAAATCGGCAAAAAAGGCGACCGCGCGCCAAAGCAGTTGATGTTGGATGTCGCGATAGCCGAGCACCTCACGGCGGGCTAAGAGTGACTTCAGCACGCCCCATTCCCCTTGGCGACTGAGATGGTCCAGCAACTCAGCTTCGGCGGATCGCTGGATATCGTCTTGGTTTTGCAGCCACTCCGCTGCAAGTCGCGTGACTAGGCCGTCAGCGCGTTTAGCGCGCATGAGCGCCTGAAGTCCCGTGACGTGTTCGCGCCTAAATCGGAGCTGTGGTTCGATCAGTAACCGCGCGAACCTCTCAAACATTCCCGGGCGAGCGTCAAACCAGGCTTCCAAAGTGTTCTTCAACGCTTTGCCGCCAACGTCCTCCGCGACTTGCTCGTGCTGTCCTGCAACAGCAATCGCTAGAATAACGTCGTCTGTGAACTCGACGAGCGCCTCGCCACCATCGACGATCTTGCATGCGGCCGCCAGCAAAGGGATCACGATCCTTGGCTGGTAACCGGAGCCATAGGTTTCGGCGATATCGGCTGCGCTCCGACCGTCCTCCCTGGCCAGCAATGCCCTGAAACCGTCGAACGTTGCGTTCGTCAATGCCTCACCTAGCCAACCTTCCAAACGCTCGCGCGGCGGTACCTCGCGATTGAGGTCCGAGAAGTGGTTGAGATAGGCGCGTGCTGGCTCGGATAGAACGCCCCAATCACCCGACCTGATTTTGTCGACTGACGCGAGATAGAATTGCCGAGATTTTTCATGTCGCTTTCGACGGATAGCGGCTGACCGCCACTTGCTGATTTTCTCTCGGCGACGCCAGTCCGGCACGAACCTTCGGTCGATGGCCGAGATGAATTCCCGCAAGTCTTGGTCGTCGGCCGCTCGAGAATTAGCGAGGGCTCGGAGCGGTGCGGGCAATCCGGTGGTGGTATTGCCGTGAGCGAGCAGGCGTTTCCAGATCGCTCGCGTGTTGAGATCGTCGAGTTGCGCCAATTCCGGAGCGGCCAAGAGTGCCTCGATATCGCCTGGTTGAAGCACCAAACCTGGATGTTGTTCAGCCACTCGCCAGACCAATTCCTCGGGCGTGTTGGAGTTCTGCTCGACCAATATGAAGTAGTGTTGGATTGCACGCCGGAGGGAGGCATCGTCCGCGAGCCGGCGATAGATGGTCCGCCGATCCTCGAGTTCGTAACCTTGACGGTCGTGAACGATGCGGAGCCAGTGGAGAAGACGGACAGGAGCGATATCGCCTAGGGCGAGTGCTCGGGCGATCAGATGGTCGATGAAACCGACGAGCTGATACCGATAATCCCAGGCAATTCCCTTTGTAGCAGGGGAGAGGGCAACAACGGCGTCAAGCACCGCCGCCACCTGGCTATCAAGAATCCGATGGGACAGGAGATGCAGCGGCCCGATGGTGTCGACCATAGAACGATCAGAGTTCTTGCCGGGTAGTAAGCCAAGATAGGCGAGGGCAGCACGCGCGATCAGCTCTGGATCGAAATATTCGCACCCTACAGTTTCGATCGCCTCGACTGCGAGGCGTCGATCATCTTCGCCGGGCCGCAGTAGAAAAGTCTCGACCAGCTCGGTCCAGCTATCCCTAGGTCTCAGATCGCAAAGGATGTCGAAAGCCTCGGATCGTTCGTGAAAAGTCGGAGCGTGCTCGGCTTCTTTGACCTTCCCATCTGGCATCGACTCAGAGCGCCACAGGATCTCCGTTAGGTCGGGCGCCAGTATCTCGGCGGCCTCGGATTTGCGTAGCGCCACGAGGATGAGTGATTTCAAATGGAAGTTGCCGTTAGGCGACAGGAGCACCCGCCGGAGTTCCTCGGCCATCGAAGCCTGGGTGAGGCCTGGCGCGGTGTGTCGGGTCCAGTCCTCGGCTCTAAACCAGGGGTCAATCTGTGACAGTTGTTCGAGTGCATGCAGCAACTCGCGGGCCGCAGTCGGCGTCAGGTGGACCGCATCCCCATAACGCAGAACGCCGTAGGGATCGGTTGCGATCACCAAACTAGCGACCTGAGGGCTGAAGTGGGCCAGCCAAGCATGAAGACCACGAAGCGACGCCGGCACACCCCCCTGAAATAGTAGGAGTGCCAAAAGCCGTTTGGCCGAACTGTTGGGTATCTGTCGCGCCAACCACCGCGCACCGAGATATTCGGCCAATGCCCGGTGGAATGGTGCAATGCGATCGACTCCTTCCCTGCGTCGGAACAGCATGCTCGAGACCACAGTCCCGATCATTCCGGCCCCAGGCAGGACGGCGATCTCACTAACGTGGAGATCTCCAGGCATCAATGAGCCCTGCGCCCCTACGCCGATGGCTTCGCCACCGGTCAACAACAGTGCTGCGCAGGCGGCCCCGGCCGCGTTGAGCGCGGCATCAGAGGCGAGTGCGGCAAGTTTCGAACGCGGGCGGTCGGGATTCTGCTCACAGCGCAAATCCTCAGAAGCGAGGCGGTAGAGATCGGCGCGGCTGCTAGGGAGGCCATGGGGCCGGGCGGCGAGGCGGCCAATCAAGTCTAGGGCGAGAGGATTGCCGTAAAACTCGTCCAGACCGCGTTTGCGAAGTTGATCGACAGTTTCCCGGGCCCTCTCTGGGCCGTGTTTGGCGGACAAGAAGGCGCAAGCATCCTCCTCAGTAAACGGCGCCAACCTCAATTCGACGGGCGTTTGGCCGTAATCACCGCTGATTTCCTGGGCGGCCACGTTGCGCCAGTCGGCGGCACGACAGGAGAGGAAGAATGAAGGATGACCAAGTTCAATCAGCTTAGTCAGTACATCGACGATCGGATCATGCTCTTGGGCGGCCGGAAGCTCGTCTAAGCCGTCAATCACGAGGACGTTGCCGTCCGAAATCGGAGTCTGAGTCCGCAACAGCGCTTTCGCAGTCACGTAGACGAACTTGTCGTCGTTCAATGCCAAGGCCTTGAGCAGTTCGGTCTTGCCCATGCCGGGCTCGCCAAGAACGATCACGGGACCGTCCCAGGTGGCAAGCGCCACCTCATCAACGACCTGTTGTCTGCCGTCAGAGTCGAAGTAGTCGAGGCGTCGCGATATATAGGTCATGAACCTATAATGCCTCTAAGCAATTGAATCGGGCTACAAGCGAGCCAGGCAAAATTGCTTGAGGTTCGGGATGCCACCCAGCGAATGAGCCTGTGGGCTTTTGCACCGTTGGAAGAGACTACTACCGCCTGGGGCCGGAGATTCCCTGCTTGCTGATGGCGGCGAAGGCGAAGCGAGGGAGCCGCGCCCCGCTACAGCCGCCGTCAGAACCCCTCACCAAACCCCCGCCCGATCCTCCGCCCGCAAATACAGCCGATCCCCCGCCGTCACCCCAAACGCCAATCCCCAGGCCTCCACATTCCGCACCGTATCGGCCCGGTACTCCCCCGGCGCGTGGGTGTCCGAGGCGATCTGCCGGCGCAGGGCCGTGTCGGTCTGCACCCTCCGCCAGCGGCGGGCGAAGGCCAGGAAGAAGCGTTGGTCGCCGGTCAGGCCGTTCTTGATCAGGTCGGGGCGGCCGTTCAGCGAGGCGATGTAGGCGTCGTGGGCGGCCAGCAGGCCGGCGAGGTCGGCGATGTCTTCGCCAAGGACCTGCTCGCCGTTCACGCAGAGGCCGGCCTGCGGGCAATAGGCGTTGAACTGGCGGGCCAGCGGGGCGGCGGCGGCGCGGTAGCGGGTGAGGTCCTCCGGGGTCCACCAGCGGACCAGGCGGCCCCGCGCGTCGTAGAGGCTGCCCAGTTCGTCGACGCTGTGGGTGATCTCGTGGGCCATGCCGGCGCCGGCCGAGCCGTAGTTGCTGGCGGCGTCGCCCGCCCAGTCGAAGTAGGGGGGCTGCAGCAGGGCCGCCGAGAACTGCAGGGCGTTGGGGCTGAAGTTGATGATGGCCCCGACCTGCTGGGGATAGAGCTGGATCCATTCGTCCGGGTCGGCCGGCCGGGTCAGCTTGGCCAGCTCGCGGCGGTAGGCGAAGGCCTCGGCGCGGCGCAGGTTGCCGTAGGCGTCGCCGCGCCGCACGACCAGGCCCGAATAGTCGATCCAATGGTCCGGATAGCCGACCCCGATCCTGACCGCCCCCAGCTTGGCCAGGGCCGTGCGGCGGGCGCCCGGCGAGCGCCAGGTCTGCCGCTCGGCGCGGGCGATCAGGGCGGCGCGCAGGGTCTCGGCCATCGCCTTGGCGGCGGCCTTGGCCGAGGGCGGGAAATAGCGGGCGACATAGAGCCGGCCGATGTCCTCGCCGACCGCCGCCGTCGTGGCGGCGATGGCCTGGCGGGCGCGGTCCGCCGCCGGGCTCTGGGGCGGGCCTCCGGCGAGGCGGGAGGGGTCTACCTCCTCGCCGAAGGCCCTGGGCAGCACCGCCGCATTACGCAGGAGGAGATGGAAGGTGAGGTAATCCTTCCACGCCGCCAGCGGCCGGCCGCCCACCAGTTTGGCCGCCCCGACCACGGCCGAGGGCTGCCAGACGACGAACCGGTCCTGGCGGTCCAGGCCCGCGGCCTTGAACCAGGCGGTCCAGTCCAACCCCGGCGCCCGGGCGGCGAAGTCGGCGCGGCGCCAGGCGTTGTCGGTCTTGAACACATCGTCGGTGTCGGCGCGCGAGGCGTGGGTCCGGGCGATGGCGATCTCGAGGTCCAAGACCCGGCCGGCGCGGACCTCCGGCTGGTCCAAGCCGGCCAGCTTGAGGACTGTCGCGATGTGGGCCCGGTAGAGGTCGCGGGCGGCGGCCTTTTCCGGCGCGGGGTCCAGGTAGTCGTCGCGGTCGGCCAGGCCCAGCCCGCCCTGCACCAGATGGGGGGCGTAGTGGTCGGGATCGTGGAAGTCCTGGTGGATCCAGACGCCCAGCAGGCCGTCGGTCTGGGTGTTGGTCCCGTCGTCCAGCCGCAGATTGGCGCCCAGCCAGGCCGATAGGGCGCGGCGGTCGCGCAAGGCCGCGATGGCGGCGAGCTCGCCGGCCAGGGGTTTGAGGCCCCGGGCCTCTATGCCGGCCGTGTCCAGCCAGGCGGCGTAGTAGTCGCCGACCCGCCGCTCCCGCTCGGAGGTCGGCTGGCGGGCGGCCGCCTCGACCAGGTCGCGGACCTGGGCGGCGGTCTCGTCGCGCAGCATGGCAGTGGTGTCATAGCTGGCCCGGCCCTCGGGGAGCGGGGTGTTCTTCAGCCAGTCGCCGTTGGCGTAGCGGTAGAAGTCGTCGCCCGGCCGGACCGAGGCGTCGACCTTGGCCGGGTCGGCCGCGCGGGGGGCCGAGCCGGCGAGGGCGGCTGACGACAGGATGGCGGCGGCGGCGCAGGCCAGGCCCGCGAAGGGGTGTCTAGGCATCGACCGCTCCATGCGCCGCCAGGACGGCCAGAACGGCCCAGGTGTCGATGATCTCGGCGAACTCGTCCTGCAGGTCGCTGAGCGCCGCCTGGTGCACCTCTTCGGCGGGCCGCACCCGGCCGTCGAGGGTGGCGCGGGCGAAGGCGGCCGTGGCGTCGGCCAGGACATAGGTCTCAAAGCCCAGGTTGCCGGCCATGCGGGCGGTGGTGGAGATGCAGTGGTTGGTGGTCAGGCCGACGATGGCCAGGGCCTCGACACCCTGGGCGCGCAGGTCGGCCTCGAGCGTCGTGCCGATGAAGGCGCTGTTGACCCGTTTGCGATAGAGCGGCTCGCCGGCCAGGGGCCGCGCCTGCGGCTTGGCGGCGTTGCCGGGCGTCCCCGCCCGCAGCCGGCCGCTGGGGCTGGGCGAGTCATGATGGACATGGATGACCGGCGCCCCCGCTGCCCGCCAGGCCGCCAGCAGCGCGGCGACCTTGGTCTCCATGGCGGGGTTGTTGCGCGGGCCCCAGGCGGGGTCGTCGAACCCCATCTGCATGTCGACCACCAGCAGGGCGATGTTTCGGCTGAGGGGTCGCAAGCGGGGCCTCCTTGACAGGTTTCGCTTGCCGTCGATTGTGTGCGCCGGCTGTGCCCGTCGCCATCAGCAAGACGGCGGCGGACCCCGGCGGAGTGAGCGAAAACCCCATGGCCGATAGACGAAACGGCGGCCTCCGCGACGCCATCGATGAAAAGCTGGTTTCGCTGCTGTGCCAGAACGCCCGCCGCAGCCTGACGGATCTGGCCCGCGAGCTGGCCCTGTCGCGCACGGCGCTGCAGGCCCGCATGGCCCGGCTGGAGCGCGACAAGGTCATCCTCGGCTATCGCGCTGTGCTGGGCGAGACCGGCGAGGACGCAGGCCTGGGGGCGGTGCTGTCGCTGACCTTCAGCCAGCGGCCCTGTTTCCCGGTCGTCGAGCAGTTCCGCCACTGGCCCGAGATCACCCACTATTACTCGGTGACGGGACCACTGGACGCCTATCTGGTGGTCAAGGTGGAGAACGCCCTGGCCCTCTCCCAGCTAGTGGACAGGCTCAGCGCCATCGCGGGGGTGGACCAGGTGCGGTCGGCGGTGGTTCTGAAGGCGGAGAGCAGCTAGCGGGGACTGGCTCGGCCAACGGCCGTGCCTGTCCCCACCGGTGATCAAGGGCGGTTCAGCGCGCGGAACCGCGGCGGAAAACGAAGGGGACAGGCACGCCTTCGGCGAGCCAGTCCCCGCGCCTAGACCGGCCGGACCAGCACGATCTTCTTCTTTCCAGCCGCCAGCTTGATCACCCCGTCGACCAGGTCGGCCGAGGTCACCATCTGGTTGCCGTCGGCCACCGCCACGTCGTTGACCTTCAGCCCGCCGCCCTGGGCCAGGCGTCGGGCGTCGGAGCGTGAGCCGGCCAGGCCCGCGTCGACCGCCAGGGCGGCCAGCATGATCCCCTCGGCCAGGCTCGCGGCCGGGACCTCGTAGCTCGGCAGGTCACCGCTGGTCGAACCCTGCTCGAAGGCCTTCTCCGCCGCGTCCCGCGCCGATCGCGCCGCTTCCTCACCGTGCAACAGCGTGGTGGCGGCGTCGGCCAGCACCTTTTTTGCGTCGTTGATCCCTGCGCCTTCCAGGGCTTCGAGGCGAGCGATCTCGTCCAACGGCAGGTCGGTGTAGAGGCGCAGGAAGCGGCCGACATCGGCATCCTCGGCGTTGCGCCAGAACTGCCAGTAGTCGTAGGGGCTGCGCATGTCGGCGTTGAGCCAGACCGCCCCGGCCGCCGTCTTGCCCATCTTGGCCCCCGAGCTGGTGGCCAGCAGGGGGGTGGTGAGGCCGAACGCCGGCTTGTGGTCGACCCGGCGGATCAGCTCCACGCCGTTGAGGATGTTGCCCCACTGGTCCGAGCCGCCCATCTGCAGGCTGCAGCCGTAGCGGCGGTTCAGCTCCAGGAAGTCGGTGGCCTGCATCAGCATGTAGTTGAATTCGATGAAGGTCAGCGGCTGCTCGCGGTCCAGCCGCAGCTTGACCGAGTCGAAGGCCAGCATGCGGTTGATGGTGAAATGCACCCCGTAGTCGCGCAGGAAGTCGATGTAGCCGAGCTTGGAGAGCCACTCGTCGTTGTTGACCAGGATGGCGTCGGTGGGGCCATCGCCGAAGGTCAGGAACTTGGCGAACACCGTCTTGATGCTGGCGATGTTGGCCTCGATGTCGGCCTCGGTCAGCAGCTTGCGGCTCTCGTCCTTGCCGGACGGGTCGCCGACCTTGGTGGTGCCGCCGCCCATGACCACGATGGGCTTGTGGCCGGACTGCTGCAGGCGTCGCAGCATCATGATGGTCAAGAGGTTGCCGACATGCAGGCTGGGCGCGGTGGCGTCAAAGCCGATGTAGCCGGTGACGATCCCGCCGTCCGCCGCCTGGTCCAGCTCGTCCGGGTGGGTGATCTGGTGGATGTAGCCGCGGTCCCGCATGACCTGCAGGAACGAGGATTTGAAGGCGTCGGACATCGAAGGACTCTGTAGCGGCTCGGCGGAAAGAGAGGCGGGCGGCTGTAACACGGTGATGGCGTTCATGACAGTTGGCTCCTGGAGGGAAGGGCCGGGGGCTGTCTGATCGGATCTGTAGGGTGATCATGCCGCCGGCGATGGGCGGCAAGCAGGATCGCGCCGCGCCTCAATAAGAGGGGCGGTAATACCGAGCGGTGGCGGTGCGGGCGGCGATCATGGGCGACTTGGTAGCCTCGCCCATTGACCCGCGTCAAGCGGGCGCTATCGAAGGGTATGCTCCTGGCGCTCAAGGCTCACCCCGACACCCCCTCCGAGTCGGTCGATCATATCGAGGTCGATGTCCTGCGCGGGACGCCGCAGACCCTGACCCTGACCTGGTTGCTGACCGGAGACCTCAGCCGCATCCGGCTGCCGGCCTTTCGCGAGCGGTCGCGGGCGGACGAACTGTGGAAGCACAGTTGCTTCGAGCTGTTCGTGCGGGGTGAGGGCGATAGCTACTACGAGTTCAATTTCGCCCCGTCCGGCGGCTGGGCGGCCTATCGGCTGGCTTCCTACCGGGGGGAGATGTCGGCGGCGCCGGGGACGCCCATCCTCGACCACGCCTTCCGGGCCGGCCCCCGCTCGCTAAGCATGATCGCCACCCTGAACCTGTCGGACCTGCCCGGGCTGTCGCTGGGCGAGCCGCTGCGGATCGGGCTCTCGGCCATCCTCGAGGATCCCACCGGCCAGCGGTCGTTCTGGGCCCTGGCCCATGCGCCGGGTGAGCCGGACTTCCATAACGCCGTCGCCTTCGCGCGCGACATTCCCACGATGGATTACTCATGAACTTCGGCATCGACCGCCTCCTCGCCGAGCCTGAACTGCGCGCCGCCCTGAAGGGTCGCCGGGTCGCCCTACTGGCCCATCCGGCCTCGGTCACCGCCGACCTGACCCACAGCGTCGACGCCCTGATGGCGCTGGGCGACGTGCATGTCACCGCCGCTTTCGGGCCACAGCACGGCATGCGCGGCGACCTGCAGGACAACATGATGGAGTCGGCCGACTACACCGACCCGACCTACGGATTCCCGGTGTTCAGCCTGTACGGCGAGACCCGCCGGCCCAGCGGCCAGGCGATGCACACCTTCGATGTGATCCTGATCGACATGCAGGACCTGGGCTGCCGCATCTACACCTTCATCACCACGCTCCTGTACGTGCTCGAGGCCGCCGCTGAGCACGGCAAGGAGGTCTGGGTGCTGGACCGCCCCAACCCCGCCGGCCGGCCGGTCGAGGGGCTGACCCTGCGGGCGGGCTGGGAGAGCTTCGTCGGGGCCGGGCCGATGCCGATGCGCCACGGCATGACGCTCGGCGAGCTGGGCCATTGGTTCATCGCCAAGTTCAAGCTCGACGTCGCCTACCGGGTGATCGAGATGCAGGGCTATGACCCCGACGCCGCGCCCGGCCACGGCTGGCCGCTCGGCGAGCGGGCCTGGGTCAATCCCAGCCCCAACGCGCCCAACCTGTGGATGGCCCGGGCCTATGCCGGCACGGTGATGCTGGAAGGCACGACCCTGTCGGAGGGCCGCGGCACCACCCGGCCGCTGGAGCTGTTCGGGGCCCCGGACATCGACGCCAAGCAGGTGATCGCCACCATGCGGACCCTGGCGCCGCAATGGCTGGAAGGCTGCCGCCTGCGTGACATCTGGTTCCAGCCGACCTTCCACAAGCATGTCGGCAAGTTGAACAACGGGGTGCAGATCCACACCGAGGACCCGTCCTACGACCACGCGGCGTTCAAGCCCTGGCGGGTGCAGGCCCTGGGCTTCAAGGCCATCCGCAAGCTGTATCCGGACTACGACCTGTGGCGCGACTTCCCGTACGAATACGTCTTCGACAGGCTGGCCATCGACGTGATCAACGGCGGCCCGGGCCTGCGGGACTGGGTCGACGACGCGGAAGCCGGGGCAGGGGACCTGGACGCCGCCACCAAGCCGGACGAAGCGGACTGGATCGAAGAGCGTCGGCCCCACTTACTCTACTAGCGCCGGGCGGTTAGGCTCGCGCCATGCTCCTCGACATCGATTTCGTTCGCGCCCAGTTCCCGGCCTTCGCCGAGCCCTCGCTGCAGGGCCAGGCCTTCTTCGAGAACGCCGGCGGCTCCTACGCCTGTGGCCAGGTTATCGACCGGCTGACCCGCTTCTATCGCCAGCGCAAGGTTCAGCCCTATTCGGCCTATGGGCCGTCCAAGCTGGGCGGCGAGGAGATGGACGAGGCTCGCGCCCGGCTGGCGGCGCTGATGAATGTCGAGACTGACGAGCTCAGCTTCGGCCCCTCGACCACCCAGAACACCTATGTCCTGGCCCAGGCCTTCGGCCAGCATCTGAAGCCCGGCGACGCCATCATCGTCACCAACCAGGACCACGAAGCCAATTCCGGTCCCTGGCGCCGGCTGGCCGACCGGGGCATCGAGATCCGCGAATGGCAGTTGGACCCGGAGACCGGCCACCTTCCGCTCGAAGGCCTCAAGGCGCTGCTCGACGACAGGGTCAAGCTGGTCTGCTTCCCGCACTGCTCCAACATCGTGGCCGAGATCAATCCGGTCGCCGAGATCGCGGCCCTGGCCCACGCGGCCGGCGCGGTGGTCTGTGTCGACGGCGTCTCCTACGCCCCGCACGGCCTGCCGGACGTCACGGCGCTGGGCGCCGACATCTATCTGTTCTCGGCCTACAAGACCTATGGCCCACACCAGGGGATCATGGTCATCCGCCGTGCGCTCGGTGAGGCCCTGCCCAACCAGGGTCACTATTTCAACGCTGGCGAGCTCTACAAGCGCTTCACCCCGGCCGGCCCCGACCACGCCCAGATCGCCGCCTGCGCCGGCATGGCCGACTATGCCGAGGCCCTCTACGCCCACCACGGCGGCCCGGCCGGCGCAGCTCCCGTCCAGCGGGCGGCCTTCGTCCATGACCTGATGCGGGCCCACGAGACGGCGCTGCTGCAGCCGCTGCTCGACTTCCTCAGCGCCAAGAACTCGGTCCGCCTGCTGGGCCCGCGCGAGGCCTCCCGGCGCGCGCCGACCGTCGCCATGGTGCTGGCCGAGCGGGGCGGGGAGGTCGCCGCCCGCCTGGTCGACAAGGGCATCATGACCAGCGGCGGCAGCTTCTACGGCGTCCGCTGCATGGCGGCCCAGGGCGTCGATCCGGACCACGGGGCGCTGCGGGTCAGCTTTGTGCACTACACCCACCCGGACGAGGTGGCGAAGCTGATCACGGCGCTGGACGATACGCTTTAGAGGCCGCTACCGCATCAGCACCAGCTGGGGCGTCGCGTCGGCGCCGCACCAGACGAAGCCGTTTTGTCGGAAGGCCTCGGCCAGCCGCTTGGCTTCCTCCAGCGTCAGTCCCAGCGCCAGGGTCGAGCGCTCCGGCGGCCAAGCGCCGGTGGGGTCAGCGCCCCAGCCTGGAGCGACCACGGGCGCCACGCCGGCCAACTGGGCGTCCAGCGCCTTAGCGGCGGCGGTGTTGGCTTCGTCGGCGACGATCTGGCTGTAGGGGTTCCAGGCGCTGAGATAGGCCGCGCTGGTCACGCCGGATTCTTCGTAGAGTCGGGCCAGTTCGCGCGAGCGCTGGCCGATCTTCAGCACGAAGCCGCCGCTGGGCCAGTCGACCCGATAGTCGGTCGCCTCATAGGCCTTGAGGGTCTGGGGATCGATCTGGGTCACGCGCCGGCTCCACTTGAAGGACCGACGCCGCCCGCTTGGTTGCGCGACCCTTCAGCAGGGAGCGCCCCATCCGCTTTCGCGAGAACCACCTTGCCCGGGAGGGCAGGTTGGCGTGGGCGTCGGCCCAGCTCTTGATGTGGCGGCGGCTATCGGCGAGCGGGGCGGAGAAGTCAATCCAGCCCGGCCCTGTGCCGGCTCATTAACCAGATCGCATCCCCCGGCCGCGATACTCACCCCACAAAAGACCTCCTGGAGGGGCGCGGCGTCTTGATGACTTTGCTGGACGAAGGCCTGGACACCCTGGCCGGGCATGCGCACCGGTCCTGGCCGCTGCGCAACATCGTCCTGGCGGGTGTCGCCGCCTTCGCCGCCCTGATGCTGCCGGCGACGACCTGCGCCATCTGGTGGCTGGCGGTCGCCGCCTGCGAAGTCTGGAGCTGGTTCGCCACCCGCCGACAGGCGCGAGGGGAGGCCGCCGGGTCGCTGCTGCGCCTCAGCCACCTCGGCAGCGTGGTGACCGTCAGCGGCGGCTGGACCATCCTGGCGGCGATGCTGTGGGCGACCGGGCGGGGCGACGCGGCGGTCTGCGCCGTGATGATCTGGCTCAGCGTCATCTTCTTCGCCCAGACCTTTGCCTATCAGTCGACGGTCGCCTTCGTCGCAACGGGCGTGATCCCGGCGGTGATGATGCTGGGCGCGGTGGCCATACTGCCCCCGCCCGACGGCTTCGACATGATCCCGATCTGGGCCCTGTTCATCCTGGCCCTGCTGTTCGCGGGTGACGGCGTCGGGCTGATGATGGACGCCCGCCGCCGGATGGTTGCCGCTCAGGCCGAGAGCCAGAAAAACGCCGAACGCTATCGATTCCTGGCCGACAATCAGACCGACGTCATCATGCTGACCGCGCTCAGCGGTGAGCGTCTGTATGTATCGCCCTCGATCCGCCAGATGCTTGGCGTGGCGGCGGGCGACATGCGCTCGGTCGAGAGCATGGAGCATCTCTGTCCCGACGACGGCCCTGCCGTGCACGACTGCCTGACCGCCTTGCGCCGCGAAGGCGGCCAGCGGGCCCTGGAATACCGTGTGGTCCGCGCCGACGGCTCGCTGCTCTGGGTCGAGACCCTGTTCACCCTGGTCCCCGGCGAGAACGGCCGCAAAGCCAAGGTGCTGTCGGTCAGCCGCGACATCCAGGCCCGCAAGCAACTCGAGGGCGCCCTGATCGAGGCCCTGCACCGGGCCGAAGCCGCCGCCGCGGCCAAGACCGACTTCCTGGCCAATATGAGCCACGAGCTGCGCACCCCGCTCAACGCCATCATCGGCTTCTCGGCCATTCTTGAGGGCGCCGACGGCCTCGCCCCGCAACAGGCCCGCCACGCCCACCTGATCCACCAGGCCAGCGCCGCCCTGCTCGAGGTGGTCAACGGCGTGCTCGACTTCTCACGCCTTGAAGCCGGGGCCGTGGAGCTGGATCCCCAGCCCTTCGATCCCGCCGCCGAAGCCGCCGGCCTGGTCGACCTGCTCAGCGAGCAGGCCACCGCCAAGGGCCTGACCCTGACGATCCAGTCCGAGGAACCGCCTGTCCGGCTGGTCGGCGACGCCCCGCGCCTGCGCCAGGTGCTGCTCAATTTTCTCTCCAACGCCCTGAAGTTCACCAGCCAGGGCGGCGTGACGGTCACCGTCGCCACCCGGCCCACCGAGACCGGCCTGACCAGGCTGCGGGTCGAGGTCGCCGACACCGGCATCGGCGTGCCGGCCGAGCAGCTGTCGCTGATCTTCGAGCGCTTCACCCAGTCCGACGCCTCGATCAGCCGCAAGTTCGGCGGGGCGGGCCTGGGCCTGACCATCTGCCGCCACCTGCTGGAACTGATGGGCGGCCAGGTCGGCGCCGACAGCCGCCCGGGGGAAGGCTCAACCTTCTGGTTCCAGCTCGACCTGCCCGCCGCCGCAGATCTCCGAGCTGAGGACTCCGCCGCCGACCCCGGCATGGACCTCGACCGTCCCCTGCGCCTGCTCATGGTCGAGGACGTCGCCGTCAATCGCGAACTGATCGCCACACTGCTCAGCCCCTTCGACATCGAGATCGACACCGCTGAGAACGGCGAAGAGGCCCTGCAATGCGTCGACAGGGCCGCCTACGACCTGATCCTGATGGACATGCAGATGCCTGTCATGGACGGCCTGACCGCCACCCGGGCCATCCGCGCGCGGGGCCTCCGCACCCCCATCATCGCCATGACCGCCAACGTGCTGCCCGAGCAGGTGGCGCGGTGCCGCGAGGCGGGCATGGACGACCACCTGGGTAAGCCGATTGTGCCGGGGCGGCTGCTGGAGGTGATCGGGCGGTGGACGGGTGGGGAAGGGGCGAGTGGCCAGATGGCGGGCCGGGCCTGATCGCGGCGCTCTGGCGCTCGTCTGGGACAGCGATGGCTTCCGCCACTTGATCGTTTGGATGAGTTCGGCTCAAATTCGCCCAGCCTGGATATTCGCAGGACATCTGACCGGGGGGGCAATATGTCCAAACTGAAGGTCTTGGGGGCGGCGGCTTGCGCCTCCACACTGCTTCTGTCCGCGACTCCCAGCGTAGCGGAAGACGGCCGATTTCTGTTCATCGGTTCAGATGACGTTGGGGCAGGCTTCGTCGATCTCGGCAGCCTGACGGCCGGTCCTCAGCCCGTTGTGAAAATGCTCTACTTGCCGCGTCGGTTCACGGTGGGCGACCATCACGCGGTCTACCTCGGCATCGCCAAACTGCGTGTCAACTGCCCGGCCCGCACCACGGCCTTGATTTCCGCCAAGGCCTACAGCGACGTCGGGGATCTGGTGGAGGACGAAGGACCGCAGGCGGCCAAGCCGGTCGATCCGTCTGAACTGCCGGCCGTGAATACGCTCCGGGTGGCCTGCAAGCTTCCTGGCGCGCCGAGCAGCCCGATCTTCTCTTCATCCATGGCGGCCATCAAGTGGTGGCGCCTGCAGTAGCACCCCGGGGTGACCGCCATTCTCAAAGCCACGGCCTTCCAGCCCGACCTCTACGCCTACGATTTCGAGAACGACCCGGTCCCGACCCTCAACCGGCTGCGGGCCGAGGACCCGGTGCACTGGTCGCGGCATGGGTTCTGGTACCTGACCCGCCATGCCGACGTCGCCGAGGTGCTGAAGGATCCGGCGCGGTTTTCCAGCATGGCGGCCGGGTGGGGCGGCGGGAACCCGCTGGCCAAGGATGGGGCCGGTGAGCAGTCGGCGGCCGAGAAGGGGTTGTCGCGCAATCTCGCCCAGTCCTTCAACCAGATGGATCCGCCCGAGCACAGTCGCATTCGGCTGCTGGCCCAGGCGGCGTTCTCCCGGCGCAATATCGAGGATCGCGGGCCGCGCATTCGGGCGGTGATTGACGAGCTGCTGGACGATCTGGCTCCGCGCGGGCGGTTCGACCTGGTCAGCGACTTCGCCTTCCATGTGCCGATGATCGTCGCCAGCGAGATCATCGGCATCCCCGCCGCCGATCGCGACGCCTTCCGGCAGGCTTTCGAGCGCACCGCCGCCCTGATGGCCCCCAAGCGCGACGAGGAGAGCTGGACGGCGGCCCTGGAGGCCGGCCGCTGGGTCGGGCGCTATATCCGCGAGCTGGTCGAGGCGCGGCGGGCCGACCCGCGCGAGGACTTGATCAGCGACCTGATCCGCGCCGAAGAGGCCGGCGACCGGCTGACCGATCCGGAACTGCGCTCGGCCATCTCGACCATCTACACCGCCGCCGGCACCACGACTGAGCGGATGCTGTCCTCGGGCCTCTTCCTGCTGCTGTCGCACCCGGAACAGTGGCGGGCCCTGGTGGCCGACAGAGCGCTGCTGAGCGGGGCGATCGAAGAAATCCTGCGCTTTCATCACCCGACCCAGTCGACCTCGACCAATCGTCGGGCGACGGAAGACGTCACGCTGGGCGGCCGCCTGATCAAGGCCAACGACACCATCCGTGTGGGCCTGGGCGCCGCTAATCGCGATCCGGCGGTGTTCGCCGATCCCGACCGCTTCGACATCCGGCGCAAGATGGGTGGGCCGGTGCTGGCCTTCGGGGCGGGACCCCACTTCTGCATCGGCTCGGCCCTGGTGCGGTTCGAGGCGCGGCTGGCCTTCGAGGCGGTGATGGACCGTTGGCCGGACCTGCGGCTGGTGACGACAGCGCCGATCAAGGACCCAAGGCGGGCGGACCGGTATCAGGAGATCGTGGTGGCTCTGGCCTAGGTCGTCGGTTCGGCGGGCTTGGCGTGCTTCTTCGGCATGAGGTGCAGCGCGCCCACGACAATCCCCCCGACCACCAAGCCCACTACCGCCGAGCCCGCCGCGAAGGCCAGCCAGCCCGTCAGCGGCCCGATCATCGGGACCTGTCCTGCCCAGTGCGACAGGCCGCCGACCAGGTGGGGGACGACCGGGACGTGGTACTTCTCCATCCCGTGCACCAGGATGCCGCCCCCGACCCACAGCATGGCGGCGGTGCCGACCACGGTCAGGCCTTCCAGCAGATAGGGCATGCCCTTGACGAGGCCCCGGCCGATCCCGCGCAGGCCGCGATTGCCGCTGACCGCGTAGTGCAGGCCGATGTCGTCCATCTTCACGATGAAGCCGACCACGCCATAGACCGCCACGGTCAGCAGCAGTCCGACGACAGCCAGGGCGATGGCCTGGATCATCAGCGGTTTGTCCGCCACGCTGGCCAGGGAAATGGCCATGATCTCGGCCGACAGGATGAGGTCGGTGCGGATCGCGCCGGCGACCTTCTCCTTCTCCATGTCCTTTGAGCTCTGAGCGAACTCGCTGGGCTGGTCGACCTCTTCATGGGTGACAAAGGCCTCGAAGATCTTCTCGGTCGCCTCGTAGCAGAGGTAGGCGCCGCCCAGCATCAGGATGGGGGTCACCGCCCAAGGCGCGAAGGCGCTGAGCAGCAGGGCGCCGGGCAGCAGGAAGAAGAACTTGTTGCGCAGCGAGCCCAGCGCGATCTTCCAGACGATGGGCAGTTCGCGGTCCGGCGTGAAGCCGACCGCGTAGCCAGGCGTGACGGCGGTATCGTCGACCACCACGCCCACGGCCTTGGCGCTGGCCTTGCCGGCTGCGGCGGTGACGTCGTCCAGTGAGGCGGCGGCCACCTTGGCGATGGCGGCAACGTCGTCGAGCAGGGCGGCGAGGCCGACGGACATGGGGACTCCTCAAGAAAACCCACCGACTGTCTCGGCGAGAAGGGCTAACGGCGCAAGCCTCGTCAGTGTTGCAGGAAATCCAGCAGGGCGGCGCTGACCGCTTCGGGCTCGTCGTGCGCCAACCAGTGGCTGGCCCGCGGGAAATGCCGGACCTCGGCCTTGGCGCAGAGGGCGGCGCTGGCCTCGGCGAGGTCCGGCCGGGCGAAGGCGTCCTGATCGCCCCACAGCACCAGGGTCGGCGTCGTCAGGCTGCCGGCGGCCGGTACGGGCAGGGGTTGCAGGAAGAGAGCCCGGTACCAGTTCAGGGTCGCGGTCAGGGCGCCGGGCTGCTTCCAGGCGGCGCGGTAGGCGGCCATCGCCTCAGGCCCGAAGGCGTCCGGCCGGCTGCTCTGCTTGAAGGCGTCGGCCAGGCCCTGGTAGTTGCCGGCCCGCGCCATCAGCTCGGGCAGCAGCGGGATGCGCAGCATCTGGACGTAACGGCTCTTGGCCCTCTGCTCGGGATCCTCGAGCATCTCCCGTCGCCAAAGGGCCGGATGCGGGGCGTTGAGGATGGCCATCCGCGTGATTCGCTCCGGCGCTATGGTGGCCAGCCACCAGGCGACCGAGGCTCC
This sequence comes from Caulobacterales bacterium, assembly GCA_038236615.1. GTDB lineage: Bacteria > Pseudomonadota > Alphaproteobacteria > Caulobacterales > Caulobacteraceae > Caulobacter. Next base: position 535,809 of record JBBRZO010000001.1, read on the forward strand.
CCAGTCATGGCCGACCAGGCTGAACCGCTCGGCCCCAAGGGCGCCGGCCAGGGCCAGGACATCGGCCGCCAGGGTGTCCAGCCGATAGGCCCGCACGCCCTTGGGCTTGTCGCTGAGATTATAGCCGCGCTGGTCGGGCGCCACGACGCAGAAGCCGGCCTGGGCCAGCGCCGCGATCTGGGCCCGCCAGCCGAACCAGAACTCGGGAAAGCCGTGCAGCAGGATGACCAGCGGCCCGTCGGGCGGGCCGGCCTCGGCAATGTTCAGCGTCACTTCGCCCGCCTGGATGCGGCGTTGTGTGATGGCCTCCGGCAACACGTCCTCCTCAGCCCCGGCGGGCTTGCATCCCCAACCGAACCGTAGCCTCATGGCCGGCCTTCAAGGCAGGACGGCAAGGCATGGATATCGGCGTCTTCATCCCCATCGCCAACAACGGCTGGATCATGTCGGCGACCTCGCCGCAATACATGCCCACCTGGGAACTCAACAAGGCGATCACGCTCAAGGCCGAGGAATACGGCCTGGATTTCGCGCTTTCGATGATCAAGCTGCACGGCTTCGGCGGCGAGACCGAGTTCTGGGACTACGCCCTGGAAAGCTTCACCCTGATGGCGGGCCTCGCCGCGGTGACCAGCAAGATCAAGCTCTATGCGTCAGTGCCTGTGCTGGCCATTCCGCCGGCCATCTGCGCCCGCATGGCGGTCACCATCGACGCCATCGCGCCCGGCCGGTTCGGCGTGAACATCGTCTCGGGCTGGCAGAAGGCTGAGTATGACCAGATGAACCTCTGGCCTGGCCAGGACCACTTCCTGCGCCGCTACGACTACTGCGCCGAATATGTTAGCGTTATGAAAGAGTTGTGGACGACAGGCCGCAGCGATTTCAAGGGGCAGTTCTTCACGATGAACGACTGCCGCCTGCTGCCTAAGCCCAATGCCCAGATCGACATCATCTGCGCCGGCCAGAGCCAGGCGGGCGTGGATTTCGCCGCCCAGCACGCCGACTACAACTTCTGCTTCGGCATGGGACTGAACGAGCCGACCAAGTGCCAGCCCTCGGTGGACCGCAATGTCGAGGCCTCGCAAAAGTCCGGCCGCGACTGTGGGGCGCTGCTGTTGTGGATGATCATCGCCGACGAGACCGACGAGGCCGCCATGGCCAAGTGGGAGCACTACAAGTCCGGCGCCGACCTCGACGCTATCGCCTGGATGAACCATCAGGGCGAGGCTGACCCCCGTGCGGCCCTGGACGTCTCGGCCATCTATATGTCGCGGCCGCCGTCGGCCATGAACCTCAACATCGGCACCCTGGTCGGCAGTTTCGAGACTGTGGCCCGGCTGATGGACGAGATCGCCGAGGTGAAAGGAGCCTCGGGTATCATGTTGACTTTCGACGACTTTCTGGTCGGACTGGACCAGTTCGGCCAGCGTATCCAGCCGCTGATGAAGACGAGGGCGCATGTTACCGCCGCGGCCTGACACGGTCACTGTCCCGGCCCGTCCCGAGGCCATCCCTATCGCCGCCAAGGAGACGGCGCTGATCGTGGTCGACATGCAGAACGCCTATGCCTCCGAGGGCGGCTACCTGGACCTCGCCGGCTTCGACATCGGCGGCGCGGCGAAGGTGATCGAGCGGATCAAGGTGCTGACCGATGCAGCACGGGCGGCCGGTGTCACCGTCGTCTACTTCCAGAACGGCTGGGACGCCGACTACCAGGAGGCCGGCGGGCCGGGATCGCCCAACTGGTGGAAGTCCAATGCACTCAAGACGATGCGCGAGAAACCTGAACTGCAGGGCAAGCTCTTGGCGCGCGGCGGCTGGGACTATGAACTGGTCGATGCCCTGAAACCCCAGCCGGGCGACCTGGTCATCCCCAAGCCCCGTTACAGCGCCTTCTTCAATACCAGCCTGGATTCGGCGCTGCGTAGCCGGGGGATCCGAAATTTGGCCTTCTGCGGCATCGCCACCAATGTCTGTGTGGAATCAACGCTCAGGGACGGTTTCTTCCTGGAATATTTCGGCATTCTGCTGGAGGACGCCTGCCATCAGGCCGGTCCCGAATTCCTGCAACAGGCCACCGTCTACAACGTCGAGAAGTTCTTCGGCTGGGTCTCGACGACCGCCGACTTCTGCGGCGCCATCTCGCAAAAGGAGCCCTAAGTGCCCAAGACCGTCATCACCCCGCCCGGGACCCAGAAACCCATCGCTCCGTTCTCGCCCGGCACAATGGCTGATGGCGTCGTCTATGTCTCCGGCACCCTGGCCTTCGACAAGGACAACAACGTCGCCCATGTCGGTGACGCCGAGGGCCAGACGCGGCAGGTTCTGGAGACGATTCGGTCCGTCATCGAGACCGCCGGCGGCACGATGGACGATGTAACAATGAACCATATCTTCTTGAAAGATTGGGCCGATTACGCCGCGATGAACAAGGTCTACGCCGAGTTTTTCCCGGGCGACAAGCCGGCGCGGTTCTGCATCGTCTGCGGTCTGGTGCGGCCGGATTTCCTTGTGGAAATCGCCTCCATCGCTCATGTGGGCAAATGACCAACGCCAATAGCCGCCAGGCCCACCACGATATCCAGTCCCAATTCCTCCATCGCTGGTCTCCCAGGTCCTTCACCGGTGAAGCCCTTCCGCAAGCCGAACTGCTGAAGATCCTGGAGGCCGGCCGCTGGGCGCCATCGGCCTTCAACGGCCAGCCCTGGCGGTTCGTCTATGCGCTGCGGGACACGCCGGCCTGGCCGCTGTTCCTCGACTTGCTGCTGCCGTTCAACCAACTTTGGGCTTCCAATGCCGGGGCCCTGCTGTTCATCTGCTCGGACACCCTGATGCGCCGGCCCGATCAGGACCCCGCGCCCTCCATGAGCCACAGCTTCGACACCGGCGCGGCCTGGGGCGCCATCGCCATGCAGGCCCAGGCCTCAGGCTGGGCGACCCATGGCATGCTCGGCTTCGACCGGGCCCGGGCCATGGAGACGCTGCACATTCCCGCCGACTGGAAGATCGAGGCGGCCATCGCCATTGGTCGCCAGGGCGAGGCGGCCTCGCTGCCTGAACCGCTGCAGGCCCGCGAGGTCCCTTCCGACCGCAAGCCGCTCAGTGAGCTGGCGCACGAGGGACCCTTTAGCTGATCCGCATCGACGACCCGGCCGACCCGCGCATCGCCGCCTTTCGCGATATCCGCGAGCGTGACCTGGTCGGCCGCCAGGGCCTGTTCATCGCCGAGGGCGAGGTGGTGCTGCGCGTGCTGGCGGGGCAGGGGCGCCACAAGGTCCGCTGCGTCCTGCTGGCGGAAAGCCGGGCGGAAAAGCTGGCTCCGCTGTTCAATGCGCCGGTCTATGTCGCCAGCCAGGCCGTCCTCGACGCTATCGCCGGCTTCCACCTGCATCGCGGCATCCTGGCGGTGGGCGAGCGCGCGCCTGAGCCGCCGCCGGCCGAGCTGCTGGCGGGTCTTGGTCCTCGCGCTCTGGTCCTGGCCGTCCACGGCATCGGCAACCACGACAACATCGGCGGCATCTTCCGCAATGCCGCCGCCTTCGGGGTGGATGCGGTGCTGCTCGACCCGACCTGTTGCGATCCGCTGTATCGCAAGGCGCTCAGGGTGTCGGTCGGCGGGGTGCTCAAGGTGCCGTTCACCCGAGCCGACGATCTGATCTCCGCCCTCCAAGGCTTCGAACCCATCGCCCTAAGTCCCAACGGCGCCGAAACCCTCGCTGAGCTGAAGCGCCCCGACCGCGCCGCCCTGTTGCTGGGCGCCGAGGGGCCCGGCCTGCCGGACGCCGTGCTGGCCCGCTGCCGCACGGTCCGCATCCCGATGAGCGGCGGCTTCGACAGCCTCAACGTCGCCACCACCAGTGGCATTGCCCTGCATCATCTGGTTTCCTGACCCACATGCAAAACTTCGCCAAGATCCGCGCCCGCGCCGCCGCCCGCCACGGTGGGGAAGCGGCGCTGGCTGAGCGCATGCCGGTGATGAAGACCGCCGCCGAATTGGCCGCCATCCCCGACGACCGCTGGCTCTCGCAGATGAGCAAGTGCGTCTTCCAGGCCGGCTTCTCCTGGACCGTGGTCGACAAGAAATGGCCGGGGACCGAGGACGCTTTCTGGGGCTTCGACCCGGCCCGCTGCAGGTTCATGTCGGACGAGGACCTGGACAGCCTGCTCAAGGACAGCCGCATCATCCGCAACGGGGCCAAGGTCCGGTCGGTGGCCAACAACGCCGCCATGCTGATGGACCTGGCCGCGGAGCACGGCTCGGCGGGTAAGGTCTTCGCCGAATGGCCGAACGAAGACTACATCGGCCTCCTCGAGCTCCTGAAGACCAGGGGCGACCGGCTGGGCGGTAATGCGGGCATGATGGCCATGCGGTTCATGGGCCGCGACGGCTTCATCACCTCGCAGGACATGGTCAAGGCGCTGATCGCGGAGGGCGTCATCGACGGTCCGCCCGGCTCCAAGAAATCGATGAAGGCCATCCAGGCGGCGTTCAATACCTGGGCGGCGGAGAGCGGGGCCAGCTTCGCGGCGATCAGCCGGACGCTGGCGATGAGCGTGGACTAACGCGCCTCTCAGGCAGGCGGAGGACGGTCTATTCCCCGTTCAAATGATGCTTCCAGGCCAGGCGCAGGGTCTTCTTGTCGATCTTGCCGGTGGCGGTCAGCGGCACGGTCGCGAAGACAACGTCGTCGGGCGTCCACCATTTGACGATGCGCGGCTTGAGGTAGTCGAGCACCGCCTCCTTGCTCAGCGAATGGCCCTCGTGGGCCTCGATGACCAGCAGCGGCCGCTCCTCCCACTTGGGATGCGGTATGCCGACCACGGCGGCGATCTTCACCCCCGGACAGGCCACGGCGATGTTCTCCAGGTCGATGGAGCTGATCCATTCCCCGCCCGTCTTGATGACGTCCTTGGCGCGGTCGGTGATCCGCATGAAGCCGTATTGGTCGATGGTGGCGATGTCGCCGGTGTCGAACCAGCCGTCGGCGTCGAGGATGTCCTCGTCCTTGCGGAAGTAGCGCTTGATGGTCCAGGGGCCGCGCACCATCAGTGCGCCGCTGGTCTCGCCGTCGCGCGGCGCCTCCTTGCCGTCATCGTCGACGATCTTCAGCTCGATGCCGAACTGCAGCCGGCCCTGGCGGGTCCAGATGGCTTCGTCGACCTGGTCTTCGCCGAGCGCCGCGAGGGCAGGGGTGGGGGTGGCGACGACGCCCAGCGGACAGGTCTCGGTCATGCCCCAGATCTGCAGCACCTGGACGCCGTAGCGGGTCTTGAAAGTCTCGGCCATGGCGCGGGGGACGGCAGAGCCGCCGATGATCACCCGCTTGAGCGTCCCCGGCGTCTTGCCCTGCTGGTCCAGCCAGGAGAGGTACATAGTCCAGATGGTCGGCACCCCGCCCGAGAAGGTCACGCCCTCGGACTCGATCAGTTCCTGCAGCGAGGCCGGGTCCATCTTCTCGGCCGGCAGCACCAGCTTCACCCCGTTGATCGGGCAGCTGAACGGCAGACCCCAGGCGGTGGCGTGGTAGAGGCTCGAGCAGGGCAGCACCACGTCGAAGGCAGTGAGGCCAAAGGCGCTGGAAAGCCCCGCCGCCATGGCGTGCAGCACGACGGCGCGGTGGCTGTAGAGTACGCCCTTGGGGTCGCCCGTCGTGCCTGAGGTGTAACAGAGGAAGGCGCCGGCGTTCTCGTCGAAGCTGGGCCAGGCGAAGGGCGCGTCGCTCTGATCGGCCAGCAGACGCTCGTAGTTGAGGGCGCCGACGGTTCCGGCATCGTGGCTGTCCTCGTCGGAGAGCAGCACGAAGGTCTTCACCGTGGTGAAGCGGGGCGCCAGCTTCTCGACCAGCGCCTGGAAGGTGCGGTCGTAGAAGAGGACGGTGCTCTCGGCGTGCTCCAGGACGTAGACGATCTGGTCTTCGAACAGGCGAGGATTGACGGTGTTGAGCACGCAACCCAGGCCGGGCGCGCCGTAGAACAGCTCCAGGTGCCGGTGGGTGTTCCAAGCCAGGGTCGCCAGGCGATCGCCGGACTGAACACCCAGGGCCTGGAGCGCACGGGCCAATCGACGCGTGCGGGCCGCCATGCCGGCATAGTCGTAGCGCTGGATGCGACCCTCGACGGTGCGGGACACGATCTCAACGGTCGGGTGGGCCGCCTCGACATGGTTGAGGATGGCGGTCGTCAGCAGCGGGACGTCCTGCATCAATCCGGGGATCACGGGCGTTTCCTCATGGCTTTCTTGGTTGGGGCCGACCATGCCAGGGAGTCAGTCCAGGCGGAAGGCTTCCCGGGTCGCCTTGCGGGCTTCACGGACGATATGGCCCCACCATTTGATGCGGGTGGCGTCATCCAGGCCGTCGCGGTCCTCTAGCCAGGTGATCATGCTGTCGATCAGCAGGCCGAACAGCGCCCCGGCGGCATGCTGCGAACGGACCTCCGCGCCTTCGGGAGCGTTGGGGCCCGGCTTGAACAGGGGCAGGGAGGTTTCCCGCAGCGCGGCGCGCAGGCGCGGCTCCCAGTCCGAGCCGCTCGGGCCGGTGCGGCAGTTCTTCAGCACCACCAGGAAGGGGGCCGGGTCTTGCCGCGCGGTGGCCAGCAGCTTGCCGACCATCGAGCCATAGCCCTCCCAGGGCGAGGCGTAGGCGTTCTCCAGGGCCTGCAACACCCGGTCGAACACCGCCTCGACCAGGGCCTCGCGCGAGGGAAACAGCCGGTAGAACAGCACCTTGGGCGCGTTGGCCGCCTCGGCGAAGTCGCGCATGGTCGCCGCATGCAGGCCGCGCTCCAGCAGCACCTGGGCGGCGATGCCGACATAGGCTTCGCGACGGGCGGCGTGGTCGACGCGGGGCTTGCGCTTGAGGGTTGTCATCTATCCGCTTGAATATGAGACCGTACGGTAACATACTTTCACCGTCCTGGCAGGAGAAGACCCGATGAATCAACTGGTCCGCAACCTCACCGTCGATAGCCTGACTCTGTCACCTCTGACGCCGACCATCGGCGCCGAGGTCAGCGGCATCGACCTGGCCCAGCCGCTCGACGCCGGCGCGGTGGCGGCGCTGCGCCAGGCCCTGCTGGACTGGAAGGTGCTGTTCTTCCGCGACCAGGACATCACCACCGACCAGCACATCGCCTTCGCCCGCCAGTTCGGCGAGCTGGAAGTCCACCCCTTCGCGCCGCAGAAGCCCGGCTATCCCGAGGTGCTGGCCATCACCCACAACCGGGAAAACAAGGGCAAGGAGAATACCTGGCACAGCGACGTGACCTGGCGGCTTGAGCCGTCGCTGGGTTCTATCCTGCGGGCCATCGAACTGCCGCCGGTCGGGGGCGACACCCTGTTCGCCGACATGTACGCCGCCTATGAGGGACTGACCGACGAGGTAAAGGCCAGGATCGACGGCGCCACCGCCATCCACGACTTCGCCCACTTCCGGATCGCCATGCGCAAGCGCGGCATGAGCGAAGAGCAGATCGAGGCCATGAACAAGGCCTACCCCCAACCGGAACACCCGGTGGTCCGCACCCACCCCGAGACCGGCAAGAAGGCCCTCTACGTCAACGCCGCCTTCACCCAGAGCATCGTTGGCATGGACGAGAATGAGTCCAAGGCGCTGCTGAAACACCTCTACGCCCAGGCGGCCATCCCGGAATACCAGTGCCGCTTCCGCTGGGAGCCCAACTCCATCGCCTTCTGGGACAACCGGGCCAGTCAGCACTACGCGGCCTCGGACTATTGGCCGGCGGTGCGCAGGATGGAGCGGGTGACAGTGGTCGGGGACCGGCCGTACTAACTAGCCCTTCCCCCGCTGGCGGGGGAAGTGGGCCGAGAGCGAAGCTGGAGGCTCGTTGGGGGCCCTTTCCCACGGCGGGGGCGTCAGCCAACGCCGCAAGGACCCCCATCGACCTTCGATGCTTCGCATCTCAGGCCACTTCCCCCGCCAGCGGGGGAAGGGCTTATTCCCGCCGCAGCGCCTCAATCGGGTCCAGCCGCGCCGCCCGCCAGGACGGATAGGCCCCGAACACCAGCCCGACCAGCATCGAGAAGCCCAGCGACAGCGGCACTGACCACGTCGCGATGGCAACCGGCCAATTGCCGAGCTTGGCCATCAGGAAGGCCCCGCCGATGCCCAGCATCAGGCCGATGGCCCCGCCGACCACGCTGAGCACCACGGCCTCCAGCGCGAACTGGAACAGCACGTCAGTCCGCCGCGCGCCGACCGCCATCCGCAGACCGATCTCCCGCGTGCGCTCGGTCACCGCCACCAGCATGATGTTCATGATCCCGACCCCGCCCACCAGCAGCGAGACGGCGGCCACGGCGGCGAGCAGGCCGGTAAATGTCTTGATCGAGGACTGCAGGGCCTCGGTGATCGAGGCCAGGTTCTGGACGTTGAAATCGTCGTCGGCGCCGGGGCGGATGTGGTGGCGGTCGCGCAGCAGGTTGGTCGCATCCTCCTGCACCCGGTCCAGACTGTCGGCGTCGGCGGCCTTGACGTAGATGGTCTGGACGTTGTCGCCCTTGACGCGTTTCCCGACCACCCGGGAGCGGACCGCCTCAAGCGGGCCCAACACGATGTCGTCCTGGTCCTGGCCAAAGCCGCTCTGGCCCTTGGAGGCCAGCACGCCGATCACCTCAAAAGGCACGCTGCCGACCCGGATGCGCTTGCCCAGCGGATCGCCCTCGCCGAACAGATTGGTGGCCACCGTTTGGCCGATCACCGCCACCTTGCGGCCCTGGCGCGCTTCTGCCTCGTCGATCATCCGGCCCGAGGCGATGATCAGGTCGCGGGCGACCAGATAATCGGGGGTGACCCCTTCGATCCGCGTGTTCCAGTTGGCGCCCTCGGCGGTCAGCTGGGCGCCGCCGCGCACGGTGGGCGCCACGGCCACGACCCCTTCGACCGTGCTGAGCGCCTTGGCGTCATCCTCGGTCAGGGTGATGTTGGTGCCGGCCCCCTGGCTGACGAAGCCGCCGCCTCCGCCTCTGGCGGCGCCGGGTGAGACGATCAGCAGGTTGGAGCCCAGGCCCCCGATGGCCCCGGTCACCTGCTTCTGCGCCCCCAGGCCAATGGAGGTCATCATCACCACGGCCGCCACCCCGATCACCACGCCCAGCGAGGTCAGCGCGCTGCGCATGGGGTGGGCGATGATGGCCCCGGTGGCGAAGCCGACCAGGTCGATGCGGCGCACGGTCATGGGCGAGCCCCCGGCCCATCGTCGGCGACGATCTTACCGTCCCGGAACAAGATCCGCCGCTTGGCCTCGGCCGCCACTTCCGGGTCGTGGGTGACGGTAATCAGGGTCAGGCCCTCTGCGTTCAGGGCATGGAACAGGGCCAGCACATCCTTGCTGGTGGCGGTGTCCAGCGCGCCGGTGGGCTCGTCGGCCAGCAGCAGGTCCGGCGAGTTGGCCAGGGCCCGGGCGATGGCCACCCGCTGCTGCTGGCCTCCGGAGAGCTGGGTCGGCTTGTGGGTCATCCGCTCGCCTAAGCCCACCTTCTGCAACATGGCCACGGCCCGCTCGCGCCGCTCGGCCGGATCGAGGCCGGCATAGACCATCGGCAGCTCGACATTCTGCAGGGCCGACAGGCGGGGCAGCAGCTGGAAGGACTGGAAGACGAAGCCGATCCGGCGGCTGCGGAAATCGGCCAGGGCGTCGTCGCCCATCTCGCCGACATCCTCGCCCTCGAAGCGGTAGGAGCCACTGGTCGGCCGGTCGAGGCCGCCCAGGATGTTCATCAGCGACGACTTGCCCGAGCCGGAGGGCCCGATGACCGCGGTATGCTCGCCGCGCTCGATGGTCAGGGAGACGCCGGCCAGGGCGGCCACCGTCTCCTCGCCCATCTTGTAGAGCTTCTCCAGGTCGCGGATTTCGATCACAGCGATCTACATCCGCACCCGGACACCACCGGCCATCGGCGAGTTGGCCTTGACCTTGGGCTTGGGCCCGCCGCCGGTGATCACCTGGGTCCCGGCCGGCAGATTGCCGCGGATCTCGGTGTAGGCGCCGTCGGAAGCCCCGACCATCACCTGGATGGGTGCGGGCTTGCCGTCCTTGCCCAGCACCCAGACCACACCTGGCGTCATGCCGCCGCGCCGCTGGCCGCCCATGGCCTGCATCTGGGCGCGCAAGGCGATCAGCTTGGTCTTCTGGTCAGGCTTGAGGATTGGCTCCAGCTTGGCGAAGGCGGCCTGCATGGCGGTGCGCATGGCCTCGCGCCGGGCCTGCGGGTCGCTGTAGCCGGCCGCCATGACGTTCTGGCGGGCCGTGTCGAAGATGGCCTTGGCCTTGGCCTGCTGGCCGGCGTCCAGGTCGAGTTGCTGGGTGATGCGCGCGGCCATGCCGCCGCCTTGACCGCCACCGCCCTGACCGCCGCCTGGGCGACCGCCGAAGCCCTGGCCGCCGCCGCCGCCCGGAGGTCCGCCGCCGCCGCCGAAACCGCGCGGGGCGGGGGCGGTCTTGTCCGGCGGAGTCCAGCGCAGGGCCGCGACCGGCACTTTCAGCACGCCCTTGCGCTCGTCGATGACGATGTCGGCGTTGGCGGTCATGCCGGGCAGCAGCTTGCCGCCGGGGTTATCCGCCCGGGCAATGACGATGTAGGCGACGACGTTCGACTGGGTCTCGGGCTGCTTGCGCACCTGGGTGACGACGCCGGTGAAGCTGTCATCGGGGAAGGCGTCGACGGTGAACTTGACCACCTGGCCCTCGCGCACCTGGCCGATGTCGGCCTCGTCGACGTTGATCTTCACCTCAAGCTGGTTGAGGTCCTGGGCGATCTGGAACAGCACCGGGGCTTGCAGGCTGGCGGCCACGGTCTGGCCGGGCTCGATCTGGCGGTCGACGACGACGCCGGCGATCGGCGCGACGATGGTGGTGCGGCCGAGGTCCACCTCGGTGCTGGCCAGCGAGGCCTTGGACGAGGCGATTGTGGCCTGGGCCGCCTTGACCCCGGCCTGGGCCACCTTCAAGGCCCCCAGATCGGCGTCGAGGGCGGCCTTGGCGGTGATGCCCTTGTCGTAGAGCAGCTTGGTGCGGTCGTAGTTGGCCTTGGCGACCGCCACCTGGGCCTGAGCCTGGGCGAGCGAGGCGGAACCGGCCTGTACCTGGGCGCGGCCCTGGTTGGCCCGGCTGACATAGGTCTGCGGGTCCAGGATGGCCATCACCTGGCCCTTGGTCACCTGGTCGTTGAAGTCGACGAGCACCTTGGTGATCTGGCCCGAGATCTGCGAGCCGACCTGCACCGTCACCAGGGCCTGCAGCGACCCGGAAGCCGAGACCGACTTGGTTACATCGCCCGTGGTGACGGCCTCGGTGCGGTAGGGATCCTTGAGCGGCTTGGGCTTGAGCATCTGCCAGCCCAGGAAGGCGACGACCAGCACGGCCAGCCCGATGGCGGCCAGGGCCAGCGGATTCTGCAAGGTCGATCTGCGGCGGCGGGCGGGCTTGGCGGTCAGGCTCATGATCTCGTCAACAAACTTCAATCGGTTGGGGGCGTGGTAGCGGCGTCGGATTGCAGCCGCATTTCAACGCGCCTGGACTACTTTTTCCGTTTCGGTGGCTTGGGCGGATTTTCCAATGCCTCCTGAAGCGGCGTTTTGGGCAGGTCACTGAGCTTCAACGCGCCAGTATGGTTTCCGTCCAACAGGCCAAACCGCATGCGCGCCGCCCGGGCCATCTCGTCACGGGTGACATGGTGATCCAGGTCGCCGTCCGAGCCCGAAACCGGCTCGACTTCGTTGAGCAGGCCATAGATGCCGGCCCCGTTGCGGCCGTAGCCATAGCCCTTGGGCTCCGGCTTGCTAAACCAGCCGCGCTTGGGGGGCGGGCCGCCGCCTCGGGCCAGGCCGCCGCCCAGGCTGCCGTAGCGGTCCTCCTGGAACTGCGCGGCGCGGGGCAGGATCTCGGGAGCGACCTTCTGCTCGTAATCGGCGACCTCGAAGCCGTCGAGAATGCCGTTGTGGTCGGCGTCCAGGGTGTCGAAGAAGGCCAGGCTGTCCTTGACCAGCTCGTCCTCGCTCAGCGCGCCGTCATGATTGGCGTCGGCCCGGGCGAACCAGGTCGTGATGGGGTAGGGCGCGCCAGGCGGGGCTCGGAACGGCTCGCCGGCCGGGGAGATGAACACCTGCGGACGTGGTGGGCGGGGCGGACCGTCCTGCTGGTCGGGGCTGCTCGGGCGGGGCTTGTCGGCCAGGGGCGGCCTTCCGGACGGTGGGCCGCCGTCTGGCGGGCCGATCTGGGCGATGGCAGGGGTGGCCAGCAGCCCCAGAGCTGCGATCAGAATCAGACGCTTCGACATCCGGCGCTCCTAAAGACCGTGCAGGCATCCGGTCCGCCGGTGTCGCCAGTGAGGCTGGCGCTTTGCGGGGCTGCAACAATTCCTACAAGGGTAGGCTGACGCGTGCGGTCAAGCCACCGCCGTCGCGATTGTGCAGGGTGACGTCGCCGCCGTGGGCGCGGGCGACCGAGCGGACCACGGCCAGGCCCAGGCCGATGCCGCCGGTCTCGCGGTTGCGCGAAGGCTCGCCGCGATAGAAGGGGTCGAACACCCGGTCCAGTTCGGCCGGCGGCACGCCGGGTCCATCGTCATCGATCTCGATGATCGCCGTTCCGGACTCGGTAAAGACCCGGGCCCGCGCGCGCTGGCCGTATTTCAGGGCGTTCTCGGCCAGGTTGGCGACCAGCCGGCGCAGGGCGATCGGATCGCCGTTCAGCACCAGCTTCTCGCTCTGCTCGACCGTGGCGTCGGCGCCGGTCTCGGCCAGGTCGTCCATGACGCTCTCGACCAGCGAGGATAGTTCCAGTGGGGTGCGCTCGCGAGCCTTGGTGGCGTCGGCCACGAAACTCATGGTGGCGGCGATCATCGCCTCCATCTGATCGACATCGGCCTCCAGCTTGGGGCGCAGATCGTCCGGCGCCGCCTCGATGCGGAAGCGCAGACGGGTCAGGGGCGTGCGCAGGTCATGAGCGATGGCCCCGACCATGGCGGTGCGGTCTTCGACGTAACGCCGCAAACGCTCCTGCATCCGGTTGAAGGCGGTGGCCGCGGCGGTGACCTCGCGGCTGCCGTCGATGGTCAGGGGCGGGGCATTGGGGTCGCGGCCCAGCCGGTCGGCGGCGTTGGCGAAGGCGGTGATCGGCGCGGCCAGCCGCCGGGCGAACAGCCAGGCCAGCGGGGCGGTGACCAGCAGCGATAGGGCCAGGGTCGCCAGGATGTGACCCTCCCAGCTGTCCCAGCGGAATTCGGGCCTGGGTTCAGCGGTCAGCCAGCGGCCGTCGGACTGTCTCACGGCGATCTTGAACGGGGCGAAGATGATGCGGTCGTCGAACATCCGCATCATCATGGGGTCGCCCGGACCGTGCTGGCTCAGCATAATTCCCATGTCGCCGCCCATGACGCCGGGTGGCGGGCCCCCAGGCGGCGGTTCACCGGGCGGTGGTCCGCCGTCGGGAGGCGGGGGCCCGGTCATTGCGCCGGGGGGCGGTGGCGAGGTCGAGCGCATGACGCGGAAGCCGTCCGGCTGCGGGCCGACGCGATAGACCTTGGTCTCCACCCTGCGGTCGACGCCGTGCGACATCATCCGCATGACCAGGCGGGGCGGCGGCTGGGTGATCACCACCACATTCTCCGCCGGGACCGAGAGGGCCTGGGCCACCGCGGCGCGGAAGTCGTTACGCCAACGGCCAGGGCGCTCCTCGTCGCTCTTGGGGGGCTTGTCGAGGACCCGGACCAGCAGCGGTCGAGCGTCGGTCATCGGGTGGAGACCGGGCGAACGCATGGCGGCGGTGACCGCGTTGAGCCGATAGACCTCTGGCGCGGGCGGCTGCAGGCTGAGCAGCACGCCGATCGACACGGCATGGGCGGCGACCATGGTGAAGGCCACCAGGGCCAGCACCTGGATGAACAGCGGCAGGCCACGGACGCTGGGAGGTCTCACCCGCGCGCCACCTTGGCGGTGAACATATAGCCCTCGTTGCGGATGGTGCGGATCAGCTCGCCGTTGCCGCCGCCGCCCGAGCCGCCGTCCTCCAGCTTCTTGCGCAGCCGGCTGATCTGCACGTCGATGGCCCGGTCGTAGGCGTCGCTGTCGCGGCCCCGGGCGAAGTCCAGCAGTTGGTCTCGAGTCAACACGCGCTGGGGATGGTCGACGAAGGCGCGCAGCAGCGAGAACTCTCCGCCCGACAGGTTGACGACCACGCCCTGCGGCGAGCGCAACTCGCGCCTGACCAGGTCCAGCCGCCAGCCGGCGAACAGGCAGGTCGCGCCCACCCCGTCCTCGCCGACGCCAGACGGCTCGCGGCGGCGGCGCAGCACGGCCCGGACCCTGGCCAGCAGCTCGCGCGGATTGCAGGGCTTGGGCAGGTAGTCGTCGGCGCCCAGCTCCAGCCCGACGATGCGGTCGGTTTCCTCGCCCATGGCCGAGAGCATGATGATCGAAGGCGAATTGGGCTGGCCCGACAGCCGTCGGCAGATGGACAGTCCGTCCTCGCCCGGCATCATCACGTCCAGCACGATCAGGTCGACAGGCCCCCGGGCCAGCGCCGCCTCCATGCCCTTGCCGTCGCCGGCCGTTTCGACCTGATAGCCGTGGCGGGTCAGGAAGTCGGACACGACGTCGCGAATCCCCCGGTCGTCATCGACCATCAGGATGCGGGCGCCCACTTCGGACGGCGGGGTGTTGGCGGTCTCCATGACGGGCTCCATGCCTCCACTTTGCAGCCTGGACATGGCCCGGGAATTTCACCGGTGCAACACCACAGCGGATTTAGGCGGTCGCTGGCTCACCTTGCGGGATGCTCTCCAGTCGGGCCGCCTCAGCGAAAGGCGTTAGCATGACGCCGGTCAGGCTATGCTGCTCTGGCCGGCGCGGCTCGACGCCGAACACCAGCTGTTCGCGCTGGCGACCTGGGGCGTGGAGCGTGCCGAACAGCCAGTCCCAGGCCGCCAGGAAGCCGCCGAAATTGCTGCCGAAATGCCGGGGGTCGGCCGAATGGTGAATCTGGTGGTGGGCGGGGCTCAAAAAGATGCGGCCCCAGACGCCGGTGAAGGCGATCCACAGGTGGGTGTGCTGCAGATGCCCGACCGCATAGACGAAGGCGACGGTGAGCAGGTTATGGCCGGCGACCGCCAGCGGGTCGATCGGCTGGCCCAGCAGCCAGCGGACGACGGCTTCGGTCAGTCCGATAAAGAGGGCGGTGAGGTTGGCGAAGACCAGGGTGTCGATCGGGTGAACCCGGAAAACCGTGGCCGGGGTCAGCACCTCGGCGGTGT
This sequence comes from Caulobacterales bacterium, assembly GCA_038236615.1. GTDB lineage: Bacteria > Pseudomonadota > Alphaproteobacteria > Caulobacterales > Caulobacteraceae > Caulobacter. The sequence goes on from JBBRZO010000001.1 coordinate 551,077, forward strand.
GGTGGACCTTGTGGAAGGCCCAGAGGACCGGCACCCGGTGCTTGAGCCAGTGATCGACCCAGTAGGCCAGGTCGGCCGCCAGGAAGATGGCGACCGTCAGGGCCACGACACCGACCGGCGCGGGCAGGGGAGGCAGGTGTCCGCCGGCAAACCTGGCGAGGCCGCCGCCCACGTAGGTCGCCACGGCTGCGGCTGACAGAGTCGCCCCACCGAAGATCGCGCCGTAGGCCAGCCCGTTGAAGGCCAACAGCCCGAAGTCCGCTCGGCTGGAGCGGTGACGCAGGATCCAGCGCGGAAACAGCGCGCGCAACAGCACCTTCAGCTTGACCGGCCGCTTCTCGGGACGGCGACGCGCCAGCACGACCACCGCCGCGACGCACAGCGCCGTCGCCAGCGACCAGATCGAGGCGCTGGAGCCTGGCGACAGCAAGAGCCCCGTCAGCTGGCGCACCAGCCAACCCGCCGCCTGTCCCACAATGTCGCTCTCGATCATCATGGCTCCACTCTAACCAAGGGTGGTGAGCCTTCTCTTAAGGGCGTCCGGTAAGGGATTGGTAGCACCGGCCGTGCTTTCTCAAATCCTGGGGCAAAATGCCCTGAGGCCGCGTTGGGCCGACCCTGGAAAGCGGGATTAGCGGCTGTGGCGTTGAACAGCATCAACACCAATGTCGGCGCCATGCAGGCGCTGCAGGTTCTGGCCTCGATCAACCGTGACCTGACCACCACGCAGATCCGCATCTCCACGGGTCGCAAGGTCAACAGCGCCAAAGATGACGGCGCGACCTGGGCCATCGCCCAGAACCAGCGTAGCGAAATGCATGCGCTGGACGCCGTCACCTCATCCCTGCAGCGCGGCAGCTCCATCGTCGACGTGGCCATCGCCGGCGGCGAGAGCATTTCCGACCTGCTGGGCCAGATGAAAGAAAAGGCGCTGGCGGCGTCCGACCCCAGCCTCGACGCCACCTCCAAGGCCGCCCTGAGCAGCGACTATGTCGCCCTGCGCAAGCAGATCGACATCGCGGCCGGCAACGCCAGCTTCAACGGCATCAGCCTGATCTCGGCCGGGACGACGGGCCAGGTGAAGGCCCTGGCCAATTCCAGCGCCAGCTCGACGATCGACGTCGCCCACATAGACCTCTCGACCAGTGGCGCGCTGCTAAGCGGCCTGCCGGCTGATCTCACCGCCACCATCACCCCCGCCAGCCTGACCAGCCTGACCAATGCCCTCAACGGCGTGAACGGCGCCGTGGCCCGGCTTGGCACCGGCAGCAAGTCGCTGGAGATGCACACGACCTTCATTGGTAAGCTGCAGGACACAATGGAGGCGTCTATCGGGCGCCTGGTCGACGCCGACATGGGCCGTGAGAGCGCCCGGCTACAGGCGCTGCAGGTCCAGCAGCAGCTCGCGATCAAAGCCCTGTCGATAGCCAACCAGGGTCCGTCGCTGCTGCTGCAGCTGTTCCGGAACTAACCGGGCTCAGACGTTCATTGATTCAATCGCCAGGTCCGAGACGAACGGGTTGCTCTTCCGCTCCCGGCCAAACGTGCTCATCGGTCCGTGGCCAGGCACGAAGGCCACGTCGTCACCCAGCGGCCAGAGCTTCTGGGTGATCGAGTGGATCAGCTGCTCGAAATTGCCGCGCGGGAAGTCGGTGCGGCCGATGGAGCCCTGGAACAGCACATCGCCCACCTGGGCGAACTGTGAGGGCCGGTGGAAGAACACCACATGGCCGGGCGTGTGGCCGGGGCAGTGGATCACTTCCCATTCCGTCTCGCCCAGGGTCACCGTATCGCCATCGCCCAGCCATCGGTCGGGGATGAAAGCCTTGGCCTCGGGCATGCCATAGCGCTGGCCGCTGGCCGGGATCTGGTCGATCCAGAACTGGTCGTCGGGGTGCGGGCCCTCGATAGGAACGCCGGTCAGCTCGGCCATCTGCGCCGTGCCGCCCGCATGGTCCATATGGCCGTGGGTGATCCAGATCTTCTCCAGGGTCAGGCCCTTGCTCTTCAGCGCGGCCATCAGGCGCGGGACCTCGCCGCCCGGATCGATGACCGCCGCCTTCATCGTCTTGGCGCACCAGACGATGGTGCAGTTCTGCTGCAGCGGGGTGACCGGGGCGATCACGGCCTGGATGGCGGGTTCAGACATGACGGGTTCCTGGCGACGGCGTGCAGCCATATGATCGGTGTTCAGCTCTCCAATTGAAAGAGGGAGCAGGCCAGACAGGGTTTGGGAGGATAGATGACCACGGCCTTGAAGAGCTACGGCTTTGACCGCATCCCGTTCCATCTGCACTGGACCGAGAAATCCAGCTTCAAGGAGACCTACGGCGGCGGGTTCGACCAGGTCATCGTCGAGGGCCAGTACCTCAAGCCCAAGGACGCGCCGCCCTCAAAGACCATCCTGATCTTTATGCACCCGACCGGGGTGATGAACCTGTTGCCGATGACCAATGCGATGGCGAGGGCCGGCCTGCCGGTGATCTGCGCGGCCAGCCGCTATCCGCACAATGACAGCGGCCTGATCATGGAAAAGGTGCTGATCGATCTGGGCCGCTATGTCCGCCACGCCAAGGAGAAGCTGGGCTACGAGCATGTCGTGCTGGCCGGCTGGTCGGGCGGCGGCTCGCTGTCGATGTTCTACCAGAGCCAGGCCGAGAAGCCCTGGATCACCCACACCCCGGCCGGCGACGAGTGTGACCTGACCGCCGCCGATCTGATCCCTGCCGATGCGGTGATGCAGCTGGCCGCCCACGTCTCTCGGGCCATCACCCTGACCGAATGGATCGACGCCTCGATCCTCGACGAGCACGACCCGAGCCGGCGCGATCCCGAGCTCGATCTCTACGGCGATATCGTCAAGCCGCCCTACGACCAGGCCTTCCTGGGCCGCTACCGCGCCGCCCAGATCGCTCGCTCAAAGAAGATCGACGACTGGGTCAAGGAGACGCTCGAGGTGGTGCGCCGCAATGGCGAGATGGAGCGGGCCTTCGTGGTCCACGGCACCATGGCCGACCCGCGCTGGCTGGATCTGGCGGTCGATCCAAACGGCCGCAAGGGGCCCAACTGGTGCTTCCTCGGCGAGCCGCACACGGTCAACATGATGCCGGCGGGCCTGGCTCGCTATTCCAGCCTCCGCTCATGGCTGAGCCAATGGTCCTATGCCGAGAGCCGGGCCGACGGGCCCAAATGCGCCGGCGACATCACCGTGCCGGTTCTGGTCATCGAGAACACCGCCGACGACGCCTGCACCCCCAGCCACACCCGCCGGATCTTCGAGGGCCTCACGAAGGCGGACCGCGAACTCTACCGCAACGAGGGGGCCAGCCATTATTACTACGGCCAGCCCGAGAAGATGGCCGAGAGCGTCGGGGCCTGCCTTGACTGGCTGCGGCGGAAGGGGCTGCTGGAGGCCTGAAAACGGCCCATCGCGGAGGATTTTGCCAACCGGCGGCCATTCCTTGGCAGGCGGTTCCTGTCCAGGTCATTGCCGACAGCGAAAGGCGCCGCTAGCGTGCGGTTAATCGGCCCGGGGAAGGGCCTGTAAATTGAAGCGGGGAATTGGCGGATGGCCACGGGGATAGGGCGCATATTTCAGCGCAAATCGGTGGAGCAGATTCAGTCCGAGCACGAGCATGGTGAGCTGAAGCGCTCGCTGGGCGCGCTCAATCTGATCCTGTTGGGGATCGGCTGCATCATCGGGACGGGTATCTTCGTGCTGACCGGCCGGGCCGCGGCCCAGTTCGCCGGCCCGGGGATCATGATCTCGTTCGTCATCACCGGCCTGCTCTGCGCCTTCGTGGCGCTCTGCTACGCCGAACTTGCTTCGGCCCTGCCGGTTTCCGGATCGGCCTACAGCTACACCTACGCCTCGATGGGCGAGGGCGCGGCCTGGGTCATGGGCCTGCTGCTGCTGCTGGAATACGGCCTGGCCGCCTCGACCGTCGCGGTCGGCTGGTCGGGGTATTTCACCAGTCTGTTGGCAGACATGCACCTGTCACTGCCAGCGGCGCTGACCGCCGCGCCGGGTGTCGAGGTCAAGGATGCAGCGGGGGTGGTGATCGCCCACGGCGTGATGAACCTGCCGGCCATCGTGGTCATCGGCCTCGTGACCCTGCTGCTGATTCGCGGGGTCACTGAGTCGGCGACCGTGAACAACATCATCGTGGTCATCAAACTGACGGTGGTCATCGCCTTCATCTTCATCGGCATGAAATACGTCCACCCGGCCAACTGGTCGCCGCTGGTGCCGCCACAGATTCCGGCCGAGCCGGCGGGCACCAACATGGACATCTGGCACCAGATCGGCCGGGCGCTGCTGGCCGTCGTCACCGGTGACAACTCCACCAAGTACGGCATCGGCGGCGTCATCCACGGCGCGGCGGTGATCTTCTTCGCCTACCTCGGCTTCGAAGCGGTCTCGACCGCCGGCGCCGAGTCAAAGAACCCGGGCAAGGACATGCCGATCGGCATTCTGGGCGCGCTGATCATCTGCACCGTGCTCTACATCGCCACCTCGGCGGTGCTGGTCGGCATCGTGCCCTACGCCTCGCTGGACAACCCCGCGCCCATCGCGCTGGCGGTGAACCAGATCGGCCTGCCGTGGTTCGCGGTGCTGGTGAAGATCGGCGCCATCGCCGGCCTCTCCAGCGTCATGCTGGTGCTGCTCTACGGTCAGACCCGCATCTTCTACACCATGTCCAAGGACGGCCTGCTGCCCAAGAGCCTGGCGGTGGTCCACAACACCTACAAGACGCCGTGGATCAACACGATCATCGTGGGCATCGCGGCCATGGGCGCGGCAGGCTTCCTGTCGCTGGACGCGCTGTCCGACCTGTCGAACGTCGGTTCTCTGGCCGCCTTCACCCTGGTCTGCGTCACGGTGATCTACCTGCGGATCAGCAATCCCACCCTGCTGCGGCCCTTCAAGACGCCGCTCTATCCGGTGGTGCCGATCCTGGGCGCCATCATGTGCATCGTGCTGCTGCTGGCCCTGATGACCACGCCGGCCACGCGGAACTTCTTCCTCATTTATCTGGCGGGCGGGGTCATCCTCTACTTCGTCTACGGCATGTGGAACTCGAACCTGGGCAAAGGCATCCGGGTCGAAGGCCACGAGGCGGCCCCGATGGAGCTGCCCCACAAGGACTAGTTCAGATTCAAAGCTTGAGGCGCGGGGCCGGCGGGGAAACCTTGCCGGCCCCGATTCTATGATGCTGCCCATTCATGACGCCTTGCCCCGCCTGCGGGCGGTGCTGCAGGCCGGATCGTCGGCTGTGCTGGTCGCGCCGCCGGGGGCCGGCAAGACCACGGTCGTACCGCTGGACCTGCTGGATCAGCCCTGGGCGGCCAGCGGCAAGATCATCGTCCTTGAACCCCGTCGCCTCGCCGCCCGCGCCGCCGCCGCCCGCATGGCCGCCACGCTGGGCGAGTCGGTTGGCGACACCGTCGGCTTCCGAGTTCGGATGCAGTCGAAGGTCTCGGCCAAGACTCGGATCGAGGTGGTTACCGAAGGCGTCTTCACCCGGATGATCCTGGGCGACCCGGGCCTGGACGGCGTAGTCGCAGTCCTCTTCGACGAATTCCACGAGCGCAGCCTGGACGCTGATCTGGGCCTGGCGCTAGCCCGGGACAGCCAGAAGCTGCTGCGTGAAGACCTGCGCATCCTCGTCATGTCAGCCACCCTGGATGGCGCGGCGGTGGCTGCCTTGCTGGATGCCGAGGTCGTCGAGAGTCACGGCCGCAGCTTCCCAGTCGAGACCCGCTATCTCGGCCGCGACGAGCGCCTGCGCCTGGAGGATCAGACCGTCCGCGCCATCGAGCGGGCCCTGGCTGAGGAGACCGGCGGGGTGCTGGTCTTCCTGCCGGGCCAGGGCGAGATCCTGCGCACCGCCGAGCGGCTGGCCGAACGCCTGACTCGCAAGGACGTCGACATCGCCCCGCTCTACGGCGCCCTCGATCCCGCCGACCAGGACCGCGCCATCGCCCCCGCGCCGGAGGGTCGGCGCAAGGTGGTGCTGGCCACCTCGATCGCTGAGACCAGCCTGACCCTGCAGGGCGTGCGGGTGGTCATTGACGCTGGCCTCTCGCGCGTCCCGAAGTTCGATCCGGCCAGCGGCCTGACCCGGCTGGAGACCGTGCGGGTGTCGCGGGCCGCCGCCGACCAGCGCCGGGGCCGGGCCGGGCGCACCGAGCCCGGCGTCTGCTACCGCCTCTGGGACGAGGCCCAGACCCGCGCCTTGCCGGCCTTCGCCCGCCCGGAAATCCTGGAGAGCGACCTGTCGGGCCTGGCGCTCGATCTCGCCCGCTGGGGCGCCCGCGACCCGTCCGGCCTGGCCCTGCTCGACCCGCCGCCGGCCGCAGCCTTCGCCGAGGCCCGCAAGCTGCTCGAACGGCTGGGCGCGCTGGACGGGGAGGGAAGCCTGACCGCCCACGGCGCCGCCCTGGCTGATCTGCCGCTGCCGCCGCGCCTGGCCCACATGGTCCTGCGCGGCGCCGCCTCGGACCAGGCCGTCCGCGCCGCCCGCATCGCTGCCCTGCTGACCGAGCGGGGCCTGGGCGGGCGTGACGTCGACCTGCGCCACCGCCTGGAAGCCTTCGAGCGCGACCGCTCGCCTCGGGCCAAAGATGCCCGCGCCTTGGCCGACCGCTGGGCGAAGGGCGCCGGCAAGCCGTCCGGCGCCGCGCCGCTGGACGACGCCCTGCTGCTGGCCGAAGCTTTCCCCGAGCGCATCGCCAAGGCCCGAGGGTCTTCCGGCGAGTTCCAACTTGCCACCGGCCGGGGCGCTCATCTGGAAGCCACCGACGCCATGGCCCGCGAGCCCTGGCTGGCCATCGGCGAACTGGGCGGTGGGGCCGCCCGCGACCGCATCCTGCTGGCCGCGCCGCTGGACCCCGCCTCCCTGCGCGAGGCCTTCGCCGACCGCCTGACCGTCGAGGACCGCCTGGAGCCCAGCCCCAGCGGACGTATGCAGGCCCGTCGACTGCTGCGCCTCGAGCGGCTCGTGGTGGAGGAGCGCCGCATCGATAACCCAGATCCGGCGATGATCGAGGCCGCTTTGCTGGAGCAGGTTCGGCGCGACGGACTGAGCGCCTTACCGCTCGGCGACGGAGCCGAGAGCCTGCGCCGCCGTATCGGCTTCCTGCGCCAGTCTGATGCGGCCTGGCCCGACCTGTCGGACGCGGCGCTGATGGCCTGCCTGGATGACTGGCTGGCCCCGGTCCTGGCCGGCCGCCAGTCCCTGGGCTCTCTAGGCGATAACGACCTGAAGGAAGCGCTGAAGACCCTCATCCCCTGGGACCGCCAACGCCAGCTCGACGCGCTCGCTCCGGCCCGCTGGACCGCGCCGACCGGCAACAGCTTCGCCATCGACTACGCCGCCGAGGCCGGGCCCCGGGTCGATGTGCGGGTGATGGAGGTCTATGGCCTCAGCGAGCATCCCACCGCGGCCGGCCAGCCCCTGACTCTGGCCCTGCTGTCCCCGGCCCACCGCCCGATCCAGATCACCAAAGACCTCCCTGGCTTCTGGCGCGGCAGCTGGAAGGACGTGAAGAGTGAGATGAAGGGCCGCTACCCCCGCCACGTCTGGCCGGACGAGCCGTGGCTGGCGGCGGCGACGACGCGCGCCAAGCCGAGAGGGACTTAGAAGGCCGGCGGGTCTGCCTCTGCCGAGCGCGCCGCCCACATGGCCTGGAAGGCGGGGCGAGCCTGGCAGGCCTTGATCCAGGCGTCGACGCCTGGCCGTTCGTCGAACAGCTCGCGGGCCGGCTGGGCGTAGCGCAGCACCTCGGCCAGGTTCAGGTCGGCGACGGTGAACCGGCCGCCGACCAGCCAGCCGCCCCCCTTCGCCAACGCCGCCTCCAGCACCGCCAGCGGCGCGCGCAGGGCCTCGACGGACGGGCGAACCAGTTCCAGGTCCGGCGACTTCTGCAGGCTCATGACGATGGGCGTGGCGTGGGGTTCGCAGGTGGCCGCCGCCCACAGGCTCCACTGCAGGATCTGGCCCTCCTCGGCCAAGAACTGGGCGGTAATCGGACCGCCAAACTTGCGCGCCAGATAGAGGGTGATGGCCAGGGACTCGTTCAGCACCAGGCCGTCGTCATCCAGCGCGGGGATCAGGCCGTTGGGGTTGAGCGCCCGGAAGGCGGGGGAGGCGGTGTTGAAAGGCGCGTCCGCCGCGTTGGGATGCGCCAGTCGGTAGGCCTGGACGACCGGAACCAGCTCAAAGGGCTGGCCCAGCTCATTCAGCATCCAGGCGACGCGCGAGGCCCGCGATTTCAAGACGCCGTAGAGCTTGATGGTCATTGGTCAGGCCTCCCCTGGGAAAGGTCTGTCCCTGACGCGGGTCGCTTCGGATTTCAAGCCTTGCCGCGCACCCGCAGCCAACCGCCCAGCAGGGTCAGCGGGATCGCCCCGACCGCCAGCCCGATCGGGTACCAGTGCGGCCCCAGGTTCATATTCCAAGTAAAGAATACGCCGGCCAAGCCGCCTGCCAGGCCCAGCACCGAAAGGATGCCGACATGGATCATCGGCGTTGTCGGCGCCAGGCGGGCGGTGATCCAGCCGCCGACCACGGTAAATAGGCTGCGATAGGCGAGGGCGACGGCATTCTGCACCGGATCGTGCAGTCCCTGGCTCTCGGGCGGATAGTAGTGGATCGCGTACAGGACCCAGTCGGCCGCCATCGACAGCACCACCACGGCGATGAAGCCCGCCAGGACCGCGCCGATGCTTTGCAGGATACGCATGACCATGGCTCAGCCCTCCGCCTTGGCCAATTCGACCAGCAGGGCATCCATCCGCCGATAGCCGGCCTGCATACCGTCGGCCATGCCGGAGTTCAGCATAGCGTCGCGCACAGCGGTGGATGGGTAGAGCACAGCGGTGGTCAGGGTTGTCCGGCCGTCCGCTTCGCTGAGGGTCAGCGTGACCACGCTCGGCTCGCCGCTATCGTCGCCATCGAACAGCTGGGTGTTGACGATCCGGTCCGGCGGATCGAACGCCCGGATGACCCCGGTCATGCCCATCTCGCCGCCCTGAGCGTTGCGCCACAGATAGCGGAAGCGACCGCCCACCCGGGGCTCGAACTCGCAGACCGGCATCGTCCAGCCGTCCGGCCCCAGCATCCAGCGACGGATAAATTCCGGACGGATCATGCACTCGAAGACCAGCGCCTTGGGCGCGTCGAGCACGCGGGTGGTGACGATCTCGCGGTCGCTCGGCGTGGCGATGCCGAGGGTATGGGCGGTATTCATGACGGGGTCCTTGAAGAGGGCTGGGCCTGCAATTCGGCCAACAGGCTGTCGAGGCGGCGATAGTTGGCCTCCAGGATGCGGCGGTAGTCCTCGATCCAGGCGTTGGCCTCGGCCAGGGGCTGGACCTGCACCCGCACGGGGCGGCGTTGCTGGTCCTTGCCACGCGAGACCAGGCCGGCGCGTTCCAGCACCTTGAGATGCTTGGAGATGGCCGGCTGGCTCATGGCGAAGGGCCGGGCCAGCTCAGTCACCGAGGCCTCGCCCTGCGCCAGACGCGCCAGGATGGCCCGCCTCGTGGGGTCGGCCAGGGCTGCGAAGGTCGCATCCAGTTGGGCCGGATTTACATAACCAGATAGTTCCATAACCATATGGTTAGTGTCATGCGGTCGGTTCGGTCAAGCCCTTCCGCTGCGACAGCGTTGCCGGGCCTGGGCGGCGGCGCCAAACTCGCGCCAAGAGGAAACGACGGAGCCAAGCGACATGGTCGGGATCGCCGCCTGGGGGGCCTATGCCCCGCGCCTGCGCCTCAGCCGCAAGGCCGCCGCGACCGCCAATGCCTGGGTCGCGCCCAACCTGATGGGCAAGGCCAAGGGCGAGCGGTCCATGGCCAACTGGGACGAGGACGCCCTGACCATGGCGGTCGAGGCCGCTCGCGATGCCCTGGGTCCGGGCGACGATCGCTCGGGGATCGATTCCCTCTATTTCGCCTCAACGACCGCGCCGTTTGCCGACCGGCTGAACGCCGGCGTTGTGGCGGCCGCCCTGACCCTGGAAAAGGAACTCAGCGCCGCCGACGTCACCGGTTCGCAACGCTGCGGCCTGACGGCGCTGGCCCAGGCCTGCATGGCGGTCTCAGGCGGCGGCGCGCGGCACGCGCTGGTGACCGCCGCAGACCATCGACGCGCAAGAGCCGCCTCGGCTCAGGAGCTGGATTTCGGTGACGGTGCGGCGGCTTTCCTGCTGACCGAGGATGGGGCGGCCGCGACCCTTATGGGCTACGGCGTCGTCACCGACGACTTCGTCGATCACTTCAGATCAGCCGACCAAGAGTTTGATTATAATTGGGAAGAACGCTGGATCCGTGACGAGGGCATCGTCAAGCTGGTCCCGCCCGCCATCGCCAAGGCCCTGAAGGCCGCTGACATTGATCCCGGCGAGATCACTCACTTCTGCTTCCCCTCGACCTTCGCCGGTATGGCCGCCACCCTGGCCAAGACCGCCGGCATCCCCGCCGGGGCGGTGCGGGACAATCTCGCCCTGCAGCTGGGCGAAACCGGCTGCGCCCATGGCCTGGTCATGCTGGCCCATGCCCTGGAGCAGGCCAGGCCGGGTGACCTGATCCTGGCGGCGCAGTTCGGCCAGGGCGCCGAGGCCATCCTGTTCCGGGTCGGACAGGGTGTCGCCGCCGCCAGGCCCGCGCGCGGCGTCACCGGCTCGCTCGCTGATCGAAAAGAAGAGAGCAACTATCTGAAATTCCTGTTCTTCAACGGTCTTGTCGAATGGGAAAAAGGCATGCGGGCCGAGAAGGACAACAAGACCGCCCTGACCACCCTCTACCGCAACAACGACCAGATTCTGGGCCTGGTCGGCGGCAAATGCCGCGAGACCGGGGTGGCGCAGTATCCGCGCACCCGTATCTCGGTGGCGCCGAACAATCCGGCTGTCGACACCCAGGACCCCTACAAGTTCGCCGACCGCGCCGCGACCATCCTGACCTGGTCGGCCGACTTCCTGACCTATTCAATGTCGCCGCCAAACCATTATGGCACCATGGTTTTCGAGGGCGGCGGCCGCATCTTCATGGACATCACCGATGTCGAGCAGGGTGATGTCGAGACCGGCATGGCCGTGCGCATGGCCTTCCGCCTGAAAGAGGTCGACGAGAAGCGCGGCTTCCGCCGCTACTTCTGGAAGGCCGTCCCCGATCGCACCGCCGGGGCGCAAGCCCTGGCCGCCGAATAGCAGGAGAAACAGACATGGCTGCTGGTATCCGCGACAAGGTCGCCATTCTCGGCATGGGCTGCTCCAAGTTCGGAGAGCGCTGGGACGCCGGGCCCGAGGACCTGATGGTCGAGGCCTACCTCGAGGCCATGGGCGACGCCGGCATCGAGCAGAGCCAACTCGACGCGGCCTGGTTCTCGACCCACATCGACGAGATCGGGGCGGGGAAGGGCGGCACGCCGCTGGCCATGGCCCTGCGCCTGCCAAACATTGCCGTCACCCGGGTGGAGAATTTCTGCGCCTCGGGCTCGGAAGCCTTCCGCGGCGCGGTCTATGCCGTAGCGGCCGGCGCCGCCGATATCGCCCTGGCCGTCGGCATGGAGAAGCTGAAGGACACCGGCTACGGCGGCCTGCCGACCGGCCAGCCTGGAACCCTGGCCCCGCAGACCGCGCCCAACGGCTCGGCCCCGGGCAACTTCGCCCAACTGGCCTCCGCCTACCGCGCCAAGCACGGGGTGAGCTGGGATGACCTCAAGCGGGCCATCGCCCATGTCTCGGTCAAGAGCCACGCCAACGGCGTCAAGAGCCCCAAGGCCCATCTGCGCAAGGCCATCACCGAGGAACAGGCGCTGAACGCCCCGATGATCGCCGACCCGCTGGGCCTGTTCGACTGCTGCGGCGTCTCGGATGGCGCGGCGGCGGCCATCGTCACCACGCCCGAGATCGCCCGGGCGCTGGGCAAGCGCGACCTGGTCACCGTCAAGGCGCTGCAGCTGTCGGTCTCGAACGGCTATGAAAGCCAGTACAATCAGTGGGATGGAAGCTACTTTCACACCGCCCGCGTCGCGGCCGGCAAGGCCTATCGTGAGGCCGGCATCGAGCGGCCGCGCGAGCAGATCAGCATGATGGAGGTGCATGACTGCTTCTCGATCACTGAGCTGGTGACCATGGAGGACCTGTTCATCAGCCCCGAGGGCCAGGGCTGGCGCGACGTCATGGACGGCTTCTACGACGCCGACGGCGGAGTGCCCTGCCAGATCGACGGGGGCCTGAAATGCTTCGGTCACCCGATCGGCGCCTCGGGCCTGCGCATGCTCTACGAGATGTATCTGCAGCTGCAGGGCCGGGCCGGCGAGCGCCAGCTCAAGAGTCCGACCTTCGGCATGACCCATAATCTGGGCGGCTCGCCCAGCACCAACGTCTGCTCGGTGGCCATTGTCGGGATGGAAGGGGCTTAAGCGGCGGCTTTTAGCGGCGGGGGGGCTCTGCTACGCCTAGCGCATGGACAGCCCGCCGCCCGATACCGCGCCCCGAATTAGGAACGCCCGGCTGTGGTTCTACATCGCCGGGTCAGTGACCCTGCTGGTGCTGGTGATCGCCGCCATCGTTTTCCGGGTCGATATCCTGCGCACCTCGCTCGACCCGAAGATTCCGTTCCAGGCCTATCGACCGCCCCGCGCGCCCAACTATGCCGAGGCCAAGGCCTGGGCGCTGCTGCCCGCAAAGGCGGACGCGGCCGCCCTGCCGGCCGATGTCTTCTTCATTCACCCGACCACCTATGACGGTGGGGAGCACTGGAACGCGCCGTTCCGGGACGGCAAGTCCAGCCGGCTGCTGGAACGGGTCATGCTGCCCAACTATGCGGGGCCATTCGTGCGGGTCGGACGGCTGTTCGCGCCGCGCTACCGCCAGGCCAGCCTGTACAGCCAGACGACCCTGCGCGAGGACGCCCGCCAGGCCCGCGCCTTTGCCTACGGCGATGTTCTGGCGGCTTTTCGCTACTGGCGGGCCCAGGACGGCGGCGACCGGCCCTTCGTCATTGTCGGGGTGGAGCAGGGCGGGCTGATGGCCGCCCGGCTGTTACGCGACGAGATCGCCGGCGATCCGGCCCTTCGCGCCCGCCTGGTTGGGGCCTATCTCATCGAGACCGTCGTCCCGGCCAACGCCTATGGGCCCGGCGCGGCCATTCCCGCCTGCGAGAGCCGCCGACAGGCCGGGTGCGTGGTGGCCTGGGCCAGCCTGCGCGACGGCGAGATCGACGCGCCCGACCGCCTGTCGCGCTCCCTGGCCTGGACGCCGACCGGAGAGTTGGAAACCCTGGGTAACAATCCCGCCCTCTGCGTCAACCCGCTGACCGGCGGCCAGGGCGGCGAGCACAGCCTGCCGCGCGAGGCGCTGGGGGCGGTCAACGCCACCGGCCTGGAATGGGGCGTGCGCCCCCCCCTGCTGAAGCGCGAGGTCAGCGCCTGGTGTCGCGACGGCGTTCTCAGGGTGAGCCGGCCCAAGTCGACGGTGTTCAAACGCATCGGCGGCTGGGCGGACAGGCTGAAGGTCGCGCCCTACAACCTGTTCTATGCGGACCTCGAGACCGACGCCCTGGCGCGGATCGCGGTCTTGCAAGGCCAGGGTTCCAAGTCCATGCTGCCCACGCCTCGGCAATAGAGTTCGGGGGAGTCACGCCATGCAGGTCACCACAACCGCCTGAGGTCTCAGCCCTGCTGAACGACCTTTGACCTCATCCGGAGCGCGCCGGCCGCGCCCCGCGCGATTTCTCATGCTCATGGACACTCGATGCCCAACCCCTCGACAGCCAAGCTATGGCGTCATGCCGACTTCCTGAAACTATGGGCCGCCCAAGCGGTCTCCTCCTTCGGCGCCCGGATCACCCGCGAGGGGATTCCGGTCGTCGCCATCCTCACCCTGCACGCCACCCCGCTCCAGCTGGGAGTCCTGGCTGCCCTGGCCCGAGGGCCGGGTCTGATCGTCGGCATCTTCGCCGGCGGGTGGGTGGACAGCGCCCGACGGCGGCCCTTGCTGGTCTGGGCCGACCTGTTCCGCGCCGCCCTGCTGCTCACCGTGCCCTTGGCCGCCTGGACCCACTGGCTGACCATGCCGCAGCTCTATGGCGTCGCCGCCCTGGTCGGCGCCGCCAGCGTGCTGTTCGACATCACCAACCATGCCTATCTGCCGCATCTGATCGACAGGGCCGATCTGCTGGAGGGCAACGCCAAACTGGCGGTAACCGAGTCGACGGCCGAGATAGGCGGTCCGGCCCTGGCAGGCGTACTGTTCCAGATCTTCACCCCGCCGATCGCCATCGCAGTCGACGCGATTACCTATCTCGTCTCGGCCGCGAGTCTTGGGGCCATCCGTCATGTCGAGCCGCCGCCGACGCCTCGCCAGCGTGACCAGCATTGGCTGGCCGACATCGCGTTCGGCTACCAGGCTGTCATGGCCCAGCCCCTGATCCGGCCAATGCTCGTAATGACCGTCGTGCAGACCTTCTTCGGCTCATTCTTCGCCGGCCTCTACATGCTGTTCGCGCTGGAGACTCTGCATCTGTCGACCAGCCTGATGGGCCTGACCATCGCGGTCGGTGGCGTCGGCGCCCTCTCCGGCGCCCTGCTGGCCCGCTGGTCGGTGGCCAGGTTCGGTCCCGGTCCGGCCATCTTGGTCATGGGCATGGTCTCGGCCGTTTCGGCCCTGCTGATCCCGTTGGCTCCGGCCAGCGTGTTCGGCGGCACGGTGGTGCTGATGATCAGCCAGTGGTTCGGAGACGCCTTCGCCGTGGCCGCCATGGTCCCGGCCGGCACCCTGCGGCAGACGGTCTTCCCGCGCGAGGTGCTGGGCCGCACAGGCTCGGTCTTTCACGTGGCGACAGGCGCCATGGCGGTTGTCGGGGCCCTGGTCGGCGGGGTGGCGGCCGAGCATATCGGCATCCGGCCGACCATGTGGATCGGCGCGCTGGGGATCGTCGCCGGCCAGATGATCCTGATTTTCTCGCCGCTAAGGCATCTGTCGAAAATGCCTGAGTAGCCCGGAGCTTAGGGCTCCAGCTTCACGCGCTTGTCGCCCTGGACGACGAAGGTGCTGGCGCTGTTGGTCGCGGGATACTTCTGCGCCGACAGCGCCGCGAAGGCCGCGTCGCCCTGGCTGGTCACCAGGCACAGGCTCTGCTCGCCCTCGCGGCCCCAGCTCCAGACCGCCGCCCGGAGCACGCCGGGCAGGGTGGGCGCCTTAGCGGTGATGGCGTCATAGGCGGCGCGATTGATGCCGCAACAGGCGCTGGTGAACTCGACGGTCACCGCGCAGGGGAAGTCCGGCTTGGCGGTCAGGTGTTGTAGCGGGATGGCGCTGGCCGTGGTGGCGCAGGCGCCGAGCAGGATCAGGGGAATGAGGCGTTTCATGGCGTCTCCAACGCCCCCGCGACCGAAGCGTTCGGTCAGAGCCAGCCGAAGGCGCGGGCGATGAAGGCCCGGCCATCCTGCATCACCGGCTCGCCGTGCGCCATCAGCACCTTTTCGGTCGGCCAGGCCAGGATGCTCCGCAGCGCCTCGCGCGCCTTGCGGCGGCCGGTGAAGGTCACCCGGACCTTCTGCGGCACGGCCGGCTCAGGGCCGGTCATCCGGTCAAGATGGGCGACAACGCGGCGCCAGCCTGTGAACCAGTCACGCGGGAAGTGCTGGATGAAGTCTGTGAAGATCGCCGTGCCGCTGGCCCGATGGAAGAACACCATCTCGGTGGTGATGACGTTGCCGCCGAACATGACCTGATCCAGGTCCGGCGCCCAGGCCGGGTCCGGCCTGTCGGTGAGGTCGGCCTGAAAGGCCAGGTCTGGCCGCTTCTGGCGCAGGCCGGGCGGGGCGTAGGTCGTCGCCTGCGGATAGGCCGCCTGCCAGTCGGCGATGTGCAAATGGTGCAGGCTGTTGGGCGGCGCGATATGGCGCAGTGGCCCGAGGTCGTCGACGGCGGCCTTGAGCTCCGCCGTGAGCGCGACCGGAGACCAGACCAGGAGGTCGCCGCTCTCGAGGCGAATGATCGCCGCGCGGGTCGGATAGCGAAAGCCTGCGACGTCGGCCTCGGGACCATCGGTGAGCCAGATTTCCGGGGCGAAAGGAGCCAGCATCAGCCGATCAGCGCCTTGAGGCCCGAATAGTTCGGCTGGTCGATCTTCACCTGATCGATGATCGAGGCTTTCAAGTGGGCCGCCACATCCGGGCGGAAGGCGTCAATGCTGCCGTCCTGGATCCCGGCGGTCAGGGCTTCATTGAGGTCGAGGAAGACGCCATCGCGGCCAAGGATGGCCTTCAGCCGCTCGACGGCGGCGGCCTCGGCGGCCGGGCCGAACTCGATCTCGCGGCGGACGGCCGCCAGGGCGTTGACCGCGACCCTGGCGTGGAAGGCGTCGCGGTCCTTCAGTTGCGGGGCGGCGCGCGTCTCGATGAAGCCGATCACCGCGTCGATCAGCTCCAGGGCGGTCGGGTTGACGATCATGCGTTGGCCTCTTCGAGCAGCTTGATGAGGTCGATCTCGTTTTCGCTGGTCCGCCGGCCGATCATCGCCCGCTCGACCGAAGGATCAGCGCCCGAGGCGAAGGAGGCATACATGGTCATGCACATGACGCCCCATTTCATCGAGCCCAGGGTCTGCCAGTAGAGCAGCCGTTCCAGCGGAATGTGGCGGCCGCCGGCCCGGTGATAGCCCTCCAGCAGATCGGCATACTCGCCGAACCCGCCGACCGGCTTGGCGCCGCCGAACCGCCAGGGGTTGATGCACAGCCAGGATAGGTCCGCGGCCGGGTCGCCGATATGGGCCAGCTCCCAGTCGAGCACGGCCGCAACGCCAACTTCCGGCTGGAACATGATGTTCCCATTGCGAAAATCGCCGTGCAATAAGACGGATTCGACAGGTTCGGGCGCATGGGCTTTCAGCCAGCGGAAGGCCGCCTCGAAGATGGGCCGTCGGGCCCCGACGGTGCGGTAGGTCTCTTCGTATTTGGCGATTTCGGTCAGGGCGTCGGAGACGGCCAAGTCGGGCAGGCCCTCGCGCGGGATGGCGTGAATCTGGGCCAGGATGGCGCCGCACTGGCGGGCCAGCTTAGGCCGCACGCCGGCGAAAGCTTCGTCGCGCACGATCCGCCGGCCCAGGGCCTCGCCCTCGATGGCGCCCATCACATAGGCCTCACCGATGCCATCCTCGGGCTGGCAGACATGGATGATCGGGGGCACCGGCGCGCCCTGCAGGTCGGCCTTTTGGATCAGGAAGGCTTCGGTGGCGAGCCCAACGGCGTTGCCGCTGCCCGGGCTGCCGGGCGGCCTGCGGCGCAGGATCATCCGGCGTTGACCCGCCGCGCCATCGACCTCGAAGGACCACAGCTCCTGACTGGCCCCGCCGGAGAGGCGGCGCAATTGGCTGATCGTGGCCCCGCCGTCGGCGAGGCGTGGAGCCAGAGCCGTGAGGGCGGTCTGCAGTTCGCTTTGAGGGTCTGGACTCATGGGACTCGATTGAGGACCCTCACCCGGCGTCAGTCAAACCCGCCGGTCGCCAGTCGAACAATTCCTGCAGGACGGTGAGGGCCTTGCCGCGCGGGCTCTCCAGATGCGGGTCGCGGGCCAGCACCAGCCGGGCGTCGTCGGCCGCCACGGCGATCAGGTCGCGATGCGCCGCCGGGTCGACCAGGCGATAGTCCGGGAAACCGCTTTGGCGCAGGCCGAGCGGGTCGCCGCCGCCGCGCAGTTCCAGGTCCTTCTCGGCGATGACGAAGCCGTCGTCGGTGCGGCGCAGGATGTCCAGTCGCTGCTCGGCGATCTTGCTGAGCGGCGGGTCGTAGAGCAGCACGCAGGCGCTCTCCCGCCGGCCCCGGCCGACGCGGCCACGGAGCTGGTGCAGTTGGGCCAGGCCGAACCGCTCGGCCTGCTCGATGACCATGATGGTGGCGTTGGGCACATTGACCCCGACCTCGACCACGGTGGTGGCGACCAGCACCGGAAGGCGGCCCTCGGCGAACTCGGCCATGACCGCGTCCTTCTCCGACGCGCCCAGCTTGCCATGCACCATGCCGACAGCGGCCGGGCCCAGGGCGCGGCGCAGTTCGGTCAGCCGGGTTTCCGCCGCCGCCAGGTCCGCCATCTCGTTGTCGGTGATCATCGGGCAGATCCAGAAGACCTGGGCCCCGGACTTCACCGCTTGCCGCAGTCGCTCGACGATCTCCGGCAGACGCGGCATCGGCACGGCGCGGGTGGCGACCGGCGTGCGTCCGGGCGGCTTTTCGTCGATGCGAGAGACGTCGAGGTCCCCGAACACCGTCAACTCCAGGGTCCGGGGGATCGGGGTGGCCGACATGGCCATCAGGTGGACGCCTTCACCCTTGTCCTGCAGCCGCTTGCGTTCCGAGACGCCGAAGCGGTGCTGCTCATCGATAACCGCCAGGGCGAAGCGATGGAACACCACATCGTCCTGGAAGAGGGCGTGAGTGCCGACCGCCACGGCCACGCTGCCGTCGGCCAGGGCGGCCAGCTTTTCGGCGCGAGGCCCGCCCTTGTCTCGCCCGGTGAGCAGGACGACGCGCAGGCCCTGGTCGGCGAGGGGCTGAGCGAGGGTCTCGTAGTGCTGGCGGGCCAGGATTTCGGTCGGGGCCATCAGCACACTCTGGAAGCCGGCCTCGGCGACATCTGCCATGGCCAGCATGGCGACCACGGTCTTGCCGGCCCCGACATCGCCCTGCAGCAACCGGCTCATCCGCTCGCCGCTGAGGAGGTCGCCGCGAACCTCGGCCAGGCTGCGGATCTGAGCGCCGGTCAGCCTGTAGGGGAGGGCGGCTTCGACCCGGTCGGCCAGACTGCCGGCCGGGATGACCGGACCGGGCGTCGAACGTCGCGCCGCCTTGCGCTGCGCCAGGGCCAACTGGTGAGCCAGCAGCTCGTCATAGGCCAGCCGACGCCGCGGCCGCGCCAGGGGCGACAGGTCGGCGTCCGAGACCGGATTGTGCAGCGCCTCCATCGCCTCGCGCCAGGATGGCCACTGCTCACGGGCCAGCCAGGCGGGGTCCTGCCATTCGGGCAGGTCGGGCGCGCGGCTCAGGGCCTCCAGGGCCAGCTTGCGGATGGTCCGCGAGGCCAGGCCCGCCGTGGCTGGGTAGATGGTCTCGAAACGGGGAATGTCGCCGACCCGCGCCGCATCCAGGATGTAGTCCGGATGGGCCATTTGCCATTCGACATGGTTGAAACGCTCGACCTTGCCGCTGACCGCCCGCCGCGAACCGACCGGGTTACTGCGTTCCAGATGCTCGCCATGGCCCTTGAACCAGACCAGGGACAAAAAGCCCGTCTCGTCGAAGGTGCGGATCTTCCAGGGCTGAGCGCCGCGCGGCTTCTGGTGCGACTCAATGGTGACGATGAAGGTCCCGGTCTGCCCCTCATGGGCCTTCTCGATCGTCGTCGGCTCGCGATGCACGAGGGCGGTGGGGGCGAGCAGGGCGACATCGCGCACCAGTGGCCCGGCCACCTTCTCCAGCATGGGCGCGACCTTGCTCCCCACGCCCTTCAGCGAGGTCGCCGACGCGAATAGCGGGAAAAGAATCTCAGGACGCATGGGCCGACCATAACGCCTTTCTGGCTTGATCGATTCAATCAACCTAGGCCGCGTGGGTGATGGCGATATTCTTCAGCCATGACACCGCAGCTCGCCCGCCTGATGGCCGCCTACAACAGCTGGCAGAACACCAGCCTCTACGACGCCGCCGAAACGCTCGATCCGGCGGAACGCCTGGCCGATCGCGGCGCCTTCTTCGGTTCGATCCAGGCCACGCTCAATCACCTGCTCTGGGGCGACCAGATCTGGATGAGCCGGTTTGACGGCTGGGAGAAACCTGCCGTTTCCATTGCCGGTTCGACCGGGCTGTACGCCGACTGGGTCGCCCTGCGCGCCGCCCGCGCCAAGGCCGACGCCGGCATTGCCGCCTGGGCCGCCACCCTGACCGTCGAGCGGCTGGCCCAGGACCTCACCTGGTACTCCGGCGCCGCCGGCCGCGAGCTGACGCGGCCGATGTGGCAGCTGGTGGCCCATCTCTTCAATCACCAGACCCACCATCGCGGTCAGGCCCATGGCTTGCTGACCGCCGCCGGCGCCAAACCCGCCGATACCGACCTGATGCTGCTGACACTCTGAGGTCTGGATGGGCTGATCGGGGCTTTGCGGCGACCCCGCCAGCGCCTATATCCCGCCGCTCGGCATGGATGACATAAGGCAGAAGAGAGCCAGGTATCGCGCCTGGCATCGGGGATTTCGGGAGGCGGACCTGATTTTGGGCCCGTTCGCGGACACCTATTGCCCGGATTTCACCGACGAACAGATGACGCTGTTCGAGCGCATGCTCGAGGTCCCCGATCCTGACCTCTATGGCTGGATCGTGGGCGCCAACGACCCGCCGCCGGAGTTCGCCGGCGAGCTCATGACCCTCCTCAGGGCCTTCCAGCCCCACAAGTCGCGAGACCAGAATGGCGGCTGACGGTGGTTCGGGCCCCAGCCGGGCCGACCTCAAGCAGGTCGCCGGCGATGGCGGCCGCCTGGAGCTCACCGGCGCGCCGGAGGGTTTCGACGCCCTGGTGATGGGCGACATCCTGCGGGCCCGGGGCGGTCTGTCGGTGTTCATCGCCCGCGACGGCAACCGGGCCCAGGCCTTCGCCGCGGCCATGGGCTTCTTCGCGCCCCAGGTCGAGATTCTAGAGTTCCCCTCCTGGGACTGCCTGCCCTACGACCGCATTGGGCCATCCCCCTCCGTGGCCGCCCAGCGCATGGCGACCCTGTCGCGGCTGGCTCAGGGCCTGGATCCCAAGAAGCCGATCCTGCTGGTCACCGCCGCCCATTCGGCCCTGCAGAAGGTCCCGCCGCGCGCCGCCGTTGAGGCCGCCGGCTACAGCGCCAGGCCAGGCCAGGACGTCGCCATCGCCGACCTGGAGCGCTATTTCGCGGTCAACGGCTATCACCGCGCCTCCACCGTTTCGGAACGCGGCGAGTTCGCCATCCGGGGTGGGGTGATCGACGTCTTTCCGCCGGGCGGCAGCGAGCCGGTGCGGCTGGACCTGTTCGGCGACACCTTGGAATCCATCCGCGCCTTCGATCCGGAAACTCAGCGCTCGACCAAACAGCTGCAGTCCATCGACCTGCTGCCGGTCAGCGAGGCGCTGCTCGACAAGGACAGCATTGCCAGGTTCCGTCGCGGCTACGTCGCCGAGTTCGGCGCGCCGGGCGAGGACGCCCTCTATGACGCCGTCAGCCAGGGCGGCCGCCGGGCCGGCATGGAGCACTGGCTGGCGCTGTTCTACCCCACGCTCGACACCCTGTTCGACTACCTGCCCAAGGACGTGCTGATCGGTGTCGATCACCTGGCCGCCGAGGCGGTGGCCGAGCGCCTGGCCATGGTCGAAGACGCCTACGACGCCCGCGCCTCGGCCGACCGCAAGGCCGCCTACCGGCCGCTGCCGCCGAACGCCCTCTATCTCAGCGCCGTGGAATGGCAGGGCCGCATTGCCGAGCTGCCCAACCGCTGGTTCACGCCCTTCCAGCACGAGGGCGCGGCGGTGGTCGACATGGGCGCGCGTCTGGGCCGCACCTTCGTCGCCGAGCGCTCGCAGGACAGCGTCAACCTGTTCGAGGCCACCGCAGCCCACGCGGCCGAACTTGCCGCCAAGGGTAAGCGCGTCCTGTTCGCCTCCTGGACCGAAGGCTCGTCCGAGCGCCTGGGGACCATGCTGGCCGATCACGGTCTCAAGCGCGTGCCCTTCGCGTCGGACTGGAGCCAGGCCAAGGCCGCCGATGCCAAGGTCCCGCAGCGGGTCGTGCTCCCCCTGGAGAACGGCTTCGAGACTGACAACCTGGCGGTCATTTCCGAGACCGACATCCTGGGCGACCGCCTGGCCCGCCCGCGCAAGAAGCGCCGCGCCGCCAACTTCCTGGCCGAGGCCTCGGCGCTGAGCCCCGGCGACCTGGTCGTCCACATCGACCACGGCATCGGTCGCTATGCCGGCCTCAAGACCCTGGAAGTCCAGCAGGCCCCGCACGACTGCCTGGAACTGCACTACGGCGGCGAGGCCAAGCTCTACCTGCCGGTAGAGAACATTGACCTGCTGACCCGTTACGGGGCCGAGACCGATGGCGTGCAGCTCGACCGGCTGGGCGGCGCGGCCTGGCAGTCGCGCAAGTCGAAAGCCAAGGAGCGGCTGCGGGTCATGGCCGAGGGCCTGATCGCCATCGCCGCCGCCCGGGCCGTCAAGGAGACCGAGGAAACCGATCCGCCGCACGGCCTGTTCGACGAGTTCTGCGCCCGCTTCCCCTACGAGGAGACCGACGACCAGCTCAACGCCATCGCCGATGTGCTGACCGATCTGGCCAGCGGCCGGCCGATGGATCGGCTGATCTGCGGCGATGTCGGGTTCGGCAAGACCGAGGTCGCCCTGCGCGCCACCTTCGTCATGGCCATGAGCGGCAAGCAGGTGGCGGTGGTCTGCCCGACCACCCTGCTGGCCCGCCAGCACTACAAGACCTTCTCCGAGCGTTTTCAGGGCTGGCCGATCAAGGTCAAGCGCCTGTCACGCCTGGTTCCCACCGCCGAGGCCAACGAGACCCGCGACGGCCTCGCCAATGGCGAGTTCGAGATCGTCGTGGGCACCCACGCCGTCCTCTCCAAGCTGGTCAGCTTCAAGGACCTGGGCCTGGTCATCGTCGACGAGGAGCAGCATTTCGGGGTCAAGCATAAGGAGAAGCTCAAGGAGCTGCGGGCCGACGTCCACATGCTGACCCTAACGGCGACGCCGATCCCGCGCACCCTGCAGATGGCGCTGTCAGGCATCCGCGAGATGTCGATCATCGCCACCCCGCCGGTCGACCGCCTGGCGGTGCGCACCTACATCACCACCTGGGACCCGGTGACCCTGCGCGAGGCCCTGCTGCGCGAGAAGTACCGCGGCGGCCAGGCCTATTTCGTCGCCCCGCGCATCAAGGACCTGCCGGACCTGGAGCGGTTCCTGCGCGAGCAGGTGCCGGAGGTGAAGTTCGTGGTCGGTCACGGCCAGATGGCCCCGACCCAGCTCGAGGAGGTGATGAGCGCCTTCTACGAGGGCAGCTACGACGTGCTGCTGTCGACCACCATCGTCGAGAGCGGCCTGGACATCCCCACCGCCAACACCCTGATCATCCACCGCGCCGACATGTTCGGCCTGGCCCAGCTCTACCAGCTGCGTGGCCGGGTCGGCCGGGCCAAGGCGCGGGCCTATGCCTACATGACCACGCCCGCCGACAAGCAGCTGACCATCTCGGCCGAGAAGCGGCTGCGGGTGCTGCAGTCCCTCGACAGCCTGGGCGCCGGCTTCCAGCTGGCCAGCCATGACCTGGACATCCGGGGCGGCGGCAACCTGCTGGGCGACGAGCAGTCGGGCCACATCAAGGAGATCGGGGTCGAGCTCTATCAGCAGATGCTGGAAGACGCCGTCGCCGAGCTGAAGACCAAGGGCGCCGAGGATGTGTTGTCCGACCGGGGTTGGTCGCCGCAGATCAACACCGGCGCCGCCGTGCTGATCCCCGAGGACTATGTCCCGGACCTGACCGTGCGCCTGGCCCTCTATCGCCGCCTCTCCGACGCCGAGAAGGCGGAGGACCGCGAAGCCCTGGCCGCCGAACTGATCGACCGCTTCGGCCCGCTGCCGCCTGAGGCCGGCCAGCTCCTGAAGGTTGTCGCCATCAAGGGCCTATGCCGCGAAGCCAACGTCGCCAAGATCGATGTCGGGCCTAAGGGCGCGGTCGCCGCCTTCCGGGGCGACAACTTCGCCAACCCGCTGGCTCTGGTGCAGTTCGTCCAGCGCAACCAGGCCGTCTGGCGCGTGCGGCCCGACCAGAAGGTGGTGATCAAGGGCGAATGGGAAACCCCGGTCGCCCGGCTGGATGCCGCCGAGCGGA
Source organism: Caulobacterales bacterium (assembly GCA_038236615.1). Lineage (GTDB taxonomy): Bacteria > Pseudomonadota > Alphaproteobacteria > Caulobacterales > Caulobacteraceae > Caulobacter. The sequence continues at coordinate 575,002 of JBBRZO010000001.1, forward strand.
TTCTGACCCAACTGGCGAAGCTGGCGAAGAGCTAGGCTCTTGCCGACCGCGCCGCGCCCAACAGCTTCATCGCCCGCAGGAACATCTCCAGCCGGGTCACGCCCAGCAGGCCGACCGCGAACACCACGAACAGGTCGCTGGCCAGGTTGAGGCTGATGCCGAGCCGGGCGGCGTTGGCGTCGATGACTTCGCGCAGGCCATAGCGCACGGCGATCAGGCCCAGCAGGAACAGCATGGCGACCTGCGAGGTGCGGCTGGTCAGGGCGTGGGTCTGGGGATCGACGCTGATGGCGATCAGCTTGCCGCGCCACCAGCCAATCGCCCCGCCCAGGGCGAAGGCGGCGGCCAGCCAGAGCCACTGAGCGCCGGCCGGATGGCTGGCCCAGGTCAGCAGGCCGGCCATGACGATCATGATCGTCGGCACGATCCACATCAGCTCGACCCGCAGCGGCCGGTCCTGACCGACGCCCCGAAAGCGGAAGAACAGCACGATCGCCATGATCGGCAGGCCGATTAGGTAAGGCATGAGTTTGGGATCGACAGGCACTTGGGCGCCCCCTTGAACAGTTGAGTTGGTCCTTAGTCGCCGCGGACGCCTCAATCGGATGCAGTGCCTCGCCATGGGAGCACGCCCGGGCAAGACAGGTCCAGCGCCTTCGACAATCAAACCGGGAGCAAAAGGCTGATGGGTCAATGTGGTTGCGCCCATGGGGGCGCGCCTTCCGCCGGCTGCCGGGAAACGGGTACCGCGCCGCTTTCATTCGTCGTGCGGTGCGCGGAAAATCGTGGAACTAAGGGGTGTGACAAAGGGGAACACAAACTTGAGAACCACCTGGAGGGCGCGCCTCCGCTACGAATTCGACAAGTCGATGGCGGCGGGGCCGATCGCGCTGATGGGCTGGCTGGCGCTGATCGTCATTGGTTTGGCGGCGGCCGGCGGCATTTTTCTGGCCGCGACCCATATAGCGCCGGCCGGATCAGCGCCCCTGGGTCTGGTCGAAGATCTTTGGCAGGCCGGCATGCGAGCCATGAACGCCGGGCCGGTCGCCGGCGATCAGGGGTGGGCCTACCGTCTGGTGATGCTGGTCATCAGCCTGATTGGCATCGTGATGTTCTCGGCCCTGATCGGTGTCATCTCAGCCGGGGTGGACGGTCAGATCGAGCGCCTCCGCAAGGGACGATCCAAGGTCCTTGAATCCGACCACACCATCATCCTCAACTGGTCGTCCTCGATCTTCGACGTCATATCAGCGCTGGCCGTCGCCAACGAGAGCCAGCGCCGCCCACGCATCGTCATCATGGCCGACAAGGACAAGGTGGAGATGGAGAACGAGATCACCGCCATGACGCCTCGTCTGGGGCGAACTCAGGTCATTTGCCGTAGCGGCTCTCCGACCGATCTGTATGACCTGGCCATCGTCAGTCCCCAGACATCCAAGTCGATCATCATCCTGTCTCCCGATGGCGACGAGCCTGACCCCCACGTCGTCAAAACGGTTCTCGCCCTGATCCATGACCCCGGCCGCCGAGCGGAGCCCTACAGGATCGCAGCGGAAATCCGCGATGCGACCTATGCCGACATGGTGGGGGTCATCGGAGGCTCCGAGGTTCAGCTCGTCATGGCCGACGACCTGATTTCGCGCATCATTGTCCATTCCAGCCGCCAATTGGGCATGAGCGCGGTCTATTCGGACCTGCTCGATTTCGACGGCTGCGAGTTTTACGCGCAAGGCTTCCCGCAGCTTCACGGCGGTACTTTTGGCGAAGCCTTGCAGGCATTCGATACCAGCGCCGTGCTTGGCCTCTGCGGCGCGGATGGCCGGGTGCGGCTCAATCCTCCGATGGACACCATCATCGCGCCCGACCAGCTGCTGCTGCTGCTCGCCGAGGACGACTCCGAAATCGCCCGCAGCTTCACGCAGTCGCCCAGCATCGACCGGTCGGTCATCCGGGCGGCTAACGAGACGCAACACCCGCTTGAACGCATCCTGATCCTGGGGTGGAACCGTCGGAGCCCGGCCATTGTCTCCGAGCTGGCCTCTCTCCTCGCCAGCGGATCGACCCTGACGGTCGCCGCCGACATTCCAGGGCTGTCGGAACGATTGGCCGGCGTTGCCGTGGCCGATAACGGCGTGACCATCGAAGCGCGGGTGATCGACACCAGCCACAAGGCTTCGCTGGAAGACCTCGACGTCGCCTCTTATGCCTGCGTGATCGTCCTGGGCTACAGCGACACCCTGTCTGCTCAGTCGGCCGACACGCGCACCCTCGTGACGCTGCTGCATTTGCGGAAGATCGCTGACCACACGGGATGCCAGACCCGAATTATCAGTGAGATGGCCGACATCCGTAACCGAGAGCTGGCGACCGTAACGCGAGCCGACGACTTCGTGGTCAGCAACAAGCTGATCAGTCTGATGCTCGCCCAGGCGTCGGAGAATCCCTACATGTCGGCCATCTGCGAAGAGCTCCTGGACGACGCGGGCTCCGAAATCTACATGCGCCCGGTCACCGACTATGTGTCGATCGACGAACCGGTGACCTTCTACACCATCGTCGAAGCGGCCCGCGCCCGCGGCGAGACGGCATTCGGCTATAGCCGCCCGCGGAGCCTGAGCCAGGCGGGGGCGCCGACAGGCGGCGTTGTGGTCAATCCGCGCAAATCCGAACCCTTGGAGTATCGCGCCGGCGACAGTGTCATTGTCCTGGCCATGAGCTGACGAGCCGGCAGCACGACTAAAGCCCCCTGAAGGGGTTTCAGTCGCCGCTGCCGGCGGTCGCCTTGTCGATGGCCTTGAGCAGCCGCTCCGGCGATTGGGCGCCCACGACCGCGAACTTGCCGGCGAAGATGGTGAAGGGCACGCCCGTGACGCCGGCCTCGATGGCCGTGCCGTGGTCATGGATGATCTGGTCGCGGTCGACGCCTTCGGACAGCTTCTGCAGAACGTCCAGCCGGTCCATGCCGGCCGCCTCGGCGATGTCGGCCAATACGACCGGATCGCCGATGTCGCGCAGGTCGGTGAAATAGGCTTTCAGCACGCCCTCCAGCACCGGCCCCTGCAGGCCCTGGGCCTGTGACCAGCGGATCAGCCGGTGGGCGGCATTGGTGTTGGGCGAGATCGGGATGTCGGCCAGCTTGAGGTCCAGGCCGTCCTGCGCCGCCTCGCCGGCCAGGACCCGGCCCATCTCGGCCCGGCGCTCCGGGTCGGCGAACTTGCGGGCCATGTAGGCGGCGCGGTCGACGCCTTCCTCGGGGATGGTCGGGTCCAGTTGGTAGGGGCGCCAGACGATCTCGGCCTGGACGTCGGGGCGCATGGCCAAGGCCTTCTCCAGCCGGCGCAGGCCGATGTAGCACCAGGGACATACCACGTCGGCGATGAAGTCGATTTTCAGCGCCTGGGTCGTCATGGTCCTAGCTCGCTTCTCTCTGCAGGGCCCGGCTGGCCGCACGCTCCAGCGCCCTGGCGGCGCCTTCACCCGGTTCGATCTGGGCCACGCCGATGTCGAATTCAACCACGAACGGCGGCTTGTCGTCGCCGGCGTCGAAGGCCGTGCAGGCGATGACCGCCGCGATCCGCTCGGCGGCGGCTCGTCCGGCGGCGAGACCGGTGGCGGGGAGGGCGAGGGCGAAGACTTCCGGGCCCAGCCTGGCGCCGGTGTCCTCGGCCCGCACCAGCCGGCCGATCATCGAGCCGATCTGCGGAATGGCCCGGTCCAGCCAGCCCCCGGCCCTGGCGGCCGCCACTTCCTGGCGCTCGGAGACCCGCAGGACGCAGACCGAGATGGGACGATTGCGCACCTTCGACGCCTGGCCGAGCCGAACCAGATGGGCGGCGAAGAGGTCACGAGTGAAGAGGCCGGTGGCGGCGTCCATCAGACCCGAACTGCGGGCCTTTTCCAGCGCCTTGCGGATGCTGTTCTGGCGGCGATAGCTGCGGGCCAGCTCGATGACGCGCTTGGCTGTTTCGGTCTCGGCGGTTTCCGGCGAGGCGACGTCGGAGACGCCGCGATGGAAGGCTTCCGAAGTCGTCACATAGCTGTCGGCGGCCAGATAGAGCATGGCCGGGATGTGATATAGGCGGGTATTGCGCCGCATGCCGGCGGCGATCGACAGAGCCTCGGCCTGGTTGTCGCCGGCCCACAGCACCACCGCGTCGAACGGCCGCTCGTGCAGATAGTCGAAGGCCGTGAAAGCGGTGAAGGCCCCGACCACCTCGGCGCCGCTGCGGGACAGAGCATTGGAGAGGGCCAGGAACTGCGGGGCCGGCTCACCGATGGCCAGCACCCGGACCGGACCGGGCGGGGGTTCGGGCAGGTCCAGCCGGCGGCCGCGCTCGGCGAAGGTTTCCAGCCGCAACTCGAACTCTTCCTCGGCGATGGCCATGCGGACCAGGGATTCCAGCCGCAGCACCGCCTGGGACGGATGCAGGGGCGGGGCCAGGGTCAGGTCAAAGCCGTGGCTCTCGATCTCGGGGCTGGGGTCGGCGATAGCGATGACCGGCAGGCGGCGCGGCGCGCAGGCGGCCTTCATTCGCCGGGCCAGGGTCAGGCTGTCCTGACCGCCGCTGGCGACATCGACGATGACCGCTTCGATCTGCAGATCGCCCAGCGCGGCGATGGCCGCAAACGGGCCGCGAGCGGTGATGGTCCGCCAGCCCAGGCGGTCCAACCCCTCGGCCAAAGGCCCGGCCAACGCGTCATCACGCGCGACAATCAGGATCCGGGCGTTGATTGACAATGTGTCCCCGCAAGATTCGCGAGCCGCCACAATAACTAGAGGCGCGGCAAGGCGATAGCGGCGCTAGTAGCGCACCAGACGGAAGTGGTCACCGGTTCCGCGCCCGGGTGCGCTACCACGAAACAGACCGACCCTTCTTGCCGTTTCAGAATATCTGAAACGGTCAGGGTCGGGCGCGCTTGCGTGACCATGCGTCACGGCTTCTAGATCGCCTTCAAAGCATTCTGGGGAGTTGAGATCATGGGCAAAGGGCCGCTGTCGGGACTGAAGGTCCTGGAATTCGCCGGCATCGGGCCGGGGCCGTTCTGCGGCATGTTGCTGTCGGACCTGGGCGCCGATGTGGTGCGCATCGATCGCAAGGGTCCAGGCCGCGCCTCGCCCGCCGACATCACCAGTCGCGGCCGCCGCTCGGTGGCCCTGGACCTCAAGCAGCCCGCCGCCATCGAAGCCTGCCTCAAGATGATGGAAAGCGCCGACGCCATTATCGAGGGCTTCCGCCCCGGCGTCATGGAGCGGCTGGGCCTGGGGCCTGACGTCGCCTTGGCGCGCAATCCCAAGCTGGTGTTCGGCCGCATGACCGGCTGGGGCCAGTTCGGTCCTTATGCCAAGGCCGCCGGCCACGACATGAACTACATCGCCATCACCGGCGCCCTGCATGCCATCGGCACGGATGACAAGCCGGTGCCGCCGCTGAACCTGGTCGGGGATTTCGGGGGCGGGGCCCTCTATCTGGCGTTCGGTCTGATGGCCGGCGTGATCAGCGCCCGCGAGACCGGCAAGGGCCAGGTCATCGACTGCGCCATGAGCGACGGCGCCGCCTCGTTGATGGCCATGTTCTACGGCTTCAAGGCCAGCGGCATCTGGCAGGAAACCCGGCGCTCCAACCTGCTGGATGGCGGGGCCCACTTCTATGACACCTACCAGTGCGCCGACGGCAAGTGGATTTCCATCGGTTCGATCGAACCGCAATTCTATGCGCTACTGCTTGAAAAGACTGGAATTACCGATCCAGAGTTCAGCAATCAGATGAGCCGCGATCACTGGCCCTCGCTGACGGCCAAGCTGGCGGAGGCCATCAAGGGCAAGACCCAGGCGGAGTGGTGCGAGATCATGGACGCCACTGACGTCTGCTTCGCGCCGATCCTCGATCTCGACGAGGCCCCCAGGCATCCGCACAATGTCGCCCGCCAGACCTTTGTCACCCTCGACGGTGTCGTCCAGCCGGCCCCCGCGCCGCGCTTCTCGGGCACCCCTGGCGAGATCCAGGGGCCGCCGCCCAAGATCGGCGCTCACAATGAAGCGGCGCTGAGCGAGTGGGGCTTCAGTGGCGACGAGATCGCGGCCTTGACCAGCGCCGGGGCCATCTAGCGACGCTGGACGCGGGCGTTCATCGGTCTATTCTTTCCCGCCAAAGAGCGTGTCAGGGAGGAACGGTCATGAACGCCCACACCGCTGTCACCGCCGAAACAGCGCTTAAGCTGAGCGGCATCCATCATTCCGCCTTCCGGTGTCGCGACGCCGAAGAGACCCGCGCCTTCTACGAGGATGTGTTGGGCTTTCCGCTGGCCGCGGCCCTGATCATCGAACCGGGCGGCGGCGCCACGAGCCGCGCCAATGCGTTCATGCATCTGTTCTTCGAGCTGAACGATGGAAATTACATCGCCTTCTTCGACGTACCCAAGGGCGCCACCGAGGACCGGTTCGCCATCAAGGACGGGCTGGATCTGCATTTCGCCATGGAAGCCACGTCCATGGAGCAGCTCAAGGGCTGGCAGGACAAACTGAACGCCGCGGGAGTCCCCTGTGCCGGGCCGATCAACCATCACTTCTGCCACTCGATCTATTTCGCCGACCCCAACGGCCTGGCGCTGGAGATCACCTGCCGCGACGAGGCCCATGACGCGGTGATGGCCGATGAAGCCGCCACCGCCCGCCAGCAGATCGCCGACTGGACGGCTCGCAAGGCGGCGATGAAAGAGTCGGGGAAAGCCTGACAATCAGGCGCCACCTGCGTTCAGCCTGGGTTCAGCGAGAGAATCGCAAATTGGCGTCGTGGATGGCCGCCGCGCTCTCCCGTCCCTCGAAAGCGGCGGCCAGACACATCAGGACGAAGGCAAGGTCATCCTGGCGGCGCGTCCCGGTTCTCCGGGGCGCGCCGTTGCCTGTTGCGCCTCCAATCCTGTTGCTTAGGGAGCGCCGGGCGGGCAGGGTCCGCCGATGTCCGTAGACAAAGCCCCCTGGCAGGAAATCGATCTGGATCCGACCCACTGGGCCCGCGACGTCCTTGTGGTGGCCGGCAAGTCATTGTCCCGGCTGTGGGGCCGGGACGTCATGCTCTATGTGGGCGGCGTTTCGTTCTGGGTGATGCTGGCGGCCTTTCCGGGCCTGCAGATCGCCATGGGCCTGTTCAAGCTGTTCGGCGATCCTCGCTCGGTCGCCACCCGGGTCGAGGGCTTTACCCAGCTGATGCCGCCCGGGGCCCAGCATCTGTTCGAAGACGAACTGATCCGCCTGGCCAACGCGCCTTTCCAGGCGGTGTCGTTCCAGAGCCTGTTCGCCCTGGTCATCGGCTCCTATGCCGCCCACAGAGGCTTCAAGGCCATGCTGGCCGGCCTCTCCTTCATCCATGACGAAGAAAATCAGCGCGGCTTCTTCAGCTTCAATTTTATGGCGCTGATCGTGCTCATGGCCGCCTTTGTCATGGTCGCGGTTGGGTCTTCGCTGTTCCTGACCATCCGCCTGATGGCCACGACCCTCGACCTGAAGCCTTTGGCCGGCATATCGTGGATGTACAGCGAATGGACCTGGACCAGCCTGGGGGTCACGATGGCCATGACCCTGATCTATCGCTTCGCCATGTCGCGTGAGCCGGTGGCCTGGCGACCCTCGATCATCGGCGGAGCGGCGGCGGCGGCCCTGGTGCTGCTGTTTTCCTGGGCCTGCGCGGTCTATGTCGACCAGATCGCCCATCTGGGGGCCACCTACGGCTCGCTGACCGCGGTCGTCGTCTTCCTCATCTGGCTGTCCTGGAACGTCAACGCCATATTCCTAGGCGGCGCATTGGCGACCGAGGTCGAGCTGGCGCTGCACATCCGCAGAACCCCCGTGCAGATGTCTCCCGACGTGCTGGCCGGGCTTGCCGATCACGAATCCCAGGCGCCGGTCGAGCGCGAAAACCTCAATCACCTCTAGGTCTGGGCCATCACCAGCAGCACGAGGTTGGAGATGAGATAGCCTGCCGTGAGTCCAATCGATACGTGATGGTCACGGCGGAGTATCGGGCCCGCCTCCTCAGACGCAGCTATCCAGCGGTGAGCCGTGATGGTCCAGGCTGTGGAAAACACGATCAGAAGAAGCAAGAGTAAGTAAAGATAGTCGAGTAGATACATTCCTTGTCGCGCCCCAACCAGGCTGTCGGTCGAGGAATAGCCCACAACAACCGCAAACAGGGCGGACCCCAGCACACCCATTCGCCCCAGGAACATCGACTCGCTCTCGATGTTGAACAGCATGCTGGCGAAGACCAGCATCGCCACGATGTAGAGGCTGAATGTTGCCTGAGTGAACGTCTCCCAATGGGCGCGCTCGGCCGGGATCGTGACGGTCAGGCCTGCATAGCGGCTCGTCCCCCCCGGCAAACTCGGATCGCCGAAGGTCGTGGGGTAGGTGGTAACACCGGCGGTAGCCGTCAGGTGTTCCAGATGCCAGCCCGGAATGCTGATCTTGGGGCTGAAGCCGGACTCAGTGGCGTCAGCCGTATAGAGCAGCTCCCGTTCGTCCAGCACGGCCTCCTCGACGAGGATCTTCAGATTCTGCCGATCGAAGGGAAAGTCCTTCATCTCGAAGCTGTTGCGGAACGTCCCGATGAACTTGCGCGTCGACCACCAGCCATCCGAACGTTCCAGCTTGTCCTCGAGATCGCCGCTGATGTCCTCGCCATTGGGGAATTCAAGCGTCATCAAAGGCTGATCACTCTTCTTTGGACAGACGCTCCACATCCAGAACACCGCCTTGAAGGTGCCGTCACTGGAGTTGATGCCGTAGATAGAGGTCACATACGCCCCCATCTTGCATGTCGTGGGCGCACTCTGAGCAAGTGAAGGACTCGCAAGTCCAACCACAGCGAGTGCTACCGCGAAAATCCAATTTCGCAGTCGATTCGCTTGCGACATCTCGGTTCCCCCTGGAATCCAGGGGTACTAGCCACAGCAAGGCCAGTGGATTCAATGACTGACCCTACCCAAAACGGGAATATGGGTAAAACACCGCTTGCACTGTCGCTTGAAGCGTCAGCCGGGTTTGGAAATCAGGAAGCTTAGGCTTCCATCTCGCTCGACAGTCTCGAGCACCGTCAGCCCGCTCTGGCCGGCGAAATGCGGGACGTCGATCCGCGCCATCGGATCGTCGGCCAGCAGCCGGATCCGCGCGCCAGCCCCCGCCGCCTCAGCCGCGCGCCGCAATCGAAGGGTTGGGACCGGGCAGCGATGCCCGCGCGCATCCACCAGGATTTCAGCCGTTTCCATGGGGTAGGGGAGGCCACCGCGCCGCACGGCTGTCAAGCGATCAGCCTGTCTATCGCCTCAGGCCATTGCCGGCTGCGGCGGGTCGAACTGGAGGGAGTGTGGCGGCAAAGCGCGCAGCAGCTCAGCATAGTCGGCGTCAGCGTCTAGCCAGACACGCGCCCGATCCCGGTCAAGCAGCACAGGCTGACGGTCGTGGAACGGGGCCATGTCGTCATTCTCGTGCACCCCGGTCATGACCATCGTGTAGCTGATCAGCGGCTGACCCTCGGGCCACGCCTCCTCCCAAAGCCCGGCGGCAAACAACGGGTCGCCGTCGGCGGCGGTAATGAGGTGCTTGGTCTTGCCGCCTTTGGGTCCAGTCCATTCGATGAAGGCCGACATCGGAATGAGGCACCGTCGCGCCTTGACGGCGCCGCGGAACACGCCGGAGCTGGCCATGCTCTCCGACCGCGCGTTGTTGCAGGCGAACTTGAAGTCCTTCTCCGGGCCCCGGTGGTAGGCGGGGATCAGGCCCCAGCGGCCTACCACAGGCTCCGCGCCGCCTTCGACGGGCCGCAGGAACAGGCCCGGCCGTTTGGGAGCCACCGTTTCGGGCAGCGGCTGGTTCGAGCTCTCGGCCGTAACGCCCGGCGGCAACACCAGTGCCATCCCCAGCTTGCCGGCCATGGCGCGCTCGAGATCCTTCAGGGACGCGCGGAGTTGATAGAGATTGCACATGGGCAGAGGCTAAGTCGCCAGGCTTGCCGCCGTCAAAACAAGCTCTGCGCTACTCGACCCAAACATTCGCCTCTCCCAGAGCCCTGCACTGGCTGCATCGCGCCTTGCGCCGGACATCAAAGGGGTTGGCGACGCCTGAACAGCGCGCCAGGGCCTCAGCCCGGTTCCACACCGCGACGTGGCCGCACTTGTGGCAGGCCAGGATCAGGACAGAGCTTGGCTGCATGATCCGGCCGAGGCGTTCGATGGTAGGCATGTCGGCATCATGTCAGCCCGCTAGCGCTCACTGCGAGTCAAAAGTTCCCGGTTTGTTCCACGTGAAACAATTCGCTCATCAGCCAGGTCGCCGCGCCGCCAGGGTGAGGCCGGCCGGGGTTTCGATCAGCGACCCCTCCAGACCGAAGACCTCGCGCAGCACCTCCGGCGTCAGGGCCTCAAGCGGGGCGGCGTCGGCGACCGCACGGCCGTTCTTCAGCACCACCAGTCGGTCGCAGAACCGGGCGGCCAGCGTCAGGTCGTGCAGAGTAACCACCACGCTGGCGCCGCGCGCGGCTTCTGAGCGCAACAGTTCAAGCATGTGCAGCTGGGCGTCAGGGTCCAGGCCGGCGGCGGGTTCGTCGGCGATGAGGACGGCCGCCCGAGTGACCAGCAGCCGGGCCAACAGGACGCGCGCCCGCTCGCCGCCCGACATGTCCAACACACCACGCTGCAGGAGCCGGCGCAGGCCGACCTTGGCCAGGTAGTATTTCGCGGCGGCCTGAGCGTCAGATGGGGACAGGTCGGGCGCGCCCAGGGCCGCGATGTCCTGGGCCGACAGGTTCCAGCCGACGTGGCGTTCCTGGGGCAGGTAGCCGACAAGGCGCGCGCGCTGGGCCTCGGTCAGCTGCGAGAGCGGCTGGTCGTCCCAGAGGATGAGGCCGTGGCCTGCATCGAGCAGGCCCAGGCCGCCCCGCAGCAGGGTGGTCTTGCCTGAACCGTTCGAGCCCAGCACCCCGACGACCTCGCCGCCGGTGAGCGTCAGGCCGATGGCCTGGGAGGGCGGGGCGCGGAAGGGCGACGAGGGCGCGGCGCCGGTCGAGCGCCAGCTGCGCGCCGCCCGCCAGGCCACCAGGGCGAACATCGGGGCGCCGAACAGGGCGGTGACCACGCCGAGCTTGAGCTCCTGATCCGTCGGGATGAGCCGGGCCACCAGGTCGGCGGCGGCCAGTAGGGCCGCGCCGGCGACCGCCGAGGGCAGCAGGGTCTTGCCGGGATCCTCGCCGGCGCCGCGGCGGACAAGGTGTGGGGCGGCCAGACCCACGAAACCGATGACGCCTGACGCCGCGACCGCCGCGCCGGTCAACAGGGCCGCGCCGGCCACGGCGGCGGTGCGCAAGCGGCTCATGGGCAGTCCCGACAGGGCGGCGGTCTCCTCGCCGAGCGTCAGCATGGTCAGGCCCCTGGCCGACCAGGCGCAGAGCCAGGCGCCCAACGCCATGGGAATGATGGCCCGCAGGATATCGATCCAGTCGCGATTCTCCACTGAACCCAGCAGCCAGCTCATCACCTCCGCGGTGGTGACCGGCGAGGGCGAGAAGTTGAAGACCAGCGCGGTCAGGGCTCCGCCGAAGGCCGACAGTGAGACGCCGAACAGGATCAGGGTCTCGGGCTCGCGGAACCGGGCCGAAATCGCCGAGACAATCAGACCAGCAACCAGGGCGCCGGCCAGCGCCGCGACCTCGATGGCGCCGGGGGCCAGGGCGACCCCCAGGGCGATGGCGGCCGCGGCGCCCAGGCCCGACATGGCCGACACCCCGAGCACGCCGGGATCGGCCAGTGGATTGCGCAGCAGGCCCTGCATGGTGGCGCCGGCCAGTCCCAGCGCGGCGCCAACCAGGGCGGCCATCAGGGCGCGGGGCGCTCTGATCGACCAGATGACCTCGGCAGGCGGCGAGCCGGGATGGGTGAAGGCCTGGAGATACTGCGCGCCCGTAAGCGGCGTCTCGCCCAGCAGCATGGCGGCCACGATAGCGGCCACCAGCAAGAGGAGCAGAATCGCAAGATTGCGGGTCATCGCCCCGTTGTGGGCTTCGCTTTGGCGATGTCCAGCGCCCCGTCGGCGGCGAACCAGGCCGGGCAGCCCAGCATAGAGCCGGGGAGGGAGGCGATCGTGCGGCCCGCCAGCCGGCGCTGGATCACCCGATGGCGTCCCGGCGCCCAGCGTTCCATGGCGTTCTGCAGGGCGTCGAAGAAGCCCAGCACGAAGGCGGATGGCGTCCTGAAGGCCAGGGCCTCCAGCGGCACGGGGGCGTATCCGGGCTTGCGCGCCAGGTTGGTGAGGCCCGCGGCCTGCAGCATGGCGTCGATCAGTGTGCCCTTGCCGGCGGTGAAGCCTCCCGGGGTCATGTAGAGCGCGCCCGCGCCCTGCCATCGCCCCTGAGCGGCGCTCAGCTTGCCGTCCATCCCGGCGATCAGCGTCTCGCCGCGCGCCGGCTGGCCCAACGCCGCCGCGACCTTGCGAATATTGGCCCGCACGCCGTTGAAATCACTGGCTTCGTCGATCCGGACCGTGCGGATGCCGCGCCGCTGCAGCATCAGGTCCATGCGCGGATCGCCGCCCCAATAGCGCACCACCAGGGTCGGCCGGGCCGTCAGCACCGACTCGCTGCTGATCCGCCGGAGTGGCAAACCCTTCGCCTCACCGCGCAGCCATGCGTCGGCATCGTCGGCGCGGCGGGATAGACCGACGATGTCGGTGCGGGGGCTAAGAGCCAGGACGTACTGGTCAGCGCACTGGTCCAGCGAGACGACACGCCCCTGCGCCAGCGCCGGAGTCGCGAAAGTCCAGGCCGCCGCCGCGCCAAGTATCCAGCAGGCGGCGGCCCGGGTCTTAATCGGCGACAAGCCCGTAGAGCAGGCCGTCGAGCATGACATTGCGCAACTCGGCTTCCGGCGCCCAGTTGAAGTCAGGCTTGTTGATCACCAGCGACACCAGGCCATGACAGGCCGCCCACAGCGCCTGGGCGGCGCTCTCGGCCGACCCGGTGCGCAAGCGTCCGGAGGCGGCGATCTCGCGCACCGTCCCCATGAACTTCTGGAAGCAGCGATCCCCCAGCGCCAAAGCCGCGTCCTGGCGATCCTGGGCAATCATGCCCGACGGCCCGCAGAACACCAGCGTGTAGGCGTTGGAATTCTCCAGGGCGAAGGTCATGTAGGCGTCCAGCATCAGTCGCACCCGGACGACCGCGTCGATGGGCCGCGCCGAAATCTCGCTGTTGATGGCCAAAAGCCTGGAGATCGCGGTGTCGCTGATCTCCAGAAGGATTTCGTCCTTGTCCTTGAAGTGCATGTAGAGCGCCGTAGAGGAAACCCCCACCTCGTCGGCGATCTTACGAATCGTCGCGCCGTGATACCCCTCGGCCAGGAAGATCCTCTGGGCGGCTTCGAGGATTTCTCCTCGTCTCATATGCCCGTCGCCCTTGGGCTTTCTTGCCGATCGTTGCGGCTTTTTTAAAAGGGTCGTCATTAGGCTCCCCTGCGTTTCCCCGTCTGACACTAAACGTGAATCACCCACGCCCCGCAAGTCGTGGACTGGACGACGATTACCCAGAGCGTCTAATGCGCTAGCGTGGCGACCCAGAAATTCGCCAGCGGCTGGTGGAAAGCTCGGAGCGAAATTCTGGGTCACCAGCCACGCTAGAACGTATCTTGGAGATTGGCGTGCTTATCGGATCTGAAGTTCGCCCAGCGCATGACCGAATCTCCGGCGAACTTCAGATCCGGCACGCCAACCGATGAGCACCGGAAATCCCAAGGTCGCCGCCACCCCCCTGGTCATGAAGACGCAGGGATGGTCCGACTACGGTCTGTTGGATAGCGGTCACGGCCGCAAGCTTGAGCGCTACGGCCACTACCGGGTCGTGCGGCCCGAACCCCAGTGCCTGTGGGCGCCGCGGCTGCCGCAAAGCGACTGGGAAGGGGCCGACGCGGTGTTCGACCCGACCGACGAGGACGAGGCCGGCCATTGGCGGTTCAAGCGCCAACCGCCGGACACCTGGCCGCTGGAATGGGGTGATGTGCGGTTCAAGGGCCGGTTCACCAACTTCCGCCACCTGGCCTTCTTCCCGGAGCAGGCCGCCAACTGGACCTGGCTGGACCAGCGGGTGCGCTCGGCCGGCCGGCCGCTGAAGATCCTCAACCTGTTCGGCTACACCGGCGTCGCCAGCCTGGTCTGCGCGGCGGCAGGGGCCAGCGTCACTCATGTCGACGCCTCGAAGAAGTCGGTGGGCTGGGCGCGCGAGAACGCCACGCTGTCGGGCCTGGCCGAGGCGCCGATCCGCTGGATCGTCGACGACGCCAAGAAGTACGTCCAGCGGGAGTTGCGCCGTGAGAGCCGCTATGACGGCATCATCCTGGACCCCCCCAAGTTCGGCCGCGGGCCGACCGGCGAGACCTGGCGGCTCTTCGAGGACCTGCCCGAACTGGCCGGCGCCTGCGCGCAGTTGATGTCCGACACCCCCTCGTTCCTGATCCTCAACGCTTACGCCGCCCGGATTTCCGGCGCGTCGCTGGCGGGGCTGATGGCCGAGATGATGGCCGGGCGTGGCGGGACCATCGACTGGGGCGAATTGACCCTTGGCGAAGCCGCCACCGAACGGCAGGTGGGCCTCTCCTTCTTCTCGCGCTGGGCGTCATGACCGAAAAGGTCGTCACCTCGCTGACCAATCCAACGGTTAAGGCGGTGCGCGCCCTGCACATGCGCAAGGCCCGCGAGGAGACTGGCCAGTTTCTGGCCGAGGGGCTGAAGATCATTACCGAGGCTGTCGAGCAGGGCCGGGCGCCGGAGATCCTGCTCTACGGCCGCGACGCCGCCGACCATCCGCTGCTCAAGAAGGCCGTGACCGCTACCCTGGCGGCGCGGGGCCAGGTGATCGAGGTCACCAAGGACATCCTGGAAAAGATCGCCCGCCGCGATAACGCCCAGGCGGTGCTGGCGGTATTCCGCCAGGGCTTCACGCCGCTCGCCGATCTCAAGCCCCAGAGCGCCCGGTGCTGGGTCGCCCTGCAGGCCGTGCGCGATCCCGGCAACCTGGGGACCATCGTGCGCACCGCCGACGCAGCCGGCTGTGGCGGGGTGATCCTGGTCGGCGACTGCTGCGATCCCTTCTCGGTCGAGGCGGTCAGGGCGACCATGGGCTCGATTTTCGCCGTGCCGCTGGCCAAGGCGAGCGTCGAAGAGTTCATCGCCTGGCGGAATGAGTGGCCGGGCTCGGTGGTCGGCACCCTGCTGACCGCCACAGTCGACCACCATTCGGCCGACTACGTCTCTCCGACCCTGATCCTGATGGGCAACGAACAGGCCGGCCTGCCGCCGGAGCTGGCGGCTGTGTGTGACGTCAACGTCAAGATCCCGATGCGGGGCCGGGCCGACAGTCTGAACCTGTCTGTGGCGACCGGCATCATGATCTATGCGGTGACCGGCTAGCGGGGTTTAGCCGCCCGCCCTTGCATACTGTTAACCCCCGCCCGATATCTTTCACCAAGGCGTCGGCGCGGCTTGAGTCGCGACGCGCAGCGCGCACTCAGGAGCCTCCATGTTCGACAACCGCCCCTCCGGCTTCAACATCATCCCCACCGTCTGGGAAGTCACCAGCCGGGGCGAAAGCCGCTACGACATCTTCTCGCGCCTTCTGAAGGAGCGGATCATCTTCCTGACCGGGCCGGTCGAGGACGACATGAGCGCCCTGATCTGCGCCCAGCTGCTCTTCCTGGAGTCCGAGAACCCCAAGAAGGAAATCTCGATGTACATCAACTCGCCGGGCGGGGTGGTGACGTCGGGTCTCGCGATCTACGACACCATGCAGTACATCAAGTGCCCGGTTTCGACCGTGTGCATGGGCATGGCCGCCTCGATGGGCTCGCTCCTGCTCTGCGCCGGCGCCGCCGGTCAGCGGGTGGCGCTGCCCCAGGCCCGGATCATGGTTCACCAGCCCTCGGGCGGCTTCCGCGGCCAGGCCTCGGACATCGCTCGGCACGCCGAGGACATCATCAAGACCAAGAAGCGGCTGAACGACATCTACGTGAAGCACACCGGCCGCACCTATGAAGAAGTCGAGACCACACTCGACCGCGACCACTTCATGAGCGCCGATGAGGCCAAGGACTGGGGCATCGTCGACCACGTCTACGAAACCCGTGAGGCCGCTGAGGCCGCGACGCCGGCCTAATCCTCCCCTTCTGGGGGAGGCGACTCGCGCCTCTGGGCGCGAGCGGGAGGGGGCTTCATCCCCTCAAATGCTTTGAGAGCAGGTCGACCAGGTCGGCCTGCTCTTTTTGCTGTCAGTTGGGCTTGCCGCGGAAGACGCGGTAGCCCTTCTCCTCGGCGATCTGCAGCATTTCCTTGTCGCCGGAGGTGTCGCCATAGGCGGCGGCCAACTGCACGTCCGGGCCGTAATGGGCCTTGAGCCGGCGGACCTTCTCGGCTCCGCGGCAGTTGGGGCCGGCCAATGTGCCAAGGCAGCGGTCGTTGACGTCGAAGGCCAGACCGCTGCCGATCAAGGCGTCGGCCCCCAGGCCCCGGGCGAAGGGGGCGACGATCAGGTCGGGGGAGGCGGTGACGATCACCGTCTTGGCGCCCTTCAGACGCCAGCGCCGCCAGGTGGCCAGGGCGTCGGGGCGGAACAGCTTGGGCGCCGCCCATTCGGCGAAAGCCTTGGCCTGGGCTTCCAGGTCCTTTTGCGGGGCGCCTTTGAGGAATTCCCGAACGGCGGCGGCCTTAAGGCGACCCCGATTGCGATGGAACAGGTAGGCGAATGCGGCCGGCGCCAGCTTGATGCAGCCCAGCGTGTAGCGCGCACTGCCCGCCCGCCACTTGAGGAAGGCTGTGAAGCTGTCGCGCACCGTCAGGGTGCCGTCAAAATCGAACGCCACCAGGGCGGGGGCGTCCAGCGGATCGGCCATGATATGCATTGAGGGCGTCAGCCGCCTCGCCAGTTGTGTTGCTCTGCGTCCCATCGTCCCATCCACGGGCTTGCGCCTGCGGATCTCCAAGTCCCACGGCCTTGTGGCCAAGGCGGTGGTCCCTGCACGAATCGTGACACCTGTTTCATACCCTCAACCCCTTGTAGTTCAAGGAGACGTGAGAAGCGCTGCGTCGCCTTACCGCGTAACCCTGGCCCGGTGCTTGTCCCAAGCTGGGACATAACCCATCTATGTCGAGAAGGCCGGACACCCGCCGCGTGGGTGGAGATCGGCGCATTCCTTGGTTATGTGGCGCCTGGACGCTTGTTCCGGGCGCTCGGATCGGGGAATGTCAAGGTTTAGACAACCCGCGGCGCGTATCCTGCAAGTTCGGTTGGCGGGAAGCGCCCCCGGGGAGGCGGTGTCCGGTTTTGAAACCTGCGGGTTTCGAGGATCGGGCCCCACCGTAGCGTGAGAAGCGATATGACCAAGGCCGCCAGTGGCGACTCGAAAAGCACTCTGTATTGTTCTTTCTGCGGAAAGAGCCAGCATGAGGTGCGCAAGCTGATCGCCGGCCCGACCGTGTTCATCTGTGATGAATGCGTCGAGCTCTGCATGGATATCATCCGTGAAGAGCACAAAATCGCGTTCGTCAAATCCAAAGACGGCGTTCCGACACCTAAAGAGATCTGCGAAGTCCTCGACGACTACGTGATCGGCCAGATGCACGCCAAGAAGGTCTTGGCCGTTGCTGTGCACAATCACTACAAGCGCTTGAACCACGCGCAGAAGAATAACGACGTCGAACTGGCAAAATCCAACATCCTGCTGGTCGGCCCGACGGGCTCGGGCAAGACGCTGCTGGCCCAGACCCTGGCCCGAATCATCGACGTGCCGTTCACGATGGCCGACGCCACGACGCTGACCGAAGCCGGTTATGTCGGCGAGGACGTCGAAAACATCATCCTGAAGCTGCTGCAGGCCGCCGACTACAACGTCGAACGCGCCCAGCGCGGCATCGTCTACATCGACGAAGTCGACAAGATCAGCCGCAAGTCCGACAACCCCTCGATCACCCGCGACGTGTCGGGCGAGGGCGTGCAGCAGGCTCTGCTGAAGATCATGGAAGGCACCGTCGCTTCCGTCCCGCCGCAAGGCGGACGTAAGCATCCCCAGCAGGAGTTCCTGCAGGTCGACACCACCAACATCCTGTTCATCTGCGGCGGCGCCTTCGCGGGTCTGGAGAAGATCATTTCCGGCCGTGGCCAGGGCACCTCGATCGGTTTCGGCGCCAAGGTCGTCGATCCCGAAGAGCGCCGCACGGGCGAGGTGCTGCGTAACGTCGAGCCTGACGACCTGATGAAGTTTGGCCTGATCCCTGAATTCATCGGCCGCCTGCCGGTGATCGCCACCCTGGAAGACCTGGACGAGAGCGCCCTGGTCAAGATCCTGACCGAGCCCAAGAACGCGCTGATCAAACAGTACGGCCGCCTGTTCGAGATGGAGAACATCGGCCTGCAGTTCACTGACGACGCCCTGAACGCCGTGGCCCGCAAGGCCATCGGCCGCCGGACCGGCGCCCGGGGCCTGCGCTCGATCATGGAAGGCATCCTGCTCGAGACCATGTACGAGCTGCCGACCTACGAAGGCGTCGAGGAGGTGGTGGTCAACGCCGAAGTCGTCGAAGGCCGCGCCCAGCCGCTGGTCATCTACGCCGAGAAGAAGGCGGGCGGCGCCGCCTAGCGCCATCCGACTGTTTTAGCGACTCGCAGCGCCCTTCCCTCGACCAAAGGGGAGGGCGTTCGTCGTTTTGGCGCTCCCACCGACTCAGCGGCTAATTCGCTTCGGGGGGTGGAGGCGGCGATGGCAAACCTGTTGACGGTCGAAGAGCGAGGCGCGGTCGCGGTCGTGCGGCTGAACCGCCAGGAGGCCCGCAACGCGCTTAGCCGCGCTCTGATGCGCGAGCTGATTGCCGCCGCCGACGCCTTGCGGCCCCGCACCGACATCCAGGCCATCGTGCTTTCAGGCGGTCCCGACTTCTTCTCCGCCGGCGCGGACCTTGCCGATCCCGAGCGCAATCCGCCGGACGCCACCCTGCTGGAACGCCGGCAGTCGGTGAAGCTGGGGCCGGACCTCTGCCAGGCCTGGGAGAGCCTCGAGCAGGTGACGGTCTGCGCCATCGAAGGCTTCTGCATCGGCGGCGGGGTGGCGCTGGCCATCGCCTGCGACTTCCGCATCCTGGGCCAGTCGGCGCGCATGCGGCTGCCGGAAATCCCGCTGGGCATGAACATGAGCTGGCGCAGCCTGCCCAGGCTGGCCGCCCTGATGGGCCCGGCCAGGGCCAAGCGGTTCGTGCTGTTCGGCGAGTCTTGGAACGCCGAGCAATGCCTGGCGGGAGGCCTCGCCGAAGCCGTTGTGGCTAATGGCGGCGCCGAGGCCGAGGCGCTGGACTGGGCCCGCCGCGTCGCCGACCTGCCGCCGCTGCCGGTACGGATGACCAAGGAGGCGATCAACGCGACAGTGAACGCCACCCACGCCGCCACCAGCTTCATGGACCGCGAGCAGTTCCTGCTGACCTCCGGTTCAGCCGACATGGCCGAAGGCGTGCAGGCCTTCTTTGAGAAGCGGAAGCCGGAGTTCCGGGGCGACTAGGAACCTGAGGCGCGGACATGGCGTTGCAGGCGATGGCCGAAGCCCAACCCCCTTTGGAAACTCACGTCGAAGACTCGGTCGAAGATCTCGCCCGTCTGCACCGCGAACATGCGCGGGAGGCGAGCCCGCTGCAGCGCGGCATCGATGCGGTCACCGGCCATTTGAGCCGTCCCGCGGTCGCGCTGGCGGTGATCTTCGGACTGCTGGCCTGGGCCGCCGCAGTCCGGATCGTAGCGGGCGCCGATCCCTCCGGGCCCGGCTTCGTTTGGCTGGAACTGACCGCCACCTTCCTGGCGCTGGCGGTTGCGCTGCTCATCCTGGTGACGCAGCGACGTGAGGACCAGCTGGCCGAGCGGCGCTCACAGCTGGCCCTGGAGCTTGCCCTGCTGGCCGACAAGAAGACGGCCAAGGTCATCGCCCTGCTGGAAGAAATGCGGCGCGACGCCCCGATGCTGGCCGACCGGTCCGACGCCGAGTCCGAGGCCATGGCCAAGCCCGCCGACGCCGAGGCGGTGATGAAGGCGATTGACGAGCGGACCTAGAGTCCGGGTCAGGCCGCTTCCAGCCCGCACCCGGCCATAGTGATGCGGTGCATCAGCCGATACTGGCCGTGATAGTCGTTCTTGGCGAAATGCCAGCTGGCGCGGTTGTCCCAGATGGCGACCGAGCCGGGCTGCCACTTGAACGTCGTCACCCGGGCCGGGTCGATGGCCGCGACGTAGAGCTGCTGCAGGAGCGGCAAGCTTTCTTCGCGGGTCATGCCCTCGAAATGCATCGTGAAAGCCGGGTTTACGTAGAGCGCCGACTTACCGCTGCCGGGATGGCGGATGACCACAGGATGGAGGGTCTCGGGCAGGTCGGTGTGGCCGCCAAGGGCGTCCTGGTCGCCGCCGGCATAGGCGCCCGCCGCGCCGAACACCTGGGCGGTGGAATGCACGGCCCGCATGGTTTTCAGCTTGGCCTTGAGATCATCGTCGAGGCTTTCGTAGGCGCCGTACATGTCGGCGAACAGGGTGTCGCCGCCCTTGTCCGGCAGCTGGCGGGCGACCAGGATCGAACCCATGGCCGGCTCCAGGTCGTAGCTGTGATCGGTGTGCCAGCCGCCGCCGATATTGCTGGTCTGCTCCTCGGTCTTCTCGACCTTGGCGATCTGCGGATAGTCGGCGTCGGCCGGGAAGAAGCGGTTGATGTCGATGGGGGCGAAGCGCTCGGCCAGGGCGATATGCTGTTCCTGGGTGAGACTTTGGTCGCGAAAGAACAGCACGCCGTGCTCGAAAAGGGCCTGGCGCAGGAGGTCGACCTCGTGCTGGCCGGCCTTGGCCAGGTCGATGCCGGTGACCAGGGCGCCGCAGCCGGCCTGGCGTTCGATGGCGATGACGGACGTGGCCATGGCTTCCTCTCAGTGTTGTTGAGGGGGAGTGTCGCCGATCCTGGACGGCGGATCGTCACCGGGGTTACAGTTGGCAATGAGCCCGCCCGACGAGGACCAGCGCCGCAGCCTGATGGCCATTCCCTGGTTCGCCGGTCAGGTCCCCGAACAGGCCGCCGCGCTGATCAAGGCGGGCCGGCTGATCCAGCGCGGTCCCGGCGAGTGGCTGCATGGCGAGGGCGACGAGGAAACCGGCCTGCTGGTGGTGATGGACGGAAGGCTCAAGCTCTACTGCCAGGCGCCGGGCGAGCGCGAGGTAATGATCGGCATCATGCCGCCGGGCTCCGTGATGGGGCAGAGCGCCACGTTTGGGGGCGGCCCGCGCCTGCTGACGGTGATCGCGGCCGCCGACAGTGTGGTTTTCACCCTGTCGGACAGGGCCCTGCGCCAGGCGGCGGCGGATCATCCGGGGGTCTGGCGAGATCTGGCGGGGCTGCTCTATCGGCAGCTCAGCACGATCCTGCAACTGGTCGCCGTGCTCACCGCCCTGCCGCCCCGGGCGCGCCTGGCCGCGCGGCTGCTGCAGCTGGAACAGAACCTGGGCGTCGCCGAGGTCTCGCAGGGCGATCTGGCCGAGATGGTTGGGGTGACGCGCAAGGCGATCAATGGCTGGCTAGGCGAAATGGCGCGCAAGGGCTGGGTGCGGTTGGGCTATGGCCGGGTTGAAATCCTCAAGCCGGCGGCCTTGCGGGGCATGGCGGCGGGATAATTCTCCGTCGCGAACGGTCCAGCGCTGAGCATTTACTGGGCCTGGGCGACCGCCGATCGGCCCTTAAGATGGTAGTGGTCCGAGTGCAGGCCCGTGCAGTCATTAGCTAGTCAGATTCCCCTAAATGCGCGGCAACCAAAAGGCCACTGTTCCGCAGACAAGAACGGTGGGAATCGCCCATGCGACAATAAGGCCGCCAAAGTCCCAAATATCGTCGCGCAGGCCATCCCACGCGCTCATTCGACGGATTAGGCGGCGCATGGACTGCAACTCAGTTATACCCCGCTCCAGGCGTTCAATATGTCGCTCGGTGTTGTCGGACAGCGTGTCGGTCACGCGCGCGATTTGTATAAAAGCCTGATCTCGCTGAGCGCATTTAGCCGCCCAATCGCGTGCAACTGGGTCAAACCTTTTCAGAACTAAATCAGCGGAATTGCGAACACCCAGCTGCAATTCAGCATCCCAAGCCTGGTTACTCGGGATATCGCCCTTCTGGATCAATAGGGCGCGAATATACCCGGATATCTCACCCGCCAGCGTGTCAGCAGCATAACTCGGTGCCCTCAGTTCAGGCTCTACATTCGCCATCAGGCTGAGCGCCTCACGCCCTTGAGCCATCGCCGCGGCAGCAATTCGTCGCAGGTCGTCTGCGACATCGAGATGCCTAATCGCGTCATCCAGGCCCACGAGAATGTCGGTAGACTTCAGTGCTTCGGCGTTCCGCGTGCGGAGAGCAATCCAATCGAGAGCGAATCCGCCACAGTAGTATGTACTAGCGACCCACAGCATCAGTCGGAGTATGTCCAGAGCCGAGTCTTGGACAGAAATGCCTTGGATGTGGTCGATATGTAGACCTGGCACATAGGAAATGAGCAGCACGCTTAGAAACCAAAGTGCGCTGCGCTTCTTGGGATTATCGCTTTCGGCGCGCTCAGCCCTTTTATGTTCTATCGTTGCCGGTGACGCAGTTTCTGACATGAATTCTGAATATGCCGAGTCGACAATTTTGACGCCCGGCCTAGTCGGCGTTTAGCTAATAGTCTCTGCTTGCCAGCGTGACTATCAGCTAGTCCGCAGTCGCAACACATCAGATGCGCCCCCACTTGGCTCGGGCCGGTGAGGCGGGTCTTTTTCCATTTCAGGCGAAGCGTCAGAACCTGCAAGTCCCCCTCGGCGTCTCCTCGGTATTTCAAACCATGTCGGGGCGCTGCTCATGACCTGTTCGCCCGTAATCCAGCGTAAACTCAGGCCTTCTGTGGGCCGCGAAAAGATGGCAGCCGCTCGTGGCCAGATCATCGACGAGGATCGGCAGGCTTGGCGAATTCAGCTTGGTCGCCACCATTCGAGGATAAAACGCTTCCTTCGATTGAGGGCCGCCCCTGAGGGGGGCGGTATTGCCCTTCAGAGACAGATGCGACGGGTCTCACTGCGTGTGAAACCGTCGCCTTGCAATCTACTGGCGCTGGGTCATGATCGTGGAATGGATAGACGGCAAATCTCTGGGGCGGTGGCAAGTTTCCTAAGCGCGTCTGGAGCCGCAGAACTGCTGGCGGCGCTCAATTTGGGTCTGCCCTGGCTTGCGGTGGTGGGCACCGCGTCCGTGGCCTTTGGTGTCGTAGCCTGGATTCTGTTGTCGCTTACAGCCAAGAAGACGCCTCCGGCCAAGTCACAGGCCCCGGCATCCGTTGGGTTGGCCGTGGATGCCGCCGGCGATGTTTCGATGTCGGATCAAGAGGCGATAGGTCACGCCGAAGGATTTAAGATCCGAAGCGGGGGAAATGTCACACTGAAGGGCTTCCGTACCGAGGCGCCGAAATGACGAGCGGCCCGGCGGATGACCGCAGGAAGTGTCCGGCGGGTGCCGTTGGCATCGATGTTTACGCCGAGGGCGACGTGGTGGTCGATAGGTTCATATCCGAGGGCCATGCGGCGGGCCTGAGAGTCGCGGCCGGCGGAAACGTCACCATGACCCGGGGCCTTATCGACGGTCGCAACGCGCCTGGCGGTATCGGGATGGAACTCATTGGACTTCCCAACCGGACTCGCCGCAGCGTCGGATGGAACTGGTTTTACACCAACCTGCCGGTACCCGCACTTCCACCTAACCCTGACCCGCCGTGCGCGCCGGATGTCGTGGTACTGCGGTTCCAGATGCAAAGCGTCGGCGACACCAACTTTTTGATGTAGGGCGGAGGCTCAGAGCCCCGAGCGGGTTATGGTGACGGCGTGAATCTCCTGTTCGATCAACTCACCGCCGCTGGCCGTCCTGACGCGCCCTTTCTCGAACGGCCCACTGGCTCGGTCGAAACCTACGCCGATCTGCACGCTCATACAGCCCGCCTGGCCCACGCCCTGCGAGCACTGGGCGTTCAGCCCGGCGACCGAGTGGCCGTGCAGGTCGAGAAGTCGCCGGAGAACCTCTATCTGTACCTGGCCTGCGTGCGGGCCGGGGCGGTCTTCCTGCCGCTCAACACCGCCTATACCCTGGCCGAGCTGCGCTACTTCATCGAGGACGCCGAGCCGGCGCTGATCGTCTGCGATCCCGCCATGCTGGAGGGCGTCAGCGGCCTGGCCGGGACCGCCAGGGTCGTCACGCTCGACGCAAAAGGGCAGGGAAGTCTTGCCGACCTCGCCGCCGGCCAGTCAGAGGACTTCGCCACGGTCGAGCGGGCGCCGGGTGATTTGGCGGCCATCTGCTACACCTCGGGCACTACAGGGCGCTCAAAGGGCGCGATGCTGACCCAGGCGAACCTGGCGTCCAACGCCGCGACCCTGACGAAGCTATGGCGGTTCACGGCCGACGACGTGCTGATCCACGCCCTGCCGATCTACCATGTGCATGGCCTGTTCGTGGCGACCAACGTCATCCTGACGGCAGGGGCTTCGATGATCTTCCGGGCCAAGTTCGACGCCGCCGAGGCGCTCACCCTGTTCCCGCGCGCCAGCGCCTTGATGGGGGTGCCGACCTTCTACACCCGGCTCCTTGGCCTTCCCGGCTTGAGCCGGGAAGGGGTGACTGGAATGCGCCTGTTCGTCTCCGGCTCGGCCCCGCTGCTGGCCGAGACCCATCGCGAATGGTCGGCGCGGACCAGCACGGCGATCTTGGAGCGCTACGGCATGACCGAGACCGGCATGAACAGCTCCAATCCCTATGACGGCGCGCGGGTGGCCGGGACCGTGGGGCCGCCGCTGCCAGACGTGGCGTTGCGTATCGCCGACCCGGAGACCGGCGCCGCCTTGGCCCAGGGCGAGATCGGCATGATCGAGGTCAAGGGCCCCAACGTCTTCGCCGGCTATTGGCGCATGGCCGAGAAGACCGCCGCGGAGTTCCGCGCCGACGGCTATTTCATCACCGGCGACCTGGGGATGATCGACGCGGCCGGCTATGTGAGCATCGTCGGGCGAGGCAAGGACCTGATCATCTCGGGCGGCTTCAACGTCTATCCCAAGGAGGTCGAGGCCGAGCTGGACTCCATCCCGGGCGTCGTCGAGAGCGCGGTCATCGGCCTGCCGCATGCGGATTTCGGCGAGGGCGTCACTGCGGTCATCGCTACCGGCGGGTCGACCGAATTGACCGAGGCCGGGGTACTGGCGGCGCTGCAGGAGCGGCTGGCGAAGTTCAAGCAGCCGAAGCGGGTGCTGTTCGTCGACGACCTGCCCCGCAACGCCATGGGCAAGGTGCAGAAGGCTCTGTTGCGGGAAATCCACCAGGGACTTTACAGCCCGTCCTGAAAAACCACCGCCGCCGAGGACCGGGCGGTCAGGGGCGCTCACCCCGGACGAGTTACAAATTCTCCATGCGCCGTGCGTCGCATTGCCGGATGCGAGCGGCCGGGTTACGGGTCGCGCCGGAACTGTAACCTCGGGGATTTCGCGCGCATGTCCAGCTGGGCGCCGGCCATCATGAGTGCTTTGGCCATCCTTCAGGCCGGCGCGGCGACCGCGCCGCCACCCCGCGTCTCGCCCCCCGGTGAGCCCACCGAGGTCGAAGGCCTGGTCGTCACGGCTCCGACCAGGACCGACAAGGACCAGATCACCAGCTTCGTCACCAGCGTCACGGCCCCGACGGCGGACAAGCGGCTTGGACGCTGGGACCGCAAGATCTGCCCCGGCGTGATTGGCCTGAAGCCCGCCTACGCCCAGGTGATGCTGGACCGCATCTCCGCCACCGCCCAGGACATCGGCCTGGAGGTCGGCGGGCCCGGCTGCAAGGCGAACATCCTGATCGTCGCCACCGCCGATTCCGACGCCCTGGTCCGCCAGGCGGTGAAGGACAACCCCGACACCTTCGCCAAGTACGAGGACGGTGTCAGCCGGGGCAAGAAGGCCCTGCAGGCCTTCATCGACTCGCCCGCGCCGGTGCGCTGGTGGCATGTGACCTCGCGCAAGACCTCGGACGGCCAGTCCTATGTCCAGGGCGCCAATGTGCGGGTCCGCAGCGTGGGCCGGGTCAACACCAACACCCGCACCGACTTCGACCATGTGGTCATTGTGCTGGACGTGCGCCGCACAGGCATAGTGCGGTTCTCGGCGCTGGCCGACTATGTGGCCATGGTCAGCCTGGCGCAGATCAATCCCGACGCCGACACCGAAGGCGCGTCCTCGATCCTCAACCTGTTCACTGACAAGGCTGCCGGCGCCACGCCCGTCGATGGCATGACCGACTGGGACATGGCCTATCTGCGCGGTCTCTACACGGCCCGCCGGGATGTGCGCCGCGGCGACCGTCAGGAGGCTGACGTCGTCCGCAGCATGGGAACCACCCTGGCCCCCGCAGCGCCGGTGGCCGATCCGAAGCCGGTTGCGCCTTCGGCTCCCCCCGCTCCCGCTTCGGCTCCGAAGGCGGCCGCCAAGCCCCCGACCACGCCGGCTTCCAAGGCCGAGCCGCGCGAAGAAAAGCCGAGCCGCTCCGACCCTGACTAGGCGCGCGCCGACGATCACGCAGCCGTGCCCGAAGTGAGGCGTTAAGTCTCAGCTTTTAAGGCTCGAATGGCGCCAAGCTTGAATGGCTCGGCGAAGCGGCCACATATCACCCGAGAGTCCACCGACGTCCGGTGGACGCCCGGGGCCGATACGGACCGGGTGAAGGAGAGTGAAATGTCGGATATCCGCACTTTGCCGGTGTTGCCACTTCGGGACATCGTCGTGTTTCCTCACATGGTCGTGCCGCTTTTCGTCGGCCGCGACAAATCCGTGCGCGCCCTCGAAGAGGTGATGCGCACTGACAAGCAGATCCTGCTGGCCACCCAGAAGAATTCCGCCGACGACGATCCCGCGCCGGGTGACATCTTCGACGTCGGTGTCATCGCCACGGTCCTGCAGCTGCTCAAGCTGCCCGACGGCACCGTCAAGGTGCTGGTCGAGGGCAAGACCCGCGCGGCGGTGCTGAAGTTCACCGCTACCGAGGACTTCTATGAGGCCGAGGCGGCCGTCATCGAGGTCGAGGGCGGCGAGGCCCACGAAGCCGAGGCCCTGTCCCGCGCCGTGGCCGAGCAGTTCGAGAACTACGTCAAGCTCAATAAGAAGGTGCCGCCCGAGGCCCTGGCCTCGATCCCGCAGATCACCGATCCCGACAAGCTGGCCGACAGCATCGCCGCCCACCTGTCGGTGAAGATCAACGACAAGCAGAACCTGCTGGAGATCTTCAACGTCGTGAAGCGCCTGGAGAAGGTCTTCGCCCTGATGGAAGGCGAGATCAGCGTCCTGCAGGTCGAGAAAAAGATCCGCTCGCGCGTCAAGCGCCAGATGGAGAAGACCCAGCGGGAGTACTACCTGAACGAACAGATGAAGGCGATCCAGCGCGAGCTGGGCGAACAGGACGACCAGCGCGACGAGCTGCTGGACCTGGAACGCCGCATCAAGAAAACCCGTCTGTCGAAGGAAGCCCGCACCAAGGCCGAGGGCGAGCTGAAGAAGCTGCGCAACATGAGCCCGATGTCGGCTGAGAGCACGGTGGTGCGCAACTACCTCGACTGGATCCTGTCGATCCCGTGGGGCAAGGCCAAGCCCAAGAAGATCGACGTCGCGCGGGCCGAGGAGATCCTCGAGGAGGATCACTACGGCCTGGAGAAGGTCAAGGAACGCATCCTGGAATATCTGGCGGTGCAGTCCCGGACCGGCACACTCAAGGGCCCGATCCTCTGCCTGGTCGGCCCTCCTGGTGTCGGCAAGACCTCGCTGGGCCGCTCGATCGCCAAGGCGACGGGCCGCGAGTTCGTGCGCCTGTCCCTGGGCGGCGTGCGCGACGAGGCCGAGATCCGCGGTCACCGTCGCACCTACATCGGCTCGATGCCCGGCAAGGTCATCCAGTCGATGAAGAAGGCCAAGGCCGTCGATCCGTTCTTCCTGTTCGACGAGATCGACAAGATGGGCTCGGACTGGCGCGGCGACCCCTCCAGCGCTCTTCTGGAAGTGCTCGACCCGGCCCAGAATTCGACCTTCGCCGACCACTATCTGGAAGTGGACTACGATCTCAGCCAGGTGATGTTCGTCACCACGGCCAACAGCCTGAACATGCCCCAGCCGCTGCTGGACCGCATGGAGATCATCCGCATCCCCGGCTACACCGAGGATGAGAAGGTCCAGATCGCCAAGCGCCACATCATGCCGCGCCTGACCAAGGACCACGGCCTGACCCCGGAAGAGTTCATCGTGCCGGACAAGGCCATCCAGGATCTCATCCGCTACTACACCCGGGAAGCCGGCGTGCGGTCGCTGGAGCGGGAACTGGGGGGCCTGGCTCGCAAGGTGGTGCGTGACCTGGAACGCGAAAAGCTGACCAGCATCACCATCGACGACGCGCGGATCGCCAAATACGCCGGCGTGAAGAAGTACCACTACGGCGCCACGGACGAGACCGACCAGATCGGCATCGTCACTGGCCTGGCCTGGACCGAGTTCGGCGGCGATATCCTGACCATCGAAGCGGTGCGCATGCCCGGCAAGGGGCGGATGTCGATCACCGGCAACCTGAAAGAGGTGATGAAGGAGTCGATCTCGGCGGCGAACAGCTATGTCCGCTCCAGGGGTCCCGCCTTCGGCATCAAACCGACCCTGTTCGACAAGACCGACGTCCACGTGCACGTGCCGGAAGGCGCGACGCCCAAGGACGGTCCCTCGGCCGGCGTCGCCATGGCCGTGGCCATGGTCTCGGTGCTGACCGGCAACCCCATCCGCAAGGATCTGGCCATGACCGGCGAGATCACCCTGCGCGGCCGGGTGCTGCCGATCGGCGGCCTGAAGGAAAAGCTGCTGGCGGCCCTGCGTTCGGGCATCAAGACCGTGCTGATCCCCAAGGAGAACGAGAAGGACCTGGCCGACATCCCGGACAACGTCAAAAACGAGCTGGAGATCATCGCGGTCTCCACCGTCGACGAGGTCCTGGCCCAGGCCCTGACCAAGCCTCTGACTCCGATCGAATGGACCGAGCCGGATGACAGTGTTGTGGCGCCTGCGAAGGTCGATGAGACCGACGCGGACAGTGTGATCACGCACTAGTTCAATCTGATCGGCGATAATGTGGGCGGCGCGGGGTGATCCCGCGCCGCTTGCCGTTTGACGGGTGATTCGCAGCAGCCATAATCGTGTCACGCGCGGGGTTCGCCTGTGGGGGGAAGTATCGCGCTGCACAATGGCTGGGAGACAGGCATGACCAAGGCTGAGTTGGTGGCTGCGATTTCCGATAAGTCAGGTTTGAACCGGTCGCAGGCGAACGCGGCCCTGACAGCGTTCGTGGAAGCTGTGACGACGAGTCTCAAGGAAGGGCAGGACGTGCGCCTGGTCGGTTTCGGCGCCTTCAAGCCGGTTATCCGCAAGGCCGGCGCGGCCCGCAATCCCAAGACCGGCGCCAAGGTGCAGCGCCCGGCCAGCAAGACGGCCCGCTTTCAGGCAGGTGAGAGCTTGAAGAGCGCGCTGAACGGTTAGCCGGCCACGAAATGCCCAGAGGGCCTCCAAATGGGGGGGCTTGTTTGGCGCCGGTCTTGAAGACTGAGCAAAGTCGCGTAACGATGTGTCGACGTTTTGAGACACCCCAAGGGGAGGGTTCACTATGGGCGGATTGAAAATTGTACGGTCCATCGCGGCGCCGGTGGCGGCTATGCTGGCCATGGCGTCTACCGCGCCGGCCTGGAGCCAAACGCACCCGGGTGGCGGGTCGAGCTACACGCCGCCAGCGCCCGCCGCGGTGACCATGGTCACCATCCACCTGTGCAACAAGACCGGCCTGAAGGTCTATGCGGCCATCGGTTATCGGCAATCGGTCGGTTCCGACAACTGGATGGTCGAGGGCTGGAAGGTCATCAGCCCCTACAGCTGTTTCCAGGACATCTCGGTGCCCAACGACAGCGTCTTCTACGACTATGCCGAGGATGACGATAACGGCACCTGGGGCGGCGATTTTACCCTGTGTGTCGATCATCCCGGTCCGTTCAGCCGGGTGAACCGCGGCGACTACACCTGCGACGCCAAGGAACTGAAGGGCTTCGCGACGGTCGATGTGACGGGCCTGTCCGAGAAGACCATCAACTTCAATCCGTGATCTGTAGGGGAGGGCGCTTAGCCGGGCTTTGCGCTCTCCCTTCCGGGACGCTATGACGCCCGTAAAGGGCGGCTAGCTCAGCTGGTCAGAGCATCTCGTTTACACCGAGAGGGTCGGCGGTTCGAACCCGTCGCCGCCCACCATCCTGCTTCGTCCTGCGGGCTTCGCAGGACAGGTCCTGCCAGCGAATTCGAAGCAGGGCCGGCGCCTACCCCGCGTTTGTGGGTGATCCGCCGCGCGTCGGGTCGCGTATCTTCTAACGATGCTCAAGCTCCTTGCCGTCGACGCCACCTTCCTGGTCCTGGCCATGGCCCTGGTCTGGGCCTTCCAGCGCGCCATGCGAAATGGCGGCTGGACCGATGTTTTCTGGTCCTACGTCCTGGGTGCGGCGGGGGTGATCGTCGCCCTGGTTCCTGTCGATGGAGCCGCGCCGACTGCCCGGCAGTGGATCGTAGCGGTGCTGATCGCCGTCTGGGGCCTGAGACTGGGCACCCATCTGGCGCTGCGCACGGCCGGTCACCCCGAGGACGCCCGCTATGAGGGCCTGCGCCGCAAGTGGGGGCCGCGCAACGACCTGATGATGTTCGGCTTCCTGCAGATGCAGGGAGGCGCTTCCTTCCTGCTGAGCCTGGGCGTTCTGGTCGCCGCCCGCCGGCCGGGCGAACTTTCCTGGCAGGACATGTTGGGCGGGGCGCTGTTGGCTATCGCCATTCTGGGAGAGGCGCTGGCCGACGCCCAACTGGCGCGCTTCAAGGGCGATCCGGCCAGTAAGGGCAAGATCTGCGACACCGGCCTCTGGGCCTGGTCGCGGCACCCTAATTACTTCTTCGAATGGCTGGCCTGGCTGGCCTATCCGGTCATCGCCATCGACCTGAGCGGTCGCTGGCCCTGGGGCTTCGCCGCGCTGATCGGGCCGGTGCTGATGTATCACCTGCTTAACAACGTCACCGGCGTGCGGATGCTGGAATACGCCATGGCCAGGAGCCGCGGCGTCGCCTTCGAGGCCTACAAGGCCCGCACCTCGGTCTTCTTTCCGATGCCGCCCAAACGGAGCCACGCATGACCCTTATCGCCTCGGCCATCCACGCCGCCGAGAACATGCCGGCTCCTGACGCCCTGCGCCGCGCCGCGATCTGGAACCTGGTCGAGGGCGAGCGTAACCGCCAGCGACTGAAGCCGCAGTCGGAAGCCGACTTCGCCGCCAACATGCGGACCCTGGCCATCGCCGAGCACACCGACGCGGCCAACGAACAACACTACGAGCTGCCGACCGAGTTCTTCCGGCTCGTGCTGGGCAGCCACCTGAAATACTCCTCCTGCCTCTACGAGGACGGCGCTCAGACCCTCGACGACGCCGAGCGTCAGGCCCTGATCGAGACTTGCGCCCATGCCGACCTGCAGGACGGCCAAGATGTGCTCGAACTAGGCTGCGGCTGGGGCTCGCTCAGCCTGTGGATGGCCGCCGGCTATCCCAACTCCCGCATCACCAGCGTATCCAACAGCCGCAGCCAGCGGGCCTTCATCGAGGCTGAGGCGGCGGCCCGGGGCCTGACCAACCTGACCGTCGTCACCGCCGACGCCAACGCCTTCGATCCGGGCAAGACTTTCGACCGGGTGGTTTCGGTGGAGATGTTCGAGCACATGGCCAACTGGCCGGCGCTGCTCGCGCGGGTGAAGACCTGGCTGCGACCGGACGGGCGACTGTTCCTGCACGTGTTCAGCCACGCCACCTCGCCCTACCGGTTCAGTCATGAGAACCCGGAGGACTGGATCGGACGCTACTTCTTCACCGGCGGCTTCATGCCCAGCCACAACCTGATCCGGCAGTTCGACGACATGTTCGAACTGGAGGCGGACTGGCGCTGGAGCGGCAAGCACTATGAACGCACGGCGCTGGATTGGCTGGCCAACATGGACGCCAACGACGCGGCGGTGCGCTCGATCATGAAGCAGGTCTACGGCAAGGACGCCGGCCTGTGGCGGCGGCGCTGGCGGCTGTTCTTCCTCGCCACGGCCGGCGTGTTCGGCCATCGCAGCGGCGAGGAATGGGGCGTCAGCCACTATCGGCTGAAGCCCGCCGGCTAGATCAGCCGCTCCAGCTCGTCCTCGGCCGAGCGCTGCTCCACATCCACGGCGACAGACGCGCCCAGGGCCCGGGCGTGATCCCGGAATGACGGCTCGTCCAGCAGGCGCTGGATTGCCTGGGCCAGCGCCTCGGGCGTGGCGTCGCGGCTGAGCGAGAGGCCGGCGCCTCTGGCCGTGACCCGCGCGGCGTTGTCGTTCTGATCGCGCAGCGCCGGCAACAACAGCAGCGGAACT
Organism: Caulobacterales bacterium; assembly: GCA_038236615.1. Lineage (GTDB taxonomy): Bacteria > Pseudomonadota > Alphaproteobacteria > Caulobacterales > Caulobacteraceae > Caulobacter. The sequence continues at coordinate 607,564 of JBBRZO010000001.1, forward strand.
CCGGCCATCAGCCCACGCAGCACCGAGCCGTGGCCGCCGTGGGTGACCAGGACGGCGGCCTTGGGCAGCAGCCGGCTGTGCGGCGCGCTTCGGACCACGGCGACATTGGCGGGTGGGCTGAACTGTCCCGGATCGACCGCCGGACCCAGCGTCACCAACCCCCGGACCGGCAGCGAGCCGAGCGCCTGGATCACCCGGCTCAGCCAGCCTTCCTGGCCTTCGTAAAGTGTCGAGGAGGAGACCACGATCAACGGCCGGCCGTCGGCCGGCGCCTCCCAGGCATCAACGTCGACCGGGTCGCCCAGATAGGGCCCGACATAGCGGAAAGGCTCGGCCAGTGGCTCGGGCGCGAAGTCGAAGGCGCGGCTGCTCGCCAACAGAACCGCCCGGGCATAGGCGAGCTGGTCGAAAAGATCGGCCAAGGGCATCAGGCCAAAGCGCGCCCGGGCGGCGTTGAGGTCGGGCAGGCCCATCTGGAAGATGGTCCGGGTGGTCTGGGCGACCATGGCATGCAGGCCGCGCTCGTCGTCGGTGGTCGCCGGCGCCATGCCGGTCCCGAACGGCGGCGCGCCAGGCAATGTAGGGAAGGGCCAGACATTGGCGGCCAGCAGGGCTAGCGGCAGGCCCGCCGCCTCGGCTGCGATCATCGGGCCGAACAACAGCTCCTGGCTGACGACGACGTCGGCCGGGAAATCCTCCAGCGCCGCCAGCACGTCGGCGGCATAGTCGCCCGCCGGGCCTGCCACGACCTTGCCAAGCAGGTCTTGGATGACCTGCAGCGGATTGTCGGCCTCCCAGTCGCGCAGGCGGTCTCCCGAGCGGGCCTTGTCGGTCAGGTTGGGCGCACTGGTCCAGGAGCGGAAATCGACGCCCATCGCCGAAGCGTCCGGCGCGTTGGCCGCGTCGCTCATCGCCAGCACCTGATGGCCTCGCGCCTTCAGGCCGGCGGCGACGCTCAGCATCGGCTGCACATGGCCGCCGCCTTCCCAGGTGGCGAACAGGAAACGGGCCATGAGGACTCCTTGGTTGGCGCCCCGATGTGCCGCAGCGGCGGAGAGGGGGCAAGGCGCCTTGACGGCTGACATCAGAGTGATATCACTTTGATGCCAATTCATGGAGGGGCACATGTCCGATCAACGGACCATCAATAGCAGCGCCGAGCGGGTGGGCGGCGGCGTCAACGGCGGCTTGATGCTGCTGGTGTCGGTCGGCCTGCTGATCCTGTCAGGCATGATGGTCAGCAGGATGGACGCCAACCCGGCAATCGGCCTGCCGGGCATTCTGCTGGGCTTCCTCGCCATCCTGGGCCTGGCCGGCTTCTACACCATCCAGCCCAACCAGGCCGTCGCCATCACCCTGTTCGGCAACTACAAGGGCACCGACCGCACCACGGGTCTGCGCTGGGTGCTGCCCTGGTTCGCCCGCAAGAAGCTATCGATGCGGGTGCGCAACGTCACCAGCGAGACCCTTAAGGTCAACGACAAGCGCGGCAATCCCGTCGAGATCGCCGCCAACGTCGTCTGGCGGGTCCGGGATTCGGCCCAGGCCCTGTTCGACGTCGACGACTATGTGGCCTTCATGAACATCCAGATGGAGACCGCCCTGCGCGAGGTGGCCCGCCACTACGCCTATGACCATGCCGAGGCCGAGGAGCCCACCCTGCGGGCCGACGCCGAGATCGTCGGCGAGCGCCTGCGCGCCGACCTGCAGGACCGGGTGCAGGTCGCCGGCATCGCCGTCGACGAGATGCACCTGATGCACCTGGCCTACGCGCCCGAGATCGCCGGGGCCATGCTGCGCCGCCAGCAGGCCGAGGCGGTTCTGGCCGCCCGCCGCACCATCGTCACCGGCGCGGTCAGCATGGTCGAAAGCGCCCTGCAGCAGCTCAACGAACGCGGCGTCGTGAAGTTGGACGAAGAGCGCAAGGCGGCCATGGTCTCCAACCTGCTGGTCGTGCTCTGCGGCGACCGGGACACCCAGCCCGTGGTCAACACCGGCACCCTCTACTCCGGCTAGCCCCATGGCGAGCCCGGACAAGCGCGCCTTCCTGATCCGGGTTCGGCCCGAGGTGCTCGAAGCGGTCGAGCGCCTCGCGGCCGCCGAACTGCGCTCGGTCAACGCCCAGGTGGAGATGTTGCTGCGCGAGGCGTTGGCGGCGCGGGGGCGGCTGAAATCACGTGACGACGGAAAGCCTGACTGATCGGCCCTCGCGTGGCGGCGTCTGCGCCACAAGCCGCGCAATTCAGATGGTCAATTAGGCGCGCCAGACACGGCGATGATTTCACGGCCGACGACGCTATTGCCGGTCCAAATTGTCGGCAGATTTCGGAAACCCCCATCTGAACGAATACTGAGGTCGCTCTTCCGGTAACTTACCTACGTATTTCCACCGAATTTACTATCGAGCTCTTGGGGAACCATCGTCCACGCTGAAGCCTTGGCTAAGGCAGATTTGTCTTGGCGACAGGTAAAGAGGCGGAAGGGGACGAAATGCGGCAGTCCACACTATTCAGATCGATCCGGATCGGCAGGTCCTTCGCGCGAACCGCCATCGTCCCGGCCTTGCCTCTGGGCCTGTTGTTTCTGGCAGGATTGGCCACGCCCGCCGCCGCCGTGCCCGCGTTCGTCGCTCAGACAGGACAGCCCTGCCAAGCTTGCCACGTGGGGGGACTTGGGCCGCAGCTGACGCCCTTTGGCCGGACTTTCAAGCTTGGCGGCTACGTCATGCGCACAAACCCCTACAACATCCCGCTGTCAGCCATGGCGGTCACCTCCGGCGTGAGAACGCGGAAGGATCAGGCCTCACCGCCCGCTTCCGGTTTCAAGCGCAATGACAATGTCGGCCTTGACCAGATCAGCCTGTTCTTCGCCGGCGGCATGGGGACACATGTCGGCGGCTTCGTGCAGACCACCTATGACGGGATCGGCAAGGCGTGGTCCTGGGACAATGTCGATCTGCGCCTGACGACCCGCACCACCATCAAGGGGGCCGACGTCATCATCGGGGCCAGCCTGAACAATTCGCCCGGCGTCCAGGATCCCTGGAACACCCTGCCGGCCTGGGGATTTCCCTATACTGGATCCGATCTCGCCCCCGGACCTGCGGCCGCGCCGATCCTTTCCGGCGCGCTGGCCCAAACAAGCCTGGGTCTCACCGGATACGCCTGGATCAATTCAGCCATCTACCTGGAGGCCGGCGGCTATGGATCTCCCAGCCGCTCGACCCTGGGTCGCCTTGGCGCCAACCCCTACGATCCCGGCGACATCAAGGGAACAGCGCCCTATGTCCGCGTTGCCTATCAGACGGATTTGGACGGCGGGACGTTCGAGATCGGGGGATTTGGTCTCAGGGCCAACCTCTATCCCGCCCGAGACCGTACGACGGGGATGTCGGACCGCTATTCCGACCTTGGGGTCGACACGTCGTTCATCAAGACCCTTGAAAGCGGCGACATGCTGACTCTAAACGGCCGCTACACGCACGAGTCGCGGAAGCTGGACGCCAGTTGCAGCCTGGCCGCCGGACCAGCGGGGTGCGGCGACACCCGATTGAGCGATCTGAGAGCCGACGCCAGCTATTATTGGCGCAACAAGGTGGGATTCACCGCTTCGGCCTTTGACACGTTTGGTCCAGCCAACGCGATCAGCAATCCAGATTCCCGCACCTTCAAGCCTGACAGTTCGGGGCTGGTGTTTCAGATCGACGGCACGCCTTTCGGAGATGGATCGTCGCCGCTTGGCAAGCGTTTCAATCTGCGGGTCGGTGTCCAGTACACGATCTACAACCGCTTCGACGGCTCGCGAAGTGACTATGATGGCCTCGGCCATGACGCATCGGACAACAATACCGCGAGGGTCTTCGCATGGTTCGCCTACTGAAAAATAGCTCGGTCGCCCTGGTCGGACTCCTGCTTCTTCTGTCAGTCCCTGGCGGCGCAAACGCCGCGGGGGATGCTGGCCGGGGCAAGGCGGTTTTCACAGCTCAATGTTCGGCCTGTCACAGCCCCAAGCCCAACCAGACCATCCTGGGGCCAAGCCTGTTCGGCGTGGCCGGCCGGATGTCCGGAACGGTCAAGGGATATGCCTACACCCCACAGATGAAGGCCACGCACTGGCTGTGGACCGATGAAAAGTTGCGAGCCTACGTGCCCGCCCCTCAGGTGATGGTCCCGGGATCTCGGATGGTCTATCCGGGCTTGAAGGTTCCCAGTCAGATCGACGATCTGATCGCCTATCTGCACACGTTGAAATAGGCGTCTGACCGAGGTCGGCGCGGCGCGCTCATGGTTCAAGGGTTAGCATCCGCCATCCGGCCGCCATCAGGAAATCGTCGATACCGCCAAGGCCAGCGCCAGTCGCGTTTACGGCAAATAGCGGCCGGTCAACAGGTGACGCTGCGCCGGGGGAGCGATGAGGCGCTGGCGCAGCTTTGGGGCACGGGTGAGGGCCAGGGGTGACCGCGACGAGGCGGTCGGTGTGAGTCGATCTGGATTGGCGGCGGGTCGCTCCCCGGGCGCACCACCGGAAACTGCTCAAAATGGGCGCCTAAGTCCGCACAGGCGGCGACAGAGACAAAATGTCGCGAATTCACAAAGCATTCGGATCATTACGCAACGGTATGCGCGTCTGGGATGCGCGAATACCTTAAAGTGGCCATGTTGGCGAGCTTTCAACGTCCTAATATTGCCTCAATAGGCTATTCACGCCCCTCAAAGCGCCCCAGCTCCAAGTATTTCGGCGCGCGCCACTGTCGAGCAGGGCTTGCCAGTTTCTAGCGTTCGGGGCTCAACGCCCGACCGAGAGACGCGTCGCTTCGAATCCTGTTCAGGGAACGACGGCGTCTTGCGGCGAGCGAGGACGGCATGCGGTTTTCTAAGGTGTTCGGGCTGACTGGCGTTTCGGCGTTGCGACGGACCGTCCTGGCAGTGCTTCCTTTCGGCCTGCTGCTGGCGACGGGCTCGCCCGCCAATGCCGTCCCCGCCTTCGCCATGCAGACGGGCCAGCCTTGCCAGGCCTGCCATGTGGGAGGCCTGGGTCCCCAGCTCACGCCCTTCGGCCGCAATTTCAAGCTGGGCGGCTATACCCTGCGGACGACGCCGTACAACATCCCCCTTTCGGTGATGGCGGTGGCCTCCAGCGTCAGCACCAAGAGCGAGCAGTCGTCCAACCTGGACCAGGTTAGCGTGTTCTTCGCCGGCGGCATGGGCAGCCATGTCGGCGGCTTCGTCCAGACCACTTATGACGGCATCGGCAAGGCCTGGTCCTGGGACAATGTCGATCTGCGCCTGACGACCCGGACCACCATCAAGGACGCGGACGTCATCCTGGGCGGCAGCCTGAACAACTCACCCGGCGTGCAGGATCCCTGGAACACCCTTCCGGCCTGGGGCTATCCCTACACCGACTCGGGCGCTGCCCCCGGCCCCTCGGTCGCGCCGATCCTGTCCGGCGCCCTGGCCCAGACCAGCCTGGGCCTGACCGGCTACGCCTGGATCAATTCGAGCCTCTATCTCGAGCTGGGCGGCTACGGCTCGCCCAGCCGGGGCGTCCTGGGTCGGCTCGGCGCTGATCCTTTCGATCCGGGTGACATCAAGGGGACCGCGCCTTACGGCCGCGCCGCCTGGCAGACCAGCCTGGCCGGCGGCACCTTCGAGGTCGGGGCCTTCGGGCTGAAGGCCGACATCCATCCGGCCCGCGATCGCACGACCGGCAAGATCGACCGCTATACGGACCTTGGCCTCGACAGCTCTTTCATCAAGACGTTGGACAGTGGCGACCTCGTCACCCTGAACGGCCGCTACACGCACGAAGACCGCTCCCTGGACGCCAGCTGCGACCTAGCGGCTGGGCCGGCCGGCTGTGGCGACACCAAGCTCAACGAGTGGCACGGCGACGCCAGCTACTATTGGCAGAATAAGGTGGGTTTCACCGCCTCGGTCTTCGACACCTATGGCCCCGCCAACGCTATCAGCAATCCAAATTCGCGGACCTTCAAGCCGGACAGTTCCGGGCTGGCCTTCCAGATCGACGGCACGCCCTTCGGCGACGGTTCATCGCCGCTCGGCAAGCGCTTCAACCTGCGGGTCGGGGTTCAGTACACGATCTACGACCGCTTCGATGGCTCGCGTAGCGACTATGACGGGCTCGGCCACGACGCTTCCGACAACAACACTGCAAGGGTCTTCGCATGGATCGTCTATTGAGGCTCCCCTCGGCCGTCCTGGCCGCCGCGCTACTGCTGTCGGCGGCTGGAGCGGCTGACGCCGCCGGCGATGCGGGGCGGGGGAGGGCTGTCTACACGTCGCAGTGCTCGACCTGCCACAGCATCCGACCCAACGAAACCGTGCTGGGCCCCAGCCTGTTCGGCGTCGCCGGCCGCAACTCGGGGACACTGAAGGGCTTCATCTTCACGCCCGCCATGAAGGCCACCAAGTGGGTGTGGACTGACGCGAAGCTGCGAGAATACCTGCCGGCTCCCCAAAAGCTGGTCCCGGGCACCCGCATGACCTATCCCGGCCTGAAGAACCCGGCGCAGGCCGATGACCTGATCGCCTTTCTTCACACCTTGAAGTAGGCGGCCTACTGGCCGGGCGCTGTCGGTGGCGCGCTCGGCTGATAGCCCATCCAGGACCCGCGCTTTAGGTCCGCGGACAGCATGAGCGGCGCCGATCCGCCGTTCATCCGGGCCCGGTAGACCTGGGTCGTTTCCAGGGTCCGCATCACGTAGTTCCGCGTTTCCACGAACGGGATGCACTCGATGAAGTCGAGCGGGTCGGTGCCTGAACCCCTCGGGTCGCCACAGATGGCGGACCATTGGGCGGGGCGGCCGGGGCCGGCGTTATAGGCGGCGGCGGCCATGATGTAGCTGCCGCTGAAGGTCGAGATCATGTCACCCAGGTAGCGGGCGCCCAGGCGCAGGTTGAAGTCACCCTCGTACAGCCGGTCGACGCTGTAGGGCTCGCCCAGGGCCCGAGCCGTGGTGGCGCCGGTGGCGGGCATAAGCTGCATCAGGCCGCGCGCGCCGGGCGCTGACTTGGCGCTGGGGTCGAAGTTGCTTTCCTGGCGGGTGATGCTGAACACGAAGGCCGGCTCGGCTCCGCCCGGCACGTTGGGGGCCAGGATCATCGGATAGCCGCGCTCAGGCAGGTTGAAGCCGCGCTGGGCCGCCGTACGGGCGGCGCGCATGGCCAGGTCCTGGTCGCCATAGCCCTTGGCCAGATCGACCAGCAGGGCTTCCTCGGCGGCGGTCGGCAGGGTGTCGTCGATGGCCAGCACGAAGGCGCGGAACTGGTCCCTCAGCCCGGCCTCGGCCAGGATGCGAGCGGCGCGGATCGGCTCGCGGCCCTCGAAGCGGGCGCGATCAGCCGGCGTGATCTCGGGGTCCTTGCCGATGTCGATGCGGGTTATGCCGGCCTTCTCGGCGCAGAGCTGGCCGTAGAAGCTGGTGATGTACTGCGAGCCCTGCTGGTAGAAGACCGCGGCCGTGGCCCGGTCGCCCTGGGCCTCGGCGGCTCTGCCCTGCCAGTAGGCGGCCCGGCCCCGAGTGATCGGCGAAGTGCCGGCCCCGGCCAGGATGGCGAAGTGGCGGGCGGCGGCCTCAGGGTCCTTCAGCTTGGAAAGGGCGATCCAGCCGGCATAGAACTCGGCTTCGGCGGCGTCGGGCCCCACGGTCATGCCGGCGTTGTTGGCGGCGTTGTAAGCGGCGCGGTAGTCGGCGTTCTGGATGCCGGCCACCACGATGGCCCGGCGCTCGGGCCAGACCTTGGCGGCCACCTCCGGGCTCGGCGGCGGCGCGAAACCGCCGGTCAGGCTGCGGGCCATGCTGTCGAGGCCCTTGCGACGGAAATAGGCGGCCTGCTCGAAGATCAGGCCGGGATCCTTGCGCTGCTCGGCGCTCAGATTGGCGACCAGGGCGTTGGCGGAGGAAAGGTTGCCGCGCAGCGCCATGCGGGCGTCGGCGATCGGCCGGATATCGGACGGCAGCAGCGCCACCATGTCGCGCGCCGCCGGCCCCTGCTGGCCATAGAGCAACATATCGGTGCGGCGGATGTCGTCATCGGTGGTGATGACCGCGGCGAAGCGGGCGCGCATCGAGCGCTGTTCATCGGCTTCGAACAGACGGGTGTTCCACCACAGGCGGATCAGGTCTGCCGCCTGGGCCTGCTGGCCGGTGGCGTTGAGGGCGGTGGCCAGGGCTATGGCGCCGCGCGCCGTCTCGGGCGGCGAGCCGCCGAACCAGGCAACGATCCGGGCCGCATCCAGGCCGGAGGTTTCCAGCTTCTGTTCGGCGGTGGCCTGGCGTTTGGTCGAGCGCGGCCAGCCGGCCAGGTCGCGCCGGGCCGAATCGGCTTCGAAGAAGGACAAGGAATCGGGGGCGCCGTCAGCCAGGGCCCAAAGCGCGATCTTGCGGGTCAGCGGGTCGGAGATGGCGTCCATGGACAGGCGAACGCGATCGCCGTCGCCGGCCCTGGCGGCCGTCAGGGCGGCCTTCAGATAGCTGATGTCACCGTCGGAGACCGGCTGGCGGTAGGCGACCTGAGGCGTGGTGATGAGCTGAGGCGTCCCACCCGAGGTGGTCTGGGCGTCGGCGATCCCTCCAGCCATGGCGGCCAGGACGGTCGTCAGCAGCACCTTGCGCAGTCGCGATCCCAAACCGGTTCTCCTTTAGTCTCAAATCGATAATCCGGGCATTGCACGCGCCCGGCCAGCGGACATATTGTCCGTCTCCAACACAATGCCGCAACCGAAAGCGGCGATCTCACGGCCTTTTGCAAGCTATGTTCCACACTCCGTTCAAAGGGGCGCTCCCCGCGCTCGTCACGCCATTCCGAAACGGGGCGGTGGATGAGAAAGCCTTCGCCGAACTCATCGAGCGCCAGATCGCCGGCGGCGTACATGGCCTGGTCCCGGCCGGGACCACCGGTGAGTCGGCGACACTCTCGCATGAAGAGCACCGCCGGGTCGTCGAACTGTGCATCCAGGTCGCCCGCGGCCGGGTGCCGGTGATCGCCGGCGCCGGGTCCAATTCGACGGCCGAGGCCATCGGTCTGGTCGAGCACGCCAAGTCGGTCGGGGCGGACGCCGCTCTGGTGGTTGCTCCCTATTACAATCGCCCCAATCAGGAAGGCCTCTATCAGCACTATGCCGCCCTAAATGAGGCGGTGCAGCTGCCGGTGCTGGTCTACAACGTGCCCAGCCGCAGCAGTGTCGATATCAGCAATGATACCCTCGCTCGCTTGGCCAAGCTGCCCAACATCGTCGGCATCAAGGACGCTACCGGAGACCTGGGACGCGCCAGCCTGCAGCGGCTCGACTGCGGCGACGAATGGATCATGCTGTCGGGGAATGACGACACGGGCCTGGGCTACATGGCCCATGGCGGCCACGGCTGCATCTCGGTCACGGCCAACGTCGCGCCGGAGGCCTGCGCGGCGATGTACAACGCCTGCGCGGCCAAGGATTGGGAGACGGCCCTCTACTGGCAGGACCGGCTGATCCGCCTGCACAAGGCCCTGTTCTCCGACGCCTCGCCCAGCCCGACCAAGTTCGCCCTGGCCCATCTGGGCCTCTGCGCCGAGGAGCTGCGCCTGCCGATGACGCCCTGTTCCGAGGCCGCCCGCGAGGCGGTTCTGGCGGGCATGCGCGATGCCGGTGTAATCTAGGCCAATCATGGTCAAGTTGATTGCCGAGAACCGCCGCGCGCGGTTCGACTACTTTCTGGACAACGCCGTCGAGGCGGGCCTCGTGCTGACCGGCACCGAGGTCAAGTCGCTGCGCATGGGCAAGGCCAATATCGCCGAGAGCTATGCGGCGGTCGAAGGCAACGAGATCGTCCTGATCAACGCCGACATCCCGCCCTACTCGAAGGCCAACCGCTTCAACCACGAACCGCGCCGGCCGCGGAAACTGCTCCTGAAGCGCCGAGAGATCGACCGGATGATCGGCGCGGTCCAACGCGACGGCCAGACCATCATTCCGATCAAGCTCTATTGGAACGACAAGGGCATGGCCAAGCTGGAGCTGGCCCTGGCCAAGGGCAAGAAGTTGCACGACAAGCGCGCCACCGAGGCGGATCGGGACTGGAAGCGCGAGCAGGGCCGGATCATGCGGGACCGGGGGTAGGCCCCTCTTCGGTAATCTGGAAGCGGACCGGCAGCGCGACCTGCGCCCCTTCCATCGACGAGCCGTCGGCGGCCTTGGGGTTCATCCTGTATTTCGGAGCCAGCGCCAGGGCCGCCTTGCCGAAGCCGGCGCCAGGCGGGGTTTCCTTGACGACCGCGCAGTTCTGCAGATCGCCCGTCGCGGTAACCTTGCAGGTCAATATCACCGTCCCTTCGACATGCTGCTGCCGGGCTTGCGGCGGATAGACGGCCTTCAGGTCGGTGATCGTAGGGGCGGCTGTCCAGGCTGGTCCCAGGGCCGGCGGCGCCGGCTCAACGGGCTGGGCCAGGGCGCCGGCGGCGGCGGTAAGACCCAAAACCAGGAGGGCAGCCAACAGGGTCATCGATCTCATCTTGCCTATCTCAATCCGGGACGGGTTTTCAGCACGTGGCCGCCGACCAGCAAACACCGCGCCGTGGCAAATTCGAATTTAGGGGGAGGGGGGCTGTCAAACGCTCGTTTGGATGCGAAAAGGAGGTTCGGAAAGAAAACGCCACCAGGAAACTCCCATGCGCGAAGCTGTCATCGTCTCCTACGCCCGTACGGGTCTGGCCAAGGCCGGCCGTGGCGGGTTCAACGTCACCCCGCCCATGACCATGGCCGCCCACGCCATCAAGCACGCCGTGGCGCGCTCGGGCGTTGAGCTGGACTTCGTTGAGGACTGCTACCTGGGCAACAACGCCCACGGCGCGGCCAACATTGGCCGCCAAGCGGCGCTGCTGGCCGGCATGCCGGTGACGACGGCGGGCGTGACCATCAACCGCTTCTGCTCCTCGGGCCTGCAGGCCATCGCCATGGCCGCCAACTATATCCGTGGCGACAACGGTGACTGCGTGGTGGCCGGCGGCGTGGAGAGCATCTCCATTCCCGGCGGCGGCGTGGGCGGTTCGGCCGCCGTCGACCCAGAGCTGGTCAACATCGCCCCGGCCATCTTCATGGCGATGATCGACACCGCCGACATCGTCGCCGAGCGCTACGGCGTCTCTCGCGAATATCAGGACGAGTACAGCCTGCAGTCCCAGCAGCGCATGGCCGCCGCGCAGCAGGCCAACCTGTTCAAGGACGAGATCGTCCCGATGAAGACCAAGATGAAGGTCGTCAACAAGGAGACCAAGGAAGAGAGCCTGGTCGATTATGTGGTCGATCGCGACGAGTGCAATCGTCCCGAAACCACGCTGGAAGGCCTGTCGGGCCTGCAGCCGGTCAAGGGTCCGGGCAAGTACATCACCGCCGGCAACGCCAGCCAGCTGTCGGACGGGGCCGCCGCCGTGGTGGTGATGGAAGCCAAGGAAGCCGAGCGCCGGGGCCTCACCCCCATGGGCCGCTTCGTCTCCTGGGCCGCCGCCGGCTGCGAAGCCGACGAAATGGGCATCGGGCCGGTGTTCGCGGTGCCCAAGCTTCTGAAGCGCCAGGGCCTGACCGTCGATGACATCGACATCTGGGAACTGAACGAAGCCTTCGCCTCGCAGTGCCTCTACAGCCGCGACAAGCTCGGCATCGATCCGGCCAAGTACAACGTCAACGGCGGCTCGATCTCGATCGGCCACCCCTTCGGCATGACCGGCGCCCGCTGCACCGGCCACATCTTGCAGGAAGGCAAGCGCCGCGGCGCCAAGTGGGGCGTGGTCACCATGTGCATCGGCGGCGGCCAGGGCGGCGCCGGCCTGTTCGAGATCTACTAGGATAGAAATTGCGTCCCCGAAGGCCTGACGGCCTCGGGGATGCTCCCCGAGTTCCTCGCCCGTTGGGCGAGGGGGACCACGAAGTGGTGGAGTGGGCTCTTCCGACCGCACATCGGCGAAAGCAGACCCACTCCGACTACGTTAGATTCTGAAACTCCGTGCGGACCACGGCCCACTCCGTCGGCTTCGCCGCCACCTCGCCCAACGGGCGAGGAACTGTGCACTACCGTCAGCGGCGGATGACGCCCGAATTGACGTCGCGATTGCCGACCAGCTCGGGGTTGGCATCCTTCAGCCAGCACATCGCTGAATCACCTTGAACGCCCGGCCTGACCCAGGCCCAGGTGTGGCAGGCCTCGTTGGCTGTGCAGAGTTGCGCGCAGGCATTTCCCTGGTCATCAGCGGTTTCGGTTGGCTGACCGGCCATGTCGGAGCCCGGCCGGTCGATGCCGTACTCGATGCGGGCGCGCGCCGGCGCTGCGGGCGCAACCAGCAACGGGCCCGGTTCTATCGTGACGCTGCGGGTCAGGGCGGCGGCCGTGGCCAGGTCATCGCGGGTGGTCAGGCCGCTGCGACGGTCGAAATGGAAGACCTGGTTCTGCTGGCCGGTGCACTCCCAGAGGATGAGGTCGGTGTTGATATCCAGGCTGGCGCCCCGCACATCCAGGCACATGCTGCGGTCGCCGAACGGGTGGATGTAATAGTCCCCCGGCGCGCCGGCCGAGGTGACCATGAAGCGCTGGTCGTCCCCACCGGCCGTGGACCACAGCGCGCCCGGCGCCAGGTCGCAGGGCCAGACGTCGATCCCCGGCGGCCCTATGACGACGCCGCGGGCAATGGTGACACAGCTTAGCATGCGGTTGGCGGCGTTGGCCGTGCCTAGCCGGGCGTTGTAGGGCGGGACCGAGCGCAGGGTGAAGCCGCCCGCCGGGTGAGGCACGATGGCCAGCGGCGAGTAGCCCAGGGTCTCCTCGCCGCCTGTGGTGATCGGGATTCCGATCAGTGACGCCAGAGATATTGTCGCGGGTGTGCTGGCATAGGTCTTGTCGCAATCGCCCGTGGCCAGGAAAGGCAGGCGCAGACCGCCGCCCGCCCGGAAGCCCACGCACCAGTCGGACCCGACCGCCCGCAGGCGATAGATCCCCGGACCGGGCGGCCCACCGCTGCTCTGCGCCGGTCCGGCGACAAGACCAAGCATGGCGACGCCGGCCAGCGCCAGGGCAGCCACCGCAAATCTGACTGGGTGTTTCATCGGGGGTCTCCTCGCGACTCTGCGGGGAGCTTGCGGCGATCCTGCGCGGGCCGCGCTACCGGAACAGGTAGGGTCGCCCGATCAGGCCTCGATCACCGCCCGCGCCCGGCGGAACACGTCCTCGAACATCGCTGGCGTCAGCCGCCCGGTGTTCGTGTTGAGCCGTGAGCAGTGGTAGCTGTTGATCAGCCAGTATGGCCCAGCCTGCATCTCCGAGCCGTGGCCGGGAATGCCCGACGAGGCCTTTAGTCCGATGGCCTTCAGCACATTGCGCCGCGAGACGTCGCCCAGGGTAACGATCACCTTCAGGTTCGGCATCGCCGCGATGGTGGCCGACAGGAACGTGCGGCAGGTGTTCTCTTCGCTGGTCTCGGGCTTGTTGCCGGGCGGGGCGCAGCGGACGGCGTTGGTGATGTAGCAGTCGGTCAGGGTCAGGCCGTCGTCGGTGCGGGCCTTGAACTCGCCCGTGGCAAAACCGAGCTTGTTGAGGGTCTCATAGAGCAGCCAGCCGGCGTGATCGCCGGTGAACGGACGGCCCGTGCGGTTGGCGCCCATGCGGCCGGGGGCCAGGCCCGCGACCAGCAGCCGGCCCTCGCGGTCGCCCCAGGAGGGGACCGCCCCGTTGAACCAGCCGGGGTTCTCGGCGGCGTTCTTGTTGCGATAGGCGACCAGCCGCGGGCAGAGCGGGCAGTCCGCGCCAGGCTCAGAGGCCGTCGGCTCAGAGTTCGTCATCGGCTTCCAGCTCGGCGCGGGTGCGCTCGCCCTGCAGGAATCTCGGCGGGGCAGGGCGGGCGGGGCGGCCTATGATGTCGCCCAGGTCGGCCAGGTCGACGAAGTCGTCGCACTGCCGGCGCAGGTCATCGGAGACCATCGGCGGCTGGCTCTTGACCGTGGCGACCACCGTGACGCGGACGCCCTTGCGCTGAACCGCCTCGACCAGGGCGCGGAAGTCGCCGTCGCCCGAGAACAGCACCAGGTGGTCGGCGTGGGCCGCCATTTCCAGCATGTCGACGGCGATCTCGACATCCATGTCGCCGCGCCAGCGCTTGCGGCCCTGGCTGTCGGTGTATTCCCGGGCCGACTTGGTCACCAAGGTGAAGCCGTTGTAGTCGAGCCAGTCGACCAGCGGCCGGATCGGGCTGTAGTCGTCGTTCTCGACGAGGGCGGTGTAGTAGTAGGCGCGGATCAAGACGCCGCGCTTGCGGAACTCGTCCAGCAGCTTCTTGTAGTCGATGTCGAAGCCCAGCGCCTTGGCCTGGCTGTAGAGATTGGCGCCGTCGATGAAGAGGGCCATCCGGTCGGTCGGATAGAAAGTCATAGCGATCAATTCCTTGAGCGAATTATCTAACAGCAATATTGATCGGGCCGTGGTGGTCGCCCTGGGTGGAAATATCCCCGGAGCCTATTCCGACAGCCCGACCTTGCTGGAAGCGGCCCTGGCGGCCTTCCCCGTCGAAGGCCTGACCGTGAAGGCCAGATCCAGCTGGTGGCGATCGGCCGCCTGGCCCGATCCAACGGCGCCTGCCTATACGAACGGCGTGGTCCTTGTCGAGACGGCGCTCTCTCCGCGCGCGGTGCTGGAGGCGCTGGGCCGGATCGAGCAGCGGTTCGGGCGGTTGAGGGGTGAGGTCAACGCCGCGCGCACCCTGGATCTGGACCTGATTGCTTATGGCGACCACATCCTGGATGAGCAGGGGCTGACCCTGCCGCACCCCCGGGCCCACGAGCGGCTATTCGTCATGGGACCGCTGGCCGAGTTGAGCCCGGATTGGCGCCACCCCCGCCTTGGCCGGGCCGTTAAGGATCTGGTGGTCGCCGCGTCTGTCGGAACGGACGCGACGCCCATTGCCTAATGCCTATGCGGCATTGCACAATGGCCCCGAAATCTCTATGTAGCCCGGTTCCCAGCACCACCCGAGAGTCTCCATGGCCCGCGTCACCGTCGAAGATTGCGTCGAACGAGTCCCCAACCGCTTCAGCCTGGTGCTGCTGTCGGCCCATCGCGCCCGCGCCATCTCGGCCGGCGCGACCCTGCTCGTCGACCGCGACAACGACAAGAACCCGGTCTGCGCCCTGCGCGAGATCGCCGACGACGTGGTCGACCACGAGGCGCTGAAAGAACATCTGATCACGACGCTGCAGCGCGTCGACGAGCGTTCGGAAGCCGAGGAAGAGGCGGAAACCATCGCCCTGCTGTCGGATCCGAGCCACATGCAGATGAGCGAGCAGGAACTGATCCGCGCTCTGCAGAGCGACCGTGACGGCGGTCAGGAGGAGCGGTACTGAGCCCAGAAGGCACAGACCCTCTAGCCCCTCTGACGGCGGAAAAGCCCGCCACCCCCAAACTCGCCCCTACGCCGGCTAAAGTGGCCGGTCCTAAATTCCTGCGTCAGTTCGAACTGATCGAGCGGGTCCGCGCCTATGAGCCGGACGCCGACGAAGCGCTGCTGAACCGCGCCTATGTCTACGCCGTCCGCATGCACGGCTCGCAGAAGCGGGCCTCGGGCGATCCCTATTTCGCCCACCCCATCGAGGTGGCCGGCATCCTGACCGACTATCGGCTGGATACGGCGACCATCGTCACGGCCCTGCTGCATGACGTGATCGAGGACACCGAGGTCACCCAGGCCGATATCGAAAAGCTGTTCGGCGCCGAGATCGCCGAGCTGGTCGAGGGGGTGACCAAGCTTTCCAAGCTGGAACTGGCCGCCGAATACGCCCGCCAGGCCGAGAACCTGCGCAAGTTCATCCTGGCCATCTCCAAGGATGTGCGCGTCCTGATGGTCAAGCTGGCCGACCGCCTGCACAACATGCGGACGCTGAACTTCATCAAGCAGCCGGCCAAGCGCGAGCGGATCGCCCGCGAGACCCTGGACATCTACGCCCCGCTGGCCCGCAACATCGGCTGTCACCGCATCTGCTCGGAGCTGGAGGAGCTGGCCTTCGAGCAGCTCAATCCGGTGGCCCGCAACGCCATCATGCGTCGGCTCGACGTGCTGCGCGCCGACCAGGGCAAGGCGGTGGCCACGGTCACCAGCGACATCATGCAGCTGCTGGTCGACGACGGCGTGCCGGCACGGGTCTATGGCCGCGAGAAGAACCCCTTCTCGATCTGGCGCAAGCTGCAGCGCAAATCGATGGGCTTCTCGCAGCTGTCGGACATCTATGCCTTCCGGGTGATCGTCGACAGCGACAACGACTGCTACCGGGCGCTGGGCCTGATCCACCGCCAGTGGCCCTGCGTGCCCGAGCGGTTCAAGGACTTCATCTCGACGCCCAAGCGCAACAACTACCGCTCGCTGCACACCACGGTGATTGGGGCCAAGGGCATGCGGATCGAGATGCAGATCCGCACCGAGACCATGGACCGGGTGGCCGAGGACGGCGTGGCGGCCCACTGGCGCTACAAGAACCACAGCTATGGCTTCGACAAGGAGGCCATGGAGGCCGAGGGTGGGCGCGATCCGCTGGCCAACCTGCGCCAGCTGGTCCAGGTGCTCGAGCACGGCGGCGACTCGGAAGAGTTGGTCGAGAACGCCAAGCTGGAGATGTTCCTCGACCAGGTGTTCGTCTTCACGCCCAAGGGCCGGCTGATCACTCTGCCGCGTGGGGCCATGCCGCTGGACTTCGCCTATGCGGTCCACACCCTGCTGGGCGACGAGACCATCGGAGCCAAGATCAACGGCGAGGCCCGCCCGCTGCGCACCGTCCTGCAGAACGGCGATGTGGTGGAAGTCGTCCGGGGGCCGAACCGCGAACTGCATGGCGACTGGCCGTCCCTGACCGTGACCGGCCGGGCCCGCTCAGCAATCCGCCGCCATATGCGCCAGGCCGAGAAGGGCGAGTTCCTGAAGGCCGGCCGCGCAGCCCTGGAACAGGCGACCCAGCGGGCCGGAAAGCTGCGGGTCGTCTCGCTGCGCCCGGCCCTGGAGCGGTTCGCGGTCGCCAGCGACGACGAGCTCTATGACGCCATCGGCCGGGGCCGGGTGCGGCCCCAGCAGGTGCTGGAAGTGCTGTTTCCCGATCTGGGTGAGAGCGAGATCCAGGCGCTGGGCGAGCGCCACCGGATCGAGGCCGACGCCGCCTCGCCCTTCGTTCAGGGCGGCAACGTGGCGGCCAACACCCGGATCACGCTGGACAGCTGCTGCCGGCCGGTGCCGGGCGACCGCATCGTCGGCATCAAGCAGCCGGACAAAAGCCTGACCGTCCACACCATCGACTGTCCGCGCCTGGCCGATTTCGAGGATCGCGAGGACCTCTGGCGCGATCTGCGCTGGACGGCAGAGGCCGAGCGCAACGCCCTGGCCCTGGCCCGCATCCGCGCCACCATCCGCGACGCCACCGGCGTGCTGGGCGAGGCCTGCACCATCATTGGCGAGGCCGGCGGCAACATCGTCAACCTCAACATGCACCACCGCCAGTCCAACTATTTCGACGTCGATTTCGATGTCGAGGTCCGGGACAACCGCCACCTGACCAACATCATGGCGGCGCTGCGGGCCTGTCCGAGCGTGGACACGGCCGACCGGGCGATGGGGTAGATTTAGGCGAAGGTCTCAATCGGGGGCATCGTCTGTGAGGGGGGCGCCAGCGCCTCCCTGCTCGCGAGCGCCATTGCTGGAAGCCAGAGCCAGCCAATCATTCCGCCGTTGAAGCCGTTCGACCAGAATATTGGGGGGAATATTCCAAAGACGGCCATGGCCAGCGCCAGTCGGCGGCGGTGCGGCCAGCAGAATAAGCAAGCAGCGAAAGTGAGTGCGAGTTGGCCGATGTCGGCCCCGATCTGCGCCCAGCCGACATACGTCGCCGTTCTCATACCCTCCGCAGTGGCCTGACCGGCTATCAGCATGTGGAGGTTGGTGGCGCGGACGATGATTTCGGCGACGCCCGCAACGACTGGAAGGGTGATGCTCAAGAGACGCAAAGGCCATGGCAACCGCAGCGTAAGGTAGATCGCCATACCGATGCCAACGGCAGCTCCGATCGGGGTGAGAACATGGTCAAGGTACCCGTATGCGCTTTCAACCTGGCCCCTTGCCCCTTGGTAGTTGGATATCTCCCAGATCATGGCCTGATCCAAATGGTCGGCCATCGAAACCGCCCCGGCTGAAGCAGTCAGGCCTTGGAAGAATCGGATGAGGCCATAGCCCAAACCGGCAAGCCCGTAGGCGAGCGCAGACAGCACCACCACTATGGCGCCGATCCTTTGTTTCACGCCGGTGTCTTCCGAGGCCAGATGGTCTCGCGCGCCGCCAGCAGCATGATGCTTACCCAGGCGATCAGGGTCGTGGTGCTCATCACCCCGGCGTATTTCACATGGTCGAAGGCGGCCAGGGCCGTGGCAGGCGGAATCAGCAGCAGCAGCGCCGACAGGATCCGCCGCTGCGGCTTGTCGCGGTAGGCCATCCACATCAGCAGGGCGGCGTGGACGGCCAGCAGCCCGAACTTGCTCCAGGCGCCCAGCCCCAGGGTGGTCAGCATCCCGCCGGGGCTATCCAGGCTGTGGGAGAGCTTGAGCAGGGTGGTGGTTTCGAGAACGTCGCCGGCCGCCGCCAGCAGGGCGATCGCGATGGCGGCCAGCATCAGCCGCCGTTGGCGCCAGCCCAGCCAGACCGCCGCCAAGATGGCGAAAGCCGTGTAGCTGGGAATGAAGGCCGCCAGGTCCCAGCGGTTCACCGCATCCATGGCCGGCACGGCTATGGACCGGCAGGCGGCCGGAAACACCGCCGTCAGTTGGTCGGGGTTAGCCGCTAGCTCGAACTGGATAATGTTGTCCTGACTGAAGCAATAGACGGTCTCGGCCAGCTTCACCTCGGGCAGGTTGGCGAAATGGGCGAAGGTCGCCAGGGTCAGGAGGCCGGCCAGCAGCGCCAGCAATGCCTTCAAACGTGATCCGGTCATGTTCGCCCCCGTGTTTCCCTTGCTCAGGCTAGCATGACGCGTGCGGGGTCGGTAAACCGTGAGTCCATGAACACTCAAGATGTCCTGGACGAATTCCGCGCGGCCGGCGCTCTGCGCGAAGGCCACTTCATCCTTTCCAGCGGCCTGCACAGCCCGGTCTTCCTGCAGAAGAACCTGGTCTTCGCCGAACCGGACCGCTGCGAGCGGCTGTGCAAGGCGCTGGCGGCCAAGATTGTCGCCGAGGTCGGCCAGCCGGATGTCTGCATCTCACCGGCGGTCGGCGGCATCATCCCCGGCTACGAGACCGCCCGCCACCTGGGCGTGCGCTCGCTCTATGTCGAGCGCGAGGGCGGGGCCTTCAAGTTGCGGCGCGGCTTCCAGATCGAGCCGGGCGACAAGGTGGTGATGGTCGAGGACATCGTCACCACGGGCCTCTCCTCCCGCGAATGCATCCAGGCCATCCAGGCGGCGGGCGGCACGGTGATCGCCGCGGCCTGCATCGTCGACCGCTCGGGCGGCAAGGCCGATGTCGGCGTACCGTTGGTGGCCCTGGCCAGCCTGGAGGTCCCGGCCTATCCGGCCGACGCCCTGCCGCCGGAACTGGCCGCCATCCCGACCACTGATCCGGGTAGCCGGCGGCTCGCCGGCTAGGGCTGCCGACGCAACCCGAAACGCAACGTGAGGCCCGGCGCGGCGGCGCGGGGGTGTCAATCGAGGCGGCTTTGCCTATTTTGAAGGCCTGACTTTTCGGGAACTGCCGTCGTGAAACCCCAGCTCTTGCGCCTCCCCTCCCTTCGACTGGGCGTCAATATCGACCATGTCGCCACCATCCGGAACGCCCGGGGGGAGAGCTATCCCGAGCCGCTGCGCGCTGCCGACCTGGCCCTGGCGGCCGGGGCCGACGGCATCACCGCCCACCTGCGCGAGGATCGCCGGCACATCTCGGACGCCGATATCGACCAGCTGTCCGATCTCTGCCGCAAGCGTGGCAAGCCGCTGAACCTGGAGATGGCGGTCACCGAGGAGATGCTGGGCATCGCGCTGGCCCATAAACCCTATGCCGCCTGCCTGGTGCCTGAGCGGCGCGAGGAGGTGACAACCGAGGGCGGGCTGGATGTGGTGCGCGGCCACAACGCCATCGCCCCGGCCGTGCGGGCCCTGAAGGCCGCCGGCTCGCGGGTTTCGCTGTTCATCGAGGCCGACCCGGCCCAGATCGCCAAGGCCGCCGAGATCGAGGCCCAGGTCATCGAACTGCACACCGGCGCCTACTGCGAGGCCGTGCGCGCTGGCCACGCCGCCGAGGCCGAACGTCTGCTGACCCGGCTGGCTGCCGGCGCGCGGCAGGCCGTAGCGCTGGGCCTGGAAGTGCATGCCGGCCACGGCATCGACTTCGCCACTGTCCGCCCCGTCGCGGCCATCCCGGAGCTGGCTGAGCTGAACATCGGCCACTTCCTGATCGGCGAGGCCATCTTCACGGGCCTGGCCCCCGCCATCCAGCGCATGCGGGCCCTGATGGACGCCGCGCGGGCCGAGGCGGCGGCGTGATCATCGGCATCGGGTCCGACCTCTCCGACATCCGGCGGATCGAAAAGACGCTCGAGCGGTTCGGCGACCGCTTCATCGCCCGCACCTTCACCGCTGCCGAGCGCGACCGCTCCGAGCGCAAGGTCAACGCCCAGGGCGGCCGCGCCGCCAGCTACGCCAAGCGCTTCGCCGCCAAGGAGGCCTGCGCCAAGGCGCTGGGCACCGGCGTGCCGCGCCGGGGCGTGCACTGGAAGGACATGGGCGTGGTCAACATGCGCAGTGGCCAGCCGACCATGGCCCTGACCGGCGGGGCTGCCGAGCGGCTGGCGGCCATCATCCCGGCGGGCATGAAGCCGGTGATCCATGTCAGCCTGACCGACGATCACCCTTACGCCCAGGCCTTCGTGATTATTGAGGCCGTGCCCGAAATCTAGTGTGGCGATTTGGAAATTCGCCAGCGGATTGTGGCGGGCGTGGTGCGAATTTCCAAATCTCCAGCCACACTAGAAAATGTTTGAAACCAGTGTGCTTTTCGGATCAGAAGTTCGCCGGGAGGATGACCGAGGCGCTGGCGAACTTCTGATCCGGCACACTGGGTATTTGGCGCCGCTTCTGCAGGCCCAGCTTGCGCCATGATGGCGCGTTAACCGGGCGGAAGCTTGCTCCTGTCCTATTCCGAGACTAACCACACCTTCCGGGCGGTTGCCGTCCTGACCGAAACAGAAAGTATCGCCGCGCCATGACCGACGACGCCGCCCCCGAGGACGCGCCCGCCGCCGATCAGCCGATCGCTGAAAACGTCGCCCATCATCCCGAAGGCGAGGACGTCGTTGCGCCCGAAGCCGCCGCGCCGGAAGCCGTTGTTGCTGACGCCCCGGCGCCGGACGCCGAGGCTGCGGGCGACGAGCCGCCCAGCGCCGCCGGCGAGATGGTCGAGATCGTCAAGACCGTCAGCTATGCGCTGCTGATCGCCCTGTTCCTGCGAGTGCTGTTCTTCCAGCCCTTCACGATTCCGTCGCCCTCGATGGAGCCGAACCTGCTGAAGGGCGACTACATCATCGTCGCCAAGTACGCCTACGGCTACTCGCGCCACTCGATCCCGCTGAGCCCGCCGCTGTTCAAGGGCCGGCTGTTCTTCCACCAGCCCAAGCGGGGCGACATCATCGTCTTCAAGCTGCCGCGCGATGGTCACACCGACTACATCAAGCGGCTGATCGGCCTGCCGGGCGACAAGATCCAGGTGATCGGCGGCGTCATCCTGATCAACGGCAAGCCGGTCAGCCACATGCCCGGCAAGTCCTACATCGCCGAGAACGGCGACTGGCCCGTCCAGGCGACCGGCTACACCGAAGAAATCCGGCCCGGCAAGTTCATCAAGACCCAGCAGATTTCCGGCTTCGGCAGCGCCGACAACACCGGGGTCTATACGGTGCCCAAGGGCTGCTACTTCTTCATGGGCGACAACCGCGACAACTCGGCCGACAGCCGGTTTGATCCGGGCCTGACGCCCGGCTCGTTCGCCGCCAATGCCTGCCCCTGGGACTACAGCCTGGACGCCCAGATCGGCGAAACCCTGGGGGTCGGCTTCGTGCCGGCCGAGAACCTGGTCGGCAAGGCGCAGATCATCCTGCTGTCCTGGAACAACAAGGCCAAGCTGTTCCTGCCCTGGACCTGGTTCCTGGACGCCCGACCCAGCCGGTTCTTCCGCGTCCTCAAATGAATACCAGAGAGGTCGCCATCGCCGAGCTCGAACGGCGGATCGGCCATACCTTTAATGACCGCGCTCTTCTGGAGCGCGCGCTGACCCATTCCAGCGTCGGCGACGGCGCCCGCAAGGTCAGCCACAACGAGCGGCTGGAGTTCCTGGGCGACCGGGTCCTGGGCCTGGTCGCGGCCGAGCGGCTGATCGAGCTCGATCCCGGTTCGCCGGAGGGCGTGCTGTCGCAGCAGCTATCGGCCCTGGTCAACGGCAAGGCCTGCGCCCGCGTGGCCCGGCGGATTGGTCTGCCCGACGCCCTGCGGCTCTCGGCCTCGGCGACCAAGGTCGGCGGCCGCGACTCCGACACCGTGCTGGGCGACGCCTGCGAGGCGCTGATGGCGGCCCTCTATCTGGAGGGCGGACTGGAAGCGGCGCGGGCCTTCTTCATCGATGCCTGGGAGGCGGAGTTCGCCGACCCGACCCCGGTCCGCAATAAGGACCCCAAGACCCAGCTGCAGGAATGGGCTCAGGCCCGGCGCCTGCCGATCCCCAAGTATGATACCGTGTCGCGCAGCGGTCCCGACCACGCCCCGGTCTTCACCATCTCGGTGACCATCGAGGGTTTCGAAACCGAGAGCGGCGAGGGCCGTTCGCGCCAGGAGGCCGAAAAGGCCGCGGCGCTGGCCATGTTGAACAAAAGAGAGACCCTGAGTTGACCGAAGCTGTCACCACCCGAGCCGGCTTCGTCGCCATCATCGGCGCGCCCAACGCGGGCAAGTCGACCCTGGTCAACCGCATGGTCGGAACCAAGGTCTCGATCGTCACCCGCAAGGTGCAGACCACGCGTTTCCCCATTCGCGGAGTCGCGATGGTAGGGGACGCCCAGCTGATCCTGGTCGACACACCCGGCATCTTCAAGCCCCGCCGCCGCCTGGACCGGGCCATGGTCCGCTCGGCCTGGAGCGGCGCCGAGGATGCCGATGTCATCGTCCACCTGGTTGACGTTCAAGCCGAGCTGGCGGCTGGCGACGGCACCGGGAAGGGCGCCGACAAGAAGTCGGTCGAGGATGTTGAATCCATTGTCCAGGGCCTCAAATCGTCCGGCAACCAGGCCATCCTGGCGCTGAACAAGATCGACGGCGTCAAGCGCGAGCGGATGCTGGCGGTGGCCAAGACCCTGTTCGACAGCGGCGTCTATTCGCGCGTGTTCATGATCTCGGCCGCCGACGGCAATGGCGTCACCGACCTCGCCAACTATCTGGCCGGGCTGATGCCCGAGAGCCCCTGGCTCTATCCGGCGGACCAGAGCGCCGACCTGCCGGTTCGCCTGCTGGCCAGCGAGATCACCCGCGAGAAGATCTATCTGCGGGTCCACGAGGAGCTGCCCTACGCGGCCACCGTCGAGACCACCGCGTTCGAGGAGCGCAAGGACGGCTCGGTGCGCATCGAGCAACTGATCCAGGTCGAGCGCGACGGCCAGCGGGCCATCATCCTGGGCAAGGGCGGCCAGACCCTCAAATGGATCGGCACCGCCTCACGCGAGGAGCTGACCGAGCTGCTGGACCGCAAGGTTCACCTGTTCCTGCATGTCAGCGTCCGCGAGACCTGGGCCGACGAGCGGCAGGCCTATACCGACATGGGCCTGGATTTCGACGTCTAGCGCCCCATGGAATGGGAAGACGACGCCTTCGTGCTGGCGGCCCGCGCTCACGGCGAGACCGGCGCCATCGTCGACCTGCTGACGGCTGAGCGCGGTCGCTTCGTGGTCCATGTGGCCGGCGGGGCGTCGCGGCGGATGAAGCCCTTTCTGCAGGCCGGCGCCCGAGTCATTGCCCGTTACCGCGCCCGCGTCTCCGAACAGCTGGGCGCGGCGACCCTGGAGCCGGTCGGGGAGGGCCCTTCGGCGCTTTTCGATGATCCGCTGGCCTTGTCAGGCCTGGCCGCCGCCGCCGCCATCGCCGCCGGAGCGCTGCCCGAGCGCGAGCCGCATCCCGGCGCCTATCTCGCCCTCGAGTCGCTGATCGGCGCGCTGGCCCACCCGGACATCTGGCCGGCGGTGTTTGTCCGCTTCGAGGCCGGGTTGCTGCAGGACCTGGGCTTTGGCCTGGACCTGTCCCGCTGCGCCGCCACCGGCTCCACCGATGACCTGATCTATGTCAGCCCGCGCACCGGACGGGCGGTCAGCCGCGCTGCAGGCCAGCCTTACGCCGACCGGCTCCTGGCCCTGCCACCCTTCCTGCTTTCAGCCCAGGGCGGGCTTTCGCCGGGCGATATCCGCGCCGGGCTGGATATCACCGGCCACTTTCTGGCGCAGTTCGTCTTCGCGCCGCTGAACCGGCCGTTACCCCCGGCCCGGGTCTGGCTGATCGACCGCCTGACCGACGCCCAGCGGCTCTGACTCCAGGACCGCCAGGTCGCTCTGGTCCTTGAGCGCCACACCGGTCATCTGGCGCTTCATCCCCTCACGGACCAGCCAGGCCAGCCGCGCCGCCGCGACCTCGTAGCTCAGGCCCTCGGGCCGGATGTTGGAGATGCAGTTTCGTTCGGCGTCAGTCCGGCCGACGCGCGGCTCATAGGTCAGGTAAATCCCCAGGCTGTCGGGGGAAGAGAGGCCCGGTCGCTCGCCGATCAGCACCGCGACCATCCGCGCGCCCAGCCGCTCGCCGATCTCGTCGCCCAGCGCCACCCGCGCCTGGCTGGCCAGGACCACGGGGCCAAGCCTCAGGTCCGCCGGGAGGGCGGCGATGAGCGGCGCGGCATGGGCCTGGACCGCCGCGGCGGACAGGCCATCGGCGACGACGATCAGGAAGTCCTGCGCGCCGCCGTTCAATGGGACCGCGAGCCTCCGTCCGAGGTCTGGTCGACGCAGATAGGTCGTCCGGTCCGGCGCGGCGCTGGCGACCCGCAGGGTGGGCAGTCCGATCTGCTCGGCCAGCGCGTCCCAGTCCACCGCCGCATGCACGGCGTCGCGGGCCCGGGCATGGTCGAGCGCAAAATCCAGCACCGCCGCCGTCAACATCGCCGGCCCTGATCGACCCAGGGCGATGCGCGCCGGCGTCCGGCTGCGAAGCGAGGCCCAGGGGTCGTGGTTTGTAGGTGGTTTCATCGAAGGGCCAGCAGCGGATGGCCCGGTCGGGGCTCCAGCAGCAATCCCGATCCATCGGTCAGGCCCATGCCGTGCAGCCAGGCCTCAAACTCGGGCGCGCGTTTCAGGCCCAACAGGCGGCGGATGTAGAGGGCGTCATGGAATGAGGTCGACTGGTAGTTCAGCATCACGTCGTCCGCCCCCGGCACCCCCATGATGAAGGTCACCCCGGCGGTGGCCAGCAGGGTCAGGAGGCTGTCCATGTCGTCCTGGTCGGCCTCGGCGTGGTTGGTGTAGCAAACGTCGCAACCCAGCGGCAGGCCCATGAGCTTGCCGCAAAAATGGTCCTCCAGACCCGCCCGGATGATCTGCTTGCCGTCGTAGAGGTATTCCGGCCCGATGAAGCCGACGACGGTGTTGACCAGCAAGGGGTCGAAGGCGCGGGCCACCGCATAGGCCCTGGCCTCCGCGGTCTGCTGATCCAGCCCGTGATGGGCGTTGGCTGACAGGGCGGAGCCTTGGCCGGTCTCGAAATACATGACGTTCTGGCCGACCGTGCCGCGTTTCAGCGACAGCGCCGCCTCACGCGCCTCGGCGAGCAGGGCCAGGGTGACGCCGAAGCTCTCATTGGCGGCCTGAGTGCCCGCCACCGACTGGAAGACCAGGTCGACTGGCGCCCCGGCCTCGATCAGTTCGACCGTGCTGGTGACGTGGGTCAGGACGCAGCTCTGGGTCGGGATCGCAAAGCGCTGGATCAGGTCGTCCAGCATCCGCAGCAGATCGCCCAGATTGGAGAGGTTGTCCGAGGCCGGATTGATGCCGATCACCGCATCACCGCTGCCGTACAGCAGGCCGTCGAGGATCGAGGCCGAGATGCCGGCGAGGTCATCGGTTGGATGGTTGGGCTGCAGCCGCACCGCCATGCGGCCCGGAAGGCCGATGGTGTCACGGAAGGCGGTGGTGACCCTGCACTTGCTCGCCGCCAGGATGAGGTCCTGGCCCCGCATGATCTTACTGACCGCCGCCGCCATCTCCGGCGTTACACCGGACGCCAGGGCGGCGAGGGCGGCGCTGTCGGTCTCGTCGGAGAGCAGCCATTCGCGGAACTCGCCGACGGTCAGGCTGGCGACCGGGGCGAACGCGGCGGCGTCATGGCTGTCGCAGATCAGCCGGGTGACCTCGTCGATCTCATACGGGACCAACTGTTCATCGAGAAACGTCTTCAACGGCAGGTCGGCCAGCAGCATGCGGGCGGCGACGGATTCTTCCGCCGAGCCGGCGGCCAGCCCGGCCAGGGCGTCGCCCGAGCGCAGGGGCGTGGCCTTGGCCATCAGGTCCTTTAGATCCGCGAACGACCAGGTCGTCGCGCCCAGGGTCTGGCGCAGGCGCATGGGCTTATCCAGCCGTGAACCGGGGCATCCCGCAAGGCCATGCTTGCACCGGGCGGCCAATCGGCCTTCGATATGGCCATGAGCCTCACACCGCCGCCCATTTCGCTCGCTGAACGTCAGCAACGCCTCACTTCCCTGCGCGGGCTGATCGACGCCGCCGGGGCCAGCGCCCTGTTGCTCGGATCGACTTCGAGCCTGCGCTATTTCACCGGCCTGGACTGGCATCCCTCGGAGCGGCTGACCGGGGCCATCGTCCATGTCGACGGCCGATTGGAATACGTCTGCCCGCGCTTCGAACTGGACAAGGTCAGCGGCATCGTCGGCGTGCCCGGCGACGACGTCCTGACCTGGCAGGAGGACGAGAGCGTCTATGACCTCGTTGCCGGTCGCGTCGCTGGAAAGATCGCCGTGGACGACCAGGTGGCGCTGTTCACCTGGCTGGGTTTGGCCCGCGCCGCCGGGCCCGAGCGGTTGATCGACGGCGGGCCGCTGATCAACCGCCTGCGCCGCTGCAAGTCGGCGGCCGAGATCGCCCTGATGAGCCGGGCCAAGATCATCACCATCGAAGTCCACCGCAGGGCCTGGGAAGCCGCCGAAGAGGGCGTCCGCGCCTCGGAACTGACCCGCTTCATCGACCAGCAGCACCGTGCCCTGGGCGGGCAGGGCGGATCCAGCTTCTGCATCGTCTCGTTCGGCGTCGACACCGCGCTGCCGCATGGCGGGGAGGGCGACCCGGCCCTGCAGAAGGGCGATGTCATCCTGATCGACACCGGCACCCGCCTCGACGGCTATAACAGCGACATCACCCGCACCTACGTGTTCGGCGAGGCCACCAACGAGGTCCGCCGCATCTGGGACCTGGAAAAGGCCGCCCAGGCCGCCGCCTTCGCCGCCGCCAAGCTGGGTGAGCCCTGCCAAAGTGTCGACTACGCCGCTCGCGTGGTGATGGAGCAGGCGGGCCTGGGCCCCGACTACGGCCTGCCGGGCTGCCCGCACCGTACCGGCCACGGCATCGGCCTGGACATCCACGAGGCCCCCAATCTGGTGCGCGGCGACAAGACCCCGCTGGAAGTCGGCATGTGTTTCTCCAACGAGCCGATGATCGTGGTGCCGGGCAAGTTCGGCATCCGGCTGGAGGACCATTTCCACATGACCGCCGACGGCCCGCGCTGGTTCACCACGCCCCAGGCCAGCCTTGACGATCCCTTTGCCGGGGTTCCGGCCTTTCAGGTCGGCTGACATGGGCCTGCCGGTCGTCGACATCTACACATTGATGGAAGGCGGCCAGGCCGTCGAAGACATCTGGACCGTGCAGGATCTGGACGCCGCTTGCCGAAGCCATGGCTTCTTCTACCTGGTCGGCCACGGCATCTCGCAAGACGTTCTGGACGAACTCGAAGCCCAAAGCCGTCTGTTCTTTGCCATGTCCGAAGAGGCGAAAGCTGAGATCGCCATGCCCAAAGGCGGAGCGGCTTGGCGGGGCTGGTTTCCGGTCGGCGGCGAACTGACGTCAGGCCGTCCAGATCAAAAGGAAGGAATCTACTTCGGCGAGGAACTTGGCGCGGAAGATGCTCGGGTGCAGGCGGGCTGGCCGATGCATGGCGCCAACCTTTGGCCGTCCGCGCCGCCGGGCCTGCGAGCAGCGGTCGAGGCCTACATGGCCGGCGCCGTGAAGGCTGCGCACATCCTGACGGAAGGCCTTAGCATGGGGCTCGGACTGGGCTTCGATTACTTCCACAAGAAGTTCACGGTCGATCCGACGGTTCTGTTCCGTATCTTTCATTATCCGCCGCAGGCCGGCGTCGAGAACGGCTATGGCGTCGGCGAGCACACCGACTACGGCTTCCTGACCCTGCTGGCGCAAGACCGCCACGGCGGGCTGCAGGTCAAGGTCGACGGACAATGGCTGGACGCCCCGCCCGTCCGGGGCGCGCTGGTCTGCAATGTCGGCGACATGCTGGACCGGCTGACCCGCGGCGCCTATCGCTCGGTTCCGCATCGGGTAATCAACACCTCAGGCCAGGACCGGCTGTCCTTCCCGCTGTTCTTCGATCCCGGCTTCGACGCGGTGGTCGAGCCTTTGTCATTGGAAGCAGCCCCGCGCTCGCCCCGCTGGGACGAGGCTGACCTGGACGCCGTCACCGGCCGCTATGGCGACTATCTGCTGGGCAAGGTTGGCAAGGTGTTTCCGGGCTTGAAGGAACAGGTGCTTTAGAGACGGCTCCCGCCCAATTCCTCGCCCGTTGGGCAAGGGGGACCACGAAGTGGTGGAGTGGGAACTTCAGCCGGCACGGCGTTGAAGGCGCTTCCACTTCGGTAGACGCTCAATCCTGAAACGCCGTGTGTACCACAGCCCACTCCGACGGCTTCGCCGCCACCTCGCCCAACGGGCGAGGAATGAAGTGAGCAAGGGCGGTCAAGACAGTGGCAATCATCGGCGGCAATCTGAGCTCATGACCGAGACCCCACCCCAGCAACCCGACCGGCTCGACCGGGCCATGCGGTTCATCGAGAACCATCTGGCCGAGCCGGTGACGCTGGAGGACCTGGCCTCGGCCGCCAGCCTGTCGGTGTTCCACTTCTCCCGAGCCTTCGCCGCCCGTTTCGACGAAAGTCCCATGGCCCATCTCCGCCGCCGGCGGATGGCCGCGGCGGCGGCGCAGCTTTCGGGGGAGAGACCGCCCAGGCTGGTCGACCTGGCCTTCGATCTGGGCTTTGAATCCCAGGAAGGCTTCACCCGCGCCTTCAAGCGACTGTTCGGGACCAGTCCCGGCAAGTTCCAGAGCTTCGGCGCCCAGCTCCCGCATCCGGAGGTCCTGATGTCCCTGTCCAACCCCATCCAGCTCGAGACCCGCCATGACGGCAAGATCGTCCGGCACGATGCCCTCCGCGTCGCCGGCGTCAGCGGCCGCTTCACCGAAGCGACCAAGACGCAGATCCCGACCCTGTGGCCCAAGCTGCTGGCCCGCCTGCCGTTCGAAGGCCAGCAGGGCTACGAAAGCTATGGCGTCTGTGAGATGGCGCAGGACGGGGAGGGGATGATTTACACCGCCGGCGTGCCGATCGCCGCAGCCGCCGCAGCGCCCGACGGCATGGAAGTCCGGGAGGTCCCCGCCCAGGACTACCTGGTTTTCCGTCTGGCCCTGACCGGCCCCAATCTGCACCCGCAACTACAGGCCGCCGCCAAGGAAATCTGGGGCGAGCGCGTCCCTCGGCTCGGCTACGAACTGGCCAAGGGTCCCGATCTGGAATTCTACCCCGACGACTTCGACCCGACCCGCCCGGGCGCCTGGGTGGAGTGGTGGATTCCGGTCAAAGCCTGACCGCGACGCCAGGGTTGCTGGACATGGACCCCTGACTCGGATTCAACGGCCCCATGACCGTTCATACTCCGCCCCCCGGCTCCGGCGACGGCGACCGCATCCTTGACGAGCCGCTGACCGAGGCCCTGTCGCGGCGCTATCTCGCCTACGCCCTGTCCGTCATCACCGACCGCGCCCTGCCGGACGTGCGCGATGGGCTCAAGCCTGTCCATCGCCGCTTGATGTACGCGATGCACGAGATGCGGCTGAACCCGGAGAACGGGGCCAAGAAGTGCGCCCGCGTGGTCGGCGAGGTGATGGGCAAGTTCCACCCGCACGGCGACCAGTCGATCTATGACGCCATGGTCCGCATGGCCCAGACATTTGCCCAGCGCTATCCGCTGGTCGACGGCCAGGGCAACTTCGGCAATATCGACGGCGATAACGCTGCGGCCATGCGCTACACCGAGTGCAAGCTGACCGCCGCCGCCGTCCTGCTGATGGACGGCATCGACGAGGACGCCGTCGACTTCCGCGCCACCTATGACGGGGTCGAGAGCGAACCCGTCGTCCTGCCCTGCGGCTTCCCCAACCTGCTGGCCAACGGCTCGGCCGGTATCGCCGTGGGCATGGCCACCTCGATTCCACCGCACAACGCCGCCGAGCTGATTGACGCCTGCCTGCTGTTGCTGCAACGGCCCGAAGCCACCACCGCCGACCTGATGCAGCGGGTGCAGGGCCCAGACTTCCCGACCGGGGGCGTCATCGTCGAGCCGATGTCGTCGCTGCTGGAAACCTACGAGACCGGCCGGGGCGGGGTTCGCCTGCGGGCTCGCTGGTTCAAGGAAGACACCGGCCGGGGCGGCTACCAGATCGTGGTCACCGAGGTGCCCTACCAGGTCAAGAAGGCCGAGCTGGTCGAACAGCTCGCCGATCTGATCGAGAGCAAGCGCGCGCCGTTGTTGGGTGATGTGCGTGACGAGTCGGCCGAGGACGTGCGGCTGGTGCTGGAGCCCAAGAGCCGCAACGTCGAGCCCGAGATGCTGATGGAGAGCCTGTTCAAGCTCTCGGCCCTGGAGAACCGTTTCCCGGTCAACATGAACGTGCTGGACGCCCGGGGCACGCCCG
This sequence comes from Caulobacterales bacterium, assembly GCA_038236615.1. Lineage (GTDB taxonomy): Bacteria > Pseudomonadota > Alphaproteobacteria > Caulobacterales > Caulobacteraceae > Caulobacter. The sequence goes on from JBBRZO010000001.1 coordinate 638,689, forward strand.
GCGTCATGGGCCTCAAGCAGATCCTGGTCGCCTTCCTGGACCACCGCCGCGAGGTCCTGGTCCGCCGGGCGCGCTTCCGGCTGGGCAAGATCGAGGCCCGGCTGCACATCCTGGCCGGCCTGCTGATCGCCTATCTGAACCTGGACGAGGTGATCCGTATCGTTCGCTACGAGGACGACGCCAAGGCCAAGCTGATCGCTGCCTTCGAGCTGACCGAGATCCAGGCCGACGCCATCCTCAACACCCGCCTGCGCCAACTGGCCAAGCTGGAGGAGATGGAAATCCGCCGCGAACATGCGGACCTCGCCGAGGAGCGGGACGGCATCGTCGGCATGCTGGCCGACGACAAGATGCAGTGGAAGCTGGTCGGCAGTGGTCTGGCTGACGCCCGCAAAGTGCTGGGCGCCGGCACGGCGTTGGGCAAGCGCCGCAGCGACTTCGCCGAAGCCCCGCAGGTCGACACCGACGCCGCCATCGAGGCCTTCACCCCACGCGAGGCGATCACCGTCATCCTGTCGCAAAAGGGCTGGATCCGCGCCGCCAAGGGCGCGGTCGATGACCCCTCGGAGCTGAAATACAAGGAAGGCGACAAGCAGGGCTTCATCGTCCCGGCCTTCACCACCGACAAGCTGATCATCCTGTCGTCGGACGGAAGGTTCTTTACGCTTGAGGGCTCCAAGCTGCCCTCGGCGCGGGGCAACGGCGAGCCGGTGCGGCTGATGATCGACCTGGATGACAAGGTCGATATCGTCGACGTCTTCCCCTTCAAGGCCGGTCGCAAGCGGGTGCTGGCCTCCAAGGCCGGCTATGGCTTCGTGCTGCCCGAGGAAGAGGCGGTCTCGCAGCGCCGGGCCGGCAAGCAGGTGCTGAACGGCGACGTTGCGGTCAGCCTGGAAGCGGCCGGCGACCACCTGGCCGTGGTCGGCGACAACGGCAAGATCCTGATCTTCCCGCTCGACGAACTGCCGGAAATGCCGCGCGGCAAGGGGGTCAAGCTGCAGGCCTATCGCGAAGGTGGGCTGCGCGACGCCCTGGTGTTCATGAAAGACACCGGCGCCGCCTGGACCGACGCGGCGGGACGCACGCGCGATTGGCCCGACTGGAAAGACTGGGTCGGCCGTCGTTCGGCCGCCGGGCGCTTGGCCCCCAAGGGCTTCCCGGTCACCAAGCGGTTCCGGCCGAAGTAGCTGTCCAGCGGATAGATGGGTAACGGTTTAGCCCGGTTGCATGGGTAACAGTCGCTGGCCGGTGTGATCGAGGATGCCGATAGGCTGAGCGTAGAACCAGAGCGTCCAGCCCCGTTGTGTCTGTTCCAGAGCGACAGTCTCA
>JBBRZO010000002.1:0-438338 GCA_038236615.1 Caulobacterales bacterium
AACCACCCAGGCCGCTGAGCACGTCGTTGCCGCCCAGGCCGTTGATCTGGTCGTTGCGGCTGTCGCCGCTGGAGGTGTTGTTGTTGTTGTTGCCGTTGATGGTCCGCGCATAGGTCACCGGCGGCGGCGACACGGCCGGCGGCGGAGACGGTGGCGGCGCTGGCGGTGGACTCACAGGCGGTGGGCTGGGCGGCGGAGCCGGTGGCGGGCTTGGCGGCGGCGGCGCTGGAGGTGGTGACGGCGGCGGGCTGACTGGCGGTGGGCTCGGCGGGGGCGCCGGTGGAGGCGGCGGCGACGGAAGGGTCGCGCCAATCACACTGGCCGTGGTGATCTGTGAGGCGGTGACGCCCTGCAGCAGGACCGTTTCCCCGGCCGAGAAGGTGATCAGGGTGTCGGTACCCTGTTGGGCGATCGATTGGATCGCGCCGAACGCCGAGGCGTCTATCAGATCCTGGCCGACCACGAAGTCGGTGACCGTGTCGGACCCGCCGCCCGGCGAGAACACGAAGACGTCGCTCCCCGCTCCGCCGGTCAGGATGTCGGTCCCGGCCCCGCCGATCAGGATGTCGTCGCCATCGCCGCCGTTGAGCTGGTCGTTGCCGACCCCGCCGTCCAGACGGTCGGAACCGCCCAGGCCACTGAGGACGTCGTTGCCGCCCAGGCCGTTAATCTGGTCGTTGCGGCTATCGCCCCTGGAGGTGTTGTTGTTGTTGTTGCCGTTGATCGTCCGCGCATAGGTCACCGGCGGCGGCGACACGGCCGGCGGGGGCGGTGGCGGCGGGGGCAGGGTCGCGCCGATCACACTCGCTGAGGTGATCAGCGAGGCCGTGACACCGGTCAGCAGAACAGTGTCGCCCGCCGAAAATGTGATCAGCGTGTCTGCCCCGGCCTGGGCGACCGATTGGACCACGCCGAACGCCGAGGCATCAATCTGGTCCACACCGACCTCGAAGTCGGTGATGGTGTCGGCCCCGTCGCCCCGCGCGAAGACGAAGGTGTCGGCGCCGGCGCCGCCGGTCAGGGTGTCGTTCCCTTTGCCGCCGTTCAGCCAATCCGTCCCGGCGCCGCCCGAGAGGGTGTCGCCGGCCACGGAGCCCCATAGGTGGTCGTTTCCGTCGTCGCCGTTGAGGGTGTTGGCGTAAGGGTCGCTAGCTGGATCGGTGACGGCGCCGGCGTAGAGGATGTCGTCTCCGCCGCCTCCGCTCAGCGTATCGATGCCATACTCGCCCGCAATAATGTTGGCGTTGGCGTCGCCGGTCAGGATGTCCCCGCCATCCGAACCCCGAAGGTTCTCTATGCTGGTGAAGGTATCCAGGCCGTCATTGGTGTCCTGTGGACCAGTGATGCGCAGATCGACACGCACCCCAGGCGCTCCGGCAAACCAGGCCGTGTCCGAACCCGCCCCGCCGCGGATGTCATCGTTGCCTGACCCGCCCAGCAGAACATCGTCCCCGCCGCCGCCGTCGATGACATCGTCGCCCCGACCGCCGTTCAGCGTGTCCGCGAACGCCCCGCCGGAAAGCTGGTCCGCGGCCTGTGAGCCGGCCACATTCAGATGCTCGATGCCGGTAAAGGTGACCAGCACCTGCCCGTTCGAGACCACGGTCCCGGCCGCCATGCTGATCTGCGTCGCCGCGGCCTCGAACGGCATGCCGATGGTCAGCGTATCGACGCCGGAGCCGCCATCGACAGTGGTTCCGGCCATCGGATAGGCATAGATCTGGTCATCGCCGGCGCCGCCGAAGAAGTTGTTGGCCCCGTAGGTGTCGTCCAGCACGTCGTTGCCGTCGCCGCCGTCCATGAGGTCGTTGCCGACGCCGCCCTGAAGGATGTCGTCGCCACCGCGTCCGTACAGATGGTCGTCGGCGCTGCCATATTCCGCGACCAGACGATTGGCGCCCTCGGTTCCGTAGATGGTGCTGCCGCCCTGGCCGGCGTTCACATCCTCGATATTGGCCACCCTGATGTAGCCTGAACCGGTCGCCTGCCAGCCGGTCAATTCCAGGTCCACAGTCAGCGGATCGGTGACGGACGTCAGATAGAGGCGGTCAGTCCCATCGCCCCCGTCGAACGAGTCATTGCCCTGGCCGTCCGAGAGGATGTCGTTGCCCGCCCCGCCCTCGAGCACGTCATTGCCCTTGCCGCCATAGAGGCCGTCGTTCCCGTCCAGGCCCACCAAGTGATCGGCTTCGGCGGTTCCGTTCAGGCTGTCCGATCCTGCTGTGCCGATGAACTCGTTGAGCGGGAACACGGGCGGCGCGCCCGCTGGGGGCGGCGCCATGGCCAAGCCAATGAAGCTGGCGCTGGTCAGGGCCGAAGCCTGGATCCCGACCAGCAGCATCGAGCCGCCATCGCGGAAAGTGACCACCGTGTCGGCGGCCTGCTGGACGATAGAGCTGTAGTCGCCGAAAGCGCTGAGATCGATCCAGTCGGTCCCGACCTGGAAGTCGACGATACGGTCCTGGCCGTCGCCAAGGCCGGCGACGAACACGTCGCCCCCGGCCCCGCCGGTCAAGGTGTCGGCGCCGACCCCGCCCGCCAGCCGGTCGCCGCCGGCGCCGCCCTGAAGGACGTCGTTCCCGGCTTCGCCCAGCAGGAAGTCGGTATCAACCCCGCCCTTGAGCGTGTCGGCCCCGTCGCCGCCCCGGACTAGGCCCGTCTGGTGGCCGCCGGTCCCGTCATAGAGATCGTCGCCCGCGCCCATCAGCACTAGGCCAGCAATCAGGCCCGTGTTGGACACCGTGTCGGCGCCCATGGCCATGTCCAGCACGCCGCGGATCGTGCCGGAATTGTTGATGACGTTAACCACGCTATAGACGTCGCGGAAGGCGTAGTCGGCCTGGATCAGGCCGGAATTGTTGATAATCTGGCCGTCGTTGTAGCTGTTGACCGAGACAGCGACGCTGTCGAGCGCCTGGGTCTGGTCGTTGACGATGATTGAGCCGGAATTGCTGAACGTGTAGCCCATGCCGGCCAGATAGACGCCCAGGCCCGCCTGCACGCTGTCCACAACCAGCTGGCCGCGGTTTTCGAAGGCGCCGCCCTCCCAGAGATCGACGCCACTGGCTACCGCGCCTGAGACAACGTGGATAAACCCGTCATTGCGGAACCGGTAGTCCTCCGACAGGGACTGGACGAAGGCGCCGGTGGCGTCGCCGGCGGCAGAGACCTCGATCAGGCCGGCATTGGTGAAGTTGAACCCACGGCTGGCGACATCCATGCCCCTCGCCGTGGCGCCGGCGCCGTCCGCGGTCACCCGCATCACCCCGGCTAAGCCGATGGTGAAGGTCTTGCCGTCGTAGTCGTTGCCCGACACCTGGGTCACTCCGACGGCCTTGGCGCCGGCGGTGTGCGAGGCGACCAGAAGGCTGCCATCGATCGCCAGGCCGGGACCGGCTCCGGGGCCGCGCGTGTACTGGGAATAGGTCAGGGTCAGCGCCGCGCCGTCGGTCGCGACGTCGAACACTTCCCCCGCCATGATGTGCAGATCGGTTTCCAGCACCATCGGGGTCGCGCTCCAGGAGGGCGGGACTGGCGATGGCGGCGGCGATGGCGCCGCGCCTGTATGGAAGATCAGATTGGCGGCGGTGAGGTCGGCCGGCGCGGCGTTGCGCACGAGAATGCTGTCGGTCGGCGACAGAACGATCAGCGTGTCGGCGCCCTGCTGGACCAGCTGGCCGGTCGCATAGCCGTAGATCTGGATGACGTCCGCGGCGCCTGCGAAGTCGGTGACAATGTCGGCGCCATCGCCCAGAGCGAACTGGAAGGTGTCAACCCCCGCGCCGCCGGTCAGGACATCGGCGCCCCGTCCGCCGACCAGGACGTCGGAACCACCGCCGCCGAAGAGCGTGTCGGCGCCGTCGCGGCCCTCGAGTGTGTCTCCCGCCGCGCCGCCCTTCAGGGTGTCGTCGAACCGGCTGCCCACCACACGCTCGAAGCCTGTGATGGTGTCGAGGCCGATATCGTCAGCCGTGCCGGCCGCCAGATCGACCACGGCGCGATAGGTGGCGCCCTCGAAGGATAGCGTGTCGAAGCCTGCCCCGCCGTCCAGGTTGTCGCTGTCGCGGCCGCCGTCGATGACATCATCGCCGCCACCGCCCTTGATGGTGTCCGCCCCGAACTCGCCGAACAGGTAGTCGGCATTGGCCCCGCCGGTCAGGGCGTCATTACCGTCGCCGCCGCGCACGACGCCGTTCTGCTGTCCGCCGGTCCCGTCGAAAATGTCGGCGCCCTGGCCCAGCAGCACTTCGCCGTCGATCAGGCCGGTGTTGACGACCTTGTCATTCCCCCGCGCCAGGTCGATGGCCCCGTGAATCTGGCCGCTGTTGTTCACCGTCTGGGCGACATATTGCGACGGCGCTTGGTCGCTGAGCCGGATGGCGTAGTCGCCTGTCAGCACGCCGGCATTGTTGAAGGTGCTAGGGTCGTTGTCGGCGAGCTGCACGGCGGTGCTGTCGCGCGCGGCGGTGTGATCGATGACGGTGATCGAACCGCTGTTGGTCAGGGTTGCGGCATAGCCGACATAGAGTCCCAGCGCGCCGTTGAAGCCGGTGACGGTGATCGAGCCGGTATTGCTGAACGAGCCGCCATTGACCATCCACACGCCGGTTGCGTTATCTTCGCCGGTGACGCTGAAGACGCCGGTGTTCTTGAAAACGAACCCGGAATCCCACACCGACAGGCCAAAGGCGTCGCGCTTGGACGAGACCGTCCATTGGCCGTTGTTCTCGAGGTCCGAGCTGCTGCCGCCGGCGTAGAACCCGTAGGCGTCGGCGTTCAGTCCGGTCGTCGCGACGCTGACGATCCCGCCCGTCTTGTTGGTGATCTTGGAGACCGAGACCGCGACATTGTCCGTGAAACCGTAAACGTTGGTGTAGTTCAACGTCGAGGCCAGGCTGATCGTGCCGAAATTGATCAGCGAGACGTCCGCATCGAAGCGGAAACCCGTGGCATCGTTGACGAAGGCCACGGTTTCACCCGCCTGGACCGTGCGGTCGGCGGTAAGCTTGATGGTCGCCATAATTCCCCCCGACACGGCGCCAGCACCTTGGGCCGTGGAACAAACTAGTGAACGCTAACAGACTCAACCCATCCTGGCGAGGTCGGTTTGGACGCCCAAAATCCGAGACCGCAACGGGTTGCCACGCTCGGCCATGGCTTTAGGGTCGCGTGCAACAAAGCCAGGAAACGCCCCCATGACTGCCAAGCCGACCGACCTCTTCTCCCTCGCCGGCCGCACGGCCCTGATTACCGGCGGCTCGCGCGGGATCGGCCGGATGATCGCCGCCGGCTTCATCGCCCAGGGGGCGAGGGTCTACATCTCCAACCGCAAGGCCGGTGTCGCCCGCGACACCGCCGCCGAGCTGTCGGCCGGGGGCGGGTTCTGCAAGGCCATCCCGGCCGACGTCTCGACACCGGAAGGCATCGCCGAACTGGCCAAGGCCTACATGGCCCTCGAACCCAAGCTGGACATCCTGGTCAACAACGCCGGCGCCGCCTGGCTGGCCCCGTTCGATGAGTTTCCGGAAAAGGGCTGGGACAAGGTCGTCGACCTCAACCTCAAGACCCCCTTCTTCCTGACCCAGGCCCTGATCGGCGCCTTGCGCGCCGCCGCCACCGCCGACCAGCCGGCCAAGGTGATCAACATCGCCTCCATCGACGGCACCGCGGTCAACCCGCAGGAGACCTACAGCTACGCCGCCTCGAAGGCGGGCCTCGTGCATCTGACCAAGCGGATGTCCCTGCGGCTGATCGAGGACAATATCGTGGTCAGCGGCATCGCGCCGGGCGCCTTCCAGTCCGATATGAACCTTGCCGCCCGCGATCACGCTGACGAGGTCGCCAAGCAAATCCCCTCGCGCCGTATCGGTACGGACGAGGACATGGCGGGTGTGGCCATCTATCTGGCCAGCCGGGCCGGCGACTATGTGGTTGGCCAGACCATCAGTGTCGACGGTGGCGTCAGCCTGGTGCGGGTCTAGAGCGGGTTGAGGAAAAGTGTGAAGCGGTTTTCCGCCCGTAACCCGCTTAAAATCAAGGAGACTCCCGTGGGCCACAACACGATCAGCGTCCGCAAGGTCGCCGGCGCGCTGGGGGCCGAGATCGGCGGCGTCGATCTCTCTCAGCCCCTGGACGATGGAACTATCGCCGCCATCCGCGCCGCCTATGTCGAGCACCAGGTGATCTTCTTCCGCGACCAGCAACTGACCCCGGACCAGCACCTGGCCTTCGGCCGCCGCTTCGGGCCGCTGAACATCCATCCCTACGTCAAGGGCATGGCGAGCCACCCGGAGGTCATGGAGATCATCAAGGAGCCCTCCGACAAGCTGAACTTCGGCGGCGGCTGGCATAGCGACATGAGCTTCCTGGAGACCCCGTCAATCGGCTCGATCCTCTATGCGGTCGAGGTCCCCGAATGGGGCGGCGACACCCTGTTCGCCAGCCAGGCCGCCGCCTACGACGCCCTGTCGGACGGGCTGAAAGCGACGCTCGAGACCCTCAACGCCGTGCATTCGGCCGGCAAGGAATACAGCGCCAAGGGCGCCTCGGCCCAGAAGCGCTCGTCCATGGTGGTGGCCGAGGCGGAGGGCCTGGCCGGCGAGTTCATCCACCCGATGGTCAAGGTCCACCCGGAGAACGGCCGCAAGGCGCTCTACGTCAACCCAGCCTTCACGATGCGCATCGACAGCTGGACGCGGCGGGAATCCAAGCCCCTGCTCGACTACCTCTTCGAGCACAGCCGGCAGGAGGCCTTCACCTGCCGCTTCGCCTGGCGTGCCGGCTCGCTGGCCTTCTGGGACAACCGTTCGGTCTGGCACTATGCCCTGAACGACTATCCGGGGCAGCGGCGGCACATGCGGCGGGTGACGGTGGATCCGGCATGAACCCGATCGTCCACGACATCCTGAGCCTGGCGCTCGATGGCCTGATCATCATCGGGATGACCGGCATGTTGGCCTACTATGTCCTGCGCGCCCGCAAGCGGAACGCGGCAGTGAAGGAGGAGCAGCGGCAGGCGGCGCAGATGCTCGACGTCCCGCCGCCCAAGGACACGCCATAGGGAGACGCGCCCATGACCAGCCGGACAGCCTCCTGCAGCTGCCTCGAATGCCAGAAACGCACCGGCAGCGTCTTCGCCGCTGGGTCCTCAGGTTTAGAGGAGAAGGTCTAGCCTCGCGCCATCGCGATATCCCGGGACGCCGCCCAGGCGTGCAGATCCTCGCGCCGCAGCGTCGCCGCCATCAGGTCCGGGAACTGGTCGGGCGTGCAGGCGAAGACCGGACAGCCCAGGGCGGCCATGGCCGCGGCCATGCGGGCGTCCGAGGCCGGCTTGCCTTCGTCGCTCAGGGCCAGCAGCACAACCAGATTGACCCCCGATGCGACCAGGGCCGCGGCCTTGGTCAGCATGGCCTGGGCGTCGCCGCCTTCATACAGGTCGGTGATCAGGATCAGGTGCGTGCGGGCCGGCTCGGTGATCTGCTGCTGGCAGTAGCCCAGCGCCTGGTTGATGTCGGTGCCGCCGCCCAGCTGCACGCCGAACAGCAGGTCCACCGGATCAGCCAGGTCCTCGGACAGGTCGAGGACGGCGGTGTCGAAGGCGATGAGCCGCGTGGCGATGGCGGGAATCGAGGCCAGGACCGCCCCAAAGATCGAGGCATAGACGACCGATGGGGCCATTGAGCCCGACTGGTCCAGGCAGAGGATGACCTGCTCCAGGTTGGTGCGCTTGGTGCGACGGCCGTGTCCGACCAGCTGCTCGGGGACGATGCTGCGGTGCTCGGCCTGATAGTGGCGCAGGTTGCGGGTGATCGTGCGCGGCCAGTCGATGTCGCTGAAGCGGGGACGGTTAGTCCGCTGGCCGCGGTTGAGGGCCCCGCGCACTGCCTGCACGGTCTTGTCTTCCAGTCGCGCCATAAGTTCGCGCACGACCCGGCCGACGACCTCGCGGGCGGTCGCCTTGACCTTCTCGGGCATGGCGGCCCGCAGCGAGACCAGGTCGGCGACCAGGTGAACGTCAGCCTGGATGGTGGCCAGCAGTTCGGGCTCCAACAGCATCTGGCGCAGGCCCAGCCGCTGGAAGGCGTCGCGTTGCATGACCTGGACGACGGGGGCCGGGAAGAACTCGCGGATGTCGCCCAGCCAGCGGGCGACGCGCGGCGCCGAACCGCCCAGCCCGGCCTTCCGGCCCTCCTGAGGCGCGTCGTAGAGCGCGCTCAACGCCGCATCGAGCCGGCCGTCGCGCTGGCTCAGCTCGCCCGCCTCTCCCCCAATCGCCAGTCGCCAGCGGCGGCGGCGCTCGGCCTGATCGATCTCGCCGGTCATGCGTCTAGTCCCAGGATCAGCTTGAGCAGCGGCAGGCTCCGATCGAAGGCTGGATTGTCAACCGCCATCGGGGTCGGCGCGGGGCGGGCGGCGCCGGACGGTGTGCCGCTGAGATCCAGCAGCCGGCGACGCTGATAGCTATCCAGGCCGGAAAAGGCGCGGCGGAAGGCCGGCAGGAGCAGCTCGAAGCTCTCCACCGGCAGCCCGACGACAAAGTCATCGATGACGGCGAACAGGGCGTGGTCGTGCAGCAGCAGTTCGCCATCGCCACCCAGGAAGCCCTCCAGCCAGGCGGCGGCCTCCGGCGCCGGCTGGGCCGGCGACAGGGCCAGAGACAGGGTCCTGGCGGTTTCGGCGGCTGGGGCGGCGCCGCGCTCGTGCAGCCGCCGGGCGGCCGCGCCGCGCACCATGGCGGCGGCCTGGCTATCGGCCAGCACGCGCGCCAGGGCCGCCATCCAGTCGCCGGCAAGGACTTCGTCCTCGAACAGGGTCAGGGCCCGGTCGAAGATCAGAATCCGCTGGTTCATGGCCGCCGCGGCGTCGGCGTCCAGGCTCCGCGACGCCACCGCCAGGCCAACGCAGATCTGTTCGGTCAGGGTGTGGACCAGCCGGCGCAGCGGCGCCTCGGGAACCTCGCGGGCGGCCCCATAGCGCAGCACCTGCACCAAGGGCGGGGCCGCGTCCATCAAGGGCGCGACATCGACGGAGTCGACCGCCATGGCCTGCAGCCGATCCATCGCCTGTTCGGCCGCCTCCTGCAGCCCAGCCAGCAGGCATTGCCGCACCAGTTCGGAAAGCGTGGCCAGGTCCCGGCTGTCGCGGGCCTGGGCCAGGGCGCGGGCGGCGGCGGCGTCCGCCACGGTGGTCCCCCAGACCAGAGCCTCGACCAGGGCGATCGACAGGCCGGGCGTCCACTCCAGCACCCAGCGCTCGCGAAAGGTGCCCCGGCTGCCGCCCGGATCGAGCGGCTTGGCCCAATGAATGCCGATCAGCGCCAGTCGGTTGAACAGGATCGATTTGTCCAGGCCCGCCTCGGTGCGCAGGTCCAGCGCCGCCTCCAGGGCCAGAGCCTCGGGCTTGAGTCGCAGGCGGCGCTGCTGGCGGGAAAGGTCGGCCTGAAGTGGCGTTTGGGGGGCGTCGGGATCGACCTCGCCGACCCGGGTTCCGATGATCAGCCGCGCCTCGATCAAGGCCAGGGGCGCCGGTTCGCCGCCGCAGATCACCGCCAGACTGGCGTCGCGCATCTCCTGCAGGCCTGGGACTTGCCGGTCGCGCAGAGCCGCCAGGCTTTCGGCCAGCCGCGCCGCCTCGATGACCGAGGCGGTCGAGACCGGCGTTCCGGCCTCGCGCAACAGCCCCGCGGCGCGGCTCTGCCAGTCGGCGGTCAGGCGGCGCAGATCGAGCGGCTCTCCCCCGCCGCGCCGCAGCTCGCGCCACACCGCGCCATACCAGCCGGGCGAGACCACGCCCGCCCCATAGCCCGAGGCGGCGGCCAGCTTGGCGTCGGTCCAGGGGGTCCAGGTGGCCGAGGTCTTGGCGCGGGACAGGCCGCGCACCAGGCTGCGGTCCTGGCCGAGGGGGACCTTCTGGCGCAGGGCCGGGACATGCCAGGCGCCGACCACTACGGCGATGGGGCCCTCGCCGGCCTGCGCCGCCTCGGCGATGGCCAGCCGCATCCAGGCCTCGCGCTTGGCTTCCCGCTCGGCGTTCGGATCGGCGCGCCCCTCCGCCGCCGCCCGCAAGGCGGTCATGGCTGTCTCCACGGCGTCGAACACGGCCGGGGCGGAGGCGGCCTGTTCGACCACCGCATTCCACCAGGCCTCGCCATCGTCCCAGCCGGCCGCCTCGGCCAGGGCTGAGAGCGGGTCGCGGACCAGGGGATCGATCTCGACCGGCTCGGGCGACACGTCAGCTTCCGGCGCCCGCAGGCGCTCGGCGATGCCCACGGCATAGGGCAGGTCGATGAACCGCACCGGCCGGCCGCGTCGCACCGCCCAGCGCATGGCCAGCCACTCCGGCGAAAACTCGGCGAAGGGCACGAAGCTGGCCACCGCCGGCTCGTCGGTCGCATAGATCAGCAGGGCCAGCGGCGGTCGCATGGCTTCTGACCCGGCCAAGGCGACCAGCCCGTCGGCCTCGGGCGGTCCCTCGATCAGCACGACGGCGGGGTCGAGGGCGTCAAGGGCGCGCTCCAGCGCATGGGCCGAACCCGGACCATGGTGGCGGACGCCGAAGATCTCGACCTGGACGGTCATGCTCAGAGCACGTCCTTGATCGCCGTATAGAGATCCTTCCAGCCGGACCGCTCGCGCACCACCGTCTCGAGATATTCCTGCAGCACCAGGGTGTCCTGCACCGGGTCCTTGACCACCGCCCCGACCAGGTTGCCGGCCAGAGACCCGGCGTCGATCTTGCCGCCGCCGAAATGCCCTGCCTCGGCCCAGGCGCCGATGGTCACCGCGATGGCCTCGGCGGTGGACAGGGTCGAAGACGGCACCTTGAGCTTCAGCCGTCCATCCAGGGTCTGGCCCTCGCGAAGTTCGCGGAACATCTTCACCACTCGCTCGATCTCGGCGTCGGCCGGGGCGATCGGCGGCAGGTCCAGGCCCGCGCCCAGTTCGGCCACCCGCTTGCGGACGATGCCGGCCTCCTCCTCGACGCTGGACGGCAGCGGCAGCACCACCACGTTGAACCGCCGCTTCAACGCCGAGGACAGCTCGTTGACGCCCTTATCGCGGTTGTTGGCGGTGGCGATGATGTTGAAGCCGCGCCTGGCGTAGATCGCCTCGTTCAGCTCCGGGATCGGCATCATCTTTTCCGACAGGACGGTGATCAGGGTGTCCTGCACATCGGCGCCCATGCGGGTCAGTTCCTCGATCCGCACCAGCTTGCCGTCTTCCATGCCCCGCATCATCGGCGTGGCGACCAGGGCCTGGCGAGACGGCCCGTGGGCCAGCAGCTGGGCGTAGTTCCAGCCGTAGCGGATCTGGTTCTCGTCGGTGCCGGCGGTGCCCTGGATGATCAGCTGGCTGTCGCCGCTGATCGCCGCGGCGATATGTTCGGAAACCCAGGACTTGGCCGTGCCCGGCACGCCCAGCAGCAGCAGGGCCCGGTCGGTGGCCAGGGTGGCGACCGCCGTTTCGATGAGGCGACGCGAACCGACATATTTGGCGCTGATCGGCGTGCCGTCCCCGGCCTTGCCGCCCAGCAGGTAGTCGACCACCGCCTGGGGCGACAGCCGCCAGCCGGCCGGCCGCGCCCGTTTGTCGCCGGCGGCGAGCGCCGTCAGCTCGGCCTGGTACTGGGTCTCGGCCGGAAGCCGCAGCTGGGTGTCGGTCATCGGGTTTCCTCGTCCGCAACGGGCGGCAGGGTGGTCAGGAACTGGGCGTAGTCGAGCGCCGGGCCGGCGCCTGGGCTGATGGCCTGCAGGGCCGCCAGCAGGGCTCGGGCCGAGCCGCGGGACGTCAGGGCGGCGAGACCCGCCAGCGGGTCGGGGCTGGCGCCGTCGCGCACCGCCCCGACAATGGATTTCCAGCTGGGACCGCCCAGCAGGCGGGATATGACCGAGACAGGCAGCGGCGCCTCGAGCGCGGCCTGCATCTGCGACCAGCTGTAGATGTCGTAGAGCACCGAGGGCGGTGAGGCCTCGATCGCCTGGCCGACCCAACGCGCCCGCAGCCGGGGCGCGGCCTGGGCCAGGGGCTCGGCAAGGTGCTGAACCAGGAAGGGGACAGGATAGGTCGCCAACGGCTTGGCCAGGGCGGTCAGGACGCCATCCCGCCCCTCGGCCAGGGCGGCGTGGGCCAGGCCCAGGGCCAGCATCGGCTCCTCGGCCGCCCCCAGCAGATCGGCGACGCTAACCCCCAGCGCCGCCGCCAGATCAGTGAGGCGCAGCCCGACGAAGGCGGCCTCGACGGTCGCCAGCTGGTCCTTGCCCTTCAACGGCGTGCGCCACTCCAGTCGCCGCCGACCGCCCAGCAGGCCGACCTTCTTCAGGGTCAGCGCCTCGGCCAGCCGGGCGACCCGGGCGTCATAGTCCGGCGCGCCAGGGGTGCGGCCCAACAGCTCGCGCGCCGCGCCCCGCACCGACTCGGCCTTGTCCGCCGCCAGGGCCTGCAGCAGCGGATAGTCGTCCGGGCCCAGCCCCTGCGCCAGCAGCCGGATCATCTCGACCCGCACCGCCGCGGCCTCCTCGGGCAGCCGGCCCTCGATCAGGCTACGGCCGGCGGCGGGGTCGGCCAGGCGCTGTTGCTGCAGATAGCGCAGGCGTTCGGCCTTGGCGCCCTCGGTCCAGTCGGCGCTGAAGGAGGTCGAGGGCGCATCCCCGCCCTGCCCTGCCGCCTCAAGGTAGGCGTGCTCGGCCGGCCCCAGCCGCCCCGGCGTCTGACGCAGCCAGGGCTCAGCTTCCGGCAGATCGAAGGGATGCGGCCTCAGGCCCGCCTCCGCCAGACGGTCGAAGGCGGCGCGCATCAGCATCTGGCCGACCACGTTGCCCGGCTTCTGGCGACACAGGCGACGGAACGGCGCGCGAGCGGCCTCGCCCAGCAGCGGTCGCGGGTCGGCCATGGGCGCGCGCCCGGCGGCCGGCGCCATGGCGGGCGGGCGCTGGAAGCGCTCATGCTGCCCGGCCAGCGCCAGGACCGTGAGGGGCGGAGTTGTCGAGGGCGGAGCGCCCCCACGCGCGGCGCCGGAAACGAACCGGCGTTTCCACGCCTCCAGGGCCGCCAGGTCAGTCGCGAGGGTCATCAAGCGGCCTCGAACCATCGGCCGATGGCCGTCTCGGCGGTGAACAGCGACAGCCGCTCGCCGTCCCAGAGCCCAGTCAGATCGACTTCGCCCAACCCAACCAGACTGGCCGCCCGTGACAGCTGGGCCGTGTCGAGCGCCGCCGTCGCGCCGTCGGCGTCCACGGCCACCAGGCCATCGCCGCCCCGGGCTATGGTCACGCCGGTGGCCCGGACCGGCCACTGCCGCTGGAAGGGCTGGCGCTCCAGCACCGCGTCCCAGCTGTCCAGGGCCTGGCCCAGACCTTCTCCCGCGGGCCATTGCGCCGGTGCGTCGCCGCCTCGCGTGGCCAGTATGGCGCGCAACGGCGCCGCCGAGGGGTAGAAGACCAGCTCGCCGCTGAAAGCCTCGCCGGGCCGGAAGGTCAGGCCCGCCTGACCGGCCGAGACCGGATAGAAGTCGACCAGGACCGCGAAGCCGGGCGCCTCCGCCGCGCCGCCGAACAGCCAGGTCTCGACCCGGCGCAGGTTGTCGGGCTGCACTTCGGAGCGGGCCGCGACCACGGTCCAGGCCCCGGCCGCCCGCCCGGCTGCCGGATCGGTCAGCAGGTCTTCGCGGCGCGGCGACCAGCCGATCAGCCGGCGCACGTCGGCCTGCAGCGGGGCCGGCAGGGACTCGAGACGGCGATAAGCCTGTGCGGCCAGGGTCAGCTGACCCAGCTCGCGGATCATCAACGCGGGCCGCTGGGTCTCGTGGACCGTGAACAGCCGGCGCGGCAGGTCGTCGACCAGCGCGGCCAGCCCGGGGGCCTTGGCGTCGACCAGCCGCTGGGCGGCGGCGCGGCAGGCCTTGGCCGCCGTGGCGGGAAAGCTGGCCAGGCCCTGTTCCAGCAGGTCGCCGATCCAGCGCTCCAGATCGTCCAGGCCGGCCAACACCGCCGCCTCCCGCCCCAGCCGCGCCCGCTCGCGCGCGGCGGCGGCCCGGGCCTCGGCCTTCTCATCGGCGACAGGCTCGACCTCTTCGGTCAGGGCGGCCGCGGCGGATTTGGCGGGCGGTGGTGGAGCGTCGGCCGCCGCTGGAGCCCCGCCGGTCTTGCCGCGCCGCCGTGACAGCCAGTCTCCCACCCAGTCGGGCGGCTCGCCCACGGCGAAGGCCTGGGGCGTCTCGACCCGCGCCCAGAACAGGGCCAGGGAATGCTTGCAGGGAAACTTGCGGCTGGGGCAGCTGCATTTGTAGCCCAGGTCGTCGGTCGCGGCGCAGACCCGATAAGGCGTCGATCCGGACCCCTGGCACTCGCCCCAGATCAGCCGCCCTCCGGCGTCGGCGCCCCGGGCCGGCCAGAGACCGGGCTTGAGCAGCTTACGGGCGGCCACCAGCGAACCCTGGTCAGGCGCCAGTCGCTCCACATCCTCAACAGCCAGCCCCAAAACCACCCCCGCACTGCGCCTGTGGTTGTATAGGGCCGAGGGTCACGGGTGAAGTGGGCGTCGGGGCGGGGGCGGAAATGACTCTGACCCATTTTCTTCGGACCCCTCTTCTTTCGGCGCGGCGGGAGCATTCGGGGACATGCCCGGCGCCAAAGGGCCACGAACAAAAGAGGCGCCGAAATTCGCGCCAAAAGAGAATACTGGCACAACCCCTGCGATGGGAGGCATAGTTCCCTCAGCTTGAAGCCGCCGGGGGGCGATGTGAGCCAGTCCACAGTGTCAAGCCAGGCGCCGGAGCCTCAGGCCGGACCGGCCGCACCTCGTCCCGAGATCGTGCAGAGCCTTTTCGACGCCTGGGCGGGCGGCGAAGTCTGGTCGACGGACTGGCGCCGCAGGCACGCCCCCCGATCCGCCGGTCCGCACCACCCCACGGCCCAAGCGCGCCCTGACCGGAGGCCGCTAAGGACCCCGGCCGGGCAGGATCGCACCGCGGCGCCCGACGGGGCG
Source organism: Caulobacterales bacterium (assembly GCA_038236615.1). Classification (GTDB taxonomy): domain Bacteria; phylum Pseudomonadota; class Alphaproteobacteria; order Caulobacterales; family Caulobacteraceae; genus Caulobacter. The sequence continues at coordinate 14,982 of JBBRZO010000002.1, forward strand.
GGAATTCTGGCCGGCCCCGACGCTGTCGAGACCATCACCGCCATCGAAATCCGCGAGGCCCTGCTTCGATACCAGGCGGTGCTGAAGGCCGACTGGGTTGATGATACCCTCAAGCCGCTCCGGGTCGCCTGGGACGGCGCGCAGATGACCGGCGTCAAGGTGACAGGCCTGCTCGACCTGTCCTTCATCAAATTCGACCGCGCCATCCGCTTCACGAACTGTCGGTTCGAACTGCCCATCCTGCTGAACGGCGCCGAACTCGGCTATTTCAACTGCAACGGCTCGACCTTCCCCTGGCTCAGCGCCGACAAGACCAAGATCCACAGCGACCTCGACCTGTATAATATTGTGGCCCTCGCGATTAACCTTCGCGGCGCGGAAATTGGCGGAGCCCTGGGATTGGGCAATGCGCTGCTCGCCCTCGATCTCCCGACGCAGTGGAACACGACCATTCTGCCGATGACCCGCGATGGCGCTCAGCGTCCGCCGCGCGCGGCGCTGGACAATCCCGACCAGGAGTCCGCCGAGGAGAGCCAGCGACGGGCGCAAGCCAGCCTCCGCCCCTGGCTGACTCTGAACAGCGTCGAGGAGCTGGCGCGCGATATTGAAACGACCGCCAACACGATGAGCGGCCAGGATCTGGGGCTGGCGCCGGGCGTTCGACAGGAAATCTACAAGCGCCGGAGGGGCGACGGCCGGATATCGGAAGTCATCGCCGCCCGGGTCACCGTGGAGGCCTGGGCGGTTCACGCCGGCCAGGCACTGGCTCGCCTTGGCGACCTGATCCAGCCCGGCCTTCGCACATGGCTTGAGGGGCCCGGTTCGCCCCGGTGGACGCCGGAGTTTCCCCTGCAGGCGGACGCAGCCGAAATCGGCGCCAGCGTCTTCCTGACAGACAATTTCCGCGCTTTCGGCGCCGTGAGCTTCGTTCGCACCAAACTGCTGGGTCGACTGGGCTGTTGGAACGGATTCTTTCTCAATCCGGACGACGTCGCTCTCGATGCGGATTCCTCCACGACCGCCAATTCGGTCTTCCTGTCAGGGGCGTTCAGCGCCTTTGGGCGGGTCAACTTCGCGGACGCCTCGATCGACGGCAACCTTGACTGCCAGAACGGCTTGTTCACGGCGCCGGGATTTGACGCCCTCAACGCCGACCGGTGCGTCATCAAGGGCAGTGTATTCCTGCGGCGCGACCCGTTGCTTCCCGGCGCAGATTTCAGGTCCGACGGAGACGTTACCTTCAAACACGCCAAGATCGGCGGCGACCTTTGCGTTGGGCCAGGCGCTGAGGTCGAATGCCTGACGCTCGATGGCGCGCGCCTGGACGCGCTGGATATTAAGCCAGATTCCCTTCCGCCCGCAGGCGGCCTGTGGCTGGACGGTTGCGTTTACCGGCGGCTCGGCGAATCCTCACAGACGGCGCAATACGGGCTGGCCTTGCTCAACTGCCAACCCAAGGTATTTCGCAGCGCTCAGCTTCGACCTCAGCCATATCTGCAAATGGCGTCTGTCCTGACCAGCACGGGCCTACAGGGCGAAGGCAACTACATCCTCATGACCCTCGCTTCATTGAAGCTATGGCGACGAGACTTGCCGCTTTCACCATCCTACATCAAACGCGTCGCCCTCAATGTGTATTACTACTCCAGGGCGGAGTTCTCATACTATTGGTCATTCCTCGCAGGAGCTTTCCAGGCCCTCAATCGGCGCCAGGACTTCAGCCCCTACTATCTGAAGAAAAATCGGGCGCGCTACCGACGAAGAATCCTGGGCGTGGGCGCTTATCTGAACGAAGGCACGAACCTGCTGCTTTGGCCAATTCGCTTCGTCCTCTGGGCGACGGCGGGGCATGGGTATCGGCCCTTTCGCGCCGTTATCTGGCTGGTGGTAGTATGGCTGTTTGGCGCGGTGGTATTCGACACTGCTCGTGAGCAGAGGTTGATCGCGCCGACAGCTAGTCTGTCCCAGTCGTCTTCACCAACGGGACCGTCTCCGCCGTTCAACGCGGCCGTCTACTCGCTGGATGTGCTTCTGCCAGTCCTCGACCTTGGCCAGGAGCGCAGCTGGCATCCCATCCAACCGACCGAGACGCGCGCGCCCTCCTATCCGCAGTACGCCGCCGGCCCGCTGTCGGTGTTGGACCGCGCCGCCGCTTTCACGCGCGGCCTTGGGTCGAACTGGATGACAGCGGCTGTTCGGGGCCTGCGCGCCTGGTTTGCCGGCCTCATCCGCGCCAATTTCACGCCGGCCTGGCTGTGGATCGAAATCCTGTTGGGTTGGGCGCTCGCGACCTTCGCCGTCGGCGGCTACACTGGCCTGATCCGGCCGCCGGATTCGCCGCGTTAGCCGGCCGATCAATCCCCATACGGCACCCAGATCGACTTAACCTGCGTCGCCGCACGTAGGAACTCCGGCCCCTCCCCGGTCGCCTTGTCGAACCAGTCGCGCGCCTTGCCATTGTTGACCCAGGTGCGTTTCAGGTTCCCCGTCGAGCCCGACTCGACCATGCGGCTGCTCTCCGCACTGCCGTGGTGCCAAAGCCCGTCGACGCTGTCGTGTTCGGCCAGGGTCTTGGTCAGGGCGTCGGCTTCGCCGGTGACGATGTTGACCACGCCGCCGGGCAGGTCCGAGGTTTCCAGGACCTGGTAGACGTCGGTGGCCAGTAGCGGATACCGCTGTGACGGCACGATCACGCAGCGGTTGCCCATGGCGATGATCGGGGCGATCTGGCTGATGAAGCCCAGCAGCGGCGGGGCGTCGGGGCAACTCACACCAATCACCCCAAGCGGCTCGTGGACGCTGATGGCCAGCTGGCGGCCGGGCGGGTTGAGGACCGGGGACTCGAACTTGTCGGTCCAGGCGGCGTAGGCGAACAGGCGCTCGGTGCTGGCGGCGACCTCGCGGTCGGCCGCCTTGGCGCTGGCGCCGGTCAGGCTGACCAGACGGTCGCGGAATTCGGCGGCGCGATAGTCGAGGTTCTCGGCGATGTAGAACAGGATCTGGGCGCGCAGGTGGGCGGCGGACTTGCCCCAGCTCTCGGCGGCGACGGCGGCCTCGACGGCGTCGCGGATGTCCTTGCGGTTGCCGTCGCCGACCCGGCCGGCGAAGCGGCCGTGATGGTCGAGCACTTCCAGCGTATTGCCGCCGTCGGGGCGGGTCTGCTTGCCGCCGATGTAGTTCTTGGCGGTGCGGTCGATGCCGCTCATCGGCGCGGGACCCTCGCCGCCGTGGCGGGCGGGCGTGGGTAGGCGCACCTCGCCCTTGTCGAGCCAGGCCTTCTCCGGCTTGAGGTATTCGTAGAGCCCTGCCCGGCCGCCCTCGCGACCGAAGCCGCTTTCCTTGTAGCCGCCGAACGGCACGGCGGCGTCGAACTGGTTGGCGGTGTTGACCCAGACCACCCCGGCCTTCAGCTCGGCGGCCAGTTCCAGGGCGCGGTTGATGTTCTCCGACCAGATGGCGCTGGCCAGGCCATAGCGGCTGTGGTTGGCCAGCTGGGCCGCCTCCTTCACCGAGCGGAAGGTCATCACTGACAGCACCGGGCCGAAGATCTCCTCGCGCCAGGCGATATTGCCGGTCCCGACGCCGGTCAGCAGGGTCGGCGGATAGAAGCTGCCGTTCGTAGGGATGGCGACGTCGGCCTGCCAGACCTGGGCCCCCTCGCCGCGCGCCTGTTCGACCAGGGCCCCGACGCGGGTCTTCTGGATGGGGGCGGCCAGGCTGCCCATGTCGATGGTCTTGTCGAGCGGATCGCCCAGGCGGAACTTGCCGAGGCGCGCCTTGATCTTGGCGATCAGCTTGTCGGCGACGCCCTCCTCGACCAGCAGCCGGCTGCCGGCGCAGCAGACCTCGCCCTGGTTGAACCAGATGGCGTCCACCAGGCCCTCGACGGCGCCGTCCAGGTCGGCGTCCTCCAGCACGATGAACGGCGACTTGCCGCCCAGCTCCATGGTCAGCGCCTTGCCCGAGCCGGCGGTGCGCTGGCGGATGCGGCGGCCGACGGCCGTGGAGCCGGTGAAGGCGATCTTGGCGACGTCGGGATGGTCGACCAGGGCCTCGCCGGTCTCGGCGCCGCCGGTGACGATGTTGATGACGCCGGGGGGGACGCCGGCCTCCTGGCAGAGCTCGGCGAAATAGAGGGCGGTCAGGCTGGTGTGGTCGGCGGGCTTGAGCACCACCGTGTTGCCGCAGGCCAGGGCCGGGGCGATCTTCCAGGCCAGCATCAAGAGCGGGAAGTTCCAGGGGATGATCTGGCCGACCACGCCGACCGGCTGATAGCCGGGGAACTCGCGGTCGAGGATCTGGGCCCAGCCCGCGTGGTGGTAGAAGTGGCGGGCGACCAGGGGCACGTCGATGTCGCGGGTCTCGCGGATGGGCTTGCCGTTGTCCAGGCTCTCCAGCACGGCCAGGAAGCGGCTCTGCTTCTGCACCAGGCGGGCGATGGCGTAGAGGACGCGGGCCCGCTGGTGGCCGGATGTGGCGGACCAGGCGGGGAGCGCGGCCTTGGCGGCGGCGACGGCCTTGTCGATGTCCTTCGGGCTGCCGGTGGCGAGCTTGGCCAGCGGCTCGTCTGTGGCGGGATTCAGGGCGTCGAAGCTGGCCTTGCCGCTTGGGGCGACCCAGGCGCCGTCGATGAACAGCTTGAAGCCGTCCTGATGCTCGGCCAGCCAGGCCCGCACCTTGGAGGCGTCCTCGGGGGCGGGGCCCCATTCCATGGACTCGAAGATCTCTGCAACTTTGGTCATCGGATCAGCCCAGGGCGTGACGGTGGGTGGCCGAGTAGCGGCCGGTCAGGAAGTGCTCAAGCTGGCGCTCGATGTCGCCCAGCAGGCGCGAGGCCCCGAAGCGGAAGAGGTCGGGTTTGAGCCACTCGTCCCCCAGCTCCTCCTTCATCAGGGCCAGCCAGTTCAGGGCCACCTTGGCCTGGGCGATGCCGCCGGCCGGCTTGAAGCCGATCTTCTGGCCGGTGCGCTCCTGGTAGTCGCGGATCTGGCGGCACATCACCAGGCCGACCGGCAGGGTGGCGTTGACCCCCTCCATGCCGGTCGAGGTCTTGATGAAGTCGGCGCCGGCCATCATGCAGACCATCGAGGCCTTGCCGACCTTCTCGATCGAGCCCAGCTCGCCGGTGGCCAGGATGGTTTTGACATGGGCCGGCCCGCAGGCCTCGCGGTAGGCGCGGACCTCGTCATAGAGGGCCTGCCAGTCGCCGGTCAGCACGAAGCGGCGGGAGATGACGATGTCGATCTCGCGGGCCCCGGCGGCGACCGAGGCCTCGATTTCCGCCAAGCGGGTGGAGAGCGGCGACAGGCCCGCCGGAAAGCCGGTGGAGACGGCGGCGACGGGAATGTCCGTGCCTTCCAGGGCGCGGACGGCGGTCTCGACCATCTCGTGATAGACGCAGACCGCCCCGACGGTGAGGTGGGTGAGGCCCAGTGCGCTGAGCATCTCCGGGGCGATTGGCTGGCGGGCCTTGGCGCACAGACGCTCGACCCGGCCGGGGGTGTCGTCGCCGGCCAGGGTGGTCAGGTCGATGCAGGACACGGCCCGCAGCAGCCAGGCCGCCTGCCAGTCCTTCTTGACGCTGCGCCGGGCGCCGAGCGTGCCGGTGCGGCGTTCGACGGCTGAGAGGTTGACCCGCACGGCCTCGACCCAGGCCTGGTCGAAGGGGACGCCGGGGTTTCGTGCGTCGTGGGCGGGGGCGTGGTCGCCGATCAGGCGGATGTTGCTCATATCCTCTTCCCTCACAGGAAGGCCGTGCCAGCCCCGAGGGCCGGCAGCTTCAGGTGGGCGGCCAGGGTCTGCCCAATGTCCGCAAACGTCTCCCGCCGCCCCAGCGGCCCGCCCGCGACGCCGGGGCCGAAGGCGATGACCGGCACATATTCGCGGGTGTGGTCGGTGCCGGGCCAGGTCGGGTCGCAGCCGTGGTCGGCCGACAGGATCATCAGGTCGCCCGGCGCCATGGCGGCGCGGATGGAGGGGAGCCACGTGTCGAACTGCTCCAGCGCCGCGGCATAGCCGGCGACGTCGCGGCGATGGCCGTAGAGGGTGTCGAAGTCGTTGAAGTTGCTGACCATCAGCGAGCCGTCGGCATTGTCTTTCAGACCGGCCATCAGAGCCACGAACACCGAGGGATTGTCGCCGGCCTTGACCGGATGGGTCACGCCCCGCCCGGCGAAGATGTCCGGCACCTTGCCCACGGCGACCACGTCCCGCCCACCATTCTTAGCCCTGTCCAAGAGCGTGTCGCCGTGCGGCGGCACCGCATAGTCGTGGCGGTTGGTGGTTCGCTTGAACTCCCCCACCCGCTCGCCGAGGAAGGGCCGGGCGATGACGCGGCCGATATTGTGCTCGTCGACCAGCCGGCGGGCGATCTCGCAGGTTCGGTAGAGCCGCTCCAGGCCGAAGTGGGTCTCGTGGGCGGCGATCTGCAGCACACTGTCGGCCGAGGTGTAGACGATGGGCTTGCCGGTGCGGATGTGTTCCTCGCCCAGTTCCTCGATGATCTCGGTGCCGGACGCGGCCTTGTTGCCCAGCACGCCCGGCAGGCCAGCCTGTTCAATCAGGTCGGCGATCAGTTGCTGTGGGAAGCTGTCGACTTCCGGGAAATAGCCCCAGTCGAACTGCACCGGCAGGCCGGTCATCTCCCAGTGGCCGCTGGGCGTGTCCTTGCCGAAGCTGATCTCGCGGGCGAAGCCGTAGCGGCCTTCGGCGTGAGGGGGGCGGAACAGAGGCAGCGGCGCGCCGCGCGCGGCCTCGCCGGCCAGGCCCAGGCCCAACGCTATCAGGTTGGGGATGTTCAGAGGACCGGTCCGCAGGCCCTCGCGGTCGGCCTTGCCGTTGGCGCAGGCCTCAACGATGTGGCCGAAGGTGTCCGCGCCCTGCTCGGCGGGGGCGGCGTTGTCGGCGGAACCGATGCCGAAGGAATCGAGGACGCAGAGGAAAGCGCGCATGAGATTACTGGGGTCCTTGGTCCGCGCGATCAGGCGCGGGTGATGAGGTCGTGCAGCACGGCCCTCGGGGCCGGTGGCGTCTGACCGATCATATAGGCATTTCTCAGCTTTTCCGACGCCTCTTCCGCCGCGGCATCGCTGGCGGCGTGGACGACGGCGATCGGACGGTCTGGGCCAACAGCGCTGCCGACCGGCGCGAAACCTGCGAAGCCGACGGCGAAGTCGATGCCGTCCTCGACCCGCCGACGGCCGCCGCCCAGGTCGATGATGATGTTGCCGACGTCGCGGGCGTTGACCGACTGGATCAGCCCGGCGGTCGTCGGGAAGACGGGCCGCACGACCGGCGCCTTGGCGAGGTAGCGATCCTGGTTCTCCAGAAGGTCGCCCGGCCCGCCCAGCGCCACGACCATGCGGGCGAAGATCTCGGCGGCCTTGCCGGAGACCAGCGCGTCCTCGGCCAAGGCCTTGCCGGTGACGGCGTCGACCGCCAGGCCCGACACCACCAGCATCTCGGCAGCCAGGCCCATGACCACGGCGTCGAGCCGGGGCTCGCGGTATTCGTTGCGCAGGTAGGCCAGCGTCTCGGCCACTTCGAGCGCGTTGCCCGCCGTGGCGCCCAGCGGCTCGTCCATGTCGGTGATCAGGGCATGGATGGTCATCCCCGCCGCCGCGCCCGTGCCGATCAGGCTGCGGGCCAGGGCCTCGGCGCGTTCAGTGGTGGCCATGAAGGCCCCCGACCCGGTCTTGATGTCCATGACCAGCGAACCGACCCCCGCGGCGATCTTCTTGGACAGGATCGAGGCGGTGATCAGCGGAATGCTCTCCACCGTCCCGGTCAGGTCGCGGATGGCGTATAGCCGCCCGTCGGCCGGCGCCAGCTGCCCGGTCTGGCCGGTCTGGCCGATGATGGCGCAGCCGACCTCGGCCACCACCTTGCGGAACAGGGCGGTATCGGGCGTGGCGTTATAGCCGGGGATGGCCTCCATCTTGTCCAGCGTGCCGCCGGTGTGGCCCAGGCCCCTGCCCGACAGCATCGGCACGAAGGCCCCGCAGGCCGCCACGATGGGGGCCAGCATCAGGCTGACCTTGTCGCCGATGCCGCCGGTCGAATGCTTGTCCACCACTGGCCCGTCGACCAGGCCGGCCCACTGCATGACCTCGCCAGACCGGGCCATGGCGCCGGTAAGCGCCGCCGTCTCCTCGAAGGACATGCCCTGGAAATAGACGGCCATGGCGAGGGCCGAGGCCTGCTCGGACGGAATGGACCCGTCGGCCAGGCCTTTGACGAAGAAGCCGATCTCCTCATCGCTGAGGGCGGCGCCGTCGCGCTTGTGCGCGATCAGTTCTCTGACGTTCATTCAGAAGGTTGTAGCGCGGTTGGCGGGCCGACCCAAGCGACCCGCCGCGCCAGCGTCAGGCCTTGGGCTTGCGGAAGCGGTAGGCGAAGCGGTCGGTCTTGCCGCGGATGCCGGCGTCGAACACCAGGGCGGTCTTCGGATCATCCGGATTGGCCAGCACCTTGCTCTCGCCGTCGAAGACAAAGCCGGCCTTCTCGACCTCGGCCCGCAGGGTGGCCGGATCGATGCGGTGCAGGTCCTCGGTGTTCTTCAGGCCCGAGCCGGCCGGGGCGGCGTGGTCGACGATGACGTAGTAACCGCCGGGCTTCAGCGCCGCGAAGATGGCTTTGTTGAAGGCGTCGACATCGGCGCCCTTCATGAAGCTATCGTGGAAGTCGTGGTAGTTCTCGAAGGTCCAGGCCACGTCGAGCGAGTTCAGGAACTGCGGCGGCGGCGGCGCGGCCAGCGGGTCGGACACAACCTGCACATTGCCCAGGCCTGGCTCGGCGGCCATGGCCTTGGCGATGCCTAGCGGATCGGACTTGAAGCCGGTGATCTCGGCGGGGACGTAAGAGATTACCTGGCCCTTGGGCCCGACCACCTTGGAGAAGATGCGGCTCCAATAGCCGCCGCCCGGCCAGATATCCAGGACGGTATCGCCCGGCTTGATCTTGGCGAAGGCGACCATGTCGGCGGGCAGGCGCGAGGCGTCCTTCTCGACGTCCTTGGCGGGCCGGCCGGCGTCGGCCACGGCGACGGCGGGCGCGACCTGGGCAATGACGGGGGCTGCGGCGAGCAGGCTCAACGCGGCGGCGGCGGCGATCAGGCGGAGTTTCATGGGAGCGGCCTCTCTGGCTGGACGGCGTTCGGCGAACCTTACGCCGGGACCGCGAGGGCCAAGCATGTATAGTTTGTAATCCGCACTCGCCTGCCCGACGGTGATTCATGGCCCTGGACGTCCCAAACTTCGGCACCCCCGATAACACCATGGTCGCGGTGACTCTTGGCGCTCTGCTGGCCACGCTGGGCGGGTTCCTGGGCGCGCGGCTGGAGGCCTGGATTCAGCGCCACAATCGCGAGCGGGACGCGGCCCTGCTGCTAGGCGAGATCCTCTTCACCTTCGTGATGCTACTGAAGCTAGCCGGCGAGGCGCGCCAGATCGGCGACCCCTACGGCCCGATCACCATGCGCATGCTGCACGGCGCCCGCCGCGAGGCCGACGCCTATGAGCGCAACCGCGAGCGGCTGACCGACCTGCGCGACGGACCGCTGCGCATCGAGACCCACAAGCTGTTGATCAGCCTGACCATGTCGGTGGACGGCATCATCGACACCACCCGCCGCCTGCAGGCCGCCCCGCCGGCCAAGCCAGCTGCCCGGGCCCCGCGCAAGGTCCAGCCGGATGAACGCGACCCCGGCTTCGACTTCATCCTGGAGACCCTGCCCAAGTTCGAGCCGGTGATGGCCAAGCTCAGCCGGGCGGCCAAGGTTTCATTCGACGGCCATGAGGCGGTGGCGCGGGGCTGAACCGCCAATAGGTCAACCATACGGCCAGCGCTACCAAAGCCATCAGGGGCCCATGCAGGCGCGGGTCGAACCAGGAGCCCTGGACGGGGAAGGTCTGCCAGCTGAGGTTATTCATGGCGTGGAAGACGGCCATGCTGAAGAGGCTGCGGCCGGTCATCTCATAGAGGCCGACCATGATCAGCCGCTGGCTCATGGTCCAGAGTGTCCACCAGGCGATCCACTCGACCGAGCGATGCGCCTGCACCAGCGCCGGATAGTGCCAGGCCGCCCAGATCGCCCCGATGATCAGGGCGGCGATCAGCGGTGAACAGCGTGTTCGCAACCGCTCCAGCAGGAAGGCTGTCCAGCCCAGTTCTTCGCAAAGCGCGCTGACCAGGAAGAGCGCTAGCAGAGACGCCAGTCTGGTTGCACTGAAGGCCGGGTCGGGAATGGCCGAGCCAGTCAGGCGCAGGATCAGGAAGGCTGCTGCAGCCACGGCCGGCGTGATCAGAGCGATCACCAGCCAAGCGCTTGGCGGCCTCACCCGTCCGCCGTCGAAGATACGGCCCAGCAGCGTCCGGGCGCCGGCCAGGCCCTCCCGGCGCAGGGTCAGGATCAGGGCCACAGCGACCGGACAGACCACCGCCACGCCGGCCAGCGGCAGGCCGGGCAGGATCATCACGGCGCTGGCCCCGCTGAGCAGCCAGATCGGCAGGGTCAGGACAACCAGCAGCCCCACGTACGCCAGGACGTCGCGCCAGACCTTGGTTTCCGATCCTTCAGCGCCAGTCATCCATCCTCCTCAGACAGCAAAACGCCCGAGGGAGCCTATCCCCCGGGCGTCGCCAGTCCATGATCCGCGTCAAGATGCGGAGATCACCCCATGCGATGCAGGCCGCACAGCTTGTTGCCGTCCGGGTCGCGCAGGTAGGCGAGATACAGTTTGCCCATGCCGCCGGCGCGGATGCCCGGGGGCTCCTCGCAGGTGCTGCCGCCATTGGCGATGCCGGCCGCGTGCCAGGCGTCGGCCTGCTCCGGCGAGGAACAGGCAAAGCCGATGGTGCCGCCATTGGCGTGGGTGGCGGGCTCGCCGTTGATCGGCTCCGACACCGAGAACACGCCGGTGGGGGTCATGTAGAACATGCGGTGGCCATCGACATGCGACGGCGGCACGCCCAGCGTGCCCAGCAGGGCGTCATAGAAGGTCTTGGCCTTGGCCAGGTCGTTGGTGCCGATCATGATGTGCGAGAACATCGTGCTTCTCCCTCCGCTGCAGCCCGGTTCAGCCTGGCCGTCCTTGCGTGCCCGGGATTTGCGGGAAGACGGCGGCGAACGCAATGCGGGCAGGCCGCAGAAATTCTAGGCCCCACCTTCCGCTCATCCCCGCGAAAGCGGGGACCCAGGTGTTTTTCGTTTCAACCCTTCAACCGCCACTGCCTGTCAGAATCGCCCCCAACAGCAAAAAGCCTGGGTCCCCGCTTTCGCGGGGATGAGCGGATATTGAGTATGGACCTAGCTGGGCTTGAACGGCGACACCGTCCACAGGTCCTCGACCACCTCCAGCCGCACCTCCTCCAGGAACTCGACCCCCTCCAGCGGTGGGCTGGCCTCGATCCGGGCGAAGGCGTCGGTGCGGGTCTTCTGGTCGGGCCACAGGGCGATGGCGACGAATTCGCCTGTCTCGGCGCGGGTCAGGGTCGAGCCGAACGCACCGAACTGCAGGGCCTTGCGGGTGATGTCCGCCCAGCGCTCGCGGAAGGCCGGCTCGGCCTCGGCGGCTACGCGCCATCGGTAGGTTGCGATGAAGCCCTTGCTCATCGAGATCCTATCGCTGCCACATCATGCAGACCTTCGGCAGTTCCGCGCCGTCCTGCAGAAAGAGGTACGCCAGTCCTCCGCCGAAATTCGGGCCGGAAGCAATATGCGTGCGTCCCTCATATCGCTCGGCGTCAGGCTGGACCCAAGCAGGCGGTGTCTGCGGCGGCGAGAGGAAACTGTAAGATCCATCCAGCTGGCCGATAAAGCGCCAGTCCGGACGGGGGCCTTCGTCGGGGCTTTGCATCCAGCGCGGCAAGCCCGCCAACCGCGTCGACCAGGTTACACCGGCCAGCAATTCCTCAGACAGTTCACGAAAACTGGTTTCTTCCCAGAACGCGTTCGCCGCGTCTGGTGAAATTCCATCGTCGCGTTCGATCCAGCTGCTGATCCAGACTTCATGATCAAGCGGAGGGACATCCGCCGGAAGGGAGGTTTGGCCGTCAACAAGTTGCTCTGGCTCGACGATGAAGCACGAGTTTGCTCCAGAGAACGCTTCCCAGGTGGCACACATTCCCGGGTCATGTGCGCATTGAAAAACAAACAGAACTCGACCCTCTCGGCCTAGGTCGAGACGATCAGCATGATGGTCAAATTGAGCAATGAGGGATTCGGACAGGCCACATTCCCGACACTTCGGCCACATCCCGGCGGGCAATCCGACGGGTTGGCCGCCAAGTCGTTCGCGCGCCGACCCGACGGGGTTGGGCCGGGATGCTCGAAATAGAGAGGCCAGAACGCCCTTGCGAACGGTCGGCTTGGGTAGAGCCAATTCGGGAACCCAATATCGCATTGATAGGAAACCCCGACCTCGCCGCCGCTACGGGCCTTTGTCTATAGAACCTCCTACCCGATCACAAAATCCTTCGGGTTCGGCGCCCGTGTCGCGTCCCAGTAATCGACCAGAGGGAACGGCCAGTTCTGGCTGACCCGGCCCTTGTCGTTCTTGTACCAGCTGGAGACCCCCTCCACGCCCCAGGCCATCTGGGCGTTGGCGGCGTCGACCTTGGCGTTGAAGGCGTCGTGGACGTCGGGCTTCACCTCGATGGTTCGGGCCTTGTCCTTGGCCAGCAGCTCCAGGCAGGAGACGATGTAGCGGACCGATGCCTCGCTGAAGAAGATGATCGAGCCGTTGACCACGATGTTGGTGTTGGGGCCGTAGATCATGAAGAAGTTGGGGAAGCCCGGCGTGGTCATGCCCAGATAGGCCCGGGCGTCGCCGTCCCATTTCTCATGCAATTCGACCCCATCCTTACCGACGATGCGCATGGGGGTGAGGAAGCGGCTGGCCTGGAACCCCGTGCCGTAGATCAGCACGTCGCAGGGGTGCTCGGCGCCGTCCTCGGTGACCACGCCCTTGGCTGTGACCGCCTTCACCGCTTTCGTGACCAGCTCGACATTGTCGCGGCGCAGCGCCTGGATCCAGACGCCGTTGTCACGCAGGGCGCGCTTGCCGCCGAACGGATAGTTGGGCACTACCGCCTGGCGCAGGATCTCGTCGCCCTCGGTCTGGGCCGAGATTGCCGACACCAGCATCTCGCGCAGCATCTGGTTCATTTCGCTGACAGTGGCGTCGGGAGCGTTCCAGGCGGGGTCGGCCTTGACCGCGTCATAGACCCCGTCGGTCATCGTCCAGAACAGGTAGAAGCGGTACCACTTGTCATAGAAGGGGGCGTGCTCGAGCAGCCATTTTTTCCCCTCGCCGACTGCCTCATGATAGTTCTCGGTCGGGGCCAGCCAAGGGGCCGACCGCTGGAAGACGGTGACCTTGGCCGCCTTGGGGGCGATTTCCGGCACGAACTGGAAGGCGCTGGCGCCGGTGCCGATGACGGCGACGCTCTTGCCCTCCAACGCCACATCCGCGCGCCAGCGGGCCGAGTGGAACGAGGGGCCTTCGAACAGGTCGCGGCCGGGGATGTCGGGGAAGCGCGGCTGGTTGAGCTGGCCGACGGCGCTGACCACGGCCGTCCCCTTGACCTCGCCATGCGCTCCGTCGGCGCGGACCGTGCGCACGGTCCAGGTGGCCGAGGCCTCGTCCCAGAGGGCCTCCTCGACCGAGGTGTCGAAGCGGATGTGTTTCTTCAGGTCGTACTTGTCGGCGACCCGGCGGAAATAGGCCAGCAGCACGTCCTGGGTGGAATAGCGCTGCGGCCAGTCGTGGTTGGGCTCGAAGCTGAAGCTGTAGAGGTGGTTGGGCGTGTCGACCCGGCAGCCCGGATAGCTGTTGTCGAACCAGGTGCCGCCGACGTCGGGGTTCTTCTCCAGGATGGTGAAGGCCACGCCCGCCTGCTGCAGGCGGATGGCGGTCAGCAGGCCCGACATGCCGGCCCCGATGATCACCACATGCATGTCGGAGGCGGCGGACCTCTCGGCGTCGGTCCATTGCGGCCGGTCGGCGTCGACGCCCTCCAGGCCCAGTTCCTGCATCAGGAAGGTGGCGTAGCGCGCCGGGATTTCGCCGCCCACGATGATGTCCATCATCTTGCGGACCGTGGCCTGGTCCGGCTGGGGCGGCAGGGGTTTGCCGTTGTTGGCGTGGTCGAGGATGGCCTCGCGGGCCAGGGCGCGCACAGCGGTGCGTTCGGCCTCCGGGATCTCGCCCTGTTCATCGCCCAGCGGAATGTACATCGGCGTGCGGGCCGCCGTCAGATGGTCGGTGGAGCCGGTCAGGTGGACCAGCGCCATCATAAGCGAGGGGATGTGGGCCTCGGCGAGGGCCGCATCCAACTCGGCGGGGTCGACGGGACCTGTGGCCTGGGTGGTCATGGCAATTCCTCCGCTAAGGTGTCTCAGCCCGCTTGCGGGAAGGAAAGCATATCGACCGGAAAAGGTCGCCTGTGACCCCGCGTCAATCGCGCGGCTTGGCCCGCCATAGCGTCGAGGCCAGGACCAGGGAGGCCACCGAGCAGGTCACCCAGAACAGCACGGCCGGGTGGAAGTCGTAAATCGCGGTCGGACCCTTGCCGGTCATGTGGCCTTGGATCAGCCAGCCGCTGACATTCTCCTGAATGGCCGTGCCGATGTAGCTGAACATGCCGATCATCCCCAGCGCCGCGCCCATGGCGTGCTTGGGACAGATGTCGGTGGCGAACAGGCCGCCGACCGAGGTGACCAGGGCCGTCATGCCGAACCCGAACAGCACACATGCCCAGCGACAGGCTCCAGATCTCGCCGGGGCCGTAGAAGAAGATCAGCAGCCCGGCCAGCTCGATGACGCCGAAGATCAGGTTAGCGGGCGGCCGGCTGGCCTTGAACAGCAGGTCGGAGATGAAGCCGAAGGCCACGGTCCCCGCCGCGCCGGCGAAGGTGCTGATGGCCAGGATGGCGGCGGCCGGGCCGGGGTCGAAGTGGTGGGCCTTCTGCAGGTAGAGGACACCCCAGCTGGTGATGGCGTAGCGCGAGACGTAGAGCAGGGCGCTGGAGACAGCGAGCACCCAGACTTCCGGATAGCGCAGAATACCGAGTTGGACGCGCAGGCGCTGGCCGGAGGTTTCCGGCGGCGGCGGCGGTTCCGGAACGCCGCGCCAGGAAGCGACCGACGGCAGGCCCAGGACCTGCGGCCGCTCGCGCATCATCCACCAGGTCCAGACCGCGACCAAGATGCAGAGCAGGCCCGGCCCGATGAAGCCGGCTCGCCAGCCCAGGGCGCCGACCAGGGTTCCGGTGACCAGGAAGGTCAGCCCTTCGCCGAGCGAATGGGAGATCGTCCAGATGCCGTAGTAGCGGCCGCGCTCGTCGTTGGAGAACCATTGGGCCATCGAGATGACGCAGGCCGGGGCGCCAAAGCTCTGGAACCAGCCGTTGACTCCCCAGATGGCGGCGGCCAGCCAGACGAGGGTGGTCCCGCTCATGGCGAGGTTGCAGAGGGCCGACAGGAAGATGCCGGCGACCAGCAGGGCGCGCGGATTGACGTGGTCGGCCAGGAAGCCGTTGAACAGCTTGCCCCCGGCATAGCCGTAATAGGTCGCCGCGCCGATGATCCCGAACTGGATCGGCGTAAAGATGCCGGCGTCGATCATCGGGCCTTTGACGACGCCCAGGCCCACCCGGCAGGTGTAGAGCAGCCCATAGCCCAGGGTGACGGCGACAATCACCCTCAGCCGCGCGGCGGTGAACCGGCGGTCGATCTCAGCCTTGTCGGTGAGCGGCCGCGCGTCTGGACCCGGCGCGAAGGCCGCCAGCAGGTTCACCTAGCGCAGGGCCGCGTTGATCTTGCCCAGAGCCGCCGATCCGGGGGTCAGGTCCTGGGTCGACAGCTGGTTCAGCGGCGTGGCCACAGTATCCAGAGCGTCATGCAGGTCCTCGGCCTCCGGGTCGATGTAGAGGAGGCCGGTGACCACCTCGCCGGCCGCCTGGCGCTCCATGAGGAACCCCATGGCCTTGGCCCGGTCGGTCGGGTCGTAGTCGGCGGCGACCTTGCGCAGGGTCAGGACGGTGCCGTCATGTTGCTCGACCGAAACGGTTTCGCCCGGCGCGTACTGGGCGGTGATCGGCGCGCGACCGGCCATGAAATCCAGATGGTTGACCGCCTCATTGTGCTCGCGGACCCAGTCAAAGCTCTTGGTCGAGCCGGCGTGATTGTTGAAGGCGATGCAGGGGCTGATGCAGTCGATGAAGGCCGCGCCCTTGTGCCGGATCGCCGCCTTGATCAGCGGGACCAGCTGGGCCTTGTCGCCCGAGAAGCTGCGGCCGACGAAGGTGGCGCCCAGTTGCAGGGCCAGACTGACCATGTCGATGGCGCTGTCATGGTTGACCACGCCCTTCTTCGACTTGGAGCCCTTGTCCGAAGTGGCCGAGAACTGGCCCTTGGTCAGACCGTAGACGCCGTTGTTCTCGACGATATAGGCCATGCTGACCCCGCGCCGGATCGAGTGAGCGAACTGGCCCAGGCCGATGGAGGCGCTGTCGCCATCGCCGCTGACGCCCAGATAGATCAGGTCGCGGTTGGCCAGGTTCGCTCCGGTCAGCACCGAGGGCATACGGCCGTGGACGGTGTTGAAGCCGTGGCTGGCGCCGAGGAAATAGTCTGGCGTCTTGGACGAGCAGCCAATGCCCGACAGCTTGGCCAGGCGATGCGGCTCGACGTCCAGCTCGAAACAGGCCTGGACGATGGCGGCGCTGATCGAGTCGTGGCCGCAGCCGGCGCACAGGGTCGAGACCTTGCCCTCGTAGTCGCGGCGGGTGAAGCCCAGGGCGTTCTCGACCAGGCTGGGGTGATGGAACCGGGGCTTGGCGATGTAGGTCATTGGGCCATTTCTCCGGTCTGGGCCGGGGCGCCCATCAGGGCGGCGATCTCTCCGCCGATGAAGCGGGCGGTGATGGGCGTGCCGTCATAGTGCAGCACCTTGACCAGCCGGGCCGGATCGATGCCGCCCTCGCTCATCAAGAGGGTGCGCAGCTGGGCGTCGCGGTTCTGCTCGACCACGAAGACGAGGTCATGCTGGTGGATGAAGTCGAACACTTCAGCTGAGAACGGGAAGCCCCGCACCCGCATGGCGTCCAGGTGCAGCCCCTTGGCTTCCAGCGCATCGAGCGCCTCATGCATGGCCGGGCCCGTCGAGCCGAAGTAGAGCACGCCGAACCGCGTCGCCTTGGGGGCCTTGCGGGTGATTGGGGCCGGTACCAGCGACTTGGCGGTCTCGAACTTCTTCACCAGGCGCTGCATGTTGTCGACATAGACCGCGCCCTCCTCGCTGTAGCGAGCGTAGCGGTCGCGCGAGGTGCCTCTGGTGAAGTAGGCGCCCTTGTCCGGGTGGGTTCCGGGATAGGTGCGGTAGGGCACGCCGTCGCCGTCGACATCCAGGTAGCGGCCGAAATCGGCGCCGGCCTCGAGCATCTCGGCGGTCATCACCTTGCCGCGGTCGAGAGTCTTGCTGTCGTCCCAGGTGAAGGGGGCGGTCAGCCATTCGTTCATGCCCATGTCCAGGTCGAGCATGACGAAGATGGTGGTCTGCAGCCGGTCGGCCAAGTCGAAGGCCAGGGCCCCGAACTCGAAGCATTCGCCCGGGTCCTGCGGCAGCAGCATGACGTGCTTGGTGTCGCCGTGGCTGGCATAGGCGGCCGACAGCAGGTCCGACTGCTGGGTGCGGGTCGGCATGCCGGTTGAGGGCCCGCCGCGCTGCACATCGAAGATTACCGCCGGGATTTCGGCGAAGTAGCTGAGGCCGATGAACTCCTGCATCAGGCTGATGCCCGGCCCGGAGGTGCAGGTGAAGGCCCGCGCCCCGTTCCAGCCGGCCCCGACCACCATGCCGATCGAGGCGATCTCATCCTCGGCCTGGACGATGGCGTACCTGGCCTTGCCGGTCTCCGGATCAATCCGCAGCTGCTCGCAGTAGGCGGTGAAGGACTCGGCCAGCGAGGTCGAGGGGGTGATCGGATACCAGGCGCAGACCGTCGCGCCGCCATAGACAGCGCCCAGGCCCGCGGCGGTGTTGCCGTCGACGAAGATGCGGTCGCCGACCCGGTCGGCCTTGCGGACCTGCAGGCCCAGCGGCGCCAGGTGCTGCTTGGCGTAGTCGACGCCCAGGTGCAGGGCCTCGATATTGGCCGGGATCAGCTTGGGTTTCTTGGCGAATTCCTCTGCCAGCAGCGCCTCGATCACCTCGATCCCGATGCCCAGGATGTGGGCCAGGGCGCCGACATAGATGATGTTCTTGAACAGCTGCCGCTGGCGGGAGTCGCTGTAGGCAGCGTTGGAAATGGCGGTCAGCGGCACGCCGACGACATTGATGTCGGGGCGGAACTTGCTGGGCGGCATCGGCTTGGTGGAGTCGTAGAACAGGTAGCCGCCCGGCTCGATCTCGGCGACGTCCTTGTCCCAGGTCTGGGGGTTCATGGCGACCATCAGGTCCACCCCGCCCCGCCGGCCCAGATGCCCGGCCTCGCAGATCCGCACCTCATACCAGGTCGGCAGGCCCTGGATGTTGGACGGGAAGATGTTGCGGGCCGCCACCGGCACGCCGCTGCGGATCACCGACTTGACGAAGAGGCCGTTGGCCGAGGCGGAGCCCGAGCCGTTGACGTTGGCGAACTTGACGACGAAGTCGTTCACCGCCTGAAGGGCGTTGACCATCTACAGGCTCCCCTTGTGCGAAGAGCAGCCGGCCTGGGTGACTTCCAGCAGGAACTTCTGCATGTCCCAGGCCCCCGTCGGGCAGCGCTCGGCGCAGAGGCCGCAGTGCAGGCAGACGTCCTCATCCTTGACCATGACCCGGCCGGTCTGAAGCGTGCCCGATACATAGAGGTCCTGGGTTTCGTTGGTCGCCGGCGCCTTCAGGCGTTCGCGCAGATCATCTTCCACGCCGTTGACGGTGAAGGTGATGCAGTCGGTGGGGCAGATGTCGACGCAGGCGTCGCACTCGATGCAGGCCGGGCCTGAGAACACCGTCTGGATGTCGCAGTTCAGGCAGCGCTGGGTCTCGGCCAGGGCCTGTTCCAGGTCGAAGCCCAGCTCGACCTCGGCCTTGACGTCGGCCAGGGCCTTGGACGTCTCCAGGTGCGGGACCTTGAAGCGCAGGTCCAGCGAGACGTCGTTGTCATAGCTCCACTCGTGGATGCCCATCTTCTGCGAGGCCAGGGTCACCCCGGGCGGCGGGCGCAGGCGGACGTCGTTGCCGCGGCAGAAAGCGTCGATCGACACCGCCGCCTGGTGGCCGTGCGCCACGGCCCAGATGATGTTCTTGGGCCCGAACGCCGCGTCACCGCCGAAGAAGACCCGCTCGTTGGTCGACTGGAAGGTGAGCTCGTCGACCTTGGGCATGCCCCACTCGTCGAACTCCAGGCCGATATCGCGCTCGATCCAGGGGAAGCTGTTTTCCTGGCCGATGGCCAGCAGCACATCGTCGCATTCAATCAGTTGGTCGGGCTCGCCGGTCGGCACGACCTTGCGGCGGCCGGTCTCGTCGACGCGGGCCTCGACCTTCTCGAACATCACCCCGGTCAGCCGGCCGTTGTCGTGCACGAACGCCTTGGGGACCATCCAGTTGAGGATCGGGATCCCCTCGTGCATGGCGTCTTCCTTCTCCCAGGGCGAGGCCTTCATTTCCTCGAACCCGGAGCGGACGGCGACGGTGACGCTCTCACCGCCCATGCGCCGCGAGGTGCGGCAGCAGTCCATGGCGGTGTTGCCGCCGCCCAGCACGATGACCCGCTTGCCGATCTTGTCGATGTGACCGAACGAGACGCTGGACAGCCAGTCGATGCCGATATGGATATTTGCGGCAGCTTCCTGGCGACCGGGAACGTTCAGATCGCGGCCGCGCGGCGCGCCGGTGCCGACGAAGATGGCGTCGTACTTCTCGGCCAGCAGGCCTTTCAGGCTGTCGACCCGCTGGTTCAGCATCATGACGGGGCCCAGGTCCGTGATGTAGCCGACCTCCTCGTCGATCACCGATTCCGGCAGGCGGAAGCGCGGGATCTGGCTGCGGATCATGCCGCCGCCCTTGGCGTTCTCGTCGTAGACCACGACCTCGTAGCCCAGCGGGGCTAGGTCCCGGGCTACGGTCAGCGAAGCCGGCCCGGCTCCGACCAGGGCGACCCGCAGGCCGTTCTTCACCGTGGCGGGCAGCGGCATCATGGCCGAGACATCGCCCTTGTGGTCAGCCGCCACGCGCTTGAGGCGACAGATGGCGACCGGCTCGTCCTCGACCCGCCCGCGCCGGCAGGCCGGTTCGCAGGGGCGGTCGCAGGTGCGGCCCAGCACGCCTGGGAAGACGTTCGACTTCCAATTGATCATGTAGGCGTCGGCGTGGCGGCCGGCGTGGATCAGGCGGATGTACTCAGGCACCGGCGTGTGGGCCGGACAGGCCCACTGGCAATCGACTACTTTGTGGAAGTAATCCGGCGCCTCGATGTTCGTAGGCTCCAACGCAGAACGCTCCTTTTCCCCCGGCTCCTGAGTCTAAGGAGGGAAAGGCCACACACGGGCGACCGCCCTACGCCTGCACAGGATGCTCAAACAGATGTTAGGCCCGTTCCGCGGGGCTTTGCAAACCGCCTGCGGCAATAAATCCCTTACCGCGCCACGCTTAGCGAGGCGTAGCCCGCGAGGTCATGCCGACCGACGCAGCGTCATCGGCCACTTGCGGATCGGTGTCGGCTTCAGCCGGCGCGGTCATGGGAGCGGCGCTGGGGGAAGGCGAAGGTGAGTCGGCCGGAGCGCCGCCCCGGTCCTGGCCCTGAGGCGTGGTGGCGCCAACTGTCGCCGGCGCTTCGGCGCCGGGCGACTGCGGCTGGATCACCGGCGGGGCGGTGATGGCGGTGTCGGCCCGCACCGGCGTGTCGGCCGGATCGTGGCTGAGGAAGGCCAGCAGGCCCAGCGTCGCCGCCACGCCCAGCAGGAAGCCGATGACCAACGAGGTTATGCCGCCGCCGCTCTTGCTCTTCTCAGCCATGGCCGCCCCTCTAACTTCCCTGCCAGTTTCGCACTGGCCCGACATCGACATGCACGAAGTCGGAGTCCGGATAGATGCCGACTCCGCCACCCTTCAGGCTTAACGCCGTCTGGTGAAGGCCGGTAAGCGATACGTCGATGAGGCGAAGGTCAATGGCCCTTCCCTCCATGTGCTGACTTTTCTTGGCGACCTGTGGCCCATCGGGATTGGTCGCCGCGCTCTGGTCGCGCAGCATTTCGTTGGTCTCGGGCGAGCGGAAGGCCGAGATGATGCGGTAGGGCTCTCGCGTCCCGGTCGCGGCCCGCAGGATGGTCAGCAGGTCCAACAGGTTGTTGTCGATGGGGTGCTCTTCCTCGGTGCGGAAGTCACGCAGCAGGTGGCGGATCTGGGCGATCGGCTCGCCGAGATAATAGCCGTCGGCCCAATAGACGACGTCCAGGTCTTCCAGCGTATGCAGGTGGCGGAAGACCAGTCGGCGCGGACCAGGCGGTGGCGGCCGGACCGGCACGGGCGGTCTGAAGGGCGCTTCCGGCGCCGGATCAGCGGGCGGCGGCGGCATGACATCCTGGGCCCGCACGATTCCGGCTGCGCTGAGGCCAGCGCCTACCCCCAGTCCCAGCAGCCCGCGCCGGGGGATGCCGACCATGTCAGACCGCGCCGCCTTGGGCCGCGATCTTCTGGACCAGCAGGCTGTCCCAGCCATAGGGATCGCTGCGGAAGTTCATCTGGCCGTTCTGGGTCAAATAGGCGGTCCAGTAGAGCAGGAAGACCGAGACCGGTCGGGTCACCGGCACCCGCACCGTCTTGCCCGCGGCGATGGTGGCGCTGATCTGTTCAGGGGTCCAGACCGGGTCGCCGGCCAGCAGGGTTTCCGCCAGCAGCCGGGGCTTCTCAAGCCGCACGCAGCCATGGCTGGCCAGACGCGCATAGCGGCCGAAGGTGGTCTTGGTCGGGGTGTCGTGCAGATAGACCGAATAGGGATTGGGGAAGTCGAACTTCACCACGCCCAGGGCCGCGTTCGGGCCGGCCGGCTGAACGATGCGCGAACCGCCGGCCCCATCGGGCATCAGCACGTAGCCGTTGCGACGCAGGTAGCCCGGGCTGGCCCGCTCCTTGGGCCACAGTTCCTTCGAAGCGATCGAGGAGGGCACATTCCAGGGCGGGTTCAGCACGATGGTCTGGATCTGCGAGCGCAGCATCGGCGTCTCGTTGCCCGGGCGGCCGGTGACGGCGCGCATGGACAGGATGGGGTTGTCGCCCTGGAAGACGCTGAGCACGGCGGCGGCGATGTTGACCTGGATGCGGTCGGCCGGCAGTTGCGCCGGCAGCCAGCGCCAGCGTTCCATGTTGGCGATGATCTGGCCGATACGCTGGTCGATCGGGATGTTCAGCGCATCGCGTGTGGCGTCACCGACGGCGCCGGTCGGCTCCAGCCCAAAACGATTCTGAGCCCGCTGCACCGCCTCGACCAGGGACTGGTCATAGAGCGGATCGCCGGCCCTGACGCCGGGCGGCAACGGCGCGGTGGGCGTGGGGGCCGGCACGGTCGAGACTCTGGCCGGGACCAGCGAGTCCTCGATGGCCAGGCGGGCGCGCAGAGCCTCGACCTGCGGGCCGCTGGCGCCGGGCTTGAGGTCTCCGGCGGCCGGCAGGGCTTCCCAACCGCCCCGCGCCTCGATACCGCGATAGACGATAAGGCCCCGCTGCAGGTTCTGATAGCCGGTGTAGGGCGGCGGCAGCGAGTTCAGCCAGGCCTGTAGCTGGTCGGCGGCCACGGCCCGCACGAAGTCGGGGGTCGGATCATAGGCAGCGGGCCTGAGACCCCAGTCGTCGCGGAAACCGCTGATCAGCAGCCGGCCGCTGTGCACGGCCTTGGCGTAGCGCAGGGTGGCGGTGACCAGGCTGGCCTGATCGTTGCCGGCCGGGGCGAATTCGCCTGGATCAAAGCCGTGGGCCTCACCCTGGCTGAGGGTCTGGATCAGCAGCTGGGCCTGGTCAGGCCGGAGGGCGATCGACAGCGGGCCCGGCGTGAAGGCCTGGGATTGCGGCGGCAGGGGCGTGGTGGGAACCGCCGTCAGCGGCGCCGGCGCAGCGGGCAGCCTGATCGGCAGCGGCCCCTTGGCCTGCGACTGCGCAAGGCTGGGCCCCAGGCCGAACGTCATCATCGCCGCCGCCATGACGGCGGTGATGGCTCGGCGGCCGGTTTTTCTGGTCACTGACGAAACGCCCCGCATGTCTCTCACAGCCAATCTAACGCCGCTCGCCGCCCATGGCTCCCACCTGTCCCTCAACAGGCGAGTGCTTAGAACGACTTGGGCATGCCCAGAACGTGGGTGCCCACATGGCTCAGGATAAGATTGGTGGAGATCGGGGCGACTTGGTAGAGGCGGGTTTCGCGGAACTTGCGTTCGATGTCGTATTCCTCGGCGAATCCGAAGCCGCCGTGTGTCTGAAGACACATATCCGCCGCAAACCAGCTGGCTTCCGAGGCGGTCATCTTGGCCATGTTGGCTTCCGTGCCGCACGGCTGGCCCGAGTCGAACAGACCGGCGGCGTTATCGACCATCAGCGCCGCCGCTGTGATCCCGACATAGGCCCGGGCGATGGGGAACTGGATGCCCTGGTTGGCGCCGATCGGGCGGCCGAACACCTCGCGCTCCTTGGCGTAGGCGCTGGCGCGGTCGATGAAGAAGCGACCGTCGCCGATACACTCGCTGGCGATCAGGATGCGCTCGGCGTTCATGCCGTCGAGGATGTATTTGAAGCCCTTACCCTCCTGGCCGATCAGGTTCTCGGCGGGGACTTCCAGGTTGTCGAAGAACAGCTCTGTGGTGGCGTGGTTGAGCATGGTGCGGATCGGCCGGATGGTCAGACCGTTGCCCACGGCGTCCCGCATATCGACCAGCAGCACGCTCATGCCGTCTGACGGCTTGGCGACGTCCTCGCGGGCGGTGGTGCGGCAGAGCAGGACCATCAGGTCGCTGTGCTCGGCCCGCGAAATCCAGATCTTCTGACCGTTGACGACATACTTGTCTCCTTCGCGCCGGGCGAAGGTGCGGATGCGGGTGGTGTCGGTGCCGCTGGTCGGCTCGGTGACCCCGAAGGCCTGCAGCCGCAGTTCACCGGAGGCGATGGCCGGCAGATACCTGGCCTTCTGTTCGGGCGTGCCGTGCCGCAGCAGCGTGCCCATGGTGTACATCTGGGCGTGACAGGCCCCGCCGTTACAGCCCGACCGATGGATCTCCTCCAACACCGCCGTCGCCGCCGACAGGCCAAGGCCCGAGCCGCCATACTCCTCCGGGATCAGCACCGACAGGAAGCCGGCCTCGGTGAGGGTGCGCACGAAGGCGGTCGGGTACTCTCGCTCACGATCCAGGGCGCGCCAGTATTCACCAGGGAAGCCGGCGCAGAGCTTGCGGACGGCATCGCGGATTTCGGGGTGGCTGGTTCCGGGCTGGACGGGTGCGGTCATGGTCGGTGGCGTAATCCCTGCCGAGCGCCCCGCCAAGTCCTCACGTAGCGGCGCCTATTTCTTGCTAGGCTCCGCCACTAAGGTGGTCTTTCAAGCCACCTTTGGAAGCCGAGCGATGGGCCTCAACAACTGGGTCAAAATCCCGGATCCCCGAGACCCATCGCGAAACATTGTGGTGGGCTTCAAATACGGTCTCGTCTGGGAAATCGTCTACTCGGTCGGCGATACCCTTTCCTGGCGCGGCAGGGTTCGGCCCGAATTCGCCGACGGCTTAGTCGTGGTGCCGGGCTGGGCTGCGGACAACTTTCCTGAGTCAACCACGGTGGTGACAGACGCATCGATGCTGACTTTTACCCACTACAGGATCTCATTCTCGAACGATGTGCTGATTTGCGTAGAGCCGATTTCAGAAGCCGAGCACGACATCCTGGAAGAACAGCTGGACGACCGCCTCTAGCGCTACCGCGTCCCGTAGAGCCGGTCCCCCGCATCCCCCAGCCCGGGCACGATATAGCCGTGGTCGTTCAGCCGCTCATCGATGGCGGCGGTCCAGATCGGGCAGTCGGGGTGGGCGTCGTGGAAGTGGGCGATGCCTTCCGGCGCGGCCAGAAGAACGACCAATCGCAGGTCCTTCACGCCGGCTTCCTTCAGCCGCTCGACGGCGGCCACGGCGGTGTTGGCGGTGGCCAGCATGGGGTCGATGACGATGACCTGGCGCTCGGCGATGTCTTCCGGGGCTTTGAAATAGTACTCGACGGCGACCAGGGTCTTGGGGTCGCGGTAAAGGCCGATATGGGCGACGCGGGCCGAGGGGACCAGGTCGAGCATGCCTTCCAAGAGGCCCATGCCCGAACGCAGGATCGGCGAGAAGACCAGCTTCTTGCCCGCCAGTTTCTCGCCCATCATCTTGGTGATCGGGGTCTCGATCTCGCAGGGCTCCAGGGCCAGGTCGCGGGTGGCCTCGTAGCAGAGCAGCGAACCGATCTCGCGCATCAGGTGGCGGAAGGTCTTGGTCGAGGTCGAGACGTCGCGCATCACCGTCAGCTTGTGACGGACCAGCGGGTGATCGACGACGGTGACTTTGGACATGGTGGGCCCCATTAAAAGACGGTGCCATCGCTGAGGATGGTGAAGGGTGGGCCGCTATCGGCCCGACGTTCTCTCGCCAGCCGGCGACCGGCGCTCCAGGTTCCACCTTCGAGCACCCGCGCCAACGGGAAATCCTCGGCCCGGACGCCCAGGCGTTCGCGCACCAGCGGCGCGATCTGGTCCAGCAGGGCGACGGTCAGCGACCGCCAGCCCACCACCAGGGGATCAGAGACCGCCTGAGGCTTGACCAGTTGCGCCGGGTCACGCGCGACGAGCACGCCGTCGTCGACGAACAGCCCGCCGTTACGGTACTCGGCCAGGCCCGTAAGCCCATCGATGTCGACCACCTCGATGCCCGCCTCCTGCAGCGGCTCGATCAGCGAATAGGACAGCCACTGAGACAGCTTGTGCAGCGGGACCAGGCCATCGGTGGCGTCCTCGCGCCGGATCGCAGGGTGGCGCCAGCAGTCGCCCAGCGGCAGGCCGCCCAGGGTCAGGCGTCCTTCCCAGATGGGGCCCAGAGCTTCGAGGAGCACTTCCAGAATAATGGAGGCCTGCAGCCGGCCATCGACCGAGCGGGCGACCATGGCGTCGAACAGGCCGCCCGGACGCGGCGAGCCTTCGAGGGCGAAAAGATCCGGCCGGGCCAGCATCTGGGTGTCGAGCCGGCGGAGCAGGCCGGCGCGTCCCTCCAGGCCGACCATGGGATTGTCATCGCTGACCTGGAAAACCTTACCCAGCAGCTCGCCGGTGACCTTGGTCAGCCGGTCCACGCGATAGGGGTCGTCCTGGGCCGATAGCGTGCCTTCCTCGAACAGCCGCAGGCTGGCGACCGCCAGGCCCTCGGAGCGGTTGCTGGTCACGCCGGTGGCCGCATCGACATAGCGCCAGGCCGGCCCGGCGCCGGCGTCCAGCAGCACCGAGACAATGGCCAGGTCGAAGGCGGCCCGCGCCTTGTCCGCCCGGTCTCGCCAGTCGGCCTTGCGTGACAGCTCGGCCCACAGGTCCCGGCCGCCGACCACGAAATGCCGCCAGCGGGCATGGAAGGGCACCTTGAGGCCGGGATAGTTGGCGCGGATTACCTCGGCGACCAGGTCGGCCGTGGCCGGCAGGCGACTCAGGTCGACCCGCCACTCCGCCAGCCCATCCTCCAGGCCGATGCGCAGCATTTCATGCGCCCGTTCGCGCACCGCCTTGGCAGACAGCAGCGACCGCGCGGCCGCTTCCTCAGAAGTCTTCAAGGTCACGTCCCACGACCTTGCTCAGGTCCTCGACCGTGGGCGGGGCTTCGGGGCTGTAGTAGCCGGCGGCCTTCTTGGCCTCCATCTCCACCGAGGCGTCCTCGGGGATCAGGTAGGCCGGGATCGGCACCCGTTCGCCGATCTCGATGCCGCTGCCGACGATGGCGTCGTACTTCATGTCGCTCATCGAGACGAAGCGGTCGATCCGCTTGATGCCCAGCCACTGCAGCACATCCGGCATCAGCTGCTGGAAGCGGGCGTCCTGCACGCCGGCCACGCATTCGGTGCGCTCGAAATAGGTCGCCGCCTGGTCGCCGCCCGGCTGACGCTTGCGAGCGTTATAGACCAGGAACTTGGTCACTTCGCCCAGGGCCCGGCCTTCCTTGCGGTTGTAGGCGATCAGGCCCGCCCCGCCGTTCTGGGCCTCGCGGATGCACTCCTCGATGCCGTGGGTAAGATAGGGCCGACAGGTGCAGATGTCCGAGCCGAACACGTCCGAGCCGTTGCACTCGTCATGCACCCGGCAGGTCAGCCGGCGGGCCGGGTCGGCGATCGCCGCCGGGTCACCGAACATGTAGAGGGTGATGCCGCCGATCGGGGGCAGGAAGACCGAGATGTCCGGCCGGGTGACCAGCTCGGGATACATGCCGCCGGTCTCCTCGAAGAGGGTGCGGCGCAGGACGGTTTCCTCGACCTCGAACCGCTCGGCGATGCCGGGCAGGTACCAGACCGGGTCCAGGGCGGCCTTGGTCACCGCCACATCGCGACTCTCATGGATGACCGTGCCGTCGATCTTCAGCCGGCCGCTGTCGATGGCCTCGCCGATCTCGGGCAGGGTCAGGCGGGCCTTGGTGACCGCGATGGTCGGTCGGATATCGACGCCCTCGGCGATCTCCTTGGCGAAGTCGCTGGCGATGCGGGCGCCCCAGGGGTCGAGCGAGACGATCTTCTTGGGATCGCTCCAGCTGGGGTAGGGGCCGAACTCGATGACCGGCGAGGTATTGGTCAGGTCGGGGCGGACCAGCGGGTTCATCGCCCCTGCGGAAATGGCCAGGGCGCGATAGACGCTATAGGCGCCGCCATGGGCGCCGATGGCGTTGCGGTCACTGCCGGAATTGACGGTGGCGATCACCGGGCCGCGCTCTTGAGCGGTTGCGGCGCCCCAGTGGATCGGGAATCGGCTGGGCGCGCCTGCGCCCGGGTGGGAGGTCAGGCGAATATGGCCTGTGCGATTTACGGACATGTCTGCTCGTGAGCCCGGCGGGCTTCTCCAAAAGGAAAAGGCCCCTCGCCGGATTTCGCCGGCTGGGGGCCTTTGAGCGGAAATACTGATCCCGTTTCAGCGGCTTGGCAAGAGTCGCGGTCCCTAGGGCAGGCTGAGCACCGGCTCGTCGTCCTCGAACACCTCGATGGCCTGATGGTGGTCAGATTCATCCAGCCAGGCCTGGGCGCGCCGGCGCGCCTCCGCCTCGTCTCGCGCATTGACCAGTTGCAGCGTCGGCGCCGAATAGCGGACGTCGTGAATGTAGAACGAAAAGGTCCGCACCAAGTGGCTCTCAACGATGAAGGGAATGATGGTGTCGGACATGATCAGGGCGCTCCGTAACTGGGCCCATCCCGAACTCGACCTGACGATCTCTACACCTATGCCTCGCCCGCCGGGTGACAATTCTGACCCCGTACACGCGATGCTGCGAATTGGGTCGCCTCGCCGACATTGTCCCGCCGCCGCTTGACCCGGACCACTCGGCGACCCGAAATAGCCGGCCGTTTTAGAGGACCGCCGATGGCTGACGAGACCTTCGACCTGGACGCCTTCATCGCCGGCCTGCCCAAGGCCGAGCTCCACCTGCATATCGAGGGCAGTCTCGAACCGGAGCTGATGTTCGAGCTGGCCAAACGCAACGGCATTACCCTGCCCTTCGCCAGCGTCGAGGACATCCGGGCGGCCTACGCCTTCTCCAACCTGCAGGATTTCCTGGACATCTACTACCAGGGCGCCGGGGTGCTGCAGACCGAGCGGGACTTCCATGACCTGGCCATGGCCTATTTCACCCGCCTGAACGCCGACGCCGGGCGGCATGCCGAGATCTTCTTCGACCCCCAGACCCATACGGACCGGGGGATCCCCTTCTCGGTCGTCGCCGACGGCCTGCTGGCCGGGATGGCCGAGGCGGAGGCGAAGTTCGGCATCTCCAGCAAACTGATCCTCTGCTTCCTGCGCCACCTGGACGAGGAGGCGGCCTTCGCCACCCTCAAGGCCGCCGAGCCCTACCTGAACCGCATCACGGGCGTGGGCCTGGATTCCTCGGAAGTCGGTCATCCGCCGGCCAAATTCGAGCGGGTGTTCAAGGCCGCGGCCGAGCGGGGCCTGCTAAAGGTCGCTCATGCCGGCGAGGAAGGTCCGCCGGAGTATGTCTGGGAAGCGCTGGACCGGCTGAAGGTCGACCGCATCGATCACGGCAACCGCAGTCTCGAGGACGCGGCCCTGACCGCGCGGCTGGTCTCGCAGGAGATGACCCTGACGGTCTGTCCGCTGTCGAACCTGAAGCTCTGTGTTGTCAATGACATGACGCAGCACCCGCTGAAGCGGATGCTCGACCTGGGCCTCAAGGCCACGGTCAATTCAGACGACCCGGCCTATTTTGGGGGCTATCTGAACGCCAACTACCGGGCCGTGGCCCATGGCGTCGGGCTGAGCCGCGCGGACCTGGTGACCCTGGCCCGCAACAGCTTCACCGGCTCGTTCCTCGACGAGGAGCAGGTCGCCCTGCGCCTCGCCGAGGTTGAAGCCTACGATGCCGGATTTAGCGCGTGATGCGGTAGCGGCCGCGGCCATCCGGGCAGACCCGGACGTAACGGTAGTCTGAGCCGCCGTTGTAGTTGGCCGGGGCGACAGCCAGGCGGCAGCCGCGACGGGCATAGTAGCGGTAGTTGTAGCGGCCGCTGGTGTCGGCGCCGCGATAGTAGCCGCCTTCGTTGTACGGGTAGGTCTGGTTGTAGCTGAAGTAGTAGCCGTTGGTGTCGCACTGGGCGGTGCTACGGCCGACGCCGGCGCCGACCCCGGCTCCGATCACCGCGCCAAGGACCGCGCCTTCGGTGCGGGCGTTGCGGGCCGCCACGTTGGAGCCGATCGCCGCGCCGGCCAGGGCGCCGATGACACCGCCGACGGTGGTGTTGTTGCTGCGGCGACGCTCGCAGGGGCTGTCGCGATACGGGTTCGGACCGGGACCATAGCCCTGAGCGTAGCCGTCGCTGCCGGGCCGATAGCCGTCATAGCGCCAGTCGCCGTATTGGCGGACATAGGCGCCGTTGCCGTAGCGGGCATCGTAGTCGGCGCGGTCGCGCTCCCACTTGGCCTGGCGAGCCTCGTAGTCGGCCTTCTCGGCCTGATAATTGTCCTGCTTGTCGTTATAGGCGTCGCGCTGGCCTTGGTATTGCGACTGCTGCTGTTGGTACTGCTGCTGCTGGGCGCGCCAGGCGTCGTAGCCAGGGCTGCTGTAGCCTTGGGCCGAGACCGAGCCGGCGGTGAGCGCCAGTACGGCGGCCAGGGTGATTAGGCGAGTAGGTTGCATAGACGTCCTCCGATGGAAGCCCGCCCCCTGGCTCGATGATTCACCAAACGCCGTTAGGCCCGGTCGGTTGCTTTTCTTCTGCCGCGCATTCTCTCCGAAAACCGGCGGCCACTTTTCGGAACCCGCTTAGAGCATCGAATCTCTTGTCGGCTGGGCCAGCAACACCCGTCCAGCCAGCTCGAAGGTGGCCGGCGCGACCATGACATGGTGGGTCATGACATTGGCGTCGCGGAACCGCCGCTGCAGTTCGCTGTCCAGGAACACCGCCTGGCCGCCCAGCATGTCGTAGGCGACCCGCGTGACGTCGGCGCAGACCCGGGCGGCATGGGTGCAGGCCAGCCGCAGCCGGGCCCGCAGCTCCTGCGGGATGGCCCCGCCGGTCACGCCTGCCTGAGTCTGGGCGGCGTGCCAGCAGAGGCCGATGGCCTCGTAGAACAGAGCCCGCGCCGCCGACAGCTGGGCTACTGCCTGGGCGTATTCCGCCTGGGTGGTGTTGCGCTCGGCCAGGGTGCGCTGCGAGCCCTCGGATGTCTTGACCATCGCCTGCTGGCCGGCCGCCAGCAGAGCGGCCCGGCCGTTGCCCAGCGCTACCGCCGCTACGCCCATGGCCAGCATGCCGAAGGCGGGGAAGAGATAGACCGCGCCCTTCACCCTGGGCGCATCGCTCTGCAGGGCCGCCGAGCGTGACTTGGGCACGCGGGCTTCGCGAACCGAGAAGTCCAGGCTGCCGCTGCCGGCCAGGCCCGCCGTGTACCAGGTGTCGTGAAATTCCACCTGATCAGCAGGGAAGAAGAACATCCGGTGCATCGGCTGGCCGTCGGCGTCCATCCGAGGCTTGTCACCGTCCATCAGCATGGCGCCGCCGGCGATCCACCGGCAGTTCTGGGTGTGGCTGCCCCATTTCCAGCGGCCGGTGACCACATAGTCCTCACCATCCTCGACCGCCCGGCCCATGGGCGCGTAGACCCCGCCAGCGATGACGTTCGGGTCGCCGAAGATGTGGCGCGCCTGATCCGGATCAAGCCGCGCGGCCAGCGAGCCCGTGGTGGCCGAGATCATCAGGCACCAGCCGGCTGAGGCGTCGGCCTGGGCGAGGGTCTCAATGGCCCGGGCGACGTCGACCGGCGAGGTCTCCAGCCCACCGTATTCGGACGGAACCAGCATGCGGAAGAGACCCGCCTTGGCGATCGTCTCGGACAGGTCGGGCGGCAGCCGGCGGCCGGATTCGATCTCCGGCGCCCGCTGGCGAATTTCCGTGGTCAGACCCTGGGCGACGGCGACGACATCCATAGGCTTCACCCCGGCAGCCGCAGCAGGGCGGCGATGTTGTTCTTCTGCATGTTCGACGAGCCGCCGACGATGGGCATACCCAGCAGGTCGCGGACATGACGCTCCATGTCATAGGCGTCGCTCATCGCATAGGCGCCCATGACCTGCTGGCAGATCAGGGCGATCTCCACGACCGTGTCGCCGACGAAGAGCTTGGCCATGCTGGTCTCGACCGCGCAAGGCAGGCCGGCGTCGGCCAGCCGCGTGGCGTGATAGAGCATATGGCGGCAGGCCTCGAGCTTGGTCCTGGCGTCGACCAGGCTGTGACGCACGGCCTGGTGGCCCGAGATAGGCTTGCCGAACTGCACGCGCTCCTGGGCGTACTGCCAGGCTTCCTCGACCGCGGCCTGGGCGATGCCGAAGGCGCAGGCGGTGATCTCCAGCTTCTCGATGTCGAGCGCCCGGCCGGCCAGCAACTTCCAGCCCTGGTTCCACTTCTCCCGCCCGCCGACGATAGCGGTGAGCGGCAGCCGCACCTCGTCGAAATAGACATCGGAGGAGAGGGTGTAGCGCAGGTTGGCATGCTCAATAGGCGTCATGCTGATCCCGGCCGCCTTGGTCGGGACCAGCAGGAACGACAGTCCCTGCCGCGCCGGAGCGTCGGGATCCGAGCGGACCAGGCAATAGATGTAGTCGGCGAAGTCGGCGCCGGTGCACCAGCGCTTGGCGCCGTTGAGAATGATGGTGTCGCCCTCGATCCGGGCCTTGGTCTTCACGGCCGACAGGTCGCCGCCGACGTCGGGCTCGGAGAGGCCATAGGCGAACATGATCTCGCCCTTTGCCAGCTTCGGCAGTAACTCGGCCTTTTGCTCAGGCGAGCCGTTCTCGCCGATGTTGAGGCCGCCATAGAAGGCGCAGTGGATGAAGGGGCCGGCCAGGAAGGCCCCGGCCCGGGCCAGTTCCTCGATGGCGGCGACAGCGGCCAGGATGTCCTGGCCCGACCCGCCATAGTCTTCGTCGATGGTCAGGCCACAGAGGCCCAGCGCCGCCAGTTCCTGGAAGAGGTCGCGCGGCCAGCTATGGGTGCGGTCCCACTCGCGGCGTTTCTCGCGCGGCGCCTTTTCGGCCACGAACCGGCGCAGCTGGTCGCGCAGGGCCACGACATGGTCCGGCTCGGTCATTCGCCGGTCAGCCTGGGCGCCCGCCGCTCGCGGAAGGCGTCGACGGCCTCCTTGCGGTCGGCAGTCATGTTCGAGAGCATTTCATAGGCCACCGCCGCATCGCTGTTGGAGACGGCGAGCTGCTTCAGCGCGATATTGGCCACCGTCTTGGTCCAACGCACCGCCCAGCGGGGATTGGACAGGATCTTGCCGGCGATCTCGGCGACCTTGGCGTCGAGTTGATCTGCTGGGACGGCGTAGTTGATCAGCCCCATTGCGACGGCCTCCCTGGCGGGGATCAGGTCGCCGGTCATCAGCAGTTCCTTGGCCTTGGCGAAGCCGATCAGCTGCGGCCAGATCACCGCCCCGCCGTCGCCGGCCACCAGGCCCACCTTGACGTGGGGATCGCCGATCTTGGCGTTCTCCTCGGCGATGATGACGTCGCACAGGAGGGCGATGGTCGCCCCCAATCCCGCCGCCGCGCCGTTCATCCGGCAGATGATCGGCTTCTCCAGGTCCAGCAGCGTGCCGACGATGCGTTTGGCGTCGTGGGCTATCGCGCGGAATTTGGCGGGATTGGCGATTTGTTCGTCGAACCAGTCGAAGTCTCCGCCGGCGCAGAAGGCGCGCCCCTGGCCGGTCAGGATGATCAGGTCGCTGCCCTCATCGGCCTGAAGCTCGATGAACAGCCGCGCCAGCTCGTCGTGCATGGCCGCGTCGACGGCGTTGACGGCATTGCCGGTGATGGTGACGGTCAGGATCCGCCCGTCGCGGTCGAAGCGGAAGCGGCTGTAGTTCTGCAGCAGGTTCAAGGTCTGGCTCCACTATTCCTCGCCCGTTGGGCGAGGGGGACCACGAAGTGGTGGAGTGGGCTCTTCCGACCGCACATAGGGGAAGGAAGGCCCACTTCGGTAGTGCTCGATTCCGAAACCCAGTGCGGACCACGGCCCACTCCGTCGGCTCCGCCGCCACCTCGCCCAACGGGCGAGGAATATTCAGTGCTGCAGTTCACGCTGCCGGCTCCGGCGAGACTTGGACGAGGCGGCGGCCGAAGTTCTCGCCACGGAACAGGCCGCAGAAGGCTTCCGGCAGGTTCTCGAACCCGTCGGAAGTTTCGATGGCGAACTTCAGCGAGCCCTCGGCGATCCAGTCGGCCATCTGGCTCTGCGCGCCGGCGAAGCCCCGGATGTCGTCGAACACCACCAGCCCCTCCATCCTCACCCGATGGGTGATGAAGACGTCGGTGTGCTTGAGGCCGGGCCGCTGCTCGACGGGCGTGTTGTAGTCGCCGACCTGGCCCGACACGACGATGCGGCCGCGCAGCTTCATCATCGGCAGCACCCGGTCGATCATGGCGTTCCCGACATTGTCGAACAGCACGTCCACCCCCTCGGGGCAGGCCGCGCGGATGGCGGCGGTCAGGTCGCCGGACGCCTTGTAGTCGACCACCGCGTCGAAGCCGCACTCGTCCTTCAGCCAGGCGCACTTCCTGGGTCCGCCGGCGACGCCCACGACCCGCATGCCCAGCCTCTTGCCGATCTGTCCGGCCGTGGCGCCGACTGGACCGGCCGCCGAGGTCACCAGCAGGGTCTCGCCTTCCTTGGCCTGTGCCACGCGGTTCATCCCGAACCAGGCGGTCATCCCCGGCACGCCCAGCACGCCGATCCAGCAGCCCAGCGGCACGCGCCGGTCGGTGATCTTCTGGAAGTAGCCCCGGCCATTGGACAGCACGTGCTCGCGCCAGCCGCCGCCGGTGGCGATCAGATCACCCACCGCATAGTTCGGGTTCCGGCTCTCGATGACCTGGGCGACTGAAAACCCGTCGATCACCGCGCCCAGCGGCGTGGCGGCGCTATAGCTGTCGCCGCCGGAGAGGGTCGAGCGCATGCCAGGATCGACCGAGGCCCAGACGGTGCGCGCCAGGAACTGGCCGTCCTCCAGGGCCGGGATTGGTGTTTCCGCGACCTTGAAATCATCTGGCGACGGCGGGCCATCGATATGGCGTGCAAGCGTCCAGCTACGCGTGGTCCCCGACATGGCGCCTCCTCCGGCGTCTTCTGTTGTTTGGCCGACCGTATGGAGTCCGGACGGCTAGGGAAAGGGCCGCGGAGCGCTATAATGCCGTCCAAATCGGGGAGGCGGACCATGGACGGTGGGTTCGGAAGCGTCGAGGCGGCGACGCCCTGGCTGGGCGGCCAGTCGTTCCAGGCGCTCAAGGATCGCTACGACACCGAGGGCTATCTGATCTTTGAGCGGGTGCTTTCCACCGAACAGGTGGCGGCGCTGAAAGCCGCCCTCGCCCCTTATCTCGACGGCGGCAAGACCGGCCGCAACAATTTCGAGGGCTACTCAACCCATCGCGTCTACGCGCTGCTGGCCAAGTCGCCGCTGTTCGCCGACTTGGCCATTCACCCCCTGGCCCTGGCCTTCGCCGAGGCCGAGCTCGGCCCCAGCTGCCTGCTCTCGGCCTGCCTGGCCATCGACCTGCACCCCGGCGAGACGGTGCAGCCCTGGCACTACGACGACTCCGTCGCCGTCCCGCGGCCACGCGCCGCCTATGGCCTGTCGGCCTTCTGGGCCCTGGACGACACCACTGACCTCAATGGCGCCACCGAGATCATCCCTGGCAGCCATCTGTGGGGCGAAGATCGGGTCGCCGGCGCCCTGACCCCCGACGACTTCAGCAGAACCTCGCCGAACTCCTACGATGGCCTCGGCGACCACCCCGGCGCGATCAAGCTGGTCATGCCGGCCGGATCGCTGGCCATCGCCAAGGGCACGCTCTGGCACCGGGGCGGCGCCAACCGCTCGGATGCCGACCGTCTGATCATCACCCCGCAGTACTGCGCCGGCTGGGCGCGGCAGCTGGAGAACATGGTCCTGGCCGTGCCGCCCGCGGTCGTCGCGAGCTTGCCCGTACGGGCCCAGGAGCTGATCGGCTATTCGATCCACCCGGCCTTCATGGGCTATGTCGACGGGGTACACCCCAAACGGGGTTTGCCGTCGCTCTGAACGGGCGCCCAATTTCGCCATCATTGCGGATGGACTATGACGCCCACATGCGCCGCCTGATCCTGACCGCCGCCCTCGCCCTTCTGATCGCCGGCCCAGCCCTGGCTCAGGAGGCGCCCCCTGATCCGAGCCAGGATCGTGGCGAGACCCAGGCCCGGCCCAACCTGCGCGACGCCGTGACCGCGCCACTCGACGACCTAAACCTCAAGCACATCGACATTCCCGACGTCCTCAAGCGCGCCGCCGCCGCCCCCTACGACATGGATGGGCTGAAGCGGTGCGAGGCCATCGCCGGGGAAGTCGGCCGACTGGACGAAGCGCTGGGCCCGGACCTGGACGAGCCGCCGCCGCCCGACACCCGCACCCGGCGTCAGAAGCTGAAACAGGCGGCCGGCGACGCCGCCGTCGGCGCCATCGGCGACAAGACTCGCAGTCTGATCCCCTTTCGAGGCTGGATCCGCAAACTTTCAGGCGCCGCGCGCCGCGACAGGCATGTCGCCGCCGCCATCCAGGCCGGCAAGGTCCGCCGTGGTTACCTTAAGGGCGCGGGCATGCGCATGAACTGCGCGCCCCCTGCCGCGCCCAGCTGGTTCGTCCCTACGGGTGAGCGCAAGGACGGCGGCGGACTGCTCGGCTGGCTGGCTGGAATCTGGGCGGCCATTGTCGGCTGGCTGAAGGGGCTGCTCGGCTAGAGCACCCACCCGCCGCTGTCGAGGTGGACATCGCCGCTGATCTTCATGCGATAGTCGGTCGCCCCGTCGCCATCGACATCGAGTTGCAGTGTCGTGACCCCGCCACTGAACGCCAGGGTCATCTCGCCGGCGTGGTTGGTGAAGCTGGCGACCAGGTGGAACGCCTGGTCCCCTGCGGTATTGCTGTCGGCGTCGATCGCAGAGAAGTCCAGCTTGTCGCCCTGGGCGGTGATCAGGTCGTTGACCGTGTCGATCTCCAGGGTTCCGCCCAGGTGACTCTGGCGCACGGACTCCTGGCGGACCACGAAGGTGTCGGCTCCCGCGCCGCCGACGAGGATGTCGGCTCCTGTCCCGCCGATCAGGATGTCGTTGCCCAATCCGCCCTTGAGGATATCATCGCCACCCTGACCGTCCAGGATGTTGGCGCCGGCATTGCCGGTCATGGCGTTGACCTGGCTGTTGCCGACCCCGTTGATGTCGCCCGACCCATCCAGGACCATGTTCTCGACGTTGGCCGACAGGGTGAAGCTGACGGTCGCGTGGACCATGTCGACGCCCGCGCTGCCGGCCTCAACGATCGTGTCGCCGGCATCATCGACATAGTAGGTGTCGTCGCCCGCGCCGCCGGCCATGGCGTCGGCGCCCGTGCCGCCGTCAAGCATATCGTTGCCATTGCCGCCATCCAGGCTGTCGATGCCAGAGCCGCCGAACAGCTGGTCGGCGCCGTTGCCGCCGTCGATGGTGTCGTTGTCGGCCCCACCGTCCAGGATGTCGTTGCCCGCGCCGCCCGACAGGATGTCGTTGCCGGCCCCACCGTCCAGCTTGTCATTGTCGCTCTGGCCGTCGATGTCGTCGGTCCCGTCGCCGCCGATCAGCTGGTCATCGCCCGTCCCGCCCAGCAGGGTATCATCGCCCACCCCGCCCTTGATCAGGTCGGCGCCGGCCCCGCCATCCAGCGTGTTGGCGCCCGCATTGCCGTACATGACATTGCCCAGGCCGTTGCCCGTTCCGCTGTTGTTGCTGGACCCTTCCAGGACCAGGATGTCCAGGTTGGCCGACAGCGTCCAGCTGATGGTGGCCCGGACCGTGTCGACCCCTTCGCCACCGCTCTCGACCGTCGTGTCGCCGGGATCGTTGACATAGAAGGTGTCGTCGCCCGCCCCGCCGATCAGGACGTCCGCGCCCACCCCGCCGTCCAGCACGTCGTTGCCGGTCCCGCCGTCCAGGGTGTCGTTGCCATCGCCGCCGTCGAGGCTGTCATTGCCGCCGCCCGCGCTGAGGGTGTCGGCGCCGGCCCCGCCCGACAGCACATCGGACAAGCTGCCGCCGCTGAGGACGTCATCGCCGCCCCCGCCGGTCTGGACGGTGGCTTCCGCCTCGGCCGTGACGGTGACGGTGAAATCCTGGCCATAAGAGCCGGAATAGTAGCTGACAGTGCCGGAGTTGGTGTCCCCGACGACGACGTCCAGGTCGTGGTCCCCGTCCACGTCGGCGACGATCGGAGCGCCGCCGAAGTTGACTCTGAAGGCGCCCATCGGGTTCGCCGCGCCCGTGCGCTCGACATAGGCCGCGGCCGTCGAAGAGCCCGTGTTCTCGAAGTAGCGGAAGGTGCCGAAGGTGTCCCCCGACAGCATGTCCAGGTCGCCGTCGCCGTCCATGTCGACCAGGAAGGGATGGGCCCAGTTGGTGAAGAAAGTGCCGCCGGTGATGGCGTTGAAGGGATTGCTCGCGCCGGTGATTTCGACGTAGGCCGGAGCGCCGGCGGTTCCGGTGTTACGGAAGTAGCGGTAGGTCCCCGACTCCTGGCCGACCACCATGTCCTGGTCGCCGTCGCCGTCCACGTCGCCGAAGGCGGGGGCGGCGTAGCTGCCGATGTTCATCCCGTTCCAGGGATTGGCGGCGCCGGTCTGGGCGGTGAACACGGGCGCGGCGGCCGAACCGGTGTTCAGGTAGTAGGTGATGGCCCCGAACTTTTCGCCGACGACCAGATCCATATCGCCGTCATGGTCCAGATCCGCGAAGCTCGGCGTGGACTGCATGCCGACATCGACGCCGTCCATGGGGTTGGCCGCGCCCGTGCGGGCCGTGTAGGCCGGCGCGGTCGCAGAGCCGGTGTTCTCGAAATAGTCAAACCCGCCGTCATCCCGTCCGACCAGCAGGTCCAGGTCGCCGTCGTGGTCCAGGTCGGCCAGGGCGGGCGCCGCGTGATTGATGGTGCTCACGGCGCTGAAGGGGTTCGCCGCCCCGGATTGCTGGGCATAGGTCGGCAGGCTCGTGAAGTGGTGTCCGGCCGCGTCGGCGATGTCGATATTGAGCGTTCGGCTCGCGGTGGGGGTGTCGCTGGTGTTGGCGTAGGTCAGCCGCTCGATCAAGGCGTCGATGGCGGCCGATGTCGCCGCGGCGCTGAAGTTGACGACGAAGCTGGCGCCCGCCCCGCCAGACACTGTCCCGATCGCCAGGGGCACTCCGGCTCCGGCGCCGTCGGCGTCGTAGTAGACCGTCCCACCGGACAGATAGATCACCGTATTGCTGGCCAGCGACACCCGGTCCTCGGCCAGCAGACCGCTGATGGTCAGCGTCCCGCCATTGAAGTCGTCATCGGCGTCGCTAAACGCCACGTCGGCATCGAGCAGCTGCGGCGTGGTGTTGACGGTGTTTTCGAGAAAAGCCGAGGGCGAAGCAAAGCCGCTCAGGGTGGGATTGGCCATGAACGTCACTCGCTACTGCACCGTGACGACCGTCGCCGCGGCGGGCCGTACTGGCCCTGTGTTGTGGCACTATGGGTGACTACACTTAACGATTGGCTATTCCCGTTTGGCGATAGCGGCGACGCAACAGCGCAGCCAGACTCGCAGATGCACGGTTAGCCACACCGTGGGCTGGCCTGGCTCAAAGGGCTGCTGGGCTAGGTGAGTCGTCCGTAGTCACCGTTACCGGATCGATTCCGAACGGCCGCAAAGCCTGGATCAGCTGAAGGAACCGCAGGTTCATCAGGTTGCGGGACTTGTGCGCTTCCGGGGTCAGCTGCTGGTTCATGACGAACAGATAGCCGCCCGGGACACGGCGGATCCAACCTCGTTCGAGGTACATATTCATGCGTCGACCGACAACGTCTTCAGTCAGCTTCAGGCGGCGGGCGACCATGGCGATCGTCGCGGGCGCGCGGACAGAATCGGGCGGCGGCGTGTCTCCCCCCGCATAGGTCCAGGTCAATTCGCGATCAAACCGCATCGGATCGCCGTTCAAGGTCATGACGGCGCTGATGATATTGCTGTTGAGGGTGTCTTCCTCGTTGGTAATCCGCGCCTCGCCCAACCGCAGGATAAAGTCGTCCATCAGGCCGGCGATGGACCGTTGCGGGGTCGGCGCCCGGACGGCGATCTGCGGAGAGAGATGACTGAACTTATTGAAATCGAAGCCGATGTCCCTCAGCTCGATCACATAGGATCGCAGATTTCGCCATCTGCCCTCGCACTCCGATTCATAATCGGCAGTCTCGAGAAGTCCCGGCGCGATCACCAGCCGGTTCGGGCTGACCCTGACGCAATGTCCCTCAGCCTCCAGTTCCCGCACCTTTCGGCGGCCGGTTTCATAGGAGAAGCCAAGGGAGGCTCCGATCGCCCGCACACTGATCGACCGTTTGTTTTCCGCACCCGCGACGCCGCTCAGGCGGGTTGCCTGGATAATCGATAACTCGACGAGCGCCTTGATGTAGTCGCCATCGAATTTCTCGGTCAGTCGGGCGATCTCGTCCAGCATCAGATGGGCGACCGTCCGGGCGAGAAGTCGCCCGTGAGCATGCAGCAGTTCTGAGTCCGCGCCTGCCTTGGACATCCCGCCCCTTCCCCCCTTAGACCGGCCGCCGTCCCATTCCGGGTGTATGGTCCCGGAAGAGTCTGGTGCGGGTCGATCTTGTAGAATTACGGATTTTCCGTCCAGGCCTCGCAGATCGCCGCTCTAAGGCCGCAAATGCACGGCGAGCCAGACCGTCGGCTGGTCAGGGTCGGTCCAGGCGACCCGGTGACGGGTATTGGCCGGGATCAACAGGTGGTCGCCGGCCGACAGGATCAGTTCCGGCTCGTCCTCGACCAACAGGCCCGCCGAACCGGTGACCAGCAGCACCCACTCGTCCCAGGCCTGGGACAACCAGTCGGTCGACTGGCCCGTTGAGACGATGCGTTCGATCCGGGCGGCTGAATGAGTCAGCAGCGCTGTGACGATCTCTTCCGGAGCCTCGTCGGGAATGTCGTCGAAGATGTTCTCGGGGATGTTCTCGGGGATGATGTTCTCGGGCATGCCCCGGAGCTAGAGAATCCACCCGCCGCTGTCGAGATGCACGTCGCCGGTGAGCTTCATCTTGTAGTCGATCTTGCCGTCCCCGTCGGTGTCCAGGCTGAGCACGGTCTGTTTCAGCACCGCATTGTAATCCAGCGTCATCTCGCCGGCATGCTTGGTAAAGGCGCCGACCAGATGGAAGGCCTGGTCGCCGGCATGCGTGCTGTCGGCGTCGATCCCGGACAGGTCCAGCTTGTCGCCCTCGGCTTTGTTGAGGTCGTAGACGAAGTCGGTCTCAAGCGCTCTCCCGTCCGGCGTCTTGGTCGAATAGACGCTCTCCTGGAGGATCACAAAGGTGTCGGCGCCCAGCCCGCCGGTCATGAGGTCGTTGCCCGAACCGCCGATGATACGGTCGTTGCCTGCGCCCCCGTCGATGGTGTCCACTCCGGCCATGCCGCTGAGGGTATTGGCGCCACTGTTGCCCGTCAGGTGGTTGGCCAGCTCATTGCCGGTTCCGTCGATATTGCCGGTCCCCTGCAGTTCCAGGTTTTCGACATTGGCGGCCAGGGTCCAGCTGATCGAGGCCCGCACCACGTCCACTCCCTCGCCCGAAAGCTCGATGGTCTGGTCGTTCGGATCATCGACGTAATAGATGTCGTTGCCGGTTCCGCCGGCCATGGTGTCGGCGCCGGCGCCCCCATCCAGCAGATCGTTGCCGGCCCCGCCGTCGAGGTGGTCTGACCCATTGCCGCCGTACAGGTAGTCGGCCCCGTCGCCGCCGCTCAGGCTATCATTGCCATCGTTGCCGTTCAGCTTGTCGTTGCCGCCCAGCCCACTGAGCGTGTCGTCGCCCGACCCGCCGTTCAGGGTATCGCCGCCGCTGGTGCCGACGCCCGGTGGCGGCGGAGGCGGCGGAGGGGGAGGAGAAGGAGGCGGTGGCGGCGGTGGCGGCGGGGGCGAAGGGGGAGGTGACGGAGGGGGGGATGGAGGCGGAGGCGGCGGCGGCGAGGACGGGATGCCGTAGATCACATAGCTGGCGCCCGACCTCGAACCGTGAGGATCAGCCGAAGGGGCGCCGATAATCAGGTCGTCCGCGCCATCGCCATTAATGTCGCCGGCCGAGGCCACCGAGTAGCCGCCATAGTCCCCCGCC
Source organism: Caulobacterales bacterium (assembly GCA_038236615.1). Classification (GTDB taxonomy): domain Bacteria; phylum Pseudomonadota; class Alphaproteobacteria; order Caulobacterales; family Caulobacteraceae; genus Caulobacter. The sequence goes on from JBBRZO010000002.1 coordinate 56,923, forward strand.
GCTTCACCATTGATCGCGAAGCCGTTGGTCCCGTTGAGGGAGGTCACGTCGATATTGGCCGCGAAACCCGACGCCTTACCCAGAATGACATAGGTCGCGCCGGAATGGTCACCATGGGGACTCGCGTCATAGGCGCCGACGATCACATCGGCATAGCCGTCGCCGTTGACGTCACCCGCCGAGGCCACCGAACGGCCGGTCTCATTGGACGCGGCCGCGCCGCTGATCTTGAACCCGTTGGCCCCGTTGAGCGTGGAGAGGTTGAAGCTCGCCCCGAAACTCCCGGCCTTGCCGAACAGCACATAGGCGGCGCCGGAATAGTCGCCATGCGGGCTGGCGTCGCGGGCCCCGATGATCATGTCGTCATAACCATCGCCATTCACGTCGCCCGCTGAGGCCACGGAGAAGCCGCTCTGGTCGCCCGCCGCCCCGACGATCCGGAATCCGTTCGCGCCGTCGAGGGTCGACAGGTCAGTGCTGGCCGCGAAGCCGGTGGCCCTGCCGTAGATCACGTAGCTGGCGCCGGAATCGACGCCGTTCGCATTCGAATACGGGGCCCCGACGATCACATCGTCATAGCCATCGCCATTGATGTCGCCCGCCGAAGCGACGGTGAAGCCGCTGTGGCTTTCCGTGGCCACGCCGTTGAGTTTGAAGCCGTTCGCGCCATTGAGGGTCGACAGGTCGAAGTTTGCCGTGAAGCCTCCGGCCTTGCCGAACACCACGTAGGTTACGCCGGAACTGGCGCCGTGCGGGTCGGCATAGTCGGCCCCGACGATCATGTCGTCGTAGCCATCGCCATTGACGTCGCCGGCCGAGGCCACCGAGATGCCGGTCCGGTCGCCCGCCGCCACGCCGCTGAGCTTGAAACCGGTGGTTCCATTCAAAGACGCGAGGCTGACGCTCGCGCCAAAGCCCGAGGCTCTGCCGAACACCACATAGGCCGCACCGCCTGGCGCGGAAACGGTCGAGCCGATGATGATGTCGTCATAGCCGTCGCCGTTGACATCGCCGGCCCCGGCGACGCTGTCGCCGGCGTTGACGCCATGCGCCTCCCCGGCGATCTTGAAGCCGTTGGTCCCGTCGAGAGTCGAGAGATCGAGATTGGCGGGAAAGCCTCCGGCCTTGCCGAACACCAGATAGGCGCCGCCTGAGTAGGAGCCGTTCAGGGCCGCATTGGGGGCGCTGATAATGAAATCGTCGTAGCCGTCGCCGTTGACGTCGCCGGCCGAGGCCACGGACTGGCCGCTCAGGTTCAGCCCCGCCTCGCCATTGACCTGGAATCCGTCGGTTCCACTGAGCGCCGAAAGTTCGATTATCGCAGCAAATCCAGCCATCTCATCCCCCCGCCTGGCCACCGTCATCAGCCACGCTTTAGACATTCGCGGCTCAGGCGCCCGGAAGGTGAATTTTCCGACCCAGGACTGTCAACAAGCCCAGGACATCAAAAAGCAAAAGTGGCGAATTTGGTGGCTCATTTTGGGTGAGCCATTTGACCTTTGCGGATTAAACTCAGAGTAGTGTGCGCCGGTCTCCCGGCTTTTCTGTATAGAGACCGACGCCCCGGCGACGTTGAACTCCCTGCCGCCCTCCAACGCCGGTGCGGGCAGGTCGCGGCTATCGATCGCGCCGCAGGTCTCCCAGCACTGAAACCAGGGCCTGCCCGTTACCGGGCCGCTAGAGCCCCAGCACCGCCTTGGCGATGATATTGCGCTGGATCTCGTTGGAGCCGCCGAAGATCGAGGTCTTGCGCATGTTGAAATAGACCGGCGCGGCCTTGACGTCCCAGCCGTGGCCGATCGGCAGGGTGTTGTCGCCGGCCGGCGGAAATTCGCGGTAGAAGGGCTCGCCGAAATGGCCGGCGGCTTCCAGGGTCAGCTCGGTCAGCCGCTGGCCGACCTCGGTGCCTTTGATCTTCAACAGCGAGGCTTCCGGGCCGGGACCCTTGCCGTGGGCCTCGCCGGCCAGCGTGCGCAGCTCGGTGTATTCCAGGGCGGTGAGGTCGATCTCCAGCTCGACGATGCGGCGGCGGAAGTCGGCGTCCTCGATCAGACTGGTCCCGTCGTCATTGGCGGCAGTGGCGGCGATCTCGCGCAGCCGCTCGATGCCGCGCTTGGAGCGCGCGACGCCGGCGATGCCGGTGCGCTCGTGGCCGAGCAGGAACTTGGCCACCGACCAGCCCTTGTTCTCCTCGTGGATGCGGTTCTCGACCGGCACCTTTACGTTCTCCAGGAAGACGTCATTGATCTCGTAGCCGCCGTCGACCGTCTTGATCGGGCGCACCGAAATGCCGGGGGTCTTCATGTCGATCAGCAGGAAGGTGATGCCCTCCTGCTTCTTGGCGGTCGGGTCGGTGCGGACCAGGAAGAAGCCCCAGTCGGCGTGCTGGCCCTGGGTGGTCCAGGTCTTCTGGCCGTTGACGATGTAGTAGTCCTTGCCGTCCTCGGTGACCTTCTCGGCCCGGGTCGACAGGCCGGCGAGGTCCGAGCCAGCGCCCGGCTCGCTGTAACCCTGGCACCACCAGATGTCGCCATTGCGGGTGCCCGGCATGAACTTGGCCTTCTGCTCAGGAGTCCCGAACGTGAAGATCACCGGGCCGATCATGCCGATGCCGAAGGCGGTCTGGGTGGTGTTGGCGTTGGCCAGCTCTTCGGAGAAGATATACTTACGCACCGGGTCCCAGCCCGTGCCGCCATGCTCCAGCGGCCAGCCGGGCGACAGCCAGCCCTTCTCGTGCAGCTTGCGGTGCCAGGCCAGGATGTCTTCCTTACCGAGCGTCTCGCCGGCGTCCTGCTTGCGGCGGGTCTCGGCGGGGTAGTTGGCCTCGATCCAGGCGCGCACTTCGGCGCGGAATTCAGCGTGTTCCGGCAGGAAATCCAGGTCCATTTTCGTCTCCCCAACCCGGCGCTTGGCTGGACTCTCTGGTCCAGTTATGCAGGGTGCGCTCAAACAAGTGTTTCAACGATAGGGGCGAGGCGCCATGGCCGCAATCAATTCCGTTACCGACCTTTCGATGGACGGCGACATCGCCGTCATCACCCTCAACAGCCCCCCGGTGAACGCCCTGTCGTTCGGCGTGCGCGACGGCCTCTATGAAGGCTTCAAGGCCGCCGGCGCCGATCCGGCCGCCAAGGCCATCGTGCTGATCTGCGACGGCCGCACCTTCATCGCCGGCGCCGACATCACCGAATTCGGCGGAGCTCAAAAGGGCGCCAGCCTGTTCGACGTCCAGAACATGATGGAAGATTCGCCCAAGCCGGTGATCGCCGCCATCCACGGCACGGCGCTGGGCGGCGGGCTGGAAGTGGCCCTCTGCGCCCACTACCGCGTCGCGGTTCCCTCGGCCAAGCTCGGCCTGCCGGAAGTGAACCTGGGCCTGCTGCCCGGCGCCGGCGGCACCCAGCGCCTGCCCCGCATCGTCGGCGCCGAAAAGGCCCTGGAGATGATGACCAGCGGCAGCCACGTCCCCGCCAAGCAGGCCCTGGCCATGGGCCTGGTCGATTCGATGGCCGAGGAAGGCCAGCTGAAGGAGGGCGCACTCGCCTTCGCCCGCAAGGTGCTGGCCGACAAGATGCCGCTGAAGAAGGTGCGCGACCGCGAGGTCACCGCCGACCCGCAGGTCTTCGCCGACTTCCGCAAGGCCAACGCCCGCAAGTTCCGCGGCTTCATGGCCCCCGAATCAAACATCAAGTGCATCGAGGCCGCCTGCACCCTGCCCTTCGAGGAAGGTCTGAAGGTCGAACGCAAGCTGTTCATGGAGCTGATGACCGGCACGCAGTCAGCCGCCCAGCGCTATGTGTTCTTCGCCGAGCGCCAAGTCTGGAAGATCCCCGGCATCGCCGACGACACCGCCATCATCCCGGTCAAGACGGTCGGCATCATCGGCGCCGGCACCATGGGCGGCGGCATCGCCATGAACTTCCTCAACGTCGGCATCCCGGTGAAGATCATCGAGACCAAGCAGGAAGCTCTGGACCGCGGCCTCGGCGTCATCCGCAAGAACTATGAGAACACTGCCAAGCGCGGCCGCCTGACCCTGGAACAGGTCGAGGAGCGCATGGGCATGCTGACCGGCAGTCTCGCCCTGGAAGACCTGGCCGACAGCGACCTGATCATCGAAGCCATCTTCGAGAACATGGCCGTGAAGAAGGAAGTGTTCGGCAAGCTGGACGCCATCGCCAAGCCGGGCGCCATCCTGGCCACCAACACCTCGGCCCTCAACATCGACGAGATCGCCACGGCCACCACCCGGCCCGAAGCGGTCATCGGCCTGCACTTCTTCTCGCCGGCCAACGTCATGCGGCTGCTGGAAGTGGTCCGCGCAGACAAGACCAGCGACAGTGTCATCGCCACCTCGATGCAGTTGGCCAAGAAGATCGGCAAGATCGCCGCGCTCGTGGGCGTCTGCCCCGGCTTCGTCGGCAACCGCATGCTGTTCCAGCGCCAGAACCAGGCCCAGGCCATGGTCATGGAAGGCGCCATGCCCTGGGACGTCGACCGGGTGCTCTACGACTTCGGCTTCCCGATGGGTCCCTTCGCCATGAGCGACCTGGCCGGCCTGGATATCGGCTGGAACAAGGAAGCCTCCAAGGGCGAGACCATCCGCGACCGCCTCTGCGAACTGGACCGCCGCGGCCAGAAGACCGGCGCCGGCTACTACGACTACGACGAGAACCGCACCGCCAAGCCCTCGGAAATCACCGAAGGCATCATCAAGGAATTCGCCGCCAAGACCGGCCGCAACCAGCGTGACATCTCCGACGAGGAGATCCTGGAGCGGACCATCTTCCCGATGATCAACGAAGGCGCGAAGATCCTGGAAGAGGGCAAGGCCATCCGCCCGTCCGACATCGATATCGTCTGGATCAACGGCTACGGCTGGCCGGTCTATCGCGGCGGGCCGATGTTCTACGGCGACACCGTGGGCCTGGCCAAGGTGGTCGAACGGCTGAAGCACTACCAGAGCCAGATGGGCGACTTCTTCAAGCCGTCGGCTCTGCTGGAAAAGCTGGCCGCCGAGGGCAAGCGCTTCCAGGATATGAAATAACGACTGGTGGGCCGGGGGTTGGAAAACCTCCGGCCCTTCGTCCATCTGATCCACAGCCATAGTGACCGCCATGCGTACCATCGCCGACTATCAGACCGCCGAATTCGGCCTGCTTTCCGACCTCATCCGCATCCACGCCCACGAGCGGCCCACCCATCCGGCCCTGATCCAGGACGGCCAGGAGCTCAGCTATTCGGAGCTCAACGCCCTGGTCGACCGCGTGGCCGCCGGGCTGCAGCGGGATGGGGTCAAGGTCGGCCAGGCGGCGGCGATCTGCGCCACCACATCGCTGAACTACGCGACGGTGTTCCTGGGCTGCCTGCGGGCCGGCGTCGCCGCCGCGCCGCTGGCGCCGTCGTCGACCCCCGAGCAACTGGCGGGCATGGTGGCCGACTGCGGGGCCAGCCTGTTCTTCACCGACAAGGGCGTGGCCGACGCCATGGCCGGCGTGATGGGCGAGGTCACCGCCCGCCGTATCGCCCTGGATGGGTCCGACGCCGGCGAGGGCTTCCTGAACTGGCTGCCTGAGGCAGGGACCGAGCCCACGCCGGTCGAGGTCGATCCGAAGACCCCGTTCAACATCATCTACAGCTCCGGCACCACGGGCGTGCCCAAGGGCATCGTCCAGTCGCACGCTATGCGCTGGCGCCACCTGGGGCCCCGCGAAGACGGCATGGGCTTCGGCCCGGACGCCATCTCGCTGATCTCCACCCCGCTCTACAGCAACACCACCCTGGTCTGCTTCTTCCCCACCTTGTCGGGCGGCGGCACGGTGGTGATGATGGCCAAGTTCGACGCCGGCAAATACCTGGAGCTGGCCCAGCAATACCGCGTCACCCATTCCATGCTGGTGCCGGTGCAGTACCGCCGGCTGATGGAATACCCCGAGTTCGGCAAGTTTGACCTGTCGAGCTTCCAGATGAAGTTCTGCACCTCCGCCCCCTTCGCCGCCGAGCTGAAGGCCCAGGTGCTGGAGCGCTGGCCCGGCGGTCTGACCGAATATTACGGCATGACCGAGGGCGGCGGCGGCTTCGTGCTGTTCGCTCACCTGCATCCCGACAAGCTGCACACCGTCGGCCAGCCCAACGCCGGTTCGGTGATCAAGATGATCGACGAGGACGGCAAGGAAGTCGCCACCGGCGAGGTCGGCGAGATCGTCGGCCAATCGCCCGCCACCATGAACGGCTACTGGAACCGCCCCGACAAGACCGCCGAGGCCCAGTGGACCGACCCGACCACGGGCGAAGTCTATATCCGCACCGGCGATGTCGGCCGGCTGGACGCCGAGGGCTTCCTGACCCTGATGGACCGCCGCAAGGACATGATCATTTCCGGCGGCTTCAACATCTATCCGTCCGACATGGAGGCGGTGATCCTGCAGCACGACGCCGTGGCCGAGGCCGCCGTGGTTGGGGTGCCTTCCGACGCCTGGGGCGAAACCCCGGTGGCTTTTGTCGCGCTGAAGGCTGGCGCTGCCGCCACCGCCGACGAGATCAAGGCCTTCACCAACGGCAAGGTCGGCAAGACCCAGCGCCTGTCGGACGTGCGCCTCGTCGACAGCCTGCCGCGCAGCCACATCGGCAAGGTGCTGAAGCGGGAATTGCGGGACGGGTATCAGGCCTGATCTCGCTGCGGAAGGCGGGCGCTCAGGCCACGCAGGAAAGCTCGGGTCTCGTCCTCCAGGGCGGTAACGGTGGCGACATCCGCGCCGGCCGCCAAGATCGACGCTTCGAGGTCCACGCGCCGGTCCTGATCCTCCTCCAAAAGGGCCAGTCTTCCAGCCTCACGCAGCAGCTCCAGGAGCCGGTGGGCGCGCGTCAGAGTCAGGAAGGCATTCGCCATCGGGCCCAGCAGGTCGGGTTCCCGCAGCCATGTGCGTCCGCCGAATATCTCCTGGGTCACGCGCTGCCCCGCGCCCAGACAGTCGTAGCTGACGCAGCCGCCAAATCCGCGTTGCGCACGGGCGGCGTGGATGCGGCAGGCTCCGCCGTCGCTCAGATTCGGGCATCTCTGGCCGGCGGCCTTGTCGAAGCCGAAGTGCTTTGACTTGTCGAAAGCCAGGGCCACGCAGCACAGCGCGGCGCAGCGCGCGCAGTCGGCGCGCAGGTCGGGGATGTTCATGCTCGGAGTCCGCAACGCGGCCAGGACGGCGCGGTCACGGCGACAGCGCTTGGTTCGGCGGCGATGCGGAAATAAAAACGCCGGCCCCCCGCGGGACCGGCTGAATGGCTGAACTCTATGAAGGATCGAAGGGCCTGGCAAGTCGCCGGGAACCCTGTCATGCGGGAGATCACCGCGCTGGCCGAACCGAAGGGCGAGCAGGCCGATTAGCCGATTCCCCGCGCGGGGCGTTAGAGTCGGAACCCAGCCGCCTGGAACCCTGAATGAAGCGCTTCCTCTGGATCTGCCTGGTCGTCGGCGTGAGCCTGGGCGGCTTCCTCTGGTGGTCGAATTCCCGGCTGGAGCCGACGCAGCACGAGACGCCGTCGCCGCCGCTGGCGGAGGTTCGGGCCGCTCCCGATGCCACGGTGACCCTGGCCGGCGGCGCTGGAACGTTCCGGGCCTCCGGTGGCCCCTGCCTGGACAAGCCCCGTTTCGCCGAGGCCGCTCGCCAGAACGCCGATAGTCTCGACACCCTGGCCTGGGCGCCCTTTCGGCGGCCGGAGATGGGCTGGCGCACCTACGGGCCCATCGTCGCCGCCGAGATCGGCACGGACTGTCCCTATGGCAGCGAAGCCTTTGCCGATCGGCTGGCCGGCTGGCAGGCGGCGCACGGCCGGCCCGCCAGCGGGGTGCTCGACGCGGCCAGCTTCGACATCATGCGGATCATCTGGCACCGCCGCCGCCCGTTCGTGCAGCTCAGCCGGTCCGGCTGCCCCGCCGCCCCGGATGCGGCCAGCCTGGCGACCATCCCCAGTACGATGACCTATGGCTCGCGGCCCATGGTGCTACGCGCCGATGCGCTAAGCGCCCTGCGGCGCATGACCACCGACGCCCGCGCCGCCGACCCCGCCATTGCCCGCGACCGCCAGGCCCTGCTGGTGTTCTCCGCCTTCCGCGCGCCCGCCGACGACGACCTGCGCTGCCTGACCGAGGGCAATTGCGACAACATCGGCCGCACCACCTGCTCGGCCCACCGCACGGGCCTGGCCATCGACATCGTGGTCGGCGCCATGCCGGGCGGGCGGGTGGACTCCACCGATGACGCCAACCGCCGTTTCCAGAGCCAGACGGCCGCCTACCGCTGGCTGGTGCGCAACGCCCGCCGCTATGGCTTCGTACCGTATGTCTATGAGCCCTGGCATTGGGAATGGGCCGGCGACGGGATGGGGACCTGATCCCCTAGGGAACGCCCGCCCGCCTGTGACAGTTAGGAGTGCATGAGCCATCATCGCGCCCTCCTGGCCGCCGCCAGCCTGCTTGTCCTCGCCGCCTGTAGCCGCGCCCCGGACACCAATCCGCCGACTCCGCCGCCGGAAGCCTCCGCGACCGCGCCACAGCCCGCCCCAGCCCCAGGCCCTGTCCTGGCCGGCGGGACCATCGACACCGCCAAGTTCCAGGCGCCCGCCAGCGATCAGCGCTCGCCCGACGTCATCCGCGCCCAGGTGCTGCTCGACCGCGCCCACTTCTCACCCGGGGTCATCGACGGCCGGAGCGGCGAGAACGTCCGCCAGGCCATCGCCGCCTACGAGACCTCGGTCGGCCTCCCTTCTGATGGCGTGCTTGATCAGGCGGTGTTCGACAAGCTGACCGCCGCCGACCCGGCGCCCGTCACCGCCTCGTACGTGATAACCGCCGACGACGTCGCCGGGCCCTTTGTTGCGGACCTGCCGAAAGACCTGGAAGAGCAGGCCAAGCTGCCCAAGCTCGCCTATCGAGGGCCGTTGGAGCTGTTGGCCGAGAAATTCCACATGACCGAGGACCTGCTGACAGCCCTCAACCCGAGCGCCGACTTCACCCAGGCCGGCGGGACCATCACCGTTGCGGCGGTCTCGCCCACCAGCCTGCCCGAGGCGGTCGCCTCCATCGAGGTCGACAAGGCCGAGCGGGCCGTGAAGGCTTTCAACGCGCAGGGAAGGTTGCTGGCCTTCTACCCGGCCTCGATCGGCAGCGATGACCGGCCCGCCCCCGACGGCCTGCTCAAGGTCGTCGCCGTGGCGCCCAACCCGACCTACACCTACGATCCCAGCCGCCTGACCTTCGGCAACAAGAAGAAGAAGGTCACCATTCCCGCCGGCCCCAACAGCCCGGTCGGGTCGGTGTGGATCGACCTGTCGAAGGACACCTTCGGCGTCCACGGCTCGGACGAGCCGGCCCAGATCGGCAAGCATTTCAGCCATGGCTGCATCCGCCTCACCAACTGGGACGCGTTGCAGCTGTCGAAGAGTGTGAAGAAGGGCGTGCCGGTGAAGTTCACGGGCTGACCGATAGCTGGCCAACCGATGGAACGGCCCAGGACAAGGCGCCGAAGCGCCCTGCCCAGGCCGTTCGACCGCGCGGCCAGTCGCCGCGCGGCATCAGTCCGCGCGAACTCGTTCGCCGCGCGTCTGACGGATTCATAGCCCAGCCGCCGATTACCCGCGCCGGGGCAGATCGCCGCGAGCCTTGGGTGCAACACCACCGCACACCGGGCAGTTGAAAATTTCTAGGCCGGCGCCAGGGCGCTGTGCGCCTCGGCAGTGATCTCGAACGACCGCACCCGGGCCGCGTGGTCGAAGATCGAGGCGGTGACCATCAGCTCGTCCGCGCCGGTGCGGGCGATGAAGTCGGCCAGGCCCTGGCGGACGGTGTCGCGGCTGCCGACGACGGCGGTCGAGAAGGACTGGGCCAGCATGCCGGCCGCGCCGGGGTCCATCTGCTGGTCGAAGTCTTCAATGGGCGGGCGCAGCTTGCCGGGCGTGCCGGTCCGCAGGGCAATGAAGGCCTGCTGCAGCGAGCTGAACAGCGTTCGGGCCTCGCGGTCGGTGTCGGCCGCGAAGACGTTGATGCCCAGCATCACATGCGGCTTGTCGAGGAACTCCGACGGCTGGAAGCGGTCGCGATAGACCAGCAAGGCGCGATCCAGGTCGCCCGGCGCGAAATGGCTGGCGAAAGCATACGGAAGTCCCAGCATGGCGGCCAGTTGGGCGCCGTAGAGGCTGGAGCCCAGGATCCAGACGGGGACGTTCAACCCGGAGCCCGGCTCGGCGCGGACCTTCTGGCCGGGCTCGGCGGGGCGGAAATAATTGATCAGTTCGACAACATCGCGCGGGAAGTGGTCAATGTCGCCGCTGAGGTTGCGGCGCAGGGCGTAGGCGGTGGTCTGGTCGGTCCCCGGAGCCCGGCCGATCCCCAGGTCGACACGATCGCCGTAGAGGGCGGCCAGGGTGCCGAACTGTTCGGCGATGACCAAAGGGGCGTGGTTGGGCAGCATGATCCCGCCCGCCCCGACCCGGATGGTGCTGGTCCCCTCCGCGACGAAGCCGATGGCCACGGCCGGGGCGGCGCTGGCGACCCCGGCCATGTTGTGATGCTCGGCCAGCCAGTAGCGCTTGTAGCCCAGCCGTTCGGCGTGCTGGGCCAGGTCGCGGCTGTTACGCAGGGCCTGCCCCGCGTCGGAGCCTTGGACGACGGGGGCGAGGTCGAGAACGGAAAGCGCTGTCATGCCGGGGATATAGGCGAGCGCGGGTCCATTCGGAATGGGGACGGGCGAACCAGCGTCTGTGGCCGGCGGGCAACCCCAGCTCGCCGATGCCGATTTTCCAGGCAGCCGGGATTTGACCTCCTGGCCAACCAGAGCTATCCAGGCGCCCATTGGATGGGCATGGGGTCCGTCCTGAAGCGAGCGCCTTCATGCAAACCGTCCGCATGATCCGTCTTCCGTCGCTGACCGCACCCAAGGGTGCGGCCTGCGCCGCCTGCGCTCGCGAGGTAAACCCCGCCTAGATTCACCCTTCGAATCTGACGCCGTTCCCTCCCGAGCCCGAAAGGCCTCTGGGACGGACCTTCATTGTCCAAGCAAAGTCTCAGCGCCGTTCGGGCCCGGGCCATTAGAAAAGCCCAAGTCCGTGACCGATCTGACTCTCAATTCCCCCGCCGCTTCCCCGCCCTGGCTCATCGAAGCCAAGGCGCTGGCCAAGCTCGCCGGCCCGATGGCCCTGGCCCAGCTGGCCCAGATGGCCATCCTGACCACCGACATCCTGCTGATCGGGCGGTTCAGTGAGGCTGCCCTGGCCTCGGTGACCATCGGCAACGCCGTCTATTATTTCGCCTGGCTGATCGGCAACGGGCCGGCCTCGGCCGTCTCGCCGATGGTGGCGCAGATCCTGGGGGCCAACCCCAGGGACAAGGCCCATGTCCGCGCCTCGGTGCGGATGAGCCTGTGGACGGCCGTGCTGATCTCGCTGCCGATGATGGCCATTCTGCTCAACGCCGGCTGGATCCTCGTCCATCTTGGCCAGGACCCCGTCCTGGCGAAGGGGGCGGGGACGTTCGTCGCCATGCTGTGCTTTGGCCTGCCCTTCACCATGGGCTTCCAGGTGCTGCGCAACTTCACCGCCGCCCTGGGCAAGCCCGGCGCGGCCTTGTGGGTGATGCTGGCCTCGATCGCCTTCAACGCCATCGTCGGCTGGGCCCTGATCTTCGGCCATTTCGGCCTGCCGCGCCTCGGGCTGGTTGGATCGGGTCTGGCTACCGCCGGCTCGGCCATTTTCGCCTTTGCCGCCATGCTGGTGGTGATCTGGCTAACCCCTTCGGTGCGCGCCTACCGCATCTTCCGGCGGGTTCACCGGCCGGTGAAGGCCAAGTTCACCGAGGTGCTGCGGCTGGGCCTGCCCATGGGGCTGGCGATGATCTTCGAGGCCATGCTGTTCAACACCATGACCCTGGTCATGGGCAGCTTCGGCATGACCCCTGTGGCCGCCCACCAGATCACCCTCAATGTCGCCTCGATCACCTTCATGATCCCGCTGGGCATCGGCATGGCGGCGACCGTGCGGGTGGGTCTGGCGGCGGGGCGCAACGACATGGTCGGGGCGCGGCGGGCCGGCTTCACCGCAGCGGTCATGGCGGCCGGCTTCGCGGCGCTGTGCGGGCTGATCATGGCTGTGTTCGGCCGGCAGATCGCCGGGCTCTACGTCACCAATCCGCAGGTCATCACCCTGACCGCCACCCTGCTGATCGTCGCGGCGGCCTTCCAGGTCTTCGATTCGCTGCAGGTGGTGGGTGTTCTGTCCCTGCGCGGCCTGAAGGACGCCAGGGCCTCGATGATTCTGGCGGGAGTCAGCTACTGGCTGGCCGGCGCTCCGGTCGCCATCGGACTGGGCGTGGGGCTGGGCTGGAAGGGGCTGGGCGTGTGGATCGGCCTGGCGTTCGGCCTGGCCGTGGCCGCGGCCGCCATGGGCGCGCGATTCATCTGGCTGACGAAATCTCCTCCTCACCCGTGAAACGGGGGAGGTGGCGGCGAAGCCGACGGAGGGGGCGAGGGCCGTGCGTGGCAGCGGCGGTCGCCCCCTCCACCACTTCGTGGTCCCCCTCCCCCGCGTTGCGGTGGAGGAGAAGCGGCGCCTAGTCCTTGGCTCGCTCGTAATAGGTGCCGTCCTCGGTGAGGACGACGATGCGGGTGCCGACGGTGAGGTACGGCGGGACCATGACGCGCTGGCCGTTGGTCATGATGGCGGGCTTATAGCTGCCCGACGAGGTCTGGCCCTTCACCGCCGGCTCGGTGTCGGCGATTTCCAGGGTGACGCGGGCCGGCAGTTCGACCGCCAGCGGGATGTCATCATGGGTCATCAGCGAGACGGTCATGCCGTCCTGCAGATAGGCGGCGGCGTCGCCGATGACGTCCGGCGATGCGACCAGTTGGTCGTAGGTCTCGGGGTTCATGAAGTGGAACCCTTCGCCATCCGAATAGAGGAAGGTGTGGGGGCGCTCATCGACGAGGGCCCGCTCGACCGTCTCGGTGGTGCGCCACCGCTCGGAGACCTTCACGCCGTCGGAGATGCGGCGCATGTCGACCTGGGTCACCGGGGTGCCCTTGCCGGGGTGGATGTTGTTGACTGTCAGCGCCACGTAGAGCTTGCCGTCGATATCGACGACATTGCCTTTGCGGAGCGAGGAGGCGGCGACCTTCACGTATGGACCTCGGAATTTCTGGGGCCAGCCCATCCCTTGTGAATGGGGGCGGCCTTGGTGATGTTCGGCGCTTCCTATAGCCATCAACGGCCAGATAGCCAAACCGAGGAGCGAACTTGCCCTGGTGGACCCCCGACCGCCATGCCGACCGCCGGCCCCGTCTGCTGGCGCGCAACGCCGTTACGCGGGCGACCTTGGCCTGGTTTGCCGAGCGGGATTTCGTCGAAGTCGAGGCTGCGGCCCTGCAGGTCTCGCCGGGCAACGAGGCTCACCTGCACGCCTTCGCGACCGAAGCCATCACCACGGCGGGCGAACGGTCGCCCCTCTATCTGCACACCTCGCCGGAGTTCGCGGCCAAGAAGCTGCTGGCGGCGGGGGAGCGGCGGATCGTCAGCCTGGGCAAGGTCTGGCGCAATCGCGAGCGCGGCCCGCTGCATCATCCCGAGTTCACCATGCTGGAGTGGTATCGGACGGGTGAGCCTTACGAGGCGCTGATGGCCGACTGCGCGGCGCTGATGGCGCTGGCGGCGGAAACGGTGGGCGCGCGACGGCTGACATGGCGAGGCCTGGAGGCTGACCCGTTTGCCGAACCCGAGCGGGTGACACTGGCCGAGGCCTTTGAGCGATTCGCCGGAATCGACCTGCTGGCGAACCTCGAGGACCGGGATGGTCTGGCCGCGGCGGCGAAGCTAGCGAACGTGCGCATCGCCGGCGACGACGTCTGGGCCGACGTGTTCAGCAAGGTGCTGGTCGAAAAGATCGAGCCCTTCCTGGGTATCGGCCGCCCGACCATCCTCTGCGAATACCCGGCGGCCGAGGCTGCTCTGGCCCGGCCCAAGCCATCCGATCCCCGTGTCGCCGAACGCTTCGAGCTCTATGCCTGCGGGGTCGAACTGGCCAACGCCTTTGGCGAACTCACCGAACCGGCCGAACAGCGCCGCCGCTTCGAGACGGAGATGGCCGAGATGACTCGCGTCTATGGCCAGGCCTATCCGATCGACGAGGACTTCCTGGCGGCCCTGGCCATCATGCCGGCGGCCAGCGGCGCGGCGCTGGGCTTCGACCGGCTGGTCATGCTGGCGACCGGGGCGGAGCGGATCGAGCAGGTGCTTTGGGTTCCGGTGGCGGAGTAAAGTTGCTCTGTCCGCGCTCTTGCGCCATAGGCCGCGCTCCATGACCACCCTGCGCACACCCGCCGCCCTGGCCGAAGCCGGCCTGATCGCCCCGGAGCGGACCGCCGCCCTGGCGGCCGTTGCGGCGCGCTATGCGGTTGCCATCACGCCGGCCCTCGCCGAACTGATCGACCCGGCCGATCCGCGCGATCCCATCGCCCGGCAGTTTACGCCCCATGAGGCGGAGCTGGACCACGCGGCCAACGAAAGCCCCGACCCGGTCGGCGACTACACCCACATGCCGGTGCCGGGCGTCGTCCACCGCTATCCCGACCGGGTGCTGCTCAAGGTCACCCACACCTGCGCCGTCTACTGCCGCTTCTGCTTCCGGCGGGAGATGGTCGGGCCCGGCGGCGAGGCGCCGCTGACCGGCGAGGCGCTGGAGAAAGCCCTGGCCTATATCGCCGGCCGGCCGGAGATCTGGGAAGTCATCCTGACCGGCGGCGATCCGTTGGTGCTTTCGCCCCGGCGCCTGAGCGACATCATGGCCCGACTAGCTAAGATCGAGCATGTGAAGGTGGTGCGCCTGCACACCCGCCTGCCGACCGCCGACCCCGCCGCCATCACAGCCGAACTGGCCGCCGCCCTCGCCTGCCCCGGCAAGGCGGTTTGGCTGGCTGTCCACGCCAACCATGCCCGCGAACTGACCCCCGCCGCCCGAGCCGCCTGCGGCCGGCTGATCGAGGCGGGCCTGGCCCTGGTCAGCCAGACCGTGCTGCTGGCCGGGGTCAATGACGATCACGAGACCCTCGGGGCCCTGATGCGGGCCTTCGTCGAGACGCGGATCAAGCCCTACTACCTGCACCAAATGGACCTGGCCCCTGGCACGGGCCACCTGCGCGTACCGATCGCCCGTGGCCAGGCTATCCTGGCGGCGATGCGCGGCAATCTTTCGGGCCTCGCCCAGCCGACCTATGTGCTGGATATACCCGGCGGCCACGGCAAGGTTCCGATCGGCCCCGGCCATCTGGGCTGCGGTCCCGACGGGGAGATCGAAACCGTCGTCGACCCCTGGGGCGGGACGCACAGTTACCCGCCGCGCAACTAGACTTCCCGACACAACCCCTGCGTCAATCTGACTCTTTGCGAGGGCGGGATGTCGCATGGCCGCGGCATGAAGTCTTCGCCATGTTGATGACGCAAAGCACCCGCGAGCCATTCAGTATCGGTTCATCGGCGATTGGCTAACAACAGGTATACGGAGCGTTCTAGACATGGCCCGCCTGCAGACCTCTTTCGATGAACCCGACACCTTTACCGTCTACCGGATGGACGCCGGCTGGGGAGTCGAACATGCGGGCGTTTGCGAACACCTGGCCGTCAGCAACGAAGCCGCCCGCGCCTGGGCCTGCAAGCAGGCCAGGGCCGCCCTCGACGCCGGCCGCCCCTCGCGGGTGACGGTCAACGGCGAAGGCGGGTTCTTCAAGCTGCGCCGGGTGGACCTGGCCAATACCCTGCAGGACGACTGATCAGAACGGCAGGGGCTTGAGGTCCGGCTCGACCCAGCCCCGTCGCGCTTCCATCGAGAACAGCCGCTCTCGCGTCCAATAGGTGAGCGGCCAGTTCTTATCCCCCAACTCTCCCGCCAGCAGCGCATTGAGCGCCACCGGCAGCGGCGCATCTCCGAAAGCCGCCAGCACCGCCCGGGCGCCGCGCAGCGAGGCCTGGGTGATGGTCTCGTGATAGCCCGCCGTATCGGAATTCACCCCACCCACCGCCTCGTTGTAGGCGCGGATCAGGCCGGGCATGTCGCGTTCGGGATTGATGTCAGGCCGACATCGGATCAGCCAGCAGGCGGCGGCGAAATGGGCCGCGTGGGTCCAGGCTGTCTTGGGCAGTGTATGGTCCATCATGCCGTCGGCGAGGGCGGCGATTTCGGCTTCGGAAATGAAGGTCGGATGGGTGGTCATCTCGTGGGCTCCTGATAGGCCGCGCCGCCATTCAAGACGTTCGGAGAGTCTGCCGCTGAAATGCGAAGACCCGCCGGAGCGCGGCGGGTCTGTCGAATGTGGAGGGTTGGATCGGCCGGTTGGCTGACCTCAGTCCTGTCTCCACGCACGCGCAGCGGCCGCCGGATATTTCCGACGTTGCTGTTGTTTGGCGGCGGTGAGGTTCAAGACCATGGACCGGCGTTTTCCACGGCCCCGGCAAATCGTCAAGCTGCGGTTTCAGACGTTCCTCGCCCGTTGGGCGAGGTGGCAGCGAAGCTGACGGAGTGGGCCGCGGACCGCACAGGGATTCAGGATTAAGCGTCTACCGGAGTGGGGTTGCCTTGTTCTGAGTGCGGTCGGAAGAGCCCACTCCACCACTTCGTGGTCCCCCTCGCCCAACGGGCGAGGAATTGGGCGAGGTCACGCCGGGGTCGACTCGTAGGCGAGATAGCCGCGCTCGACCATCCGCCGCATGGCCTCATAGGCCTCCGTCAGCTCCTCATAGGCCGCGCGAAGGGCCGTGAGCCGGGCGACCTGATCGGCGCTGAGCGCCTGGCCCTGGGTGGCGTAGGTCAGGGCCTCCTTGACCCAGCGGGCCCGGGCCCCGGCCGCGGCCACCGCCAGGTGCTGGAACTTGGCCAGACCGGTCGGGCCCAGAGTCTGGGCCAGGATTTCCTTGTTGGCCGCATAGGCGGTGTAGTCGATCTGCTCCAGCAGGCCGCGCAGCCGGCGCTGGGCCTGGGGATCGCTGTCGGGCGCCGGCTCGAAGTGGTCGAGCGCGTTGCGTCGGTGGTTCGACGTCATGATCGAAGCCATGGGTGGTTCCTCCCTGGAACTTCACGCCTGGAACTTATGGGCCCACAGTCTAAGGTGAACGCGATTAAGATGAGATTGAGGGCGAATTGCATGACAACCTTGGATCAGGTGCTGGCCGCGGCTGACCCCGAGACCGCCTCGGGCCTGGTGGCCGGGATCGTCCGCAAGGGCGGGGCCGTCGAGTTGGCCGCCAGCGGGACCCGCTCTAAGGCCGATGCGGCGGCGATGACCCAGGACAGCGTGTTCTGGATCGCCAGCTGCACCAAGCTGGTCACCTCCATCGCTGTCCTGCAGCTGGTCGATGAGGGCAAGATCGGGGTCGAGGACCTGGTGGTCGACCACCTGCCGGCCTTCGCCGACCTGCCGATCCTTGAGGGCTTCGACGCCGACGGGAAGGCGAAACTCCGTCCTAGCCAGGAACCGGTCCGCATCCGCCACTTGCTGACCCACACCTCAGGCTGCAGCTATCCCTTCACCGACGCGAGCCTGGGCCGCTACGCCCAAGAGAACGGCATCGAGATGATCGAGGGCCATCGCCTGCCCCGCCTGTTCGAGGCGGGGACGCGCTGGCAGTACGGGGTTTCCACCGAATGGCTGGGCCTGCTGATCGCCGCCGTCACCGGCAAGCCGCTGGCCACGGTATTCGAGGAGCGCATCTTCCAGCCGTTGGGCATGACCGACACCAGCTTCGTGCTGGACGCGCGGCTGGCCGAACGGGTCGTCCCCGTCCACGCCCGCATCCCCGGGGTTGGCCTGACCCCGATCCCCTTCGGCATGCCCCCGCCCCCCAGCTTCATCCAGGGCGGCGGCGGGCTCTATTCGACCGCGCCGGACTATCTCAAGCTGCTGGGCGCCCTGGTCGACGGCGGCGGAAAGCTGCTGTCGCCTGGTTCGATGAAGCTGCTGACCACCAACCAGGTCGGCGAGATCGACTGCGGGGTGTTCAAGGCGTCCGACCCGACCACATCCAACGACTATGACCCCCTGCCCGGCCGCGCCAAGCGCTGGAGCCTGGGAGCGATGTATTCCGACGAAGCCGGCGGCCATGGCCGCAGCGAGGGCAGCTTCGCCTGGGCGGGATTGGCCAACTGCTACTACTGGGTCGATCCCACGGCGGGCGTGGCGGGGGTGCTGTTCGCCCAGGTGCTGCCCTTCGGCGACCCCAAGGTGATCACGGTGTTCGACGCGGTGGAGCGGGCGGCTTATGGCATGGGCGAGCATTTGGCGATCTAGCCGCCCTTGCCATCGGCCGCCATTGGGCCGATCAGTCCCCTCAACCCGGCGGGCCGGTTCTGAAGCGTCAAGGAACAGCTCATGGCCCTGGGTCGCGGCAGCCTCACCAAGCACAATAAGGAAAAGGCCGCCTGGCTGGCGCTGCAGACCTCGGCGCTAGAGGCGCTGAATGGTCATACCGTGACGGCCTGGGACGGCATTGAGCTGGCTTTCGACGAGCGCAAAGCCGGCCATGTCTGGAGCGATCCAGGCGCGCCCATGCTGCAGCTGAGCTATCTCCATGCGGCGACTTCGGCCGGCGGCTTTGCCCTGGCGACCGCTGAGGACGACGATACCTGGGGCCTGTACCTGCTGGAGGCCGGCGAGCAGGACACCGAGGAGTTCGACGCCGACGCCCCCTCGCGCCGCCGCGGCCTGACCGAACTGCCGACGGGACGGATCAGTGGTCTGGAAGTCGAAATGGAGGGCGGCAACATCGCCGCCATCACCTTCGATGTGGACGGCGCCAATGTGTCGCTGCGGGCCGGCAAGGTCCTGGCTGATGGTGGGAAGTTCACCGTCCAGCCGATGAACGAGGCGATCCTGATTCAGGTGAACGGGACGCTGCCCCGCTAGAGCCCGATCCTGAACAACCACCCCTCGCCACCGCCATAGACGTCCGGCTTGGTGAAGGGTCCCACCAAGTTCCCGCCGTTCTTGTAGATCACCCGGTGCGAGGCAGGGTTGGAGGGATTGGCGGTCAGGCTGACTTCGCTGAGGCCGGCTTCGCGAGCCATGGGCAGTATCTGGCGCAGGGCTTCGGTCGCATAGCCTCGGCCTTCCTTCCACGGCACGACCGCATAGCCGATGTGGCCCAGCACGTGCGGCGGCAGGGCGTGGGTGCCCGGCTCCCAACGCAGGCTGATCGAGCCGCAGAAGTCGTCGTCCCAGATCCAGCGATGAAAGCCCGGCAGCCGGCGCATCGTCGTGCCATCGGGCATCTTAAGCGGCGGCTGCTTGCCCTCGCGGTCGTCCAGCCCGCCCACGAACGCCAGAGCGTCGGCGGCGATGCGCTGAAGCTGTTCGTCGGCCGCGACCTTTCCGCGGATGTTGTCCGGCGACCAGCCGCGCTCCAACGCCTCGATATAGCGGTCCAGGTGATCGAGGTCGGGCTTGACCAGGGTGATCATGGGATCAACAGCACACGCCCGACCGCCTGGCGGCTCTCGATGAATTCGTGGGCGGCGGCGGCTTCGCTGAGCGGGAAGCTCTTGTCGAGCAGGACCTTGAGCTTGCCGGAGGCAACATCCTCGATCAGCCGCTGGATGTTGTCATGCACCCGGTCGGTCATGATCTCTGCGCCCAGGAAGACGCCGCTCAGCGAGCGGTTGCCGCCCATCATGCCGCCGACATCGACCACCATCGGCTCCCGCCCGGCCGCGCCCACCATCGAACAGCGACCGCGGTAGGCCAGGCTGTTGAGCGAACCCTGCAGGGTGGGGCCGCCGACGCTGTCGACCACCAGGTTGACGCCCTTGTTGTCGGTCAGCTTCATCACCGCCTTGGCGACGTCGTCGCGGGCGTAGTTGATGCCCTCGTCCAGCCCATAGGGCTTCAGCTTCTCAAGGCGTTCGTCCGACGACGCCGTCGCCAGCACCCGGGCGCCGGCCTGCTTGGCCAGCTGGATTGCGGCGATGCCGACTCCCGATGCCCCGGCCTGCACCAGCACGGTCTCGCCGGCCTTCAGGCGGCCGAACTCGAACAGGCAGTCATGGGCGGTGCCGAATGGAACCGGAATGGCGGCGGCCTGGCGGATGTCCATGCCGTCCGGGATGACCCAGCAATTGCGGGCCGGCACAGGCCGAAGTTCTGCATGGCTGCCGAAGCCGTCGACCGTGGTGACCTTCTGGCCGATCCGCAGATGCTCGACCTCGGCCCCGACGGCGATGATCTCGCCGGCCGCCTGGTAGCCGACAATGTGCGGCCGCGTGGCCAGGGCGCCCCGGCCGCGGTTGAGCGTGTCTCCGCCCTCAATGCTGACCGCCTCGACCCGGATAATGACGCCCTTGGGATGCAGGACGGGGTCCGGGACCTCCTCGTATTTCAGGACCGAGGGAGGTCCGTTTTCGTAGTAGACGGCGGCTTTCATGGCGAGGCTCCTGAGCAGGCGACCATTTGAAGGCGCCGGACGCTTGGCGCAAGCTCAGCCTTTCACCCCGCCGCGCTTGGCCCAAATACCCGTTTTGGGGGAAATTTCGCGATACCGGAGACTGACTTGTTACCCATTCCGGGCCCAGACCCCAGGGTCCGGATATGTGCTTTAAACACAAATGCTTGCGGTCTTGGAACACAACGTTAGGGGAGTCTTTTTCCGCCGCCTTCCCCGCATGATTGTGAAAATCGGACGTTTTCAAAAAACGACGTTTTCTAGCTTAATGTCCATTTAACCTGCGGAATTGACGGTCCGGCCCGACGCGACTTCGCAGTCGCCATACTGGTCGGGGTTAGGACATCATGTTGGTTTCCATCAAGGGCAAGGTCGCGGCGGCCGGCGGCGCGATGCTGGTGCTGTGCATCGCGATTGCCGGCTGTGGCCTGTGGACCACACAACAACTGACCGGCAACCTGCGCGCCAGCCAGGCGATTTCCCAGATCCTGCGCCAACAGATGCATGCCGACATGATGCATGACGCTCTGCGCGCCGACGTGCTGGCGGCGCTGGTCAGCAGCGATGACGGCGGCGATCTGGATCCCGCGTCAATCGCCAAGGACACCCGCTCGCACGCCAATGACTTCCTGGCCTCGATCACGGGCGCCAGAGCCGCGGCCGACCCTGAACTCGCCAAGACGCTCGGGGCCCTGACCGGGCCGGTCGACAGCTATGCGCGCAACGCCGAACGGATCGTGGACCTGGCCGCCACCGACAGGGCCTCGGCCCAGGCTGCCCTACCAGCCTTCTTCGCTCAGTTCCGTGCGCTGGAGGACAGCCTAAGCGACGCCTCCGACAAGATCGAAGCCCGGGTGAAGGCGGAAACCATGGTGGGCGAAGCCATGAGCCGGACTGCCTTCTGGCTGCTATCGATCGCCATGGGCCTGGGGGTCGCCGGGGTTGGCCTGATCATCCTGCTGGCCAGCCGCACGCTGGTCACGCCGCTGGTCCGTCTGACGACGGCGATGACCGCCCTTGCGGGCGGCCGCACCGACCTGGCCATACCCGGCGCGGCCCGCACCGATGAGATCGGCGCCATGGCCAGGGCTACCGAAACCTTCCGTCAGGCGGTCGAAGCCAAGGCCCGGCTGGAAGCCGACACCGCCAGCGGCCGGGCCCAGACCGAGCGCGAGCGACAGGACCGTGAGGCGGAGCGCGCGCGACAGGAGCAGGAGCAGAACCAGGCGCTATCGGAAATCACTGCCGGACTCGAACACCTGGCCAGGGGCAACTTGACCTATCGCATCACGGCGACTGTGGCCGAACGTTTCGAGGCGACGCGCGGTACCTTCAATCGGGTCGTGGCCCAGGTTGAACAGGCCCTGAGCCAGGTCCTGTCCAGTGCTGGCGAACTGCGCCTGGGGGCCGACCAGATCGCGTCCGCGTCCGTCGAACTGTCGCGGCGCACCGAGAGCCAGGCCGCTACCCTGGAGGAGGCCGCCGCCGCCCTGCATGAGGTCACCCAGACCGTCCGCACCGCCGCCGACGGCGCCGACCAGGCGCAGCGTACGGTGACCGCCGCCCGCGCTGACGCCGCCCGCTCGGACGCCGTGGTCAACGGCGCGGTCTCGGCCATGCAGGCCATCGAAGCCTCCTCGCGCCAGATCAGCCAGATCATCGGCGTCATCGACGAGATCGCTTTCCAGACCAACCTGCTGGCCCTCAATGCCGGGGTCGAGGCGGCCCGGGCCGGCGACTCCGGACGGGGCTTCGCCGTGGTGGCCTCGGAAGTTCGGGCGCTGGCGCAGCGGTCCGCCGCCGCCGCCCAGGAAATCAAAGGCCTGATCCTGGCGTCGGAGCAGCAGGTTGCCAACGGCGTTGATATGGTCGACGGAGCCGGTCAGGCGCTGCAGGCCATCGCCGCCAAGGTCTCGGACATCGACGCCCTGGTTTCGCAGATCGCGGCCTCGTCCCGCGAACAGGCTTCAGCCCTGGCCGAGGTCAATGTCGCCGTCTCGCAGATGGACCAGATGGTCCAGCAGAATGCCGCCATGGCCGAGGAATCCACGGCCGCCACCGAGACGCTCAAGGATCGCAGCGCCGGCCTGGTGTCGCTGACCTCACAGTTCCAGGTGACCACCGCCGCCCCGCCCGCGACATCCGGACGGCGGTTCGCCGCAGCCTAGTTCCAGACCTGCGGCTTCCGCCCAGCCCAGGGCAGCTCCTTCTCCAGCTGACCCGCCAGCCGGAACAGCGTCGCCTCGTCGGCGTATTTGCCGGTGAACATCATGGCGATGGGGAGGCCGTCGGCGCTCTCGCACAGCGGCAGGCTGAGCGAGGGCTGGCCGGTGAAGTTGAAGGGCGGGGTGAAGGGGAAGGTCTGGCCCTGCGCCTTGTCGAAGCCGCGAATGTCGTCAGTCAGGGGGTTGAGGAACTCGTGCTTGGGCGGCGTCGTGCCAAGCACCGGGGTCAGGAAGACGTCGATGTCCTCGAACCGCTGCAGGATCTGGCGGTTGATGATCCGCAGCTGCTGCCAGCCGTACATGGCCTGCTGGCCGCTGATGCGTTTGCCGCCCTCATAGGCGCGGCGGGCCAGGCCTTCGATCTCGCCCTCGGCCGGTTCACGGCCCAGCTTTTCGATCCAGCGCTGCATGCCGGCGGAGAAGTTGGCGGCGCCGACCAGGGCCTGGTTGCGATAGAGCGTGCGGTAGTCGATGCCCAGCCCCCGCTCGAACACCTCATGGCCCATGGCGGCCAGGTCGGCGGCGGTCTTCTCCAAGGCGGCCTGCACTTCCGGCGAGATCGGCTTGCCGTTGGCGGTCTCGGACGACCAGGCGATGCGCAGCTTGCCGGGCGAGCGGCTCACTTCATCCAGATACGGCCCAGCCTTGGCGGGGGTGGCGTAGGGGCTGTCGGCCTCGGCATAGCCGGTGGCGTCCAGCATGGCGGCGCTGTCGCGGACGGTGCGGCTGACCACGTGGTCGACCGAGAAGCCGATGGCGCGGTCGCTGTCCTCGGGCCCCTGCGGGTTGCGGTCGCGGGTGATCTTCATCCCCACCAGGCCGCAGCAGGCGGCCGGGATGCGGATCGAGCCCAGGCCGTCGCTGGCGTGCGCCAGAGGCACCATGCCCGACGCCGTGGCGCTGGCCGCGCCGCCCGACGAGCCGCCGGAGATGCGGGTCGGGTCCCAGGGGTTGGAACAGGCGCCCAGGCGACGGGAGTTGGTGACGCCGGGGATGCCGAACTCGGGGGTATTGGTCTTGCCGACCAGCACCACACCGCTGGCGCGGTAGCGCTTGGTCAGCTCGTTGTCCTCGCTGTCGGACGGAACCTGGGCGAACAGGCTGCCGGAGCTGCGAGGCCAGCCCTTCACCATCATGCCCAGGTCCTTGATCAGGAACGGCACGCCCTTGAAGGCCCCGTCCGGCAGGTCGGAGGCGGCGGTCTTGCGGGCCTCGTCATAGGCCTTGTGAACGACGGCGTTGAGCACGCCGTTGTGCTTCTCGATCCGCTCGATGCAGGCCTCGACCAGCTCAACGGGCGAAACCTCACCCTTCTTGACCAGGGCGGCGAGCCCGAGGCCATCGTGGTCGGCGTATTCGGCGAAGGCCATGCGTTCTCTCCCGATCGTTTCTTTTGAAATCTTAGCCGGCCAGGAAGGCCAGCTTCTCCACCGGCCCCAGGGTCGGCGCCTCGCGCTTGAGCACCTTGAAGGCCCCCTCGGCGGCGTCGAGCGCCGCGTCGATATCGCCCTCGGTCATCGCCGCGCAGAGGAACATGTTGTGCCAGGGGTGGACGTAGACGCCGCGCTCCAGCATGGCGCTGGACCAGCAGAAGCCCTTGCGCAGGTCCTTGTCGTCGTCGAACAGGAAGAGCGGCATGGTCACCGGGCCGGTTTGGCGGAAGCCGAAACCGGCGGCTGCCGCGCGCTCGGCCAGGCCATCACGCAGCTTGGTCCCCAGGGCCTCGATCCGCTCCAGATAATCTGTCTCGCGCACCAGCTTCAGCGTCTCCAGCCCGGCGGCCATGGCGGCGCCCGCGTACCAGAAGCTGCCGGTCACATAGATCGAGGCGGCGGCGGGCCGGCACTTGTCATTGCCCAGCAGGGCCGAGATCGGGTGACCGTTGGCGATGCACTTGCCCCAGGTCGACAGGTCCGGCTGCACGCCCAGCTTCGACCACGAGCAGTCGCGAGCCACCCGCAAGCCGCCGCGCACGTCGTCGACGACCAGCAGGGCCCCAGTCTGGTCAGCCAGCTCGCGGGCCCGGCGCGCATAAGCAGGATCGGGCGCGGCCTGGTCGACGAAGGCGTCATGCCGGAAGGGCGCGGCGAAGATGGCGGCGATGTCGTCGCCGGCCTTGGCGACGGCGGCCTCCAGGCTGGCGATGTCGTTGTAGACGCAGTGGACCTGGTTGGCCTTGTCCTCGGCCGTCGTGCCGGTGGGGCGTGGCGTGCACCATGGGGCGGCCCCGTGATAGGCGCCCTTGGCCAGGACGAGGGTCTTGCGCTTGGTATGAGCCCGCGCCGTCACCATGGCCATCGAGGTGGCGTCCGTGCCGTTCTTGCAGAACATCGCCCAGTCGGCGTGGGTGACCATGGCCACGAAGGCCTCGGCCAGCTCGACCATCGCTGGCCCCGGCCCAGTGAGCGCGTCGCCCTTTTCCAGTTGGCGGATATAGGCCGCATCGATCTGAGGATTCGCATAACCGAACAGGTTGGGCCCATAGGCGCACATCAGGTCGAGATAGCGCCGGCCATCGACATCGGTCAGGTGGGCGCCGTCGCCGGATGCGAAATACTGCGGATAGTCCTCGGGCAGCAGGCCCACCGACTGGTGGCCATACATGCCGCCCGGAATGACGGCTTCCGCCCGGCGGCGCAGATCACGGTCACGGCTGTTTGGCGTCATGGCGTTTCTCCCGGCGGCCAGCTTGCCATCGGGAAAGTGCGGGCGGCAAACGATTGTTCGGATCAGGCTCGCGGAATCGCGTCCGCGATCGCCTCGGCCTTGGCGAACAGGGCCGGGTCGACCACCAGCCCCGAGGCCTTGGCGTTGTCGTCCAGTTGCGAGGGCTTGCTGGCCCCGACGATGGCCGAGGCGACGTTGGGCTCCTTGAGCACCCAGGCCAGGGCAAACTGGGCCAGGGTGACGCCGGCTTCGGCGGCCAGGGGCTTAAGCTTGTCGACCGCCTCCAGCACTTCGCGTCGCATCCAGCCGCGCATGGGCGTGGACATGGCGTCGCTGGCGGCGCGGCTGTCGGCGGGGGGCGGGCTGTCGACGCCGTACTTGCCGGTCAGCACGCCCTGGGCCAGGGGCGACCAGACGATCTGCGAGATGCCGTTGGCGGCGCTGAGCGGGATCACCGCCTTTTCCGGGCGCCGCCACAGCAGGCTGTACTGCGGCTGGCTGGAGACGAAATGTTCGACCCCGGCCATGTCGATGGCCGCCTGGATCTGTTCGGGATTCCATTCCGAGAAGCCCAGCCAGCGCACCTTGCCCGACTTCACCGCCCGGGTGAGCGCCGCCATGGTTTCTTCCAGCGGCGTGTTCGGGTCGTAGCGGTGGCATTGGTAGAGATCGATGTAGTCGGTCTTCAGCCGCTTGAGAGACGCCTCCAGCTGCTTGTCGACCTGGGCCGCCGACAGCCCCTGGTCGGTGTCGCTCATCTGGCCCCAGAGCTTGGTGGCCAGGATGTAGCTGTCACGCGGCCGACCGGCCAGGTCTTCGCCCAGCACGGTCTCGGCCGCGCCACGGCCGTAGACATTGGCCGTGTCGATGAAGTTGATCCCCAGGTCGAAGGCGCGGTCCACACAGGCCTTGGCCGCGTCCCGCTCAACCCCCACACCGAACGTCAGCCATGATCCCAGCGAAATCTCGGAGACCTTAAGATCGCTGGCGCCCAGTTGACGATACTGCATGAAGTTTCCTTACCTTTGGATCAGAGGCCGTCCCAGATCGTCTCGGCGATCTCAAGGAAAACCGTGAGGTTTAGTTTGACGTTCTCGCGCGAGATTCCGTAGTCGAAAATCAAGTAGCGGTGGACGTTCAGCGTCTTGTCGCCATCGTTCATGATGGTCACGGCCACATAGTCCAGCGACTTGACCTTGGCCGCAACCGCCTCGTCGGAGTCCAGGGTATAGGTGGTCGCGACTTCCGCCCCACGGCAACGCTTGGTCGGGCCGACGTCGCAGGCGGCGCCGTAGACGGTGAATTTCAGGCCTTTCGAGGATTCGGCCTCGACATATGGCTCACCTTCGTCGGTCTTTCCCTCGCCGGTGACCTTGGCGCCCAGGTCCGTCAGGATCGACTTCATGTCGTCCGGCGCCCAGTCGCTCAGATAGGTCTGGGCCGGGGCGGCCATCGCGTGGCCTGCGCCAAGGGTCAGGGTTGCGGCCGCCAGGACGGCCAGTGCGAACTTTTTCATGGTCAATCCCACTCCGTGAGGGCCCTCAGGGCCGCCGACGCGAAACTCGCCTGTGGGACTTGAGCCCCTTAGCCCGTCAGATCCGCAAGTTCAGGATGCCGCGAAAGCCAGGCGGCCGCATAGCCACAAATGGGGGTGATCTTCAGGCCTTTCCTCCGGACGTCGGCGGCAAGTCCGGCCATCAGCCGCCCGGCCGTCCCCGCTCCGCGCAAGGCGGGCGGCGAGAAGACATAGTCGATGAAAAGCCGGTTCCCGGTCAGACGATAATCGGCGTAGGCGGTCTGGCCCTGCTCGACCAACTCATATCGGTGCTCAGCAGCGTTGTCTGTGATCGCAGTCATGATGCAAGATAGGGCTGTCGGGACTCAGCTTTCCACCCCTGTCATGGGGAATTCTCAGGAGTTTGAAGACATGCGCCCTCTGGTCCTTGCCACCGCCGCGACCTGCGCCCTGGCGCTTTGCGCCTGCAAGCCAGGCCCTGAGAAGGTCGCCGGCGACGCCGCCGCGCCGCCCGCCGGCTCGACGACCCCGGTCACCGCGCCCACTGGCGACAGCGCCCCGCCGGAGGTGAAGGCCGGCCTCTGGGAAATGAAGATGGATGTCGAGGGCGCGCCCAAGGGGCTGTCGGCCAAGGCCTGTATCGATCCGGCCGTCCAGGGAGAGGGCGCGGCCTACGGCCAGCAGTTCACCAAGGAGCAGTGCAGCGAGAACAAGTGGAGCCGCGTCCCCGGCGGCGTGGACTTCAGTTCGGTCTGCAATGTCGGCAACTCGCATGTATCCAGTAAGGGCCAGGTGCGAGGCGACTTCTCCAGCCAGTACACGGTCACCATCGACGCCACGGTCACCCGTGACGGCGTGACCAAGACCGGTCATCAGGTCATCGCGGCCACCCGTATCGGCGACTGCCCTTCCGGCATGGCGCCCGGCGACAAGCAGATCACCATGGCGGGCCGCACCATCACCATCGGGGCCGACGGTCAGCCGAAATAGTCGCGGGTCAAGCGGCGCTGGACTCGATGTCCGCGACCGTCTTTTCCAGATCCTGCACCAGGCAGCCGTACCAGCCCAGCCCGCGATAGGTCTCATAGCCGGGGGTCAGGGCGTAGCCGATCGTGCGCTCCTCGGTCGCATAGCTGCCCATCGGGCCGCCTGACGTATCGATGGCGAAGCTCTCGCTGAGTACGCCGCGCCGGTCGGAGGAGGCCAGCACCCGGCCACGGCTGTCCAGCAGCAAGACCCGCGAGCGCTGACGCTCCGCGGTCGTCAGCCGCACGCCGTCGACCACCGCCTGAGCCTGAGGTTGCCAGTCGAAATGGATGCCCAGGGCGCCCAGCGGCCGACCATTGGTCTTGCCGCCCTCGCGGATGGCGGCGGCGTAGGTGGCGACTGGAGCGCCTTGCAGCGCGCTCACGGTCTCGACATCGCAGGCCACGAAATCGTCGCCGCCGGCGCATGCCATGGCTTGGCGGAACCAGGGGACGTGGCTGGCGTCCAGGCCCCGTACGCCCGGATAGCGGCCCGGGCGGCCGCTGGCGACGACCCGCCCGCCCGCGTCGCAGATCCACAGGTCCAGATAGACGGTGTAGGCGTCCAGGATTACCCCAAGCCGCTCGCTGGCATGCCGCAACGCTTCCGGCGTCGGTTCGGCCAGACAGGCGACCACTGCCGAGTCTGTCGCCCACCAGCGGACGTCGCAGGTGCGCTCATAGAGGTTGCGGTCGATGATCTCGATGGCGTTGAGCGCCAGGTCGGCCAGCCGCTGGCCGCGCAGATGTCCCAGGATCGCCCCGCCAATGGCGTTCAGCTCGGCAAGGTCCGCCCCAACCTGGCTCTCGAGAGCGGCGGTGATCACGTCGATCTCGGCGGCGATCTTCTTGAATTCATCGGCGACGATTGAGAAGCCCTGGCCGGCCGTCCCCGCCCGCGCCGCCACGATCATGGCGTTAATCGACAGCATCTTGGCGGCGCGGTTGACCCGGGCGATCTCACCGATCTTCTGACCGGCCACCGTGCTCAAACGCTCACTGAGCATCAGGATGCGTTCGGGACGCAGACTCTCGTCAGGCTCCGACAACCGCGCGTTCTCCTATCCGCGAATCATGCCGCCGGAGAAATTGGCATTGCACGCGCCGCCTGGCGACAGGAACCGGGACTGGCGTACGTGTCAGACCGCCGATGACTCAGGATTAGGCAGGGGTCAGACCAGTTCGACCGCCATCGCGGTGGCCTCACCGCCGCCGATGCACAGGCTGGCCAGGCCCTTCTTGCCGCCCGAGGCCTTCAGGGCCGAAAGCAGGGTGGCCAGGATGCGGGCGCCCGACGCGCCGATGGGGTGGCCCAGGGCCGTGGCGCCGCCGTTGACGTTCAGCTTCTCGCGCGGAATGCCCAGTTCCCGAGCCGCGATCATCGCCACGACGGCGAAGGCTTCGTTGACCTCGAACAGGTCGACATCCTCGACGCTCCAGCCGGCCTTCTTCAGCGCCTTCTGCATGGCGGGGACCGGGGCGGTGGTGAACAGGCCCGGCTCATGGGCGTGAGCCGCATGGGCGACGATGCGGGCGACGATGGGCATGCCCAGCGCCTTGGCCACCGACTCGCGGGTCAGCACCAGGGCGGCGGCCCCGTCGCTGATAGAAGAGGCGTTGGCGGCTGTGATGGTGCCGTCCTTGCTGAAGGCGGGCTTGAGGGTCGGGATTTTGGCTGGATCGGCCTTAAGCGGCTGTTCGTCTTGACTGACGATCTCCTCGCCCTTGCGGGTCTTGACGGTGACCGGGGTGATCTCGGCCTTGAAGGCGCCGCTGTTGATGGCCGCCACGGCGCGGCGCAGGCTTTCGATCGCGTAGGCGTCCTGCTCTTCGCGGGTGAACTGGTAGCTGCGGGCAGACTCCTCGGCAAAGGCGCCCATCAGCTTGCCGGGCGTGTAGGCGTCCTCCAAACCATCCAGGTACATGCTGTCGCTGATGACATCATGGCCGATGCGGGCGCCGCCGCGGTGCTTGGTCATCAGGTACGGAGCGCCGGTCATGCTCTCCATGCCGCCCGCCACGATGATATCCGCTGTGCCGGCCGCCAGGGCGTCATGACCCATGATGGCCGCCTGCATGCCTGAGCCACACATCTTGTTGACGGTGGTGGCCTCGACCGACAGCGGCAGGCCCGCGCCCAGGGCCGCCTGGCGGGCCGGCGCCTGGCCCAGACCGGCCGGCAGCACGCAGCCCATGAAGATCTGCTCTACCCGCTCGCCTTCGATCCCGGCCCGCTCCAGCGCCGCCCGGACAGCCGTGGCCCCCAGCTCGGTGGCTTTCACGCCGGTGAGCGCGCCCTGGAAGCCGCCCATCGGGGTGCGGGCATAGCTGGCGATGACGACCGGATCTGACGACATGGGAAACTCCGCATTCAGGTGAGGCTCATTTGGCCTCTGTCAGGCTGTGGGACAAGTCCGGGTCTCGCGCGTTGTGCTCCGGACAGTTTGTATAAAGGATCGAGTTGATGAGAGTTCTGCTGCTCGGAGGGACCGTGATCGCGGCTTTGATGCTGGCCGCCTGCAATCAGTCCGCCCCGACCCAGGCCGCCCCCTACCAGACTTCGGTGGATCCGTACGGGCTGCCGCAAGCCGCACCGGCCCCGACCCTGGAGCAACTGCCCGCCGCCCCGCCGGCCCCGATCGTGCGCACCGCCGCCCGAGCGCAGAACTACTACTGGGATCGCAGCCAGGAGACCAACGAGGTCTATTACGACGAACCGCCGGCCTATGGTTTCGACTATGGCGACGAGGCCCCGGACGCCTGGGTGCGCGACGGCGATGTCCAGCGCGTGGTCGAATGGCTGCCGAACGGCCAACCCCGCTACTACTATTACGAGCCGGGAGCCGATGTGCCCTATTTCGTCCGCGATCCCGACTATGGCTATGGCTATGACGGCGGTGGATTGGCGGTGGTCTATGACAACCGAGGCCGCCCCCTGGACCGGCAGTATTACAGCGGCCGCAGCAGCGACGCGGGCCGCTATCTGAGACAGGGCCGGGCCCTGCGCCAAGCCGCCCTGCAGGGCGATCGCCGCCAGGAGCCGGCTCAGTCCTGGCGGGATCGCCGCCAAGGCCAGCTGCGCCAGGACGACGCCCAGCGCCGCGACTGGGTCGCCCGGCAACAGGCTGAGGCCGTCCGCCAGCAACAGGCCGACGCTGCCCGTCGCGGCCAGCAGCTAGACCAGGCCGACGCCGAAAGCCGCGCCCGCCAGGCGCTACAGGATCGCATGCGAGGCGAACGCGAGGCCGCCCTGCGCGACAACGCCGCCGCCCGTCAGGCCGCCCTTTCCGCAAAGGGCCAGCGACAACAAGCCGCCCAGGCGCAAAAGCAGCAACAGCAGCAGTTGGCCGTCGACCGGCAGGCGGAGGCCCTGAAGGCGCGACAGGCGGCTCAGGCCCAGAAGCAGGCGCAACAACTTCAGCAGCAACAGGCCGTCGGCGACCGCCAGGCCGAAACCCAAAAGGCGCGGCAGGCGGCCCAGGCCCAGAAGCAGCAACTGCGTGAACAGCAACAGCTTCAACAGCAGCAAGCGGTCGCCGACCGCAAGGCCGAGACCCTGAAGGCGCGGCAAGCCGCTCAAGGCCAAAATCAACAGCAGGGCCAGCAGGAGCAGCAGCAGGCCGCCGCCCGTCAGGCGGAGGCGCAGAAGGCGCGGCAGGCCGATCAGGCCCAGAAGCAACAACTGAAGCAACAGCAGCAAGCGCAACAGCAGCAGGCCATCGCCGCCCGCCAGGCCGAGTCTCAGAAGGCAAGGCAGGCCGTCATTGCCCGGAAGCAGCAGGAACAGCAGCAGGCGGTAGCCTCGCGCCAGGCTGAAGCACAGACCGCCCGTCAGGCCGCCTTGGCGCAAAAACAGGCCGAGGTCGCTCAGAAGCAGGCCGCCGCCCAAGCTCAACGCCAGGCGCAGCAGCAGGCCCAGGCCGACAGGCAGGCTGCGGCGGCCAAGGCCCGCGACGACGCCAAGGCCAAGAAGCAGGATCCGCCGCCGGCGCCGTCGGAATAGACGACCCGTCAGTCTGCAATGGAAACCCCCTTGCCTTCCGTTAAGGGAAGGCTCACCTTGAGGCCCAATGGGACGCACCGCCGACTATAGCCAGCAACGCTGCGCCATCGCCGCCACGCTTGAGGTGGTTGGCGATCCCTGGACGCTGCTGATCCTGCGCGACGCCTTCGGTGGCGTGAAGCGCTTCGAACAGTGGCAGGAACGTCTCGGGGTCGCCCGCAACGTGCTGGCCGCCCGGCTGAAAAGCCTGGTCGCCAACGGCGTCATGGAGACCCAGCTCTATTCAGAGCATCCGCCCCGCAAGGAATACCTGCTGACCGAAAAAGGCCGGGCGCTGCGGGCCGTGCTGCTGACCATGGCCGACTGGGGCGACGTCCATGTCTATGGCCAGGGCAAGGGCCCCTTCGCCTTCGCCCACAACGGCCACCCCTACCGGCCCAAACTGGTCTGCGCGACCTGCGGCGAAACCCCCGGCGAGCGCGACGTGCGCCGCATCGACCAGGACCTCGACGCCCCGACCGTGGGCGAGGCGCTGGCCAAACTGGCGTGACCGACGACCGCCACTACCAGCTGTAGTTCAGCCCGACCCGCCCGACCTTCAGGTCGTCGGTATCGTCGGCCACGGCCGTAAAGACGTTGACGTGGTCGGTCAGCTGGTATTCCAGGCCAAAGCCGATGGCGTTGGTGCCCTTACCGCCCAACTCCGGCGAGGTGTTGCCGAACACCTCGGCGAACATCGTCGTCCTGGGGGCGACGGGGAAGTCGAGTGAAACGTCGTAGATGCCCTGATCGCGGAGGTTCAGACCCGAGACCTTGCCGATGTACTCGTAGCCGAGATTGACGTTGAGATGGGTTTCTCCCCACGTCTTGCCGATGATCACATAGGTTTGGGCGTCCACCTTTCCGGTGCCGATGTCGCGGTTGGTGGCGGTGGGAATCTTGATCTTCTGGGCGAGGATCAGGGTCGGCCATTTGTCGGTTTCAGGCACGGCGATGTAGGAGAGCGTCACCTCGACATCGCCCACGCCCGAGACGTCGGGCCCGGCCTTGGGCATCTGCTTTTCGTAGAAGAACGGCTCGATCAGGATTTCCGTCCGATCGTTGGGTGCGAATTCGTACTGGGTTTCGGTCAGGAAGGTCGTGCCGTCCTTGTCCTTCTCGATCTGCAGGGCGTTGCTGAAGTTGCCCTCTCCCTTCCTGCCCATCTGGCCCGTCTCGGTTTCCAGGACCAGGTCGGCCTTGGCCTGAGAAGCGATGCTGAACGCGCCGGCGGTCAACACCAGGGCAAGGCAGGAAAGCGTGGCAACGCGCATGTTGTGGATAGTCTCCCCGGAGGACTCCGGGCGGTCGGCGCCCGTGTCGGTAGGCCGACCGTCGGGGCGCCCGCCTTACCGTCGCCAGTCCGCAAGGTTACAAAAGCTCAATGAAGCGCGACGTGCAGATTGGGCGGCAGGTTGGGGCGTTGTAATGCCTGGGTCCGGGTTCGCGTAAGGCGGACCCTGGCATGTTCGGCGTCGGCTGGGCGGGCCGGAGAGTAAAAGTCATGAATCGCGTATTGATCATCACCCTTGCCACCTTGGCGCTGGCCGGCGGCGCCCAGGCGGCTCCCAAGCCTTTCAATGGCGCAAGCCTGCTGCCTCAGGCCAAGGTCAGCCTGGCCAGCGCTCGCGCTATCGCTCTGAAAGCCCGACCGGGCGTCATCACCGACCAGGAACTGGAAAAGGAAGCCGGCGGCAGTGGGCTTCGCTATTCCTTCGACATCCGCGCCAAGGGGGGCGTTCACGAGGTTGGCGTCGACGCCGCCGACGGCAAGGTCCTGGAAAACGCCAAGGAAGGCCCACATCCTGACTAAAGGCTGGACAGACATGGCCGATTGTCTGTGGCCCTGGCCGCCTGGCGCGGGCAGGGTCGCGGCATGAAGC
The DNA here is from genome assembly GCA_038236615.1 of Caulobacterales bacterium. Taxonomy (GTDB): domain Bacteria; phylum Pseudomonadota; class Alphaproteobacteria; order Caulobacterales; family Caulobacteraceae; genus Caulobacter. The sequence continues at coordinate 90,738 of JBBRZO010000002.1, forward strand.
TGCTGTTGGTTGAGGACGACAAGGAGACCGCGGCCTATCTTCGCCGCGGTCTCTCGGAGGCCGGCCACACGGTCGACCACGCCGCCATCGGTCGTGACGGCCTGATGCTGGCGGCCGGCGAGACCTATGACGTCATCGTTATGGACCGCATGCTGCCGGGGCTGGACGGTTTGGGCATCCTGCGCACCATCCGCGCCTCCGGGATCAAGACACCTGTGCTGCTGTTGACCGCCATGGGCGGCATCGACGACCGGGTCGAGGGGCTGGAGGCAGGGGCCGACGACTATGTCCTCAAGCCTTTCGCCATGGCCGAGCTGCTGGCCCGGATCAACGCCCTGGCCCGCCGGCCTCCCACCCAGGACATGGCGGTGGTTCGGCGGGTCGGCGACCTGGAGGTCGACCTGCTGCGCCGCAGCGTCACCCGCGCCGGCCGCCGTATCGAGCTGCAGCCGCGCGAGTACCAGCTGCTGGAATACCTGACCCGGCATGCCGGCCGGGTGGTGACGCGGACCATGCTGCTGGAAGCGGTCTGGGACTTCCACTTCGACCCCAGGACCAACATCGTCGAGACCCATATGAGCCGTTTGCGCGGCAAGCTGGACAAGGGCGGCGCCAAGAGCCTGATCCAGACCGTGCGCGGGGCGGGCTACTGCCTGCGCGAACCGGACTGATGTTCAAATCGTCCAGCCTGCGTCTGGCCCTGCTCTACACCGCCGCCTTCTCGCTGGCGGTGGTGCTGTTGGGTGTGGTCACCGGCTTCGCCACGCGTGCGGCGCTGAGCCAGCAGTTCGACGCCCGCATCCAGACCGAGTCCGCCGCACTGGTTCAGGAATACCGCACCGAGGGCCTGGAGGGCCTGCGCCAGGCCGTTGGCGAGCGGGACGTCACCGCGGGCGCGCTGGACTATGGTCTGCAGGGCCCCGATGGCCGAGGGGTGGCCGGCAGCCTGGCCCAGGCCCGCACCCCGATGGGCTGGACCACCCTGCGCATGGCCGATGGCGACGAACCGCGGCAGGCGGTGCGCGTGCTGACCCGCGACCTGCCGGGCGGCTATCGCCTGCTGGTCGGCGATGACACCGAGCGGGTGGAGTCGCTGGACGGACTGTTCCTGCGCAGTTTTGCCTGGACCCTGGCCATGGTCCTGCTGTTGGGCCTGGCCGGCGGCTATCTGCTGAGCCGCGACATGCACCGGCGGCTGTCGGCCATCTCCGCCACCGCCCAGGCGATTATCGAAGGTGATCTGGCCCGCCGCGTGCCGACCGGTGGTTCCGGCGATGACCTTGATCAGTTGGCGGCCACCTTCAATCGGATGCTGGACCGCATCGCCGCGCTGATGGACAGCCTCAAGCAGGTCTCCACCGATATCGCCCACGACCTGCGCACGCCTCTGACCCGCCTGCGGCAGCGGCTGGAGGCGGATATGGGCCGGGCCCGCGATGCCGAAACAGTCCAGAGTCTCGAAGCGGCCCTTGCCGAGCTCGACGAGATTCTTGGCGCTTTCGCGGCCCTTCTGCGCATTGCCCAAATCGAGAGCGGCGCCCGGCGAGCCGGCTTCCAGCCGCTGAACCTGGCCGAGGTCGTCCGCAACGCCGGCGAAGCCTTTATGCCCGCCGCCGAGGACGCCGGTCAGGTCCTGGAGATGCCCCCCAGCGAGCCGATAGCCCTGCAGGGGGACCGCGAACTGCTGACCCAGATGGTCGCCAACCTGGTGGAGAACGCCCTGCTCCACGCCGGTCCGGGCGCACGCGTCCTGGTCCGGACCTTCCGCCAGGCCGACGGCGCCGTGCTGGTCGTTGAGGACAGCGGACCGGGCGTACCGGCCGAGGCGTACGATCGGTTGTTCGACCGCCTGTACCGCCTTGAGCGGAGCCGCTCGACACCGGGAAATGGACTGGGTCTGGCCCTGGTGGCGGCCGTCGCCCACCTGCACCGGGCCGAAATTGCTCTGGCCGATGCCGGCCCCGGCCTTAGGGTTACGGTCAGCTTTCCGCCTGCATGAGCAACATTGCGCTTTGCCAATCTCTTCGTCATCCGCAGGCTAGCCGCGCCAGGCTAGACCGTGCTGCAAGGAGTCGGATGTTGAACCTGTCCAAGGCGAGCGCCACGACCACCAGCTGCCGTGCGGTAGTTCTGGGCCTTATGGCGTCCCTGGCGGCCAGCGCCGCCCTCGCGGGCCCGCCCTTCCTGACCGACGATCCTGAGCCCACCGAAACCGGCCACTGGGAAATCTATGGCCCGCTGCTCGAGGCCCAGGGCCAGGGTTCGCGGTTCGAAGGATCCGCCGGGGCCGAGCTGAACTATGGCCCCGCCCCCGACGTACAGATCACCGTCGGCCTGCCGGTCGCCTACAGCCATGACGGCGCCGGCTGGCGCTCGGCGCCCGGCGACCTGGAACTGTCGGTGAAATACCGCTTCATCAATGACGAAGCCGCCGGCGTCCAGGTGGCGGTGTTCCCGGGCCTCAGCCTGCCGACCGCGACGCGGGGCATGGGCGCAGGCCGGGTCACGGCCCTCCTGCCGGTCTGGGCCCAGAAGGACGCCGGCCCATGGTCGGTGTTCGGCGGTGGCGGCTATGCCTTCAATCCCGGACCCGGCAACCGCGACTACTGGACCGGCGGCCTGGCCGTATCGCGACAGATGACCAATCGCCTGCTGCTCGGCGCCGAGATCGACCGCCAGGGCGCCGACACGGCGGGTGGCCGGGGCGCGACCAGCCTGGGACTGGGTGTCATCTACGATCTGAAAAAGCCTTTCCGTATCCTGGCGTCGGCTGGACCGACTTTCGAGGACGACGGCGGCGAAACCAGCTTCCACGCCTTTCTGGCGTTGGGCATCGACTACTAGGAGTACGGCATGGCCGACGACCGCTTCAAAGACACGTTGGCCAAGGTGCCGGCTGTCACCTTGGGCTTCTGGATCATCAAGATTCTGGCCACCACCCTGGGCGAGACGGGCGGCGATACGCTGTCGATGACCTATAACCTGGGCTATCTGCTCAGCAGCGCCATCTTCATCCTGCCCCTGATCCTGCTGGTCGTCGCGCAGGTGCGGGCGAAGAAATTCCACCCCTTCCTCTATTGGGCGACCATCATCGCCTCGACTACAGCCGGCACTACCATGGCCGACTTCGCCACTCGTTCGCTCGGCATCGGTTATCCCGGCGGCTCGGCCCTGCTGCTGGCCTGTGTCCTGGCCTGCCTGGCGGTCTGGCGCATGGCGCTGGGCACCATCGCGGTCGAGACCGTGAGCAGCCCTAAGACCGAACTCTTCTACTGGCTGACCATCACCTTCTCCCAGACACTCGGCACGGCGCTGGGCGACTGGGCGGCGGATACCGGCGGCCTTGGCTATCTGGGCGGGGCGGCGCTGTTTGGCGGCGCGCTGCTGGTCCTGGTCCTGATCTGGCGCTTCACCAGCCTGAGCCGGGTGGCGCTGTTCTGGACCGCCTTCATCCTGACCCGTCCGCTGGGCGCCACGGTCGGCGACTTTCTGGACAAGCCGCTGGCCAAGGGTGGACTCGATCTCAGCCGACCGATCGCCTCGGCCGTGCTGGCCGTGGCGATCGTGGCGCTGATCCTGGTCCTGCCCCAGCGGGCCGGTAGTCACCCTAAAGCGGCCTAGGCCAGATCGAAGCGGTCCAGGTTCATCACCTTGACCCAGGCCGCCACGAAGGCATCGATAAAGGCGCGGCCGGCGTCGTCGGTCGCGTAGGCCTCCGACAGGGCCCGCAGCTGCGAGTTGGAGCCGAAGATCAGATCGACCCGTGAGCCGGTCCATGTCACTTCGCCGCCGGCGCGATCGCGGGCGATGAAGGCGCCGTCTTCACCCGCTTCCCAGGTCATCTCCAGGCTGGCGGTCAGCAGGTTGCGGAAGAAGTCGTTGGTCAGCACGCCCGGCCGGTCGGTGAAGACGCCCCGATCGGAACCGCCGACATTGGCGCCCAGCACCCTTAAGCCGCCGACCAGCACGGTCATTTCCGGCGCGCTGAGGGTCAGCAGGTGGGCGCGGTCGATCAGTATCTCCTCTGGCGACTGGGTCTGCCGGCCGCTGATGAAATTGCGGAAGCCGTCGACCTTGGGCTCCAGCACGGCGTAGGCGTCCACGTCAGTCTCTTCCTGTGAGGCGTCGGTGCGGCCGGGGGTGAAGGGGACGGTGACGTCGTGGCCGGCTTGGCGGGCCGCTTCCTCCACGGCCGCGCAGCCGCCCAGCACGATCAGATCGGCCAGTGACACAGACTTGCCGCCCTTGGCGTTGAAGGCCACCTGGATGGCTTCCAGCCGGGCCAGCGCCGCCGCCAGCGGGACCGGCTCGTTGACCGCCCAGTTCCTGGCCGGCGCGAGGCGGATGCGGGCGCCGTTAGCCCCGCCGCGCCTGTCGGAGCCCCGGAAGGTGGAGGCGGAGGCCCAGGCCGTGGCGATCAGACGAGAAATCGACAGGCCCGAGCTCAGGATTTCGGCCTTCAGCGCGGCGACGTCGGCCGCGTCGATGACCGGACCGGCCGGAGCGGGAACCGGGTCCTGCCACAGCCGCGGCTCGGCAGGGACTTCCGGGCCCAGCAGGCGGACGTGGGGGCCCATGTCGCGGTGGGTCAGCTTGTACCAGGCCTCGGCGAAGGCCTTGGCGAACTGGTCCGGATTGGCGTGGAAGCGGCGCGAGATCGCCTCATAGGCCGGGTCGAAGCGCAGGGCCAGGTCGGTGGTCAGCATCATCGGGGCATGGCGCTTGGAAGGGTCATGCGCGTCGGGGGCCGTGCCGGAGATCGACGGGTCCTTGGGGGTCCATTGCTGGGCGCCGGCCGGGCTCCTGGTCAGTTCCCATTCGTTGCCGAACAGCAGGTCGAAGAAGCCGTTGTCCCAGCGCGTGGGATCGGTGGTCCAGGCGCCTTCCAGCCCGCTGGTGATAGTGTGGACGCCGTTGCCGCCGCCGAAGCTGTTCTTCCAGCCCAGGCCCTGCTGCTCGATGGCCGCGCCCTCGGGCTCGGGGCCGACATACTGCGAGGGATCGGCCGCGCCGTGCGCCTTGCCGAAGGTGTGGCCGCCGGCGATCAGGGCGACAGTCTCCTCGTCGTTCATGGCCATGCGGGCGAAGGTCTCGCGGATGTCATGCGCCGCCGCCAGCGGGTCGGGATGGCCGTTCGGGCCTTCAGGGTTGACGTAGATCAGCCCCATCTGCACCGCCGCCAGCGGGTGCGACAGGTCACGCTCGCCGCTGTAGCGCTCATCGCCCAGCCATTCGCGCTCTGGGCCCCAGAAGATGTCGTTCTGGGGCTCCCAGACGTCCGCCCGGCCGCCACCGAACCCGGCGGTCGCGAAGCCCATCGACTCCAGGGCGCAGTTGCCGGCCAGGATCATCAGGTCGGCCCAGGAAAGGGCGCGGCCGTACTTCTGCTTGATCGGCCAGAGCAGCAGGCGGGCCTTGTCGAGATTGGCGTTGTCCGGCCAGCTGTTCAGCGGCGCGAACCGCTGCGTCCCCGCCCCGGCCCCGCCCCGCCCGTCACCGACCCGGTAGGTCCCGGCGCTGTGCCAGGCCATGCGGATGAACAGCGGCCCGTAGTGGCCGTAGTCGGCCGGCCACAGCGGGTGGGACCGCGTCATCAGCACGAAGATGTCCGCCTTCACCGCCGCCAGGTCGAGGCCCTTGAACGCCGCGGCATAGTCGAAGTCTCCGCCCATCGGATCGGCCTTGGGCGAGTTCTGGTGCAGGACCGACAGGTCCAGCTGATGGGGCCACCAGAGGCGGTTGGTCATGTTGAACAGGACGGCGGCGCCGCTGACTTGGCCGCCATGCATGGGGCATTTGGATTCGGTGGTCATCTGAAGTCCTCCGGGCCGTCGGGCGACGGGTGCGTTGGAGCTAGATGACAGATCGATCGACTATTGGTCCAATCGATAACTTTTTCCAGTGAAATAGACTAGATCTATACCTAGTCCGCCGCGCGTACGGTTTTGTCGATGAACCCGCCGCCCAGTACCCGGCTGGGGTCTTCCGGGGCGTAGAGCACGCAGGCCTGACCCGGCGCGACGCCCTCCTCAAAGCCATCGAACGCCACGCCCGCCACGCCGTCTACAATCGTCAGGCGCCCAAGGACGGGTTCGCGAGTCGAGCGGACTCTCGCAAGGACCGGCCGACCAGCTGCGCAGGCTTCCTCCAGGCTCCCCTCGCCGAGCCAATTGGCTTCCTTCAGCGTCAGCGCGCTGGTCAGCAGCGCCTCGCGCGACCCCACGATCACCTGGCGCTTGTCGGCGTCAATGCGGACCACGAACAGCGGATCGCCGACCGCCACGTTCAGCCCCCGGCGCTGGCCGACGGTGTAGCGGGTGACGCCTTCGTGGCGGCCCAGGACGCGGCCATCGAGGTGGACGATGTCGCCGGGCTCGGCGCCGTGCGGGCGCAGGCGGTCGATGATGGTGGTGTAGCGGCCTTCCGGCACGAAGCAGATGTCCTGGCTGTCAGGCTTGTCGGCGATGGCCAGGCCCAGTTCGGCGGCGACGCGGCGCACCTCCGGCTTGGGCAGGCCGCCCAACGGGAAGCGCAGGTAGTCGAGCTGGTCAGGCGTGGTGGCGAACAGGAACCAGCTCTGGTCACGGGCCGGGTCGGCGGCGCGGTGCAGCTGGGGCGTCCCAGTGGGCCCGACTTCGCGGCGCACGTAATGTCCCGTCGCCATGGCCACGGCGCCGAGGTCGCGGGCGACGTCCAGCAGGTCGCGGAACTTCACGGTTTGATTGCAGCGGATGCAGGGGATCGGGGTCTCGCCGCGCAGATAGGCGTCGGCGAAGTCCTCGATGACCTGCTGCTTGAAGCGGCTTTCGTAGTCGAGAACATAGTGGGGAATGCCGATGGCCTCGGCGGCCTGGCGGGCGTCGAGGATGTCCTGGCCGGCGCAGCAGGCGCCCTTCTTCTGGACCGCCGCGCCGTGATCATAGAGCTGCAGCGTGACGCCCACGACGTCATAGCCGGCCCGGGCCAGCAGGGCGGCGGTCACGGTGGAATCCACCCCGCCGGACATGGCAGCGACGATGCGCGAGCCGGCAGGCAAGCCGACCGCGTCCCGCACGGCGTCAACAGGATCGAGAAGGGCGGTCGTCATGGTCGCTGCTATTTAGAGGCTCGAAGCCCTGATTGCGACCCCGCGCATTAGCGGAGGTAGTTGAGCAGCGAGGCTTCCTTCAGTCCCTGGAACACCTGGGCGGCCGCCTGGACGGAGGTCTGGGCCTGTTGCAGGCGGGTCAGGGCGGCGGCCATGTCGACGCCGGTCAGGTCGCCGAACGTCGCTTCCAGGCTGTCCTTGCGGGTCGACAGGTCGGACCGGGCGTTGTCAACCTGGCTCTGGGCCAGGCCGTTCTGGGCGTTGGTGGTGATCAGGCCCTTATGGGCGGTGTCGAAGCTGCTCAGCGCGCCTTCCAGGAAGGTGCGCTGGGCGTCGGTCAGCGAGCCGCTGAAGGCGCCGGCCGGGGTTTCGGAGAAGGCCTGCACGCCCTTGAAGGCGTTGAACAGCGACCCGCCGACGTCGGAGGCCAGAAAACCGGTCTGCAGGTTGGTCGACTCGTCCAGCCGGTTGGAGATCTTGAACTGGTCGTTCTGAAACAGGCTGGCGGTGGTGGGGGCGGTAGTCAGGTCCTTGAGCTGGCCGGCAGTGGTCGCCTGCTTGTTCACCTGGCCGCCCGAGAACAGATACTCGCCCTGGAACTTGGTGTTCAGCCCCTGGGTGGTGTTGGAAAAGGCCAGTTGCAGTTCCTGCATCACGGTGTCGCCGCTGCCGGTGGCCAGCGCGTTGGCGATCGCGTCTCGGGCGGACTGCGCGGCGTCGGACACCTGGCCCATCGCGGTGTCCTGCATCGACAGGCGCGAGCTCAGGATCTGGGTCTGGTCCAGAAAGCCTTCGACCCGGGTCTTCATGCTGCGCACGGCGGTCAGGGTTTCGGAATCGCGGGCGTAGTCCTTGAGGCTCGAGCCTTTGCGCTCGCTGGACACCTGGTTCCCGGCGTCGATCTGCCGTTGCTGCGCGGCCATGAGGTTGGACAGGACGGAAGAATAGTTGCCAGCGGTGGATACGCGGTTCATCGCCTAGGTCCTCACAGCATTCCCAGCAGGGCGTCGTACATGTCCTTGGCCGCGGTGATGACCCGGGCCGAGGCGTTGAAGGCCTGCTGATAGGTGGTCATGTTGACCAGTTCCTCATCCAGATTGACCCCCTCCACCGACTGGCGGCGGGCGTCAGCCTCGTCCTTGACCGCCTGGGCCGAGGTCAAGGCGGTCTCGGCGTTGCCGGCCTTGCGTCCGACATGGCCGCCGAATTCCGAGGCGTAGCGATTGACGGTCATCGTGGCGGCGCCGAACCCGCCGACCGCGGCAAAGCCCGTGGTGGTGTCGCCGGCCTGGGCAAGGCCCACCCCGCCGCGGCCGTCGCCTTGCGCCAGGACCGAGGCCCCCAGCGCGGCCGTCGGATCGAGCTTGGCCATCGCAAGGCGGGTGGGGTCGGACAGGATGGCCGGGTCGAGGCTGTAGCGCGAGGCGCGGCCGCCGCGCTCGGCATTGCCCAGCCCGAACAGCTCGGTCATCGAAGGGCCGCCTGCGCCGCGCTCGGTGGTGTCGCTGAGCACCGACATCGAAACGCCCGAGCCCAGGTTGGCCGTGAAGCTCATCTGGCCGTTGGCGTCGAGGCCGAATGCGCCGTAGAGGCCAACCCCCGTGGTCGGATCGTTCAGGGCGGTCAGCAGGTCCTGCATGGTCCCGGCGGCCGGCACGGTGACCGGCACGTCGCGCAGGCGCCCGCCATTGGCGTCGGTCAACCGCAGCTTGATCTGGTCGCCCGGGGTGAAGCCGTGGGGGTCGGTGGCCGACAGACCCGTGATGTAGCTGTAGCCCGTCGACCGGATCAGGTCGTTCATGCCGAAGAACTGCGAGAAGCCCTGTCCGGCCTTAAGCGACGGGCTGGTCGGATCGTCAGCGATGGAGACGCCATTGCCGCCCGCGGCCGAGACGGTCAGCGCCCCATTGGCGAAGCTGGCCGAGCCGTTGGCGCCCAGCTGGCCGTTCAGGCTGGCCAGGAAAGTGGCGGGCGTAAAGCCGGCGGCGGCCCCGCCGTCCAGGCTCATCGTGCCGGCCGAGAAGTCGATGGCGACCTTGTGCAGCAGGTTTCCGCCGCTGTCGGTGATGGCGACCGTAGTCTTGCCGGTAAAGCCGCTGACGGCGGTGGGCAGGTCCAGGCCGATGTCCTTGCCGGTCAGGCTGGCTGGGGCCGGGACGGAAGACGCGGCGTTGTGGGCGCGGTTGATCTCTTCGACCGCCTGGCTGACGAATTCACCCAGCTGGGCCGCCATGCCGGGCAGCTCGGTGTTGCGCAGATCCAGCAGGCCCTTGAGCTCTCCGCCGCCCACCCGGGCGGTGAGGGCCGGCACGGTGCTGCCGGTGGCGCTGACCTGGATCACACCCGAGCCGCTGTCGGTGCGGTTATAGCTGAGCGTCGCCACGCCATCGCCGATCAGGATGGTGCCGTCGCCGGCCCGCAGGTTCACCCCGCCAGTCGAGCGCGGGCCGACCTGGATGTCGATCAGCTTGCCCAGCTGGTCGATCAGGCCGCTCTGAATGTTCTCCGAACCGCTGGCGTCGCCGCCGATCGACTTGGACCGGGAGATGTCGGCGTTCAGGCCGCTGATCTGGCCCAGCAGGTTGTTGGCCTGATCGATGTCGGCGCCGATCTGGGTGTCGGCCTGCTTGGCGAGCGTGCCCAGCGAGCTGTTGATCCGGCTGCTGTCAGTCAGGAAGGACTGCACGCGGTTCAGGACTTGCGATCGCAGTAACTGCGAGGCCGGCGAGTCGGCGGCGCTGGAGAAGGCGGTGTAGACGTCGTCGAGACCGCTGAAATAGCTGTTGTCGCCGCTGGGGTCGCCGAACAGCGCCTGGGCGTTGTCGAGATAGCTGGACAGCACGCCGGCCGCGCCGGTCGCTGAAGACGAGCTGAGGCTGGCCGCCTGCAGGTACTTGTTGGCCGCCCGTGCAATGGCTTCGACCCCGACGCCCGAGCCGATGCCGGCGGTCGACAGCGAGACCTGGGTGACGGTCTTGCGGACATAGCCGGGCGTGTTGGCGTTGGCGATGTTGTCGGAGACGACACGCAGGCCTGTCTGAGCGACCGACAGGCCGCTGGTTCCGATGGACAGGATGGTGTTCAGCGACATGCGTCGAACCCTCGAACCCGGCAAGGCCGGACCACCTCTCCCGGACGATTCTGCCGGGCGGCGGTTGGTTGGCAGGCGTTCAGCCCAGCTAACCCTTTGATTTATATAGAGCGCCTTCTGGCGCGCCGGCGTGTTCGATACATAGGAGCGCAAGGACGGCGCCAGTCGGCCAATGGCCATGCCGGAGGCGCCCAAGCTGGGCAGGGATGGGCGCCCTGCCCCGGCAAATTCGTCCGCAGCTGATTCCTACCGAGGCCTTAACGCGGCCGTTTACTGCTTATTTTTCAACATCTTGCGTCGTGTTCGGATTGTGGCGCGACCGTTGCTTGGGAGGGATCGAATGATCCGTGCGCAGTAGGCGCCGCCGGCCCCCCAACCTCGAAGGCCTTACCGCCAATATGAGCGCGCCTGTCGCCATTCCCGCTGCTTCGACCGCCGGCCCGACGCCGGCCGGTTCGGCCTGGGCGCAGTCCGCAACGCCGGCGACTGGCTTTGAGGCTTTGCTGGCGGCCCTCCTCCCGACCACGCCGCAGGGCCTGATCGGCCAGGCCAAGGCGGGCCTGGGCCTGATTAAGAGCGCTGTGGACGCGGCGGCCAAAACCAAAACCGACGGCTCGCAAGACACCCCGACAGATATGGGGGCGCTGCAGGCTCAGTTGGCGGCCCTGATGGCCGGGCAGCCTGTCCAGGCGCCGCCGGCCAACGACGCCACAAGCGGCGAAGGCAAAGCAGCTGCCCCTGCCCTGCCCTTCGTGGCGGTCAAATCCGAATTGGCCGCGCCGACCCAAACGACTGTCGCGCCGACCTTCCCGACCCCCACTGACGCCAAGGCGGCCCCGCTTGCGCCGCAGGCGCCGGATGTGGTCAAGCCTCAGATCGACGAACAGCCGCTCGTTCAGCCCACCGCCGAGCCCAAGGCCGCGCCGCCGCCGGTCCTGGCCGCCCTGGTCTTGCCGCAGGCCGAAACGCTCGCTCCCCAAACTCCGGCTGCAGCCACACCGGCCCTTGCCAGCGCCGAGGCCGCTACGGCGTCCGCAACACCTCCCGCTCCGGGCAAGCCGGTCGCCAAGACCGACAAGCTGGAAGCTTCGACGCCGACCCGCGTGGCGAGCGGCGCCCCGGCCCTAACTGTGCAGGCAGAGACCGCCCTGGCCGCCCAGCCTGCCCAATCCGCCGCCGACGGCCGCTCCGACCAGCCGCCGCCTGAGCAGCGCGACACCGCATCCAGCGACAAGGGCGCGCCCGACCAGGTGGCCCCCGCGACCGGCGGTCCGGCCAGCGCCGCTCACATGATCCAGGCCGAAGCCGCCGCCGTGGCTGCGCGCGGCTCGCCGGAAACGGTGGCCAAGTTGGCCGCCCAGATCGTCAAGAAGCTGGAGGGCAAGTCCAGCCGCTTTGATATCGCTCTGGACCCGATCGGGCTGGGCAAGGTCGACGTCAAGGTCGAGATCAACGCCCAGGGCCAGATGTCCGCCGCCCTGAACTTCGACACCGCCAGCGCCGCGGCCGAACTGCGCGGCCGGGCCGGAGAACTGCGGGCCGCGCTCGAGCAGGCCGGCTTCGACCTGGGCAACACCAACCTGTCCTTCAGCTTCGCCGGACAGGGCGACAGCTCCCAGACCTTCGCACAGCGCGACGGCCAGCGGAGTAACGCCCGCCTGATGCAGGCCCTGGCCGACGACCAGCCGCTCGCCGCCCCGATCGGCTCCCCATCCCTCCTCGGCAGCCGGACCTCCGGCGTCGACGTTCGAATCTGAGAACACCCATGGTCGACGCCACAGCCGCAACGTCCGGAACCTCGATCAGCGACAAGATCGCCTCGAGCAAGAACCGCCTGGCCGACAGCGAGGCGACCTTTCTCAAGCTGCTGACCACCCAGCTGAAGAACCAGGATCCGCTCTCGCCGCTCGACAGCAATCAGTTCACCCAGCAAATCACTCAGATGACCGGGGTCGAGCAGCAATTGCTGACCAACGATCTGCTCACCAAGCTGGTGGGCCTGAGCGACGGTGGCCTGGCCAGTTCGGTCAATCTGATCGGCCAGCAGGTGAAGGCCGCCAGCGCCAACGCCGCCCTGACCAACGGCAAGGCCAGCTGGTCCTACGACCTGGCGGGTCTGGCCAAGGACGCCACCATCACTGTCAGCAACTCGGCGGGCCAGGCGGTCTATTCCGAGACCGCCAGCGACCTGGCCAAGGGCAATCACGACTTCACCTGGAACGGCAAGACCACCGACGGCCGCGCCCTGCCCGACGGTGACACCTACACGGTCAAGATCGCCGCCAAGGCCGCCGACGGCTCGGCGGTGAGCGCCACGCCTTACGTCTCCGGCGTCGCCACGGGGGTTGAGTCCCTCAACGGATCCACGGTGGTCAGCATCGGCAAGACCAAGGTTCCCGTCTCCCAGATCGTCAGCGTGAACAGTGTCTCGTGATCCCGTTCTCGTGACCGTTCGCCTTCAACCCCTCTTCGATTACCGCGTCAGCAAAGGATTTTCGAAATGAGCATTAACAGCGCCATGCTCGCCGGCGTCTCTGGCCTGGTGGCCAATTCGTCGGCTCTGGCCGCCATCTCGGACAACATCGCCAACGTCAACACCGTTGGCTACAAGCGCTCGGCGGCCAACTTCTCGACCTTGGTGTCCTCGCGCGGCGCGACAAGTTCGTACGCGGCCGGCGGCGTGCAGGCCAAGACGCGGTCCTACATCAGCCAGCAGGGCCTCTCACAGCAGTCGACCAACACCACCGACATGTCGATCTCGGGCCAGGGCTTCTTTGTCACCACGGGCAAGCCTGAGAACCTGACCTCGGCCGACGCCCGCTCGTTCACCCGGGCCGGCAGTTTCGCGCTCGACAACCTCGGCTATCTGAAAAACGACGCCGGGCAGTATCTGCAAGGCTGGCTGGTCGACGATGCGGGCTTAATCACCACCGACCCATCGGACCTGACCCGGATGAACAGCATCAACGTCGCCAATGTCGGCGGCGCGGCCGAGAAAACCACGCGTGCGGCGATCACAGCCAACCTGCAGTCCAGCCAGGCCCAATCGGCCCAGCTCGGCGCCTACAATGCCGCCACCAACTCGATGGCCATGTACGACCCCGACCTCAATGTCGGGGTGAAACCTGACTTCTCCATGCAGGTGCCGGTTTCGGACTCCAAGGGCGGCAAGCGCACCATCCAGCTCGACATGTTGAAAAGCAGCGTCCCCAACCAGTGGTACGCCGAAATCCGGGCCGTCCCGGCCAGCGACGTCGAGACGGGCGCCGGCCTCTCCAACGGTCAGATCAAGACCGGCATCATCGCCTTCACCTCGGATGGCCGGCTCGACGCGGCCAACACCACGCTGTTCCCCGATCCCGCCAATCCCATCCTCAGCTTCGGCACCTCGGCCAGCGCCGCGCCGGGCGCAGGGGCGGTGAAGTGGGCCACGGGCCTGGGCGTCGACGGCCAGGACATCCGCCTGGACCTGGGCGGCGGCGCGGGCGGCCTGACCCAGTATGACAGCCAGTCTGTGCTGCAGGCGGTGACCACCAACGGCACCGCCTTCGGCAACCTGACCAATATCGAGGTGGACGACAAAGGCTTTGTCACCGCCATTTTCGACAACGGCATCACCCGCAAGATCGCTCAGGTGGCCATCGCCACCTTCGCCAATCCCGACGGGTTGAAGGCGGTCAATGGCAACTCATTTCGGGTAAGCCAGGACAGCGGCACCTACAACCTGAAGTCCGCCGGCGAGGGCGGGGCCGGTCTTATCGCCCCCTCCAGCCTGGAAGCCTCGACGGTTGACCTGTCCAGCGAGTTCACCGGCCTGATTACTACTCAGCGCGCCTACTCAGCTTCTTCCAAGATCATCACTACAGCCGATCAGATGCTGGAAGAACTACTGAACATTAAGCGCTGATAACGGCTGTTAATTTGCCTTAAGAGCTTTGTATCAACTTGAAACACCTAGGGCCGGGGGAAGGAAATGATTGGTTACCTTTCTCTTTACTATCGCGATTCACTGGATGTTATCGCCGGGCGGCTACTGTCTGGGTCAACAACGGTGGTGAGAGAGGCGTAAAGCCATGCTTCAACAGCAGCGCACGAACAGCAGGGGCGAGAAGTACGTGATCGGTCCGACCGGCGCGCCGCTCACGCTGAGTGACCTACCCCCCCCCAATACCGAACGCTGGGTCATCCGGCGCAAGGCGGAGGTGGTGGCGGCGGTCCGAGGCGGGCTTCTGTCCCTGGACGACGCCTGTGAGCGATACCGGCTGACCAATGAGGAATTCCTCACCTGGCAGCAGTCGATTGACCGGCATGGGCTGGCCGGTCTGCGGACGACGAGACTTCAACAGTATCGCTGAGCCGCGTTAAGCCCCCCTTCCGGCTCGCGAGACTCGCGGCCGTGCTCTGCCGAGCACGGCCGCGTTTCGTTTCCGCCCCCTCTGGGGGCGGCGACCGTCCCGCAGGGACGGTCGGGGGCTGAAGCCCACAAGGCCGCGCCCTACGAGCCCCCTTCGGCCCTTCGGGCCACTTCCCCCAGAGGGGGAAGAGAGCGTTCCAGCAGGATGACCGGGGTGTCCTGGTAACCCGCCCGGCCATATTCCGAAAAGCCGAGCCGCCCCGCCAGTTTCAGCGACGCGGCGTTGTCGTCATCGATCATACAGACGACGCGGACCGGCCCGAACCTTTCCCGTCCCCACTCCGCGGCCGCTTCTACAGCCTCCCGCGCGAAACCCTGGCCCTGCGCCCAGCGCGCCAGGGTCCAGCCCATCTCCGGCGCCTCGCCGAACGGCGGGTCCAGGGTGCGGCGGAAATTGCCAAACCCGGCCTCGCCGACAAACCGCCCCGTCGCCCGCTCGCGCACCACCCAGAAGCCGAAACCCAGCATCGCCCAGTGGCCGGCGCTGCGGATCACCCGGCCCCAGACCTGTTCCGCGTCCAGTGCGCCGCCGAGATACCGAGCGATCTCGGGATCTGACCGTAGCGCCAGGATATCTTCGAAATCTTCGAGCCGGGGCGGCCGCAGCGTCAGGCGCGCGGTGTCAACCTCGGCGCTCAGCGGGCCGGCCTTTCCAGCATCACCGTCGGCGCGTCGTGATAGGTCGTGCGGGCGAATTCCTGGAAACCCACCCGGTCCGCCAGCCGCAAGGATGGGGCGTTGTCAGGCGAGATGATGCAGACGGTGCGCACCGGCCCCCACTTGGCTTTGGCCCAGTCCAGGCCGGTCTCGACGGCTTCCCGCGCGAAACCCTGACCGTGGGCCCAGGGCGCCAGAACCCAGCCCATCTCCGGCGCATCGCCCAACGGCGGTTCCATGGCCCGGTGGAAGTTGGCGAAGCCGACCTCGCCGACACAGCGGCCGCTGGCCTTCTCACGCACCATCCAGTAGCCGAAGTCCAGCAGCGCCCAGTGGCCCAGATAGCGCATGAGCCGGGCCCAGACCTCCTCTTCGGTCGAGGGCCGCCCGCCGATGAAGCGGGTAACGTCCGGATCGCTCCACAGTCCAAGGCTGTCTTCATAGTCGGCCAGGACATGGCGGCTGAGCGTCAGGCGGTCGGTTTCGATCACGGGCGGACTCAAGGGCTGGTACAGGGGGCTGAACAGGTCAGCCAGACTGGCCCGGCCCTCCCGGCAATTCAAACCCGATCTGAACCAGGGCCGTCGCCATCTGGACGAACAGCAGGCTGATGGCCGCGCCGGACGCCAGGACCTCCGGCGCCTGGAGCCGGTCCAGGTTCAGCAGATAGCCGTCCGGCCGATGCTCCACCCAGCCCTTGGCCTGGAAGTCGACCAGGCGGCGGCGCACGGTTTCCGACGGCAGGCTGATGGCCTGGGCGATGCTGGACAGCGGCACGGGCCGGCGCATCTGCTCCGGCGGCGGCGTGTCAGCGCCAGCATAGCGCCAGGCGTTCTCGAGGTCGAAGGTGATCGGCGCGGCGTTAAGGGTCAGGACGGTGAGGAAGACCAGGCTGTTGAGCAGCGAGCCATGGACCCCCACCCCGGCCTCGCAGGCCCGCAGGATGAAATCCTCCATAATCATAACGGCGACCAGTTCCAACTGGTCCTCGGGCCCGCGGCTATCCGGCGGCGATCCTGCTCCATAGGGAACCGGATCGAAGTCGATGGCGCGCAGCCGGCCGACCAGGTCGCGCACCAGGCCGCAGTCCTCGCTGGCGTGGGTTCGCCGCTCGGGGCTGGTCAGATAGCCAGTCGCCAGGACCATCGAATTGTCGGCCGTGCGCCTGCAGAGGCCTTCAGCCTCGAGCTCCAGCAGCTTGCGGCGGGTGGTCTCATAGGGAATGTCCATCGACCGCGAGATGGCGCGGATGCTCACCGGGCGAGACGGCCGGGTCAGACTGGCGAAGCTGGGCGTCCCCCGGCTGGCCTGGTTGAAGGCCAACCACAACATGGCCCGCACCACGTCCCGGCTGTGCCGCTGGTTCACCCGGCCGGCGAACCGCATCAGGAAATCGCTGACAGCCCGAAACACCAGGCGCTGCCTGGCCGGGCCGATCACGGCGCCGCGCGGTCTGATGTCCACGATAGTAGTCCCCCTCGTCCACCATCTGTGCGCAATGGCGAGGCGGGATCAAGGCATCGGCGAACCTTGGTCCGCCAGTGTGACAAAAAGCTCGGACTCCAGCCGCCATTGACCCAGGATCCTGCGCCAGACCGCGAGGTATTGGCCCCGCGGGCCCTCCCCGCGCCTGGCGAAGGCTATCCAGACGCCGCGTTCCGCCGCGCGCTCGCCCGCCTGATCGATGGCCACCGACTCGGTGTCGCGGCGATAGGTGATGAAGTCGGGATCGGCGAACTGCGCGGCGAAGGCCTCGACAATGGAGTCCGCGCCCAGAATCAGCGAGCCATCGCCGGCAATCAGCCGGGCGTCATCAAGCATGAAGGGGCGCAGCCGCTCAGCCTGATGCTCGGCGATCAGCCGGTTGGTCAGCTTGCGGCGCGCCCGCACGGCCTTCTCGGCGTCGACAACCGCCATCACCCCTCCTGCGACAACCTGACCCGGAAAGAATTGCCGGGCTAACCAAACCCCTTAAACCCCCGTTTACCACGCACCCGGTAAATCCTGCCTAGCGACGGGTCCAGAGCGCCCCGATCGAGTCTTAGAGTGGCAGGGGCCAAGGCTTGGAACAGCTTATGACGACGTTGCGGGGGTTCGGCATTGGCCGACTCGCGGCGCTGCTGGGAGTGGGGGCCGGGGTCGCGGCGGTGCTGGCGGCCCTGGTGTTCAACCTGGGCGGCCAACCCAAGGCCCTGCTCTATTCCAACCTCGACCTGAAGGAAGCCTCGGAGGTCACTCAGGCCCTTTCGCAGGCCGGCATCAAGTTCGAGGCCGTCGGCGATGGCTCCACCATCATGGTGCCGCGCGACAAGGTCGCCTCGACCCGGCTGATGATCGCCGGCAAAGGCTTGGTCAGCTCCGGCTCGGTCGGTTACGAGCTGTTCGACAGCACCAGCGCCCTGGGCCAGACCGATTTCGTCCAGCAACTGAACCGCCAGCGCGCCCTGGAGGGCGAACTGGCCCGCACCATCCGCTCACTCGACGGGGTAACCTTCGCCCGGGTTCATCTGGTGATGCCCAAGCGCCAGCTGTTCGAGGAAGACGCCGAATCCCCCGCCGCCTCGGTGACCATCGGCATCGGCGGCCGCAGGCCGACCGCCGACCAGGTCCAGGCCGTCCAGAACCTGGTGGCCGGCGCGGTGCCCAACCTCAAGGCCGAGCAGGTCACCATAATCGATCAACACGGCAAGACCCTGTCGGCCGGCGGCGGCGACGCCAGCGTGGCCGGCAAGCTGGCGGATGACCGCCGCAGCGAAATCGAAAAAAGCCTGGCCGCCCGCATCAAGGACATGGTCGAGGGCGTGGTCGGCGAGGGCAAGGCGCGGGTCGAAGTCAGCGCCGACCTCGACATGGCTCAGATCACCGAGACCAAAAAGTCGTTCGATCCCGACGGTCAGGTCGTCCGCTCCGAGCAGACCAGCGAGGAAACCAGCGCCGAAAGCGACCCGAACGCCAGCAGCGGCGTCACGGCCGGGGCCAACATCCCGACCGGGACCCCCACCACGCCTGGCCAGATCCCGCTGAACAAGAACACCGCCGGGGCCAATACCTCGGTCACCAACTACGAGATCGGCGAAACCACTACCAGCAAGGTGACCATGCCCGGCCAGATCACCGGCCTGCATGTCGCCGTGGCGGTGGACGGGATCAGCACCATCGACGCCAAGGGCAAGGCCGGCCCCTATACGCCGCGCAGCGCCGCCGACATGAAGAAGATCGAGGACCTGGTGCGCACCGCGGCCGGAATCGATTCCACGCGGGGCGACACCCTGACCGTGGTCAATGTCCATTTCCCCAGCGCCGCCGACGGCGAGGGCGTCACCGCCACCAGCGCGCTGATGGGCTTCGACAAGAACGACATCATGCGGGCCATCGAGCTGGGCATCCTGGGGATCGTCGGCATCCTGCTGGTGCTGTTCGGGGTGCGGCCGATGCTCAAGCGCGCCACGGCCGGCGGCGGCGTCTTCCTGCCCGCGCCCAGCGGCGGCAGCCCGCTGCTGGCCCAGCAGGCCGGCGGCGCCGCCCAGGTGGCCCGCGTGGTGACCATGCCCGACGGCAGCCATGTCCAGGTCGACGCCAGCGGCCACGCTCTTTCCCTGCCCGGGCCAGACCTGGAACAGCGTATCGACATCGCCCGTATCGAGGGACAGGTGAAGGCCAGCTCGGTCAAGCAGGTCAGCGACTTCGTTGACCGCCACCCCGACGAGTCGGTCTCGATCCTCCGCTCCTGGCTGCATGAGACGACCTGATCATGCGGGCCAAGTCCAAAGCCATCAACGACGCCAGCAAGCTCAGCGGACCTGAAAAGGCCGCCGTGGTCCTGCTCGCCCTTGGGGAAGAGCACACCCACATCTGGGAGTCGCTGGACGACGAAGAGATCAAGGAAGTCTCCCAGGCGATGGCCAGCCTGGGCACGGTCTCGGCCAATGTGGTCGAGGAACTGCTCATCGAGTTCGTCTCGGGCCTGTCCTCCAGCGGCGCGATCATGGGCAGCTTCGAGCAGACCCAGCGGCTGCTGAACAGCTTCCTGCCGCAAGACAAGGTCGACGCCCTGATGGAGGAAATCCGGGGTCCCGCCGGCCGCACCATGTGGGACAAGCTGGGCAACGTGAACGAGGCGGTGCTCGCCAACTATCTGAAGAACGAATACCCCCAGACCGTCGCTGTGGTGCTGTCCAAGGTGAAAGCCGAGCACGCCGCCCGCGTGCTGGCGGCCCTGCCCGAGGATTTCGCTCTGGAATGCGTCCAGCGGATGCTGCGCATGGAGCCGGTGCAGCGCGAGATCCTCGACAAGATCGAGCAGACCCTGCGCACCGAGTTCATGTCCAACCTGGCCCGCACCTCCAAGCGCGACAGCCACGAGATGATGGCCGACATCTTCAACAACTTCGACCGCCAGACCGAGTCGCGCTTCATCGCGGCCCTTGAAGAGCGGGCTCGCGAGTCCGCCGAGCGCATCCGCGCTTTGATGTTCGTATTCGAGGATCTGTCCAAGCTCGATCCGGGCGGCGTCCAGACCCTGCTGCGCGGCGTGGAGAAGGACCAGCTGGGCCTGGCCCTGAAGGGCGCCTCCGATGGCCTGCGCGAAATGTTCTTCTCCAACATGTCCGAGCGCGCCGCCAAGATCATGCGCGAGGACATGGAAGGCATGGGCCCGGTTCGCCTGCGCGACGTCGACCAGGCCCAGATGGCCATGGTCCAGGTCGCCAAGGACCTGGCCGCCAAGGGCGAGATCATGTTGGCCGGGGCCGGCGGCGACGATGAGTTGATCTACTGATGACCCTCCCCGCTCCCGTCCCCAGTTCTGGCCATCGCAAATTCTCATTCGACACGGTGTTCGACGCCGGCGGCGATATCGCCTCCGCCCCGCCCCCGGCCCGCAAGAAGCTGTTCCATCCCGAAGAGGTCGAGCAGATCCGCGCGGCCGCCTATGCCGAGGGTGAGTACTCCGCCGTCGTCCGGGCTGAGCAGGAAGCCGCCCAGGCCCTGACCGTATTGGCCCAGGCCGCCCAGGTGGCGCTAAGCTCCCTGGCCGCCGTCGCCCACGAACACCGCAGCCAGTCGGCTCACCTGGCCCTGGCCGCCGCCCGCAAGATCGCCGGCGCGGCGTTGGAGCAGTTCCCCGAAGCGCCGGTTACAGCCGCCCTGGAGGCCATGGGTCGCGAGATCGAGGCTGAGCCCCGGTTGCTGGCCCGCGTGGCCCCGCACCTGCAGGATCGGCTGCAGGCGGCGCTGGAGACTACGGCGGCCGCCATGGGCTTCTCCGGCCAGATCACCGCCCGGGGCGACGCCGACCTGCCGCTGGGCGCCTTCATCCTCGACTGGGGTGACGGCCGCTGCGGCTTCGATCCCGTCGCCGCCGCCGAACGAGTCTCCCAGGCTGTCGACGCCGCCCTGGCCGCCGAAGGCCTGCATGCTGAACCCCTGATCTCCGCCAACGAGATCGCACAAGGCGACCCAGACCATGTCTGACGAAAACAACCTGACCCTGGACGAGTTCTCGCCCGACGAGGCGCTGGCCTCCGATCTGCACGTCGAGCACGACAACAAGATCGCCTCCGACCTGGCGCCGGTCTTCGACGTCCCGGTCAGCATCTCGGCGGTGCTGGGACGGGCCAACCTGTCGGTCGCTCAGCTGCTCCAGCTCAGCTCCGGCAGCGTGCTGGAGCTGGACCGCAAGGTCGGCGAGGCCATCGACATCTATGTGAACAACCGCCTGGTGGCGCGCGGCGAAGTGGTGGTCGTCGACGACCGCCTGGGCGTGACCATGACGGAAATCATCAAGGACGGCGACACGGCGGCCTGAACGGCGACCCTGTCACGAGGAGATTAGATTATGCGGCTTCTGGTCGTTGGACGTTTGAATGGGCAGCTCTCCGTCGCCGTGAAGATGGCGATGAATGCGGGCGCCAAGGTGGCTCATGTCGAGACCATCGCCGCCGCCACCCAGGCCTTGCGTGCGGGTCAGGGCGCGGACCTCATGCTGGTCGACTATGACCTGGATATCGCCGCCCTGATCGCCGCCAACGAGGCCGAGCGCATCCGGGTGCCGGTTGTCGCCTGCGGCGTGGGTTCCGATCCGCAGCGGGCCGGCGACGCCATCCGGGCCGGCGCCAAGGAATTCATCCCCCTGCCCCCCGAGGCAGAGCTGATCGCCGCGGTGCTGGCCGCCGTCAGCGACGACAACCGCCCGCTGGTGGCCCGCGATCCGGCCATGGAAGCGGTCATCAAGCTGGCCGACCAGATCGCCCCCTCCGACGCCTCAATCCTGATCACCGGCGAGAGCGGCGTGGGTAAGGAGGTGATGGCCCGCTACGTCCACACCAAGTCGCGCCGCGCCAACAAGCCCTTCATCAGCGTCAACTGCGCCGCCATCCCCGAGAACCTGCTGGAAAGCGAACTGTTCGGCCATGAGAAGGGCGCCTTCACCGGCGCCGTGGCCCGCCGCATCGGCAAGTTCGAGGAAGCCAGCGGCGGCACCCTGCTGCTCGACGAAATCAGCGAGATGGACGGGCGTCTGCAAGCGAAGCTGCTTCGTGCGTTGCAGGAACGTGAAATCGACCGTGTTGGCGGCGGCAAGCCGGTCAAGGTCGATATCCGCGTGCTGGCCACCTCGAACCGCGACCTGGTTCAGGCGGTGAAGGACGGCATCTTCCGCGAAGACCTGCTCTATCGCCTCAACGTCGTGAACCTGCGCCTGCCGCCGCTGCGCGAACGGCCCGGCGACGTCACCGCTCTGGCCGAGCACTTCGTCAAGAAATACGCCGCCGCCAATGGCATGCCCGAACGGCCCCTCTCGGCGGACGCCAAGCGCCGGCTGGCCACTCACCGCTGGCCGGGCAACGTGCGGGAACTGGAGAACGCCATGCACCGCGCGGTGCTGCTCTCCACCGGTCCCGAGATCGAGGAGTTCGCCATCCGCCTGCCCGACGGCCAGCCGATGAGCGGGGCTGCCCCCGACCAGGCGGTCGCCCGCACCGCCTCCATGGCGGCCGAGGCGGCCAGCCGGACCTTCGTGGGCTCGACGGTGGCCGAGGTCGAACAGCAGCTGATCCTCGACACCCTTAGCCACTGCCTGGGCAACCGTACACACGCGGCCAACATCCTGGGCATCTCGATCCGCACCCTGCGCAACAAGCTGAAGGAATACTCAGAGGCCGGCGTATCGGTGCCGGCCCCGCAGGCCGGGATGGGCGCCAATGCGGCTTAATCCCGCCTGATGGCTGACGCCGCCCTCCCCTCCGGTTCCAACCGTCCCAACGCTCGCGAGGTGTGGGGCTGGGTGGCGCGTGGGGATGTGGGGCTGGCGCTCGGCGTCGTTGGCATCATCGTTCTGTTGATCATCCCGGTGCCCGGCTTCGTGCTGGACGCCCTGCTGACGCTGTCGATCACCAGCGCCGTGCTGATCCTGATGACCTCGCTGATGATCAAGAAGCCGTTGGAGTTCACGGCCTTCCCGACCGTCCTGCTGGTCACCACACTGTTCCGGCTGGGCCTTAGCCTGGCTTCGACCCGACTGATCCTGTCTCACGGCCACGAGGGCACCCACGGGGCCGGCCAGGTGATCCAGGCCTTCGGCAAGCTGATGATGGGCGGCAACTACGTCATCGGCGTCATCGTCTTCGCCATCCTGGTGGTGGTGAACTTCGTCGTCGTGACCAAGGGCTCGGGCCGGATCGCCGAAGTGGCAGCCCGCTTCACGCTCGATTCAATGCCCGGCAAGCAAATGGCCATCGACGCCGACCTGTCGAGCGGCCTGATCGACCAGGACGAGGCCAAGAAGCGCCGCAAGGAGCTGGAGCAGGAATCCACCTTCTTCGGAGCCATGGACGGCGCCAGCAAGTTCGTGCGCGGCGACGCGGTAGCCGGCCTGGTGGTCGTCGGCATCAACATTGTCGGCGGCATCCTGATTGGCGTGCTGCAGCACAAGTTGCCGATCGGCCAGGCCGCCTCGACCTACACCATCATGACCATCGGCGACGGCCTGGTCACCCAGCTGCCGGCCCTGGTCATCTCGATCGCCGCCGGCTTCCTGGTCTCCAAGGCCGGAGTCGAGGGCGCGGCCGACAAGGCCCTGGTCACCCAGTTGGCGATGAACCCGGTCAGCTTGGGCATGGTCTCGGCCGCGGCCGGCGTCCTGGCCCTCGTGCCGGGCATGCCGATCATCCCGTTCGCGGCCATCTCGATCGGCGCGGGTGTGCTGTCCTGGCGTCGTTCACAAGACACGCTCAAGCCGGTGGTCAACCTCGAGCCCATCGTCCACACCGAGCCGGAAGAAGAGCCGATCTCGGCCTCCCTGGCCATCGACGACATCAAGATCGAGCTGGGCTACGGCCTGCTGACCCTGATCAACGACCTGGACGGCCGCAAGCTGACCGACCAGATCCGCGCCCTGCGCAAGACCCTGGCGTCCGAGTACGGCTTCGTCATGCCGCCAGTCCGCATCCTGGACAACATGCGCCTGCCTACCCAGGGCTACGCCATTCGCATCAAGGAGATGGAGAGCGGGGCGGGCGAGGTGCGTATCGGCTCGTTGATGGCCATGGATCCGCGCGGCGGCCAGGTCGAGCTGCCCGGCGAACACATGAAGGAGCCGGCCTTCGGCCTGCCGGCCACCTGGATCGACGCCAACCTCAAGGAGGAAGCGACCTTCCGCGGCTACACCATCGTCGATCCGGCCACGGTGCTGACCACGCATCTGACCGAGATCCTCAAGGACAACATGGCCGAGCTGCTGTCCTACGCCGAGCTGCAGAAGCTGCTGAAAGACCTGCCGACCGAACAGAAGAAGCTGGCCGACGACCTGATCCCTTCGGTGGTCACCGCCTCGACCGTGCAGCGGGTGCTGCAGTCTCTGCTGCGCGAGCGGGTCTCGATCCGCGATCTCGCCGCCATCCTGGAAGGCATCGGCGAGGCCGCGCCCCACACCGGGTCGATCACCGGCCTGGTCGAGGCGGTCCGCGTCAAGCTGGGCCGGCAGCTTTGCTGGGCCAACCGTGGCGACGACGGCGCTTTGCCGATTGTCACGCTGTCGGCGGAATGGGAGGCGGCCTTCGCCGACTCGCTGATCGGCGCCGGTGAGGAAAAGCAGCTGACCATGGCCCCCTCGCGGCTACAGGAATTCATCCGCGGCGTGCGGGAGGCCTTCGAACGCGCCGCCCTGGCCGGCGACGCCGCCGTCCTGCTGACCAGCCCGCTAGTGCGGCCCTATGTCCGCTCGATTATCGAGCGCTTCCGCGGCCAGACCGTGGTGATGAGCCAGAACGAGGTGCATCCCAAGGCCCGGCTGAAGACCGTCGGCTCGGTCTAGGGTCCGGAACTATCAGCATCGTTGTGGATTGCATCTCCGGCAGGGGGGCCGATGGAGGATGCACGATGAAAACCCGCTTGTTAGCGATCGCTGCTGCGTCAGCCGCTATTCTGGCCCTTGGCGCGCAGGCCGCGCCCACCCAGGCCAAGGTCATTCCCCCGGCGCCCACCGCTGAGCCGCCGGCCACCGCCCGTGAACCCGCCCCAGCCTTCCGGGCCGGCGCCAAGGTCAGTGACGCCACCGGCGCCGACATCGGCATTATCCAGAGCATAGCCGAGGCCTCGACCGGGGCGATGGTCGTGCTGCAGGTCGACGGCAAGCTGATCAGCGTGCCGCGGGGCACCCTCGCGCCCTTCGGTGAAAACGTGAAAAGCAGTCAGACCAAGTCACAGATTCTCGCTGCGACACCCCAGCCCTAGGGCCGCGCCGCCGCCGCGTTATTCGCCGCCATTGAATGAAGCCTCTCGCGCTGCTAGCGATGCGCCGAAGGCGGCGCTTGGCTGCCCGATGAGGTGCGGATGGCCCCGGCCAGACCTGTGAACAAGACCCGCGG
Organism: Caulobacterales bacterium; assembly: GCA_038236615.1. GTDB lineage: Bacteria > Pseudomonadota > Alphaproteobacteria > Caulobacterales > Caulobacteraceae > Caulobacter. The sequence continues at coordinate 115,850 of JBBRZO010000002.1, forward strand.
CGTCGGCGCGAGCATCCTGTGGGATATGCTGACGTTTGAACGCCTGCTGACCGGTCCGGTGATTCATCTGATCTACTGGGCGGGGCTGGGCGTCGTGCTGATCGGCGGCTTCGGCGCCATGGGCGTGGCCGTCGGCGTCGCCATGCGCGAGGAATCGATCATCGGCAAGCTGCTGGCCCTGCCGGCCGCCGTGGTGGGCCTGTTGATCTGCGGGATGATGGCCCTGCTCTGGCGCTCGTTCTGTGAGTTCTATGTCGCCATCTTCCGCATCTCGGATGACTTGCGCGCCCTGCGCCAGAACAGCGATTCCGACCACGCGCTGAAGCCCTAAAGCCCTAATGCCCCCCTAGCGACCCCGCCACCGCCGCGAAGGTCGGTTTCGGGGCGCCCGCATCATCGAACAGCAGCGGCGCGTCCGATGCATCCTCGCGCTTCAGCCAGGAATCGCTGTCGCGCAGGCCCCACATGGTCAGGGCCAGCCGCTGGCCCGGCGGCAGCCCCACGAACGCTTCGACCACTTCGTGATAGACCTGCGCCTGCCGCGCCCGCGCCACGGCGGGATCGGCCGGCGCCCCACGGCCGGGGGCCAGGGAGACGTCCAGCTCCGACAGATGGATCGGCAGGCCGAAGCCCGCCAGTTCGTTCAGGGTCCGGCTCATCGCCCCTTCCGGCAGGCCGGCCGAGATGTGAGTCTGGCAGCCCAGGCCGCCCAGCGGCGCGCCGGCCTTCAGCAGCGTCTCAACCAGCCGCATATAGGCCGCGAGCTTTGCCGGCTTGGTCTCCAGGTCGTAGTCGTTGATCAGCAACGGGACAGAGGGGTCGACGGCGTGGGCGACATCCAGCGCGCGGCGCATGTAGTCGACCTGGCCCAGCTTCTGGCTCCACAGGCAGTCGCGCAGTCGTCCGCCCTCGTCGGTGATCGGCTCGTTGATCACATCCCAGCCATTGGCGATGCCACGATACCGGCCGACCGTCGCGGTGATGTAGCTTTCAAAAGCCTGAGCAAAGCTCACCCGGCTTTCGTCCAGCCTGGCGAAGGCGTCCGGGACATTAGCGTACCAGACCAGAGTATGGCCCCAGAGCTTCTGGCCATGGGCCCGGCAGAAGGCGGCGATGGCGTCGGCCCGGTCGAACAGGAAACTGCCGTCCGGCTGGACGACATATTCCATCTTCAGCTCCCATTCCGGAGTCAGCTGGCTGTAGTGGCGAGCGGCCAGAGCCGCGAACACCGGGTCATCCCGCAGGAGCCCTGCCTGTACGGCGGCGCCCATGCCGAACGGGGCCAGGCTCTTGAGGGTCGGGGGCGCCTGCAGATAGCGCGGATCGGGTCGCCAGCCGCTATCCTGGGCCTTGCTGGGCGCCGGGCCGCTGCAACCGGCGAGCGCCAGGCCCGCCCCGATCAGGGCGCGGCGGCTGAGGGTCAATGGCGGGAAGCCCTGCGCAGGCCCAGTTCGTCCAGGGCGGCGGTCTCGCGGCGGGCGTCTTCCTTGCGCGCGGCGTCCTTGGCGTTGGCGGCCACCTGCTCGTATTTCTTCAGCGCCTCGAAAGCCTCGGAGAGCGCATCACGAGCACCCTCTTCCTCGGCCCCGATCACCGCGAGGTCAGCGTTAAGGGCGGCGCGGCGGATCTTCACCCCCTCGCGGAAACCGGCCATGTAGAAGCCGGCCTCGGCATGGGACTGAGCCTGCTGCAGCTCGGCCTCGGCCTCGGCCTCCAGCACCGCCAGCCTGATCTCGACATTGCAGCGGCGTTCGACGATCTCGGCGAGGCGCTTCTGCATTTCCTCAACCTCGAAGTTCGAGATGCGGATCAGCGACTGGGCCCACTTCATGCGACGCTACCCAGGATGTCGCCCAGGATGGCGAAGCCGGTATCCAGGCTGGTCGCCTCGTCCTTGTCCTGGCCCAGGAAGGCTTCGAGCGGGGCGTTGAGCGCGATGGCCCGGTCGATCTTGGGATCGGCCCCTGCCCTGTAAGCGCCGATGCGGATCAGCTCTTCCATGTTGGCGTAGGCGGCCATGGTCTGGCGGGCGTTGCTCACCAATACGCGTTCCTCGGGCGTCTGACAGGCGGGCATGGTCCGCGAGATCGACTTCAGCACATTGATCGCCGGGAAGCGGCCGCGCTCGGCGATGGCGCGTTCCATGACGATGTGGCCGTCGAGAATGCCGCGCACGGCGTCGGCGATCGGTTCGTTATGGTCGTCGCCGTCGACCAGCACGGTGAACAGGCCGGTTATCGGCCCCGCCGAGGTCCCGTCCGGACGTACAGGGCCCGGACCGGCGCGCTCCAGCAGCTTGGGCAGTTCGGTGAAGACGGTGGGCGTATAGCCCTTGGTGGTCGGCGGCTCGCCGGCGGCCAGGCCGATCTCACGCTGGGCCATGGCGAAGCGGGTGACGCTGTCCATCAGGCAAAGGACTTCCTTGTCCTGGTCGCGGAAATATTCGGCGATGGCCATGGTCATGTAGGCGGCCTGGCGGCGCTTGAGCGCAGGCTCGTCCGAGGTGGCGACCACCACGACGGCGCGGGCCAGGCCCTCCGGCCCAAGCGTCTCTTCAATGAACTCGCGCACCTCGCGGCCGCGTTCGCCGATCAGGCCCACCACGACCACGTCGCAGGTCGCCTGTCGGGCCAGCATGGAGAGCAGCACCGACTTGCCCACGCCCGAGCCGGCGAAGATACCCAGGCGCTGGCCCCGGCAGGTGGTGGTGAAGGCGTTCATGGAGCGAACGCCCAGGTCCAGCCGCGCACCGACCCGGGCGCGGCTGTGGGCGGCGGGCGGCGCGGCGCGCAGGGAATAGCCGACCTGGCCCTGGGGCAGCGGCCCCTTGCCGTCGATGGGATCGCCGAAGCTGTCGACGATGCGGCCCATCCAGGCGCTGGTCGGGCGCACGGCCGCGCCTTCGGGCTGGATGCGGATCTCGGCGCCGGGGGCGACGCCCTCGACCGGACCGAAGGGCATTAACAGGGCGCGGGTCTCACGGAAGCCGACGACCTCGGCCGCCAGCGGCGTCTGGCCGCGCCGCACGATCTCGGCGCGCGCTCCGACGGCCAGGTGAGTCAATCCGCCGCGGGCCTCGATCAGCAGGCCGTTGACCGCGGCGACGCGGCCGGAAACGGTCAGGGGCTCGATACGCTCGACAGCGGCGATAAGGCTACGCAAAGTCTTGAAATCCCGAGGCAGCAAGCGCCCGGAGGCATGTTGGCCCGATGCCCTTAAACAGGTGTGAAGGCGAGGCCCGTTGGACCGCCGCACGGCCGATCACGAAAGATTCATCGACCCGCCCACCGATCACCTAAGTTGGGGCGCTTGCTCCTCGAATCCAAATCGGCTTAACGATTCGGGCACGGGCCGTTCACCATTAACCAGTCTTAAAGAAGCCTACCGCAACAGTTGGGGCGATTAGGCATCGAGGGCGGATTCCGCCTTGGCAATTATCGATACCGCGGCCGCCGCGGGGAGGGCTGAATGCGCGTTCTGTTGATCGAGGATGATAGCGCCACGGCGCAGACCATCGAGCTGATGCTGAAGTCGGAAGGCTTCAACGTCTACACGACGGACCTGGGCGAAGAGGGCGTCGATCTCGGCAAGATTTACGACTACGACCTGATCCTCCTGGACCTGTCGCTGCCCGACATGAGCGGCATGGACGTCCTGCGCACCCTGCGCAACGGCAAGATCAACACCCCGATCATGATCCTGTCGGGCACCACCGAGATCGACACCAAGGTGAAGACCCTCGGCGGCGGCGCCGACGACTACATGACCAAGCCTTTCCACAAGGACGAAATGGTCGCCCGCATCCATGCGGTGGTGCGTCGCTCCAAGGGCCACGCCCAGGCGATCATCCAGACCGGCGACATCGCTGTGAACCTGGACGCCAAGACGGTCGAAGTGAACGGTCTGCGGGTCCACCTGACCGGCAAGGAATACCAGATGTTGGAGCTGCTCTCGCTCCGCAAGGGCACGACGCTCACCAAGGAAATGTTCCTCAACCACCTCTATGGCGGCATGGACGAGCCCGAGTTGAAGATCATCGACGTCTTCATCTGCAAGCTGCGCAAGAAGCTGGCCACCGCCGCCAACGGCAAGCACCACATCGAAACTGTCTGGGGCCGCGGCTACGTTCTGCGCGACCCGCAGGAAAGCACCGTCGCCGCCTGAGTTCAGCCCTCGGCTACGACCAGAGACGCCCGCCCTCACCGGCGGGCGTTTTTGTTTTCGGTTGCCCCCACCCCGGCGTCATGTCTCCCTGCGCCCCCAAAAGGGAGAGACGCCGATGGGGCGGAGTTTCTGGCTGCTGGCCGCCATGATCGGTGGGCTGCTGATCGCCTGGCAGGGAACCGTCACGCCCACGCCGCTGCCCGCCAGCGCGCCGGCTGATGTGTTTTCGGCGGGGCGGGCTATGGCCGACATCGCCGTCATCGCCAAACAGCCTCACCCCATCGGCTCGCCCGCCAACGCGGCGGTGCGCGACTTTCTGATCCAACGGATGACCGGGCTGGGCCTCTCGCCCCGAATCCAGACGACCCAGGCCTTCCTGCAGGACAGCTTCAAGGGTGAAAACTGGGTGGTCGGCGGTCAGGTGCAGAACCTGATCGGCGTCATTCCCGGCAAGGACCGCGCCGCCCCGGCCATCGCGATCATGGCCCACTACGACAGCGTCCCCGGCTCGCCCGGCGCGGCGGACGACGCCACCGGCGTGGCCAGCGCGCTTGAAATCGCCCGCATCCTCAAGGCCAAGGGAACGCCCGAGCGGGACATCATCATCCTGCTCACCGACGGTGAGGAGGCGGGCCTGCTGGGCGCCCACGGCTTCTTCGAACAGGACGCTCTGGCGAAACACGTCGGCCTGGTTCTGAACATGGAAGCCCGCGGCGGTGGCGGACGGGCCAACATGTTCCAGACAGGGCCGAACAACGGCGCGCTGATCGACCTGTTCGGCCGCAACGCCAGGGCGCCGGCTTCCAGCTCGCTTGCGGTCTTCCTCTATGAGCAACTGCCCAACGACACCGACTTCACGGTCTCCATGGCCGCGGGGATCACCGGGCTGAACTACGCCTTCATCGGCCGGCAGTTCGACTATCATTCGCCCAGCTCAACCGTCGCCAATCTGGACCAGGGATCGGTGCAGCATATCGGCGAGCAGGTCCTGGCCGCCGCCCACGCCCTGGCCTCTACCAAAGCCTTGCCCCCGCCCGCGCCCGACGCCGTGTACAGCCAGACCTTCGGTGACCATGTGCTGGCCTATCCGGCATGGGTGGGATGGCTGATCCTTTTGGCCGCCTTGCTTCTGATGGTCCTGGCCATCCGGCCCGGCCGCAAGACCGGCGTCGCCCCGCTGGCGACGCTGAAAGGGGTGGGTGGGACCCTCTATCTGATCGTGGCCACCGCATTGATGTTGCACCTGGTCCGCCGCGCCACAGGCGTGGGGTTCGGGTCCCAGGAGATGCGGCCGCTGCTGGCGCAGTGGGGTCTGTACGAGACCATGCTGGGCCTGCTGACCGCCGGGGTTGTCCTGCATGCCGCCTCAGCCCTGGCCAACGGCGTCAAGGTGCGGCTGGCAATCATCGCGCCCCTGGTCGGCGGCCTGCTCTGCTCGTTGTTCGGCGGCTGGGACATCGCCGGCCTGGTCATCGGCCTGGTCGGCTCCATCCTGTCGGTCAGCTTCCTGGGCAAGCCCCCGCCGCTGGCCAGCGCCTGGCTGGGCGCCCTGGTCCTGGCCCTGATCGTTGCCCTGGGCCTGCAGATCGCCGCCCCCACCACCGCCTATCTGGTCGCCTGGCCGCTGCTACTGGGGGCCTTCATGGCCGCCGCCGGGGCGCTGGGCTCGCGCTCGACCCCGATCATCCGGTTCGGCGAGGCGGTGCTGATCGCCCTCGGCCTCGGCTGGCTGGGCGTCTATTTCCACGATGTCGCCCAGGGCCTGGACCGCCCCGAGCTGCTGGCCCTGTTCGGGTTCCTGGGAATCGTCCTGGCCTGGCCGCTGGCCCAGCGCGCCAGCCGCTGGGCGGGGCCGGCGTTGATTGTCGCCGGCCTGATCGGCCTGGCCGTCGTGCGCTTCCACTCGCCCTGGACCGAACGCCATCCGCAGGTCAGCCAGGTCGCTTATGTCACCGACCAGAAGCAGGCTTGGCGCGTCGTCCTGACGCCAAACCTTGACCCCTGGACGCGCGGCGTACTGACCGCCGACGGCGGCGCCATAGCACCCCGCGCCTTCCCGCCGCTGGTGAGCCGCAAAGCGCCCGCCGCCCCGGCCAGGCCGCTCCAAGTCGACGGGCCCATCGTCGCGGCCGGCCGCAAGCTGGGTGGCCTGTTCACCATCACTTTAATCCCCTCGCCAGGCGCGCGGGTGATCGGCCTGGATCTGAAGAGCAGCGTCCCGGTCACGGATGTCAGGGTCAACGGCCAGCCAGCCAAGCTGCTTGGCAAGCCCGGCGTCCGATCGCACCTGCGCTGGCTAGCCACGCCGCAGGGTGTGGTCATCACCTTCAATCTGCCGCCACCTGGCCACGGCGCCCTGGATATCGACTACGCCGTGCTAACAGAGAGCTGGCCGGCCGGCGCCAAGCCCTTACCGCCGCGCCCCAAGACCTTGGCGCCCTGGGACCTGTCGGACTCGACCATTGTGGTCGGAAGCCTCAATCAGACTTGGTAGCCGGCTGAGAGATTCGCCCATGACCGTCACCATCTTCCACAACCCCGCCTGCGGGACCTCGCGCAACACCCTGGCCATGATCCGGGAGGCCGGGGTCGAGCCGACCGTCGTCGAGTACCTCAAGACCGGCTGGACCAAGCCGCAACTGCAGGCCCTGCTGAAGAAGATGGGCAAGAGCCCGCGCGATATCCTGCGGGTGCGCGGCACGCCGGCCGAGGAACTGGGCCTGACCGCTTCAGGCGCGTCCGATGACGCCATCCTGACCGCCATGACCCAGCACCCGATCCTGGTTGAACGGCCCATTGTCGACAGCCCCAAGGGCGCGGCGCTCTGCCGCCCGGCCGAGACCTGCAAGGGCCTGCTCTAGACGCTGGTCGAACGTTGTTTACCTAGACGTGACATATGGACCGAAGCACTGAATATTGCTTGCGTTTCGCGGGGTGCGACGGGCATGAAACGGCCCGGAGTTTGCTGAGCAGATGCTCGGCCGTGTCATATTGAAGCTGTTGCCGCGGCATCGTCAGTGACGGGGAAACGATGCAGGAATTCGATCCGCGACGTCCGACCTACCGCCTGGCGCCCCGCATCGCCGTGGCGATCGCCGGCTTCATCGCGCTGGGTCTGGGCTGGCGGCTGACGGCGGGCGAAGACCTGCCGGCCGTGCCTCCGCTGGATCCCGCCGCCCTGATCTCTCTGCAGCACACCGCCTTCGCCGGCGCCGAGGCCATGCCGGGCTTCGACCGCGGGGTCAGCGTTCCGGTCACGGTCCGTCCCGGCGAAACCATGGAAGCCGCCGTCGGCCGCGCCGGGGTAGGTCCCGAGGACGCCCGCCGCGCGGTCCAGGCGCTGAGCCAGGCCACCGACATCGTCAACATCAAGGCCGGCATGGCCTTCGTCGCCGCCATCGCCAAGCCGCGTCAGAGCCGTGGTCCCGCCCGGCTGATCGGTCTTTCGATGCGCACCGGCCCGGCCAGCGCCATCACCCTATCCCGCACCTTTGACGGCGCACTGCGCCTGCGCGAACTGCAGGAAAAGGTCAGCGCCGAGACCACCGTGGCCTGCGGCGAGATGGAGGGTTCGCTCTACGAGAGCGCCAGCCGCGCCGGCGCCACGCCCGGCATCATCAGCCAGGCCGCCCAACTCTTTGGCCACAAGCTGGACTTCAGCCGCGACATCCAGTCGGGCGACGAATTCTGCCTGGTGTTCGACCGCAAGGTCACCGAAAGCGGCCGTACGGTCGAGGCCGGCGATCTGCAATACGCCGAGGTCAAGGGCCAGCGCTTCTACGGCTACAAGCGCAATGGGACGATCGAGTTCTTCGATGCCCTGGGCCAGAACATCAAGGGCTTCCTGCTGCGCACCCCCGTCGATGGCGCGCGGATCACCTCGCTGTTCGGCATGCGCAAGCATCCGGTGCTGGGCTACACCCGGGCCCACCAGGGCGTGGACTTCGGGGCCGGCACCGGCACCCCGATCCTGGCGGCCGGCGACGGCGTGATCCTGGAGGCCAAGCGCTGGGGCGGCTATGGCAACTGGCTGCGCATCCGGCACAACAAGGACTGGGACACCGGCTACGGCCACATCTCGCGCTATGCGCCGGGCATCCGGCCGGGTGTGCGGGTCAAGCAGGGCCAGGTCGTGGCCTATGTCGGGGCCACGGGCGTCGCGACCGGCCCGCACCTGCATTACGAGGTCTGGTATCGCGGCGAGCGGCTCAACCCGATCGGGGCCAAGGTGCCGCAGGGCACCATCCTGGAAGGCCGCGAGCTGATCGACTTCAAGCTGGCCAAAGCCCGCATCGACGCCATGCTGGGCGGCGCCCGCCCCACCGACGACGGCGCCGACACCCCCAAGCTGGCCCAGTCCGACGTCGACCGCGCGGCCAAGGCGCGGCTGCGGCGGTAGCGCCTGAGGCCTATCAACCGCGACCGGCGATCCTGGCGTGCGCGGCTTCCGACCGATCCTTGATGATCGTCAGGATGTTGTCCTCGGTATCCCCCAGCAGAAACTCGCCCCAGAGCTGGGCGTAGAGATTGACGTGGGTTCTGGCGACATAGCGGGTGCGCAGGGTCAGCTCCGTTCTGTCCGCCGATATCGGCCGGATGGTGTAGTCGCCGGATTCGATGGTCAGCAGTTCCCCATCCGGTGAGATGTGGCGGTCGGTATAGTTCTGCAGCGAGTTGTTCGAGAACCTGAACCGCCACCCGAGCTTCACGCCGGGCGTCCACTGCGTGATCAGTTCCTGAAAGTTGATGTTGTCCCCCCAATAGGCGTCGCGCACCGCGCCGACCCCGGCGCCGTTCAGGACGGTCGCGCGCGGGCGGGCCAGGCCGATGATGTTATGGGTGATGGTCCAGCGCCCTTCGCGCGGGCCGATCGCAGGGTTGGACACCGCATAGGGCCAGATTTCCTGGGGCGTCGCCTGCACCACGATGCTGCGGGTCAGCTCGATCTGATCGTTGGGGCGCGGGATCTGCCCCTCCACCAGGCCGGCGAGCAGGGGAATAATCAGGAAGCTGGATTCGAAAGTTCTGCGGGTTTTCGAGCGCCGCCGCTGCGCGCGCATCAGGAAGGCGCCGGCCCAGCCGCTGACCAGCCAGACCGGCGAAAGCATGATCAGGCAGATCACGCCTTCACGGAGAAACCAGGCAGAGCCGAAGGCGACCAGCGCCACCAGTACGATGGGAACCGTCCAGTAAAAGCCCGACGAGCGGTCCTGGTCCGGATCACCGAAGTAGCAGATCAGCGCGCAAAGCAGGGCCGGCAACAGGGCCAGGAACCAGAGACTGGCAAACCAGGGCGCGCCCGCCTTCGAGGCGTTGAGCAGCAGGTAGGCGCTGAACGCGATCGTCAGCGCCAGGGCAAACCCCGAGAGCAGACGGCCGATCCCTCGCCGCCGAGGCCTCTCCTTCGTCAGACTGTCCTTAGCCATCGCGTTCCCCTTCGCTAGTTTAGACGGTTATTTCTGTACTAACAGAAATAGGCAGACAAATTTTCGGTCACTCAGCCTCTGCGCCGCCGCGCCCCTTGCCGCTGACAAGGTTCAGCAGGCCGACCACCTTGGCGCCCATGCGGATCAGGCGCATCAGGGTCTCCGGCGGCACGTGCAGCATCTGCTGGTACCAGCCGTCCACGGTGGTCACGAATTCATGCATGCTGTGCAGGCGCTTCTTCACCTGCGGGCTGACGTCGGCGTCGTTGTCTTCCAGATGCGCCATGGCGTCCCGGATGGCGGCGACCATCGGGTCGATCTCCCGCGCCTTGCGGCCCTGAGCCACCTTGGTGGCCATTTGCCAGAGATCGGTCTCAGCTACGTAGTGATCGCGCCGATCGCCCAGGACGGGCGTGCGATGGATCAGCTTCCAGGCCATCAGCTCCCGCAGGCTGTTCGAGACATTCGAGCGCGCCATGCCCAGCGTGTCGGCGATGTCCTCAGCGGTCAGCGGGCCATCGGAGAGGAACAGCAGGGCCTGAATCTGAGCGACCGACCGGTTGACCCCCCATTGCCCGCCAAGGTCGCCCCAGCGCAGCACGATCTCCTCCACGGCGGGCGGAAGCTTGTGCGCCTGGTCAGTCATTTCTGTCATGACAGAATTAACTGCTCATAGTCCGCCCCTGTCAAGGGGGCGGCGTCACGGACCGGACCGACTGCAGCCGCCTGGGCTGAGCCGGCCCTGCCGGAGACTACTGATCGAAGACGATGACCGAGCGGGCCAGTTCGCCGGTCTTCAGCTCGTCCAGCGCCTCGTTGACGCCCGAGAGCGGGATGCGGCGGCTGATCATCTCGTCCAGCTTCAGCTTGCCTGACATGTAGAAGTCGACGAAGCGGGGCATATCGACCGGGAAGCGGTTGGAGCCCATCAGGCTGCCCTGGATGCGTTTCTCGCCCAGGAAGTCGGCGCCGTGCAGCTCGATCATCGTGCCGACCGGGATCATGCCGATGATGTTGGCCGTGCCGCCGCGACGCAGCATCTTGAAGGCCTGCTCGGCGGTCTGCTTTAGGCCAATGGCCTCGAAGCTGTGGTGGACGCCGCCGCCGGTCAGTTCCAGCACCTGCTTGACGGGGTCGCCTTCGCTGGCGTCGATGACGTCGGTGGCGCCGAAGTGCTTGGCCAGGTTCAGCTTGGAGCCGATCCGGTCGACCGCGATGATCCGCCCTGCCCCCGCGATGGCCGCGCCGTTGATCGCCGCCAGGCCCACGCCGCCACAGCCGATGACCGCCACGGTCTCGCCGGGACGCACATTGCTGGTGTGGATGACAGCGCCGACGCCCGTGGTCACCGAGCAGCCGATCAGGGCCGCCACGTCCAGCGGCATGTCGCGGCGGATGGCCACGCAGGCATGCTCGTGGATCAGCATCATCTCGGCGAACGACGACAGGTTGAGGAACTGGTTCATCGTCGCCGCGCCGGCGTCCTCACGGAATAGCCGGGGCTCGGCGCCCTTCTCGCGCTTGGTCTCAGGACTCACGCAAAGGCTCATATGGCCGGTCAGGCAGACTTCGCAGTGGCCGCAATAGGCCGACAGGCAGGTAATGACGTGGTCGCCGACCTTCACGGTGCGCACTTCCGAGCCGACCTGCTCGACGATGCCGGCGCTCTCGTGGCCCAGCACGGCCGGCAGCGGGAAGGGATACTTGCCTTCGACGAAGTGCAGGTCCGAGTGGCAGACCCCGGCCGCGACGGTGCGGACCAGGACTTCGCGCGGACCGGGCTTGCCGATCTTGACGTCTTCGATCTGAAGCGGCTTGCCCACTTCGCGCAGAACGGCGGCCTTCATGCGTAGTCCCTCCCGGATTTTGTTGGCGGCAAGTTATCGCCGTTCAGGCGGGAAGCGAAAGGGTCCTTGTCGGCTGGCAGGCGAGAAATCTCGACGAAAGGGGGCCAGCGGGGATACCGTGATATCGAAAGCTTGGCGGAGGCGAGGATGACCGACACGACCGCATTCGACCGCCGCCGGTTGCTGGGTCTCGGCGGCGCACTAGGTTCGGGGCTGCTGGTCCCGGCGGCGGCCAAAGCTCTTTCGCCGGAAACCCTTCCAGTCAAAAACACTGGCCTGGGCAAAATCATTGGCAGATGGGGCGGCGGCCGGGTCGCCGTGTTCAAGGGAATTCCATACGCGGCTCCCCCTGTCGGCAATCGGCGGTTTGCGCCTCCGGGTCCGGTCGCCGCGTGGACGGATCTGGATTGTAGTGGTTTCGGCCACCCCGCTATTCAGATGCCCAGTCCTTCCGCCGCCGCCCCGACCAGCGAACTGGGCAAGGCGCTGCAGTCGATCTATCCCACCGCGGCCGAGGTTGCCGTCCAAAGCGAAGACTGCCTGTACTTGAACATCTGGGCCAAGGCGGGGGCAAAGGCGGCGCCCGTGATGGTCTGGCTGCACGGCGGCGGCTTCGCCTATGGCTCGGGCGCCTGGCCGCTATATGACGGCGCCAATCTGGCGGCGCAGGACGTCGTGGTCGTTACCCTGAACCACCGCCTCAATGTCCTCGGCTACCTCGACCTTCCCGAAGTGAAGGGCAGCGGCAACGCTGGCATGCTCGACATCGTCGCGGCCCTGCAATGGGTGCGCGACAACATCACGGCCTTCGGCGGCGACCCGGCCAACGTCACCATCTTCGGCGAGAGCGGCGGTGGGGCCAAGGTCAGCTATCTGCTGGCCATGCCCAGCGCCAAGGGCCTCTTCCACAAGGCCATCATCGAGAGCGGCCCCGGCGTGCGCGCCGTGCCGGCGGATCGCGCGGCTAAGCTGCGCAAGGACCTGCTGGCCGAGCTGGGCGTCGCCGAGGGCGATGTCGCGGCTCTGCGCGCCCTGCCTTATGGCGACCTGATAAAGGCCGCCTATAAGGCCGAGGCCAAGCAGCCGGGCGCCGGGTTCGACCGGGCCGGATTCGCCCCCGTGGTCGATGGCGATGTCCTGCCCGCCCAGCCCTGGGATCCCAAGGGCCCGGCGATCAGCGCCGACGTGCCGGTGATGATCGGCATCAACAAGGACGAGATGACCCTCTTCCTCGCCTCGGCGCCGTGGTTCGGCAAGCTGGATGACGCCGGGCTGATGGCCCAGGCCAAGGCCATGTTCGGCGAGAAGGCCGTGGCCGTGGTGGCGGCGCTGAAGGCTGATTTCCCGGACTATTCGCCGACCTACCTGGCGGCCAACCTGATCACCTATGGCCGGATGTTCGCCGGATCGGTGCAGATCGCCACCCGCAAGTCGGAACAGCGCCGCGCCCCGGCCTATGCCTACTTGCTGGAATGGGAAACGCCGGTCGGCCCGTTCAAGGCGCCTCACACCCTGGAAATCCCACTGGTGTTCGACAATGTCGACTGGGCCCGCGTTCTGGTCGGCGAGGGTCCCGCGCCCCAGGTGCTGGCCAAGCAGATGAGCGCCGCCTGGCTGGCCTTTGCGAAGAAGGGCGATCCCAATACCCCGCTGCTGCCCGCCTGGCCCGCCTATGACGCCGAGAAGCGGGCCACCATGGTGTTTAACCTGACCAGCCGGGTGGTGAACGATCCCTATGCAGCGACCCGGCGGGCGGTTACCTGAGGGCCATGGCCCTGCGCACCCTCTTCGTCACCCGCCTCTATGAAGACCAGCTCGCCGACGAGGCCCTGCTGGAAGACCTGCTCGACGCCACGGCCCTGCTGGCCGGCGAAGACACGGCCGGTCTCGCCTGGTGCAAGGCCAACCGTTATCCCGGCTACACCAGCTATGCCTCGCTGGACGACCTGCCCAAGCGGATGACCGCCTTTGGCCGGCTCAAGCGCAAGCTGGACCGCCACGCCGCCGCCTTCGCCGAGGCGCTGAGCCTGGACCTGAAGGGCCGCGCCCTGGTCCTCGACAGCCTGTGGGTCAATGTCCTCAAGCCCGGTGGCTTCCACAGCGGCCACATCCACCCGCACAGCGTGCTGAGCGGCACCCTCTATCTGGAAGTCCCGCCCAAGGCCTCGGCCCTGAAACTGGAAGACCCACGCCTGCCGCTGATGATGGCCGCGCCGAATCGCCGGGCCGACGCCCCGGAGGACAGCCAGACCTTCGTTTATGTGACCCCGGAAGCCGGCACGGTGCTGATGTGGGAAAGCTGGCTGCGCCACGAGGTGCCGGCCAACGGCGCGCGGTCCGAGCGGGTGTCGGTTAGCTTCAACTACGCCTGGCGCTAATTTAGTGCAGCTTGCGACGGTCGGGCTTGGCGTCGTCGTCGTCATCCACGTGCAGACTGTGCATAACCCGGTGGAGAATGGGCGCCAGGATCAGGCTTGACGCGCCGACCAGCACAAGGCCGCTGTAGAGGGCGTAGAAGCCGGCGAACCACTTGCCGTCCACCGTCGCCAGCGGCGCCAGCGGGCCCATTCCCGAGGCGATCATCGAGGCGTTGGCGAAGGCGTCCAGCCAGCTCATATGCTCGGTGTAGTGATAGCCGGCCATGCCGCCGACCACCGACACGCCGATGATGATCAGCGACCAGAAAACGTTGCCGCCTAGTCGCAGCAGGAAGACGCCGCGTGAGGCCAGGGGCTCGCTCTTGCGTTCAAAACGGATCATGCTGGCTGCTCCACACGCCGGTCGGGGCGACAGTGTGGACCAGTATTGGTCCGCTGAAAATTCGCCTGAACAATTCTGACGATTTGCGCTCAGGCGCCGTTCATCGAGACCCCTGTTATCTGACTGCGACGGGCCACACCGGCTCGCCATTCAAACCCAGGGAGGCTGTAAATGAACAAGACGTCGCTTCTTCTGTCGGGGGCCGGCATCGCCGGCCTTCTGGCTCTCACCGCGCCGGCCACGGCCAGCGCCACTGAAATCAACTGCCCGGCCACGCAGGTGCAACGGACCATCGTCACGCCGTTGCCGAGCGGCTGGTGGACCACTCCCATCGTCGAGTCTCTGAGCGATACGCAGGTCATCAATATCGGCGGAACGCCGGCCCTGCAGTGCCGCTACGGAGCCGCCGGTTCGATCCAGCGCAACGCCCCGCCGGCCCAGATCTGCACCCCGCGGCCGGGCGGATTCTCCTGCCACTTCCCGTTTGGCCCAGGCGGCCCGGGCGGCCCCGGTGGGCCGGGCGGTCCTGGTGGTCCTGGCGGGCCTGGTGGTCCGGGTGGACCTGGTGGTCCGGGCGGCGGCTGGCCTCCGGCTCCGGTGACCTTCTCGACCGGTCCAGTGACCCTGAACCAGACCTATGAGGTCAACTTCGATAACGGCGCCGTCGGCGCGGCCGGGGCGGACCTGTGGTTCCACGCCGTGGATCCCAGCCACATGTATCTGGCGCCGGTCAACGGGGCGATGATCGCGGTGGGCGATCGCAGCAACCGCGGCTTCGCCGGCTGTTCGGCAGCCAGCTACTCCACCGCCGAGGTTCCGCTCTATGCGGTTCCGGTCGGCAGCTACATCTGCATGAAGCTCAATACCGGCCGCATCAGCCAGTTCCGGGTCAACGGCATCAACGCCGGTTACCCCAAGGTTCTGCAGCTGGGCTACACGACCTGGCAGTAACCCATAGGGGTTAGCAACCAACGAAAAGGGCCCCGGAGCAGCGATGCTCCGGGGCCCTGATCGTTTTGGCGAAGGTGTCAGTCCGAGAAGGTGGTGACGCTCACCCGGCTCTGCGTCGCGGCGCGGCGGGCGCGGGCGATCAGGCTGCCGGCCAGGGCCGGACCCATCAGGCCCAGCCACGGCACGATGGTCAGCGAATAGGCGCGCTGCCAAAGACCGGCCTTGTCGGCGGTGACGATGGGACCGATGTGCTGGTGCAACAGGGTCGCGACCTGCGGAACCCAGTTCATCATGACCGCCAGCAGGACCAGCCCACCCAGGAATGACAGGGTCAGCAGGCCTTTGAAGCCGCTGACATCGCTGCGTCCGCCCAGCGCCCAAAGCAGGAACAGCGGCGCAGCATGAATGGCCAGACCGATATTCCAGGCGTTGTGCTGCGGATCTGGCGTGGGATGCATCCCAGCCATCACAATCGACACCCCCCAGGCGACGATGCAGGCAGTCGCCAGCAGAGCCGACAGCATGCCGGCCCCCAGCCGGCGCATGGCCAGCAGGCCAGCCAGACCCAGGATCACCGCCAGGCTCCCGGCCAACATCATGGCGTAGTTGAAGATCCGGGCGGTCGGCGCGCCAGCCTTGCCCAGTTCATCGATATATTGGGTCATGTGATTGAATCCCGGGGTGGTCAGGCCACCCCAGACAATCACCCCGTAGTAGATCACGGGGATCAGAGCCCCCAGGCGCAGTAGCAAAGAAATCGGGTTCATTCGGACCCTTCCCCAGTCGTCTTATTGTCTTGTGGGCGGAAGCTGACTTGCCGAGGCCCTCCCGTCAACTTAGGTCGCGTGGTTGGCGAGGAACCCAAGGGTCGTTTTCCCTCGGCCACAGGGCTGGAAAGCCGAGGCGGCGCCCCATGCGAGATCCCCACTGTTCGCGCTCGTCGCGCGGATTTACTACGTTCGGTGTCGGGCGCTTAACCGCCTGGGTTCAGTCTGTGGGCTATGGACGCCATTTCCATTGCCAGCGTGGGCCTCACCCGCGCCACCGACCGGCTCACGGCCAGCGCCATGCGCACGGTCGCGCCAGACGCTGATCTCGGCCGAGAGGTGGTCGAGCAAGTCCAGGCCAAGACCGATTTCAAGGCCAACCTCGCCGTTATCAGGACCGCCGACGAGATGACCGGGACTCTGCTGGACATGTTGGCCTAGGCGCCGCCCCTAGCCGAAGAACCCGAAGCGGCGGTGGCCGTTTGGCTGAACCGTATCCCCAGCAAAAGCAGGGGCCCATGGGTGCGAACCCATGAGCCCCGTAGCCGTCTGATTTCTCCCATGGACCCCAGCTTTCGCTGGGGACACGGAGAGGCTTAGCTGTCCAGGAAGCTCCGCAGCTTCCGCGACCGGCTCGGATGCTTGAGCTTGCGAAGGGCCTTGGCCTCGATCTGGCGGATGCGTTCGCGGGTCACCGAGAACTGCTGGCCGACCTCTTCCAGCGTGTGGTCGGTGTTCATGCCGATGCCGAAGCGCATGCGCAGGACGCGTTCCTCGCGCGGCGTCAGCGAGGCCAGCACGCGTGTGGTGGTTTCGCGCAGGTTCGACTGGATGGCCGCGTCGATGGGCAGGATGGCGTTCTTGTCCTCGATGAAGTCGCCCAGGTGCGAGTCTTCCTCGTCGCCGATCGGGGTCTCGAGCGAAATCGGCTCCTTGGCGATCTTCAGGACCTTGCGGACCTTTTCCAGCGGCATGGCCAGCTTTTCGGACAGCTCCTCAGGGGTCGGCTCGCGGCCGATCTCGTGCAGCATCTGGCGGCTGGTGCGGACGATCTTGTTGATCGTCTCGATCATGTGCACCGGGATACGGATGGTCCGGGCCTGGTCGGCGATCGAGCGGGTGATCGCCTGGCGGATCCACCAGGTGGCGTAGGTCGAGAACTTGTAGCCGCGGCGGTACTCAAACTTATCGACCGCCTTCATCAGGCCGATATTGCCCTCCTGGATCAGGTCCAGGAACTGCAGGCCGCGGTTGGTGTATTTCTTGGCGATCGAGATCACGAGGCGCAGGTTGGCCTCGACCATTTCCTTCTTGGCCTGACGGGCTTCGCGCTCGCCCTTCTGCACGGTCTGGACGATGCGGCGATAGTCGTCGATCGGCACGCCGGTTTCAGTGGCCAGGGCGGCGATCTCGGTGCGGATGTCGCCGATCGAGCCGACGTCGTTCTCGGCGAACTTGGTCCAGCGCACGCCCAGGCTCTTGACGATCTCGGTCCAGGTCGGGTTCAGCTCGCTGCCCAGATAGGCCTTGAGGAACTCGGCGCGGCTGATGCCGTAGCTGTCGGCGAGGCGCAGCAGCCGGCCTTCCAGCGCCATCAGGCGACGGTTGATCGCGTAGAGCTGATCGACCAGGGCCTCGATGCGGTTGTTGTTCAGCTTCAGGGTCTTCAGCCGGGTGACGATGGCGCTGCTGGCCGCTTCATAGGCCTTGCGGTCCTCATCCTTGAGGTCCTGGCCCTTCAGGCGGCGCTCAACGAGCTTCTCCTGAAGACGGCGGAAGGCGTCGAAGTCGCCGGCGATAGCGTCCAGGGTCGCCATGACCCCGTCGCGCAGCTCGGCCTCCATGGCGCTGACCGTGGGGCCGGCGCCGTCGTCGAAGTCGTCGTCGTCTTCTTCACCCTCGGCCTTGGGCTCGGCGCCCTCTTCCGGCTCGACCGGTTCGGCGACGGGCTGGTCCTCGACCGGGATGACCGGGTTGAGGCCGCCGTAGGTCTGCTCCAGGTCGATGACCTCGCGCAACAGGATGCGGCCGGTGCCCAGCTCTTCGCGCCAGACCATGATGGCCTCGAAGGTCAGGGCGCTTTCGCAGAGGCCGCGGATCATGGTGTCGCGGCCGGCTTCGATGCGCTTGGCGATGGCGATTTCGCCTTCGCGCGACAGCAGCTCGACGCTGCCCATCTCGCGCAGATACATCCGCACCGGATCGTCGGTGCGGTCATAGGCCGGCTTGGACTCGGCGTCGGTGGCGACAGCCGTCTCTTCGCGGTTGGCGACTTCGGAGCCTTCGGCGGCCTCGCCGTCCTCCTCGGCCTCGACGACGTTGACGCCCATCTCCGACAGCATGGCCAGGGTGTCTTCGATCTGCTCGGAGGTGACTTCCTCGCTGGGCAGCACCTTGTTCAGCTCGTCCATGGTGACGTAGCCGCGGGTCTTGGCCTGCTTGATGAACTTCTTGACCCCGGCATCGGTCAGGTCGAGCAGCGGGCCGTCCTTTTCGGGGGCTTCAGCGGCTTCGGGCGTCTCGGTCGCGGTGTTGGTGCTCATCAAGCTCTCCGGCGAAGGCGGGGGCGGACCCGCCTGGGCGTTAAGGGAAAGGACTTAGGGCGCACGTTACGTCAGGAAACCTCGTTCTCATCCCACAGCGTCCCAGACCGGACCCGCCGCTTCAAAGTGTCGCGCTCAGCCTTCAGACGCTCGATGGCAATCATGTCGGAACGCTCCGCAAGGTTACCCTTGGCGGAGGCGACTGCATCCTCGAGCGCGGCCAAGCGGTTCATCACCTCAAAAGCACGCGTCCACTGGGACCTGGCGACGGCGAGGGTGACATCCTGTTTCAGGAAGGGCGCGCCCGCGTTCGCGGCGGCCCGGTCGATGTCAGTCAGCAGTGCGTCAAATCCACGTTCCCGCAAATGGCGTGCAAGGGCTCCACTGTCAAGGATATCAGCGTCGATTCTTAGATGGATGATTTCCTTGGCCAATTCGGAAAGCGCCAGGTCGCCGAAGCCGTGATGCTCCAGGGTCTCCAGGTGGTCGTCCAGCCGATGCGGATCTTCCAGCGCTCCCTTGGCCAGCGCGGCCGCGATCGGATCGATCGATGTGGATAGTCGCCGGGCGGCGCTGCGTCCCGCGGCGGTGGGGAAGGTCAGGGGTTCGGGCGCGTTGCGCCAGCCGCCCCGCCCTGGCTGCCGGGGCCGGCCGTAGGCGCCCACTGACGGCGCCGACCGAGCCGGCATCATCGCATCCAGCCGCGCCAGCAGGTCGTCGCGATAGGCCTGGGCCAGATCCTTGTCGGCGATGGCGGCGGCAGCGTTGCGCAGCCGCGCCTTGAGACCCGCCTTGCGCTCCGGCGTGTCCAGCGGCTCCTGGTCGCGCTCGCGCACCCACAGCGCCTCGACGAAAGGGGTGGTCGCGGCAAGCTGGGCCTTCAGCACCACCGGTCCCTGCTCGCGCAGCACATCGTCGGGGTCCTTGCCGCCGGTGACCAGGGCGAACTTGAAGCTCTTGCCGGGCTTGAGCAGCGGCAGGGCCCGGTCCATCGACCGGCTGGCCGCCCGCCGCCCTGCGCCGTCGCCGTCGAAACACAGGGTCGGTTCGGGGTGC
Source organism: Caulobacterales bacterium (assembly GCA_038236615.1). Lineage (GTDB taxonomy): Bacteria > Pseudomonadota > Alphaproteobacteria > Caulobacterales > Caulobacteraceae > Caulobacter. Next base: position 135,364 of record JBBRZO010000002.1, read on the forward strand.
AGCCGCCAGAGCACCTCCATCTGGTCCTCGGTCAGGGCCGTGCCCAGCGGCGCCACCGCCGCGATCCCGGCCCGCTGGCAGGCGATGGCGTCCATATAGCCCTCGACCACCACCAGATCGCCGTCGCCGGCGCTGTCCGAGTGCAGCAGCTTGCGCGCTTCGGCGAGGCCATAGAGCAGCCGGCCTTTGGAGAAGAGCGAGGTCTCCGGGCCATTGAGGTATTTGGCCCGCGCCTGCGGATCCATGGCGCGGCCGCCGAAGCTGACGATACGGCCGCGCTGGTCGGAGATCGGAAAGATGATGCGGTCGCGGAAGCGGTCGTAGGGCGCGCCGCCCTCCTCCGGCTCAATAAGCAGGCCCGCCTCGACCAGTTCGCCCGGCATGGCGCCCTTGGCGATCAGGTAGTCCTTCAGGCCGGTCCGGCTGTTGGGCGCGAAGCCGATCCGGAACCGGCTCCATTCGCGATCGGGGAAGCCCCGGCGGGTCAGGTAGTCGCGCGCTTCCCGCGCCACCGGTCGGGCCAGTTCGCTCTCGAACCAACGGGCGGCGTGCTCCAGCCAGTCAGCCAGGCCCTGGCGCTTCTGCTCCTGCTGGGCGGCCTGCGGATCGGGCTCGGGCATCGGCACCCCGGCCTCGGCCGCCAGTCGCTCGACCGCCTCCATGAAGGTCAGCCGCTCGGTCTCCTGCAGGAAGCTGATCAGGTCCCCATGCTTGCCGCTGGAGAAATCGTGGAAGAAGCCTTTGTCGTCATTGACGAAGAAGCTGGGCGTCCGCTCCTTCGAGAAGGGCGACAGACCGACATACTCCCGCCCCTGCCGCTTCAACTTCACCGTCCGGCCGATGACATCGGACAGGCGAAGGCGGGCCTTGATCTCTTCCAGGAAGCGGTCGTCGAAGCGCATGAGTCCAGGGGGCTGGGGGCGGCTCACAGTCTTAGCATTCCCCGAACCGGGAACCACAAAGTTTGCGCGGACCTGCGCCAACGCCTAGAGCGGCGGCTTCACAGGAAAGGCTCGGCCATGGACGTCAGAGACAGCAACGGCGCCCTGCTCGCCGACGGCGACAACGTCACCCTGATCAAGGACCTCAAGGTCAAGGGAACCGGCATCACCCTCAAGCGCGGCACCCTGATCAAGGGCATCCGCCTGACCGACGAGCCCGGCGAAATCGAATGCCGCGCCGAGAAGGTCCGCGACCTGGTGCTGAAGACCGAGTTTGTGAAGAAGGCCTAAGGCAGGTTCAGAGCCGCAAGCCCCTTGGCGTTGAACCACGCCACCCCATTGCCCAGCATGGCCATGCCGTTGCGCACGAACATGTCGTGCGGCATCGCCGTGCGGAACTCAGCGATAACCTTAGGCGTGAAGATGCTGGCCCACTGCGCGGTCAGTTCGGCCTTGTTACGGATCGTGCGCGACTTGGACCCGTTTATCCGCAAGGGATAGGACACCGCTGCGGCGGCCGTCGCCTTGTCGCCACTCACGGCGGCCTTCACAAGGCGTCGCACCATGGCCTCGAACTGGGCGTCCGACTGGCTCGTCACATCGCCATACCGGCGACTGGGTAGCCCGCCATCCCGCGACGTCCCAAAGGACAGTGTCACCGGCAGCGTCTTGCCGCCCCCCGTCCAGGTCCCGGCCAGTCCGGTGCTGGTATAGAAGCTGAGCGGTTCGCCGCCGCTGTCGCCGACCAGGTGCAGCCGAAATACCCCGCCGCCGGCCTCGGTCAGGACCAGCGTGTCGCCCTGCTGGGAGACGGTCAGCGGAATGTTGGTCAGCCGGCTGCCGTAGAAATAATAGCTGTCTGCGACCATCCGATAATCCCGCACGGTGGCGTTCAGGCCGATGGGATAGGGCCCGACCGTCCCGGTCATGTCCCAATTGGTCAGTCCCTTGGGTGGTTCAGCGGCGGCGCCCGCCGATACCGCCAGGCCGGCAGCCAGGCCGCCAAGCACAAATCGTCTAAGCACCTTCATGGCGCGCGCCTCCCATATAGCCCCTGATCCTAGCCGCCTCCGCCCGAGCGTCAGCCGCCAATTCCGCCTGGCCGACGCGAGCCATCTCCACCGCCGTCGCCTCGCGCCGGGCCGCCTCGGCCGCCAACAGAGCCTGCAGGTCCGCCTCGCTTAAGGTCCTGCGCACCACCTCGCCCGAGCCGAACGCACCGCCGGCCGCCACCCACTGCGAACTGGTCGCCGGCGACGCCGACACCGCCGGCCCGGCCTCGATCCCCGCCGACTGAGCGTTGTCGATGGCGGCGATCAGGCCGCGCAGCAGGGCGACCTCCAGCGTCTCGCGCGCCTTCATCGCCGCGCGCAGGTCGGCGCGCAGGCGGTTCTGCATCATCTCGGCGGGGTCTTCGGCCATGCGCCGATCCTAGCGCCGGAGCCCGGCCGGAACCAAACTCTCGACACGGCATTTATGACCAGGGGTCAGTCGGCCGCCAGATAGACGAGGAACAATCCCATGCTCGCAGGTATCGCGGCCGTCCTGGTTATCCTTTGGCTGCTTGGCTTCCTCGTGCTGCATGTCAGCTCGTTCCTGATCCACCTGCTGCTCCTCGCCGCCGTGATCATGGTGGTCATGCACTTCATGCGAGGCCGCAAAGGCGTCTAGGGGCGGCTTGCCAAGACCCGGCGATTTGAGGGTATGGTCGTGACCCGGTCGCCTGCGGGAGGGGTCGCGAATGCTGAACTGGATCACGATCCTGAGCAATGTGGTCGTGGACCTGTTTCTGGTTTTGGCGCTCGCAACTGGCAGGATCGTTCCCTGGGGGAAGGGCCCCCGCCGGGTCGCCCGGCGAGAAAACCCGTACTTCTATTGGTTCTTCATTGCGCTCATCGCCTTCATGAGTGTCAGCGCCGCCCTAACCCTGGCGGAGCAAACCATCCCGGGCTTCCACGCGCCGGCGTTCCTGGGCTGACCCATGCAGCTGACTCTACCCACTCGCCTCTATTCCGATCTCGCCCAGTACGAGGCGGAGCGTCGGGCCGTCTTCGCCGCCGGCTGGCAGTTCCTGGGCCGCGAGGCCGACATGCCGCGGGCCGGCGACTACCTTGCCGAAGAGATCGCCGGCTATCCGCTCGTGGCTGTCCGCGACGCTAACGGCGGGATCAACGCCTTCCACAATGTCTGCCGTCACCGGGCAGGGCCGCTAGTCGATGACGGCGCGGGCTCGTGCGGTCAGGAGCTGACCTGCAAGTACCACGGCTGGCGCTACGCCCTGGACGGGCGGCTGCGCAGCGCCGTCGGGTTCGGCGTTCTGGAGGGCTTCGACCCGCGCGAGTTCGGCCTGCACTCCGCCGCCGTGCAGACCTGGCGGGGCTTCGTCTTCGTCAATCCGGACGGCAAGGCCGCGCCGCTGGCCGACCTGGTCGCCCCGCTCGACAGCCTGTTCGACGCGCGCGGCATCCGGCTGGCCCCCGCCGTCACCCGCCGCAGCCACGAGATCGCCTGCAACTGGAAGACCTACGTCGAGAACTATCTGGAGGGCTACCACATCGGCCCGATCCACCCGGAACTGGCCGCCGAGATCGAGGTCGCCGACTACCGGGTGACCATGCATGGCGAGGTTGCCATCCACGACGTCCCCACCAAAAGCGGGGCCAACAATGGCCTCTGGGCCTGGCTATGGCCGAACCTGGCGATCAACGTCTTCCGCTATGGCCTGATGGTCGAGCACATGAAGCCGCTGGGCCCGAACCGCACCCGCCTCGACTACCTCTATTTCCATGAGGCGGGCGATGACATGGCCGCCATCCTGGAGGCCTCTGACCAGCTGACCGGCCAGGACCGCGACATCTGCGAAGCCGTGCAGCGCAACCTCAATGCCGGGGTCTACCAGACCGGCGTGCTGTCGCCCCGCCACGAGGGCGCGGTCGGCTGGTTCCAGAATCGGATCGCGGCGGCATGAGCGACAACATCACCCTGCCCGGCAAAGGGATGGGCCCGTGGATGGCCACCTTCCTGGTGGCCGGCAACATGATCGGCTCGGGCCTCTATCTGCTGCCCACCAGCCTGGCCCCTTTCGGCAGCTCCAGCCTGATCGGCTGGCTGGCCGCCACGGCCGGAGCCCTGGCCATCGCCGGGGTGTTCGCCATCCTGGGGCGGCTGCGCCCCGAGGCCGACGGCGTGCTGGCCTACCCAAGACAAAGCCTGCACCCGGCCCTGGGGTTCGTCGCCTGGCTGGCCTACTGGGTGTCGTGTTGGGGCGGCAATGTCGCCGTGGCCCTGGCGGCGGTCGGCTATCTGGAATCGCTGATCCCGGGGACCGCCAACAGCCCGGCCATCACCCTGGTAGTTCTGCTCGGCATTCTCTGGCTGTTCACCCTGGCCAACCTGGCCGGGGCCCGCACGGTGGCGCGGTTCGGCGGGGCGACACTGGTCCTCGGACTGATACCGGTGCTGGCCGCCACCATCCTGGGGCTTACGCAATTCAGCCCCGCCATCTTCGCCGCCTCCTGGAACCCGTCGGGCCTGCCGCTGAGCCACAATCTGCCGCCGATGGTGCTGATGGCCTTCTGGGCGTTCCTGGGCCTGGAATGCGCCAACGCCGCCGCCGCCAAGGTCGACAATCCCGGCCGCAACCTGCCGATCGCCGCGCTGGGCGGCGTGGCGCTGGCGGGCGGCGTCTATATCCTGGCCTGCCTGGCCGTGCAGGGCGTGATGCCCGCCGAGCAGCTGGCCAAGTCCACCGCCCCCTTCGCCGACGTGGTCGCCAGGCTGGCCGGGCCGGTCGCCGGCGTGCTGGTCGCCGTCTGCGCCACCCTGAAGGCCTGCGGCACCCTGGCCGGCTGGATCCTGGTCACCGCCGAGACCGGCCGGGCCGGCGCCCATGCCGGCTACCTGCCCCGGGCCGTCACCGAAGCCGACCCCGCCGCCACCCCGCGCCGAGGCCTGATCCTCACCGGGGTCCTGATGACCGGCACAGCCCTGCTCACCGTCTCCCCAACTCTGGGCAAGCAGTTCAACACCCTGATCGGCTTTTCGGTGGCGCTGTTCATGCTGGTCTACGCCCTCTGCGCCATGGCCCTGATCCGTGATGCGCGGCTGATCGAGCGGCCCGGCGGGCGGATCGGCGCTCAGGTTCTGGCCCTGGCCGCACTGGCGTTCAGCGCCTGGGTGATCTGGGCCTGGGCCACGAGCCTCTAGCGCCGTGGCCGAATTCAGCGACGACGACCTGCAGATCTTCGCCGCAGATGGCGCCGTCCTGCCGGCGCCCGACGCCGAGGGTCTTGTCGCACACGACGGCGCCCGCATCTGGTGGGCCGACTACGGCGATGGCCCGCCGGTTATCCTGCTGCACGGCGGCCTGGGTCACAGCGGCAACTTCGGCCATCAGGTCCCCGCTCTCGCCGCCTCCGGCCACCGCGTGATCGTCGTCGACAGCCGGGGTCACGGCCGCAGCACGCGCGACGAGCGGCCCTACAGCTACGACCTGATGGCGGCTGATCTTGCCGCGGTCATGGATCATCTTGGAATCGACCGCGCGCCGCTGGTCGGCTGGAGCGACGGCGCCTGCATCGCCCTGGCCCTCGCCCGGCAAGCGCCCGAGCGGGTCGCGGGGGTGTTCTTCTTCGGCTGCAACGTCGATCCGACCGGCACGCTGGACCTGGACTTCAGCAACCCGCTGCTTGGCCGCTGTATTGGTCGTCACAGGCAGGACTACGCCGCCCTCTCCTCCACCCCGGACGACTTCGAGGCCTTCTCCAAGGCCGTCGGCGCGATGCAGGCCAGCCAGCCCAACTACAGCGCCGCCGATCTGGCTGAGATCACGGTCTCGGTCCGCATCGTCCAGGCCGAGCACGACGAGTTTATCAAGGCCGAGCACGCCCGCTATCTCGCCGAGACCATCCCCGACGCGACTTTTCAGATGCTGCCCGGCGTCAGCCACTTTGCCCCAATGCAGCGACCGGCGCTGTTCAATGCCGCGGTGCTGGATTTCCTCAGCGCCAGCGGTCGCCCTTAGCCGCCACGTAATTCCGCCACAGATACGGCCAGGGCAGCACCAGCGGGACCAGAACCACGCCCAACCCGATGGCGAACAGGTTCTCGCTCATGGCCTGACTCACCGGGCCGGCGCGCCAAGCGGGAAGGCCGAACGCCAGGAACCAGATGGTCTTCCACACCCACTCAAACAGCATCAGCGGCGCCATCTTCAGCGGATAGCGCACCCCTAGCCAGCACAGCAGGGTCAGCCCCGCCAGCAGGGCGATCGCCACGCCGTGCATCAGGTCCGGCCATGGGCGGTGGCTGAAAACCAGCGGCCAGATCTGCACCCCCTCGGCTACGGCGATCAGCAGATAGAGGGCCCGCATGACATACAGGCGGACCAGGGAAACCTCTTGCATCGGCGCGAACTCCAGGAGCGTCGCCAAGCTATGCCGCCGCCTGGATCGACCGGCCATGATCGAGCGGACCAAAGTCCAGGCCGAGCGCTCCACCACTCCGGCGGGCGGTGTTCCGGCCTAGGCTCGAACGAACACCAGCGACAGGTTGTTGGCCGGCATGGGGAGGCATTTCGACAGCTCCAGCCCATGGCCGGTCGCCAGAGCGGTGACGTCGTTCAGGTGGCGGATGCCCCAGGCCGGGTTGCGGCGTCTCAGCGACTGGTCGAATTCGAGATTGCTGAGCGCCGTCGGGACACCGTCCTGGAGGTAGGGCCCGTAGAGGAAGAGGACGCCGCCGACCGGCAGCACCTGGGCCGCACCCCGCAGCAGGCCCTGGGTCGCCGACCAGGGCGAGATGTGGATCATGTTGATATTGACCATCGCGTCGGCGGTCTGGACCGGCCAGCCGTCGGAGTCAGCCGCGTCAAGTCTGAGGGGCGGCAGCAGATTGGCCAGGCCCACATGGTCCCGCCAAGCCGCGATGCTGGCCAGCGCCTCATCGTCAGGGTCCGTCGGCTGCCATTGCAGGCCCGGCAGGGCGGCGGCGTTGAAGACCGCATGTTCACCGGCCCCTGAGGCGATCTCCAGCACCAGGCCGCTGGCCGGCAAACAGGTCCGCAGCACAGCCAGGATGGGTTCCCGGTTGCGGGCGGTCGAAGGAGAGACGCGGGCGCCGGGCGGGACGGTCACGCGAACGCCACCCGCGGAAAGTAGAAGCTGACGATCCAGTTGGGCATGTCGACAATCTCGCTGATCCGCAGGTCACCGCAGACTGAGCACAGCATGTAGGCGTCCACTGGCGACATGCCATGGGTGGCGGTCAGCAGGTCAATCATCCGGGCCACCGCTTCGCGAGCCCCGGTCATCAGGTCCGGCCCGACGCCGGTGGTCACCTCATAGCCGTGCGCATCCAGGTGGCGGGTCACCGGACCGGGCGTGGTGAATCTGGGAGCCGCCAGACGGGCGTCCTTGATCAGGTCCAGGGTGACCACGGTGGTCATCGGGCTTTCGATGGCGGTGCCGCAGACCTCGCCGTCGCCCTGAGCGGCGTGGGTGTCGCCGATTGAGAACAGGCCGCCGGCCACCTCGACTGGCAGGTAGAGACTGACCCCGGCCGACAGGTCGCGAATGTCGAGATTGCCACCCACCCGCCGGGGCGGGACGACCGAGTGCAGGCCGGGTTCGGCCAGGGCCAGGCCGACCGTGCCGGCGAAAGGTTTGAGCGGGACCTTGGCGATGGACCCGAACGCCGCGGGGATTTGGCCGGAGCGGTCGTAGTTCCAGATCTGCAATGCCGGGTCAGTGAACTGGTCGGCCAGCAGGCCGAAGCCCGGAATGTTGGCAGTCCAGCCGAAACCCGAGGGGGCGAAGCTGTCGAAGGTGATCTTGATCGCATCGCCCGGCTGGGCGCCGTCGATATAGACCGGCCCGGTCACCGGATTGACCCGGCCGAAGTCCAGCGCCGCCACGTCGGTGACTGTGCTGGTCGGTCCCAGCTGGCCGCCGGACGCGTCCAGGCATTCGATCTGCAGCGTCGTCCCGGGCTTTACGGTGAGCACCGGCGCCAGGCTGTTGTCCCAGCCCAGGTGGTGGCAGTGGCCGTGGATGGTGTGGCTGGCGGTCATGATCTGCGCCCCTCGTGTCAACGCGACTATTGCCTCCCTGGCCGGCTGGAGGAAAGGCTCGCGAACGGCTAGACGCTGGGCATGGCCAAGGATGCGCAATCGGAACCGACCGGCGAGACCCGCTATAGCCTCGTGGTCTTCGACTTTGACGGCACCCTTGCCGACAGCGCGCCCTGGTTCCTGGCCGAACTGGGCGGTCTGGCCGACCGACATGGCTTCCGCAGGCTGGGGGCGGCGCAGATCGAACACCTGCGCGGTCGGCCCAGCCGCGAGATCATCAAGGCGTTCGGAGTCAGATGGTGGCGCATGCCGGCCATCGCCCGCGACGTGCGGCGGCGCAGCGCCGAGGCGGCCCACGCCATCCCGCTGTTTCCGGGCGTTACGGAACTGCTGACCGACCTCGCCGCCGCCGGCGCGACCCTGGCGGTCGTCAGCTCTAACGGCGAGGCCAACGTGCGCGCGGTGATGGGGGCATCGGCCGGGCTGATTGATCACTTTGACTGCGGCGTCTCGCTGTTCGGCAAGGCGCGAGTGCTGGCGGCGCTGCGCAAGCGGCTGGGCCTCAGCCATGACGCGGTGCTCTGCGTCGGTGACGAGGTCCGCGATGTTGAAGCAGCGCGCAAGGCTGGACTGGCGGCGGCCGCCGTTACCTGGGGCTATGCCAACGAGGCGGCTCTGAACGCGGCGGGGCCGGCCTTTGTGTTTCCGTCACTGGACGCCTTGCGGGCCCAGATTGTCGCATGAAACGAAGAAGGGCCGCGGCTTGCGCCGCGGCCCTGAACTCGAACCCGTCGGCCGTTACGGCAGCTTGGCCGTCAGGGTGATGCCGATGATGCGCGGGTCGTTGACGAAGGCGGTCAGGTTATCGAAATCGATGCCGCCCTTGATGTTGTCCTCGTCGGTGATGTTGCGCACGAAGATCGCCGCTTCCCAGGACCCGTCGGTGCGGCCGTAGCCGAATTTCAGGCCGCCTTCGAAATTGCCGTCAGTCTGGAATTCCTTGGATTCATAGAGGAACAGGTTGGTCTGGCCCTGCATGTTCCAGTCGGTATAGGCGAACAGCTCGCCGCCATCGCCCACCGGCACGCTGTAGCGGGCGGTGAAGTCCAGGATATATTCCGGCGCCTGCGGGAAGGGGTTGCCGTTGATGCTGGCGTTGTTGTTGACGTCCAGCGGGTCAGTGACCGTGCAGAGGTTCTTGGCGCAGGCCGCGACCTTCAGGTTCTTGTCGTCGATTTCAGTGTGGTTGTAGCTGTAGCCGGCGGTCAGGGTCAGGTTGTCGGTGACCAGCCACTCGCCATCGACCTCGAAGCCATAGGCCTTGCCCTGCTTGGCATTGATCAGGCGAGTGGTGTTGGCGATGCCTCCGACCGCGGTCAGCTGCATGTTGTCGATGGTGTAGCTGAACACCGCGCCGTTCAGCCGGACGCGACGGTCGAACAGTTCGCTCTTCAAGCCCACCTCGTAGCTCAGCACAGTCTCGCTGTCGGCCGTGCTGGGCGGGCTGCCGAAGGCGATGTCGCGGCCCTGGATCGAGGGGCCGCGGAAGCCGCGGGCCACGCGGGCGTAGGCGCTGACCTCGGGGGTGAATTCATAGCGGGCCGACAGGTCCCAGCTGACCTGGCCGTCCGATACCTTGACCGGCGTGATGCCGGTGGGGACCAGGGCGATCAGCTTCTTCTCGTCGTTGGTGTAGCGGGCCCCGGCCTCGACGGACAGATTCTCGCCGAACGCCCAGGTGCCGTGCACGAAACCGGCGAAGGCCCGGTTGGTCTGCTTGACCGTCGCGCCGGGCGGGAAGCCCGGATCGGTCTTGATGGTGAAGCTGCCGTCGAAATAATAGACGCCGGCCTGCCAAGCGAAGCTGTCGGTCGAACCGCCCGCGAAACGCAGTTCCTCAGTCCACTGATTGAGCTTGGACAGGCCGTCCTTGGTATCGGACGGGAAGCGGGTCGTACCGGGGACGTTCGAGCCCGGACCGAAGTTGAAGGTATAGGGACCGGCCGTGCCGTCGATGTCGCCGCGGCTGGCGCCGTGGGTTTCCTCGAAGGCGCTGATCAGGGTCATGGTGACCTCGCCGAGGTCCGCAACGGTGTTCACCGAGCCGCCCCAGCCCTTGTAGGCCTGGTTGTTGCCGCCGCCGCCGTCATAGGCGACGCGGTCGCGCCTGTAGTTGGAATTGAGGTTGTTGCTGCCCTTGGTCAGGATGTTGCCGCGGAAGATGGCCGAGGTGCCGTCCAGGTCGCGAGCATGCAGATTGAACAGCAGGCTCAGATCGTCCGTAGGCGTCCAAAGCAGCTGGGCGCGGGCGGCCTTCTCGTCATAGCCGCCCATGACGTCGTCCTTGCCGGTGAAGCTGTTGCCGATCCAGTCGTCGCGGTGCTGGTAGAGCACCGAGATGCGGCCCTCGAGCTTGCCGTCGATGATCGTGCCGCCGAGGCCGCCGTCGAGGTTGAAGGTGTTGTAGTCGGCGTAGCTGACGGTGGCGCGGCCCTTGGTCTCGGCGCTGGGCTTGACGCTGTCGAACTTGATGATGCCGGCGGTGGTGTTGCGGCCGAACAGCGAGCCTTGCGGGCCGCGCAGGATTTCCACCTGATCCAGGTCGTAGAGCGGGCTGGACTTGAGGACGACGTTCTCCATCACGACGTCGTCCATGATGATCGACACCGGTTGCGAGGCGGCCAGGTCGAAGTCGGTGTTGCCCAGGCCCCGGATATAGAAGCGGGGCGCGGCGCGGCCGTTCGACGATTCGGCGTAGAGGCCCGGCGAGCGGGCGGCCAACGAGACAACGTCATCGCCGGTGGAGAAGATGGCCTGCAGCTTCTCGGCCGGCTCAACGGTGACCGACAGCGGCACAGCCTGCAGATTCTCGGCCCGCCGCTGGGCGGTGACGATCAGATCGGGCAGCGTAGTGGCGGTATCCTCGGCAAAGGCCGGCGCGGCCGACAAGGCCAGGGCGGAGACGCCCATACCGAAGGCTAGGCCCAGCAGTGCCCTTTTATGTGAAGTCATGATCCCCAGTCCTTTTGTAGATCGCAGCGGCGCTCCTGACACGCCGGTCTTGAACCCGACGCTCATGCCCCACCCCCGAGTCTGTCAAGACGGACTATGCTGCACTGCACACGGAGTGACGCGGGTTGTTCAAACCCGTGGCGCCGTGATCACAATCAGCGCTACCACTCCCAGTCTTTCGCGCTTCGGCGGCAGCCGCCGTCGGGCCAGCCGCGCCAGGCCCGACCTCGCACCACACGCCCGCTCGGCGCGCGGGTCGGCTCTCCATCCTTGAGGGCCAGCACCCCGTTGACCAGCACATCGATCATGCCGGTGGCGAACTGCTTGGGCTGCTCGTAGGTGGCCGGATCGCCGATCGCCGCCGGGTCGAACACCGCCAGGTCGGCGAAATAGCCGACCTTCAGCAGTCCCCGGTCATGCAGGCCCAGGTTATGGGCGGGCTGACCGCTCAGCTTACGGACGGCCTCGGCCAGCGGGATAAGCTTTTCGTCGCGCACATAGCGGCCCAGTAGCCGCGCGACGTTTCCGTAGGCGCGGGGGTGGGTGCTGGAGAGCATAAACAGTCCTTCCGGCGCCTGGGCCCCGGCGTCGGAGCCGAAGCTCATCCAGGGGATGGCGACCTCGCGGCGGACGTTGTCCTCGCTCATCAGGAAATAGACCACCTGCACCCGCGTGCCGTCCTCGATGACCAGGTCGATGGCGGCGTCCTCGGGGCTGACCCCGCGCATCTTCGCCACCTCCGCCAGGGTCTTGCCGGTCAGGGGTTTGAGCGCCGGGTTTTTAAAGCCGACCAGCAAGGTCCCCTCGGCCCCGGCGTGGCGATAGAGGTTCTCGTAACCTGCCTTGGGGTCGCGCATCTGGGCGATGACCTGGGCGCGGATGGCCGGATCCTTCAGCCGCTTGATCCAGGCCTCGCGCCCGCCGGCCTGCACCCAGGGCGGCATGGCGGCGTCCAGCCCGGTAGAGCCGGCGGTGTAGCTGTACATGTCGGCGGTGATGCGTTGACCACGCGCGCGGGCCGCCTCCACCCGGGCGATGGCGGCGTCGATCTTGTCCCAATTGGCCTTGCCGGCCTGCTTGAAGTGATAGATCTCCGCCGGGGCGCCTGATCGCCGCGAGATCTCGATCAGCTCGTCGATGCCGTCCAGCAGGCGGTCGCTCTCATAGCGCATGTGGCTGATATAGATGCCGCCGCACTTGCCGGACTCGCTGGCCAGGGCCGCCAGTTCGTCGGTCTCGGCATAGGTCCCGGGCGCATAGATCAGCGATGAGCCGACCCCCAGGGCGCCGTCTTCCATGGCCTGATGCACCAGCCCTTGCATGGCCTTGAGCTGCGCGGGATCGGGGTCGACATCGCCCTCGCCCAGCACATAGGTCCGCGCCGTCTCGGCTCCGATGAAGCTGGCGATATTGGGCGAGACGCCCTGCCGTTCCAGCCGGCTGAGGTACTGGTCCAGGGTCGACCAGTCGATGTCGTACTTGATGTCGCCCTCGCGCTCGGTCTCCAGCGCCTTCATGGTAGGGTTGTAGGGCCCCATCGACGTCCCCTCGCCCATCACCTCCAGGGTCACCCCCTGCTTGAGGTCGGACATGCCACGGCCGTCATAGATCAGGTCGTCGGTGGCCCAGGACAGCATGTTGATGAAGCCGGGCGAGACCGCCTTGCCGTGGGCGTCGATCTCCTGGCGGCCGGTCCCGCTGACTTTGCCCACGGCGGTGATGCGGTCGCCGTCGATGGCGACGTCGCCGACGAAGGGCGCGCCGCCCGTGCCGTCATAGATCGTGCCGCCGCGGATGATGATGTCATGAACCGGGGCGGTGGCGGAGGAGGCGCAGCCGAACAGCAGCAGGCCCAGGGTCAAGACGATAGGTTTCATGGCAACCCTCCACTTTTCAGCCGTCATCCTAGGCCTTGTGCCTAGGATCCCGCCATCCGCCGCAAGGCGATTGGGCCGTAGAGCGGTGACGGTCCGGCGTCACCTTCACCTTTGCAGCAAGCTGAACGCGGGATCCTAGGCACAAGGCCTAGGATGACGACTGTGGGGTAGTCAGGTGAGGGAATCCACCCACCCCGGCAATTCCGCAATCGAGGCCAGCTCGGCGTAGCGCGGATGATTGCTCGGCGCCTCGGCCGCCTCGTGCGACCAGACCAGCGGATAGGGGATCAGCGCCGCATAGGCGCCGGCTTCCAGCGCCGGCAGGATGTCGGAGCGCATGGAGTTGCCGACCATCACCGCCTGCGCCGCGCCCGTGCCGTGGCGCTCGAACAGCTGGGTGTAGGTGCCCACGTCCTTCTCGCTGACGATCTCGACGGCGGCGAACAGCTCGCCCAGCCCGGAGGCGGCGACCTTGTTCTCCTGATGCATCAGGTCACCCTTGGTGATCAGCACCAGCCGATAGCGCTCGGCCAATGTCGTCAAAGCGTCCGCCACGCCCGGTAGCGCCTCGACCGGCAGGGTCAGCATCTCGCGCCCGGCCGCCAGGATTTCCTGGATAGCAGCGGTGCTGACCGCGCCGTTGGTCAGCTCGATGGCTGTCTCGATCATCGACAGTGTGAAGCCCTTCACCCCGTAGCCATAGGCCCGCAGGTTGCGCTTCTCGGTCGCGGCCAGCTTGCGCTCGATGACCGTCTCGTCTCCGAACTCGGACAGCAGCTCGACGAACCGCGCGTGGGTCAGGCGGAAGATGGTCTCGTTGTGCCAGAGGGTGTCATCGGCATCGAGGCCGACCGTGGTGATGGGCATGGCGGGGTTCTAACCCCGCGCAGGCCCGCGATGGAAGAGGCTCAGGCCCGCGCGACGCAAGCTTCATGCGCCTTCCACACTCGCTCCGTCTGGCCGGGATACTTGGCCAGGAGGCTGGCCGGCCGAACCGGCCGCAACACCAGCCCGCCCCCACAGTTGGGGCAGATCCCGCCCAACGGGCCGCCGCCGCAGGCCTCGCAGAAGGTGCATTCGAACGTACAGATCATCGCCCCGCTCGCATCGGGCGCCAGATCGCGGTCGCAACACTCGCAGTTGGGGCGCATAGCCAGCATGGCGCGTTCCTTTGTTGACCCGGGAGGGCCGACTCACTACCAACGCGGCCGTTTGTCCACCACCCCGGAGCCACGCCATGACTGATCTGCTTCCTGGCGTCACCGGAGTCCTGGTTCTCGCCGACGGCACGGTCTTGCAAGGCCACGGCGTCGGCGCGGTTGGGGCAGCGGTGGGCGAGGTGTGTTTCAACACCGCCATGACCGGCTACCAGGAGATTCTCACCGATCCCTCCTACATGGCCCAGATCGTCGCCTTCACCTTCCCTCACATCGGCAATGTCGGGACCAACCTGGAGGACGTCGAGCAGGTTACCGGAATCAGCGACACCGCCGCCCGCGGCGCCATCTTCCGCGACACGCCGACCGACCCGGCCAACTACCGCTCCGGCTCGCCGCTGGCCCAGTGGATGGAGCGGCGCGGCGTCATCGCCCTGGCCGGGATCGACACCCGCGCCCTGACCCGGCTGATCCGCGAAAAGGGCATGCCGCACGCGGTGATCGCCCATGCGCCCGACGGTAAGTTCGATATTCCCGCCCTGACCGCCCAGGCCCGCGCCTGGTCCGGCCTCGAAGGCCTGGACCTCGCCAAGGACGCCAGCTGCCGGCAGTCCTTCGTCTGGGACGAAGGCCCCTGGGACTGGCCCGCCGGCTACACCCGGCCGGAGGCGGGCAAGTACCAGGTCGTGGTCGTCGACTACGGGGTCAAGCGCAACATCCTGCGCTCGCTGGCCGGCATCGGCGCCAAGGTGACCGTGGTCCCCGCCAACACCAGCGCCGAGGACATCCTGGCCCGCAAGCCCGATGGCGTCCTGCTCTCCAACGGCCCGGGCGACCCGGCCGCGACGGGCGAGTATTCGGTCCCCGAGATTCGCAAGCTGGTCGAGAGCGGCACGCCGGTGTTCGGCATCTGCCTCGGCCACCAGATGCTGGCCCTGGCGCTGGGCGCTCGTACGGTGAAGATGGAACAGGGCCACCATGGCGCCAACCACCCGGTTAAGGACCTGACCACCGGCAAGGTCGAGATCGTCTCGATGAACCACGGCTTCACGGTCGACCGAGACAGCCTGCCGGCGCCGGTCACCGAGACTCATGTCTCCCTGTTCGACGGCACCAATGCGGGCCTGGCCCTCACCGACAGGCCGGTGTTCAGCGTCCAGCACCACCCGGAAGCCTCGCCCGGCCCGATGGACAGCCTCTATCTGTTCGAGCGTTTCGCCGGCCTGATGGATTCGGCCAGGAAATGATCGAGATCGCGTGGGCGAGGGCCTGGGCGGAGGAATGGATCGCCGCCTGGAACGCCGGCGATCTGGACCGCATCCTGTCGCACTATGCTGACGACTTCTCGATGACCTCGACCTACATCGTTGAGCGGATGGGCGAGCCGACGGGGACCCTCAGGGGCAAGGCGGCTGTCGGGGCCTATTGGGCCCAGGGGCTGGCCATGAAGCCGCCGCTGCATTTCGTGCTGATCGATGTGCTGGCCGGGGTCTCGAGCCTGGCTATTCACTATGCCAGCAATCGCGGCCGCATCGTGGTGGAAGTGATCCACTTCGACGGCGAGCGCCGCGCGATTCGGGGCGAGGCCATCTACCGCCCGGCCGCGAGTTAGGCCTAATCTCCATCATCTCGGGAGGGCTAGACGTGCGCGTATCCACGAAATTCGGATTGACGACCCTGGCGCTCGTCCTGGCGACGCTGGTCGGCCAGAGCGGCTCGCCCGCCCTCGCCCAGGCGCCCGCGTCCTGCGGCGCGGCGGTTCCTGTACGACCGGCCGATCTGCCGGCCATGGCCGAGGCGGTGCGGACCGGAGGCGGCTGCCGGCGGGTCGAGGTCATGGTTCCCGTCCGCTGGACCTATGACGCTGCAACGGGAGGGGCCAGCCTGTTCCGGGTCAAGAGCGCCTTCCCCGCGATCGGGCTTTCGCAATTCGATCTTAAGGAGCGGACCGTCGAATTCGCCGCGCTCGATGGCTACGAACTGGACCTGGTCGCGCCCTTCACCCGCGCCGTCCCCAAGACCGCCGAGACCATCAAGGCCTGCCGCAAGGCCCGGCAGTCCGGCCAGGACTACGGCAACCAGAAGGAAGTCGCCCAGCGCTGCGAAAGCCAGGCCCTGACGCTGGCGATCCGGTTCGACAATCCGGCCGACATCGCTTTGGCGGGGCGGTTCGCGGTGACCGCCGACCAGGAGAGCCGGCTGGAGCGGGACGGCCTGTTCCTGCGGGTCACGCTGCGACTGGACACCGCCAC
The DNA here is from genome assembly GCA_038236615.1 of Caulobacterales bacterium. Lineage (GTDB taxonomy): Bacteria > Pseudomonadota > Alphaproteobacteria > Caulobacterales > Caulobacteraceae > Caulobacter. Next base: position 151,672 of record JBBRZO010000002.1, read on the forward strand.
CATCACCGACGACTTCATGGGCCAGATGATTGCCGAGGGCGGGCTCGAGGCCGTGCGGCTGACCGACGCCGCCGGCGCAAGCGTGGCGATGGGGGTGTCGAGCGACGACCTCTCGCCGCCGGCCGACGCCCCCCGCACCTGGCTGCGCCGCCCCACCGCCCAGGATTTCGCCCGCGCCTATCCCGCCGCCGCCCAGGCCGCCGGGACCAATGGCAAGGCGGTCCTCGATTGCCGGATCGGCCATCTGGGCCAGCTTCGCCATTGTGTGGTTCAGCAGGAAGACCCGGCCGGCGCCGGATTCGGCCAGGCGGCCCTGCAGCTGGCCGGCGCCGTCCTGGTCGGGCCGGCCAATCCGGACGGCCCGTCGATCGCCGGCCAGGCCATCCGACTGCCGATCACCTTCGTCTCCGCGCCGGCGGCAAAGCCGTGACGGAGGCGGTCGTCCGGCCCCGCCTGACCTCGATCGACCTGCTGCGTGGACTGGTCATCGTGGTCATGGCCCTGGACCATGTGCGGGACTACACCCACGCCGCCTCGTTCGTTTCCGACCCGACCAACCCGGCGACGACCACGCTGGGCCTCTACCTGACCCGCTGGGTGACGCATTTCTGCGCCCCGACCTTCTCGTTTCTGGCCGGTGTCTCGGTCTGGATGCAGACGCGGAGCAAGACCACGCCCGAGCTCAGCGTCTTCCTGATCACGCGCGGCTTCTGGCTGATCGCCCTGGAGCTGGTGGTCGAGAATTTCGGCTGGAACTGGAGTTTTCCCAGCTGGGCCCTGATGGTGCTCTGGTCGCTGGGCGCGGGCATGATCGCCCTGGCCGCGCTGATCCATCTGCCCCGTCGGGCGGTGCTGTTCATCGGACTGGCAATCTTGGGCCTGCACGACCTGCTGGACGGCGTGCAGCCTGACGCCCTTGGGGGCGTGCCCGGGTTCTGGCGGCTGTTGTTCGGCCCGCCAGGCATGCTCGGCGCGGGGGTCTTCATCCTCTATCCGATCCTGCCCTGGATCGGGGTCATCTCGCTGGGTTACGGGCTGGGCGACGTGTTCGAGATGCCGGCGGACCGGCGGGCCAAGAGGCTGCTCCAGATGGGGGCAGCGATGGTGTTGGCGTTCGTCACCCTGCGTTGGCTGAACGTCTATGGCGACCCGCGGCCCTGGTCGGTCCAGGCCGACGCCCTGCGGACGGCCTTCTCCTTTTTCAACGTCAGCAAGTACCCGCCGTCGCTCGATTTCGTGCTGGCGACCCTGGGCCCGATGTTCCTGCTGCTGCCGGCCCTGGAAAAGCTCAAGGGGTGGGCCGCGGAGGTGCTGCTGACCTACGGCCGCGTGCCGCTGTTCTTCTTCATCCTGCACATCTGGTTGGCCCACGCCCTGGTCACCGTCCTGGGCATGGCCATGGGGTTCCCGTTCCAGACCTTCGTCGGGGTCGTCGCCGATCCCACGCCGATGGTCGAAGCTCATTGGGGTTTTGGCCTGTGGGCCACCTACCTGACCTGGATCGTGGTGCTGCTGGCCATGTACCCGCTCTGCCGCTGGTGGGGCCAGGTGAAGGCGACCCGCAAGGACTGGTGGTTGAGCTACCTCTGAACCCTGAATCCACGCCCCCATCAGGCCCTTGCTCAATTTCTGACTCTGCATTACAAAGTTCTCTACATAAGGAGAACCGCCGTGCGCGCCGCCCTCAATCCGCTGATCTGCCTGCTGCTGCTGCTGACTCCCCTCACCGCTCACGCGCAGACCACGCCGGCGCCGGACTTCAACAAGACCGTCATCAGCGAGAACGGCCTGGTCGGCGAGCTCTACACGCCCACCACCCCTGGCCGGCATCCGGCGGTTCTGGTGGTCGGCGGCTCGGAGGGCGGGCTGAAGGGGTCGGCGCCCATCGCCCGGCGCCTGGCCCAGCAGGGCTACAGCGCTCTGGCCATCGCCTATTTCGACCTGCCGGGCCTGCCCGACCGCATGGAACTGCTGCCGCTGGAATATTTCGACAAGGCCTTGGACCGGCTGGAAGCCGATGCCAGCGTCGACCGCCGGCGCGTCGCGGTAATGGGCGCCTCCAAGGGCGGAGAGGCGGCCCTGATCATCGGCTCGCGCCGCAAGGACGTGCGGGCGGTGATCGCCGGGGTTCCCTCCAGCGTCATGTGGCAGGGCTTTTCCTTCAAGACCCAGGTCAACAGCTCGACCTGGAGCCTGGACGGCCAGCCGACCGCCTTCGTGCCCTACGACATGAGCAAGCCTTTCGTGTCGGTGCTCGATCTCTACCAGCGCAGCCTGGCTCTGGCCGACCGAAATCCGGACGCCTTCATCCCCGTTGAGAAGATAAGAGGCCCGGTGCTGCTGGTGGGCGGTGAGGCTGACCAGCTTTGGCCATCGGCCGACATGGCGCGGAGCATTGCCGCCCGGCTCAAGGCCAAGGGCTTCCGCTATCCGGTGACCGTGCTGACCTATGCCGACGCCGGCCACGCCGCCTTCGGTCCGCCTGTTCCGGCAGGTTCACCCAGCCTGACATCCATGACGGCGTTGGGCGGCACGGAGGCCGGGATCATGACGGCCCGCCAGCAGTCCTGGGACGCGGCCCTGGACCTGCTGGCGAAAACGCTCAAATGACTACTGCCCAAACTCGCTACTGGATGCCCTCGACCAACTGCACCTGGAAGGGGCCGGCCGACCAGCTGTCGCCGACCTTGTGGGCCGAGACCGGGGTGCAGATCGGGTTGGGGTAGCCGGGAGGCGCATCGGCGGAGAAGGTCAGACAAACCTGGCTGCCCTTGACCTCCCAGGTCCCGGCCGGATGGATGTCGCCCATCACGCCGGTGAAGGTATGGTCGGCGGCGTAGTAGATCTTGGTCGACATGCCGCTGGGGTCGGTGGTGATGGTGGTGTTGCCGAACCGCGAGGCCAGCACTTCGTCGCCGGCCATGGCTGCGGTGGCCGAAAGCGCCAGAGCCGCGATCCCGAACAGAATCCTACGCATGACTGCCTCCCTTTGTTGTTTGAGCGGCAAGTCGTAACGCTGATCGCTGAAACCCGCTAGGGCTTGGCCACCATGTTCGGCTGGCCTGGCGGGGTCTGGTCGAACACCAGCAGCAACACGGGCTGGTCGCCCACCACCAGGCCGGAATGCCACTGATCGCGGCCCTCAACGATCACCTGGCCGGCGCGGTACTCGATGACATGGCCGGTATCGGCGTTGGTCACCCGGATCGATCCGGACTCGACATAGCCGAAGCGCTGGAACGGATGCTTGTGGACCGGCAGGCCGCCGCCGGCCGGGATGGTCACCCGGCTGACGGTGAGCTGAACCGGGCCCTGGGGCAGGAGAATCGGCTGACCGGAATTGGTGGTGTCGAACTGGCCGATCCGGGTGATTTCCGGCGCCCGCGCCACAGCCGGCGCGGCCAGGATCAGCGCGATGATGGCGGCATAGGCTGTGGATTTCATGTTGGCTCCCCTTTGTCGCCAATCTGACCCGGTCCGGGAGGCAATGGAAGCTTGCCCTACCCCCCGCCCCTCTCTAAACGGGCGGCTTAGCCTGCATAACGAATCCAGGGGCCGGGCGCGCAATGGCGCGACCGCCCAGTCCGCGCGAGTGAACGATGCCCAAACGCACAGACATCAAGTCGATCCTGATCATCGGCGCCGGCCCCATCGTCATCGGCCAGGCCTGCGAGTTCGACTATAGCGGCGTGCAGGCCTGCAAGGCGCTGCGGGCCGAGGGCTACCGGATCGTCCTGGTCAACTCCAACCCCGCCACCATCATGACCGACCCGGACGTGGCGGACGCGACCTATATCGAACCCATCACCCCCGAGATGGTCGCCAAGATCATCGAGAAGGAGCGGCCCGACGCCCTGCTTCCCACCATGGGCGGCCAGACGGCGCTGAACACTGCCCTGGCCCTGGACGCCGACGGCACGCTGAAGAAGTTCAAGGTCGAAATGATCGGGGCCAAGGCCGAGGTCATCGACAAGGCCGAGGACCGCCAGAAATTCCGCAACGCCATGGACAAGATCGGGCTGGAATCGCCCAAGTCCCATGCCGCCCACACCATGGACGAGGCCCTGGTCGGGCTCGACTTCGTCGGCCTGCCGGCCATCATCCGCCCCAGCTTCACCCTGGCCGGCACCGGCGGCGGAATTGCCTATAACGTCGAGGAGTTCCGCGAGATCGTCGAGCGCGGGCTGGATCTCTCGCCGACCACCGAGGTGCTGATCGAGGAATCGGTGCTGGGCTGGAAGGAATTCGAGATGGAGGTCGTCCGCGACACGGCGGACAACTGCATCATCGTCTGCTCGATCGAGAACATCGACCCGATGGGCGTCCACACCGGCGACTCGATCACGGTCGCCCCGGCCCTGACCCTGACCGACAAGGAATACCAGCGCATGCGCTCGGCCAGCATCGCCGTGCTGCGCGAGATCGGCGTGGAGACCGGCGGCTCGAACGTGCAGTTCGCCGTCAATCCGGCCGACGGGCGGATGGTGGTCATTGAAATGAACCCGCGGGTGTCGCGGTCCTCGGCCCTGGCCTCCAAGGCCACCGGCTTCCCGATCGCGAAAATTGCGGCAAAGTTGGCGGTCGGCTACACGCTGGACGAACTGGACAACGACATCACCGGCGGCGCCATGCCGGCCAGCTTCGAGCCCAGCATCGACTATGTCGTCACCAAGATCCCCCGCTTCGCCTTCGAGAAATATCCGGGCGCCGAGCCCTACCTGACCACCTCGATGAAGTCGGTCGGCGAGGTCATGGCCATCGGCCGCACCTTCGCCGAAAGCCTGCAGAAGGCCCTGCGCGGGCTGGAGACCGGCCTCACGGGCCTCGACGAAATCGACATCGCCGGCGCCGACGATCCCGACAACGCCCACGCCGCGGTGATCCGGGCGCTGGGCAATCCCACGCCCGACCGCCTGCGGGTCATCGCCCAGGCCTTCCGCCACGGCCTGACAGTTGAAGAGATAAGACAGGCCTGCAGCTACGAGCCCTGGTTCCTGCGCCAGATCGCCGACCTTGTCCGCGAAGAGGGCATCGTCCGGGCCAGCGGCCTGCCCGCCGCCCAAGGCCTACGATCGCTGAAGGCCAAGGGCTTCTCCGACGCCCGGCTCGCCAAGCTGACCGGCCTGACCGAGGACGAGGTCCGCGCCCGCCGCCATGCCCTGGACGTGCGCCCGGTGTTCAAGCGCATCGACACCTGCGCCGGCGAGTTCGCCGCCACCACGCCCTACATGTACTCGACCTATGAGACCGGCGCGCTGGGCCAGGCCCCCGACTGCGAGGCCGAGCCCTCGAACCGCCGCAAGGCCATCATCCTGGGAGGCGGTCCCAACCGCATCGGCCAGGGCATCGAGTTCGACTACTGCTGCTGCCACGCCGCCTTCGCGCTGGACCAGATCGGCATCGAGTCGATCATGGTCAACTGCAACCCCGAGACCGTCTCGACCGACTACGACACTTCCGACCGCCTGTATTTCGAGCCGCTGACGGCCGAGGACGTGCTGGAGCTGATCGCCGTCGAACAGCGCAGCGGGACCCTGCTGGGTGTCATTGTCCAGTTCGGCGGCCAGACGCCGCTGAAGCTGGCCCATCCGCTGGAGCAGGCCGGCGTGCCGATCCTGGGCACCAGCCCCGACGCCATCGACCTGGCCGAAGACCGCGAGCGTTTCCAGCAGCTGCTGCATCGCCTCGAGATCGCCCAGCCCCGCAACGCCCTGGCCCGCAACGCCGAGCAGGCCTTCGCGGGCGCCGAGGAAGTCGGCTATCCGGTCGTCATCCGCCCGTCCTACGTGCTGGGCGGCCGCGGCATGGAGATCGTCTATGACGACGCACAACTGGAGCGCTACATCAGCAACGCGGTGATGGTCAGCGGCGACGCGCCCGTGCTGATCGACCAATATCTTTCCCGAGCGACCGAGGTCGACATCGACGCCCTCTGCGACGGCACCGATGTGTTCGTGGCCGGCGTACTGGAGCATATCGAAGAGGCCGGCGTGCACAGCGGCGACAGCGCCTGCTCCATGCCGCCGTTCTCGCTGCGCAAGGAAACCATCGACGAGCTGAAACGCCAGACCCGCGAGATGGCCCTGGCTCTGAACGTCCGTGGACTGATGAATGTGCAGTTCGCCATCGAAGAGCCGCTGTCCGACGCCCCGCGCATCTTCGTGCTGGAAGTCAATCCGCGCGCCAGCCGCACCGTGCCCTTCGTCGCCAAGACCATGGGGGCGCCGATCGCCGCCATCGCCGCCAAGATCATGGCCGGCGAGACCCTGGCCAGCTTCGGCCTGGTCAACACCGACCTCGACCATATCGCGGTAAAGGAAGCGGTCTTCCCCTTCGCCCGCTTCCCGGGCGTCGACACCGTGCTGGGTCCGGAGATGCGCTCGACCGGCGAGGTCATGGGCCTGGACTGGCGCCGCGAGGGCGAGACCGACCTGAAACCCGCCTTCGCTCGCGCCTTCGCCAAGAGCCAGCTGGGCGGCGGCGTCGACCTGCCCCGCGCCGGCTGCGCCTTCGTCTCGGTCAAGGACAGCGACAAGGCCTGGATCCTGGAACCCGTGCGCCTGCTGATGAAGTCGGGCTTCTCCATCCTGGCCACCAGCGGCACCTGCGCCTTCCTCAAGGAACAGGGGCTGGAGGTCGAGTTGGTCAAGAAGGTGCTGGAGGGCCGTCCCCACATCGTCGACGCCATGAAGAACGGCGATGTCCAGCTGGTGTTCAACACCACCGAGGGCAAGCAGTCGCTCTCGGACAGCTTCGCCATTCGTCGCAGCGCCCTGATGAGCAAGATCCCCTACTATACGACCGCCGCCGGGGCGCTAGCAGCGGCCCAGGCGATCGCGGGGGGAGATACGGGCTCGCTGGAGGTTCGGCCGCTGCAGAGCTACGCCGGCTAGCCGCCAGCGGGTTTCCGCCGTAACCTCGCTGGATGCGGGCGGGTCTTCTCCTCTTGTGTCTGGCGGCCATGGCCTGGCCGGCCTGGGCGCGGCAGGACTTATACTTCGTCCGGCCCCTGCCGCCCAAGCACTGCGACCTGCGCAACGCCAGTCCCGCCGACGCACGGGCCATGGGCGACGCCCCTCAGAGCGCGCCCAAGCGGTGCGTGAAGCTGACGGGCATACTGGTCGGCCGGTTCTTCTTTGCCGATCTCGATGCCTACACCCGCGCGGGCGGCGGTTTTCCCGACATGGATGATGTCGACGCCGGCCGCGCCGGCATGCTCGGTCTCTATGGCTCGGACGAGGTGATGCGCAACCTGCCCGGTCAGCCCGTGCACGTGGTCATCGCCGGCGTCGTGAATTCCTGCCTCGCGCTGAGAGGCTCCAACACCATGGCCCAGGGCTATTGCCACTATACGGACGGCGGCTATGTCACCGTGGGCGAAATGCATTTTGGGGAGCCTTTCAAACCGCAACGCCTGTCCTCGGACGCCGACCGCACACGCATTGGCGATCTGGGTCTGCTCCCAGCGGATGACCCCCGCGCCCAGCTTGCCCGGTCGCGGGTTCAGACCTGGCTGGAGATCATCCAGGGCGGCGACCTGCGCCGGCTGGCCGAGTTCGAGCGACGCATCCCAGTCCAGGATGACCCGGCCACCTACAAGACAAGCGAGAATCCCTACGCAAGCCGGGACTGGAATTGGCTGCGAAAGGCGCCGCTCGCGGCGTCCGTGCAGGTGTTCCGCCTGTTGAGAGAGGGGGACAACGATCTCCTGTCCGCCTGCATTTGCCGGCTGGATTCCTGCGACGGCCTCTGGCCGATCACCCACTTTGACGCGGGGCTCAATCCCGATCGGCCCTATGCCTGCCTGCAGGTCTGGAAGTTGAAGGGCGACAAGGACTGGAAGACGAACGCCGAATTCGACGCCCGTCCCCTCCGTGAGCCGCTCCGGCGCCAAGCGCCAGAGCCTATTCCCTGAAAGTAGTCGTCCCGGTTGACGCCGTCATGCCCGCCGCCCTTGAGGCAGCAGCGCTTGAAACAACCTCCCGGAACCGCAAGGACACAGGTCGTTGCGGCCGAGCTTCTCTTCCAGCAGGACGTCGCCATGAACGATCCGGACACCGCGTTTGACGCGGGTCTCGGAGGGGAAGGACCTACGCCGCTTGGACGTGATCTCGAAAGCTGTCCATTTCGGACAGGCTGCGGGGCTTGCGCATTTGAGCCTCCTCTTGCTTGGGCGGCAGTTCTGTAGCCGTAGCGAGGCGGCCAGGACAGTGCGCGCGGGCCACACGCGAGGACTGACGTAGCGTAGGCCTGGACGCAGGCCGATCCGCCCGTCAACTTACCGCCGATAACAATAAATCCTCGGGAGGGATTCATGGCGGGACGCGTAGCGGGCAAAGTGGCTCTGGTGACGGGTGGAGCGAGCGGCATTGGCCAGGGCTGCGCCGAGCTGCTGGCGGCCGAGGGCGCCAAGGTGGTGGTCACCGACGTGCAGGTCGAGCGCGGCAAGGCCGTGGTCGCGGGCATCAAGGCCAAGGGCGGCGAGGCCGTCTTCATGACCCAGGACGTCACCAGCGAGGACGTCTGGGAGCAGGTCATCGCCGACACCCGCAAGACCTACGGACGGCTGGACATCCTGGTCAACAACGCCGGCATCGCCATCGGCGGGCCGATTCACACCTTCAGCCTCGCCGACTGGAAGAAGCAGCAGGCGGTCAATGAGGACGGCGTCTTCCTGGGCTGCAAGCACGGCCTGGGCCTGATGCGCGAGAGCGGCGGCGGCTCGATCATCAACATCTCGTCGGTGGCCGGCATGAAGGGCTCGGCGGGCCTGGCCGCCTATTGCGCCACCAAGGGGGCCGTTCGGCTGTTCAGCAAGGCGGTGGCCATGGAATGCGCCGCGGCCAAGGATGGCGTTCGCGTCAACTCGGTGCATCCGGGCATCATCGACACCCCGATCTGGGATGGCATCGGCGCGACAATGGATGGGCCCGGCAACGCCGGCGGCCGAGTGCTGGATCTCAACGATGTCGCGGCTGTCGCAACGCCTCTGGGGTTCAAGGGCGAGCCGGCCGACATCGCCGCCGGGGTGCTCTACCTGGCGTCAGACGACAGCCGCTATGTCACCGGCATCGAACTGATCATCGACGGCGGCATGGTTACCCGCTAGCCGCCGCCACTCCCCCATTCAAGGCCCTTGCCCGCCGACCTCCACCAGAGGTATGTGAGGATTTGTACGCATCGCGGGGGCGATGCGGGTGGGGGAGTAAGCGTTGATGACCGAGGCCCGGGATTCCGAGCTGTCGACCGAGCAGAGCCGCGCCATCGCCGCGCGGGTGCGCGAGGAGCTGGCCCGCCGCCGCATCTCACGTCAGCGGCTGGCCGACGACGCCCGCATCAGCATCTCGACTCTGGAGAAGGCCCTGTCCGGCCGCCGGCCTTTCACGCTGGCCACTACTATCCGGCTGGAGGAGGCCCTGTCGGCCCCCCTGCGCATCGCCAAGGCCGCCGGGGTCCCCGGCGCCTTCGGCCTGGCCCCCGAGGCCCTGGGGTCCTACTCCCGGCCCGCCGTCGCCCGGCTGGAGGGCGACTACCTGACCCTGCGGCCCAGCTTCGGCGAGCGGGGGGCCATCTACGCCTACCGCACCGAGATCCGCTGGGACGAGGCCTCGTCCTCGCTGGCCTTCCGCGAGTCGGCGCGGCTCGACTCGGCCTTCACCCAGAAAGGCGCTGTGTCGCTGCCCAACCAGTCGGGCCACATCTACATGATCACCAGCGAGCTGGGGCAGTTCAGACTGGCCATCCTGGCCAGGCCGACCATCACCGGCGAGCTCTACGGCCTGCTGACCACCCTGCAGGCGGGCGTCGGCAGCCAGCTGATCCCGGCCTCAACCAGCATCGCCTATGTGCCGATGAGCCGGGCTCCGAACGCCAAATTCGGAAAGATCAACAGCCGCGAGGCCTGCTACGCCGGCTATCGCGCTCATATCGACCGGATCAACGAGGAATCCTACGTCCGGTTTTTCCCGGAATAGGACCTAGAGGTTCAAAGCCAAGACCACGTCGTCGTACTGCCGGACCCCGACGGTGAACACTCTAGTGCCGACCTGGACGAAGCCGTTGCGCCGGTAGAAGGCCAGAGCCCTGTGGTTCTCGCCATAGGCGCCCAGCAGCATCCGTCTGAAGCCCTTTTCCCGAGCCCAGGCGATACCGACATCAAGCAGACGCGGTCCGATCCGATCGCCGTGGAAGCGGTGCAGGACATAGATGCGCTTGAGCTCGACATCGCCCTCGCCGGTCGCCACCGGCAGATCGGGCGGGCAGAACACCGTGTAGCCGACCGGGGCGTCGCCCGGCGAGCAGACGGCCAGGAAAAGCTGGTCGTCCGGGTCGGCGAGGAAGGCTTCGTAGGTGGCCGGCGAATGCGGCCCCTGGGCGTGGGCCAGAATGTCTGCGCCGTCGACGATGCCGGCATAGGTCTCCAGGAAGGTCGCCTGGCCTACCGCCGCCAGGGCTGCTGCGTCGCCCGCCCGGCAGGGTCTGATCTCGATATCCATGCGGCTCCCTCCCTAGCCGGCCGCCAGCAGGGTGACAGCGCCGGCAGCGATGATCAGCACGCCGGCCAGCCGCCCTGCCGTCAGCCGCTCCTTGAGGAACACCACCGCGATCACCGTGGCGAACAGGATGGAGGTCTCGCGCAGCGCCGCCAGGCGCGGCGTGGCGCCCAGGCTGAAGGCGTAGAGGGCCAGGCCGTAGGTGACGATGGAAAGCACCCCGGCGATCAGGCCTGGCTTCCACTCACTGCGGGCCGCCAGGTAGAAGGTCCGGCCGCGCCAGAGGGCGAACATCACCCCGATGCCGCCGCCGAGGAACAGATAGACCCAGATGATGTAGCTGAGCGCCGTGGGCGCGTGCCGCACGCCCTGGGCGTCCAGCACAGTGTAGATGGCGATGGTCACGCCCGTCGCCGCCGCCCAGCCTACGGCCTTGGGGTCGGCCTTGCGCCCAAAGCCCACCGCCATCACCCCGATCGAGACCAATCCTACCCCGACAGCCACCCAGACGGTGATCGCCTCGTGGAACACCGCCACCGCCACCGCCGAGGCCAACGCTGGGGCGACGCCGCGCGCGATGGGATAGGCCACGGTCATGTCGGCCCGTTCGAACGCCTTGATCAGGCAGATCAGATAGACCAGGTGGGTCGCGAAGCTGCCGAGCAGGAACCACCAGGCGCCGTTAGGCAGCGGGTTGAAGAAGGCCAGCGGCAGCATGATCAGGGCCGAGAAGCCGTCGATCAGCGCCCGGCTGGACATCTTGTCCTTGCCGGCCTTCAGGATGGCGTTGACCACGGCATGGGTCATCCCCGAGGTCAGAATCATCAAACTGGCGGTCAGGGCCGGGGACATCGTCCCTGATTGCCAGGGTTACGCGGACCTATGCAACGCCGGAATCCAGTCCGACTCGCTGCAGCGCAGCATCAGGCTTGATATTCTGTAACAAGCCGACTATTTTCGACGCCCCCGGACGTGTGCGCCCACGCCCGGAACCTTGCCTCCCCGGGGCGTAAAGTCGAGCTAATCCGTCCATGGAAAAAGTGCCGATGACCGCCGAGGGCTATCACGCCCTCGACGAGGAATTGAAGCGTTTGAAGACCGTCGAGCGGCCCAGCGTGATCGCCGCCATCGCGGAGGCGCGCGCCCACGGCGACCTCAGCGAAAACGCGGAATATCACGCCGCCAAGGATCGTCAGGGCTGGATCGAAGGCCGTCTGGCCGAGATCGAGGACAAGATTGCCCGCGCTCAGGTGATCGACGTCTCGCGCCTGTCGGGCGCCCAGGTGAAGTTCGGAGCCACGGTCAGCGTGGTCGACGAGGACACCGAGGAATCGTCGCGCTACCAGATCGTCGGCGACCATGAGGCCGACGTGAAGGCGGGTCGCATCTCGCTGTCCTCGCCGCTCTCCCGCGCCATGATCGGCAAGGAAGTCGGCGACGTGGTCGAGGTCAACACTCCCGGCGGGGTCAAGGCCTACGAGATTCTCAAGGTCGAGTGGGTCTAAGCGACCCGCCCTCTTGCCTCCGGACGTTATCTTAGGGCCGACTTCGCCGGCTGCTCCATCAGGGAGTCTTCGTGGCCAAGGCGTCCGCCGCTGAACCACTGCTGATCTGGGCCGTCTCCGACGGCCGGGCGGGCATTGAAGCCCAGGCCGTCGGTCTGGGCGAGGCGGTCGTTCGCGCCGCGGGTGGACCGGACAAGGCCACCCTGGTCATCAAGCGGGTGGGCTGGAAAGGCCGAACCGGGCGGCTGCCCTGGTGGCTGAACCTCTTTCCGCGCGGCTGGGTGACCGCCGAGAGCGACTTCGCCCCGCCCTGGCCTGACATCCTGATCGCCGCCGGTCGAGCCACCCTGCCGCTGTCGATCCGCGCCAGGCGCTGGTCAGCCGGCAAGACCTTCGTCGCCCAGATCCAGGACCCGCGCGTCCCCTCGCGCCTGTTCGACCTGGTCATACCGCCCAACCATGACCGGCTGACTGGCGACAATGTTCTGTCCATCATGGGTTCGCCCCATCGGGTGACGGCCGGCAGGCTCGAGGCCGAGTACGCCCGCTTCGCCGGGCAAATCGATCCTCTTCCCCACCCGCGCGTCGCCGTGCTGATCGGCGGCAAATCCAAGGCCTTCGACCTGCCACCGGAGCGGGCGGCGGCCATCGCCAACGCCATCCACGGCCCGCTGGAGGAGGACGGCGGCTCGCTGCTGATGACCTTTTCCCGCCGTACGCCCGGACCGGCCCGCGATCTGCTGACCGCCCGCATGGGCAACCTGCCGGGCATCATCTGGGACGGTGAGGGCGACAATCCCTACTTCGCCTTCCTGGCCGGCGCCGACTACATCCTGGTCACCGAGGACTCGGCCAACATGGCCACCGAGGCCGCCTCGACCGGCAAGCCGGTCTACATCCTGCCGCTGGACGGCCAGAGCCTGAAGTTCCGCCTGTTCCATGACGAGCTGCAGCAGTCGGGCGCCACCCGCGCCTTCACCGGCGCTTTCGATCGCTGGACCTACGAGCCGGTCAACGAGACCGACCGCGCCGCCGCCGAAATCCTGCAACGCCAGGCGTTGAGCCGCGCGGCCAAATAGCGTTGTCTGGGCGCCAGACAACCGCCCCGAGTCCCGCCCGAGTCCTGCATGCGCCTAGCCCTGCTCGCCACCGCTCTCCTGTTGCTGCCCGCCGCCGCCCGCGCCGACTGGGCCTGGACCAGTTGGACCATGGGCGCCGATACGGTGGTCAAGGCGTCCGGCCGATCGGTGAAGGCGATCAGGGGCCAGCCCGGCCAGCGCGTCAACGGTTGGGACCTGCTGGCGGCGGGCAAGACCCAGCAGGACGGCGTCAAGTTCCGCGCCGAGTTCTTCTTCGACCCGGCCGGCCAGCAGCTGCATGTGGTCAAGCTGAGCCCCAAACTCACCGACTGCCCGGCCCTGCGCCAGGCCCTGACCGCCCGCTACGGCGCCCCGAAAGATGAAAGCATTACCCTGCCCAGCAGCCGGCCGATCCGCATCACCGTGCTGACCTGGCGGGACAGCTCGCATGGCGATTTCGTCGCCTATTCCGAAAACCCGATCATCGGCGCCCTGAAGGCCGGCTGCTTCGTGCGCTATCGGCCGATCGCCGAAGCGGACCCGCCCACCGCATGATCCTCGCCATCCTCCAGGCCCGGATGAGCTCCTCCCGACTGCCGGGCAAGGTGCTGATGCCGCTGGCCGGGGCGCCGCTGATTGTGCGGCAGATCGAGCGGGTGGCTCGAGCCCGGCAGATCGACAGACTGGTTGTGGCCACCAGCACCGAGCCCTCCGACGATCCGCTCGAGAAGGCGGTTCGGCGCGAGGGGATCGCGGTGTTCCGCGGCTCGCTGGACGATGTGCAGGCCCGCTTCATCGGGGCGCTGGACGCCTTCGGGCCGGCCGAGCATGTGGTGCGACTAACCGCCGACTGTCCGCTGGCCGATCCGGCCGTGATCGACGCCACCATCGAGACCGTGGTAGCCGCCGGCGCCGACTACGGCAGTAACACCCCGCCCCACCGCAGCTTTCCCAAGGGCCTGGATGTCGAGGTCATGCGGGCCGATGTCCTGCGCCGAGCCGCTGCCGAAGCGACGACGCCGGAGGAGCATGAACATGTCACCTGGGCGCTGCACCAGCGGCCGGACCGCTGGCGCCAGGTCTTCCACTCGCAGGACGCCGACGAGGGCGAGGTCCGCTGGACGGTCGACCGCCCCGACGACTATGCCTTCGTCGCCGCCGTCTATGACGCCCTTTACGCCGGCAACCGCGCCTTCACCTCGCAGGACGTAAGAGACTTCGTGCGCAGCCGCCCAGACCTGGCGATGTACGGCGGCGACCGGAGGGTCTGAGCATGCCTGATGTCACCCTTCGCGACCTGACCCCCGCCGACAAGGATCGCCTGTTCGACTGGCGCAATTCCGAGGCCGTACGGCCCTACATGTACACCGACCATCTCATCGCCCCGCAGGAGCATGAGCGCTGGTTCGCCGGCATCCCGGGCGATCGCCGTCGCCGGTACTGGGTGATCGAGCTGGACGGCCAGCCGGTGGGCTTGGCCAACCTCTACGACATCGACGCCGGCAACCACCGCTGCGCCTGGGCCTACTACCTGGCCGAGCCGTCGACCCGCGGCCTGGGGCTGGGCTCGTTCGTCGAATTCTGGGTGATCGAGCAGGTGTTCGGGCCGCTGGGCCTGACCAAGCTGTGGTGCGAGGTGCTGGCCAGCAACGAAGCCGTCTGGACGCTGCACGAGCGGCACGGCTTCCGGCAGGAGGCCTGTTTCCGCCAGCATATCTGGCGTGGGGACGAGCCTCAGGACGTGCTGGGCCTTGGCCTGCTGGCCGCTGACTGGCCGATGTTCCGCGACGCCATGGCCGCGCGCCTGGTCAAGAAGGGCTTCAGCCTGCCGGCATAGCCAGCAGCGCCGCCGCCGCCCGCCCTGCCCCCAAGCCATCGCAGAGCGTCGCCGAAGCTCGCGACATGGCCAACCGCGCGGTCTGGTCGCCGACCAGCCGGTCCCAGGCCTCGCCCAGCCGCTGCTCCAGCCCGGGCCAACGGGCGTCGAGCGCCTGGGTGACCCCCGCCCCGTCCAGCTTCATGGCCAGGTCCCGTTGATTGTCGGCAACGATGAGCGTGATGGCGGGAAGGCCCAGGCAGGCCCGCTCCCAGACACTGGCCCCGCCAGCCCCGATGGCCAGGTCCGCCTGGGCCATCAACTGCGCCATCTCCCGACTGTCGACATGCAGGCTGATCCGCCCCTCACTCGCCAGGGCCTCCAGCACCGGCAGGCTGAAGGCGCCCGAGCCGACCACCACGTCCAACGCCACCTCGTTCAGGCGCGGCAACAGGGCCTGCACCGTGCGGCCGGTGATGCCGCCCACGTCGGTCAGGCCCAGCGCGATCAGCCCTCTGGCGACCGGCCCGTCCCGCCGGGCCATCGCCGCCCCACGGGCCTCCGCAAATTCCGGCCGCACCAGCGCATAGGCCGGGCCCGCCAGCACCACGGGGGCTTCATAGTCGCTTGCGTGGCGTCCAAACGAGGGGTCCAGCACCAGGTCGGCATGATGGGGGCGGACGAGATCGTCGATCACCGCCAGCCGACCCGCCTTCTCCCGCCAACCGTCCTCGAGCTCGCGGCCCATGCGGTAGCTATCCAGCACCACCAGATCGGCGGCTTCTTCCCCGGTGATCGTCATGTCGGGGGCGAAGGCGCTGAGGATCCGGGCCACCCCCGCGCCGGCCAGAAAGGCGCAATCCGCCCCCTGCGCCTGCAGCGCCCGGGCCAGGGTCAGGCAGCGCATGACATGGCCGCCGCCCAGCTCCGGCGAGGCCTCGCAGACGAATAGAATCCTCATATGGCCAGACATCGGCTCGCGATTGGCGGAATCATCGCTAAATACACTCCATCATGTCCGAACCTCGCACCACCCGCTGTCTGATCATCGGCGCCGGCCCCGCCGGCTACACGGCCGCCATCTATGCCGCCCGCGCCCTGCTAAACCCCGTCCTGATCGCCGGCCTCCAGCCCGGCGGCCAACTTACAATCACAACGGATGTCGAGAACTATCCCGGCTTCGCGGACGTCATCCAGGGGCCCTGGCTGATGGAGCAGATGCAGGCCCAGGCCGCCCATGTCGGCACGGAAATCATCAACGACATCGTGCTGGAGGCCGACCTCAGCCAGCGCCCCTTCCGCCTCAAATGCGACAGCGGCCAGGAATGGCTGGCCGAAACCCTCATCATTGCAACGGGCGCCCAGGCCAAGTGGCTGGGCATCGAGAGCGAGCAGCGCTTTCAGGGCTTCGGGGTCTCGGCCTGCGCCACCTGCGACGGCTTCTTCTACCGCGGCAAGCAGGTGGTGGTGGTCGGCGGCGGCAACACCGCGGTCGAGGAGGCGCTGTTCCTGACCAATTTCGCCAGCAAGGTCACCGTCGTGCACCGGCGCGACGAGTTCCGCGCCGAGCGAATCCTGCAGGAGCGGCTGTTCGCCCACCCCAAGATCGAGGTGATCTGGGACCACGCCATCGACGAGGTGACCGGTACGACCGACCCGATGGGCGTCACCGGCGTGCGGCTGAAATCGGTTAAGACCGGCGAGACCCGCCAGCTCGAAGCCGACGGCGTCTTCATCGCCATCGGCCACGCCCCGGCCTCCGAGCTGTTCAAGGGCCAGCTGGAGATGGACGGGTCGGGCTATCTGAAGATCAAGGCAGGCACGACCGCCACGGCCATCGAGGGCGTCTACGCCGCGGGCGACGTCACCGACGATGTCTATCGCCAGGCGGTCACCGCCGCCGGCATGGGCTGCATGGCCGCCCTGGAAGCGGTGCGCTTCCTGGCCGAACGCGACCATGAGGCGGCGCATCACCCGATCAGCCACGCCGAAGCCCAGAAAATCGCCGCCTGGTGATCCGCCCGGCCGCGCCCGCTGACTGGCCGGCCATTCACGCGGTAGAAGCCGCCGCCTTCGGACGCCCCGACGAGGCCGACCTAGTTGAGGCCTTGCGGGATAATGGCGACGCCCTGATCGAGCTGGTCGCGGAGGAGGCTGGTACGGTCGTCGGCCACATCCTGTTCAGCCCGCTGGCCACTGACACCGGCGCGGCCTTCGCGGCCCTGGCCCCGGTCACCGTCCGTCCCGAACGCCAGAAGGTCGGCCTGGGCGGAGCGCTGATCCTGGCAGGGTTGCAGGCTTGCCGAGAGCTGGACGTCGCCGCAGTCATCCTGCTTGGACACCCGGACTACTATCCGCGCTTCGGCTTCTCCGCCGAGGCCGCCCGCACCGTTTCGGCGCCGTTCTCAGGCCGCTCGTTCATGGGCCTCGCCCTGGCCCCCGGCGCACTGGATACGCCTGTGACCATCACCTACGCCAAGGCGTTCGGCCTCTAGGGCTTCGGCGATGGCTTGCTCAGCGGCAGGTCGCCGGCGTTGTCCTGCGGCGGCGCTGGCGGCGGGCGGGCCGGCAGATCGCGGGGCGCGGTTCCGATCGGAGCGTCCGGATCGTCCGGGACCTTTGTGCGGGCTTCGATCTCGGCATTGATCTGCTTGATCTGCTCAGGCGTCGGCTTGGGCCGTGACGGGTTAAGGGCGCCCTGGACGGAGATGGGTATTTCGCCGTTGGCCGGAGTGGCATTGACCGTATAGGTCCGCTCCTCGCCATCGACCGTCAGGGTGACGGTTTGCGGCTCGGCGGCGCCTTGGGACATGACCGCGCCCTCGCTGTTCAACAGCTGGTCGCCGGCGATACGGGGATCGTAGCCGGTCAACACCTCAGTCGACAGATTGGCTTCGCCGCCGGCGTAACGGCCGGTGAAGGCGGCCGGCATGCCGGCCGGACCGGTCCAACGATAGAAGATATGCCGCCCGATCTGGACGATCTTGTAGAGGGTCGGGGCCCAGTAGGGAGCCACATAGTCGGCGTGATAATGGGTGGCGGTCCCGACGGCCGTCATGACAAAGCCGTTCAGCGCCCGCTTTGCCACCGACTGGGCGTTGGCCCACAGCCTGGGGTCGGGGATTCGGGCCAGCGAGCCGTCGCAGGTGAAGCTGAACTGGCAGCCGGTCGGCCGCAGCGAGCCTTCAAACACCACCCCGCAGACCGTCTTGGGGTAGCCCGGATGGCGCAGACGGTTGAGGATGACCTGGGCCACGGCCTGCTGACCCTCGCCCGGCTCGACGGCGGCTTCATAGTAGATGGCCTTGGTCAGGCAATCCTCCGCCAGGGCGCGGTCTTCGGCGCTGCCCTTGAAGATGAAGGGCTTGGCCGGCGGGGGCGGTTCGACATCGCCAGAGCGCAAGGCGTTGAGTCGCATGGCTTCATCGGCGGTCAGCACGCCCAGGCCCAGGGTCGGCAGGCGCGAGAGATCATAGCTGCCCCAGCCGATCGGCCTGCCCCAGAGGTCCGGCCGGCGTCGACCGTCATGGCGCTGGGCCAGCTCGCGCATGGCCGGATCCATGCCGGAGGTCAGCCGACGGAACGACGCCTCGGAAAACCCGCGCGCCATCGAGGCTACGCCCCGCGCCTCGCCCGACCCCGGCGCCAGCTGATAGTCGGTTAGACAACCGCCCAGAATAGCGCTCACGACCAACGCCAGGCCGGCCAGCCATAGCCTCGAGCGTCCCGCCTGCCCTTCTGTAGTCTTCAAGAAGGAGGCGGTCGTCGTCAAAAGGGAGGCGTCCAAGTTGCGGCCGATGACAAGGCCCAAGCCGGGCGTTTGTGGTCAAAGGCGCCTCGTCCGGTCAAGGGAGAACCGCGTTTTACCGTTTGCTCTGGCGTGTTGCGTCGGCCCGCCTGCCTCTGACATGATCACGCCAACGGCTCTGGTCTGTCGGGACCCAGCGTCGAAGAAGGACAACGCTCGCCCATGGCGACCCCGGACATCCCCGACAGCGGACTGGACACCTTTGTCTGGCGGTTGATCCCCGCCAGCGCTCCCCCGGCCTGGCGCGCCCTGGTCGTAACTGCCGCCGCCCTGGCCGTGGCGGCCGGACTGCGCATTCTGGTGATGGGCTGGCCGCCGGCCTTTGGGGCGTTCTCGATCTTCCTGCCGGCCTATGTGGTGGCGACCCTCTATGCCGGTCCGCGCTGGGGCTGGGCGGCCTGGGTGGCCGGCCTGGCAATCGGCATCTTCGCGCCCTGGTACGGCGCCCTGCAGCCTCGGCACATCACTGAAGGCCTGCTGTATGCCGGGGCCAGCGCCGCAACCCTGGTCGTCGCCACCGCTCTGCGCACCGCCATGGTCCGCCTGCGCGCCACGATCGTCGAGCAGCGCCATGCCGAGGCCCGGTTGAAACTGGCTGAAGAGGCCGGGGGACTGGGTCTATGGGATTGGGACCTGTCCACCGGCGAGGCCTACTGGTCCAGTGGCGCCTTCCACAATCTGGGCGTCACCAGCCCGCCCGAAACGCCGACCTATGCCGGCCTGCTGGCCATGGCCCATCCCGAAGATCGCGGGCGGCTGCAGCAGGCCAATCGCGACGCCATGGCGGCCGGCCGGTACTACGAGATCGACTATCGCATCGTGACCGACTCCGGCGAGGTGCGCTGGATTCACGCCCGCAGCGAGGTGCTGCGCGATGAGGCCGGCAACGCCTCTCGCATCGTCGGCTACAACCTCAACATCACCGACCAGCGTGTGGCTGAAGAGGCCCTGCGCGAGAGCGAGGCCCGTTTCCGCGCCCTGGCCGACAGCGCGCCCGCCTTGCTGTGGGTGTCGCTGCTGGACGGCCGACGCGACTTTGCCAACGCCGCCTATGTCGACTTTGTCGGCGAGGGCTACGAAGCCGCCGTCAATCTCGATTGGCGCACCCGCCTGCATCCGGACGATATCGACCGCATACTACGCGAGCAGGTCGCCGGCGAAGCGTCGCGGGCGCCCTTCGTTCTGGAGGCGCGCTATCGCCGGGCTGACGGCGAGTGGCGCTGGCTACGCTCCTTCTCTCAGCCGCGGCACGGACCGGGCGGCGACTTCATCGGCTTTGCCGGGATTGGCTTCGACGTCACCTCGGCCAAGCAGGTCGAGGCGGATCTGCAGCGGCTCAACGAACTGCTGTCAGAGCGGATCGACGCGGCGCTCGCCGAACGTGACGCCGCCCAGGCCGCCCTGCTGCAATCCCAGAAGCTGGAAGCCGTCGGCCAGCTGACCGGCGGCGTGGCCCACGACTTCAACAACCTGCTGACGGTGATCGTCGGGGCCTTGGACATCATCCAGCGCTATCCCACCGACCCGGTTCGCATCGCCAGGCTGAGCGACGCGGCCCTCTCGGCCGCCAAGCGGGGTGAGCGGCTGACCCAGCAACTGCTGGCCTTCGCCCGCCGCCAGCCGCTCAAGCCCGAAATCCTGCTGATCGACGCCCTGATCACCGAGAGCGAGCCGCTGTATCGCCGTGCTGTAGGCGAGGCGGTGGAGCTGAAAATGGACCTGGGGACCGCCGGCTTTCCGGTGCGGCTGGACGCCGGACAGTTCGAGGCTGCGCTGCTCAATCTCTTGGTCAACGCTCGCGACGCCATGGATGGCTCGGGCGCCATCCGTGTGGAGACCCGCCTGCTCAGCCTGGACGAGCCCAAAGGCGCCCTGGCGCCCGGCGGCTATCTGCGCGTCTCGGTCAGCGACACCGGCCCCGGCATGGAGACCGAGGTGGCAGCCCGCGCCTTTGAGCCCTTCTTCACCACCAAGGCAGTCGGCAAGGGAACGGGCCTGGGTCTCTCCCAGGTCTACGGTTTTGCCCGCCAGAGTGGCGGCGAGGTCGAGATCGAGACCACGGCCGGCCAGGGTGCGACCATCCGCATGATCCTGCCCCTGGACCATACCGTAGCCGCCGCGCCTGAGGCGCCCGCGGCGCCGGCCACGGCGACGCCGTCAATGCGGATCCTGCTGGTGGAGGACGACATCGACGTCGCCGAACTGGTCGAGAATCTGCTGCAGGAACTGGGGCACAAGGTGGTGCGCGCCGGCACGGCAGACGACGCCCTGGCTCAGCTGCGGCGCAAACCCAGGCCCGACCTGCTGCTGACCGACGTCATCATGCCGGGCGGGCGAACCGGCGTGGACCTGGCTATCGAGGCGGTGAAGACCCGACCGGATCTGCCCGTGCTGCTGAGCTCCGGCTATACAGGCGCCGCCCTTACAGCCGCCGAGGCGGCGCCCTGGCCGCTCCTCCGCAAGCCCTACAGCCTGGAAGGGCTGGCTAAGGCGCTGGCCGAGGCGATTGAGGCCGCATCCCAGGCTCGCTAAGTTTGCCGCCTTAGTCTTCCAGCACCTTGGCAAACAACCGCAGCGAAGCGGCCGCGAAGGCCTGCATGTTGGCCAGCCGGTCGGAGACCCCGGTCTCCAGGGTGAAGACCGTCTCGAACGGCCCCGACACCGCCAGACAGGTATGGCCGGCCGCATCGCCGTAAGGATTGCCGGTCGGCCCTGAGGCGCCGGTCTCCGAAAGCCCCCAAGTGACTCCCAGATTCTCCCGCGCCGTTCGGGCCAGCAGCAGAGCGTAGGGCTCGCTGGCCGAACGCATGCCGGCCACCGCCTCGCGGGGCAGGTCCATCAGCCGCATGCGGGCCCGGGCCGTGTAGACCACGGTTCCGCCCATATAGTAGGCCGAGGCCCCCGGCACGGAGAGCAGGGCCGCCGAGATCAGCCCGCCCGTTGAGGATTCCGCCACCGCCACGGTCTCGCCCCGCGCCTTGAGCCGCTCGCCCACTTCGGCCGCCAGCGCCGCCAGATCGTCGCTCATCATTGGATTCCATCCTCCAGCCGCTGAAACCAGCTTCCCGACAGCGAAAGTCGGCTGGGGCG
The DNA here is from genome assembly GCA_038236615.1 of Caulobacterales bacterium. Classification (GTDB taxonomy): domain Bacteria; phylum Pseudomonadota; class Alphaproteobacteria; order Caulobacterales; family Caulobacteraceae; genus Caulobacter. Next base: position 173,463 of record JBBRZO010000002.1, read on the forward strand.
GCCGTTCAGCGGGGCCTCGAAACGCACATGCTCGCAGGCCAGATCAGGCTCTTCGAACCGCCACAGTCCATCGCCGACCGGCTTCAGAGCCACACCGCCGAAGACCAGCTTCGGCCCCTGGGCGAACACCCGAACCATGCCCTCCCAGGGGCTGTTGCTGAAATAGGTCCCGGCCAGGGCCAGGAGCGCCGGCGGCGTAATGGGCTCCCGGGCGCCGTCGCGGCCGAAGAAAATGCTGCCGCACCAGCATCCGGCGATGGCGGCGCCACGCCGCTCGAACGCCAGACTGACGGGCGCCAGCACCACGTCGTCGGTGCTGAACACGTCGGGACCCGCCAGCTCCAGCCGCGCCGGACCACGGCCCGTCTGCAGACTGAGGACGCCGCCGGTGTTCACGACCTGGAAGCCCTCGCCATCCGACGCCACGTAGCGTCCGGCATAGTCGCCGGCGTTCTCGACCGGGTGGTCGCGGGTCATGGCCGGCGGGTCGGGGAAGGGCCGGCCTTCGTGCAAGGCCCGCAGGACCCGGCAGGCATAGTTGGTGGTGATGCGCGGACGGAAGGGGATCATCCCGACATTGGTGCTGGCGAACGCGCCGACCCCGCTGACCGGATCGACGGTCAGGGCCGAGTTGAATGAGACCATGCCGCCGGTGTGGAACAGGCAGTCGTGGTCATCCAGCACCGTCACCGCCAGGCCGTGGGCGTAGCGGGCGCCCTTGCCGAATTCCTCGGCAGGGGTCACCGGCTTGATGAACCGCGCCATCGCCGCGTCAGACATCAGGGGTCCGCCCAGTCCCTTGCCGGCCGACATCAGGAAGCGGGCGTAGCGCGCCATCATCGCCGGCGTCGCCGAGATCGAGCCGGCCGCGAAGTCCGACTCCACCCAGGGCGCGCGATCTAGCGGCCCGCCGACCAGCGGCGGCCGATCGGCCAGGGCCGGCCAGTAGCTGGCGGCATAGCGGTGGCGGTCGGCGCTGCGGATGACGCTGAACATGCCGTCCAGGCCGAGCGGCTTGATCACCAGCTCCTGCAGCGCCCGGGGCGTCGACAGGCCGGTGACCTGGGTCAGGACCTTGCCCAGCAGGGAAAAGGCGGTGTTGCTGTATGAGAAACCCGTGCCAGGCTTGAAGCCGGTCCACAGCTGCTGGTCCGGGACGGGCGGAAAGATCGGAGCGTTGCCGGGCAGGCCTGCGGTGTGGCTGAGCAGCCGCTCGACCGTGACGCCCGGATCGTCCGGCCAGGCCGCGCCGGGCAGCACCTTCGCCGCCGGCGACGACAGGTCCAGCCTGCCCTGGTCGGCGAGCCGGAACAGAGCCAGGCCTGCGAAGGACTTGGAGATCGAACCGATCTGGAAATAGTGATCCGGGGTCAGCGGCGTCCTGGCCTCGCGGTCGGCCAAGCCCAGGCAGGCGATCGCTTCGAAGCCGCGGTCGTCCGTCACCGACAGGGTCATGCCCGGCAGACCCCAGACCGCCATCTCCTGCGCCGCGCAGGCCAGAATGCGGTCCATGGCTCCGGCATAGTCGCCTGGACCTCGTCCCGGCGCGGTGATGGTGAGGCTGGTCAAGCCCTTGGGTCGGACCGCCGACGCCATGGCGGGCGCCGCCACAGCTCCTGCCGCCAGCCCTAGCCACGCTCGCCTGTTGATCTGCCCCATGCCGCGACTCCCTCAGCTCGGACAAACGCTAGGCGAAAGGAAGCCGTCTGTCGCCCCAGCCAGAATCGCCGCCCACTGAGCGCCAACAGGAGCCCTGCCATGTCCGACGCCAAGCCCGCCTATGTTGTGATGATCCGGGACAAGACCCTCGATCCAGCCGAGTTCGAGACCTACCGCCAGATGGCCCCGAAGGCCCGCGGCGCGCACAACATCGTCCCCCTGGCCTTCTACGGCGCCCAGCAGGTGCTCGAAGGTCCGCCAGCCGAGGGGACGGTGGTGCTGAAGTTCGATTCGGTCGACGCGGCCCGCGCCTGGTACGACAGCCCGGCCTATCAGGAAGCCCTGGCCCACCGGCTGAAGGGCGCCGAGTACCGGGTGATCATCGTCGAAGGCGTCTAGGCCTCGGCCTCACGCCAGAAGGGTTCCACTAGGCCCTTGAGCTTGATGGTCATCGGGTTGCCCTTGCGGTCGACGGCCTTGCCGACGCTGAGGCGCACCCAGCCTTCGCTGACGCAGTATTCTTCGACGTTGGTCTTTTCATCGCCGTTGAAGCGAATGCCCACCCCGCGCTGCAGGATGTCTTCGTCGTAGAACGGGTTGCCCGGGCTGGCGCAGAGGCGGTCGGGAAGTTGGTCGGTCATGAGCGCGTGATAGCCAGACCGGCCGTCCAGCACAACCGCCGCAGCAAAAAGCCACCCGGCTGCTTAATCGGAAGGCGGGAGGTCGACGGCTTCGTGCTCCATTGGCCGAAGGTACTCGGTCACGAAACCCTCACGCCAACCGGTCCGACCCAGCGGCGTGGGATGGATTTTGAATCCCTCGGGAAAATCCCGGAAGCCAGGTTGGCCGATCAGGCTCGCGATAGCGTCGCGGGCATCACTCTCACTTGCGTAGATACCGATGTGGAGTTCCGTGTCCTCCCGATCAGGATATTCGCGCTCGAACCAGAGATCATAAACCGTATCCATGATCCCGCCCTCCAAAGGGATTTCCGATTGTACGGGACGTAAGCCTCTTGTCGCTGCAAAGAAAACGTCACGCGACCCTTGCCTCGACCCATTGTGGGGTCTACATAGCATTCAGCCCTTATGCTCAAGTTCAGCATAAGAGCCGCCGGAGCGGTCCTCCGCCCGGCCTTTTTGAGGCTCCAGAAATGCTCACCATGAGCATAAGGAGTCTGAGGAGGACGACATGGCCGATGGCTCCACCGCCGCCTTCACCCCCGAGGTCGAAGCCGCCACGGCCGCGATATGGGCCAAGCTCAGCGACAAGGTCAGCCCGTTGGAATGGCGGCTGCACGCCCCGCTGATCGCCGAGATCAACGCCCTGAAGGTGGAAAAGAACGCGGTCATCCTGGCCCACAACTACATGACCCCCGAGATCTTCCACGGGGTGGGCGATTTCGTCGGCGACAGCCTGGGCCTGGCGCGTGAGGCCGCCCGCACCGACGCCAAGGTCATCGTCCAGGCCGGCGTCCACTTCATGGCCGAAACCTCCAAGGTGCTCTGCCCCGACAAGACCGTGCTGATCCCTGACCTGCGGGCCGGCTGCTCGCTGGCGTCTTCCATCACCGGGGCGGACGTCCGGCTGATCAAGCAACGCTATCCTGGACTGCCGGTGGTCACCTACGTCAACACCACCGCCGAGGTGAAGGCCGAGACCGATATCTGCTGCACCAGCGCCAACGCCGTGCAGGTGGTCGAATGGGCCGCCCGCGAGTGGGGCGTCGACCGGGTCATTCTGATCCCCGATGAGTTCCTGGCCCGCAACGTCGCCGCCCAGACCGATGTGAAGATCATCGCCTGGCAGGGCCGCTGCGAGGTGCACGAGCGCTTTACCGCCCAGGACATCGCCGACATGCGCGAGGCCTGGCCGGACGCGCAGATCCTGGCCCATCCGGAATGTCCCGAAGATGTGCTGGCCGCCGCCGACTTCGCCGGCTCGACCGCCGCGATGAGCGACTATGTCGCCATGCGCAAGCCGCGGCGGGTGGTGCTGATCACCGAATGCTCGATGGCCTCCAACGTCGCCATCGAGCATCCGGAGACCCAGTTCGTCGGCCCCTGCAACCTCTGCCCGCACATGAAGCGGATCACGCTGGAGAACATCCGCGACGCCCTGCTGACCGGCCGCCACGAGGTGACTGTCGACCCGATCCTGGCGGCCCGCGCCCGGCTGGCTGTCCAGCGGATGATCGATCTGCCCCCGCCGGTCGAGCCGGCTCGCTACGACCTGGTCAAGGCGCGCCACCACGTCGACGTGGAGCTGATCTGATGAACCGAGTTGATATCGTCGTCGGCGACATCACCACCCTGGAGGTCGACGCCATTGTCAACGCCGCCAACACCAGCCTGCTGGGCGGCGGCGGGGTAGACGGCGCCATCCATCGCGTGGCCGGCCCACAGCTGCTGGCCGCCTGCCGGCCGTTGGGCGGCTGCCGGACGGGGGACGCCAAAATTACCCCCGGCTTCGACCTGCCGGCGCGGTTCGTCATCCACACGGTGGGGCCGATCTGGCAGGGCGGCGGCCAGGGCGAGGCCGAATTGCTGGCCAGCTGCTATCGCCGTTCGCTGGAGGTGGCCTTGGAAAACGATCTGGCGACCATCGCCTTCCCGGCCATCTCGACCGGCGTTTACCGCTATCCGGCTGACGAGGCGGCCGACATCGCCCTTCACACCGTGGCCGAGTTCCTGAAGTCCGCGCCGGGCCTGAAGGCCGTCACGCTCTGCTGCTTCGACGAGAAAACCGCTGAACACCATCGCGAGGCGATGGAGCAAGTCTAAACGAAAGGATCCTCCCCATGATCCACATTACCAAGCTGGCCGGCCGCTACATGGTCCGCGCCACCCCGCCGGAAGTCGGCAAGGCCAAGGCCTGTCTGATGCCGATGGACGCCCGCGAGGTGGTCGAATGGCTGATCCGCCATGGCTGCCATCTGCAGGAAGCCTTCGACGCCATGTTCGTCGCCGATCTGGAGGCCGCCGCGGCGGAACTGCGATGAGGAATGTCGTCCATCATGACGGGGTGCTGATCGTCGGCGCGGGGCTGGCCGGCCTGACCGCCGCCCTGGCCGCCGCGCCGCGTAAAGTTCTGGTGCTCAGCCCTGCCCCGCTCGGCGAGGCGTGTGCTTCCGCCTGGGCGCAAGGCGGCATGGCCGCCGCGCTCAGCGAGGGCGACAGCCCCCGGCTGCACGCCGCCGACACCATTACCGCCGGCGCCGGTCTGGTCGATCCGGCCGCGGCCGCCCTGCTCACAGAAGAGGGGCCTGACGCCGTCCGCGCCCTGGCCGCCCTGGGCGCGCCGTTCAACCGCAATGCCGACGGGAGCTTTTCCCAGGGTTTGGAGGCCGCCCATGGCCGGGCTCGCATCGCCCGGGTTGGCGGCGATCAGGCCGGCGCCCAGATCATGCGAGCGGTCATCGCCGCCGCCCGCGCCGCCCCGCACATCGAGGTTCGCGAAGGCCTACGGCTGCGCGGCCTGATCCAGGACAGCCAGGGCGCGGTGCGCGGCGTGCTGGCCGAGAGCGCGGGCGATCTGGTCGAAATCCTCGCGCCCGCCACGCTGCTGGCCACGGGCGGTATCGGCGGCCTCTATGCCGTCACGACCACGCCAACCGCCGCCCAGGGCGTAGGCCTTGGCCTGGCCGCCCTGGCCGGCGCGCGGATCGTCGATCCGGAGTTCGTGCAGTTCCACCCCACTGCCATCGACATCGGCGCCGACCCCGCGCCCCTGGCCACCGAGGCCTTGCGCGGCGAGGGCGCCAAGTTGGTCAATGCCGATGGGACGGCCTTCATGGCCTGGTACGCCGAGGCCGCCGAGCTGGGGCCTCGTGACATGGTCGCCCGCGCCATCCATGCCGAGCGCGCCGCCGGCCGGGGCGCCTTCCTGGACGCCCGCGCGGCGATCGGCGAGGCCTTTCCGCACGAGTTCCCGGCGGTCTTCGCGGCCTGCATGACGGCGGGGATCGATCCGCGCGTGACGCCGATCCCGGTGGTCCCGGCCTGCCACTACCACATGGGCGGCATCGCCACCGATCTGAATGGCCGCACCAGCCTTGCCGGTCTGTGGGCCGCTGGCGAGTGCGCCTCCACCGGCGTGCACGGCGCCAACCGCCTGGCCTCCAACAGCCTGCTTGAGGCGGCCGTCTTTGGCGCTCGGGCGGGTCGCGACATGAGCGGGGCCCAGACGCCGCGCACCGCGCCACTGCCGGTCGCGCCAGCCCCGGATTTGCCCGACGCAGCGCTGCAATCACTCCGGCAGGCCATGAGCCGCGACGCCGGGGTGATCCGCGACGCCGAGGGCCTCGGCAGCCTGGCCAAACTTGTGGCGGGTCTGAAGGCCGCGCATGGCGAAGGTCCGATCCTGACCGTCGCCGGACTGGTCGCCGAAGCCGCCCTCGCGCGGCGCGAAAGCCGCGGCGGGCATTTCCGCGCCGACTATCCCCAGACGCTCGACTGGCCGCGCCACACCATCATAACCCTGCCGGCCAACGCGCCGTGCGTTGAGGCCGCCTGACCTGATGACCACCCTCCCCGATCTGATCATCGACCCTATCGTCCGCGCCGCCCTCTCCGAGGATCTCGGCCGGGCTGGCGACATTACTTCGCTGGCCTGCATCCCGGCCGGAACCCGGCTGACCACGGTCATCGCCGCCCGTCGCGAGGGCCGCATCGCCGGCCTGGACTGCGCGCGGCTGGCTTTCGCGGCGGTCGGCGGGTGCCTCTATGAGGCGCTGGCCTACGACGGCCAGGATGTCCCGACCGGGGCGGTGCTGGCCCGCATCGAGGGTGACGCCCGCGCCATCCTGACCGCCGAGCGTACAGCCCTCAACTTCGTCCAGCGCCTCAGTGGCATCGCTACCCTGACCCGCGCCTATGTCCGCGCCGTCGCTCATACCGACGCGGCGATCACCGACACCCGCAAGACCACACCCGGCCTTCGCGCCTTGGAAAAGATGGCGGTGCGGTTCGGCGGCGCCCGCAACCATCGCTTTGGCCTGGATGACGCGGTGCTTATCAAGGACAACCACGTCGCCGCCTGCGGCGGCGTCGGGCCGGCCGTGCGCGCCGCCCGGGCCGCCGTCGGACATCTGGTCAAGGTCGAGGTTGAGATCGACCGGCTGGAACAGCTGGAGGAGGCCCTGGCCGAGGGACCGGATGTGGTCATGCTGGATAACTTCAACCTGGCCGATCTGCGCATCGCGGTGGCGGCGGCGCGCGGGCGGGCCGTGCTGGAAGCCTCCGGCGGCGTCGACCTGAGCACGGTGGTCGACATCGCCGAGACCGGGGTCGATGTGATCAGCGTCGGCGCCCTGACTCACTCGGCCCCGATCCTGGACGTCGGGCTGGATGCGATAGACTAGGCAGCAACCGTCCGTACACGGCGGGCCGCCAGCCGGGGTGCAATCCAGTCCTGCAATGGGCTGTCGACCAGGCGGTGGAAGAGGCCCGCCACGACCATGGCGAAGGGAAAGGCCAGGGCCCAGAGCGTCCAGCTGATCAGCGGCGAGGCGGGGAGATGCCGCTCGACGACGCTGGCGACGCCAAACCAGATCAGGCCCGAAAGCGTGTGGGTGATGAACAGGGCAAAGGACAGCTTGGCGCCGCTCTCAATCATCGCCGAGGGCCGGCGCACCGGCAGTCGGCCCCAGGCCAGAACCAGGGCGGCGATGGCGACGATGCTGGCCATGTCCAACCGACCAATCAGCTGCAGTACGATCAGGACAACGGCCGAGGCCCAGGCGGTATCCCGGGCGATGCGCAGCGGCAATGCGCCCTGCTGCACCGTACGGGCGATGCAGATGCCCAGCAGGAACAATGGCAGAGCCCGCAGCACGCCCAGATGCAGCGGCAGGTCGCTGATCGCGTGACCCAAAACCATGCGGCAGACCAGGTCGCCGGTCAGGACTGAAATCAGGCCCAGCGCGATCGGCAGCACCGGATCCTTGACCCGACTGACCCAGCGCCAGGCCATCGGGAAGACCGCATAGCAGACCAGCAGGGCCGACAACGACCAGCTGGGCATGTTCCAGCCGGCGCCGCCGGTCAGGCCCAACGATTGGGCCAGGAACATCTGCATCCAGAAGGCCTTGAGGGTGAAATGCTCGGGATGGGCGGGCGCAAAGCCGGCCAGGGCCGAGAGGCTGACCACGCCTGCCAGGGCAATCAGCATGATGGCCTGACCCGGCCAGAGGCGGGTGACCCGCTTGATCACGAAGCGGAGCGTCCCGATACGGCCCGACAGCACCTGGCCGCCATAGGCCTGGCCCAACACGTAGCCGGACAGGATCAGGAAGAAGTCAGTGGCCAGGAAGCCGCGATCGAACACCGGGTGAAGCTGGTCGAGCGGGATCGGAGCCTGGCTGCCGTAGTGATAGAGCACGATCAACATCGAGGCGAGGAAGCGCAAGGCGTCCAGACCACCGCCGCGGCCAGACGGAATTCGTCCCGCTTCGGAGCGCCCCGGCGGCTGGGTCGTGCCAAATTGAGGCGACTGGTCCATGAATCCACGCATTGCCCGGCAAATCCGGGCCTCTCGGGATCAGGGTTGCAATCGTGGGGCCGAGGCTTATCTGTATCCGTACCTGTTGCGATAAGGATTGACTGTTATGTCCGAGCGCCTCCCGGTCCTGTTCCTGGGCCACGGTTCGCCGATGAACGCCATCGAGGATAACCCCTGGCGACAGGCGTGGGCTCAGGCCGGTCAGCGGCTGCCCCGCCCCAAGTCAATTCTCTGCATTTCCGCCCATTGGGAGACACATGGCGCGGCGGTCAGCGCCTCGACTGCCCCGCCCACCATCCATGACTTCGGCGGCTTTCCGCAGGCGCTGTTCGATGTTCAGTACCCCGCGCCGGGCGATCCCGCCCTGGCGCGCCGGGTCGCCGAGCTTCTGGCGCCCGATCCTGTCAGGCAGGACCCGAGCCGGGGCCTGGACCACGGGTCGTGGGGCGTGCTGGCGCCGATGTATCCGGAGGCGGACATTCCGATCGTACAGCTCAGCCTGGATCGGCTGCAGCCCAACCAGTGGCACTATGACGTGGGCCGGCGTCTGGCGCCGTTGCGCGACGAGGGCGTGCTGATCGTCGGCAGCGGCGACATTGTGCACAATCTGCGCGCCGTCGATTTTCGGCAGGGCGGCACGCCGGACTGGGCTGTGCGCTTCAACGAGACGGCCAAGCAACTGATCGAGGCCGGCGATCACCAGCCGCTGATCGATTATGCCGACCTTGGCCCCGACGCCGAGGCCTCGATCAACAGCGCCGAGCATTACCTGCCGCTGCTCTATGTACTGGGCGCCGCCGGTCCGGGCGAACGGCCGGACTTTTTCAACGACGACGTCTTTGCCGCCATCTCCATGACCTCTGTGGTTTTCGGAGCCTGACCAAGCTAGCCTTGAATCATGGCCGGTGCGGATCAGGATGAAAAGCTGGCGCTGGTCGAGCGCATCAATGCCTTCATACGGCAGGTCGGCTTCAGGGTGCGGGCCGAGACGCTGACCGGCCCAACCGGCCTGCCGGGGATGACCATCCGCGATGGCGTCATCCTGTATGATCCGGCCACGGACTATGCCCCGGGCGATCTGCTCCACGAAGCCGGACATCTCGCGGTCTGCCTGCCGGATCGACGTGAGACTCCGGAATTGGAGTCGACGGGCGGCGACGAACTGGCCGCCACCGCCTGGTCCTTCGCGGCGGGGCGCCATCTGGGCCTTCCGTCGGCGGTCGTCTTCCATCCGCCCTCCTTCAAGGGCGAAGGGCCCAATCTGGCCGAGGCCTTCGACGACGGCCGCTACTTCGGCGTCCCTCTGCTGCAGCTTTACGGCATGACCGTGTCGCCGGATCGGGCGACGCAGGATGGTCCGCCGCCCTTTCCGCACATGCTGCGCTGGGTCCGCTAGGCCAGAGCGTTCGCCACCGATTCCGCCGCTGCCCGCCTGGCCGGCATGGCCTGGGCGAAGATGTCGTTGATCCGCGCCAGCACCTCCGGCGGCGCGGTTTCCGGGCGACCCGACTGGAAGGGCGGCGCGGGGGCGTATTCCAGACCCAACTGGATGCCCTGGGCGATGTCATCTCCCGCCAGTTCCGCGGCCAGGGTCAGGGCGAAATCGATCCCGGCCGTCACCCCGCCGCCAGTGAAGATGTTGCCGTCGCGCACGACGCGGGCCGGGTCGGGGATGGCGCCGAACAGGGCGAGCTGATCGCGCCAAGCCCAATGGCAGGCCGCCCGCTTACCCGTCAGCAGCCCCGCCGCCGCCAGGATCAGTGAGCCGGTGCAGACCGAGGTGATGTATTTCGCCCCGGCCGCCAATCGCCGGATCTGGGCCATGAAGGCCTCATCCTGCATCGCCGCCGTCGTGCCAAAGCCGCCCGGGACGCAAAGCACGTCGCAGCGTTCGATATCGGCCAGCCGCTTCAGGCCGGCGAAGGTCAGGCCGTCGGTCACGATCGGCTCGCCGCTTTCCGAGGCAACAGTGACATTCGCACCCGGCAGACGGCAGAAGAACTGGTGCGGGCCGGTGAAGTCGAGTTGGGTGACATCCGGATAGAGGGCGAAAACGATGTCGGTCATGGCGAAGGCTCCTGTCAGTTGACGCAGCATCATCGCGCGACTAGCGTCTGGCTGAAATGACATTATTCCCACCATTTACGCCATGAGCGGCCGCCCCCTTCTCAGGGCCATCGGCTTCCTGATCTTTCCGGACTTCCAGCTGCTGGACGCGGCGGGGCCGATCGCCGCTTTCGAGATCGCCGGGCGCTATCAGCCGGGCGCCTACGATATCCAAGTCCTGTCACGCGACGGGGGCGAGGTGGCCAGCTCCTCAGGCGTCAGGATGACCGCCCGGCCGTTCGCCTCGGCTCCGCGGCTCGACACCCTTGTAGCCGTAGGTGGCGAGGGGACGCGCGGGCCAACCATCTGTGAAGCGACCCTGGATTTCGTGCGCCGAACCTCTGCCCAGAGCCGCCGGACGGCCAGCGTCTGTTCAGGGGCCTACATCCTGGCCGAGGCCGGGTTGCTGGACGGCCGGCGGGCCACCACCCACTGGAACCGCACCGCCGACTTCGCCCGCCGTTATCCTGCCGTGAAACTGGAGCCCGATCGCATCTTCACGCGCGACGGCGAGGTGTGGACCAGCGCCGGGATCACCGCCGGCATCGACCTGGCCCTGGCCATGATCGCGGCGGACCTGGGCGAGGAGGTCGCCCGCAAGACAGCCCAGCAGCTGGTGGTCTATCACCGCCGGCCGGGTGGCCAGTCGCAATTCTCGGCCCTGCTGGAACTGGAAACCGGTCGGTTCGATGACCTGCTGGCCTGGGCCCGCCAGAACCTCAAGGAGCCCCTGAGCGTCGAACAGCTGGCCGAACGGGTGGCCATGAGCCCGCGCAACTTCGCCCGGGCCTTCGCCGCCCGCACAGGGGTCACCCCGGCCAAGGCCATCGAGCGGCTGCGCATCGAGGCGGCCCGGGCCCTGCTGGACGGCCAGCCGCTGCAGGTCGAGGATGTCGCCCTGGAGTCCGGCTTCGGCGACGCCGAGCGCATGCGCCGGGCCTTCGTCCGCACCTTCGGCCAGCCCCCGCAGGCCTTCCGCCGCGCTTCCTGAAAGGCCTTCGATGCCGCTGCCGCCCATCTATGAGACTCACCGCGTCGTCCCGGCCAAGGGCTTCGACGATCATAAGGTCGGCGACCGCTACCCCCTGCCTTCGCGCACCCTCGGCGACGGCAATTTCGCGGCCTTCCAGGCCGTCAGCCTGGACAACCATCCCATCCACTACGACGCCGAATACTGCCAGGCCCTGGGCCATCCCGGACCGCTGGCGCACGGCCTGCAGGTGCTGTGCTTCACCGCCGCCGGGGCCGGCCTCTTCCCGCACGAGATCGGCGACGCCCTGTTGGGCATGATCGAGGTGCGGGCCAGGATCCTGAAAAGCGCCTATCCCGGCGATACCCTCTACCCGGCCCTGGAGATCACCGAGCTCAAGCGCCAGCGCACGACGGGCGTCGTCACCATGCAGGCCAGCGTCATCAACCAGCGGGGCGAGGCCGTGCTGGAGGGCGAGCACGTCTATCTGTTGAAACTCTAGTCCTCGATCTTGTCCGACAACCCCGCCACCTGCCGGCGCATCAGCTCCAGGGTCTCGTTCTGGCATCTGATCATGTCGAGGATCTCAGTGTCCCGCAGCTGGTCCAGCTTGTCGTGCAACCGCATGATCTCTAGCTCAGCCCGCAGGTTGACCATGTAGTCGTGCTCGGCCGCCTGGCGGTCCTTCGTGGCCTGGCGGTTCTGGCTCATCATGATCACCGGCGCCTGGATGGCCGCCAGGGTCGAGAGCAGGAGGTTCAGGAAGATGAAGGGGTAGGGGTCGAAGGCGCTGTGCCAGATGGTCAGAATCAGGTTCGAGCCGATCCAGGCTGCCAGGACGATCCCGAACCCGAAGATGAAGCCCCAGGACCCGCCGACCGCCGCCACCTGGTCGGCGAGCCGGTCCCAGTAGGTGCGGTCGTCTGTCCTCAGTTGCGGATGCAGGCCGGTCGGGGCGCCGTCCGACATGACGTCGATGACGCTCTTCTTGATGTCGTCGAGTTCGTCGTAGCCCTTGCCGAGAAGCTGCCTTGCCAAGGCGTCCCTGGATTGCTGGCCGTCGTCACTCATGGCTCTGTCCTCATCGGGAGGGAGGCATCATCTCATGTCCAGCGATTCCAGCCGAAGGGCCATTTTCACAACGGCAAGAACCTGCACTCCATCGTCGGCCAGGCCGGCAAGCCACTACGTTTCGCCGCCCGGTTCCTGCCCGGTCAGGTCAGGAAGCCGCTGACGTCGATGTGGGAGCGGACTTGGCCGGCTTGTCGGCCGAGGTTGTCTTGGTCGCTTCGGGCTCGCCCTTGGGGGCCGAGGCCGGCTCCTGGCCGCGGTCCAGCGGGCCGCCGACGCCGGCCGACGGTGCGGCCACTACGGCGGTGGCCATCAGCACTTCGGTATTGCCAAGCGGCGCGCTGGTCAGGGTCGGCGCCGGCCCGTAGACCGGGGCGCCGTCCGCGCTGACGATCGACAGGGTCGGCCGGCCGGTGAAAGCGCCAGGCGCGCCGGACGGTCCGCCGAAGCGGTAGAAGACGTGCAGGCCCACCTGAGCCACCCGCAGCATGCGCGGGCCCCAGAAGGGCGAGACATTGATGGTGTGGAAGTGGGTGGCGTTGCCGACCTCGGCCATGACAAAGCCGTTCAGGGCGCGGGCGGCGACCCTTTCGGCCCGGGACCAGGCGGCCGGCTCACGCCGCTTCCGCATCGAGCCATCGCAGGCGAAGCTGAACTGGCAGATTCCGCCGGTATAGGCGCCCTGGAAAACCACGCCGCAGACCGTCTTGGGGAAGGCCGGATGGCGGACGCGGTTGAGCACAACCTGGGCCACGGCCGCCTGGCCGGAAGGCGTCTCGCCACGGGCTTCGTAGTAGACGGCGGCGGTCAGGCAATCGAGATCGCGCGAGGCTTCAAGCGCCCCACTCAAGCGGAACGGCGAGGCCGCCGGGTTGAAGGCGCCGCCGAAACTGGCGCGCAGCAACACGCCGCCGCCGTCGTCGGCCTTCTGTTCGGCCCGGCGTTCCAGCCGCGCGGCCAGCAAGGCGGCTTGGCGATCGCGTTGAGCGGCGCCGGCGCTGGTGTAGGGGTCGTGGCGCTGCGCGACGAACAGCATACCGGCGTCCATCCGGCCGGCGGCGGTTTTCAGGCTGGATTCCGAGAACCCGTCCTGGGCGGCGTCCGCCAGCCGAGCGATCCGGGCGTGTTGCGAGGCGGCCTGGGCCATGCCCCCGGCCAGATAGGCGGCCCCAACAATCAGTCCGACCGCAGTGCCGGTCAGAGCTGCGCCGACCAGGGCTTTCCAGCCGCCGGTCGATTTAGAGAATAGGTGTCCATCCGCGCTGACGCGCGTTTGCGAAGGCTCGAACAAGGATCGTGTCCTGTGCGGCGAGGGCGGATCGCCCCCCGACATGCGCTTCGAATTGCCCCCCAAAACGCACGCCTGGAGCTCTTCGACGCGGGGGTCCGACCGGTTCACGAAATGGCCGAAATCCCACTTATGCCGGGGTTTATGGCGCCAACGGTATCGATTCGCAAGCAATTGCTGCGGTGCAGCATGATTTTATGGCGCCCGACAGGCTAGTCGCTTGAGAGTCTTGACTCTTCTCCGCGCAAGACTCCGCCGTTCGCCCAGAACGTTCGTGCTGCGTCGCAACGCCAGTGCGCTTCCCAGGCGATCAGCATCTCGCCTCTCACACGAGACCGTTGTCAGAGGCCTCGCATGGAGTCACAGTTTCGCGCGGCCCGTTTCCCCGGGCGGGATGGAGGCGAGCATGAAGCGCACTCTGATGACAGTCCTGACGGCCGGACTGGCTTTGTCGACCGCGGTTCCGGCCATGGCCGGCGATCTGATCTTCAACGGCGGCACCGGCCTGACCGAGAAGCTGGCGGGCCAGACCTACTGGTCGACCCAGGCCCAGTGCGCCGGCCTGTTCGGCGCCACCAGCAACTACCTGAGCGAACGCGGTGACGCGGCTGGGGCCGAAGCGGCCAAGACTCGGGCGCTGGGCTTCGCAGACCAGGCCATCAAGCGGCTGATGACCGACCGGGGCCTTTCGCGCGGCGATGCGGTTCAGGTGGTGGCTCCGGCCATCCTGTCAGGCCGCGACGCCGGACTGAGGACCTTGGCCGACCAGGGCATGAACGAAAATTCCAACTGGAACTTCGCCCGCAGCGCCTGCCTGGACGTCGCCGACATCTACCAGTCCGCCAGCCGCTAACTTACCAGCCGCTAACTTGCAGGTCTGATCGCCGCGTGATCTCTTCCCGCTGGAAGTGTGGGGGAAGTCGTGTGCGTCCGATCCTTGTCATCCTGCTGGCGGCCCTGACGGCCGGCGTAACCGGCTCCCCCGTAGCCGCCGACAGTCGGCCGCCCATGAACCCGGCTGTGCCGCGCAAGGCCCAGAGCGGCTTCGAAGACGCCATCGACCGCGCCGGCCGGGCCCTCCAGGCCAAGGACTGGGCCGGCGTCTATGCAGCCCTCAAGCCGCTGATGAACAGCGACGAACTGGCCGCTCAGCCGGGTCCGCGCCGCCACGCCATCGTGGCGACCTTCGCGACCTCCGCCCTGATCACCGATCACGCTGCCGAAGCCCTGACCCAAAGCAAGGTCGCCACGGCCATGCCCGAGGCGGAGGGCCACGACTGGCTGATCCGCATGTGGGCCGCCGCCATCACGAAGGACGGCGCCGAGGTGCTGGTCAGCTTCACCAGACTAGCCGACCTTTCGCCCGACGACGTGCGTAAGCTCAGCCACTCGATGGTGCTGGGTCTGCACGAGCAGGTTTCCCTCCTCGACAAGCCCACCGAGGCCCTGGCCCAGTTCGACGGTATCCTGTTCAGGCTCAACTGGCAGCCCGACTCTGTGATCGCCGAGCCCGATTTCCTGTGGACCGAATATGCCGGCATCCTGCTGGACCGTGGCGATGTCGCCGGCGCCCAGGCCGTGGTGGCCAAGGTCACCCTGCCCGACCAGATCATCGAGATGCGCGCCGACCGCCGCTTCGATCCGGTGGTCCGGCGCGGCGATCCCGCTTTCGACCCTCGCCGGGCCGCCCAGGTCCGGCTGGAACAGCTGACCCAGGCTGCCAAGGCCTCGCCCGACCAGTTGGAGCCGCTGCTGGGCCAGGTCGGCGAGATGCGGCGACTGGGCCAGTTCGACGCCGCCCAGGCCCTGATCGAGGCGGCGATCAAGAAGGTCAAGGCCAAGGGCGAGGCGTCCTATGCCGATCTCGATGACCAGGCCAACTGGCTCTACGATATCCAGGCCCGCTTCCTGATGGAGGCTGGGCGAGTGGACGAGGCGCTCGCCATCCAGGCCAAGGGCGCCAAGGTCCAGGAAGGCGGCGACGACAACACCAGCCAGGTGCTCAATCTCGGCGACCAGTATGTCGACCTGGGCCGACCCAAGGACGCCCTGGCGGCCATCGCAAAGGTCGGCGGCATGAGCGGCTATGGCCAGATGGTGCGGCTCTATGTCGATGGCTGCGCCCACGCCCAGTTGGGCGATACGGCCAAGGTGCAGGCCGATATCGCCGAGATGCGCAAGCTGTGGCCGGTCAACGCCGCCGATCTGCAGGAGTTGCTGGTCTGCTCCGGCGACCTTGACGGCGCCGCCCAGGTGCTGATCCGTCGTCTGGAGGACCCGCAGGAGCGGACGGAGACGCTCAGCGATCTGCAGGAATTCAATGATCACGGCTTCGTCCCGCCCTTCGCCAAAGTGATGGCCGAGCGCCTCGACACCGTCCTGGCCCGACCGGACGTGCAGGCTGCCATCGCCAAGGTCGGACGGATCGAGACCTACGACCTCTGGCCGCGCGACACCTGAGGGACTCTAAGCAAACGCCTCGTCGAACAGGTCGATCATCGCCCTCCAGGACCGCTGGTCGGCGCTCTTGCTGTAGGCGAAGCCGGGGCGGCCCATCTGGTCGACCAGGGGATTGGTGAAGCTGTGGCCGGCGCCGCCGTAGAGCAGCATCCGCCAGTCGACCTTGCCCTCGGTCATCTCCTTTTCGAAGTCCGTCCGCTGCTGCGGCGGGATGATCGGATCGTCGGCGCCGATCTGGACCAGGACCTTGCCCTTGATGTTGGCGGCGTCCTGCGGCCGGGACGTGCCGAGCCCGGAGTGGAAGCCGACCACCGCCTTGAGGTCCTCGCCCTGCCGGGCCAGCTCCAGCGACGTCGTCCCGCCGAAACAATAGCCGATGGCCGCCAGCCGGCCCGCATCCACGCTCGGCTGGCTCTTGAGCACGCCCAGCGCCGCCGTGGCCCGCGCGCGAATGCCGGTCGGGTCAGCCATCCAGGCCATGATCCGCTTCATCGCCTCGCTCGAGTCGCTGATCGGCTGCCCTCCGCCGTAGTAATCCATGGCGAAGGCGACATAGCCGGCCTCGGCCAGGCGCCCTGCAATGTCGCGGGCATGATCCGACAGGCCAAAGCCTTCATGGCAGACCAGGACGCCGGGAACCTTGCCGGTCAGATTGTCGGGCGTGGCCAGGGTTCCGACCATCCGGACCCCGTCGGCTTCGTAGGCAATGTCTGCTGTTTTCATCTGGCTCTCCCTGGCTCCAAGCCTAGGATGAGGCATGCCTCAAAAACAATGGACCGCTGTCGACGACTACCTCTGCGAGGCCCTCGTCCCCGAGGATGACGCCCTTGCCGCCGCTCTGGCCGCCAGCGACGCCGCAGGCCTGCCTCGCATCGCCGTGGCGCCCAACCAGGGTAGGCTGCTCTACATGCTGGCCCTGTCCATCGGCGCCCGGCGCATTCTCGAGGTCGGGACGCTGGGCGGCTATTCGACCATCTGGCTGGCCAGAGCCCTGCCCGCCGACGGGCGACTGGTCAGTCTGGAGATCGATGCAAAACATGCCGAAGTGGCCAGGAGCAATCTGGCGCACGCCGGGCTGGCCGACCGGGCCGAGGTGAGGACCGGGCTGGCGCTAGATCTGCTCCCCGCCGTCGAGGGGCCGCTGGATTTCAGCTTCATCGACGCCGACAAGCAGAACAACTCCGGGTATTTCGAGCATGCCCTGCGGCTGACCCGGCCCGGCGGGCTGATCATTGTCGACAATGTGGTGCGCGGCGGGGCGGTGACCGATCCGAACGGCGACAGCGCCGTGCAGGGCGTGCGCCGGCTTATGGAACGCCTCGCCAAGGAACCGCGCATCGAGGCGACCGCCATCCAGACGGTCGGCTCCAAGGGCTGGGACGGGCTGATGCTGGCGCGCGTGAAGTAGTTAGCGCTGGTGGATCAGCGCCAGACCCGCCACGGGGCTGCGCCCCTTGACGACATAGCCGGCCCGGATCGAGCCGATATAGAGGTCCTTCAGATCCGCCCCGCCCCAGGTGACGTTGGTCGGGTGATTGACCGTGCCGCCCTCGGGATTGTGGATCACCGTCACCACATCGCCGGAGGGGGTGATGGCCACCACCTTGTTGTCAGCCGGCAGGCAGACCCAGAGGTTGCCGACGGCGTCCATGCCAACGCCATCGGTGTAGCCGAGGTCCGGATGGCCGTCCTTTTCGGCTAGCCGGCCCAGCACCGGCCCATAGCGCTTGCCCGGACCCAGCCGGCCGCCCGGGCGGATCGGAAAGCGCATGACGTCCGCCCCGCTGGTCTGGGCGCAGTAGAGCCAGGCCTCGTCGGCCGACAGCGCCATGCCGTTGGGAAACTTCAGTCCCTCGGCCTCGATGCTGCTCGAGCCGTCCGGCCGCAGCACGAAGATGAAGCCGTCGGTGCGGCCGTCCAGCGCCTGGGGCCAGGTCTCGGCGTGGGTGGAGTTGGCGCACCAGATGTTGCCGTCGCGATCCATGACCGGATAGTTGGCCGAGGTCAGGCGCTTGCCGCCGACCTCCGCCAGCAGGGTTTCGTGCTTCCCCGTCGCCGGGTCGAACCGCTGCAGGGGGCCTTCCTGCTTGTCATAGATGCCGAAGTTGGCGATCAGCACCCGCCCCTGCGGGTCCATATTGATGCCGTTGGGCGCCCCGCCCTGCGGTCCCATCCGAGTGAAGCTGCCGTCGGGATGAATCTCCGCCACCGCACACTGGTGGTCCGAGGCGAAGATCCGGCCGTCCTTGCCGACCACCACATCCTCAGGCCGGTCGATGCCGACCGCGATCTTCTGGAAGCTCTCGGTGGCGATGGGCTGCAGGGGCATGGACATTTCCTCTGGTGTTTCGCCTACCAGAGCACATCCACCTCGGCCTCGCCAAACACCTCGGCCAGCCGCCGACGGTGGCCAGGTTTGAGGGTGTCAGGCAGGGCGTCCAGGGCGAACCACGCAATCTGGTGGATTTCGCCCTTCTGGGTCGGCGGGACGGGCTCCCAGCCGTCGACCAGATAGACCAGCACATGGTCGCCCTGGTGATAGGTCTCGTTGGAATGGATCGAGACCAGCCGGGCCCGGCCGATCAGTTTCACGCCGGCCTCCTCGACCAGTTCGCGGGCCAGCGACTCCTCGGCGCTCTCGCCTCGCTCGACCCCGCCCCCCGGCAGAAACCAGCCATGGGTGTAGGTGTGCTCGATCAGCAGAACCCGCCCCTCGCTGTCCCGGACGATGCCGCGCACGCCCAGGGTCAGACCCCGGCTCAGCTTGAACCAGGCGAAAATCAGCGGGCGGAGAATGGGTTCGACACGGCGACGCCAGAGCATGTTTGGCACTCTAGCGCCGCTCGCCCTTGCCGGTCGCGCCTCATCTCGCTAAAGCCGGGTCGAAATCTTCGGAGTCGCCCCCATGCTCGCCATCGGCGTTATCGCTGCCTTCCTCATCGTGGTCTGCGCGCTCAACATCTTCGAGTTCCACCGCGTCGACTGATCTCCCGTCGAAGGCGACCCGGGACAGCGGGCGGCTTTCACTTTGGGACGCCGGGATTGCCCGGCCCGTTTCGTGAGCCCGCATGACCCAATTCACTCCTCCTGCTCTCTCTACTGATTGGCGTGGCTGGTCAGACCACCAGCGTGTCCTCATCGAGGACGCGGAACTCTTTGTGCGTTGCGGCCTGCACGACTGGGAGCGCGATCCCGAGCAGCCCAACCGCCTGCTTGTCTCCGTCGAGATGTGGTCGACGACCCGCTTCGATCCCGCCCAACCTGGCGTCTTCATCGACTATGACCGGGTGCGCAAACACCTGCTGACCTGGCCGCAGCGCGACCATATCGACCTCCTCGAGACCCTGGTCGCCGAACTGATCGAGTTTGCCTTCGAGGACCCGCTGGTCGAGGCCTGCCGCGTCCGCATCGTCAAGCCGGACATCTTCCCGGAAGCCGCCGCCGCCGGCGTCGAGTGGTTCCGGCACCGGCCGAGGCCAGAGTGAAACAGGTCGCGCTTGTCACCGGCGCCGCCCGGCGCATCGGCGCCCGGCTGGCCCGCGAGTGCGCCGCCATGGGCTATGCGGTGGCCATTCACTATCGCGGCTCGGAAGCCGAGGCCCGCGCCCTGGCCACCGAACTGGGTCCCGACGCCGACGTCTTCCAGGCCGATCTGGCCCAACCCGGCGCCCCGGCCGCACTGATAGCCGCCGTACGCGCCCGGTTCGGGCGGCTGGACCTGCTGGTCAACAACGCCTCGACCTTCTCCTACGACACCCTGCAGTCGGCTAGCGAAGCCGCCTGGCGCGCCGCCATCGATAGCAACCTCACGGCCCCGATCTTCCTGATCCAGGCCTTCGCGGCTGACGGCAACGTCGGCGTCGTGGTCAACCTGCTGGACCAGAAGGTCCACTCCCCCAACCCCGACTATTTCTCCTACACCGCCGGCAAGGTGGCGCTGGCGGGCCTGACCCAGGCCCTGACCCTGGCCCTGGCCCCGCGCGTGCGGATCTGCGGCATCGCGCCGGGCGCCACATTGCCCAGCGAAGACCTGCCGGCCGAGGCCCTGCCCAAGGCCGGCGCCGCCACGCCCATGGGCGTCACCTCCACCCCCGACGACCTGGCGCGCGCCCTGCGCTTCATCGTCGAGACCCCTTCCTTTGCCGGCCAGATCCTGACCGTCGACGGCGCCGAGAGCCTGGTTGGCCGGCCCCGCGACGTGGCCTTCGACGAGACTGTCTGATGATTCGCCTAGAGTTTTCCCGCCGCTATTCCATGGCCCACCGGCTGCTCACCGACACCAGCGGCAAGTGCCTGACCCCGCACGGCCATGACGAGCTCGTCGTGGTGACGCTGCGGCCACTGAAGCCCATGGACTTCGGCGCCTCGAACATGACCGCCGCCTTCGAGCACGCCAAAGGCCGCTGGCATGGCTGGATCGACAACTGCGTCGATCACGCCTTCCAGCTCAGCCTGGCCGACCCGCTGCTGAGGTATTTCCGCGAGCATGAGCCCGAGCGCCTGTCGCGGATAATGACCTTCGACGGCGATCCGACCACCGAGGCCCTGGCCATCGGCTTCCTGCGCAAGCTGACCGCCTTCCTGGCGGCCGACGGCCTGTTCGCGGCTGACGCCGTGCGCGTGCAGGAGACTCCGACCAACGCCTGCACCCTGACCGCCGCCGACCTGGCGAGCATCGACTGGTCCCCCGGCGCCTGGGCGCGGCGGGCCGACGACAGCCTGAACGACCTCTAGGCCATGGCCGCGCCCGAGCCCCTGTTCACCCACTGGGCGCGCCTGGCGCCGCTGCAGCCGGAGACCAGCTGGACCCTGGACGGCGATATGCTGATAGAGCGGCGCGGCCGGATCGAGCGGCCGCTGCCGCTCAGCACCCTGCGCCGCCTGCGGCTCTCCGTGGCGCCGGGTGGGCGGGGCCGGGTGGCCTGGCTGACCTTCGCCGCCGCCCGGGCGACCATCCCCTCGCACGGCCTGCGCGGCTCGAATGGCGCCGCCAGCTTCGCCCCGCTGATCCGCGCCATCGCCGCTGTCGCCGCCGACGCGGCTCCGGACGCCCGCTTCTCGACCACAGCCTTCGCCCAGCGCGATATCCTCACCCTGACCGGCGGCCTTCTGGCTCTGGGCGTTGTGGCTCTGCTGCTGGCGTCAGTGGGCGCGGGGATGGCGGGGCTGGGTGTCGCCCTGGCCGCCCGCCTGTCGTTCGGCCTCATCCTGATCTTCGCCGTCACGCCCTGGCTGGGCCGGGAGAGCGGCGGCTTCGATCCCAGGGCCATCCCGCCCGGCCTGCTGGGTTGAAAATCCTTCATGAAGCGAGGTTCATTTGCCTCGCTTCGCCATTGACGCGAATATGGCTCCCCGATCCGGAGACCGACCATGAGCGAAACCAGCCAACCCGTCCCGACGCCGACTCCAAGCGCCACGGCGCATGAAGAGCGCGTGCTGCCGGCGGTAGCCTATGTCCTGTATCTGATCGGACTGACCCACGGGGTGACGATCATTTTCGCCCTGCTGATCGCCTACTTCAACCGGGCCGAGGCCAGCCCCAAGATGCAGAGCCACTACACCTTCATCATCCGCACCTTCTGGCTCAGCATCGGCTGGTTCCTGATCGGCTGCGCGCTGGTGGTGTTCGGCCTGCCCCTGCTGATCGTGCTGATCGGCGCGCCGATGATGGCGGTCGGGGGGGCGATTATCGGCTCTGTGGTCATCTGGAGCGCCATTCGCCTGGCTCTGGGCGGCTACTACCTGCTCAAGGACGAGCCCTATCCCAGGCCGCAATCCTGGCTGTTCTGAAGGCGCCCGGCCCCTATTCCGCCTAAGATTCGAACGGTCGCCTCTCAGGCCCTCCCCTGAGGGGCGAGCGGTTTTGACCCCGCCCCTTCGCCCCGAAACCGTGGGTTCCGCGGACGCTCGGAGGGGACACGGACATGATCGCGCGAATAGTCGGCCTGTTGTTGGGGCTGGGGCTGGCGGCCCTGGGCTGGGCCATCGTTCAGCCGACCGGCCTTGTCGGCGCCCACCTGCCGCCGCTGCCGCTGGGCGCCTTCGAGCCCGAGCACATGGTCGTGGGCGGCGCGGCCATTCTGCTGGGCGTGGTGGTGTTCGTGGCCGGCCTGATGCCCAAGGGCCCTCCCGGCGGCGGCTCAAAAAAAAAGCGTAAATCGGCCGGCTATGTAACCGACTTCACCGCCTCGGCGCCGATGCCGCTGGGCGAGACGTCGGGGACTGAAGCGGCGCTGTCGTCGGAGCCGGCTGAGCCGGTCGTCCCGGCGACCCCACCGCCTAAAGCGCCATCGATCGTTCCGGAGCCCGCTTCGGCGGGGGAGTTCGTGGCCGTGCGTGGCGAACTCCACGCCCTGGCCCGCAAGGAAGACTGGTCGCAAGCCGCCGCCCTCGCGCGGCGGCTTCCCACATTGGCGGTCAATGATCACGAGCGGCTGCTGGCTGCAGTTGACCTGGGCGACCTCGTCCGCGCCCAGAGCCGACTGGATGAGGCCCATGAGGCCTATGAGGACGCCGCCAGCTACGGTCGCGCCCTGCTGGCCGCGGCCCCGGGCGATCCGGCGTCGGCAGTCGCCCTGGCTGGCGCCCTGACCGGGGTGGGGGACATCGCGTCCGACGAGGGTCGGCTGGACGCCGCCCTGGAGGCCTATGAAGAGGTCGTGGCCCTGCGCCGCAAGTTGGTCGCCGCCTCGTCCGCGCCCGCCAACAGGCGGGCCCTCTCCCTGGCTCTGGAGCGCCTGGCCGACGCCCGCGAGGACCGCGGCCACCGCGTCAGGGCCCTGGCCCTCTATAAGGAAAGCTTCGATATTGCCGGCGCCCTGGCCGCCGCCGACCCGACCGCCTATGGCGCCGAGCTGGCCATCACCCGCGAGCGGCTGGCCGAGCTGGAAGCCCGCCTGGCCTAAAAAAACAGGGCGACCGCTTCCGACCGCCCCGCTTCATCATTCAGGCGCTTACGGTCTCGCCGCGCACCAGCTTGGCGTAATCATCCATCAGCGACAGCGAAATGTTGCCGGGCTGGAAGCGATGCTCGCCGATCTCGGACACCGGGGTGACCTCGGCGGCGGTGCCGACCAGGAAGACCTCCGAGAAGGTCCCCAGCTCTTCACCCGGAATGTGCCGCTCCACCACCTCGAAGCCCTTTTCCTGCGCCAGCCGGATCACCGTGCGGCGGGTGATGCCGTCCAGGAAGCAGTCGGGCGTCGGCGTGTGGATCACGCCGTCGCGGATCAGGAAGATGTTGGCCCCGGTCGATTCGGCGATGTAGCCGCGATAGTCGAGCATCAGGGCATCGGCATAGCCGTCACGCTCAGCCGCATGCTTGCTGATCGTGCAGATCATGTAGAGGCCCACCGCCTTGGACGCCGTCGGGGCCGTCTCTGGTGAGGGGCGCTTGTAGAGGGCGTGGGTCAGGCGGATGCCTTTGCGCTTCTGTTCGGGGTCGAAATAGTTGGGCCAATCCCAGGTGGCGATGGCCACGTGGATCTTGGTCTGCTGGGCCGAGACGCCGATCTGCTCGGTCCCGCGCCAGGCGATGGGACGAAGGTAACAGTCTGTGAAGCCGTTCCGGGCGCAGGTCTCCTTGCAGGCCTCGTCGATCTCGGCCACCGTGAAGGGGATCTTGAAATCGAGGATTTCCGCCGATTTGAACAGCCGCTCGGTATGGGCCGTCAGCTCGAAAATCTTTCCGTTGTACATCCGCTCGCCCTCGAACACGGCCGAGGCGTAATGGAGCGCATGGGTCAGTACGTGCACCTTCGCTTCGCGCCAGGGCACGAATTCGCCGTCCAGCCAGATCCAGCCATCACGATCGTCGAAGGGAACGAGAGACATCGGGTTTATTTCTCCTAGCTACATCCAACCCCAATGGCCCCCTCCTGGGGCCCCGGTCAAACGAATTGCCCCTCTAGCATGAATACCATCGCCGATCCTCGCCTGATCCTGCGTGAAGACGAATTGGACCTTGGCCTGGAGCTTCTGCTTCTGGCCGAGGCGGCGCTATGGGCGGCGGTGGAAACGGCGCTGGAAGCCGAGGCCAAGGGTCTGAGCAGGCCGCACTGGCGCGCCGCCTTTCTGCTGCGCCGGCGGCCGGGTGTGGGGGTGCGGGAGCTGGCGCGGCTGACCGGCTATTCCAAGCAGGCCGCCAGCCGCACGCTGGCTGAGCTCGAAAAGGCCGGCCTGGTCGAGAAGAGCGCCGCCGAGCTGGACGCCCGCCGCCGGCCCGCCAGCCTGACGCCCGAGGGTGAGGCGTTTGAAAATCGGGTGAGTGAACGGCTGCGTATCCTGCTGGCCCGCGCCTATCGCGATGGCGGCCTTGACGGGGTTGGGGCGGCGCGGCGCATCCTGGCCTCACTGGCCGGGCCGCGCCTGACCATCGGCCAGCGTCGGGAGGAGACCTAGATGAATGCCAAGCCCGCATGAATAACAAACCAGATCGGCACCTGCTGGTCGTCGACGACGACGACCGCATCCGCAATCTGCTGAAGGAATTCCTGACCCGGGCCGGCTTCCGCGTCACCGTCGCCCCGCACGGTGAGGCGGCCGGGCGCCTGATGCAGACGCTCGACTTCGACCTGCTGGTCCTGGATGTGATGATGCCCGGCGAAGACGGCATCGCCTTCACCCGCCGCATCCGCGCCCAATCCGGCGAAACGGGCCGCACACCGATTCTGATGCTGACCGCCAAGGGCGAGGGCGGCGATCGCATCGAGGGCCTGACCGCGGGGGCCGACGACTATCTGCCCAAGCCTTTCGAGCCGCAGGAACTGCTGCTGCGCATCGAGGCCATCCTGCGAAGGGCCGGCCCCCGCGACACCGGACCCCAGGTGCTGACCATGGGGGCCTGCGCTTTCGACTCCGCCCGAGGCGAGTTGACCCGCGACGGCGCCCCCATCCGCCTGACCGAGGCCGAGGTCGAACTGCTGCGCACCCTGGCCCGCGCGGCCAACGCCCCGGTCGACCGCTGGGAGCTGGCGCGCGACACCGCCGACGCCAGCGGCCGGGCCGTCGATGTCCAGGTCACCCGCCTTCGACGCAAGATCGAGGACGATCCGAAAAATCCGCGCTATCTTCAGACCGTCCGGGGCGTCGGCTACCGTCTGGCGCCGGATTAGAGCCCAAGAGCCATGTCGCTGCCGCGCCGCATGAAGATCTTCATTCCGCGCCAGATCAAACGGTGGCTGCCCACCTCGCTATTTGGCCGCTCGCTGCTGATCATCATCCTGCCGATCGCCATCATGCAGGTGGCGGTGACCTGGGTGTTCTTCGACGCCCACTGGCAGACCGTAACCAGCCGCCTCTCCGACGGCCTGGCCGGCGACATCGCCTGGGTCGCCGACGAATACCAGGCCGACCCCAGCCCGCAGGCCGTTGAACGCCTTAGCCAGCGCGCCGAGGATTCGCTGGGCCTCTCCATCGCCGTCTGGCGCAAGAGCCTGCCGGCCTATCGCCATCCCTCGCTGTTCGCCCGTGTGGACCGCACCCTGGACAAGGCGCTGGGCGAGCACCTGGACCATCCCTACTGGTTCAGCACCACCCGCTATCCGGCCTATGTCGATATCCGGGTGCAGATGAAGGACGGCGCCCTCCTCCGCATCATCGCCAACCGTGACCGCGCCTACGCGACCCAGGGCCACATCTTCGTGCTGTGGCTGGCCATCGCCACCTTCCTGCTGACCGCCATCGCCGTCCTGTTCATCCGCAACCAGGTCCGGGCCATCGAGCGCCTGGCCAGCGCCGCCGACGCCTTTGGACGGGGCGACGACCAGCCCGATTTCAAGCCCTATGGCGCGCGGGAAGTGCGCCAGGCGGCCCAGGCCTTCCTGGCCATGAAGTCCCGCATCCAGCGCCATATCGACCAGCGCACCGCCCTGCTGGCCTCGGTCAGCCATGACCTGCGCACCCCGCTCACTCGCCTGAAGCTGGAGCTGGCCCTGGCCGAGCCCTCGCGCCGCATCGACGACATGAAGCGCGACCTCTCCGAGATGGAGCACATGATCGACGAATACCTCGCCTTTGCCCGAGGCGAGGGCGGCGAAGCCGTTGAGCTGGTGCGGCTGGCCGGGTTGATCGAGGAAGTGGTCGAGGGCGCTGTGCGGGCCGGCGGCAAGGTCACCCTGAGCGCCGATCCCTCGCTATCGGTCAGTGTTCGGCCCAACGCCCTGAAGCGCGCCCTCACCAATCTGGTAATGAACGCCGCCGTGCATGGCGAGCATGTCGAGGTCAGCGTCCGCAATACGCCGGCCGGTGGGGTGGAAATCCTGATCGACGACGATGGCCCTGGCATCGCGCCGGAGCACTATGAGGACGCCTTCAAGCCGTTCAACCGGCTGGATGAGTCGCGGAACCAGAATGAGAAGGGCGTGGGCCTTGGCCTGGCCATCGCCCGCGACGTGGCGCGCGGGCTCGGTGGGGATCTGACCCTGGACAAGGCGCCGCTGGGCGGGCTGCGGGCGATTATCCGGTTGCCGGGCTAACTTCTCCTCCCCGCGTAGCGGGCGAGGAAAGGTCAGCCAAGTTCTTTTGAGCGCTTCACCGCCGCCGCCACGGCTTTGACCAGCAGCGGCTGCAGGTTGGGCAACAGCACCTCCAGCGCCGCCTGGGTCGTGCCGCCTGGCGAGGTGACCTGGCGGCGCAGTTCGGCCGGCTCCTCGTCGCTCTGGGCCATCAGGGCCGCGGACCCCACCACCATGGAGCGGGCCATGTCGGCGGCGGCCTCGGTCGTCAGCCCGGCCTCGACGCCGGCGGCCGTGAGGGCCTCGACGAAGGCGTAGAGATAGGCCGGTCCGGACCCGGCGACCGCCGTCGCCGCATGCATCAGGTCTTCGCGCTCCAGCGGAACGACCTTGGCCACCGGCGTGAACATCGCCTCGGCCCGGGCGCGAGCCTCGGGATCAGGGGCGTAGAGGCTGGCGACGCCCTGGTTGATGGCCACGGCGGTGTTGGGCATCACCCGCGCCACGCGCCGGCCTCCGAACGCCCGCGAGATGTCGTCCAGGCCGACGCCGGCGGCGATGGAAACGATGACAGCGTCAGGCGCCAGGTGCGGTTCGATGGCGGCGGCGGCGGCCCGCCAGAGCTGCGGCTTGACGGCCAGCAGGACCGTCTTGATCTGAGCGAGGGCCTCATCGTCGGGTTGAGCCAATTCGGCCGCTTCCGGTCCCGGATGGGGGTCGCGCACCATCAGGTCTGAATCGGCGAAGGTCCCGGCGCTGCGCCAGCCGCTGACCAGCGCCCCGCCCATCCGACCGGCGCCCAAGAGCAGGATTGGGGTAAGGCTGCCCATGGGCTTTCCTTTTTTCCGCTCATCCCCGCGAAAGCGGGGACCCAGGTGTTTTTGAGCGCAGATCAGCGCAACGAGCCCTGTTTCCAGTGGGCGCGTGTTCTCAGCAACAGGAAAAAGCCTGGGTCCCCGCTTTCGCGGGGATGAGCGGGTAAACTTGAGCCCTTAGGCCTGGCCGACGGTCTCGAACATGCAGGCCGCCATGGCGTCGTCAGGCGTGCGGCCCTGCAGCAGGAAGTCGAAGGCCGGGTAGAAGCGGTCGGCCGCCTCCATCGCCGCGTCGATCATCGAGGCCGCCGAGGCCAGGGTCGGGCGTTCAGAGCCCGGCAGGCTGAGCGCGTGGCGGAAGACGATCTCGCCGTCCTCTGCCCAGAGCTCGAAATGGCCCAGCCAGACGCGCTGGTTGACCAGGCTCAGCAGTTCGAAGCCGGCGGCGCGCAGGGTCTTGGGGACCTTCAGGTCCAGCGAGAGGCAGAGCTGCAGGCAGTCAGCCTCGGGGCGCCAGGCGAACCACAGCTCGTGGTCCTTCCAGTCGCCGGCCAGGGTGAAGGCCAGGTCGCCATCGTCGGTGCGGTCGAAAGCCAGATTCTCGGCGGCCAGAACGTGTTCGACCACGTCCAGCGGATCGAGCGCCACCAGGGTTTCGTCTTCTTCCGTAAAGGGCGTGTCCATGAAGGAACCTTATCTAAAAACGGGCGTCGCCGCCCGGCCCGATCCGACAGGACCAGACCCTAATCTGCTTCGAGGGCCGCGTGACAACCGCTTCTTTCGCGGCGCGAGCCCTACTCGCCCTTTTTGGCGGTTTTAGCTGTGGAAGCCCCAGATCTTGAGGCGCCTTTAGGCGAGTCCCCGCCCTTCAGGGCAGTGACCTCGGTCCGCAGCGCGGCGATCTCGGCCTTGAGGGCCTCGAATTCATCGCGGCGAATCAAGTCCATCTCGGCGGCGAACTTGTCCGCCTGGGCGCGGAAAGCCGTTTTGGCCTCCTCGCCCGCCGACTGGGCCAGGCCCATGGCGGCGGTGGTCAGTTTGGCGATCTCGTCCAGGAAGGGATTCTGGGTTTGCATCAAAGGCCCTTGGAGGCTGGGGCGCCGAACGCGCGCCTTACAGCTCTACATATGGGAAACCGGGGATGAAAGCGAAGAGGATTGCGGCTACATCTCAGCGCAGCTGATTTTCGCAGCACGAGGTCGCCTTTGCCTTTTCCGCCTATCACCCCGTTCGTGCCCTTCCTGCACTGGACGACGTCCAGCGGCGCCGAGTTCGGCCTGCGCTGGTACGCCCTGGCCTATGTGGCCGGCATCCTTTTGGGCTGGCGCTATGTCGTCGGGCTGATCCGCCAGGACAAACTCTGGGGCGGCCAGATCCCGGTGATCACCGTGCCGCAGATCGACGACCTGGTGCTGTGGGTGACGCTGGGCGTCATCCTGGGGGGGCGGATCGGCTACATCCTCTTCTACATGCTGATGCAGCCCGAGCAGCGAGACCTGCTGTTCGCCAACCCCCTGATGGTCTTCGAGATCTGGAAGGGCGGCATGAGCTTCCACGGCGGCCTGATGGGCGTCTGCGTGGCGGTCGTGGGCTTTGCGCTGGCCAACAAGATCGATCTTTTCAAGCTGGGCGACCTGGTCGCCCCGGCCGCGCCGATCGGTCTGTTCTTCGGCCGGATCGCCAATTTCGTGAACGGCGAGCTCTGGGGCCGCGAGACCACCGTCCCCTGGGGCATCATCTTCCCGGACGCCCCTGGCGGCGCCCCGCGCCATCCCAGCCAGATCTATGAGGCGCTGCTGGAAGGCCTGGTGCTGTTCTGCGTCCTGCGGCTGGCCACCCATCGCCAGCTCTGGCTGCAGAAGCGCGGCGCGCTGGTCGGCCTGTTCTTCACCGGCTATTCGCTGAGCCGTATCGTGCTGGAAAACACCCGCGAGCCCGACCAGGGCATGCCGGAATTTCCCTTCGGCCTGACCATGGGAATGATCCTGTCGCTGCCGATGCTGGCCTTCGGCCTCTGGTGCCTGTGGAATAGCTTCCGCGCCGCACAGCCGGTCGTCATCGAGGCGGCGCCCGAACTCGCGCCCGCCGCCAAGCCGGCCCGTAAACCCCGCAAGGCCAAAGCCGCCCCCAGCAAAGCTTCCGATGAGTCTGCTTGAGCGCCTGCGGGCCGAGATCGAGGCCGCCGGGCCGATCTCGGTCGCCGAGTACATGAACCGCTGCCTGCATGACCCGCAGGATGGCTATTACGCGACCCGTCCGGCTCTGGGCGAAGGCGGCGACTTTATCACCGCCCCGCTGGTCAGCCAGATGTTCGGCGAGCTGATCGGCCTGTGGATGGTCGAATCCTGGTCGCGCCTGGGCAAGCCCGGCGCCTTCCGGCTGGTCGAGATGGGCCCCGGCGACGGCACGTTGATGAGCGACCTGCTTCGCGCCGTGCGGCTGGCCCCCGACTTCCTGGCCGCCGCCGACCTGTGGCTGGTCGAGACTTCCAAGCCGCTGGCCGAGCGCCAGCGCCAGACGCTTAGCGCCGCCCCGCTGACCCCGCGCTGGGCCGCCGACCTCGACGAAATCCCAGCCGGCGCACCGATCCTGCTGGTCGCCAACGAACTGCTCGACTGCCTGCCGGCCCGCCAGTTCCTGCACACCCCCGGCGGCTGGATCGAGCGGCTGGTCGGCCTGGGTCCTGACGGGACCCTCGCCTTCGGCCTGGCGCCCAGCCAGACCCCGGTGCTGGCCAACGCCCCGGTGCTGGAGGTCTCGCCCGCACAGGAGGCCCTGGGCCAGCGCCTGGCCGAACGCATCGTGGCCGATGGCGGCGCGGCCCTGCTGATCGACTACGGCCGCCCCGAGCCGGAGTTCGGCGACACCCTGCAGGCCCTGAAAGGCCATCAGAAGCTGGATCCCCTGGCCGCTCCCGGTGAGTCGGACCTGACCGTCTATGCCGACTTCCCCACCGTGCTGGCCGCCGCCGACAAGGCCGGCGCCCAGCACACCAACGCCATTCCCCAGGGCCTTTTCCTCGGCCGGCTGGGCATCCAGCACCGCGCCGAAGCCCTCAAGGCCGCCCGTCCCGACCGCGCCGAGGTCATCGACCGCCAGCTGTCCCGCCTGGCCGCCCCCGACCAGATGGGCGAACTGTTCCGCGCCGCCTGCATCCACCAGGCCGGCTTCTTCCCGCCGGGATTTGAGGACTGAGATGAGCGGGCTGACTGTCCTGCAATCGCCGCTGCTGGCCGAGCTGCCGGGCGTGCGCCACGGCTTCTTTACCCGCCAGGGCGGCGTCTCGAAGGGCCTCTATGACAGCCTCAATGTCGGCATCGGCTCCAAGGACGAGCCAGCCGATGTCACCGAGAACCGCAAGCGGATCGGCGACTGGTTCGGCGTCACGCCGGACGCCCTCAACAGCTGCTACCAGATCCACTCGGCCAAGGCCCATGTGGTCGAGGCCCCCTGGGGCGCCTACCGCCCACAAGGCGACGCCCTGGCCACCGACCAGCCCTCGATAGCCCTGGGTGTCCTGACCGCCGACTGCGCCCCGGTGCTGTTCGCGGACGCGGAGGCCCATGTCGTGGCCTCGGCCCACGCCGGCTGGCAGGGCGCGCTCTCCGGCATTGTCGGCGCGACTGTCGAGGCCATGGAACGCATCGGCGCCCGGCGCGACCGCATCGTCGCCGTCATCGGCCCCTGCATTGGACCGCGGAGCTACGAGGTAGGCCTGGAATTCTTCGAAAAGTTCGAAACCGAACGCCCCGGCTCTGCCCGCTTCTTCGGCGAGGGCGCCACGCCCGACAAGCGCCTGTTCGACCTGCCGGGCTTCGTGCTGGACCGCCTGGCCGAGGCGGGGGTGCGCCGCGCCGAATGGCTGAACCACGACACCTGCGCCAATGAGGCCCTATTCTTCTCCAACCGCCGCGCCTTCCGGGCCGGCGAGCCGGACTTCGGGCGGATGATGAGCGGGATCATGCTGGGTTAAGGGGGCGGCTCGGCCTCCGACATGTCGACAAGGCCTACCCTTTCGATGCCGCCGGCTCGAAGCATCCACATCAGGTCAAGCACGGCACTGTATGGAGTCGACGTATCCGGGACGAGATAGACGCGCGTCCCACAGTCTTTGGCTCTCAATTTCGACCAGACGGCATCGACGAGCTTCCTCCGTTCGACGGTCTTTTTCTCCATCGACAGCGAGCCGTCCGGTCCAATCTCGATGATCGCCAAGTCCTTCATCGGGCATGACAGGTCGATGCTGCCGGGCGGCATGTCGATGCCAAGCGGCGGCGCCTCGGCCATGATCACCAGCGATGCGAGGGCGGCGAGGATCATGTGGTCGCGGCTAGTAGTCGTTATATGGGGCGACCAAACCCACGGCCAACAACCCACCCCATTTCAACATCGACAGGACCTGCTCGATCCGAGCATAGGGCGTAGCTTCAGCCGCAACGATATAGACGCGATTGCTCCCGCAGGTTCGCCGGCTGGTAACGGCCCGCAACGTGTCGACAAGCGTTTCAGTTTCGACGGGCTTGTCCTGGAACCAGATGTCGCCCGCTTCAGTCACAAAAATGAAGAGCGGCCTTTCCTTGCAGTTGGGATCGGACGGCATCGGCATATCGGGCGGCATGTCGACAAGCAGCGGCGGCGGCACATTACCAGCAATCATGACGGCAGCCGCGGCGAGTGATGCGAAAACTGCCATGCGTCATTGCTCTCCTGGCTCAACCAGGACCATGTGGCGAAAGCCAGCCAGCTTGAGAGATGTCATCAGGCCGGTGAGTTGGCCATAGGCCGTGTTGCTGTCAGACTCGATCACGACCCAAGCGTCGGCGCCCCACCTACTGGCCTTCAAGACCGCCGGCGCCTGGCTCTGCAAATAGGTCCGACCGTCGATGACTATGCTGCCATTGCGACCGAGCCGGATAACGTAGGAGGCATAATCGCAGACACCCTCGCAGATGGGAGGTGTCGTATCGAGCCGCAGCAGGGGCGGTTCGACCATCAGGCTCGTCGCGGCCAGGACTGCCAGGATCATGCCCGCACACTACCCAGTTCCCGCCCTAAGACCAGCGTTCGCGATTCCCGCCTTGCCCCTCCCCCCGCGCAGAGCTTAGAAGCCGCGGAACGCCCACCGCCCTTGCGAGTCCGTCGATGAAGCTGCTGTCCGGCAACTCCAACCGAACCCTGGCGGCCGCCATCGCCGACTATCTGGATCTGCCGCTGACCAAGGCCCAGGTCCGCCGGTTCGCCGACAACGAGGTGTTCGTCATCGTCGACGAGAACGTCCGGGGCGAGGATGTCTTCGTCATCCAGTCGACCAGCTACCCGGCCAACGACAATCTGATGGAGCTGCTGATCTGCATCGATGCGCTGAAGCGCGCCTCGGCCCGGCGGATCACGGCCGTCATGCCCTATTTCGGCTATGCCCGGCAGGACCGGAAGACCGGCGGCCGCACGCCGATCTCGGCCAAGCTGGTCGCCAACCTGATCACCCGCTCGGGGGCCGACCGGGTGCTGACCATGGACCTGCACGCCGGCCAGATTCAGGGCTTCTTCGACATCCCCACCGACAATCTGCTGCCCGTGCCGCGCATCGCCGACGACATCCGCATGAACTACGCCAAGCCCGGCGAACTGATGATCGTCTCGCCCGATGTCGGCGGGGTGGTGCGGGCCCGAGCCCTGGCCAACCGGCTGGGCGCGGACCTGGCTATCGTCGACAAGCGCCGCTCAGGTCCCGGCAAGAGCGAGGTGATGAACATCATCGGCGATGTCGAAGGCCGCCGCTGCATCCTGTTCGATGACATCGTCGATAGCGCCGGCACCCTCTGCAACGCCGCCAAGGCCTTGAGCGAGCACGGCGCGACCGAGGTCTCGGCCTATGTCAGCCACGGCGTACTGTCGGCTCCAGCCACCGAGCGGGTCGCGACTTCCGTGCTGCGTGAACTGGTGGTCACCGACTCCATCGAGGCCCCCGACCTGGTCAAGGGCTGCGACAAAATCCGGGTGATGAGCTGTGCGGCGCTGATCGGCGAGGCCATTCGCCGGATCGCCAACGAAGAATCCGTCTCCAAGTTGTTCGATTAATCTTAATCCTCGCCCGTTCGGGGAAGGTAAGAGATCGCTTAAGCGCCTCTGTCACATTGTCGCCCGCAGACGGCTGCTATTGACGGCAAAGAGTACGACGGGGAAAGCTTTCCACATGAAAATGTTCAAGCCCGCGCGCCTGGCGCCGGTCGCCCTGGCTTTGGTCCTGGCCGCCACCCTCACCGCCTGCGCCACCGACACCCCGCCGCCGCCGCCGGCCCCGCCCGCCGCGCCGGTCCCCCCGCCGCCGCCGCCGGTCACCCTGTCCAGCCGGGTCATCGAGCAGGCCAGCGCCTGGCACAGCTACATGCTGCGGGCGGCCGCCATCTCGCCGGCCTTCACCGACGGCCCCTCGATCGCTCAATCCCTGAAGGTGGGAGAGGCCTATGAGCCCAAGCAGTTCCTGGGCGGCGCGGTCGCCTATGGCGCCGTCGTGGCGCTGCAGGAGCCGACCTTCGTGGCCGGGGTGCGCAAGTACGTCGGCGATCCGGAACAACGCCAGAAGATGATCCTGCAGATCATCTCCGATCCCAACTATGTGCGCACCTTCGACGGCGCCGACGCCGCAGCCGGCCAGGTGGTCGCCGCTATCGGCGATGTGGGCCTAAAGCTCTATCAAAATGGCAAGGCGGTGAAGCAGGCCGCCTACACCGTGCAGTATCAGAAGTGGTCCAAGGAAACCGTCGTTGATCGCGGCGGCCGCCTGGCCCTGGCCAAGAGCCTTTCGACGCAACCGCTGCAGGGCGACATGGGCGAGATCGCCACCCTCACCCAGGCCAGCATGGGCCAGACGACACTGGGCCTGACCCCGCAGACGGCCGTTACACCCTGGACGCCGGCGGTGACCCGCTCGGTGGCCCTCGCCGCTCTGGCGGCCCTGGGCGCGGCGGGCGATGACGCCATGCCCAACCTGCAGAGCCTGCTGGAAGACCCCAACAGCGGCTACTGCCTGAACATGGCCAAGCTGAACCTCTATCAGTGCCTGGCCGTCGCCGGCCCACACTACGAGGACGTCTTCTGCCTGGGCCAGCACGTACTGATGGATACCGGCTCCTGCATGATCAAGACGGTTGGCGCAGCCATGCCCGTCGAGCCGGTCTATGTCCCGCCGACCAAGGCGACCCCGGTGGTCAAGTCCTCGATCCAGGACAAGCCCCGGCCCAAGCCGAAAAAGAAGTAGCTGCAGCATATCGGCCCCGGCGCACAGACTGTTGCGCCGGGGCCGTTGCGCTCCCCAGGGAAAGCGTGTAATCGGCTGCACCCTGAATTCACCGACCGTCGCCGCGCGGAGACTCTCGCGCGGCGTATTCGTTTTGAGAGCATGGCCATGGCCGATATCGTCCTGAACGTCGAAGTCCGCAGCAACACCGGCACCGGTGGCGCGCGCGCCGCGCGCCGCGCCAACATGGTGCCCGGCATCCTGTACGGCGGCACGCTGGACCCGGTCGCCATCGCCGTGAAGGAAAACGAGTTCCGCAAGGCGCTCTACACCGGCAAGCTGCTGGGCCACCTGGTGACCCTGAAGTACGGCGACGAGACCCAGCCGGTCATCGCCAAGGACGTGCAGTTCCACCCGGTCACCGACGTGCCGATGCACTTCGACCTGTACCGCGTCGACGCCAACGCCGCGGTCCGTATCGCCATTCCGGTGCACTTCAAGAACCAGGAAACCTGCCCGGGCCTGAAGGCCGGTGGTTCGCTGGAAGTCGTGCGTCACGATATTGAAGTGAACGCTCCGGCCAATGCCATTCCGGAAGAGCTGGTCGTCGACCTGGCCGAAAAGGTCCTGGGCGACACCATCCGCGCCGCCGACATTCAGCTGCCCAAGGGTGTGACGTTCGCCCTCGGCCGTGACTTCGTCGTCGCCACCCTGAAGGTGTCGTCGGCCGGCATGTCCGACGCCGCCGCTGAAGGCGCCGCCGAAGCCGAGTAGGCCCAACCGGGCCTTATCTCTAAGGTCCTGTCATGCTGATCCTGGCCGGCCTGGGCAATCCGGGTCCCAAGTACGCGAAGAACCGCCACAACGTCGGCTTCATGGCCGTCGATGAGATCGCGCGCCGCTGGAACTTCGGGCCCTGGAAGGGGCGGTTCCAAAGCTTCGCCGCCGAGGGTTCGGTGGGCGAAGTGAAGGCCATCCTGCTTAAGCCGCAGACCTATTACAACGACAGCGGCCTGGCGGTCGGGGCGGCGATGCGCTTCTTCAAGGCCACGCCCGCCGATGTGATCCTGTTCTATGACGAGATCGACCTGGCCCCCGGCCGCTTCCGGATGAAGACCGGTGGCGGAGCGGCGGGCAACAACGGCGTGCGTTCGACCGCCGCCCATATCGGCCCCGACTTCCGCAGGGCCCGCATCGGCACCGGCCATCCCGGCGACAAGGCCCTGGTGATGAGCCACGTCCTCAGCGACTTCCACAAGGCCGACAAGGTCTGGCTGGACCCGATGCTGGAAACCATCGCCGACTGCCTGCCCTTCGCCGCCGCCGGGGACGACGAGCGCTTCCAGGCCGAGGTTCTGCGCCTTGCCCCCGCCGTCAAGGCCGACCCGCGCAAGCAGGCCCGCGAGAGCGATTGACCTCTTTCACCACCGCGTCAGACTGAACCCATGATCCCCGCCTTTGGTCTCACCCTGCTGTTCTCAATCGCCCTGTGCGTGCATGCCGTGCGCACCGGCCAGCAGCTCTATTGGCTGTTCATCATCCTGATGGCCGCGCCGCCCATCGGCGGGCTGGTCTATTTCGTCGCCATCGTCCTGCCCGACCTCATGGGCGGCTCGGCGGCGCGGCGAATAGGCCAGGCAGCGCGCAACACGCTCGATCCCGACCGCGAATACCGCAACGCCCGCACCCTGGTCGAGGACAGCCCGACAGTCGGCCATCGCATGCGACTGGCCGCCGCCGCCGCCTCATTGGGCCGCCATGCCGAGGCCGAGGAAATGTACCGCGAGGCCGCCCAGGGCATTCATGCCGAGGATCCCTCACTGTTGCTCGGCCGCGCCAAGGCGCTGGTGGAACTGAACCGCGCCGAGGACGCCCTGCCGATTCTGGAAAAGCTGGGCGAACTGGGCGAGGCCGGCCGCACGCCCCAGGCTGCCCTGATCATGGGGCGCACCTACCATGCGCTCGGCCGCAACGCCGAGGCTGACACCGCCCTGCAATGGGCCGCCGGCCGCCTGCCGGGTCTGGAGGGCATCGCCCGATACGCCGTCTTCCTGGCCAAGACCGGCCGCAAGGCCGAGGCCGACGAGGCCATGGTCGAGATCGACAAGCGCTGCGCCAAGGCCACCGCCCACTTCCGCAAGGAAGCCCGCGCCTGGCGCGACTTCGCGGTTGCCGGGATGGCGGGGTGAGCGGCCGCGTGCTAGGTCGCCCCGTTCCGCATTTCTGATCTCCGAAAGACCCTATGGCTCTTAAAGTCGCGATCGTCGGCCTGCCCAACGTCGGCAAGTCCACCCTGTTCAACGCCCTGACCCAGACCGCGTCCGCCCAGGCCGCCAACTATCCGTTCTGCACCATCGAGCCGAACGTCGGCGACGTGGCGCTGCCCGAGCCCCGGCTGGAAGCCCTGGCCAAGATCGCCGGCTCCAAGGAGATCATCCCCAGCCGCATCAACTTCGTCGACATCGCCGGCCTGGTGCGCGGCGCCTCCAAGGGCGAGGGCCTGGGCAACCAGTTCCTGGCCAATATCCGCGACTGCGACGCCGTGGCCTTTGTCGCCCGCTGCTTCGAGGACGACGATATCACCCACGTCGAGGGCCGGATCGATCCGCTGTCGGACCTGGACATCATCGAGACCGAGCTGATGCTGGCCGACCTCGAGAGCCTGGAAAAGCGCGTCCCCAATCTGGAAAAACGCGCCCGCCAGGACAAGGACAGCGCCAACACCCTGCGCCTCTGCAATCTGGCTCTGGAGCAGCTGAGCGCCGGCCGCCCGGCCCGCACCGCCAAGATCTCGGACGATGACGAGAAGGCCTGGCACATGCTGCAACTGCTGACCTCGCTGCCCGCCCTCTATGTCTGCAACGTCGACGAGGCCAGCGCCGACAAGGGTAACAAATTCTCCGACCTGGTGGCCGAACGCGCCGCCAAGGACGGGGCCAAGTCGGTGATCATTTCGGCTCAGATCGAGAGCGAAGTGGCCATGCTGGCCCCCGACGAACGCGAGGAATTCCTGGGCGCCCTGGGTCTCGAAGAGCCGGGCCTGAACCGCCTGATCCATGAGGCCTACAAGCTCCTGGGCCTGCAGACCTATTTCACGGTCGGCCCCAAGGAAGCCCGCGCCTGGACCATCCATGTCGGCGACACCGCCCCGCAGGCGGCCGGCGTGATCCACACCGACTTCGAGAAGGGCTTCATCCGCGCCGAGACCATCGCCTTTGACGACTTCGTGCGGCTGAACGGCGAGGCCGGGGCCAAGGAAGCCGGCAAGATGCGCTCGGAGGGCAAGGAATACGTCGTCAAGGACGGCGACGTCATGCACTTCCGGTTCAACGTCTAAGGGTTTCCGAATGGCCGAGATGATCCAGCTGACCGCCGCCCATGACGGCTTCGCCTTTGACGCCCTGCACGCCCAGCCTTCGGGCCAGCGGCGCGGCGGGGTGATCGTCATCCAGGAGATCTTCGGCCTCGACAAGTACGTCCAGGAAGACGTCGTCCGCTGGTCGGTGCTCGGCTTCGAGACGCTCGCGCCCTCGATGTACGACCGCCAGGAGCGCGGCTTCACCGCCGAGCACAGCGACGAGGGCGTGCAGGCGGCGGTGAAATACGCCATGGCCAACGGTCCGGACAACGCCATGGGCGACATCCAGGCCTGTATCGACTTTTTGGCGCCGCGCGGCCCAGTGTTCATCGTCGGCTATTGCTACGGCGGCACCATGGTCTGGCTGGCGGCGAGCCGCTGCAAGGGCCTCTCAGCGGGCTCCAGCTATTATGGAGGCCAGGTGGCCGGCATGGCCGCCCTGCCCCTCTCCTGCCCCGTGGAACTGCACCTGGGCCGCAAGGACGCCCACATCCCCGCCGACGATGTCACGGCCAAGGTCCAGGCCGCCCATCCGGACGTCGCGGTGTTCATCTACGAGAACAGCGGCCACGGGTTCAACAACGACGGCCGGCCCGATTCCGACCTGGACGATGCGAAGCTGGCCCGCCAGCGGACGCTGAAGCTGTTCGAGGCGAACGGCGCGGCCTGATGGCCCAGATAAGCCTGACCGGCCGGTTCGACGACGCCGTGATCGGCGCCTGGCATGAACCCCACCAGGACGCCCGCCGCGGCGGACTGGTGCTCTGCCAGGAAATCTTCGGGGTCACCGACCACATCCGCGAACTGGCCGCCGGCTTCGCCGCCGACGGCTATGAGGTGATCGCCCCCAGTTTCTACGACCGGCTCGAGCCTGGCTTCGAATGCGACTACGGCCAGGCTTCGGTCGCCAAGGGCGTCGAGTATTCCCAAGCCACGCCCTGGGACCAGGTCGCCGGCGATCTGCAAGCCGCCATAAACGCCCTGCAAGGCCCCGTGTTCGTCGTCGGCTACTGCTGGGGCGGGACAGCCGCCTGGCTGGCCGCCTGCCTCTGTAGCGGGCTTACGGCGGCCTCCTGCTACTATGGCCGGCGGATCAGCGAGATGCAGGATCTGGTCCCGCGCTGCCCGACCATTTTGCACTACGGCAAGACCGACGCCTCCATCCCGACGGAAAAGGTCGACGCGCTGGGCGAGCTGCACCCGGACCTGGCCATCTACCGCTACGACGCCGGCCACGGCTTCAACTCGGACCGCCGCTCGGACTATGACGATGACAGCGCCAAACTGGCCCGGCTGAGGACGCTCGCCCTCTTCCACCGGGCGAGCGGGGCCAAGGGCGAGGTCTAGCCTAGCTCTTGGGAATGGCGCCGGCCGCCGGCCAGTCGGTGTCGCTGACCCGGCGCAGATCCATCTCGAACACTTTCACGCCCGGCTTGTCGCCGGCGATCCGTTCACCGGTCTCGACCCACAGCCCGTCCTTGTACACCGCTGTATAGCGGACGATGGCGCCGGGGCCGGCGGGGACTTCCCAGACATAGCCGTCGGCGGTGACCTTCAGCGGGAATTCGCCGCAATAGCTCAGAGCACAGCTGCGCAGGGCGTAGCTCTTGCCGCCCGGCTCATAGGCGATGAAGCCGAAGGCGTTGAAGCTGACCGAGCCGTCGGCGCTGTAGCCGCGCCCTTCCAGCATCTTGATCGAGCCGTCCAGGAAGGGGCCGATACGTTCGGTCTGGGTCCCCTCGTGCTTTTGGCCGTTGGGCAGGAGGTTCCAGGAGGAACCCCGCCAGACGCCGTTCATCCAGGCGAGCGGTTGCATGGCCTCCTTCTCGGCCGCCAGGCGCGAGGGCGGGTCGTAGGGCTGTGCCTGGGCGGCGGGGACGGTCGCCGTGGCCAGGCCGGCGGCGAGCAGCAGGGAAACCAGGACACGCATGGCTGAACCTCCAGAGTTGATTATCGACTTTGCATTGCAAAGCGCTTGGCGTCAAGACGTTCCGCCAGCGCCCGGCGCGGCGTAGAATGCGGCCATGGCGATTCCGCCCGCCCAAGCCTGCTGGTTCGAGAATGGCGCCGTGGTCGTGCCGGCCAGCGTGGCGGGCGTGGCCGGCGACTATCTGATCGACCCCTCGGCCCCGATCACCCTGCTGCACGACACCCGCGCCCAGGCCGCCGGCTTCGAGGCGACCAGCCTGACCGCCCGGGTGCGGCTGGGCGGCCAGACGCTGGACAATCTGTCGATCCAGGTCGTCAATCTCGACACGAGGTCGGCCGGGTTCGAGACCCCCATCGCCGGCGTGATCGGCGCCGATGTGCTGGGCCGCTATGTCGTGGACCTGGATTTCGCGCCCTGCCGAATTCGTTTCAGCCTGCCGGGCCAGGCGCCGCGGTTTTCCGCCGCCTTCGCCATGCCGCTGGCTCTGACCAATGGCGCCCTCACCCTTTCGGCCGCGGTCACCGATGGAAGTCATGTGCGGGTCGGCCGCTTTGCCCTGGACCTCAGCGCCGGAGCGGCCCTGCGGCTGCCGGGGGCCGGACCTGAACACCCGACCAAGACCGACCTTGCCCCGCGCAGTTCGGCCCGGGGCCGCATCCGCGCGCTCTCGTTCGCCGGCCAGTTGGTCGAGGAGCCGAGCGTCAGCCTGACCTCGGACCTGGACCCTGCCCTGGCCGGCGCCATCGGCAACGGTGTCTGGTCGCGATACCGGCTGCGCATAGACTTGGGCCGGGCGAAGCTTTCGCTTGCCCGGCCCTGAAAGGCTCAGATTGGACGGCTGTATCCCCTAGTGGGACTCGTTCTTCCAGACCTGGCGATAGGCCACGTAGAGCAGGAAGGAGAACAGGGTCAGATAGATCAGCACCGCGAGGCCGGTGTTCTTGCGATCATCGGCGTGCGGATCGGCGGCCCACATCAGGAAGGCGGACACATCCATGGCTTCCTGTTCGAGCGTCGAGGGCGTGCCGTCGTCGAAGGTCACCTGGCCGGCCTTGAGGGGCTGGGGCATGGCGATGATGTGGCCGGCCATGAAGGGATTGTAGTGCTGGCCGGGGTTCAGTTTCACATCAGCCGGCGCATCCTTGTAGCCGTTGAGGATCGAATAGATGTAGGCGCCCTCACCCTCGCGAGCGCGAGCCAGCAGCGACATGTCCGGCGGGTTGGCGCCGCCGTTGCTGGCCTTTGCGGCATAGGCGTTGGCGAACGGCGAGGGGAAGCGGTCGGCGGGAATGCCGGGGCGCTTCATCACGTCGCCCGTGTCGGTATCGATGTCATCGACCTGGTAGTCGGCGGCGATCGCCTTCACGACGGGGTTGTCGTTGGAGTTCTTATATTTGGGGTTCCAGAAAGGACCGCCCGGGTCGCCCAGGTTCCGGAACGAGACCAGCTTCATCGAGTGGCACGACGAGCAGACCTCGCGATAGACCTTGTAGCCGCGTTGCAGCTGGGCCTGGTTCTTGGGTGTGGCGTAGCGGCCGAACGGACCCTGGAAGTCCCAGTGGACGTTCAGGGGCTCTTCGCGATTGGCGGCGGCCATGGCCGGCGCCGCGGCGCCGAGCAGCAGGCCGAGTGTCGCCGCCAGAAGGGTGATCTTGCGCAGCATGTTCGGCTCAGCCCTTCTTTTCGGCGTTGGCGAGCACCGGCGAGGCGATTGATTCCGGGACCGGCAGAGGGGTCTCGGTCAAGCCCAGCATGGGAGTGATCACCAGGAAGTAGATGAAGTAGTAGAAGGTCGAAATCCGCGACAGCCACACAAAGCTGTTGAGATCGTCGCCCATCACCGGGAAGGTCGTCAGGCCGGGAATGACCTGGTCGCTCGGCAGGCGCGCGCCGCAGAAGCCCAGGATGATGCAGGCCACCAGGAAGATGACGAAGCAAATCTTGGCCGTCGGACGGTAGCGCATCGAGCGCACCTTGGAAGTGTCCAACCAGGGCAGCGCGAACAGGCAGCCGATGGCGCCGAACATGGCGATCACGCCCAGCAGCTTGTCCGGCACCGCCCGCAGGATCGCGTAGAAGGGCAGGAAGTACCATTCAGGCACGATGTGGGCCGGGGTCTGCAGCGGGTTGGCGGGGATGTTGTTGTCCGCGTGGCCCATCGCATCAGGCAGGAAGAAGACGAAGATCGCGAAGACGATCAAGAACAGGCTGATCCCGAAGGCGTCCTTGGCGGTCGCATAGGGGGTGAAGGGCAGGGTGTCGGCCTTGGATTTGACGTCCACGCCGGTGGGGTTGTTCTGGCCGACCACGTGCAGGGCCCAGACGTGCAGCACCGTGACGCCGGCGATGACGAAGGGCAGCAGGTAGTGCAGCGAGTAGAAGCGGTTCAGGGTCGGATCATCGACGCCGAAGCCGCCCCACAGCCAGGTGGTGATCGACGGGCCGATGATCGGGAAGGCGCCCAGCAGGTTGGTGATCACCTTGGCGCCCCAGAAGCTCATCTGGCCCCAGGGCAGGACGTAGCCCATGAAGGCGGTAGCCATCATGATCCCGTAGATCAGGCAGCCCAGCAGCCAGAGCACTTCGCGCGGCGGCTTGAACGAGCCGTAGTAGAGGCCGCGCAGCATGTGGATGTAGACCGCGATGAAGAACATCGAGGCCCCGGTCGCGTGGATGTTGCGGATCAGCCAGCCGTGCTTCACGTCGCGCATGATGTGCTCGACCGAGTTGAAGGCGGTGTCGCCCCCGACCTGGTAGTGCATGGCCAGAACGATGCCGGTGATGATCTGGATGCCCAGGCAGAGGCTGAGGATGGCCCCGAAGGTCCACCAATAGTTCAGGTTCCGGGGCGTCGGGTAGTCGACGAAGCTGTCCCAGACCAGGCGGGTCACCGGCAGCCGGGCGTCGAGCCACTTGCTGAAGGCGTTCTTGGGTTCGTAGGTCGAGTGTCCGCTCATTGCGCTTAGCCGATCTTGACCTTGGTGTCGGAAAGGAAGCTGTACTCCGGCACAGCCAGGTTCAGCGGCGCGGGACCCTTACGGATGCGGCCCGAGGTGTCATACACCGAGCCGTGGCAGGGGCAGAACCAGCCGCCGTAGTCGCCGCCGCCGACCGTGGGCACGCAGCCCAGGTGGGTGCAGCTGCCCAGCAGGATCAGCCATTCGGCCTTGCCCGGCTTATGGCGCGCCTCGTCCTTCTGCGGATCCTTCATCGGCGCGTTGTCGTCCTTGATCGCCGCGGCGATCTGGTCGGGCGTCCGATTACGGATGAACAGCGGCTGCTTACGCCACAGGATAACCACCTGCTGGCCCGCTTCGACCTTGGAGAGGTCGTATTCGACCGAGGCCAAAGCCAGCGTGTCAGCCGAGGGGTTCATCTGGTCGATGAACGGCCAGGCCGTGGCGGCCGCGCCACCGGCGGCGGCCGCGATAGCGGCGATATAGATGAAGTCTCGACGCGAGGGGTCTTCCCCGGCCGGAGTGTGTGTGTCGTGGGCGGTGTCGGCCACCTGGTGATACCCTTCGAACGGCGCCGCGCTTGAGAAACGCGGCCGGCAATGGTCGCGGGGCGGCTGAACTTGTCCGGTTCAAATCGCACATGCGCGATTCGACCGCCACCCCAGCAAGGACCCGTGGCGGTTCGCTTAGAATGCGCGGGGGTGTTTTTCAACCAGCCAATCGGCAATTCGGTCGCATATGACGTTTTCGATGGCCCCAAGACGGGTTAACCCACAACCGCCATGACCCCAGACAGCCAAAACACCGCCCGACTTGAAACCCGCAAGGCCGCCGCCCAAGCCTGGTTCGAAGCCCTCCGTGACCGCCTTATCGCCGCCTTCGAGGCCCTCGAGGACGAGGCCCCGGACGGGCTTTATCCGGGCAATCCAGGCCGTTTTGAGCGCAAACCGTGGATTCGGGCGGCCGGCGGGGGCGGCGTGATGTCGATGATGCACGGCCGCCTGTTCGAAAAGGTAGGGGTCCACACCTCGGTCGTGCACGGAACCTTCACCCCCGAAATGGCCAAGACCATGCCAGGCGCGGCCGAAGACCCGCGCTTCTTCGCCACAGGGGTCAGTCTGATCGCCCATATGCGCAGCCCACGGGTC
Organism: Caulobacterales bacterium; assembly: GCA_038236615.1. Lineage (GTDB taxonomy): Bacteria > Pseudomonadota > Alphaproteobacteria > Caulobacterales > Caulobacteraceae > Caulobacter. Next base: position 217,417 of record JBBRZO010000002.1, read on the forward strand.
CCTGCGGTACACATGAACACCCGCTTCATCTGCACGACCCAGGCCTGGTTCGGCGGCGGGGCCGATCTCACCCCCCTGCTCGATTTCCAGCGCGACCAGGCCTTCCCGGACGCCATCGATTTCCATGCGGCGATGCAGGCTGCCTGCGACGCCCACGATCCGGCCTGGCACGCCAAGTACAAGGCCTGGTGCGACGAGTACTTCTTCCTGCCGCACCGCAACGAGCCTCGCGGCATCGGCGGTATCTTCTACGACCATCACGACAGCGGCGACTACGAGCGCGACTTCGCCTTCACCCAGGACGTCGGCAAAGCCTTCCTGGACGTCTACCCGAAGTTGGTGCGTCGGCGCATGGGCGAGGCCTGGACGGCGGAGGAGCGCGAGGAGCAGCTGGTCCGTCGCGGCCGCTATGTCGAGTTCAACCTGCTCTACGACCGCGGCACCACCTTCGGCCTGAAGACCGGCGGCAACGTCGAATCGATTCTCAGCTCCATGCCGCCGGCGGTGAAGTGGCCCTAAGCCCCTAAACGAGAGAGCCTAATTTGGCCGGCGAGTCGCGATCGGTCCGTCCGGGTTGCTGGGCGGCGGCGGCGGGATCGGGGTCAGTTTTGGCGGCGGCGGCTTGACGGCGACCGGCGGCGGCGCGGCCGGCAGGTCGAGCGGCGCTGGCGACAGATTGAGAGTCGGCGCGGGCGGCGGCGCGGCTGCGGCGGGGGTTGCCGCCGGCTTGGCGGGCGCGGGCCTGGCGGCCGTTGGCTGAGGGAGCGCGGCGACGGTTGGCTTGGGTTGCGGTCCGCGCAGCGCGCCGCCCGCCTGCGGCGGGGCAACCTCCGGAGCGGTGACCGGCGCCGAATCCACGGGAGCGGCCAGAACCGGCGCGGCCGGCGCGGTGGCCATCGGCGCTTCGACCGGCGGCGCGAGTTGTGCGGGCTTGGCCCGCGTCATCACGAATATGGCGGCCGCCAGCAAGACCAGAGCCGCCACGACCAGGCCAAGGGCCAAGGCCCTACCCGACAGACGGGAGGCCAGCGGCTGACGGACAGCGGTTGCAGGGATCGGCGTGGCGAGCACGGCTTCCGGCGGGGCGAGCGGAGTCCTGACCGGCTCGACGACCGGATCAGGAATGGCCGCTGGCGCCGGCGCCCGGGCCTGGGGAGCCAGTGGCTCCTGAGGACGCAGAGCGGCGCCCGCTGCCGGCGATGCGGAAGTCGGTGGCCGCATGGCCGGCGGCAGCTCCGCCGGCGCCGGTTCAGTCGGTGGACGCATCGCAGCCGGCAGGGGTCGAAGGGGCGCCTGGAGCGGTCCCTGTGGGCTCAGGCGTTGAGCCTCCGGTTTGGGACGGGTCGGCAGACTGGGCACGACGGCGGGTCGACCTGGCGCGGCGAGCGAGCCGCCCGCCACCACGCTACGGGCAGACTCCGGCGTGGGCATCAGCGGGCCGCGCTCTACCGGCTTGGGGGGCGGGGATGCGCCTGGGCGCAGCGGGGCCTGGCCCGTCGCCTGGCGATAGGCGGTCGGCCGGGCGTAGGGGTTGGGGCGCTGCTCGGGTCCGTCGGCCATCTTGCGTCTCACACTGTCCGCCCCGCCCGCGCCACATAGGACGGGACTGGGCCGGATTCGTGGCGATCCTACTCTACCGTGCGGGCCAGGAAATCCCCGATCCAGCCGCCCAGCCGGTCGTTGTCGTTGGGAAGCTGCAGACTGGCGATCGCCGTGTCGGCCTGGGCGTCGGTGTAGCGGGTCCCTCGCCGCGCTTCGATCAGGGCCTGGGCGTAGGGCGGGGCGAACTCGGGGTGCAGCTGCACCGACATCGCCTTCTGGCCCGGATAGTCCAGCAGGCCGTAGGGACAGAAGTCGCTGCCGGCCAACACCTCGACCCCTGGCGGAAGTTCGACCACCTGGTCCTGATGCGAGCCGGGAACCGCCAGGGACTTGCCGTCGTCCATCCAGTCGGCATGGTTTTCGACCATGTAGCGGTTGAGACCCACGCCCCAGCCCTTGGGGGACTTGATCACCTTGCCGCCAAAGGCTTCGGCCATCATCTGGTGGCCGAAACAGACCCCAACCAAGGGAACGCGACCTTTCACATCCTTAAGGAACTCGCCCAGGGGCGCGATCCAGGGCAGGTCGTCATAGACACCGGCCGACGAGCCGGTAATCAGATAGGCCTGCACCTCATCGGCGGACGCCGGTAGCGCTCCGGCCGCCACATCATAGCTGACGTAGCTGTTGGCCGGGCCCAGCAGGGTGCGGAACATTGACCCGTAGTCGCCGAACTTCTCGACGAGGCCGGGCGGCGGGACGCCGGTTTCCAGGATGCCGATCTTCATACGCAACAGGTGGCCCGGCTCAGCCAATCGGGCAAGCCCCAATCGCGCCCGATTTCAGGGCCACACGGGACAGGCTATAGGGGGTCTTATGCGTCTCGTTCTCGCCGTCATCGCGCTTTGCACACTCACCGCCAGTCCGGCCTTTGCCGACTGGGGCTTCGCGCGCTGGGGCGACAGCCCGACCCAGGTGGTCGCCGCGTCAGGAGGCCAAGTGCGCCTGTCCACCAGCGGCGTCGACGACGACACGGTCGAGGCCTTCCCAATCGGGGCCATGGCCCCGGCCTGGCTGCAGGGCGGCCTGCCCTTCCGGGTGATCTTCTACTTCGACATTGAGAAAGACGCCCTGCGCATGGTCAAGCTGACCCCGCCGCGTGGCGAGGCGCTGTGCGGACGTCTGCGACTCTGGCTGATCGGGCGCTACGGCGATCCGCAGTCGACCAGCAACAAACCCGTGCTCAGCATCGACCAGTGGTTCGCCACGCCCGAGGGCAACGACATGAAGCTGGCGCAGGTCGGCACGGGCGATTCGGCCCTCTGCTCGCTGGTCTATGTGCCGGCCAATTCGCTCTACCGGCCGAAGTCGTAGGCCCGCCTGGTTCCTCGCCCATTGGGCGAGGGGGACCACGAAGTGGTGGAGTGGGCTCTTGGGACTGCACGGAATCTCAGGCAAGCCCACTCTGACAGCGCCTGATCCGGAGACACCGTGTGCTCCACGGCCCACTCCGTCGGCTTCGCCGCCACCTCGCCCAACGGGCGAGGAATATCCGAACGCCTAGTAGACCATCCCCTGCACGACGGCCTTGAGCCGCTCCACGGCGGCCAGCTTGTCGTCGATGAAATCCTGGTCGACCCACCAGTCCTCGACCTCGCGCATCACCTGCCCGACCATCGGCCCGCGGGGCGCGCCGGCGGCGATGACCTCTTCCCCGGTGAGCGGGAAGGGCGGCGGGGTCCAGCTTTCGGCCAGGGCCAGCAGGCCACGCCATTGGGTGGCGGCGGCGGTGCGCTCGCTGGCCGCCCAGGCCAGCTTGATACGGTCCTGGAAGGTGCGTACGCCCAGCCGGTAAACCGCCCGCCGCGCCTCGCGCGGGCTCATCCAGGAGACGATGCGCGGCTCCTTGCCGGCGGCGGCGATCAGCCGGTCCTTGGTGGCGTTGGAGAGGCGCAGCCGCTCGGCCAGTTCGCGGGCCACCTTGGCGTCGTCGGGGATCAGGGCGGCCAGGCGCAGCTCGCCATCCGTTTCGAACAACTGACTGGTCTGGATCTCCACCAGGGCTTCGAACCGGCCCATCGCCTTGACCATCGGCAGCACCGCCGACAGCACGCTGGTCGCCGCCATCAGCCGTAACGCCGAGCGCGGGTCCTCGGCTTCCAGCAGCTTGAGCACCTCTTTGGAAGTTCGCTCGGCGGCCCGGCCGCTCAACATGCCCTTCAGCGCCTTGCAGGCGTTCAGCGCGTCGCTGTCGGGCTCGCCCTTGCCGTACCAGGCCTGGAACCGGAAAAACCGCAGGATGCGAATGTAGTCCTCGCGGATGCGGGTCATCGCATCGCCGACAAAGATGATTCGCCCGGCCAGGGCGTCGGCCACCCCCTGCCCTGTCGGGTCGTGCAGGGTCCCGTCCCGCTCGGCGTAGACGGCGTTCAGGCGGAAATCGCGGCGCTGGGCGTCCTCCTCCCAACTGTTGGTGAACGCCACCACGGCCCGGCGGCCATCGGTGGAGACGTCCCGGCGAAGGGTGGTGATCTCGAACGGCTGGCCCATGGCTACGGCGGTGATGGTGCCGTGCTCCACCCCGGTCGGATGGGCCGACAGCCCGGCCGCCTCCAGCGCCTCGGTGACCTGGTCGGGGGTCAGGGTGGTGGCGATGTCGACGTCGTCGATGGGCTGATTCAGCAGGGCGTTGCGCACGCAGCCGCCGACGAACCGGGCGCAGCCGGCGAACCCGCGCGCCTCCAGCGCCTCCATCACCGCCTGGGTGGCGGGGGCGGTCATCCAGGGCTGGGGCGAAAGCTTGGTCGGGAGCGTGGTCATGAGCTGTGAGGGCTTAGCGGCCGGGTCCTAAGATTCAACAACGATTTAGCCCATCGCGGCGCCGTAGAGCCGATCGTACAGCGCCCGCAGCATCCCGGCCGTCGCGCCCCAGATCAGTTGGTCCTCCCAGCTCATCGCATAGAAGTGCCGCCGGCCGCCGTCAGGCATGTCGTAGAACCGCTTCTCGTGATTGGCCGGGTCCATCAGGAATCCGAACGGCGTCTCGAAGATGTGGGCCACTTCGTCCGGGCTGGGGGTCAGCACGATGTCGGGGCGCACGAACCCCACCACCGGGGCAATCAGATAGCCTGTGCCCGTCCGATAAGGCGTCGACATCCCCGCCAGGCTGACCGCCGCGGGGTCCAGCCCGATCTCCTCGTTGGCTTCGCGCAGGGCCGTCTGGGAGGGCGTTTCGCCAGGGTCGCAGCGGCCGCCGGGAAATGCGACCTGGCCGGTATGCCGCCGCAGGGTTTCGGACCGCCGGGTCAGGATGACGCTCAGTCCGGCCTCGCGTTCGACCAGCCCGACCAGCACCGCCGCCGGGGTCAGGGGCCCGCTATCGCCGGGCATGCCCGGGTTGAGGTCGAAGTCCGAGCGAACTTCCCCAGCCCTCGAAGACATGTCTCCCAACGCCTGGTCGTCCAGCGGGTCGAGATGTCCGGAGATCCAGTCGCGCAGCTCGGCGCTCGGCAAGGTCACAGGCAATGGGCTCCGGCCGGCCCGACCGGGAACCAGGCGCCGTTCGATTCGATCCCCAGTCGCGGGCCGTCATCAGTGGCTCGCTCGGTCGCCATCTCGATCAGCTCATAGAAGACCGGCCGGGCGATCAGCGCCTCCAACCCGCGCCGCACATGCAGGTACGGCCGGGGCTCGCCGCTGGCCGGATCGATATCCACTCGGAGTTCATGCTCGGGACCGGCCTCGACCTCGTCGCCGACATTGGTGAGAAACCGCAGCGCCCCGCTCTCCAATCGGTCGACGCGCGTGGCGATGAAGGGGGCGTCCTCGACGACGATCTTCATCTTCTCGACCGGGGTCACCAGATGGAAGCCGTCGGGGTCCTTGCGCAGAACCGTCGAGAACAGTCGCACCAGCGCCTCGCGGCCGATGGGCGTGCCCTCGTGGAACCACACCCCGTCCTTGCGGATGCGGATGTCGATCTCACCGCAATGGGCCGGATTCCACAGATGCACGGGCGGCAGGCCTCGCCCCGGGGCCTGCTTGGCCGCGGCGATGACGCCGTCAAGTCCGGGTTTGGTTTCGGTCATCCCCTAGAGGTAGGGCGCATCGCCCCTCCGCTCAAGCAAGGCGGGCCTGCAACGCTTCCAACTTCGTGACGCGCATGTCATTTTCGCCGGTGAGCCTGTCGAAGCCGGCCGCGGGGGACACTGCCTTGAAACAGATACTGGGTGCGGTGTTTCGCTTCATGCCCCTTTGGTTCGGGCTGGGCTTCCTGGCGCCGTTGATCGGTCAAACCCTGGCGATGAGCCATGTCAGCCTGCCCGGCGGCATCGCCCCCATCTGGATCGGCCTGTTCATAGGCGGCGTCTGGGGCGCCATCGCCACCCGCACCGGCCGGTGGTTCTGACCATGACAACATCTGCCAATCTTTTGCTCGACTCTGCCAGGCTGAAGGCTCTCCCCGACAAGGAGTTGATGCAGCTCGAGCGATCGATCGCCGATCGCTACATGGGTGGCGTGCCCTGGGGGTCGGTCGCCTGGGCCCTCATCAACCTGGTCGTCTGGCTGTCCCTGTGGCCCTTGACCCTGAGCGGGCTGCTGCCGCTGTGGGCGGCCTTCCCCATCGCCACGGCCTGCGTCTGTCTTTGCTACCTGCCCTCACACGAAGCCCAGCACCGGATTATCGCCCGCGAAGGCGAGCCGCTGTTCTGGCTCAACGAACTGGTTGGCTACGTCTCGACCATTCCGTTGGTGCTGCCCTACCAGGTGGCCCGGCTGACCCACATGGAGCACCACAAGCACGCCAACCATCCCGAGCTTGATCCGGACATCGGCACGAAGGCGAGCGGCCCTTGGCAACTGATCGTCCAGAGTCTGGCTAATCGGCAGCCCGGCTCCAAGGCCAGCGCTTCCTACGGCGTCACCCTGGCCCGGCTGGGCACGCCCGAGGCGCAGGCCGCCGGCTTGCAGGCCGCCCTGGCACAGCTAGGCTATATGCTCATCCTGTTTTCGGTCGCCTGGAGTGGCCATGCGCTGGTGGCCGCGCTGCTCTGGTGGCTACCCCGCCACATCGCCTTCACCTACATCCAGTTCTATCTGAGCTGGGCGCCGCACCACCCCGGGCAGGGCCAGGGCCGATACAAGGACACCCGCGCCTTCCGCAGCCGGGTGGGCAATATCGGCTCGATGGGGATGCAGTTCCACATCATCCACCATCTCTATCCCCGCATTCCGCTGATGCGCACGCCGGCCGCCTACTGGGCATTGCGGCCGATTCTCGAAGCGCGAGGCTGCGACCTTGAAAGGCTCTAGTCGCTCAGTCCGGGCCTGACGGGTCCCGCCAATCCATCGAAACCGCCGGGCGCCAGCGCCCGCGCCAGCACCCGTCGGCGATCAACCGGGCCCGGCATGACTGCGCCCGGCGCGGCTTCGAAGCCCATCCGCCCGAAATAGGGCGCGTCTCCAACCAGCAGCACCGCCCGCCAGCCTGCCTCGGTCGCCGCCACGCAAGCCGCCTCTACCAGGGCCTCGCCCAGCCCCCGGCTGCGCCAGGCGGGATCCACGGCGATGGGCCCCAGGAAAATGCAGTGCTCACGTCCGACGGTCACAGACCACAGCCTCACCGACCCGGCCAACCGCTCGCCGTCCCAGGCCACGAAGCTCAGCGCCATATCCGGCGTGCGCCCTTCGCGCAGCCGCTCGGCGGCCTTGGCGAATCGGCCCGGACCGAAGGCGGCGGCGATCAGCGCCGCCACGGCAGGGGCGTCGTCGGGTTGCTCGGAACGTATGGGCGGCAGGGCGTGCATGAGGGGCGGGCCGATAAGGCCATGCGAGCCCTGCGTCAACGCGGGGCCATATCCAGCGACCCCGGTTTCTGTTCCAATGACCTCGGCCTCCCGCCCTCCGGCGCCCAGGTTGCAGGAGCGCTTTATGATCCGCTGGCAAGGACGTCGAAACCGACACAGTAACGGCCCGTCGGTGTGGACCGTGCTGCTTGTGCTGTTCGCCCTGACCGGCGCGGCCAGCATGGGCGCCCAGGCGGCCGGCTGGACCCACCTGACTGGAAACGCCGCCTTCCTCCCCGGCCTGCTGCTGCTGCTCGCGGTCAGCATGCAGGCGCTGACGGTGCTGCGCGCCGGCATCAAATGGCTGGCCGGCTAGAATGGATTGAGGGCGGGCTTTCGGCCGCCCGGCCTGCTATGGTGAGCACGCCTCCTCTTTGAGGCGTGTTGCGGCGTCGTCGCCGTGGCGCGCAGGGCCAAGCCTCGCACCGCGCGGCGCCCCGCAAATCCCCGGAAAGGGGACCTGCCATGAAATCCGCCGCCTCCCAGCCGTCCGCCCCCGCGGACGCCGCTGGCTACTGGACCATCCAGCTGGTCATGCACGCCGGCTCCAAGGTCGGCCACCAGCATGTCTGCCATGCCGAGAACCTGGTCCAGGCCAAGTCGATCGCCAGCCATCTCTGCGGCGACACCCGCTCCAGCGCCGGCTTTGACCTCCATCGCATCAACCGCCCGGCCGGCTCGACCGGCGCCGCCCTGCTGATGGGCCAGTCGCAACCGGTCCCCGAGCCCAAGTCCTGGGACGCGATGACCGCCGCGCGGGTCGCCTGATCATGGCCAAATCCCCCGCTAAGGCCGCCGCAGCGCCGATCGTTGCCCCGGTCGTTGCCCCCGTCGCGCCCGCCCCCGCGCCCTACGTCTCGGCTTTCCAGAGCCCGGCTGTCGAGCCTCGGCAGTCCTTCTTCTCGCCGCGCAACGTTCCGTTCTGGGCCAGCCTGGCGCTGGCCGCCGTGGTGGTCGCCGGGATGTGGGCCAAGCAGCACGCCGGGGGCTGACGCCGCCCGCTTGACCTGGATCAAGGGCCAGACCCGCCGATAGCGGGCAAGCTGGCGCCGCGCGTCATGCCCGGCGCCGGAGCCTTGCCATGCCCGCCTCGGCTGTCGCCTTCACGAGCCCTGCGCCGGCCCAGGACGATGACAGTTTCCTGGTCGAGGTCCGCGCCTTCCTGGACCGCGCCCTGACCCCGGACCTGCGCCGGGCGGGGCGCGAGACCCTGGGCGTTCATGCCGAGATCGACGCCTGCCGCGTCTGGCAGCGGCGGCTCTACGAGCAGGGCTGGATCGCCCCGACCTGGCCCGTCGAATGGGGCGGCACAGGGTGGAGCGCGCGTCAGCGCTACCTGTTCGACCGGGAATGCGCCGCCAATGACGCCCCGCCGCTGTTCGCCGGCGGCATCCGCAGTCTGGGGCCGCTGCTGATCGAGCAGGGCACGCCCGCCCAGCGGGCCCGCTACCTGCCGGCCATCCTCGACGGCCGCGACCTCTGGTGCCAGGGATTCTCCGAGCCAGGCGCGGGCTCGGATCTGGCCGCCATCGCCACCCGCGCCGAGCGCCGGGGAGAGGTCTATATCGTCAACGGTTCGAAGATCTGGACCACCGGCGCCCATCACTCCAACCGCATGTTCGCCATCGTCCGCACCGCGACGCTGGAAAAGAAGCAGCAGGGCCTGACCTTCCTGCTGATCGACATGGACAGCCCCGGCCTGACCGTCCAGCCGATCCTGGGGCTCAGCGGCGAGCACGAGTTCAACCAGGTCTTCTTCGACAACGTCGCCGTGCCGGTCGCGAACCGGGTGGGCGAGGAGAACGACGGCTGGACGATGGCCAAGCGGCTGATGCAGCTGGCCCGCTCCAACAACACGCCCGCCGCCCTGGTCCGCCGCTCGCTGCGCCGGGCCCAGGCCCTGGCCAAGGCCGCCGGCCCGAACCTTGAGCCCGCCGTCCGCTCGGCCCTGGCAGGTCTGGAGATCGAACTGACGAGCTTCGAGCAGCTGGAGCTCGCCTCGCTGCCGGCCGGCCGGCCGCGGCCCGGCGATGACACCGCCCCTTCCATGCTCAAGCTGATCGGAACGGAACTGCACCAGCGGGTCTGCGAGCTAGCGCTGCAGGCGGCGGGCATGGCCGGCCAGGCGGCCCTCTCCCCGGTCGTCGCCAATGATCCGTGGCTGGACGCCGGCGCTCATGCGGCCGCCAAGCACCTGGCCGTGCGGGCGGCCACCATCTATTCCGGCTCCAGCGAAACCCAGCGCAACGTCATCGCCGTGCGCCTGCTGGCCGGCTGACGTCGGATTCGCCTGTGGCGCTCTGCGCTCTTGACCCGGCGCCCCAGCTCCCGAACAAGCGATCCGGGATGGGGCGATGCGAACAGCACTGACGATACTCAGCGGCGCGGCCGCCCTGGCGCTGCTCTTGGCCGCGCTCCCCGCCCACGCGGCGACCGACCCCTACGAGCCTAAATCCGTTCGCTGGGAAGAAGACCTGAGCTTCCTGCAGACGCCGCCCGCCAAGCCGCCCACCCGGCTGGAAGCGCTCAAGTTCATCCCGCTGACACCTGACCGGACCGCCTGGCTGACCCTGGGCGGCGAGGTTCGCCAGCGGCTGGACGTCATCACCGACGCCCAGCTGGGCCTCTCGGCCTCTGGCAGCTACAACACCGCCCAGACCCGCCTCTACCTGCACGCCGACGCCCGGCTGAGCCCGGCCCTGCGGATTTTCGGGCAGTTGTCCTACGCCGACGAGGGGGGCCGCCACCCGAGCGCCCGCAGCTTCGACGAGAGCGCGCCGGACGTACAGCAGCTGTTCGTCGACCTGTCGCCCCGGTCCGGCGTGACCCTGCGCCTGGGCCGCCAGGAGTTGCCGCTGGGCGATCAGCGCCTGAGCGAAGTGCGCGAGACCTATGACCTGCGCCGCAGTTTCGACGCCGCCCGCCTGGACCTGGGCCTGCCTGGCGGCGGGACGCTGACCGCCTTCTCCGGTTCGCCGGTGCTGAACCGGCCCGACGCCTTCGACGATCGCCGCACACAGGGCGAGACCTTTTCGGGCCTCTATGCCAGTCTGCCCGAGCGGGGCCTGGACGTCTTCTGGATGAGCCGCCGCCGGCCCGCCTCTACCTATCGCGAAGGGACCGCACCGGAGCGGCGCGACACCCTGGGCGCGCGGCTCTATGGCCGACGCGGCGACCTGGATTTCAACCTCTATGGCCTGGTCCAGACCGGCCGCTTCGGTTCGGCCGACATCGCCGCCTGGGCGGCCAGCGCCGACATCGGCTGGACGTTCAAGGATCGCCCCTGGCGCCCGCATCTGGGCCTGCGCGCCGATATCGCCAGCGGCGACCGAAGACTCGGCGATGGGCGGCTGCAGAGCTTCGACGCCCCCTACCCCAACACCTCCTATCTCTCGACCAGCAGCGCCTACTGGCCAGGTAACGCCGCCTCGCTCTTCCCCCTGCTGACCCTGCATCCCCGCGACAGCCTGGGCCTCTTCCTGGGCGCCCAGGTCTTGATGCGCCTCAGCGACCAGGATGGCTTCTACTACGCCGCCCAGACGCCGGTGGTCCTTCCGCCCGGCGGCCGGGTGACCATGAGCCAGATCTACGGCCGGGTCCGCTGGCAGCCCGACCGCCACTGGGTGTTCTCGGCCACCGTCATCCGCCAGATCGCCGGCGATCCGGTGCTGGCCAAAGGCGGACGCGATTCCAACATCGTCTCGGTGGCGGCAGACTGGAAATTCTGATCCAGCCCGCCGCCATGCTGACAGGAACCGGCGCCGGACAGCTTAGAGAAAAACCATGACCACGCTCCAGAACCGCCCCAACACCGCCGTCCTCATCGTCGACGTCCAGAACGGCGTCATGGAAAGCGCCCACGACCGCAACACCGTCGTCGCCAACCTCGCCCGACTGGTCGAGCGGGCGCGCGAGGCCGGAACCCCCGTCATCTGGGTCCAGCACATCAACGACAAGCTGGTGAAGGACACCGACCCCTGGCGGATCGTCCCCGGGCTGTCGCCTGCCGCGACCGAACTGAACATCTCCAAACGCTACGGCGACAGCTTCGAGGACACCGACCTGGAAGCCCGCCTCGCCGACCTTGCCGTCGGCCGCCTGATCGTCGCCGGCGCTCAGACAGACGCCTGCATCCGCTCGACAATCCACGGGGCGTTCGTCCGGGGCTACGACGTGACCCTGGTCAGCGACGCCCACACGACCGAGGACCTGTCCAAGTGGGGCGCGCCGCCGCCGGGGCAGGTGATCGCGCATACGAACCTGTACTGGCGGTTCCAGACGGGGCCGGGACGGGTGGCGGAGGTGGTGGGGGCGGGAGAGGTCGCATTCTAAAGCTTAGCGCCCTCAGCACCCACCTAAACAATAGTTCTTGCTTTGTTCGCGTGATTGTGGATCGATGCATCGACGAAAAAGCGGGGAATCCGCCATCACGATCAGACTCCTTCCACGAATTGAGGGGTTTGCGTCAGTGGTGAATCCAACTCCGACTCGCAGCAGAGTAGCTCTATGGCTTACCGACTGATTGATCTCTTTTCCGGCGCCGGCGGTATGACGCTTGGCTTCGTAGATCCGCGGTTTTGCGGTGGATTTCAAAGTGTGTGGGCTCTCGACCACGATGGGGCGGCGGTAGCTACTCATAAGCGGAATTTCAGCGGCGAAGCATCGTGTGCGGATATCGAAACGCTGCTCAATAGTGGATTCGAAGTCCCGCAAGCCGACGTCGTTATCGGGGGACCTCCCTGCCAAGGGTTTAGCCTTTTAAATAAGAATAGGGTTGGCGATATACGGCGGCAACTTTGGCAGCCTTACATGGATGTTGTTGAGCGCAGCAATGCCAGCATTTTTGTCATTGAGAACGTTCAGGAGCTTTTCAAGTCCCCGGAACTCCACGAGATAAAGAAGCGAGCAACAGAGCTTGGCTTTTCGACCAGAGAGAAAGTTTTACTCGCAGCAGATTATGGGTCACCTCAAACACGTCGACGTTGCGTAATAATAGGGTGGAAATCTAATCTGAGTTCAGAGCCCTCATTTCCTCCGCTTGCGACCCATGCGGCCCCCGGCTCGGTCGGAAATTTACCACCTTGGCGGACTGTATTTGATGCGATAGGCGACCTGCCCAATCCGGTTGGTATTGAACCGAGAAACGTGGCCCCACCGTTCGATCTACATTTTGGCAGAACTCCAACAGAATTAAGTAAGAAACGATATCGAGCAGTGCCGGTCGGGGGAAATCGCTTCGACCTTCAACGAAACGCACCGGAGTTGACCCCAGACTGTTGGGTCAGAAAGACTTCAGGCGGAACTGACCTGTTTGGTAGGCTATGGTGGGATCGACCTTCAGTAACGATCCGCACGGAATTTTTTAAGCCCGAAAAGGGCAGATATCTGCACCCCGACGAACACCGCCCGATTACCCACCGGGAAGCCGCTCGCCTGATGGGCTTTCCGGACGATTTCGTTTTTGAAGGCACAAAGGTTGAAATCGCGCGCCAAATTGGAAACGCGGTCCCCCCCCATCTGGCGGGGGCGATTGGTCATACTGTGCGTGACTTACTTGACGCTGCCCGTTCCCGTCACGCCGCATAGTGTCCCGTATTGCTCGGCGGCTCGCTGGGAATTCGCCTACTTGCAGGTGTGTTGAATTGAGTGATAGCGGTCGCGTCCCTCGACGGCGGGAGGCGATTCACAATGACTATGAGCCTCGACGCAGCGACCACAGAAATTGCACTCACCAGAATTCAAGAAGTTCGATCCCTTCTAAGTCAATTTGAGGACCAACTTTCCAATCCAGAATTGAGGGAACAGGTGCGCAGCCTAATCCCTGTAATTCAAGCCATGAAGGAGATCGGTAGCGGCCTCATACCCGAAGCCAGCTCCGCTCGAGAGCGGATCCTTTCCTATCTTCGCCGCTACCCCATGACGCTGATAGATGGCGACGAACTCATGGTCGTTGCTGGCATCGGAGAGTGGGCTAGGCGAGTTCGAGAACTGCGGGTTCAGTTTGGCTGGTGGATTTATTCTGGTGTTACACTCGCTGAACTCGCAGCAGAAGACACGAGCGCAACGGACGAAATCGCTTCGCAGCTGGGAACTTCGTTAGATCTAATTCGACCCGACCAATACGTGCTCTTGAATGCCGAGCAAGATCGTGATTCCGCATACCGTTGGAACTTGATCAACGGAATTAGAAGGCAACCGGGCGGCGTAAAAGCGAAGGTCCTCAAATTCCTAAGATCAAATGTCGGCAAGCCGGTAACACTCGAAGAGCTTCGTTACTTGGCGGGAGACAAGAATGAGTGGGCGCGCCGCGTCCGCGAACTTAGGACTGAAGAGGGATGGCCGATCTTTACGCGCATGCAAGGCCGGCCCGATTTGCCCGTCGGTTCATATGTCTTGGACGAAGACAAGCAGGCCCCCGAACATGACCGTCATATTCCCGACGATGTCCGGGTCAGCGTCCTCGAAAGAGATCGCTTTTCTTGTGTGGTCTGCCACTGGTCGAGAGATCAAATCAGACATGAAGATCCTCGTAAATTCATCGAACTACATCATATTCAAGCTCACGCCGAAGGCGGGGAAAACTCTATTCACAATCTGATTTCACTCTGCAACGTCCATCACGACCAAGTTCACGCTGGCCGGTTGGACGTATCCCAATTTCTACCGCCTGCTTAGCCAAACTACTTGGTTGCAATGGATAAGCTCGATCCACTTCGACGCAGTGCCAACATGGCGAAAGTGCGTGGAAAGGACACCGGACCCGAAATTGTCGTCCGCCGACTAGCTCACTCCTTGGGCCTGCGATTCCGACTGCACAGGAGAGACCTTCCAGGGAGCCCGGACATTGTCCTGCCGAGGCACAAGGCTGTTATCTTCGTCCATGGATGCTTTTGGCATCGCCACCCCGGGTGCAAGCGGGCTTCCACTCCGGCCACACACCAGGATTTCTGGGAAAGAAAGTTTTCCGCCACAGTGAATCGGGACAAAGCGGCCGAAGAAGCCCTCTTAGAAATGGGTTGGCGAGTACTCACAATTTGGGAATGCGAGTTGAAGGACACAGCCGTCGTCGGTCAAAAGCTCACGGGGCTGCGCGACGCCGGAGCTGGGGACCATAGGGACTCAAAACTGGATCGTGTTGCCGCCACAGAACAATTGGGGCGATCTTCCCTTTCATGACCGCCGACGACGCCCCGCCCCCCTCCACCACCCGCGAACTCCTCCGCCAGCGCAATTTCGTCCTCTACTGGCTCTCCCGCTGGACCGCCGTGCTGGCGGTGCAGATCGAGGCGGTGACGCTGAACTGGCAGGTCTATGAGATCGCCCGGCGGACCATGGACGTGAAGCCGGCGGCGCTGATGGTCAGTCTGTTGGGGCTGGTCACCTTCCTGCCGGTGCTGCTGCTGTTCCTGCCGGCCGGGGAGAACGCAGACCGGCGCAATCGGCGGCGGATATTGATCGTCTGCTATCTGGTCGAGATCGTGGTGGCCGGCGTGCTGCTGACGGTGACCTGGAAGGGGCTGGCCAACGTGCCGGTGCTGCTGGCCATCGCCGCGGCGTTCGGGGCGGCGCGGGCCTTCTTCGGGCCGGCCAGTTCGGCCATGGCCCCAATGCTGGTGCCGCGCCACCTGTTGCCCAGGGCCATCGCGGCCAGTTCGCTGGCCTGGCAGACCGGGTCGGTGGTCGGGCCGCTGATCGGCGGGTTCCTGGTCGCGGTGTCGCCGACCGTGGCCTATTGCGGATCGCTCATCCTCTACATCGTCGCGGTGTCGACGGTGTTCTTCATCAACGCCAACACCTCGCCGGTCGTGCAGGCCGGCTCGCGCTGGGAGTTGATGAAGGAGGGCCTGGACTATGTCTGGCGGACCAAGATCGTCTTCGGCTCGATCTCGCTGGACCTGGCGGCGGTCATCCTCGGCGGCGTGACCCTGCTGCTGCCCGCCTTCGCCAAGGACGTGCTGGTGATCGGGCCGCATGGGTTCGGCATGCTGCGGGCGGCGCCGGGCATCGGAGCGGCGGTGGTGGCCCTCTGGCTGGCGGCCAAGCCGATCCACCGGAACGCCGGGCGGGCGATGTTCGCCGGAGTGGCGGTCTATGGCTTGGCGACGCTGGTCTTCGCGGTGTCGAAGTGGCTACCGCTGTCGCTGATCGCCCTGGCCATGCTGGGGGCCGGCGACATGGTCAGCGTCTATGTCCGCCAGACCCTGGTGCAGCTGGTCACCCCCGACCACATGCGCGGCCGGGTGGCGACGGTGTCGGGCCTGTTCATTGGCGCGTCCAATGAACTGGGCGAGTTCGAGAGCGGCATCGTCGCACGCTTCCTGGGCGTGGTCGGAGCGGGCATCTTCGGCGGAGTCGGCGCACTGGTCGTCACCGGCCTCTGGGCGAAGCTATTCCCCGATCTGCGCAAGGCAGACCGGTTGGCCTGATCAGGAGGCCTTGGCCGCCGCGCGGAAGTCGGGATCGGCGAAGAGCTTGGTGGTAACCTGGTTGAACAGTCCGGTGTAGTTGTTGAAGGCGAACGGGATCGCCACCGCGCCGATGAAGTTCGACTCCCAGGTCGCGTCTGCTGACACGGTCTTTTCAAACACCACCTTGCCGTCCCGGACGAGCGTGAAGCGAACAGCCAGGGACGCATGTCCGAGCGGCAGGCTGCTGTCCACATGACTGTCGGTAATCACCCCCGAGAGCACGGTGGTGGAATTGGCGTCGAAACGTCCCCCGCCCTCCAACTCGGCCCTGATCGTGTCGGCCAGGTAGCGGGCGTAGGATCCGTTGGGCGCCGCCTGGGCCCCGGCCCGCACGACGATCCGCTTGTCCATCTCCTTGGGATGGCCGGGACCGGCGGTGAAGTCGCCGACCTTCATCGGCGCCAGGTTGGCGGCGCGCAGGGCCTGGATGTTGTCCAGGGTGGCTTGGGGCGGAGCCATGGGCGGTGTGGCGCAGGCCGATAGGGCCAGCGCCATCGCCCCCAGCGCCGCGGCGATGAGACCGCGTTTCATCCGCCTCAGACCTTCGGCGTCGGCGCAGTCGCCGGATCCGGCTGGGCCGCAGGCGTGGCCGCCGCCGGCGGCGCGGCTTCAGCGGGAGCGGGAGCGGCGGGGGCCGTCGCGTCGACCGGTGCGGCCGGGGCGTCAGCGGGCGTGGCCGGCGCGGCGTCGGCCGGCGCGGGAGCAGCGGCAGGCGTCCCACCGGCGAAGTTCGGGTCCTTGGCGATGTCGTTCAGCGGGCTGAGGATAATCTGGGTGGTCATCATGAAGATGCCATCCTTCATGCTGCCGATCTTCACCGCGTTCTGCGGCGCGCTGTTGATCAGCCCCAGCTGGGTGATCACCGTGTGCCGGGCCGTCCTGGTGATCTTCTCCGCGCCGGGGCCGCTGACATATTCCAGGGTGCTGAGATAATTGTCGGTGATGTTGCTGCCGGCGATGAACAGGGTCGCGCCGGTCACGGCGCCCTGGCCGGCCGCCTTGGACAGATCACCCGGCGCGATGACGTTGTCGATGACCACGCTGAGCACCGCGCCGTTGGCCACCGGCGCATCGCTGACGGTCGAGAACAGGCCGCTGCTGGTGACGATCTCGGTCACCTTGTCCTTGAGAAACTTGGTCGCCGCCGCGTTCGGCGCGCCCTTGGTCTTGAACTGGAACAGCAGCTGGACCGGCTGAGGGTTTTCGACCTTGGCCTTGTCCTCGGGCTTCACATCGCCCAGTTCCGCGCCGACATAGGTGGCCGCCATGGCCGCCACCGGGCCGCAGGTCAGCCCCACTGACACCATAAGGGCCAGGACCAGGCGCATCGCGCGCCGTCCGATCAGGCTCAGCATCCATCCTTGCCGCTTGGTCATGATAATTTCCCCCTCACTGGCCCCCTCGGCCTAGGGGGCGAGGCTAGCCCGAAGTCTCGCGGGCGCGCAACCGGTAGATGAGGGCGACGACAATGATCAAACGCCCCCGACGGGCAGCTTGCCTGACCCTGCGTCCACGGCTTAGGAGGGTGGCCAACTCAAGAAGAAATTGGGAGCGCGGACCATGGGTGTTCTGGACGGCAAGGTAGTGATCGTGACCGGCGCGGCCGGGGGGATCGGCAAGGAGTGCGCCCTGCTGGCGGCGCGCGAGGGCGCCAAGGTGGTGGTCAACGACCTGGGCGGCGCGGTGCGCGGCGGCGACGCCGGCGATGCCGGCCCGGCGGAACAGACCGCTCAAGAGATTCGCGCCGCCGGCGGCGAGGCCATCTCCAACTCCGACAGCGTCACCGACATGGAAGCGGTCAAGGCGATGATCGCCCAGGCCATCGACAAGTTCGGCGGGCTGCACGCCATCATCAATCCGGCCGGTATCCTGCGGGACGGCATGTTCCACAAGATGAGCGACGATGACTGGGACAAGGTCATCGAGGTTCACCTGCGCGGCGCCTACAATGTCTCCCGCGCCTCGGTGGAGCATTTCCGCAACCAGGGTGAAGGCAGCTACGTCCACTTCACCTCGACCTCGGGCCTGATCGGCAACATCGGCCAGGCCAACTACGCCGCCGCCAAGCTGGGCGTCATGGGCCTCTCGCGCATCCTGGCCATGGAAGGCGTCGCCAAGGGCGTGCGCTCCAACATCATCGCCCCCTTCGCCTGGACCCGGATGATCGCCACCATCCCGGTCAAGGACGAGGCCTCGGCCCAGCGGGTCGAGCGGATGAAGAACGCCATGCGCGCCGACCAGGTGGCCCAACTGGCGGTCGCCCTGGCCTCCTCGGAGTCCAAGGACTGCACCGGCCAGATCTTCGCCGTGCGCGGCAACGAGGTGGTGCTGTTCGACCAGCCCCGCCCGGTCCGCTCGATGGCCAACACCGAGGGCTGGACCCCGCGCAGCCTGCTCGATGTGGCCCTGCCGGCCATGAAGAACAGCTTCTTCGACGCCGGGGCCTCCGCCTCTGTGTTCCCGTACGACCCGGTTTAAGGACCAGCCCATGCGCCGCGCCGCCATCGTCTCCCCCCTCCGCACCGCCGTGGGCAAGTTCCAGGGGGCGCTCAGCAGCATGACGGCCGGCGAGATCGGCGGCGTCATCATCAAGGAACTGGTCGAGCGGACGAAGATCGACCCGGAACGGATCGATGACGTCACCTTCGCCCACGGCTATCCCAACGGCGAGGCGCCCTGCATTGCCCGTTGGGCGCTGCTGCAGGCGGGCCTGCCCATCGGCATCCCCGGCGTCTCGATGGATCGGCGCTGCGGCTCGGGCCTGCAGGCGGTGATCGACGCGGCCATGCGCATCCAGACCGGTGCGGCCGACGTGGTCATCGCCGGCGGCTGCGAGAGCATGAGCAATGTCGAATATTACTCGACCGACATGCGCAACGGGGCCCGCGCCGGTTCGGTGGTCATGCACGACCGCCTGGCCCGCGGCCGGGTCATGAGCCAGCCGGTCGAGCGCTTCGGCGTCATCAGCGGCATGATCGAGACCGCCGACAACCTGGCCCGCGACTACCAGATCTCCCGCGAGGAGGCCGACGCCTACGCGGTCATGAGCCACCAGCGGGCGGCCAAAGCCTGGGCCGAGAACCGCTTCGCCGACGAACTGGTTCCGGTCTCGGTCAAGCAGCGCAAGGGCGACCCCATCGTCTTCGCCCATGACGAAGGCTATCGCGCCGACGCCACCCTGGAGACCCTGGGCAAGCTTCGCGCCTTGGAGAAGGACGGCGTGGTCACCGCCGGCAACGCCAGCCAGCAGAACGACGCCGGCGCCGCCTGCCTGGTGGTCGCCGAGGACAAGCTGGAGGAGCTGGGCCTGGAGCCGATCGGCTGGTTCCACAGCTGGGCCGCCGCCGGCTGCGAGCCCTCGCGCATGGGCATCGGCCCGGTCCCGGCCGTCGAGCGCCTGTTCAAGCGCAATGGCCTGGGCTGGAGCGACATCGACCTGGTCGAGCTGAACGAGGCCTTCGCCCCGCAGGTGCTGGCCGTGCTCAAGGGCTGGAACTGGGACGACCGCGACAAGCTCAACGTCAACGGCGGCGGCATCAGCCTGGGCCATCCGATCGGCGCTACCGGCGGCCGCATCCTGGCCAACCTGCTGCACGAGATGCAGCGCCGCGAGGTCCGCTACGGGCTGGAGACCATGTGCATCGGCGGCGGCCAGGGCATCGCGGCGGTGTTCGAGCGGGCCTAGCCCCTACCCCCAACGCGCCTTCCAGTCCTCGGCCATCATTTCCCAATAGAGCGAGCGGCGTACGGTCCCGTCGGGCCGGACGCTGTCGCGCTCGCCCATGCGGGTGAAACCGGCGGCGTCAATCAGCCGGGCTGAGCGGACGTTGTCCAGCGCCGCGGTCAGCCCCATCATCCGCACGCCCAGCGCATCGAACACCCAGCCGAAGCTGTGGATGGCCCCGGCCCCGCCCTGCCCCTCGTTCTGGCGGTCGGCGCGGATGGCCCCGGCCAGCTCAGCGGCCGAGCGCTCGGGCCAGACCGAAATGGCGCTGTACCCGACCAGCTGGGCGGTCTCGTCGAAGGTCAGGATCAGCAGGCGTCGGCCTTCCAGGCGCAGCGCCTCGCTCTCGACGATCCAGTCGTTCATCACCTCGGCGGTGAAGGGGCGGGGCAGATCGTAAATGGCGCCCGAGACGCGCGAGTCAGCGAAGAAATGCGCTAGGGCCGCCGCATGCTCTGGCCGGGCCTGCATCCGGCCCGCGCCGAGCGTCAGCGGATCTGCCTTGCGGACGGCCTCGCGGATGGCTTCGGCCTCCGCCTCGCTGACCTCCAGTACGGTGACCGGCGGGGCGCTCATTGACGGATGCTCCAGACGGTCGGCACATCGCATCGCCAGGCAGTGAGCCGCAGGGTGATGGCCGCCGCCTCCAGCTGAGAAACCACCCCGACGGCCAGGGCCAGCCACAGCAGCGGGCCGGGCGTCCCGGTCAGGTAGAGCTGGGTCAGCAGCGCCCACAGGGTCAGGCCGAACAGCTTGGACGCGTAGTGGTGGGGTGAGGCCTCGCGGCGGAACTTGGCGAAGCTCAAGGCATGGTTGGCCAGTTCCAGGGCCAGGATGGCGGCGATTGCCGGCCAGGTGGCGGGCCACAGGGCCGGATGCATCAGATGCAGCCCCAGCACTGCCCCGACCCAGAAGATGACGTCCACGCGGCTGTCCCAGGTGCGAAGACTTTCCGTCGCGACGCCCAGCCGCCGGGCGATGATCCCGTCGAAAATGTCGGACAGTACGCCAAGGCCCAGCAGCGCCGCGCACAGCCAGGCGGGCCCGCCGCCGACCGCCAGGGCCGGCAGGGCCAAGCCCGCGGCGGCGCGGAACACCACCAGGGCGGCCGGGATGCGCCGGGCCAGAGTCATGAGGCGCCCGCCAGGTTCGCCAGCGCCTCGCCGCTGAGCCGCCGCGTCGTCCACTCGTCCATCGCCGCAGCGCCCAACGAATCATAGAAGGCGATCGAGGGAGCGTTCCAGTCGAGCACCGACCATTCCAGTCGGGTCAGGCCCTCGCCCACGCATCGCCGCGCCAGGCCGGCCAGCAGCGCCTTGCCCGCGCCCTTGCCGCGCGCCGCCGGCTGCACGAACAGGTCCTCCAGCCAGATGCCGTGCCGGCCGGTGAAGGTGGAGAAGTTATAGAACCACAGGGCGATCCCGACCGCGACGCCGTCCGCCTCGGCGATGTCGCAGAAGGCCCGGGGGTGCGCGTCGAACAGGGCCGCGGCGATATCCGCTTCGCTGGCCACCGCCTCATGGGCCAGCCGCTCGTACTCGGCCAGGTCGCGGATGAAGCCCAGGATCAGGGCGGTGTCGGCGGCTAAGGCGGGGCGGACGGCGAGGCTCATGTTCCCAATCTAGCATCTCCGCCCCTATAGTCGCCCCATGTGGCGCACGGTGGTGATCTATGGCCTGATCCTGGCCCTGGGGGCGGCCGGCCTGCAATGGCTGGAATACCAGACCTTCGCCCGCACCCATCCCAGCGCGATCTACCTGACGCTCGGCGGCGCCGCGATGCTGGCGCTGGGGGTCTGGGTGGGGGCGCAAGTGTTCCGGCCCAAGCTCACCGGCGCCTTCGAGCCCAATCTGAAGGCCCAGACCTCGCTCGGCATCACCGCCCGCGAGTTCGAGGTGCTGAGCCTGCTGGCGGCCGGCTGTTCGAACAAGGACATCGCCCGGCGGCTCGACCTGTCGCCCAACACCGTCAAGACCCACATCGCCCGGCTGTTCGAAAAGCTGGAGGCCCAGCGGCGGACTGAGGCGGTGCTGCGGGCGCGGGAACTACACCTGATCCCCTAGACCCTGAAAGGGTCTAGATTCAAACATTTAGAGCATGTCCGGGCGGGCGAACCGCAGACACTTCGCCCTAACATGCTCTCAGGATTTCAGGCGATTTTGCCCAAATCACCCTTTCGGGCGATTGTGGCGCCGGGGACCGACGCGGCCTGATGGCGGCGTCATTCACCCCTGGGGGAGCAATCCAATGCTGCGTTCCATTCTGATCTTCGGTCTCATCGCCGGCGCCATCTCGGCCCTGCCATCGCTGTGGATCATCTTCACGCCCGACATGAAGCACCACGGCTCGGTGGTGGTCGGCTATCTGACCATGCTGGTGGCCTTCAGCATGATCTTCGTCGCCATCAAGCGCTATCGCGACAACCAGCTGGGCGGGGTCATCAAGTTCCTGCCGGCGCTCGGCATCGGCCTGGGCATCAGCCTGGTCGCCGGCGTCATCTATGTCGGCGTCTGGGACATCTACCTGCATATCAGCCACTTCGCCTTCGCCGACGAATGGGGCGCCGTGGTCGCCAAACAGGCCCTGGCCCAGGGGAAATCCGCCGCCGAGGCCGCACGCCAAGCCGCCGAGTTCAAGACCAATTACCTGAACCCGATCTGGCGCTGGCCCATGACCCTGGTCGAAATCCTGCCGGTCGGGGTGCTGGTCTCACTGGTTTCGGCCGGCCTGCTCTGCATCCGCCGCTTCCTGCCGGCGCGGGGGATCGCGGCCTAAGCCGCGACCGTCTTCTCCGAGAGCGCCCACAGCCGGTCGGCGCTCTCGGGGTTCAGGGCATGCGGCATGACCCCTTCCCAAGGCGTCTCGGCCGTCCACGGAACCGCCTGGTTGCAGTTCTCAAGATAGAGACCGCCGACGCCTTCCAGTTCTGGCCCGACCGCCGCCCAGACGCTGGTCGAGGCGCCCTGCTCGGGGGTCTTGAAGCCGTCACGGATCTTGCCGGTCTCGTCCATCCAGCCCATGGCCTGCATCTCTTCCTGGGTCATGTGCCGCTGCAGCGGGGTCATGATGCCGCCGGGCATGACCGCGTTGGCGGTGATGCCGCGATCCTTGAACCGCTTGTGGAAGCCCACGGCGAACAGGGCGTTGGCGGTCTTGGCCTGGCCGTAGCTCTCCCATTTTTCGTAGGGCCGGGTCAGGTAGTTGGGGTCTTCCCAGTTGATGTCGCTGCGGCGGTGGCCGATCGACGACAGACTGACCAGCCGCGAAGTCCCGCCGGAGGCCTTGGCGCCCGCCTCCAGGGCCGGCGCCAACAGGGTCCCCAGCAGGAAGTGGCCGAAATGGTTGGTGCCGATCTGCATCTCCAGCCCGTCCCTGGTGCGGTCCAGCGGACAGGCCATGACGGCGGCGTTGTTGATCAGCACGTTCAGCGGCTTGCCGCCCCAGCGCTGGGCGAAGGCGCGGATCGAGGCGAAGTCGGACAGGTCCAGCATCTCGAACCTGGCCTGGGCGGTCTTTCCCCGGGCGGTCTTGTTGATGTCCTTGCAGGCCTCGGCCGCCAGGTCCGGCTTGCGGGCCGCGATCACGACGTCCGCGCCGGCCTCGACCAGGGCCCGCACGGTCTCGATGCCGATGCCGGTCGCCGCCCCGGTGGCGATGATGGTCTTACCGGTCAGGTCGTGGCCCTTGACCACATCGCGGGCCGGCGTGAAGGCCCCGAAAGCCGAGGTGATGCGATTGCTCATTGTCCGTCCTCCGGGCCGAATCGTTCGGCCATTTTTTCCAGCCAGGCTCTGACGGCGGCCTCGGCGGCCGGCGGCAGGTCCTGGTTCATCTGTCGTTCGAGTTCGTCCAGCAGGCCGACCGCCTTCTCGCGGATCGCCCAGCCCTTTTCGGTGAGGAAGAGCCGGCTGGAACGGCCATCCCTGGGGTCCGCCCGGCGCTCGACAAATCCGGCCCGCGCCATGCGGTCAGCCATGCCGGTCATCGCCGAGGGGGCGACGTCCAGGGCGATGGCGACGTCGCCGATCAGCGCCCCGTCATTGCGCCCCAGCACCAGCACCAACGCCGCCTGGGCCGCGCTGACGCCTTCAGCAGCGGCCTCGGTCTCGATCCAGCGTTCAACACGCTTCTGAGCCGTCTTGAGCAGGAGATAGAGGGGCGAAGTCATCGACCCCCGATATATAGTTCACATGCGAAACATCAAGTTCACATGTGAAATAAATCAGGCGGCCCGGTACCAGACCACCCCTTCGGCGTCCATTTCGGTTACCGCCCGGCCTCGCTCAATCAGACAGTTGAGGTGGGCCAGGCTCTCGCCCGTCGCCATGCCCACCAGCTCAGGGCCGATCTGCCGCGCGAACAGGCTGCCGAACACATCGATAGCCCGCTTGGGTTCGGCCAGGGTGCGTTCCAGCCGCTTCAGCGACCGCTCATGGCCGGCGATCAGATGGTCCAGCCGGGCGTGCAGGCCGTGGAAGGGGTCGTTGTGGGCCGGCAGCACCAGCACCTCGTCGGGCACCTCGCGCTTGAGTTTGGCGCAGCTTGAAATCCAGTCCGACAGGGGATCGGCGTCCGGCTCGGTCGGGTGGACCGAAACGTTGGAGGAAATGCGCGGCAGCACCTGATCTCCGCTGATCAGCAGCTTGAGCTCCGGCTGCCACAGGCAGGCATGGTCGGGGCTGTGGCCGTTGCCGGTGACCACTTTCCACAGCCGGCCGCCGATCTCGATTTCCTCGCCGTCGTCGATGCGCCGGAAGCTGTCGGGCAGCTGGTAGATGGCCTTGCCGAAACCGCCAAACCGCGTGCGGTAGTTTTCGATGGCGTCCTCGTCCCAGCCGGCGGCCTTGTAGAATCGCAGGCCGTCCTCCGGCGCCTCGCGGCCGGTGTCGGCCACCAGCAGGCGGCATTGGAAGTATTCCAGCCGCGTCATCCACAGCCGGCACCCGAACTTACGCGTCATCCAACCGGCCAGGCCGATATGGTCGGGGTGCAGGTGCGTCACGATGACCCGCACGATCGGCTTGCCGCCCAGGCCCTCCTTGAAGGCCGTGCGCCAGGCCTGCGAGGTTTCGCGGGTCTGCATGCCGGTGTCGACCACGGTCCAGCCTTCGCCGTCCTCGATCGCCCAGACGTTGATGAATCCCAGCGACCCATGCAGCGGCATGCGCAGCCAGCGCACGCCTGGCGCGACTTCGACGGTCTCGCCTGTCCCCGGTGTGGGTACGGTCTCGAACGGATAGACCAGTTTCGGGCGGGCCAGAGTCTCCGTCACATCCTCCCCAACATCTTCAATGCCGTCTGCCAACTTCAAGTCCTTCGCGCGGGTGAACAGCGCCATCATCCCGCGTTCAGCCCCGCGCCGCAATTCAGCCCATGGGGCGATGCATCTTGACCCTTCGGAAAAGCGCGCGTTTATCTCGCCGCTAAGAGGATTCACTCCAGGAGACTGAAGATATGAGGCTCATCGGGATCGGCTTGGCCGTCGCCCTGGCGATCGGCATTTGCGCCCCCAACGCCGCCCTGGCTAAGCCCAAGGAAGCGGCCCCGGCTGCCGGCGCCATCGATCCGGCCATGCACAAGCTGGGTCAGACCGACGTGCCGGGCCTGCTGCCCAAGGCCGGGGTTTCCTGCACCATGGCTGACGCCCGCATGATCGGCAGCGAAAAGGACAAGAAGACCAAGGCGGTCATCAAGGCCTACTACGAAGTAGCCTGCCAGAACGCCCTGGGCCTGGTCTTGGTCATGGACGCCGCGACGCCGGACAAGGTGGGCGCTTTCAGCTGCCTGGAAGCCAACAAGCCGGGCGCTGACGGCAAGCCCAGCCAACTGGCCTGCATCCTGCCCGGAAACGCTGACCAGACGCCTTTCGTCCAGGCCCTGGTCCAGAAGGGCGGCATGGCCTGCCCGATCAGCAAGATCCGCTATATCGGCGCCAACACGACCGCCAGCTTCATGGAAGTCGCCTGCACCGATGGCGCCGGCTACATCGTCGCCACCTCGGTGCCGCCGGACCCCGCCAAGCCGGTCAAGATGAACACCTGCCTGGCCTATGAGCCGGGCGGCAACCTGTTCTGCGAACTGACCGACCGCACCTCACAGCTGGCCGTCGCCGACAAGCTGGTCAACGGCGCCAATGGCTGCACGGTCAGCGACCGCCGCTACATTCTGTCGGCCACCGACGGCTCGACCTACTTCGAAGTCGCCTGCGCCAACAAGAAGGGCTACGTCGTCCAGGAAACCCAGGCCGGCGCCGTGGGCAAGATCGTCGATTGCGTCGAAGCCACCATGATCCCCGGAGGCTGCACCCTGACCGACACCCTGGCGGCCCAGACCGAGAAGGCCGGCCTCTACTCGTCGCTGGCGACCAAGGCTGGCTTCAAATGCAACGTGGCCAAGTACGGCCTGTTGCCCTCGCCGGCGGCGCAGGAAATTGTCGAACTGCAGTGTAATGACCGTCCTGACGGCGCGATCCTCATCTCGGACCGCAATGGCAGCAAGGCCTACAACTGCGCCCTGTCGCTGGCTGAGGGCTACCGCTGCACCTTCACCAAGATCGAGACCGCCTATCCGGGCCTGACCGACCTGCTGAAGAACTTCCCGGGCAAGTCCTACAACTGCAATGTGGACAAGGTCGGCGCGACCCTGCGCAGCGAAACCGATCGCTTTGTCGAGGTCAGCTGCGGCGTCGGCGAAGGCACCCTGGTCATCGACTTCAAGGCCGGCTCGCCGACCCCCGTCGCCATCCTGAGCTGCGGCGAAATCAAGGGCTGCATCCTGCCGAAAACCGGCGTGTAAGCCTGGCTTTCAAGACCTGAACGAGGCCCCGGAGGCGACTCCGGGGCCTTTTTCTTAGCCCAAAACTCCCTAGCCCAGCACGGCCTCAATGAAGTGCGGGCCCGGCGTTGTCATCGCATGCGCCATGGCCGCGTCGAACTCTTCGGCGGTGGCGGCGCGGACGGCCTTGATCCCCAGACCGCCGACAACCGACACCCAGTCGATGCGCGGGTCGCCCAGGTCCAGCAGCCGCTTGGCGGCCGGGCCCGGATTGCCGCCGCCGGTGCGGCCCATCTCGATCCCCAGGATGCGGTAGACGTGGTTGGCGAACACCACCGTGGTGACGTCCAGCTTTTCGCGGGCGATCGTCCACAGGCCCTGGACCGTATACATCGCCGCGCCGTCGCCATTCAGGCTCAGCACCTTGCGATCCGGGCAGGCCACGGCGGCGCCGACCGCCAGGGGAATGCCCTGGCCGATAGCCCCGCCCGTCAGCATCAGCCAGTCGTGCGGGCGAGCGGTCTTGGTTGACTGGAAGATCGGCAGGCCGGCGGTCACCGCGTCGTCGGAGACAATGGCGTTGTCAGGCATGTGGCGGGCGATGGCCGCCCCGATCTTGTAGGGGTCCAGCCCGCCCGCCGGCGCGGCCGGCAGGTCCAGCGGCTCGACCGGCGCGGCTTCCGAAGCGCCCAGGGCGTCGGCCAGGGCGACCAGAGCGGCAGGACCATCGATGGACTTGTCGCCCAAGCTGACGGCCTCGCAGCCCTCGGGGACCAGCAGGCTGGGCCGGCCGGGATAGGCGAAGAAGGCGGCAGGTTCGACCGTCTCGACCAGCACCATCAGGTCGACCCCCTTGAGGTCCTCCATGGCCATCTCGCCGAAATACAGCATGCGGTCGGGGGCGAACCGCCCGGCCCCGCGCGCCAGCCGGGCCACGAAGGTGTCGGTCATCACCCGGAAGCCGGCGGCGCGCAGCCGACCGGCCGCCTGGACGCCCGCCTCGCCGCAGCAGGTCCCGCCCATCAGGATCACCGGTTTGGCGGCGGCCTTCAGCCGGCCCGCCATCGCCTGGATGTCGGCGTCGGAGACCTTGGCGCGCACCGGGCGGGCCAAGATCGGCCCCTTGGCGCTGGCCTCGTTCCAGGCCGAGTCGGCCGGCAGGATCAGGCTGGCGCAACCGCCCGGCGCGCCGAAGCTGGCCGCCACGGCCTCAGCCGCCAGCGGTCCGACCTCGTCGGCAGTCTCGGCCGACTTGACCCACAGACTATTGGGCGCGGCCCAGCCGGCGATGTCGCTGTTCAGCGGGGCGTCGTACTGGCGATGATAGGTGGCATGGTCGCCGATGACATTGACCAACGGGGTCGCGGCCCTTCGTGCGTTGTGCAGGTTGGCCCCGCCGTTGGCGTAGCCGGCCCCCAGGTGCAGCAGAGTGCAGGCGGGCGTCCCGGTCATCCGGCCCCAGCCGTCAGCCGCCCCGGTCGCCACGCCTTCGAATAGGCAGAGGACGGGGCGCATGCGCGGCTCGCGGTCCAGCGCCGCCACGAACTGCATCTCGCTGGTGCCGGGATTGGCGAAGCAGGCGGTGACCCCGTTGTCGCACAGGGTCTCGATCAAGGCGTCGGCGCCGTTCATGCCAGGTGTCTCCCGTCTGGTTGCCGCCGGTCATGCCGGATTTCGCCGCCAAGGCCAATCGTCACGCGGCGAAGACCTTGCCGGGATTGAGGATGCCCTTGGGATCCAGGCTAGCCTTGAGCGTCTTCATCAGCGCGATTTCCGGCTCGGATCGCGACCAGCTCAGGTAGTCGCGCTTCTGCAATCCGATGCCGTGCTCGGCCGACACTGAGCCGCCGATGGCCCTTAACGGCCGGTAGACGATGTCCTCCAACGCGTGGAGGTCGGCCGGCGCGCGGCTGCCCATCCCTGCGATCAGGTGCAGGTTGCCATCGCCCATATGGCCGAAGACCACCAGGCTGGCGGCTCCCGGCCAGCGGGCGATCATGGCCGCTCGGACGCCCTCGACATAGTCAGGCATGTCGCTGATCCCGAGGCTGACGTCGAAGGCGGTGATCGGGGCGTTGCGGCCGGTCTGGCCGACATCGTCGCGCAGGGCCCACATCGCCTCGCGCTCGGCGGCGGACTTGGCGACCACGATGTCAGCCGCCTCGCCGTCTTCCAGCGCCGCCATCAGCACCCGTTCGAACCGCGCCCGATCCTCGACCGGCTCGCCGCCCATCGACTCGACCAGCACATAGAAGGGATAGCGTCCCTCCAGCGGCGCCCGCCCGCGGGCCGGTGGCGTGGTGACCAAGTCATGGAAGTCGGCCCACATCACCTCGAAGGCCGACAGGGCGCCGCCCAGGCCCCGCTCCAGCCGGCGCAGAAGCCGCGGCAGGTCGTCGAACTGCTCGACGCCGACGAAAGCGGTGTCCTGGCTGGCCGGCCGCGCCCGCAGGCGAAGGACGGCGCGGGTGACGATCCCGAGCGTACCCTCGCTCCCGACGAACAGGGCCTTGAGGTCGTAGCCGGCGTTGTTCTTGACCAGCCGGTTCATTGAGGAAACCACGGTCCCGTCGGCCAGCACCGCCTCCAGGCCCAGCACCATGTCCCGCATCATGCCCCAGCGCAGGACCCGGTTGCCGCCGGCATTGGTCGAGATGTTGCCGCCGATGGTGGCCGAGCCGCGCGAGCCGAGATCCAGCGGCAGCAGCCAGCCGGCCGCCTCCGCCGCTTCGCAGGCGGTCTGCAGCACACAGCCGGCCTGGACGGTCAGCAAGCCCGCCTCCGCGTCCAGTTCTTCGATGGCAGCCATGCGCTCCAGCGACAGGGCCAGGGCTCCATCCGCCTGAGCGCCATCGACCAGTCCGGTCTTGCCGCCCCAGGGGACGACCGGCTGGCCGCCCGCGTGGGCGAGCTTCAGGATGGTTGAGACCTCGGCGGTGGACGCGGGCCGCAGCACCGCCAGCGGCGTTCCCAACCGCGTCCAGCGGCTCTGCGCCTGCGCCTGGGCGTCCTCGCCGGTCAAAACGCCGCCGGGACTCAGCGCGCCCTTTAGCGCCTCGATCAGATCGGTCATGGCTGTCGCCTCCGCTAGGGACAGCCTAGAACCGCGCTCAGTCGAAGACGAGTACGTGACTTCCCGGAGGCTGTGCGAACAGCTCGGCCAGTTGGGCCGGCCGCCGATCGCGGGCCATGGCCTGGTTGATGTAACCCTTGTCGGTGATCTCGCCGCTGGCAACATCGGGCGCGCCATTCAAGATCAGCGCCCGGGCGATCCTGCCGCCGCCGCCCTTGCTCGCGGCGTTCATCTTGGCCAGTCCGGCAATGATGAGGTCACGCGCCTCGTCTACCCGACCGTCGAACTTGTGGTCGAGGAACAGCATCAGGCCGACGCCGTCCTCGCCCTCGCCGCAGACCACTGCGTCAGTGACCGCCCCGCCGATGGCCGAGACCGCCGCCACGCGCAGCGCCCCGGCGGCGACGAAGGTGCCGCTGGCCAGCTTGAAGTTCTCGACCAGGCGGCCGTCGAAGATCAGCCCCGCGCCCGGGTCGGCCGGATCGACGAAGCGGCCGGCGTCGCCCAGGCGATAGAAGCCTTCCTCGTCATAGGCCGCCGCCGACAGCTCGGGCTCGCCGAGATAACCCGGCGAAATCTGCGGTCCCTTGACCCGCATCTCGAACTTCTCGCCCACCGGCTCCAGCTTGGCCGAGGTGCCCGGCACCGGCAGTCCCATCATTCCCGAACGGGCGTTCAGCCAGTGGATATTGCAGGCGGTCGGGCCGGTCTCGGTCGAGCCATAGCCGGTGGCGAAGCTGATCCGCTCGCCGACCGTCGCCACGGCAACGGCCTGCACCCGGTCGAGAATGCTCTGGGCCATAGAGGCGCCGCCGTACTGCAGCACCCGCACCCGCGAGAAGAAGGTCCGGGCCAGGTCCGGGTCGCGCTCCAGCTCGCCGGCCATCAGGCCCCAGCCGGCCGGGACCATGTTGTGGTAGGTCGTCGAAACCTCTTTCAGATTTCGCACCGTCTCACCGAACCGCGCGGGGGTAGGCTGGCCGGCGTCGATGTAGAGCGTGCCGCCGCGGTGGGTGACCATGTGCAGGATGGCGTTGGCGCCCAGGCTGTGGCTCCAGGGCGCGGCGTTGACCACCACCGGCGGATCGGGATCGTCGAAGCAGGCGGTGATCTGGGCGGCGTTGATGGCGATGTTGCGATGCAGGCCGATCACCGCCTTGGGCCGCCCGGTCGAGCCGGAGGTCAGCAGCAGCTTGGCGGTGTCGTCGGGCTTGGCGGTGAAGGCGGCTGGCGCAGACCTGGAAAGGGCCTCAAAGCCGATGTCGCCGGGCCGGGCGTTGGCGCCGGCGATCACCGGCAGACCGGCCAGGAAGTCCGCCGACAGGGCGTCTTCAAACGCCGCCGCGTCATCGGCGTAGACCGCCGCCGGCTGCAGCACTGAGCAGGCATAGGCCAGGCGCGAAAGGTCAGCGCCCTTCAGCCCGTATTGCGGCGACACGGGTGCGATGGGGCAGCCGATGGCCATGGCGCCGTAACTGATCAGGGCGTGATCGATACCGTTGCGGGCCAGGATCAGCAGGGTCCGCCCGGGGCCGAGGCCCAGCCCCGCCAGCCCGCCGGCCAGGGCGGCGACCCGCTGCAGGCCCTCGGCATATGAGATGGTCCGCCAGCCCTCGCCCGAGCGTTCGGCCAGCCACGTCCGGTCCGGCGCGACGGCGGCCCACTGTTCCAGCGCGCCGAGCGTCGTCAGGAAGCGGTCGGAAAACGGCGTCGGATTGGACAGCACCACCGCACCGTCGGGCCGGCGTTCGACCTCCAGCCGGCGGGGCGCATAGCGGGCGTCTCGGAAAGGGGCGTCGATCAGGCTAGCGTCCATGGCGCCTTATCGGGCGCCCCCGGCCGCCGTTCAAGACGCCAGCGTTTCCAGGAACCGCACCGGCTTGCCCAGCGCCGGGGCCACGACCTCATCCTCACGCATCACGACCCGGCCCCGGATAATGGTCGCCATCGGCCAGCCCGTGACCTCCATGCCGTCGAAGGGGGTCCAGCCGGCGCGGTTGGCCATGTCCTCGTGGCGGATGGTGCGGCGGGCCTTAAGGTCGACGATGGTCAGGTCGGCGTCGTAGCCCTCGGCCATGCGGCCCTTGTCGGCCAGGCCGAAGACCCGATTGGGCCCGTGGCTGGTCAGGTCGACGAAGCGTTCAAGTGTGAGACGGCCATTGGCGATGTGGTTGAGCATCACCGGCACCAGGGTCTGCACCCCCGGCATGCCGGAAGGCGAGGCCGGATAGGGCCGGGCCTTTTCCTCGCGGGTGTGAGGGGCGTGGTCCGAGCCCATGACGTCGGCGACGCCCATCTCGATGCCGCGCCACAGGGCGTTCTGGTGCTCGATCCCGCGGATCGGCGGGTTCATCTGAGCAAAGCCCTTGAGCCGCTCATAGGCCTCCGGCGCGGTCAGGGTCAGGTGCTGGGGGGTCAGCTCGACGCTGGCCACATCCTTGTTGGCGGCCAGGAAGTCGATCTCCTGAGCGGTTGTGACGTGCAGCACGTGGATGCGCTTGCCCACCTTGCGGGCCAGGCGGACCAGGCGCTGGGTCGAACGGATGGCGCTCTCGGCGTCGCGGACCTCCTCGTGGCTGGTCCAGTCGCCGGTGCGGGCCAGCGCCCGACGCTCGGCCAGACGGTATTCATCCTCGCTGTGGAAGGCGGCCCGGCGGTTGACGTGCAGCAGGACCTGCTCGACCCCCTCGTCGTCGGCCACGAGAAGCGTGCCGGTCGAGGCGCCCATGAACACCTTGATCCCGCAGCAGCCGGGCAGCCGCTCCAGTTCCCCCAGGAACCGCGCATTCTCATGAGTGCCGCCGACATAGAAGGCGTGGTCGCAGTCCATCCGACCGGCCGCGCGGTTCAGCTTGTCGGCCAGGGCGTCAGGGTCGGTGGTGGTCGGCTCGGTGTTGGGCATCTCGAAGACGGCGGTGACCCCGCCCAGCACGGCCGAGCGGCCCCCGGTCTGCAGGTCTTCCTTCCATTCCAGGCCGGGCTCGCGGAAGTGGACCTGACTGTCGATAACCCCGGGCAGAACGGTCAGCCCCCTGGCGTCGAACACCTCTCCGGCCGAGGCTTGGCCGAGATCCCCGACCGCGATGACCTTGCCGCCCCGCACGCCGACATCGGCGAGGCCGCGTCCGGCATGGTTGACCACCTCGCCACCCCGGACGATCAGATCATAGGTCTCAGCCATGTTTGGTCTCCGCCAGCAGCTCCATCGCGGCGTCACATACCAGATCGACGGGCAGGTCCATCATATGGCCGATGGTCTGGTTGAGCTGCGGGTCGATGGCCTGGAACTGCTCGAAAGTCCGGGGGCCGCGCACGACCCGGGTATGCTTGCCCCACGGCGCGTAGAGCCGATCATCGGACGGACCGAACAGGCCGATGGTCGGCGCCCCGGCAGCGGCGGCCAGGTGCATCAGGCCCGAGTCGTTGCCGATGAAGAGGCGCGCGCGCTTGAGGCAGGCATAGGCGGTGAGCAGGTCGACCTGGCCGGTCAGGTCGATGCAGCGCTCCTTGGCTGACGACTTGCGCAGACCTTCGACATAGCGACTGTCCTCGGGGCCGCCGAAGATGACCAGCCGGCCGTCCGGCAGCGGCCCTTCGGGGGCCAGCAGGCGATTGGCAACCTGGGCGAAGCGCTCGATGGGCCAGGTCTTGCCCAGCCAGTTAGCCGCCGGGCCCATGGCCAGGATGGGGCCACCTTCGCCCAACAGTTCGTCGGCCCGCGCCTCGATCTCCGGCGAGGTGTAGAGGTAGGGCGGCGGCGGATCCTCGCCCAGGGTCAGCAGGTTCGCGGCCTCGATGACCTTGTGGACCGGCTCGCCGCCCTTCTTGCGGTGCACGGCCCGGCGTTTGCGGCGCAGGAAGCTGGTGATGGCCGAGCCGCGCTGGTCGATGATCAGTTCCCAGGGCGTCTGGCGCACCTGGCTCCACAGCGAAAACCAGTGGCCCGAGCCCTTGCGCTTTTCCATGACGATCAAGGCGTCGAGGCGCGGGACCTGCGCGAACAGCGGCGCGGCCGCCGGGCCGACGGCAATGGTGAAGCGGGCGTTCGGCATCTCGTCGGCCAGCCGCTTGATCAGCCCCGAGGACAGCACCGCGTCGCCGATGCGCCCGGGGCCAATGAACAGAATCGGGAAGGGCTTAGCCGCCATGAGCCAACCATAGGCCCGTCAAGGGTGGCGCTCCACCCAATCAGGGGCCACATGTTGTCGCAATGATTGCACAGTCCCAATACGCCCCCCTGCCAAGCCGCGCCCTGATCGCCCTGAGCGGCCCGGATTGGCGCGGCTTTCTGCAGGGCCTGATCACTCAGGACGTCGAGACCCTGGCTCCCGGAGAACTGCGCTTCGGGGCGCTGCTCAGTCCGCAGGGCCGACTGCTTTTCGATCTGTTCGTGGTCGGACGAGAGGACGGCGCCTGGCTGGACGTCGAGGCCGCCCCTCGCGAGGCCCTGATCGGCCGGCTGAAACTCTATCGCCTGCGGGCCAAGGTGGAGATCGCCGCCGACGATTCGCCCATCGCCGCGTTGTGGCAGGGACCAGGCCTGGCCGGCTGGCTGACCGACCCCCGCGCACCCGGCCTGGGCTGGCGAGGCTATGGCCTGCCGCTCCCCAAGGCGGCGCTGGTCGACGAGGCGGCCTATGACGCCCATCGCCTGGCTCTGGGCGTCCCGGGCCCGGCCGATTGGGCCGGCGAGACCACCTATCCCATCGAGGCCAACTTCGACCTGTTGAACGGCATCGACTTCCACAAGGGCTGCTATGTCGGCCAGGAAACCACCTCGCGCATGAAGCGGCGCGGCCAGATCAAGAGCCGCATGCTGCCGATCACGTTCGTGGGTCCACCGCCCGCCCCTGGGGCCGAAGTGCTGGCCGGCAGTCTACGGGCGGGTGAGGTGCGATCAGGGGGACCCGGCCAGGCCATGGCGCTGGTCAGGCTGGATCGTATCGAAGCCGGCGGGCTTACCGCAGAAGACCGGCCGGTGACGGTCACACGGCCGGACTGGATGGACTGATCCGTCGTCGAGTATCAAAGCCTAGCGGCAGACCATCTGGCCTTCTGGCGCCGGGGTGAACTGGTCCAGAGTCAGGCCCTTGAGGCTCTGCTGCCACATCTCGAAGGCGCTCTTGCCGGCCATCACCGTGCAGACGCTGGTGGGGGCGCCGCCCCCCAGGCCCATGCGGGCGCGGTAGTTCAGCCACTTGCCGTGCTTGCTCTCGATCGACAGCATCGCGCCGCCCATGGCGTCCAGCTTGAAGCGCAGTTCGCCCGGTTGCAGGACACGCTTGGCAGCCTCGTCGCCGGTGGCGATCAGCTGCGGGTTTCCACCGTTGTCGTCCAGCAGGACCACCATGGTTTCTCCCATCCCGATCAGGATGGCGCCGTCCTGTACCGAAGGATGTGACTGACCATGCACGATCGTAGTCGAACAAGCCGACGCGACATCGCAGCCCGGATTGGGCGGATATGCGGTCGATGGTTGACCCAGGATGGCCATCATGAGTGCGAAGGAGAGCATGGATAGTCCCCCGATTGTACTACCGTCACCAAATCACCGACGCGGGCGGCGAGCAACGGCTCAGGCTAAAATCTGAACTCCACAAAGTGAGGATGGCCCAGCCGCGCCGGCTGATTGGGGGCTCCCCAACCGCCGCCGGCAGAGCGGCTGCGGAACGGCGCGCCCGAGGCGAAATTGGCCGCCACGCCGGTGGGACAGCCGAAGCGCAATATGTGTTCCCGGCCGGCGCCGTCGCGATAGACCACGGTCCCGGCCGTCCCCGAGACACCCGGCCGGTCCTGAACCCACAGCCGCCCGACCGTGCCGCGTCCGATCACCGAGATCGGCGGCACGATGAACAGGCCCTGGTCGGCCCGGGCGCTGACCAGGGTCAGGTCCGAGGCGCCGGCCCGGTTGTCGATGGTGACATAGGTCGAATAGTCGAGGTTGGGCGGATAGACGATCGGCTCGACGGGATGCAGGTCGTAGGGCTCGACGACATGGCTGCTCCCCACCGCCCGCACCTGCATCAGCCGGGCGTCCTGGCCATCGAGGCCGGACTCGACGAAGGTCGGCCGCTTGGCCGGCAGGTCGGCGATCGACATGCAGTTGAAGCCGGTGTTGAGATAGTTGGTGAAGCCCTCTTTCAGCGCCGCCACCGGCCGGTGGGTATGGCCAAACACGGTCAGGTCGGCCCCGGTCTCCAGGGCCAGCTTCTGGGCGAACCACGACAGATAGGTCCCGTCGGCGTCTGCATAGGCCGACTTGGCGGTCTCCAGCTGGCCCATCAACCCGCCGCCCATCTTCGCCGTCCAGCGCGCCCAGAGGGTGGCGTACATGGCCTTGCCCTGGGCCAGGCTGGTGATCCGACCGTCGGGCAGGATGATCGGCTCGTCCCACGGCATGCCCGTGGCCTTCTGGATGTAGTTGAACCCGGCGGTCACGAAATTAGCGTCGACGGCCCCGGCCAGGGCCGAGATGTCCATCGAGTTGGGCGCGCCCTGGCCCGGCAGTTCGGCCACGGTCCGGCCGGGTCCCAGCCTCCGGCTCATCATCCAGGCCACGGCCCGGCAGATGAAATGGGCGGCCGGCAGCGGCGCAAACCCGG
The DNA here is from genome assembly GCA_038236615.1 of Caulobacterales bacterium. Classification (GTDB taxonomy): domain Bacteria; phylum Pseudomonadota; class Alphaproteobacteria; order Caulobacterales; family Caulobacteraceae; genus Caulobacter. The sequence continues at coordinate 253,446 of JBBRZO010000002.1, forward strand.
TGTCGTGGTCAGGGGCGTTGAAGATGGTCGACTCGTGGCCGTGCCCGCAGACGATCCGCCCGCCCGCCGCCGCCGGCAGATAGGCGCCGTCCGAGGCCAGGCGGATGCTGCGGCCACGGCTGTCACGCAGCAGGTTCAGGTCGGCCTGGGTGATCCCCATGTCGTGGTTGCCGGCCACCAGGGTCACCCGCCCCTCAAGCGCGGTCAGCAGCTGCGCGAACTTGCCGCCCGGTCCCAGCATGGCGGGATTGGCCGCGGCGATCTGGGCGAAGCTGGGCGGGCGTCGGTCGGGCGGATAGACCCAGAAGTCGACGAAGTCGCCCAGGATCACCACCTCGGCCACCTGCGACGCCTGCGCGATCACATGGTCGATCAGCGCCGAAAGATAGGCCTGATGATGCTTGGCCTGGTACCAGGTGGTGGGGGTGTTGTCGCCGATATGGGTGTCGCTGATGAAGACGATCTTCGACTTGCCCGCCGCCCGCGCGGCCGAAGCCCCGGCGCTGAGCCCCGCCAAGGTTGCCCCGCCGGCCGCCAAGAGTTGGCGGCGTCCGATCAAAGCCATGGATCTCCCCCGATCATGGTTGTCTGGCGCGAATGAGGACACAGGCCGTCGGGCCTGGCTAGTCCGGTCGCCGCTCGGGCGAGGCAACCACCGCTCCCAGGATGCGTTGGGGGTGAATGTTGAAGCCTGTTTCGATCCTGATCCTACTCGCCGCGCCCAGCTTCGCGATGGCCGCGCCCACGCCGTCCAAGATCGCCGCCGCCTTTGGCAACACCATCGTCTCGACCTATCCGGACGGTCGTCACGGTCACCTCTGGCTGAAAGCCGACGGCGGCTATGACTATCGCGGCCGGCGCAACACGCCCTCGAGCGGTCGATGGTTCATCCGAGGCGACAAGGTCTGCCTCAAGCAGAGCAAGCCCGCGGCCATACCCTTCACCTACTGCACGACCGCGCCAACCGGCGGCGTCGGCGCCATCTGGAAAGCCAAGGCGGTGACGGGAGAAACCCTGTCGGTGACCCTCGTCAGAGGCATCACGCCCTAACCCAACAGGCCATGGCAGATTAAGCTGGCTCCGCTCTCTCCTCGCCCCTAGGGCGAGGTGTCGCGGAGCGACGGAAGGGGGAGCGCCACCGGCACTTCCTGTCAGGCACGCCCCCAACTTCTGCCCGGCCAGTCCGGAAGCGCAGTGCCGCGATTGCTCCCCACTCCGGCCCTCCGGGCCACCTCGCCCTAGGGGCGAGGAGAGAGCGGAGCCACGTCTATGGCCTTGTTCAGCCGGGTCGCGGGATTGAGTCTTGACCTAAGCCGCCTCCTGCTCGTCCCGCGTCTTGTAGACGTGGTCGACGAGGCCCCAGGCCTGGGCCTCCCGCGCGGTCATGAAGTTGTCGCGGTCGAGCGTCTCGGCGACCTCTTCCATCGAGCGGCCGCAGTGCTCGGCATAGAGCTCATAGATGCGCTGGCGGGTGCGGAGGATGTCCTCGGCGTGCCGGGCCATGTCCGAGGCCTGGCCCTGGTAGCCGCCGCTGGGCTGGTGCAGCACGACGCGGGCGTTGGGCATGCAGGTCCGCATGCCGGGCTCACCGGCCATCAGCAGCAGGCTCCCCATCGAGGCGGCGAAGCCCATGCACAGGGTGCTCACCGGGGCGCGGATGTATTGCATGGTGTCGTAGATCGCGAGGCCGGCCGTCACCACCCCGCCGGGCGAGTTGATGTAGAGCCCGATCTCCTTCTTCGGGCTCTCCGCCTCCAGGAACAGCAGCTGGGCGCAGATCGAGATGGCCATGCCGTCCTCGACCGGCCCGTTGACGAAGATGATCCGCTCGCGCAGCAGCCGCGAATAGATGTCGAAGGCCCGCTCGCCGCGGCTCGACTCCTCGACCACCATGGGGACGAGGTTCATCAGGCTGCCCATTGCATCCTCCAGCTGCCGGTTTCGGAAACTTCACTGGTCAGCCGGGCAGGCTGAACCGCCTCGGTGACGAAGCCGTCGTGGATGATCCGAAGACGCACCCCGCCCTCGGCGTTGGGGCCCAGCACGAAGGTGACTGTGCTGGCGATCCGCGCGCCCTCTGGCGAGGTCTCGCGCCAGCCCAGCCGGAGCAGGCGGTCCGGCTGTACCTCCAGTACTTCGCAGTCGACGCCGTTGTCGTTGGCGCCGAGCCAGCGTTCGCGCAGTGCCGGCTCGCTGAGGGCGCGCCAGACCTTGTCGGCCGGCCCGTCCAGGTCGAATTCCTGATCGATAGGATCACTCATTCGTCCATCTCCTTGAGCACGGTCTTCAGACGCTCGACCCGCTCGGGCCAGAAGGTGCGGTAGCGCTCGACCCAGGCCTGCAGCTCGGCCAGGGCGTCCGGGGCGGCGCGGTAGTAGGCGAAGCGGCCCTCTCGGCGCTCGTTCACCAGACCGGCCATCCGCAGGGTCGCGAGATGCTGCGAGACGGCCGGCTGCGACACCGGCATCTGGGCGGCGAGGTCAGAGACGCTGAGTTCGGCCACGGACAGCCGCTCGAACACCGCGCGGCGGGTCGGGTCGGCCAGGGCCTTGAAGACGGCGGCTTCGAGCATGCCATCATATAAGCCGATGCTTATTCGATTCGTCAAGCGCCTTACGGCAGGCCAACCATGTCCGCCAACCGGTTGCGCGTGCGGCCGATCAGGTCCCTGGCGTCGCCGGCTGCGCCGCCCAGGTCCTTGTCCAGCTTGACCAATGCCTGCTTCGGATCCCCGATGTTGCGCCACTCGAAGGTGGCGTCACGGAACTCATCCTCCGGGCAGGCGTCGACGAAGGCCCACCAGCCCTGCTCGGCCCTGAGCACGCAGCGCTTGGACGGGGCGAGGCTCAGCCAGACCACGGCCCGGAAATCGTCGAGCGCGGTGCCGGCGAAATCGTCATGGCCCAGCAGGCCGCTGCTGGCGGCGGTGGTGTCGATACTGTCCAGCCCGTCGACCAGCACCATGGGGCTGGCGTCGCCGACCCGGTGCATGTCGTTGATCTTGGCCGAGATCATCAGGGCCTTGTCGCGCTTGGACGCATAGAGGGTGAAGTGACGGCCGGCCTGGCGCATCGCCGGCCAGTCGAGGTTGAACTCGTCCACCCCGACATCCGGGGCCGCCATGATCACTTCGTCGAAGATGGGCGCGGTCAGGGCCATGCCGCTGAGCGCCCGGACCAGCAGGCGGTTGCCCATCGAATGGGCCACGACATTGACCCGGGTCGCGCCGGTGCGCGTCGCCACGTCCCGCAGGAAGCCCTGCAGATCGGCGATCATCGCCTGGTCCTCGGTCTGGCGGCCGTCGGCGGCATAGGCCAGCAGCGAGGCGCGCGAGGGCCAGCTGTAGAGGATGGGCGCGCCGTCGATCTTCAGGTCGGCGGCAAGCTGGGCGGTGCGGAAGGCGCCGTCCTCGAACGACTCGTTGAAGCCGTGGATGAAGACGAAGACCTCCTTGCGCTTGGAGCCGGCCACGGCGCCGCTGACCGCCGACAGGAAGCCGTCGCGGCTATTGAGCGGTGCGACGCTGGTCAGGATGAAGTGCTTTTCCGGGTCGGGTCGGAACTCCAGGCTGAACACCGACGGCACCGGGATCTCACCCACCGGCCGGTTCTTCGGCACGCTGACCGTGGCCTGGCCATAGACCAGCGGGCCACGCTCACCGCCGTAGAAGGCGCTGGGCAGGGTCGAGCCGGTGGGCAGGCGATGGGTGGCGTAGAAGATGCTGACCAGTTCAAACCCTTGGACCGGGGCGCCCTTGGGAACGGCGCCGCTGCCACCCTCCTGAGAGCCGCTGCCGCCTGAGCGGTCGAGATCGGCCCCGTGGGCCTTGGCGATCTGGACATAGCGATCGTCCTCAGCCGTCAGGGCCAGGGTGACGGGCGCATCCTCGCCCAAGGCCAGGGTGGCGACGCGGACGGCCTCGTCCAGCTTCTCGACGGCGTCGGCGTAGCGTTTCTTGCTCAGCAACAGGGCGGCCTGTCGGCGCAGCGGTTCGACCTGTGAATAGTGGTTGAAGCCGCGCTCGGCGCTGATCACGTCGATGGCCAGGCCGTAGGCCTCATAGGCGGGCTGGGCGTCGCCAAACGCCTCGAAGGCGTGGCCCATCGACAGAAAATAATCGATCTCAGCATCCGGCCCGAGCGGTTCGATCTGGGCCAGCCGGTCAGGATCTTTCCAGGCCTTCCGCAGGGTGGCGCGGTCGCCCTTGTCGAAGGCGACCGACAGCTGGGCCAGCGAAAGGCCTCCTGTCCGGGCCAGAGCGGGCTGGGCCGTCGATAGCGTCAGGCCGACCGTAAGGGCCAGCAGCAGGTTCAACAGGCCGCGCATCGGCGCCCTCCAGGAGTCGCTCAAGCTGGAGCGATATCGGTCGGCGGCGCCCACCGCGCCCCCTGTTTGAGGGGGCGCCTCCGTAGAACCCCTTAGTGGAAGCTCCTAAATTTCGGGCCGGACGATGAGCCCCTACTCCTTGGTCAACGCCGAGGAGACCCGATCATGTCGCTCACCTACGACAGCCAGTTCCCCGCCACCGCCTTTGGCCTGACCGGCCATTGCGACGCCACCGAGGCCTTGTCCCGGATGGGCCTGCGCCTCCACGTCGCCAAGGACGAGGAAATCTACGGCCAGGACGAGGACGCCGACCTGATCTATCGCGTTGTCTCGGGCGCCGTGCGCACCACCAGCCTGCTGCGCGACGGTCGCCGGCAGATTGGTGAATTCTACTATTCGGGCGATGTCTTCGGCATCGAACCCAGCCAGGCCCATCGCTTCTCGGCCGAGGCCCTCTGCGATTGCGAAGTGGTGGCGGTGAAGGCCTCCGCCCTGAAGGCCGCCGTCGGCGATGAGGCCTTCGATCGGATGATCTGGCGGGCGACCAGCCGCGAACTGGACCGGGCGCAGGAACATGTTCTGCTGCTGGGCCGCAAGACCGCCAGCGAACGCGTCGCCAGCTTTCTGATGGACATTGCCGAACGAAGGGGGGCCGAACGCGGCCGGACCGAAGCGGTGAACCTGCCCATGGGCCGCCAGGACATGGCCGACTATCTAGGCCTGACCATCGAGACCGTTTCACGGACCCTGACCCAGCTGCAGTCCCGCCTGGTCGTCGAGTTCGCCGGACTGCGCCAGTTCCGCGTCAACGACCGGAGCGCTCTCCTGCGCATGGCCGCCTGATTTGACGTCGGCCAGTATCGCTCTTGCCAGTATCGCTCTTGCATGGGGGGCCGATCGATCCTAGCCATCGGTATGCCGTTCATTTCGCGCGATCCGCGCATCCAGCGCCTGCGTCGCATCTGGACAGGCCAGGGGGCGGCGCTTGTGCTGTCGACCGCGGCCCTGGCGATCCGCGTGGCGGTGTCGCCGATCGTTCTGGACGATCCGACTTTTCTGCTTTGTGTGCCGGTCGTGTTGTTCGCGGCAGCCTTCTGCGGCCCCCTCTCCGCCCTGACCACCACGGTACTGACCTTTGCCGGATGTGTGGTCCTGGCCAAGGTCAACCTTCTCGCGCATCCCGCCCTGGAGATGGAAGGCGGAGTCTATCTGCTCCTCGGCCCTCTGATCGCCTACGGCGGCTGGCGACTGCAGGGACAGTCGGATCGGGCAAACGACGCCGTGACCCATCTGGCCGAACGCGAAGCTCACCTGCAATCGATCCTCGACACCGTTCCCGACGCCATGGTGGTGATCGACGAGCACGGCGTCATCCAGTCCTTCAGCGCCACCGCCGAGCGGCAGTTCGGCTGGAAGGCCGCTGAGGTGATCGGCCGCAATGTCAGCCTGTTGATGCCCCCACCCTATCGCGACGCCCATGACAGTTTCCTGCACCGCTACATGACTACCGGCGAGCGGCGGATCATCGGCATCGGCCGGGTGGTGGTGGGCGAACGCAAGGATGGAACGACCTTCCCGATGGAGCTCGCGGTTGGCGAGATGGGGTCCGGGGCGCAGCGGTTCTTCACCGGCTTTGTCCGCGACCTGTCGGAACGTCAGGATTCCGAGCGGCGACTACAGGAAATGCAGGCCGAGCTGGTGCACGTCTCGCGGCTGACGGCGCTGGGCGAAATGGCCTCGGCCCTGGCCCACGAGCTGAACCAGCCGCTGTCGGCCATCGCCAACTATGTGAAGGGCTCGGTCCGCATCCTCGACCAGGCCGAGCCGGACAAGGAAAAAATCCGCCATGCCCTGGGCCAGGCCGGCGAGCAGGCGCTCAGGGCCGGTGAGATAATCCGCCGCCTGCGCGACTTCGTCAGCAAGGGCGAGATCGAGCGGCGGATCGAACCCCTGCCCAAGCTGATCGAGGAAGCCGCCGCCCTGGCGATGATCGGGGCGGCCGATTCCGGCGCGCGATTGCGGATGAATCTCTCGCCCAAGGTCCCCTTTGTGCTGGCGGACAAGGTGCAGATTCAGCAGGTGCTGCTCAACCTGTTGCGCAACGCGACCGAAGCCATGCAGGATTGCGACCGGCGCGACTTGACGGTTGTCTCCAGGCCGGCGGGGAATGACATGGCGGTCATCACCGTCACCGACACCGGACAAGGCATCAAGCCGGCCATCCTCGAGCGGCTCTTCCAGCCCTTCGTGACCAGCAAGGAGCAGGGCATGGGCGTGGGCTTGTCGATCTCACGCACCATCATTGAGGCGCATGGGGGGAAGATCTGGGCCGAACCTGCGGAAGGTGGCGGCACGGTGTTCTCCTTCACCCTGCGTACGGGCCAACCGGAGGCGGTGGACAATGCCGTCTGAGCCGCCCGCCCCCGAAGCGCCCGTCCCTGAAGCGCTTATTCACGTCATCGATGATGACAAGGCGATGCGCGAGTCCCTGGGCTTCTTGCTCGACAGCGCCGGCTTCGAGGCCAGGACCTATGACTCGGGCTTGGCCTTTCTTAAGATCGCGCAGGAACTGACCGGCGGATGCATCGTCACTGACGTACGCATGCCGGGCATGAACGGCCTCGAACTGGCTCAGAAGATGAAGGCCATGGGCGTCAGCCTGCCGATCATCATGATCACCGGCCATGGCGATGTGCCGATGGCGGTCGAGTCGATGAAGGCCGGCGTGGCGGACTTCCTGGAAAAGCCCTTCGATGACGAGGCCCTGCTGCGGGCGATCCGTTCGGCCATGGCGGCCGCCGCCACGTCCAGACCGTCCAGCACACCCAGCCCATTCGACGCCTTGTCGCCACGCGAGCGGGACGTTCTGAAGGGCATGATCGAGGGTAAGGCCAACAAGGTCATCGCCTTCGACCTGGGGATCAGCCCCCGAACGGTCGAGGTCTATCGGGCCAATGTGATGAGCAAGACCAACGTCGGCAGCCTGGCCGAACTGGTTCGTATGGCGATGACCGCCGGCTTCGCCTGACGGCTTGAATCTTGCGTCTTGCGTTGGATCAAGGCCCGGCCGTCGCGCCGGCCCATGTTGGGGCATGCCGAAGCGCGTTCCTTCTCCATCGACCGTTGTCCTGATCGATGACGACGCGGCTTTGCTGGCCTCGATGCGGTTCGTCCTGGAACTCGAGGGATTGACGGTCGAGACTCTGGGGAGCGCCGAGGCCTTGCTGAGTCACCCCCTGCCCCCTCCTCCTGCCTGCCTGGTGCTGGATCAGCATTTCGACGGGCTCAGCGGGTTGGATGCGTTGCGGACACTCCGCCAACGGGGCGTCCAGCTGCCGGCCCTGCTGATTACCAGCCACGCGCCACCGCTTATGCGGTTTCAAGCAGCGTCGCTGGACGCTGTCGTGGTGGAAAAGCCGCTGCTGGGCGACGGCCTCTTGGCCGAAATCCGCCGAGCGCTAGCTACGGGCCGCTAGCCGCCTTCAGCCGGGAGGCCTCAGGCCTACGTGCGGTGGGGTGATCGCCGGCGGGGACCCAGATAGATGGCCGCGCCCGCGAAGGCGAGGACGAAGACCAGCACACCGCCGAGCGCCAGCAGCGGCAGGATGTCGTGCAGACGGCTCATGAGCGACTTCCTGGGTGCGAGGAACGGGCAGTCGCCCGGCGACCCAACAAACCTGGCCGCGCCGAAAATCGGCCGCCTTGATCCTGCGCAAGCGCCCCCGCCAACGAATACGCCCCGGAAAGCGTTGGCTTCCCGGGGCGCGTCGCCAACCGTTTGCGGGGGGCGCGTGGTCGGCGATGACTTCGTTAGTGACTTATGATGCCTGGGAGGCAGTCTTGCGTATTTGATCTCGCTCAATCGGCCAGGTCTTTCAGACGTCCCATCCCTTCGCCTGATAGAGATCAATACGACCTGTGGCAGGGGAGCGTACAAGACGGCCACCCTGCCCTTGTGGAGCCCATCTCATGCGGCACGCCATCATTCTCGCCCATCCCCGCCGCTCCAGCTTTTGCGGCGCGGTCGCTCGGACCTGCGCCCGAACCTTGAAGTCATTGGGCGACAGCGTGGTAACCCGCGACCTCTATGGCGTCGGCTTCGACCCCTGTTTGCGGGCTGAGGAGTTGCCGACGACTCGCGGTCACGCGCCCGGCGCCGATGTCGTTGCGGAGCGGGCCAGGTTGACCCGGGTGGACAGCTTCATCCTGGTCTATCCCTTCTGGTTCAACGCCCCACCGGCCATCCTCAAGGGCTATTTCGACCGAGTGTTCAGCCTGGGCTTCGGCTTCCGCCCGTCGGTCGGCGGCACAGCCGGCCTGCTGACTGGGCGCAGCCTGATGAGCATCTCAACCTCGGGCGCTCCCGAAGACTGGGTCGAAAGCACCGGAGCCCTGGAGGCTCTGGAGCGGACCTTTGACCGCCACGTCTCGGCCGTCACCGGCCTGAGCCTGCGGGGCCACATGCATCTGGGCAACGTCGTTCCTGGCCTGTCCAAGGCGGCCGGCGAGGCCTTGCTGGGCCAGGTCGATCAGGCCCTGCGCGATACTTTCGTCCCGGTCCTGTGAGTTCATGACAACCCGCAATCTGGACGCTCTGTTCGAACCCAGGTCGATCGCCCTGATCGGCGCCAGCAATCACGAAGGCACAGTTGGCGCCGTGCTGGCCCGCAACCTGCTGGAGACCGGCTTTCAAGGCCCGGTCATGGCGGTCAACCCGCACGCGGACTCGATCCGCTCGACCCTGGCCTACCCCTCTATCGCGGCCCTGCCGGTGGTCCCTGACCTGGCGGTGATCGCCACCCCGGCGGCGGGTGTCCCGGACCTGATCGCCGAGCTCGGCGCGCGGGGCTGCCGCGCCGCCGTGGTCATTTCGGCGGGCTTCGACGCCGCCGAGCACGGACTGCGGCAAAGGCTGCTGGAAGCGGCCCGGCCGCACATGCTGCGGATCGTGGGCCCCAACTGCCTGGGCTTTATCTCGCCCGCGCGCGGCATCAACGCCAGCTTCGCCCAGCTCACGCCGGCGGCCGGCGGCCTGGCCCTGGTCTCGCAGTCGGGGGCGATCGTCACCGCGGCCCTGGACTGGGCGGCGCCGCGCGGCATCGGTTTCTCGCATGTGGTCAGCCTGGGCGACCAGGCCGACGTCGATTTCGGCGACATGCTCGACTACCTGGCCCTCGATCCACAGACCCAGGCCATACTGCTCTATGTCGAGAGCATCCATGACGCCCGCAAGTTCATGACCGCCGGGCGCATTGCCGCGCGCAGCAAGCCGGTTGTGGTCATCAAGACCGGGCGGGGCGCGGCGGGCGCTCGGGCGGCCTTCTCGCACACCGGCGCTCTGGCCGGGTCGGACGCGGTCTATGACGCCGCCTTTCGCCGCGCCGGGATGCTGCGGGTCACTGGGCTGCGGGAGCTTTTCGATGCGGTATCCACCCTGACCGCCGGCCTGCGGATCGAGGGCGAGCGGCTGGCCATCCTGACCAACGGGGGCGGGGCAGGCGTCATGGCCGCTGACGCCCTCGAGGCGGCCGGCGGGACACTGGCGGTGATCTCCGAGGCCGGCCGCAAGCGGCTGGCGGCGGTGCTGCCGCCCACGGCCGGGCTGGGCAATCCCATCGACATCATCGGCGACGCCCAGCCGGACCGCTATCGCGCCGCGCTGGAAGTGCTGTTGCAGGAACCCGAGGCCGACGCGGTGCTGGTCATGAACTGCCCGACCGCCGTGGCCGACAGCACCGCCGCCGCTCGCGCCGTCGTCGAGACCATGGCCGGCTGCTCCAAGCCGGTGCTGAGCTGCTGGCTGGGCGATCCCTCCGCCCGGGAAGGTCGACGGGTGCTGGCGGCGGCCGGCATTCCGGCTCACGAAACCCCGGAAGAAGCCGTCTTGGCCTTCCAGCATCTGGCCGCCCACCGCGCCAGCCAGCGCCAGCTGCTGCGCGCGCCGTCCGCCGGCGAACCCCGGGCCGACAAGGCCGCCGCCCGCACCCTGGTCGAGGCGGCGATGGCCGCCGGCCGCGACCGGCTGACCGATCCCGAGGCCCGGGCCCTGCTGGCCGCCTACGCCATTCCCGTCATAGAGAGCCAGGAGGTCGCGACCGCCAAGGCCGCCGGCGAGGCCGCTGAAGCTTTCGGCGGCCCGATAGCGCTGAAGATCCTGTCGCCGGACATCAGCCACAAGTCCGACATCGGCGGCGTGATGCTGGGGCTGACCGGCGCGGTGGTCGTCGAGGCTGCGGCGACCCAAATGCTGCGGACCGTCCAAGCCCAGAAGCCTGAGGCGAATCTGGAGGGCTTCATCGTCGAGGCCATGGCCGTTCGGCCAAGGGCCGAGGAGCTGATCGTCGGCCTGACCCAGGACGCCGTGTTCGGGCCGGTGGTGCTGTTTGGTCGGGGCGGCATAGCCGTGGAGCTGGAAGCCGACCGAGCCGTGGGCCTGGCCCCGCTGGACGAGGTGCTGGCCGACGACCTGATCGGCCGCACCCGGGTGGCAAAGCGGCTGGCAGGCTATCGCGACCGCCCACCGGCCGACCGCGCGGCGCTTGGCCGGGCGCTGACCGCCATTTCGCAGCTGGCCATCGACCTGCCCGAGGTCGCCGAGTTGGACATCAATCCGCTGTTGGCCGACGCGGACGGCGTGCTGGCCCTCGACGCCCGTGTGCGGTTGGCCAAGCCGGGTCCGGCGTCACGGCCGGCCATCGGACCCTACCCCGAGGGGCTGGACCGCCGGATCGTCGTCCAGGAAACCCCGCTGACTGTACGCCCGATCCGGCCACAGGATGCGCCCCGACTCACCGAGATGGTCTCCAAGAGTTCGGCCGAGGATGTGCGGCTGCGTTTCCGCACCGGGCTGCACGCCCTTCCCGACAGCTGGGCCGAGCGGCTGGCCCATATCGACTATGACCGCGAAATGGCCCTGGTCGCCGAACTGGCCGACGGCGCCATTGCCGGGGTGGCCAGACTGGCCGCCGATCCGGAAGCGCTGCGGGCCGAGTTCGCCCTGATGGTGCGCAGCGACTGGAGCGGGCGGGGCCTGGGCGGCCAGCTTCTCCAAGCGCTGCTGGACTACGCCGCCGCCCGAGGCCTGAAGGAAATCTGGGGCGATACCGACCGTGATAATGCGCGGATGCTGGGTCTGGCGGACGCCGCCGGCTTCACCCGGGCGCCGAGCGACGATCCAGCGCGGGCCAGGATGATCCGTTCCTTCCCCTGAGGCGGTTACAGCGCTTTGGAATGCCGGCCGCCGTCGGGGTCGAAATAGGCGTCGAACACTGCGCAGACCGATCGGATCAGCGGACGGCCGGCTTCCGTGACCTCGATCCGGTCGCCGGACTGGCGAACCAGGCCGTCAGTCTCGAACGGCGCCAGGGCGGCGCGTTCGGTCGCCAGGTCCGACAGCGCGCGGCCATGGCGGGCGCAGACGGCGGCCAGGTCAACGAACAGGTCGCACATCAGCCGCTCAATCACATCGGAACGAAAGCGGTCGTCGTCGGTCAGGGCCACGCCCCGGGCGACCGGCAGCTGATTCCAGCCTACCGCCGCCTGCCAGGCCAGTTCCTGAGCGGCGTTCTGAACGAAGCCCTGCGGCAGCGACCCGATAGCCGAGGCCCCCAGTCCGATCAGCGTCTCCGCCGGATCGGCGGTATAGCCCTGGAAGTTACGCCGCAGCCGGCCCTCGGCCTGGGCCTTGGCCAGGTCATCGCCGGGCAGGGCGAAGTGGTCGAGGCCAATGCGGACATAGCCTTTGGCGACCAGGCGGGCCGCGGCGGCCTCGGCCTGTTCCAACCTGTCGCCGGGACCAGGGAGCGCCGACTCGTCGATCAGACGCTGGTGGGCCTTCATCCACGGCACGTGGGCATAACCGAACAGGGCGATGCGCTCGGGCGCCAGGGCGACGACGCTGTCGACGGTCTCCAGCGTGTTGGCCAGGGTCTGGTGCGGCAGACCGTACATCAGGTCGAGATTGATCGACTCCACGCCGATGTCGCGCAGCCAGCCGACCCGTTCGGCGATGTCCTCGTAACGCTCATGCCGGTTAACCGCCGCCTGCACCTGCGGCGACAGGTTCTGCACCCCCAGGCTGGCGCGGTTCAGGCCGTGATGGCCGGCGGCGCGCACCCATTCGTGGGTCAGGCTGACCGGATCCAGCTCCGCGGCGATGCGGGCGTTGGGCGTGAAGCGGAAGACGTGGCGCATCGCCCGGAAGAGGTCGGTGAGGTCGTCGCGTGACAGCAGGTTGGGCGTGCCGCCACCGAAATGCAGGCCATCGAGGGTCAGGCGTCCGGGCAGCGCCTTCTGCAGCAGGGCCAGTTCCTCGATCAGCCTGATCACATAGGCGCGCACCGGCTCCTGGCGATTGATCGCCCGGGTGTTGCAGCCGCAGAACCAGCAAAGCCGGGTGCAGAAGGGAACGTGGACATAGAGCGAGACGGGCCGGTCGAGCGGCAGCTCGGCGAGCCATCCGGCATAGACCTCGGCGTCGACCTGCGGCGTGAACTGCAAGGCGGTCGGATAGCTGGTGTAGCGGGGCGCGCGCCCGTCATAGCGGGCGACGAGGTCGGCGCTCGGCGTCGCCGAAGGAAGGGTCTGGGAAGAACTGGCGGTCACGATGGTCCCCTGAGTAGGGCCGCAATCTGACCTCAGGGACGTCCGAACGCTCTGATTTGGATCAAGCGGGCGGAGCCGGAGCACTAGGAGGGGCGTCCTGATCGTCCTGCAGCAGGATGCGGTTCGCGTCGCCCGTCGGGTCGTCGTACTGGCCGCTTCGCACCGCCCACCAGAAGCCGCCCAGCCCGATCAGGGCGAGCAGGACGGAGAAGGGCGCCAGCAGGAAGATGATGTTCATTTGCGGCCTCCGGCCGTGTTCATGCGCAGCGCGTTCAGCGTGACGATCAATGAAGAGCCCGACATGGCCAGCGCCGCCACGAACGGGTTGACCAAGCCCAGCATGGCCATGGGTCCGGCGATCACGTTGTAGAGGGCCGAAAAGCCGAAATTCTCCAGGGCCCGGCGGCGAGCGGCGCGGGCGACGTCGATGGCTAGCACCACCGCGCCCAGGCTCTCGCCAGAGAACACCAGATCGGCGGCGTTCTGGCTGGCGTCGAGCGCCGTGCCGGGGGCCATGGCGGCATGAGCGCCGGCCAGGGCGGCCGCATCGTTGAGCCCATCGCCGACCATCAGCACCTTACGCCCGCCCGCCTGGCGCTGACGCACGGCGGCGGCCTTGCCGGCCGGGGTCAGGGCGGCGGCCCAGGTCTTCAGGCCCAGGGCCTCGGCGGCCTCGGCGACAGGACCGGGCAGATCGCCCGACAGAATCTCGACGGTGATCCCGCGCGCCCAGAGACCTTCCAGCGTCTGCCGCGCATCGGGCCGCAGGCTGTCGCGGAAGGTGAAGCGGACAGGTTCGGAGCCTTCCAGGGCGAACCACAGCTCGGTTTCGCCGGACGCCATGCCTTCGACGCCGGCAAACTCGGCCCGGCCCAGGCGGGCGCGGCGGCCATCGATGCGGCCCTCGATCCCTTGGCCGGCGGTTTCAACCGCGTCATGAGCGATGGCCTTGCCAGGGTCGGCGGCGGCCAGGGCGCGGGCCAGCGGATGGGACGAAGCCCGGGCCAACGGGGCGGCCAGGGTGACCTGCGCCGGATCGGCGTCAATCAGGCTGGGCCGGCCCAGGGTCAGCACCCCGGTCTTGTCGAACACCACATGATCGATCTCGGCCAGTCGCTCCAGGGCCGCGCCGGACTTGACCAACACCCCCTGGCGGAACAGGCGCGAGGAGGCGGTGACCTGCACGGCCGGAACGGCCAGCCCCAGGGCGCAGGGGCAGGTGATGATCAGCACGGCCACGGCCCGCAGCAGGGCCTCCATGGGGCCGAGCCCCAGCATCCAGCCGATGATGAAGGTGGCCGCCGCCAAGCTGTGGACAACGGGCACGTAGATCGCGGCGGCCTTGTCGGCCAGACGCACATAGCGCGAGCGGCTCTGGGCGCCGGCCTCAACCAGCCGGGCGATCGCGGCGACGGCGGAGTCAGCGCTGGCCGCGGTGGCGCGCAGGCGCAGGGTTCCGGTCAGGTTCAGGGCGCCGGCATGGGCGATTGCGCCGGGCGCGACGGCGCAAGGCAGGGTTTCGCCGGTCAGTAAGGCGTTGTCGAAACTGGATGAGCCGCTCTCGACGACGCCATCGACGGGCAGTCGCTCGCCGGGCCTGACGAGCAGTTCGTCGCCGACCGCGATCTCGCCGACGGGCACGCGGCGTTCGACACCCTCGTCCAGGCGGGTGGCCAGGGGCGACTGCAGGGCCAGCAGGTCGGCGGCCGCGCCGCGCGCCCGGCTGCGCAGGCGGTGATCCAGGTAGCGGCCGACCAGCAGCAGCAAGAGCAGCGAGACGGCGGCGTCGAAATAGGTGTCGCGGCCATGGGTGGCGGCCTCGACGAAGCTGATCGCCAGGGTCAGCAGCACGCCGATCGAGATCGGCACGTCCATGTTCGCCTGACCCTTGCGCAGTGAGCGCCAGGCCGACTGGAAGAAGGGCATGCCGGCATAGAGGGCGCAGGGCGCGCCGATCAGGCCGCTGGCCCATTGCATGAAGGTGCGGGTGCTCTCGCCCAGCTCCTGACCGAACAGCCCGGCCCAGAGCGGCACCGAGAACATCATGGCGTTGCCGGCCCCGAAGGCCGCGACACCCAGGGCCAGAACCAGCCGACGGCCCTCGCGGTCCGAGGCCAGGGCGGCCTCGCCCGGATCGTACGGCGCGGCCGGATAGCCCAGGGACTCCAGCCGATCGATCAGGTCCGAAAGCTCAGGGCCCCGGCCGGCGGCCGTGACGGTCAGCTTGCCGCTGGTCAGGTTGAGGCGGGCCGAGGCGACGCCCGGCGCGGCGGCAATCTCGCGCTCGATCTTGCTCATGCAGGCGGCGCAACGGGCGCCCTTTACCAGAAGCTCCAGCCGCTTTGACGGCGGCGGCCCGTCGGCCAGGTCGGCGGCCGCCTCGTAGGTCAGGGCCAAGTCAGCCTCCGTTCGGCCTCGAAGCGATGGCCGTCCCTATCGCTCAGGGCGACCGTAAGGTCCCAGGCCCCGATCAGCCGGCCAGGTCTGGCCAGGTAGTCACCCGGCGCCGCTTCGTGGAAGCGCGGCGTAATGCGGCCGGCTTCGGTCGCCGGACGCTCCAGCTTGCCCTGCCCGGTGAGGCCGCGCACCGGAGCGCCCTGGCGGTCGCGCACCCGGACCAGCAGCTCGCCGCCCGGTTCGACCCCGGCCGAAACGGTCCAGCCCAGCTTGGCCTGGGCCGTCATCTGGGCCAGCTTGGCGTTGTAGGCCACGCCGTCCTCGTAAGGGGTGCGCGACACCTCGCCGGGGAAGGTCCTGTAGGCCATGACGGCGAAGCTGGTGTCGACGCCGATCACCACCAGAAAGAAGGCGACGACGGCGACCAGCACATGCCAGCCCTTGATGCGAAATCCGGGAGCGGTCAGCGACGTGGTCATTGGGCGTTCGAGGCTCCTGACAGGAAGCTGGTGATGGTCTGGGCCTTGGCGGCGCCCATGGTCACGGTGAACCGACCCGGCATCGAGGGCTCCGTGAGCGAGGCGGCGGGCGCGGTGACAAAGACCCGGACGGCGCGCGTCTGGTTGGCTGGTATCCTGGCGATCAGCGATTGTGTGGCGACCGGCAGGCCGGGCGTCTTCAGCCTTGCGCCGGCGGGGCCGTCGAAGGCGATGGTGACCGTCTGGTCGTAGAAGCCGCGGTTGACGATCTTCAGCGTGTAGCCGTTGCGGATGGCGCCGTCATGCAGGGTGACGAACAGCGGGTTGCGGTCCCTCAGCACATTCAGGTCAACCGTCTTACGATGGGCCAGGCCGTACAGCATCAGGCTGCTGACCAGGACCAGGGCGACAGCGTAGTAGATCGTGCGCGGGCGGACGAGGTGGTAGGTCGCCTTGGCCTTGTTCTCGCGCGCCAGAACGGCGTGGTCGGTATCGTAGGCGATCAGCCCCGTGGGACGATCAAGCTTGCCGAGGATCTCGTCGCAGGCGTCGATGCACAGGCCGCAGTTGATGCATTCAAGCTGCGAGCCGTCGCGGATGTCGATGCCCATCGGGCAGACGACCACGCACTGGTTGCAGTCGACGCAGTCGCCCCGGCCCTCCCAACTGGCGTTCTTCTTGTGGGCGCCGCGCGGCTCGCCCCGGTCGCGGAGATAGGTGACCTGAAGGCTGTGCTTGTCGAGCATGGCGCCCTGGATTCGGGGCCAGGGGCACATGTAGGTGCAGACCTGCTCGCGCATCGTGCCGGCGAAGATGTAGGTCGTGGCGGTTAGCAGGGCGCAGAATATGTAGGCCGTGGCCGGCGCCTGTCCGATCCAGAAGGCGCGGATCAGGTGCGGCGCGTCGTGGAAGTAGAAGATCCAGGCCCCACCGGTCGAGAAGCCGACAACCAGCCAGGTCAGGTGTTTGCCGATTTTCCGCCAGGCCTTGTTGAACGACCATGGCGCCGCGTCCAGTCGCATACGGGCATTGCGGTCGCCTTCGAACAATCGCTCGATGTGAATGAAGAGGTCGGTCCAGACCGTCTGCGGACAGGCGTAGCCGCACCACAGCCGGCCGAACAGAGCCGTGACCAGGAACAGGGCCAGGGCCGACATCACCAGCAGGCCGGTGATGAAATACACCTCCTGCGGCCAGAGCTGCAGGCCGAACAGGTAGAAGCGTCCGCCGGCGAAATCGACCAGGACCGCTTGGTCTGGCAGGGCGCCGGGGCGCTCCCACCGGATCCAGGGCGTGACGTAGTAGACGCCCAGGGTCAGGATCAGCAGGACCCACTTGATCGTCCGCCACTTGCCGTGGGCGAGCTTGGGATAGATGGGCTTGCGGGGCTGATACAGGCCCCCGCCGCTTCCCTTGCCCTTGGCTTTCGCCGCCGCGGAGACCGGAGGGCCATCGCGGCGGCTGATCACGACTGTCATGCTACGCTCTTACTGGCCTGCCGCGTTGGCGTGGATATAGACGGCAAGGGCCTTGATGGTTTCCGGGTCGAACCGCTTGCCCCAGGTGGGCATGACCCCGCCACGGCCGTTCCAGATCTGGCCGCGAATGTCGGTGCGGTCAGGCCCATACAGCCAGTCCCGGTCAGTCAGGTTGGGAGCTCCGAAGGCCTGGTTTCCCAGCCCCTGGGGACCGTGACAGGCGGCGCACTGATCAACGAAGGTCTGGGTGGCCCGGGCCACGGCGGCGGCGTTTGCCGGGCGGCCCGACAGCTTGACCACGTATTCGGTCAGGTCGTCGATCTGGGCCGCTGTAAGCATCTCGTCCCGGCCGAAGGCCGGCATCTGGGAGATACGGGCAGCGGGATTTTCCGAACGGACGCCCACCTCGATCGTGTGACGGATGTCCTCCAGCGTACCACCCCACAGCCACACGTCGTCGCGCAGGTTGGGATAGCCCTTGCCGCCGGTTCCACCCACGCCGTGGCAGGTGGCGCAGTTGTCGCCGAAGATCGACTGGCCTTGGGCCAGGGCATAGGCCTGCAGGGCAGGATCGCGTTCGATCTCCTCCAGCGAGACTGACTTCAGCTTGGCCGCTTCCGCGCCGCGCATCTTGTTGAGCTCAGCCAGTTGCTGGGTGACCTTGACCCGGTCCGACGCGCCCAGCAGGCCATGGGTGTAGCCATGCAGGCCCGGCCAGGCCGGCATCAGGATCCAGTAGACAATCGCCACCGCGATACAGCCGTAGAAGGTCCACAGCCACCAGCGTGGCAGGGGATTGTCCAGCTCACGGATGCCGTCCCAGACGTGGCCCGTGGTTTCGACGCCGGAGAAGGCGTCACGTTCGGGACCGGATTGTTCAGAACCGGGGATTTCAGGATTGGACATGGTCGTCCTCGTCGGTCTCAAGCGGCAGCGCGGCCATGCGGTTGAAGGCGTCCTTGTGGCGGGGCCACAGGCCGTAGGTCAGGGCGACCAGGAACATCAGGCCAAAGAAGATTGTCCCGCCCTGCTGAGCGAAGCGGGCCACCTGTTCGTATTGGAGTCCGCTCATCGTTGGTTCTCCGGGTCCTGGGCCTGGTAGGTCTTGAAGTCGACCAGGGTGCCCAGCATCTGCAGGTAGGCGATCAGGGCGTCCATTTCGGTCACCCGGTCGGGATTGCCGTCGAAGTCACGCACCGCGATCTTGTCGCCGTAGCGCTTCTTGAAGGCCGTGCCGCCGCTGTCGAAGGGATCGGCCTGGGCGCGCAGATCAGCCTCGGCGTTGTCGATATCCGCCTGGGTGTAGGGCACGCCCAGCTTGGTCATCGTGGCCAGCTTGGCCTGGATGTCCCTTGTGTCGAGGGTCTTCTCAGCCAGGAACCTGTAGGGCGGCATCACCGATTCCGGCACCACCGCGCGGGGATCGGTCAGGTGGTCCTTGTGCCAGCTGTCGGAGTACTTGCCTCCAACACGCGCCAGGTCGGGCCCGGTCCGCTTTGAACCCCACTGGAAGGGATGGTCGTACATGCTCTCGGCGGCGAGGCTGTAGTGGCCGTAGCGTTCGGCCTCGTCACGCAGCGGGCGGATCATCTGCGAGTGGCAGAGATAGCAGCCCTCACGGATGTAGATGTCGCGCCCGGCCAACTCGAGCGGGGTGTAGGGGCGCATGCCCTGAACCTTCTCGATGGTGCTGTCGAGGTAGAAGAGCGGCGAGATCTCGACCAGGCCGCCGATCGACACGACGATGACGATGCCCAGGACCAGAAGGAGCGAATGCTTCTCCAGCAGCTTGTGATTTTTCCACATGGATCGGCCCCCCTACTCGGCCGGGATCAGGATGGGGGCGGTCGGCGCGGCGAGCGTCTCGGTGCTCGGCATGCGGATAGTCCGCCAGACGTTGTAGGTCATGATCGCCGCGCCGGAGAGGTACATGAGACCCCCGACCAGGCGGATGACGTTCTCGATATGCTTGGCCGCCACCGTCTCGACGAAGCTGTAGGCCAGGAAGCCTTGCGGCGTGTATTGCCGCCACATCAGGCCCTCCATGATGCCGGAGACCCACATGGCGGCGATGTAGAGAAGGATGCCGGTCGTCGCGATCCAGAAGTGCCACTCGATCAGACGATTGGAATACATGTCCTTCTTCTTCCACAGCCACGGCACCATGCAGTAGACGGCGGCGAAGCTGATGAAGCCGACCCAGCCCAGGGCGCCGGAGTGCACGTGGCCGATGGTCCAGTCGGTGTAGTGGCTGAGGGCGTTGACCTCGCGGATCGACATCAGCGGACCTTCGAAGGTCGACATGCCGTAGAAGGCCAGGGCTACGACCATCATCCGGACGACCGCGTCGGTGCGCAGCTTGTCCCAGGCCCCCGAGAGGGTCATCAGGCCGTTGATCATGCCGCCCCAGCTGGGCATCCAGAGCATGATCGAGAAGGTCGCGCCCAGGGTCTGGGTCCACTGCGGCAGGGCCGTGTAGTGCAGGTGGTGCGGACCGGCCCAGATGTAGATGAAGATCAGCGACCAGAAGTGCACGATCGACAGACGGTAGCTGTAGACCGGCCGTTCGACCCGCTTGGGCACGAAGTAGTACATCATCCCCAGGAAGCCGGCGGTCAGGAAGAAGCCGACAGCGTTGTGGCCGTACCACCACTGCACCAGGGCGTCCTGGACCCCGCTGTAGACGGAGTAGCTGCGGTGATTGAGCAGACCGACCGGCAGGGCGGCGTTATTGATCAGGTGCAGGACGGCGATGGTGACGATGAAGGCCAGGTAGAACCAGTTGGCCACGTAGATGTGGGGTTCCTTGCGCTTCCAGATGGTGCCCAGGAAGGTCACCAGATAGGCGACCCAGACGACGGTCAGCCACAGGTCCACATACCATTCCGGCTCGGCGTATTCCCTCGACTGGGTGATGCCGGCCAGGTAGCCGGTGGCCGCCAGGACCAGGAACAGCTGGTAACCCCAGAACACGAACCAGGGCAGGATGCCGCCGGCCAGCCGGGCCTTGCAGGTTCGCTGGACGACCCAGAACGAGGTGGCGATCAGGGCGTTGCCCCCGAAGGCGAAGATCACCCCGGAGGTGTGCAGCGGGCGCAGCCGTCCAAAGTTCAGCCAACCGGAGTCGGGTAGGTAGAAGATCCTCGGAAAGGCCAACTGCGCAGCGATCAACGCGCCTACCGCCAGGCCGGCGATAGCCCAGAACATGGTGGCGATCACCCCGGCGCGGATCACGCCGTCCTCGTAGCGGTCCGGATCGTAGCGGAACCGGCCGTTGGCGAGGCCCACGGTCATCACGGCGGCGGCCAGCAGGAAGGCGGCCAGGAAGGTGATGCTGGAAAACCGGAACAGCGGATCCTGCGTCAGGGCGCACATCAGCAGGGCGACGAAGGCCCCGATCCCGGTGAAGACATAGAGTGCCTGCGCGCCCCATGGAGCGCCGGCCGGCTGGTTGGCCCTGTTGATAGCTAATTGCGTCATGATTCCTCGGCCCACGCCTCGAACAGGGGGCCTCAATGCCGCAGCGCACCGCGGCCGGCCTTGAGCCAGATCAAGGCCGGCCCAGACCTCGGGGCGCAGCTTGTCGCCACCTAGAAAGACAGGATCGGCGATGCGGATGTTCCCGGACGACAGCTCGGTGCGCGAGGCTTGGTTGACGCTTTCCCTCTCGGCCATGAGCGGCGCCATCGCGGCCGGCGGCGTTGCGCTGGCGCATGTGAGCCGGATGGGCGGACAGATCTGCGGCCAGGCGGCCCTGCCCCACTGCGCCGCCTGCTACATCGCGCCCATGCTGGCGCTGTTGTCAGCCGCTGCATTTGTGAGGAGCCGGCGATCGACGGCGGCTATGATCGCGCATGACCCACGATCCGAATCGCTGCGGCTGGCGCGGCATGGCGGGCGATCCGCTCTATGAAGGCTATCACGACGCCGAATGGGGCGTGCCGGAGTACGACAGCCGGGCGCTCTGGGAAAAGCTGGTGCTCGACGGCTTCCAGGCAGGCCTCGCCTGGATCACCATCCTGAGAAAACGCGAAGCCTTCCGGGCCGCGTTCGACAACTTCGACCCTGAAAAGGTCGCCCTTTACGGCGAGGCCGACCGGGCCCGGCTGATGGCCGACGCCGGCATCGTCCGCTCCAACGCCAAGATCGATGCGGCGATCGGCGGTGCGAAAATCTACCTGGCCATGCGTGACCGTGGCGAGGACTTCAGCAGGTTCTGCTGGGATCATGTTGGCGGCGCCCCGATCCAGAACCGCTGGACCCAGACCGGTCAGGTTCCAACTCAAACCCCCGAGGCGGTCGAACTTTCCAAGGCGCTGAAGGCCAAGGGCTACAAGTTTGTCGGGCCGGTGATCGTCTATGCCTGGATGCAGGCCGTGGGCATGGTCAACGACCACCTGACCCAGTGCTTCCGCCATGACGCGGTCAGAGAGCTGCAGCGGTGAAGGCGAGCCGTGGCCCGGATTTCCGGCTTGAGCGGCTGCATGGCGGCGCGGGCTTGGTCTGCGGCGTCGATGAGGCCGGGCGTGGGCCTTGGGCCGGGCCGGTCAGCGCCGCGGCGGTGATCCTCCACCCTCGCAAAATTCCCAAGGGCCTGGACGATTCCAAGAAGCTGACGGCCGCCCGGCGCGAAGACCTGGAGATCGAAATCCAGACCCGGGCCGTGGCATGGAGCGTCGGCTTTGCCAGCGTCGAGGAGATCGGCGAGCTGAACATTCTGCGCGCCACGGGCCTGGCCATGCGACGGGCGGTGACCGCCCTGACCGCCCAGCCGGCGGTGGCGCTGGTGGATGGAAACCACGCCTTTGACCTGCCCTGTTCGGTCAAGCCGGTGGTCGGCGGCGACGGTCTGTCGGCCTCCATCGCCGCCGCCTCGATCCTGGCCAAGGTGGCCCGGGACCGGATCATGCACGAGATGGATAGTCGCTTCCCCGGCTACGGTTTCGCCGCCCACAAGGGCTATGGCGTTCCGGAACACGCCCGGGCGCTGCGCGAACTGGGCCCCTGCGAAATCCACCGGCTGACCTGGGCGCCGCTGCGGGCGCTGCTGGCCGAACGGGCCCTATGAGCGGGTCCTGCAGGAGACCAGCGGACGCAGCACCCGCGCCAGGCCCAACCACCCACCGCTGACCAGCGCCGTCAGCAGGGCCTCGATCAGCAATGGAGGCTGAGGCGTAGCCATCTTGAACATCACCGCCAGCGCCGGGATGGCGAACACCAGCACCAGGACCCCGCAAGCGCCGGAAGCGATGAGCCAATAAATGCGGCGATGCGGCGCAAAGAGCTTGCCGCCCGATCCGGACGCGTCCGCCAGCGCCAACACCAGATTGCCGACGACCAGAGCCAGAAAGGCCGCGCCCCGCGCCTCAGCTTCAGGATGGTCGGCGAGCGCCAGGACGTAGACCGCCAGAACACCCGCCAGAACGCCCAGACCCTGGATCAGCGCCAGCAGCAGCTGCCGTGGGCCGAACAGGGCTTCATCGCGCCGGCGCGGCGGCCGTTGCATCGCCCGCGCCGCTCCGGGTTCCGCTTCGAACACCATGGCGCAAAGCGGATCGATCGCCAGTTCCAGCAGCACCACATGCATCGGATACAGTAATGGCGGCAGGCCCAGCAGAATGGGGATCAGCGCCAGGCCGGCGATCGGCACATGAATGGCGGTGACGTAGATCAGGGCTCGCCGAAGATTGGCGAAGATGCGCCGGCCAAGCCGGATGCCGCCGATGATCGAGACAAAGCTGTCATCCATCAACACCATGTCCGCGGCCTCGCGGGCCACGTCCGTGCCCTTCAGCCCCATGGCGATGCCGATATGAGCGGTCTCCAGGGCCGGGGCGTCGTTGACGCCGTCGCCGGTCATGACAACGACTTCGCCGGCCGCCTTCAGAGCCTGAACAATCTGCAGCTTCTGCTCGGGAACGATACGGGCGAAGACCTGAACGGCCTTCAGCCTTTCCGCCAGCTGAGCCGAGGGCAGTTCGGCGATCTCGCCGCCGGTCAGCACTCCGGCCGATACGTCGATACCCGCCATACCGGCGATCGCCAGGGCCGTGGCGGGATGATCGCCGGTGATCATCACCACCCGAATTCCGGCGGCAAGCGCCTCTCTCAAGGCGCCGGGAACATCGGCCCGGACCGGGTCAAGAAAGCCGACCAGACCGGAAAAGCTGAACCGGGCATTCTGAAGGGTGTCGTCGAAGGGATCGCTCGCTGTGCTGAGGGCGACCCCAAGCACGCGCAGACCCTCGGCGGCGTAGCCCTCAACGATACCTGTCAGTCTGACTCTGTCGGGCTCCGACAGGCCGCAGAGCCTGAAGATGGCCTCAGGCGCGCCTTTCGCGGCCGCCAACCACGTCTGGTCAGCCTGACGCCAGGCCTGGACGACCGCCATTCGCTGGGGCGTCAGGGGCCAGGTCCGCTCCGGCTCGCCCTCGCCCTGCCCTGGAGACGCCGTGGCCAGCAGGCTTCGGATCGCCTTATCCATCGGATCCACCGGCCGCACCGCCGAGGCGAGACCAGCCATCCGCAGCAGGTCCAGCGGGGGACCCGCGAAAGAGGTTGAGGCATCAACCGGCGTATCGAGCGCCTCGGTCCACAGCCGCGCCACCCTCATGCTGTTTTCGGTCAGGGTGCCGGTCTTGTCGACGCAGAGCACCGTGGCGCCGCCGAGCGCCTCGATCGCGGCGCTTCGGCGGACCAGCACATTGTGAGTGGCCAGTCGCCAGGCGCCCAGCGCCAGGAAGACGGCCAGCACCATGGGAAACTCTTCCGGGATCAGCGATACCGCCACGGTGACCCCGGCCAGCGCTCCGCCGATCCAGTCCGAGCGCAACAGGCCGTAGGCAATGGCCACGACAGCGCAGAAGGCGATCGCCAGGGCTCCCAACAGCCTGACCAGCTTGCCGGCGGTCTTCTGCAGCGGCGTCAGTTCCTGGACAATAGAGGCCAGCGAAACGCCGATGCGGCCCAGTGACGTCCTGGGCCCTGTCCGGCCGATCTTCGCTACGCCCTGCCCCCGGACGACCAGGGTTCCGGCGAAGAGGTAGGGTCCAGTCTCGGCGCTGGGAGCGATAGCAGCGTCGAAGGCCCTGGCCGCTTCGGCGACGCTCTTGGTGACCGGCGCGGATTCGCCGGTGAGGGCCGACTCGTCGACGCTGAGCACATCACCCGCGACTAGCAGGCCATCGGCGGGCAGCCGCTCGCCCTCGCCGACCAGAACAATGTCGCCGGCCACCAGCTCTCGCGCCGGAATTCTCAACTCGGCGCCGTCGCGGATGACCCTGGCCAAGGGCTGAGACAGATCCCGAAGCGCGGCCAAAGCCCTCTCGCTGCGGGCTTCCTGCAGCACCACCAGGCCTATGGTCGCCAGGGCGCCGGCCATCAGGAACAGGCCGCCGCCAAGATCGCCCAGGATCAGATACAACCCAGCCGCCGCCACCAGCAGCAGAAACATCGGCTCCCGCATGGTCTCCAGGACTATCCTGAAGAGACCACGGCCGGGCTTGCCCGGCAGCTCATTGGCGCCGTCCCGCGACAATCCTGCAGCCGCCTCGGCTTTGGTCAACCCTCGCAGCGCGCCGGGAACCATGATGTCAGTGCGACAGCAGGACCGGACAGGGAGGGTCGGCCAGGACGTGCTCCGTCGCCCCGCCCAGCAGGAATTCCCGCATGCGCGAGTGGCCATAGGCGCCCATGACCAGCAACTCGGGCGAATGCTCGCGGATATGACTATCCAACACCGCCCCGATCGGCCGGCCGGCGCCGTCCACCACATCCAGCTCCGCCGCCAGGCCGTGGGCCCGCAGGTGGCGAAGGGCTTCCTCGCCAATGGCGTCGTCGGCGGTGGGCTTGTCGTTCAGGACGACCAGCACCCGCACCAGGGTTGACCGCGACAGGATGGGCATGGCGTCAGCCATGGCGCGGGCGGCGCCGCGGCTGCCATCCCAGGCCACCACGGCCTGTCCGCCGCCTGTCGCCAGACGTCCCATCTCACCGGCCCTGTAGATCAGCACCGGTCGGCCGGCGCCGAACACGACGCTCTGGGCCGTTTCACGCGGCGCCCCGAACCCGCCCGACAGCGGTAGAAGGCACAGATCATAGGTCCTGGCGCGATGCGCCAGGCGGTCAGCAATCTCGAAATAAGGGCAAACTTCCCTTGTCGAGGCCGTAAACACGCCGGCTTCGCCCGCCTTGCGTTCGAACGCCGCCAACCGCTGGTCGCACAGGTCCCGGCTTGCCGCCTCCTGGTCCCGCGCCGTGGCCGTCAACCCGATCAGGTAGTCCGCCATAGCGTTGCGGCGTACGGGGAAGGAGGCCTCAACAGCCAAGGCCGACAGCCTTCCGTGCAGCCGAGCCGCCAAGCTTACGGCTTCGTCAATCGCCACCTCGGGTGTTGGATCCGGAAAGGATTCGATCGCCAGCAGCAGGTCCGGAAAGCTCATGTCGGGCTCCAATGCCAGTGCGATCCGTAGGTCGGCTTGAAGCCTCTGGCTTTGATCGAGAGCAAGTCCGCATCGTCGAAACGGTCGGGTATCTGTTCGGTTGCCGGTCGCTTGCCACAATGAGTGTCCAGCGTTGATGTCCGCCGTAGTGTAGGAGGGCGCATGGTTGAAACTCGAGAATCCGAGGTCGGAGAGAGACTGTCGTTGTCCAGCCTTTTGGCCGCCCTGGCGGACGGCGAAAGCAACCGGATTTCCCTGGGCGAAATCATGACCCATTTCGGACCCCGGGCCTTCGGGGCGGTGCTGTTCGTCTTCTCAATTCCCAACCTGCTGCCGCTGCCGCCGGGCAGTTCGACGGTGCTGGGTCTGCCGCTGCTGATCATCGCCCCGCAACTGGCCTTCGGCGCCCGCAAGCCGTGGATCCCGGCGGGGTTGGCCCGACAAACCATAGACCGCCATGCGCTGGTCAGCGCCTGCGCCAGGCTGATCCCCTGGATCGAACGCGTCGAGCGGCTGACGACGGCGAGGCTGTCCTTCATGTTCGGCCGACTGGGCGACATTGCCATCGGCGCGGTCTGCACCTTGCTGGCGGCGGTGCTGATCCTCCCGATCCCGCTGGGCAACATGCTGCCGGCCGCGGCGGTGGCAGCCCTCTCCCTCAGCCTGATCCAGCGGGACGGCTTGCTGACCCTGGTCGGCTACCTGGTCGCGGCGATCAGCGCTTGGGTACTGGTGCTGAGCGGCCAAATCGTCTGGGGGGCGGTGGAGAAGCTGGGCAGCATGGTCGGGATCTGGTGATCCTCACCCCCGGCAGCCGGTCCTGGCCAAGGCCTTCCGCCGCGCCGCGCCCTGGTCCTTCCAGGCCTCCGTCGGCACGGCCTCAATCCGTGCGCAAGAGTCAGCCGGCCCCTCCACCCGAAGAGCCAGCGCCCAGGGGCGCACATTGCTGCGCGTCAGATAACCCTTGCGATCCAGCGGGGTCAGGGTTGCGGTGACGGCGTTGCGGGTATTGCCGCCGATCGAGGTGACGAAGCGCCGCCCGACCCGGACCACGACGTCGCAATGGGCCGGGAAGTCGGTGGTCGTCGACAGCAGCCGGTCGCGGAAGGCCTTGGGCGTGGGCATGTCATTGGCCGCACCGACGCCGGGCCTCGGAAAGCAGATCAGGTCGCCGGCGACTGGCCGATAGGCGTCGATCAGGACGAGCGATCCGGGCCGCCGCTGGGCCGCCCGGCGCAGATAGCCGGTGTGGTAGGGGTTGGGCTCGAACCAGGCGACCCCGGCCTTGCGCATCGTCCAGGAGATGAAGGCTCCCGACCAGGCTGTCCACCAGCCCGGATAGTAGCCGCCGGCGCTCTCGCCCCGGCCCAGCGGCAGCTGGCGGTCGGCGAAGCGGCGGACCTGGGCGATGCGGCCTGCATAGTCGGGATCGGTGACCTCCCAATAAGCGCGGATACGGTCGTAAACCGCGGGGTCATCCTCGGCATAGCCGAAGCGGATCTGGCGCTCGAGCGCCGGGACGACGCCCTTGAACTGCGGGTAGACGAGCGGAACGGCCTTCGCCAGTCGCGGGTCGAGGCCAAGTTCGGCGGGCAGCCGGGCCTCCGCGCCCTGCCCCGCCGCGACGATCTGCACGACCGGATAGTTGAACTTGGACCATTCGCAGACAGCCAGATGGACGATGCGCCGGCGCTCGGACCAGCCCGTCGGGATCGGCCCGGTCCAGCAGGTCGCGGCGTCATAGGCTTTCGCGGCCGGCGGACGGGGCTGGGCCGCCGCGGCGCCGACCAGGCACAGCAACGCGACGAAGGTCAGCCGCCAGCCCCCGCGCGTTAGTCTTTGCGTAACCACGATTCCTAACGGCCCCTTCACCATGCGGACTCCAGAATCCCTGACCGATTTGAGGTTAGGGGCTTTTGATGTCGAGTGCGGCGGAAACCATCATTCACGGCGAGTGCATCGAAGCCTTGCGCGCCATGCCGGACAAGTCCGTCGACCTGGTGTTCGCCGACCCGCCCTACAATCTCCAGCTCGGCGGCGACCTGCTGCGGCCGGACAATTCCAAGGTCGACGCGGTCGACGATCACTGGGACCAGTTCGAGAGCTTCGCCGCCTACGACAAGTTCAGCCGCGAATGGCTGAGCGAGTGCCGGCGCGTCCTCAAGGACGACGGCGCCCTGTGGGTGATCGGCAGCTATCACAACATCTTCCGGGTCGGCACGGTCCTGCAGGACCTGGGCTTCTGGATCCTCAACGACGTGGTCTGGCGCAAGGCCAACCCGATGCCCAATTTCAAGGGCACCCGCTTCACCAACGCCCATGAGACCCTGATCTGGGCCAGCAAGGGCCGGGGCGCCCGCCGCTACACCTTCAACTACGACGCCATGAAGATGGCCAATGACGAAGTGCAAATGCGCTCGGACTGGACCCTGCCGCTGTGCACGGGCGAAGAGCGCATCAAGAACGGGGCCGGCGACAAGGCCCACCCGACCCAGAAGCCCGAGGCCCTGCTGCACCGGGTGATCCTGTCCTCGACCCGGCCGGGCGACGTCATCCTCGACCCCTTCTTCGGCGTCGGCACCACCGGCGCGGCCGCCAAGCGGCTGGGCCGCCGCTTCATCGGCATCGAGCGTGAGGCCGAGTATGTCGAACTGGCGCGCCAGCGCATCGCCAAAGTCATTCCCGTGTCGCTGGCTGACCTGGATGTCATGGGCTCCAAGCGCAATGAGCCCCGCGTGCCCTTCGGCCAGATCGTCGAGGCCGGCCTCCTGACCCCCGGCGATATGCTCTACGACCCCAAGGGCCAGCGCGCCGCCAAGGTGCGGGCCGATGGCAGCCTGGTGGTCGGCGACCTGACGGGTTCCATCCATAAGATCGGCGCCATGGTCCAGTCCCAGCCGGCCTGCAACGGCTGGACCTACTGGCACTTCAAGACCGACAAGGGCCTGGCCCCGATCGACGTGCTGCGGGCGAAAGTCCGGGCGGAGATGGCGGCGTAAGAAGAAATTTGTCCACGAACAACACGAACAACACGAACGAGCCCGCGCTTCACTGAGCTCTGACCCGCAGGGTCTCGATGATCGATAGGCCTTCGGCCGATTGGCCGCGGGAAATCGCCTGAGGTTCGTGTTGTTCGTGGACAGACGTCTTACAGGCTGAGCCCTACCCGCGCGGCTTTCAGGAACACGCTCGGCATCGCTTCCAGCCCCAAGCGATCTGTCCATTCGACGTCAGGCGCATCCGCTTCGGCCCGCATGACCCGCAGGGTCAGGGCGAAATGGGTGAAGACGTGCTCTATGGCGCCCGCGTCCTTCCAGGCCGCTGAAGTCGGCGCGGCCGATAGCGCTTCGGCGTCCGTCCACGGCGTCGACCGCCAGTCGGTGGTTGGCAGGGCCAGCATGCCGCCGAGCAGGCCCCTTGGCGGACGGCGGACGAGCGCCACCTGGTCGCCCTTCGTCAGCAGCCAGGCGACGCCGTGACGGCGGGGCCGGTCGGCCTTGGGGGACTTCTTGGGGTACGCATCGGAGCGGGCGGCGCAGTCGGCTAGCAGCGGGCAGATCGTGCAGAGCGGCGACTTGGGCCTGCACACCGTAGCGCCCAGGTCCATCAGCGCCTGGGCCCAGTCGCCGGGGCGGTCGTCGGCGACCAGGCGTCCGGCCAGGGCCTTCAACTCCGGCTTGGCGTCAGGGAGCGGGGCCTCGACCGCGAATAGCCGCGACATCACCCGCTCGACATTGCCGTCAACGACATTGGCCGGGCGGTCGAAGGCGATGGCGGCGACGGCGGCGGCCGTGTAGGCGCCGACACCCGGCAGGGCGCGCAGACCCTCCTCGGTGTCGGGGAAGACGCCGCCGTGCTCGCCCGCCACCGCCCTGGCGCAGGCCAGCAGGTTGCGGGCCCGGGCGTAGTAGCCCAGCCCCGCCCAGGCGGCCATGACCTCGGCGTCCGGGGCGGCGGCCAGGTCGCTGACTGTGGGCCAGCGTCTCGTGAAGGTGAGGAAGTAGGGCGTGGCGTGCGGCACGGTAGTCTGCTGCAGCATCACCTCCGACAGCCAGACGAAATAGGGATCGGTCCGCTGGCCGGCATGAGGCGGCGCCCGCCAAGGCAGGCTGCGGGCGTTTTCATCATACCAGGCCAGTAGCCGGGCGCGGAGGGCGGCGACGTCGCTCATAGCCTGGGCTATATAGGTGAAAGCCATGCGCCGTCCCCTGCCCGACCCCAGCGAAGTCGCCGAAATCCTGGCCCGCCACCGGACCAGGCCGACGCCGCGCCCGCCGCCCGCCGCGGCCCGGTCGCTGGGACCGCTGCTCAAGAGCCTGGAGGCCAAGTTCGGCCAGGGCGCCGGGGTGCTGCAGGCCCGCTGGCGCGAGATCGTCGGCGAGACCCTGGCCCGCCACACCGAACCGGTGAAACTGGTCAAGAACCGCACCGGCTCGATCCTCGAACTGCGGGTCGCCGGCCCGGCCGCCGCCATCGTGCAGCACCAGTCGCCCGAAATCCTGGCCAGAGCGGCGATGGTGCTGGGCGAGGGCGCGGTGACCAAGCTGCGCATCGTCCAGGGCCCTATCCGCGGAACGGGCCTCGCGGCCCGTCCCATGGCCGGCCGCAAGCGCAGCAAGCCGCCACTGGACGCCGCCGCCGAGCGGGGGCTGACCGAGGGTCTGGCCGATCAGCCGGATGGTCCGTTGAAGTCGGCGCTGGAGAAGCTGGGGCGCGAAGTCCTGCGGCCCAAGTGAAGTGACGGGGGGCCGTTGACAACCGCCCCTACGGCAGGCTTCTCCGCCTCCGATAAGTCGAAATGCCCCGGCATTCGAGACTCGGGCGGGAATCGCCTTTAACTGATCGATCGAATTTCAAGGAGGGGAAGCCACATGGCGCTTCTGAACCGTCGCGGCTTCGCCGCTATCTCGATGATTCTGGTGATGGGCCTGGCCGGCTGCAAACCCGGCGCGGCCAAGGTCGAGACCGATGACATGACCCTGGGCGACGCCAAGGCTCCGGTGACCATGGTCGAATATGCTTCGGTCGCCTGCCCGCACTGCGCCGTCTTCAACAACGAGGTCTGGCCCGAGTTCAAGAAGAAGTACGTCGACACCGGCAAGGTCTACTACATCTCGCGTGAGATGCTAACCGGTCAGGCCGCCGTCGCCGCCGCCGGCTTCCTGGTCGCCCGCTGCGCCGGCAAGGACAAGTACTTCATCGTCACCGACCAGATCTACCACTCGCAGCCCGAGATGTTCGCCGACGGCACCGCCTCTGGCGCCAAGGCCGTGCTGCAGCGCATCGCCAATTCGGCGGGGCTTTCGGATGACCAGTTCGAGAAGTGCATCACCGACACCAAGGCTCTGAGCGACATCAACAAGCGCAACGAGACCTATGCGACGCGCGACAAGATCGACGGCACCCCGACCTTCGTGATGAACGGCAAGACCGTGGCCAGCGGTGAAGTGACCCTGGCCCAGCTCGACGCCGCCGTCGCCGAAGCCATCGCCGCCAAGAAGTAAGGCTCCAGCCAAGGTGCACTTCCAGAGGCTTCGACTGACGGGCTTCAAGTCCTTCGTCGACCCCACCGAATTCCGGATCGAACCGGGACTGACGGGGGTGGTCGGGCCGAACGGCTGCGGCAAGTCGAATCTTCTGGAAGCCCTGCGCTGGGTAATGGGCGCCAACTCCGCCAAGGCCATGCGGGCCGGCGGCATGGACGAGGTGATCTTCAACGGGGCCGGCAATCGTCCGGGGCGCAACCACGCCGAAGTCGCCCTGACCATCGACAACAGCGACCACACCGCCCCCGCCGCCTTCAACAGCCATCCGGTGCTGGAGGTGGTGCGGCGCATCGACCGGGGTGAGGGCTCGACCTACCGCATCAACGGCCGCGAGGTCCGGGCCAGAGACGTACAGCTGTTGTTCGCCGACGCCTCGACCGGGGCCAACAGCCCTGCCCTGGTCCGCCAGGGCCAGATCAGCGAACTGATCGCCGCCAAGCCGCAGAACCGCCGAAGGATTCTGGAAGAGGCCGGCGGGGTTTCCGGCCTGCACACCCGCCGCCACGAGGCCGAACTTCGCTTAAGGGCCGCCGAGACCAACCTGACCCGGCTGGACGACGTCATCCGCGAACTGGACGCCTCCCTGGCCCGGCTGAAGCGCGAGGCGCGGGCGGCCGAGAAGTACAAGAAACTGTCGGCCGAGATCCGCGCCGTGCAGAGCGCGGTGCTGTTCACCCGCTGGACCGAGGCGCGCGACACCCTGCAACGGGTCGAGGACGAGTCGTCCAACTCCCTGCGGCTGGTCGAGACCACGGCCCGCGACGCCGCCGCCGCCATGGCCGAGGCGTTGAAGGCCGAGGAGGCCATCAAGCCGCTGCGCGAGGAGGCGACCATCGCCGCCGCCGTGCTGCACCAGCTGGCCATCGAGAAGGACCGCATCGAGCGCGAGGTCGAGGCCGCCGCCGCCGAGGTCGCCCGCCTGACCGCCGAGCTGGAACGGATCGAAACCGACCGGGCCCGCGAAGACCACATCGTTGGGGACGCGGCTGAGGCCCTCGAGCGGCTGGCCGCAGACATCGCCGCCGTCGAACAGCAGATCGCCTCGGCCCCCGAGCGCCTGCCCGGTCTGCAGGCCGCCGCCCGCGACACCGAGGAAGCTCGCGCCCGCGCCGACGGCGAGGTCGAAGCCCTGGCCGCGTCTGTTGCCGCCGACGAAGCCCGCCGCCGCGCCGCCGAGGCCCGCATCGAGGACGCCCGCGGCCGGCTGAACCGCACGGTCCGCGCCCTCGACCAGGCCAAGGTCGAGCGCGCCGCCATCGGCCCCTCTGTTGATCCCGCCGCCGCCGAGGCCAAGGCCCGGTTCGATACGGCCCAGGCCGCCCTGACCGCCGCCCGGGCCGCTCTGGAAATCGCCGAGGCCGAGCGGGCGGAGGCGGCCCGCGCCGAGACCGCGGCTCGCGACGCCATGCGCACCGCTGAGGATCAGCTGGGCCGACTGAAGACCGAGGCCCGTGGCCTGGCGCAGATTTCCGCCCCCAAGACCCGTGGCGGCTTTGCCCCCGCCCTCGACGCCATCCGCCCCGACCGCGGCTACGAGACCGCCCTCGCCGCCGCGCTCGGCGAAGACCTGGAGGCTTCCCTCGACGCCAAGGCGCCCGCCCACTGGGGCGGTGGAACGGCGGCGGCTCCGGCCTGGCCGCAGGGCGCGACCCCGCTGGGCCCGCTGGTCCAGGCGCCGCCGGAACTGGCCGCCCGTCTGGCCATGACCGCTCTGGTCGCCCGCGCCGACGGGCCGCGCCTGCAGGCGTTACTGGTCCCCGGCGCCCGGCTGGTTTCCAAGGAAGGCGACCTCTGGCGCTGGGATGGCTTCACCGCCCGGGCCGAGGCGCCCAAGCCCGCCGCCATCCGCCTGGAGCAGCGCACCCGCCTGGCCGAGGCCGAGGCCGAGATCGAGCGCCTGACCCCCCAGGCCGAGACCGCCCAGGCCGACCATCGCGCCGCCGGTGTCCGGGTCCGCGCCGCCGAGACCGTGCTGGCCGACGCCCGCCGCGCGCCGCAGACCATCGAACGCGATCTGACCGCCGCCCGCGAGGCCCTTGAACGCTTCGACCGCGA
This sequence comes from Caulobacterales bacterium, assembly GCA_038236615.1. Taxonomy (GTDB): domain Bacteria; phylum Pseudomonadota; class Alphaproteobacteria; order Caulobacterales; family Caulobacteraceae; genus Caulobacter. Next base: position 286,772 of record JBBRZO010000002.1, read on the forward strand.
GGCCGCCCGCCGCGACGCCCGCGCCCAGTCGCTGGACGAGACCATCGCCCGGTTCGAAGCCGAGCGCGCTGAAGCCGAGACCAGCTTGGCCGCTGCTGAGTCCGCCGCCTCGGACGACGGCTCGGGCGAAAGCCTCTCGCCGATGCTTGACCAGGCCCGCGCCGCCGCCAACGCCGCCCGCGAGGCCGCCGCCCAGGCCCGTAGCGCCGTGGAGATCGAGACCCGGGAACGCGACGGCCGCGCCCGCCGCCTCGAGGCCCTGACCAAGGACCGCGACGACTGGACCCGCCGCTCCACCGCCGCCGCCAAGCGCATCGAGGCCTTGGCCCAGGCGCGCGTGCAGGCCGGCGAGGCTCTGAACGCCGCCAAGGACGCCCCGCTGACCATCGAGGTCCGCCGGGCCAAGCTGCTCGACGACTATGCGATGGCCGACGAGCGCCGGGCCAAGTCCAGCGATGCTCTCGACGCCGGCGAGACCGCCCGGGCCGCCGCAGACCGCGCCTCCAGAGCCGCTGAAGCCGCCGCCGCCGAGGCCCGCGAGCAGCGCGCCGGCCTCGCCGCACGCCTGGACGCCGCCCGCGACCGCTTCGCCGAGATCGCCGCCAACATCCGCGAGACCGCCAAGATCGAGCCCGAGGAACTGGGCCGCCAGATCGCCGAAGAGGCCATCGCCATCCCCCGCGACGCCGAGGGCATCGAGGCCCACCTCTACGCTCTGGAGCGCGAACGCGACCTGATCGGCCTGGTCAACCTGCGCGCCGAGGAAGAGAGCACCGAGCAGGGCGAACGGGTGAAACTGCTGAAGTCAGAACGCGCCGACCTCAACGGCGCCATCACCAAGCTGCGCGAGGGCATCGAGGAGCTGAACGCCGAGGGCCGCCAGCGGCTGATGGCCGCCTTCGATGTGATCAATGGCCACTTCCAGACCCTGTTCCAGGCGCTGTTCGGCGGCGGCCAGGCCGAACTGCGGCTGATCGAGAGCGATGATCCGCTCGAGGCCGGCCTGGAAATCTTCGCCTGCCCGCCCGGCAAGCGCCTGTCGACCATGAGCCTGATGAGCGGGGGCGAGCAGGCCCTGACCGCCTCCGCCCTGATCTTCGGCGTCTTCCTGGCCAATCCTGCCCCGATCTGCGTGCTGGACGAAGTCGACGCCCCGCTGGACGACGCCAATGTCGACCGCTTCTGCAACATGCTCAACGAGATGCGCCAGCGCACCCAGACCCGCTTCATCACCATCACCCACAACCCGGTGACCATGAGCCGGATGGACCGCCTGTTCGGGGTGACCATGGCCGAACAGGGCGTGTCGCAGTTGGTGAGCGTGGACCTGCAGACGGCGGCGGCGCTGGCGGCGGAGTAGTCCGACCTCTATTTGGGCGGCCGAGAAATTTGAAAATAGACGATCCAGTCTTCGAAGAACGAGATCGCAAAATACATACGCAAAGTCAGGATTCGACGGAACTATTCCTCGTCCTGCTTCTTAACGTCCAGGACGCCCACACCTCAAAATGCTGATGGGGTGGCTGTCGGCGGGGCTTTCTTGATCGAAATCAAGTCGACCTGTTCAATCAGGCGACAACCTACGACGACCGGCGCAAAGCCGGCGACCACATAGCCCAAAAAAGGGGCGCGCCATGTCCGAGACCCAGCCGTCGTCAGTCGTCCTGGAGCAGCTTTCGGCCTGGTGGGGTCGTGCGGTCGCGGTGACCTTCGTCCTGGGCTTCAGTGTGCTGATCGCCCTGACCTTCACCGCCTACAAAAACGCCCCGCCCGTGCCGGCCCGCACGGTCGATCCCAGCGGGGCGGTGCTGTTCACCGGCGACGATGTGCGCGAGGGACAGGCGGTGTTCCTGAAGTATGGCCTGATGGACAACGGCACCATCTGGGGCCACGGCGGCTATCTGGGACCGGACTTCAGCGCCGCGGTGCTGCACGACTGGGCCCTGGCCCTGGCTCAGCAGACGGCCCAGGCGCGGTTCTCCAGCGACTACGCCACGCTGGATAGCGTCCGGCGCGGCGCGGTGGACGGCGAGGTCGCCGCCCTGCTCAAGGTCAACCGCTTCGACCCGGCTGCCGACACCCTGACCCTGCTGCCGGCGGGCGCGGAAACCTTCCAGAGCGAGATCGAGGTCTGGCGGCGCTATTTCGAGGCGCCGGTCAATAACGGCGGCCTGCCAGTCCGGGCGATCAGCGACCCCAAGCAACTTCATGACCTGACAGCCTTCTTCACCTGGGCGGCCTGGGCCTCGGTGGCCGAGCGCCCTGGAACCAGCCACTCATACACCAACAATTTTCCCTATGACGCCCTGGCCGGCAACCACGCTCCGGGCGCGGCTCTGTTGTGGAGCGCGGCCAGCCTGATCGCCCTGCTGGGCGGCATCGCCATCGTACTGCTGGCGTTTGGCAAGTTCGACTATCTGGGCTGGCATGGCGAGCCCCGTCCCCTGCCCCAATGGACACTCAGCAGCTCCCAGCGGGCCAGCCTGAAGTTCCTGGTTGTGGCGGTGCTGCTGTTCCTGGCCCAGACCCTGATCGGGGCGGGGGTGGCCCATTACCGCGCCGAGCCGGCCTCGTTCTACGGCGTCGACCTGTCGGCCATCTTCCCCAGCAACCTGTTGCGCGCCTGGCACCTGCAGACCGCCATCTTCTGGATCGCCACCTCGTTCGTCGGCGGGGCCCTGTTCGTCGCCGAGCTGCTGGGCCGGCAAAGCCCGCGCGGCCAGACCCTGGGCATCAACATCCTGTTCGTCGCCATCCTGATCGTCGCCGTGGGTAGCCTGCTCGGCGAATGGGCCAGTCTGATGGGCCTCTTGCCCCGCAGCTGGTTCTGGCTGGGCGACCAGGGCTGGGAATTCCTTGAGATCGGCCGCTTCTGGCAGCTGCTGCTGGCCGCCGGGCTGCTGTTCTGGTTCGGCCTGATCTGGCGGGCCGTGGCGCCAGCCCGGCGCGACCCGGAAAAGCGCGGCTTCGCGACCTTCTTCCTGATCGCCGCCTTCGCCATCCCGCTGTTCTATGTGCCGGCGCTCTTCTTCGGGGCCAAGACCAACTACACCGTGGTCGACGCTTGGCGGTTCTGGATCATCCACCTGTGGGTCGAGGGCTTCTTTGAATTCTTCGTCACGGTGATCGTGGCGGTGATCTTCTACGAGATGGGCCTGGTGAAGCGGATCAACGCTCTGCGCACCATCTATCTGGACGCCATCCTGTATTTCGGCGGCGGCCTGATCGGCACCGGCCACCACTGGTACTGGACCGGCCAGACCGAGGCCAACCTGGCCATCTCGGCGGTGTTCTCGGCCCTGGAGGTCGTGCCCTTGACCCTGATCACCCTGGACGCCTGGGACTTCGTCAAGGCAACGCGCGGCGATGACAGCATCGTCCAGCGCCATCGGTGGACCTTCTTCTTCCTGATGGCGGTCGGCTTCTGGAACTTCGTCGGGGCGGGGGTCTTCGGCTTCCTGATCAACATGCCGATCGTCAGCTACTACGAGGTCGGCACTATCCTGACGCCCAACCACGGACACGCGGCGATGATGGGCGTGTTCGGCATGCTGGGGGTTGGGCTGATGGTCTTCGTCCTGCGCGAAACCATGGCCGAGGCGGTCTGGCCCAGGGTAGAGAAGTTCATCCGCGTCGCCTTCTGGGGCCTCAACGCCGGCCTGGCGATGATGGTGTTGTTCAGCCTGTTCCCGGCAGGCGTCCTGCAGGTCGTTGATGTGGTCCAGCACGGCTACTGGCACGCCCGCAGCCTGGCCTACACCGCCTCGCCGCTGGCCCGGACGCTGGAATGGATGCGGATGCCTGGCGATCTGGTGTTGATCTTCCTCGGCGCCGTGCCGCTTAGCATCGCCATGGTCTGGGGCTATCTGACCCTGTGGCGGAAACCCCAGGCGACTCCCCTCTAAATATTTTCTGGAGTCAGTTTCCCGCCAGGGTTACGGCTCGTTTCACCTACGGGAGGACGTCCCATGCTCGCCGGCAACTGGACCTATCGCAGCTATCTCAACGACCCCGCCCTGGTCGGCGACGACCCGCAGAAGGCGCTGGCGGACATCTTCGGCGAGGGGGTGATGACCTTCGTCGTGCATGGCCACGACCTGACCGGCACACTCGACATGGGGGGCGGCTATTTCCTCGACCTGAAGGGCCGTGTTTCCGAGGCTCATGACGTCACCACCATCGCGATCCGGGGCTTCGGCCGCGCCGGGACGCCCACCGATGGGTGGGAGTATGATTATCATTGCTCGCCGGGCTATCACTGGCCCAAGGGCGTGGACCAGGTCCCCTCCTTGCTCGGGACGGTGTTCCGCGCCAAGCCGCACAATGGCGAACCCGCCGGCGTGACGGCCTCGTTCATCTGCGTTCGCCAGAGCTAGACAGAGAATTTCGGATCGCCCTCGACGATCGTTTGGGTGAGCGCTGGCCGCTCGCCCCTGCCCCACAACCTGGTCCCATGCCGCACGCGGTAGGCCACGGCGCCGCCATCCGGGGTCGCCGCCCGCTCCACCGGCCTTTGAATGCAGACGAATTCGGTGTCGAACGCCTCGCGGCTGGCCCGTACCTTGGTGAAGCCGTGGCCGCCCATATCGATGAAGCTGAGGTGGGGCGAAACATCGGGGTTGGATTTGGCGCGGGCCTTCGCGGCGTCGCCGGTCGCCAGATAGTCCAGCACCGAGGCCACGCCATGCCGGATCAGCATGTTGACGGTCGGATCGGGCTCGCCGCCGCCCTCGCGCGGATGGCTGAACATGTCGCCCAGCGGATGGCCTCGCTTGCGGTATTTCAACGCCTCGACCAGGCCCGGGGCCGAGATCGAGCCTGTGACGAAGGCGATGCCCACCGGCTCGAACTTTTGCGGCGGCAGGGCCTTGCTGGCCAGGCCCGCCCAGAAGCTGTGGCGGTCGCCTGAGACGGTGGCGAATCCGGTAATGCCCTTGTCGCGCACGAAGTCGTAGATCTCGCCCCGCTCGCCGATATAGCCGCTCCAGTCGCCGCCGCTCATGCTGGCATAGCCCGAGCCCGGCCAGGCGCTGGGGACCTTGCCCGCCGGCAGGTTCTGGAAGTCGGTCCGCATGTCCAGCGTGCCTTCGGAATTGCCCCAGACCTTCCAGGTCGCCTTGGACGCGGCCAACTGCTGCAGGAACCAGGCCTTCTGCTCGGCGCCCAGCAGGGTCGCCTTGGGCCTGTCCTTGGCGGTATTGGGGAATTCCTTGCCGCCGAACGGAATGGCAGCCGGCGCGCCGCCGGGGAAGTCGCGGCCCTGGTCGTAGATGGCGATGATTTCTTCCGGAAAGACGTTGGGGAAGTCTGGGCTGTTGAACGGGTCCGTGCCCGCATCGTCCAGCGGGTCGTCGGTGCGGTAGCTGTGCTGGTCGGTGATGATCAGGTCGACGTTCGCGCCGAACTGCAGGGCCCGGTAGCCCTTGAGGCTGTTGATGGCGGCCAGGTTGTTGGGCTCCTGGATCAGGCCGTGATCGTCGACCGGCCCCAACGGCGCGTTGGCGACGGCGGGCGCTACGAAGCGGTCGAACAAGGTGGTCTTCGGCTGGCTGACCCGCGCCGGCAGGAACTCGAACCAGGCCTGGTTGGCGAAGACCTTGATCGTCTGAGCCGGGCGGACCTGCGCGCCGAACTTCTGGACGCCCTGGTAGCCGCGCCAGGAGAACTCGTGATTGTCCCACATGGCCACGATGGGCCAGCGGGCGCGGGCGTCCTGGATGTCGGGGTCGTGTAGATAGGCTTTGTAGACGGCGCGGTAGTCGGCCAGCGTCGTGGGGATGTGGAAGTCGGTGATCTTCTCGCCGTTCTCGTAACGGACGATGTCGCGCATGCGGCGGTCGTAATAGGTGGGCCGGTCCTCGGGATACCAGACCAGCTCGTAGATGAAGTCGCCCAGGTGCAGGACGAAGTCGAGCTGGTCGGCGACGGCGGCCTTGTCGTCCTCCCAGATCATCCGGCGCCAGGCGTTCTGGGCGCCCTGATTGACGTTCTGGCAGCTGACGAAGGTGAAGTTCACCGGGCGGGCATCGGTGAGGGCCGGGGCGGTGCGGGTGCGTCCCACGCGGCTGCCGTTCCCGGCAGTGTCGGTGAAGCGGTAGAAATAGGTGTGTGAAGCTTTCAACCCGCCGACCAGCACCCGGCATGTCCAGTCGGTGTCCGCGTCCAGCACAGCCGGCGCAGTGGCGACCACTCGCGTGAAGGCCTCGTCCTCGGCCACCTCGACCGTTACGACCGGTGCGGCCTCGCCCAACTGCTGCGGGCGGCGGGTCCAGAGGATCATGCCATCAAAGGCCGGATCGCCGGAGGCGACGCCCTCGGGATAGAGGTCGCGGCGCTCGGTCCATTTCACGCGTGAGGGCCTGGCCTGGGCGGACCCGAAGGCGGCGGTGGCGCCCAGGGCGAGGGCGGCGGCGAGGAGCTGGCGGCGGCTGGTGGTCATGGCGCTCGGGTCCCGATGCGGAGCTCGCCATGGAAATTGGCCCGCTCCGGCGAACATCGGGGTCGATTAGGACACCCGCCAACGGCAAGTCCTAATGAGCATTTTTTAATTTGATTTTGCGCGTATTTTTAAATTTAGATTCGTTTCCTTGCTGACCCGGGGCGTGAGCCCAATTCCAGCAGACTAGCGCTTGCGGAACTTCTTGGCCTCGGCGGCCAGGCCGGAACCCCAGGGGTCAGGCTCATCGTCCTCCGCCTGGAACGGCAGGTGGCCGGCGACGCCGCGCAGGGCCAGCCAGAGCTGTTGGTTGAACTGCAGCAGCATCCGCAGCGGCCGGCGCTTGTTGTCGGTGACGTCCCAGCCGGCGTCTTCGAAGGCGAAGACCTGCTTGGCGATCGGCGCCTGGTCGATGCCGTCCCAGTCCGCCGGACGTGGCGTCTCCTCGGCCTGCTCGGGGGTGATTCCGAAGATGGCGAGCGAACACTCGTCGATCTCGGGGTATTCGTAGCGGCCCTCCGGCGCGGCATAGGCCGGTTTCATCAGCGCCTTGTATTCCAGGGCGTCCACACCGGGCAGGTCGATCAGACGGCGAAGCTTGCTGGTCATCCCGGCGTTTTAGCACGACAGTCGCCGGCATCACGGAGTGGAAAATGGCGGGACTGAAAGACAAGCGCGGCTTCATCGACAAGGAACGGCTGGACCTGTCCGAGCGCCAGGCGGTGGAATACTGGATGAAGCGCTGGGGCGTCACCCGCGACCAGCTTACCGCCGCCCACCGCAAGGTCGGCAAGATGGTCAAGGACATCGCCGCCGAGCTGGGCAAGAAGCGGTAGGCCTGATGAGCGTCGGCCAACGTCTGAAACTGGGTCTCGCGGTGTTGGCGATCGCGGTGGTGATCCTGTTGCCCGCCTATATGATGGCGACCAACTACCACGCCCCCAGCAGCTTTCCGCCGGGCTGGCGCTGCGTCCACTACGGCAAGGGCGCGACCGTCTGCGAAGGCCCGCCGTCCGCGCCGCCTACGCCGGCCAGGAAACGCTAGGGCGGCGGCGAGACCCACATTTCCGGCGCCAGCAGGGTCTCGCCCAGGGCCTGGTCCTGATCCATTAGCCGGCCATAGGCCTGGAAGTGCTGGGCATAGGCCGGGAAGAGGGCGCTGTTGGTGATCGCCACCGCGCCGGACGCCGAGGCGCCCCACTGGCCGGGATGGCCGGCAAGGACGTCCCACATGGCCGCCAGCTCCGTCAGCGCGGCCTGCTGGTTGGCCAGCCGCTTGTCGAGCAGCAGGGTCTTGTCGGCGATGGTCTTGTCCACATCGGCCAGGTAGCGGTTGCGAACCTGGGCGCGGACTTTCAGCGCGGCGATGGCGGCGCGGGCGATCCGGCCCCGCTCGACGAACTGGGCGCGGTAGCGGGTGGTGGTGGCGCGCATCCTGGTCAGCTGCTGGCGGTTCCAGGCGAAATCCATGCCCGGATGCGGGTCCTCCAGCACCACGCTGTCGAGGTCGGACTGGTAGCGCTTGGCGTCACTGGCCAGGGCGCTGAAATAGGCCTGGCCGATTGACTGGGCCTGAGCGTAGGCCAGCCGTTCGTCCTTATCCAGGAAGGCCTTGGCGGCGAAACCGCTCACCACCAACAGCGTGATCAGGCCCAGGATCGCCGGCACGAGCGGAAACGGTCGGCGTCTGCGCCGGCGCTCGCCGGGAAACATCGATGGATCGGCATCCGACATGCAAGCGCCCCTCCCCTCCGGGCCAAACCGAATCCTGCCCCGACCGCGCGATCCAGGCAACAGCCGCCGGATCGGCCGGGAATCCCGCCGCGGGCGGACAATGGCGCGAGACGCGATTGACGCAGGGCATAATTCATCAGATATTCCAGTAACTTAAACCCCTCCCGACAAACCTTGACGCACCGCAGCAAGGCCTATAGGTTCCGCCGCGACCTGACCGGGCCGCGGCGGGACGTCGTGGTCGCTCGCGAACCAAACGAACCCGTCATGCCGCACCCGGAAGACCCGAGCCACGGGGCGCTCAAGCGCCTCGACAAGCGGCTCGACGCATTTGAAGCGGGGCGCGCCAGACCCCCCGTCCAGGCCGGATCGGATGGCCTGGGGGGAATGGGAAGCGGCTATCGCTTCCTGGGCGAGGTGATCGGGGGCGTATTTGTCGGGACCGGCCTTGGCTGGCTGATCGACAAATTCGCTCATACAGGCCCCTTCGGGCTGATCGGCGGTCTGCTGATCGGGACGGGGGTATCCATCTGGGTGGCGATCCGCGGCGCTATGCGGGACGCCAGCAAGTTCGAAGCGACCGTGGATCCCCAGGCCGAGCCTGGCCCGGCCGACGATGACGACGAGTGAAGGGCTAGAGATGACATTCGCCATCGAACCGATGGAACAGTTCATGGTGCACAAAGTGGTGCCCATCGCCCCGATCCACATCGGCGGCTTCATGCTGGACATGTCGATCACCAACTCGACTGTCATGATGCTGCTCGCGGCAGGCCTGATCGCTCTGCTGCTAGGCCTGTCGTCGAAGGGCTCGCTGGTCCCCGGCCGCATGCAGGCCGTCGGCGAAATTCTCTTCGACCTGATCGACAACACGCTGGTCACCCCGATCATCGGCCATAACGGCAAGCCCTACATCCCGTTCGTCTTCACCATCTTCATGCTGGTGCTGTTCATGAACCTGGGCGGCGTGCTGCTCTCGGTGGGCAGCCTGGGCGGCCAGGAATGGACCTTCACCCCCACGGCTCAGCTGGCGGTTACCGCCACCCTGGCCCTGCTGACCTTCTTCTCCGTGATCATCGTCGGCATCATCAAGAACGGCTTTGGCATCTATAAGCTGTTCGTGCCCTCGGGCATGCCGCTGATCATGGTCATCGTCATGGTGCCGATCGAACTCATCAGCTTCCTGGCCCGGCCGCTGACCCTGGCGATGCGTCTGTTCGGCAACATGCTGGGCGGCCACGTGGTCATGTACATCTTCGGCAGCTTCGTGGTCATGCTGGGGGCCATCGGCCTGACCGGCGGGATCGCCACCCTCGGCTTCCTGGGCTCGGCCCTGTCGCTCTCGATGGTCGTCGTGCTGACCGGCTTGGAGCTGGTCGTCGCCGGCCTGCAGGCCTTCGTTTTCGCCGCCCTGGCCACCGTCTACCTCAACGAGGTTCTCAACCTCGGCCACGGGCACTAAAAGACACCAACCGCAACTAATACAAACCAAGGACTAGAAGACTATGGATCCGACTTCCGCCAAGCTTATCGGCGCCGGCCTCGCCACCATGGGCATGATCGGCGCGGGCGCCGGCCTGGGCATCCTGTTCGGCAACTACCTGCAAGCCGCCATCCGCAACCCCTCGGCCGCCGGTGGCGAGCGCGTGTGGCTGTTCCTGGGCATGGCTCTGACCGAATCGATGGGCATCTTCGCCCTCGTCGTCGCCCTGCTGCTCCGCTACGCCTAAGTCATTAGGCCCGCGCCCTAGAGATGATCATGCTTGCATCCGATACGACCGAAGGCACGGCGGCTCCCGCCGAAGCCGGCGGCCTGCCTCAGTTTGACCCGGCCTGGTGGCCGGGCCAGATCGCCTGGTTCCTGATCATCTTCCTGGCCGTCTTCATCCTGATGCGCACCATCTTCGTGCCGCGCATCGGAGGGACCATCGCCAACCGCGATGCAACCATCGAAGGCGACATCGCCAAGGCGCGGCAGTTGAAGCTTGAGGCTGACGCCCAGGTCCAGGCCGCCGCCGCCGAGACCGCCGCCGGACGGGCCTCGGCCCAGAAGGTGGCGTCCGAGGCTCGGGCCAAGGCCCAGGCCGAGATCGCCGCGGGTCTGGCCAAGGAAGAGGCCAAGCTGGCCGAATCCACCGCCAAGGCCGAGGCGTCTATCGCCGAGGCCCGTGACAAGGCCATGGGCAGCGTCCGCGCCATCGCGTCGGAAACCGCCCAGGCCATCGTCGGCAAACTGACCGGCAAGCCGGCCACGGCCGCCGAGATCGACGCTGCTCTGGCAGCGAAGGGATAGCAATGACTGAACTTTTGCAAGACGCCCACTTCTGGGTCGGCGTCGCCCTGGTCATCTTCCTGGGCATCCTGGGTTTCGCTGGCGTTCACAAGATCGCCTGGAAAATGCTGGGTGAGCGCGGGGACAAGGTTCAGGCTCAGCTGGACGAGGCCGGCAAGCTGCGCGCCGAAGCCGAAGCCCTGCTGGTGCAGATCAAGGCTCAGCGTGAGGCGGCCGAAAAGCAGGCCGCCGCCATGTTGGAAACCGCCAAGGAAGACGCCATCCGCCTTGGGACCGAAGCCAAGGTCAAGTTGGACGAGCAGATCAAGCGCCGCGCCGCCCTGGCCGAGCGCAAGATCGCCACCGCCCAGGCCCAGGCCGAAGCGGACGTGAAGGCTGCGGCCGCCGACCTGGCCACCTCGGCCGCCGAATCCGTGCTGGCCGCCCGTATCGCCGGCGCCAAGTCCGACCCGCTGATCGACTCGGCGGTCAAGACTCTGGCTTCGCGCCTCCAGTAGCCGCCAGATTGGCAGTTCGCCAATCTGGACGAACTTAAAGTGAGCGCCCTCTATCCGCCAAACCGGTTCCCACTTTGGCTGAGGGCGCTCCGCCGCAATCCTGCTCCGGTTGAGGGTCTACACCCTCATCGGGACGTTTACGCCGGGGTGAGGCTATGATGCTGAAACGATGGCTGACTGTCGGCGCCCTGGCTTTGGCGCTTTCCGGGTTCGCCGCTGGCGAGGCCAGCGCGCTGCAGGCCAAGTGCCTGTGGGACAACCTGCCGCCCTATACTCGCAAGGCGATGATCACCGCTTATCGCGCCCAGGGCATCAACGCGCTCAACACCGTCAGCGTCAGCGAGGCCGACATGGCCATGCTGCCCAAAGCCTGCGGCCTGGACGAGGGCAACAGCGACCTGGCCAGCCAAATGATCGGCGCCTACATGCTGGAAATGGGCGCCAGCACGGTAATGACCGAGCAGTATGGCGTCGCCCCCGGCGCGCTCGACACCAGCTGGGCGGGGCTTTCCGACAATACCCGGGGCCGGATGCGCCTCTATGCGGTGCAGATCATGGCCGGCCGCAAGGTCGCGGATAATCCGATCAAGGACGGGGTGGCCGCTATCCGCGACCAGCTGCAGATCCAGAACCCGGACGCCATCAGCCAACTGGTCGCCTACAGCCTGGGCCGCGCCCTGCGAGAGGCGCGGGAAGAAGGGCAGTAGGGCCCGTCAGACCTGACCTAGAGCGGCGCCCGCTTGCGGATCGAACGCCGCCAGCGCTTGAGCACGCGCGAGCCCGGCCTGCGCAGGAACATCTTTTCCGTGCGCAGCATCGACTGCCAGGCTACGGCCATCACTTCCGGCTCGCGGCGCAGCAGGCGGCGCAGCGGGAAGGCGATCTTGGGATGGGCGTGCTGGAAGCGGATGAACTGCCGCTTGGCCCGGAAACTGTTGCGCAACACCAGCATCAGCCCGGCCACGGTCAAAGGCACGCCCAGCGGCCCCGGCAGCGGGGCGATAGCGAAGCCGGCGACGATCAGCACCAGGCCCAACCCGATCAGCGCCCAGCGCCAGATCCGCGCCAGCGTATAGCTGGCGCGCAGATCGGCGACCGGTTGGCGGAAACTGGGCATGGCGAAGGTCAAGACGGCTGGACTCAAAGGGGCGGTGCGTAACGCCGTGCCCACCCTCGATCTGGCTGAGTCCGTCGCTTCAGCCCTGATATGGGCTCCCCATTCCGGGCGTAAAGGCGCCGGAGGCCTTTATGACCAAGACTTCACAGAACCGAGAGCGGTTTGCGTCAACCGATGCATCCCCGCCACAGTTCGTGACCTGTTCTTGATCTCTGTTCCCCCTCTGGGGGAACAGCCCCGTAGGGGCGAGGGGGCTTCATCCACGGACGCCCGTGGATGAAGCCCCCATCGGCCTTTCAGGCCACTTCCCCCAGGGGGGGAAGAGAGACTGGGGCAGTCCACCGCAGACGCGGCTTCCGAGCTGCCAGGGTCTCATCCAAGCGGCTCAGCGGGGCCTGAGTCGGGGCGGCCTTGAAGCGCTCGACATCGCCGGCCTTGGCGGCGGCGGCCAGCAGGCGAACCGCGTGAATGAAACGGTCAAGCTCCTGCTTCGACTCCGTCTCGGTTGGCTCGATCAGCATGGCCCCGTGGACGACCAGCGGGAAATACATGGTCATCGGGTGGAAGCCCTCGTCGATCATCGCCTTGGCGAAGTCGAGTGTGGTGACGCCGGTTCCCTCCAGCCAGGTGTCGTCGAACAGCGCCTCGTGCATGCAAGGACCGTCCGGGAAGGCCGGGGTCATCACGTCGCTGAGGCGGGCCTTGATGTAGTTGGCGTTGAGGACGGCGTCCTCGGCCACCTGCCGCAGGCCGTCGGCGCCGTGGCTGCGCATATAGGCGTAGGCGCGGACATACATGCCCATCTGGCCGTGGAAAGCGCACATGCGGCCAAAGGCCTGGGCCGCCTCGGCCTCGGGCTGCTCCTGCAGATGGAAGCCGCCGTCGGCATGCACCAGCCAGGGCGTCGGCGCGAACGGGGCCAGGGCCTCCGACAGCACCACCGGCCCCGCGCCCGGCCCGCCGCCGCCGTGCGGGGTGGAAAAGGTCTTGTGCAGGTTGATGTGCATGGCGTCGACGCCGAGGTCCCCGGGACGCACCCGGCCGACGATAGCGTTGAAGTTGGCGCCGTCGCAGTAGAAGTAGGCCCCGACCGAATGGGCCAGCCGGGCGATCTCGATGACGTCCCGCTCGAACAGGCCGCAGGTGTTGGGGTTGGTGACCATGATGGCCGCCACGTCTTCCGAAAGCTTGGCTTCCAGATCGGCCAGGTCGACCCGGCCATCCTCGGTCTGGGCGATCTCGACAACGCCATAGCCGACGAAGGCGGCGGTGGCCGGGTTGGTGCCGTGAGCGGAGGTCGGGACCAGCACGGTCTTGCGGGCCGCGCCTTTCGCTTCATGGGCGGCGCGGATGGCCAGCAGGCCGCAGAGCTCGCCATGGGCGCCGGCCTTGGGGCTGAGCGCCACAGCAGGCATGCCGGTCAGGGTCTTCAGCCAGTGGGCCAGGCGGTCCATCAGCGCCAGGGCGCCCTGGGTCGTTGATTGCGGCTGCAGCGGGTGCAGGTCGGCGAAGCCGGCCAGCCGCGCCATCTTCTCATTGAGACGCGGGTTATGCTTCATCGTACACGAGCCCAGCGGATAGAGGGCCAGGTCGATGGCGTGGTTCTTCTGCGACAGGCGCACGTAGTGGCGCATGGTCTCCGGCTCGGAGAGGCCGGGCAGGCCGATCGGCGCGTCGCGGGTCAGGCCAGCCAGGTCATCGGCGACAGGCGCGTCGGCAAGGTCGACGCCGGTCTTGCTCCAGCCGCCCAGTTCGAAGATCAGCGCCTCATCCTGCAGCAGCCCGCGGGCCCCGGTCAGGGTGGCCGGCGCGGCGGGGTCGAACTTTTCGGAACGGGTGGGACGGCCCACACTATTCATGGTCATTGGGCAAGCTCCCGGCGCAGGGCGGCGGCGAAGACGGCGATGTCTTCCGGTGGCGTGGTCTCGGTGGCGCAGACCAGCAGGACGTCGTCCAGGCCGGCCTTGGGGTCCAGGCGGCTGTAGGGCACACCGGCGATGATCCCCTCCCCGGCCAGGCTGTCGACCAGGTCGGCAGCGTTGACGGGCAGCCTGACGGCGAACTCATTGAAGAAGCGCGGGGTGAGGATCTCTACCCCCGGCACGGCGGCCAGGGCGTCGCGAAGCTCGCGGGCCCGCTGGTGGTTCAGGGCCGCCAGCCGGCGCAGGCCGACCTCGCCCAGCAGGGACATGTGGATCGAGAAGGCCAGCGAGCAGAGGCCGCTGTTGGTGCAGATGTTCGAGGTCGCCTTGTCGCGGCGGATATGCTGTTCGCGGGTCGACAGGGTCAGCACGAAGCCGCGCCGGCCTTGCGCGTCCACCGTCTCGCCGCAGAGGCGGCCGGGCATCTGGCGGACCAGCTTTTCGCGGGCGGCGAACAGGCCGACATAGGGCCCGCCGAAGTTCAGGGCGTTGCCGATCGACTGGCCCTCGGCCACGGCGATGTCCGCCCCCATCTCGCCGGGAGATTTCAGCAGGCCATAGGACACGGCCTCGGTGGTGACCACGATCAGTAGCGCTCCAGCCGCATGAGCGGCCTCGGCGATCTTTGAGACATCGGTGACCGTCCCGAAGATGTTGGGCGTCTGGACGACCACGCAGGCGACGTCGGGCCCCAGGGAGGCGATCACGGCGGCTTCGTCGTCGACGGCGGCGGTAAGCCGCTCGGTTGCCACACCGGCGGTATGGGCCAGGGTCTCGGTGGCGCCGACATAGTGCGGGTGCAGACCGCCGGACAGCACCGCCTTGAAGCGGCGGGTCACCCGGCTGGCCATCATCACCGCCTCGGCGCAGGCGGTGGAGCCGTCGTACATCGAGGCGTTGGCCACATCCATGCCGGTCAGGGCGGCGACCTGGGTCTGGAATTCGAACAGCACCTGCAGCGTGCCCTGGGCGATCTCGGGTTGATAGGGCGTATAGCTGGTCAGGAACTCCGAACGCTGGATGACGTGATCCACCGTCGCGGGCACATGGTGGCGATAGGCCCCTGCCCCACAGAAGAACGGCCCCGCCCCGGCCGGCCGGTTGCGGGCGGCCAGGCCCGACAGCTCGCGCTCGACCTCCAGCTCGCCGGCGAACGGCGCCAGGTCGACCGTTCCGCTGCGGCGGGCGGCGGCGGGCACATCGACGAACAGGTCATCGATCGAGGTGACCCCGATATCGCCCAGCATGGCGGCGCGGTCTTCGGGGGTAAGCGGCAGGTAGCGCATCAGACCTTCTTTCCGAACAGGGTGTCGGACAGCTTTTGAATTATGCCGGGCTCGGGAGCGGCCTCGACAATGGGATCGTCTTCACTCAGCGGCTGGATGCCGTCGCGCTGGGCCAGCGCCAGCTCCTCGAACACCGGCAGGGTCAGGCCTTCGCGCAGGGCTTCGGCTTCCGTCGCTTCCAGCGCGGCGAACTGGGCGATACAGCCCAGGAGGATGTCTTCCAGTTCCTTATCGTCGGGCGCGTCGCACAGGTAGAGCTCGGGCACTTCAAGCAGCGGCTCCAGGCCCTCCGCCGACCTCGGCCGATAGAGATCGTCGCTGAAATCAATGGTGAACATCGCCGCGGTTCGCTCGGCGACGTCGAGCACCAGCGCGCTCAGGCCGTCGCCCGTCGTCACCGGCGACAGCACGAAGAACCAGTCGGCGCCGACCTCGCGCCAGAAGGCGACCCAATTGCCGTCCGGCAGGCGGACATAGCGGTCGCCGTTGTCCTCACGCTGCTGCAGGCCGCCCAGGGCCGAGGCAATGGCGCTGTCGAGGGCCTCACCTGAAGGGGTGGCGGTCGAGCGCAGGAAGGCGATCTGGAACTTCATATCTAGATGGCCTTGCCGAACAGAGCGTCGGAGAGACGCTGGAAAATGGATCGGCCCGAACCGCTGACCAGAGGCGCGGAACGAGTCCGGCCGGCAGCGAGCTCAGCGCGGCGCTCGGCCAGCGCCTTTTCGAAAGCCGCCTTGCGCTCGGCCTCGGCGTTCTCGCGCTCGGCCGCCGCGTTGTCGACCATCGCGTCGTCCTGGAACGCCTTCTGCAGCTCGTCGAACAGATCGTCCTCGCTCTCGATCCGCCAGATTTCCAAGCCGGGCAGAAGCGGTGGCGGCAGGCCGACGGACGGCGTTCCGACGGTCAGGTGCATGGTCTGGATGATCGCCGCCGTCTCGTCGGCCAGGGCATAGACGAAGCTGTTCAACGCCGGTGTGCAGTCCTCGGCCACCACGGCGGCCAGAAGCGCGCCAGGATCCAGCCCAAGATGCAGAACGGCGCCGTCTTCCAGGGTCACCGCCTCGGCGGCGGGGTCATGGCTGGCCCCCACACGCGCGACCGCTCGGGCGACGCCAGCCTTGAAGGTCTTCGCGCTGCCGCTGTTGGTGCTGCCTTGGAAGCCGATCTCAAAAGGCATGTTGCCTAGAGGGTTCCCAGGTATTCTTCGTAAGCCGCGCGATCCATCAGGGCCTCGACCTGCGACAGGTCGCTGACCTTCAGCCTGGCGAACCAGCCGCCGGCTTCCGGCACGGCATTGACCGTCTCGGGCGCATCGCCCAGCGCGTCATTGGCCTCGACGACCTCGCCGGAGATCGGGGCATAGACGTCGGAGGCGGCCTTGACGCTCTCGACCACCGCCAGGCCGTCGCCGGCCGTCACGGTCTTGCCGACCTCGGGAGTTTCGACGAACACCACATCGCCCAGCTGTTCGGCGGCGTAGGCGGTGATGCCGATGGTGGCGATGTCGCCTTCCAGCGACACCCATTCGTGGTCCTTGGTGAAACGCATGGGGCCTCTCCTAGAGCTTGCGGACATAGCGGTTGGGAACGAAGGGCATGGCGACGACCTCGCAGGCCTGGGCCTTGCCCCGGACGATGACGTTCAGGCGCGTGCCGACGGCGGATTGGGCGGGGGGTACGAAGCCCATGGCGATGGCCTTGCCCATCGAGGGCGAGAAGCCGCCGCTGGTGACCTTGCCGATCACCGCGCCGGTCCCGTCGGCGATCTGCGCGCCCTCGCGGGCCGGGGCGCCTTCGAGAACCAGGAGCCCAACGCGCAGGCGGCTTGGGCCCTCTTCCAGTTCCTTGGCGATGCGGCGAGCGCCCGGGAAGTCACCGGCTTCGCGGCGCTTCTTGGAGAGGGCGAAGTTCAGATTGCCCTCGACCGGGCTGACCGTCTCGTCGAGGTCGTGGCCATAGAGCGGCAGACCGGCCTCCAGGCGCAGCGAGTCTCGGGCGCCCAGGCCGATGGGCTTCACGCGTTCGTCGGCCAGCAGGGTCGCCCAGACCCCGGCCGCCGCCTCGGCCGGGACGGAGATCTCATAGCCGTCCTCGCCCGTGTAGCCCGAGCGGGAGAGGAAGATGTCGACGCCAAAGCCGGTCGTGGCGACGCTGTCCATGAACACCATGCCGGCGGCGGCCGGAACGTGCGCCGCGAGGACGGCGGCGGCCTTGGGGCCCTGCAGGGCGATCAGGGCGCGGTCCTCGAGCCGCTGGATGGTGATCTGCGGGATCAGTTCGTCGGCGATGACCTTGAAGTCGTTTTCCTTGCAGGCGCCGTTGACCACCACGAACAGGCCGTCGTCATCGGGCCGCGAGCCCATCAGATCGTCGATGATGCCGCCGCTCTTGTTGAGCAGCAGCGAGTAGCGCTGCTTGCCGGGCTTGAGGCCCAGGAAGTCGCCGGGGGTGACCTCCTCGAAGGCGGCCAAGGGCGCGACGCCGCGCAGCCGGGCCTGGCCCATGTGCGAGACGTCGAACAGGCCGGCGTTCTCGCGGGTCCACAGATGCTCTTTCAGCACCCCGTCACGATACTGCACCGGCATGGAATAGCCGGCGAACGGCACCATGCGGGCGCCTGCGTCGACATGGGCTTGATAGAGCGGGGTCTTCTTGAGGTCGGCGTCGGACAAGCTGGGCTCCGGGGTCGATGCGGCTCGCCCGGCGATGACCGGACGATTCGCCCCCGCTGTCCCTTGGGCCTGAGAGATTTCAGGCCGGAATCCGGCCCTTGCTCCTTCGGCGCGCCACAGGTGCGGCGCTTTCCAGCGTGTATCGGCTCGCGCGGTCCGTTTGCCTGAGCGTTTCCGGGGCGGTTGCGCCTTCGGCCCCGGGCCGAGGCCCGGTGTCTCCCGCGAGAGCGAGGCGGAAACTGTCGGAGGCGGGCGGCGGAGTCAACGCTCCTTCTCCTCACCCGTAGCGAAGCGTCCGGGGGAGGTGGCAGCGAAGCTGACGGAGGGGGCGACCGCGCTCACGGCGGCGGATGGTTGGCACGCGCAAACCCACGTCTGACACCGCGCTTCATTCGCCCCCTCCACCACTTCGTGGTCCCCCTCCCCCGCTACGCAGTGGAGGAGAAGGCGGACTACATCCGCTCCGGCGTCTCGATGCCCAGCAGGTCTAAGGCCAATTCCATCTGCCGCAGTGTCGTGGTCGCCAGGCGCAGGCGCGAGGACCGGGTCGCGTCGTCCTCGGCCTGCAGGATCGGGCAGGCGGCATAGAAGCGGCTGAAGGCCTGGGCCAGCTTGAAGGCGTGGTCGGCGATGAAGTTGGGGGCCTTCTTGTCGTAGGCCTCGCTCAGCGCCGTCTCGAAGGCGTCGAGCAGCAAGACCAGCTCGCGCTCGGCCGGCTCGACGACCTTGACCCGGCCCGGCTGATGGCCCTCGGCCTCGGCCCGGCGCAGCACCGATTTGATCCGCACCGCCTGGTAGAGCAGGTACGGGCCGGTCTTGCCCTCGAAGCTGGTGAAGCGGTCGAGGTCGAAGACGTAGCTGGTGCCGCGGAAGTTCGACAGGTCCGAGAACTTCAGGGCCGAGACGGCGACCTTATGGGCGATCTCCTCGAACTCGGCCGGGTCGAGCTCGCCGCCCAGCCCCGCCTCGCGCAGCCGCTCACGGGCCTTGGCGCGGGCCATCTCGATCAGGTCGTGCAGCTTCAGGACGCCGCCCTCGCGGGTCTTGAAGGGCTTGCCGTCGGGGCCGTTCATCGTGCCGAAGCCGATATGCTCCAACTGCCCCTCGGTGGCGTAGCCGGCCAGGTAGGCGGCGCGGAACACCTGCTCGAAATGGTCGGCCTGGCGCTGGTCGACGGCGTAGAGGACCAGATGCGGGTCGAAGCTCCGGCGGCGGTCCAGGATCGTGGCCAGGTCGGTCGTGCCGTACATGGCCGAGCCTTCGGACGAGATTACCAGCAACGGCGGCAGGTCGCGCTTATCGCTGTCGCGGGCGATGCGGATAATCCGGGCGCCCTGGTCGTCGACCAGCAGGTGCTTCTCGTCCAGTTCACGGACCATCGGCTCGATCAGGGAGTCGACGTCGCTCTCGCCCTTCCAGAGGTCGAAATCGACCCCCAGGGCGTGGAATTCGCGCTGCAGGGCGACGCGGCTGACCTCGACGAAATGCCGCCACAACAGGCGATAGCCGTAGCGGCCGGCCTGCAGTTCGGCTGTCGCCCGGCGGGCGCGGTCGCGATAGTCGGTGTCGGTCTTGGCCTGGCCGGCGGCCTGCGGATACAGCCGGTCCAGCATGGCCAGGTCGACCCGCGTGCCCAGTTCGTCCAACACTCGGCGCTCGTCCGTGGGCGAATAGCCGCCCGAACCCTGGCCCAGGCGCTCCATCAGATTGCGGACGAAGGCGTCCTCGTCGGTAACCGCCACGATGAGCAGGCCCATCTGGAAGCCCCAGTCGCCGAAGTGGGCGTCGCCCAGGACTTCGTCGCCACGGAAACGGTAGAGGCGCTTGACCGACTCGCCGATGATCGAGGCCCGCAGATGGCCCACATGCATGGGCTTGGCGACGTTAGGGCCGCCGTAGTCGACCATCACCCGGCGCGGCTCAGCCAGCAAGCTGGCGCCCGTGCGCTCGTCGGCGGCGATCTCGTTGGCGCGGGCCGAGAGGGCGGCCGGGCTGACCCGCAGGTTGATGAAACCCAGGCCCGCGATCTCGACCGAGGCCAGTTCGGGGCGGCCCGACAGCTTCTCGACCACGCCGGCGGCGATCTCGCGCGGTGGTTTGCGCACGACCTTGGCCGCGGCCAGGGCGCCGTTGCACTGGAAGTCGGCGAGGTCGGGTCGGTCGGAGGCGGTGACGCGGCCGTATTCTTCAGGAATCCCCAGCTCCGCGAAGGCGGCGGCGACCGCTTCGCTGAGCGAGCGTTTCAGATCGCTCATTGTCCGCCGGCGGCTCCCGCGGGCTTGGGCGCGCCGGCGTTGACGCGGAAGCGCTTGCCGTCACGGTTGAAGGCGGCCATTTCCGGGGTCACGTCGAAGCCGATCAGGATCTCGAAATTGGCGCCGCTGGTGTCCAGGTTGGCGCGCGGAATGACGATGCCGCTGACCGACTCGCGCACGGTGGTGCGGTCAGCGCCGGCCGGGAAGCTGACGGGCAGGTCGAAGTATTCCTTGGCCAGGACTTCCTTGTTGCGCTGGGTGACGGCCACCCAGTAGCGGTAGGTCTTCTTGGTCTCGGCCCCCTGCGGCCCGCGGCCCAGCGAGAACAACAGGTCGATCTGCATCTTGATCGGCTCGGCGTCCTTGTAGGCGCAGCCCGAGGAGATGCCTTCGATCTCGCCGGTGTACTGGACGTTGGCGGCCGCTTCCTTGTCGTCCTTGAACTGGGTGTAGCGGCCGGCGTCGTAGAGCACCTTCACATAGGGGCAGGGCCCGGCGTTGCGCAGGGCGGGCAGCGGCGCGGCCGGCTGATTCCATTCCTGGTCGCGCTTTTTCTTCTTGGCGGCTTCCTGGCGCTGCTTGTCGTCGTCGCTGGGACGCCCCTGGGCCATGACCGAGGCGGTGGGCAGCACCGAGAGGGCCAGAAGGGCCGCGGTGGCAAAGGCGAGGGTGCGACGCATGATCGGTCCAGAAAATAGAGACTGCCGGCCCCGACGCCGGTCGAGCCCGTTGTCATGTCTGATAACGGCATATGCGTGGCCTAGCAACGCGCGCCTCCTCCCGACCCTGCCCCTTTCGGCGCTATTCAAGCCGAAGGGGAAATGCAGGGTCGATTTCACGCGTCTGGAGCGCTACGCGATCCGGAAGCGAGTTGCCGCAAACCCCTGCCATTTTGGGGCGAGGCGCATTAGGTTGAGCTCATGAACGCCCACACGCCCGTCAAGCCGCCGCTGAAGCTGTTCCTGGCCAGTCCGCGCGGTTTCTGCGCCGGGGTCGACCGGGCCATCCAGATCGTCGAGCGGGCCATCGAGAAATACGGCGCGCCGGTCTATGTCCGCCACGAGATCGTCCACAACCGCCATGTGGTCGACCGGCTGAAGGCCATGGGCGCCGTCTTCGTCGAGGAGCTCGACGAGGCGCCGGCCGATCGGCCCATCGTCTTCTCGGCCCACGGCGTGCCCAAGTCGGTGCCGGCTGAGGCCAAGAATCGCCAGATGCTCTATCTGGACGCCACCTGTCCCCTAGTCTCCAAGGTCCATGTGGAAGCCCAGAGGCATTTCGACAACGGCCGCGAGATCGTGCTGATCGGCCATGCCGGCCACCCGGAGGTGGTCGGCACCATGGGCCAGCTGCCCGATGGCGCGGTGGCGCTGATCGAGCATATCGAGGACGCCGAGGTGTTCGAGCCGAAAGATCCGGCCAATGTCGCCTTCGTTACCCAGACCACCCTGTCGGTCGACGACACCAGCGACATCGTCGCGGTGCTGCAGCGGCGCTTCCCGGGTATCAGCGCCCCGCACAAGGAAGACATCTGCTACGCCACCACCAACCGCCAGGAGGCTGTCAAGCAGCTGGCGGCCAATTGCGACCTGCTGCTGGTCGTCGGCTCGCGCAACAGCTCCAACTCGGTGCGGCTGGTCGAGGTCGGCATGAAGGCCGGAGCCCGCGACGCCCGCCTGCTGGACGACGCCGGCGGCCTGGACTGGGCCTGGCTGGAAGGGGTGACCTCGGTCGGCGTCACCGCCGGGGCCTCGGCGCCGGAGAAGCTGGTCGAGGAACTGATCCTGACCCTGGCGACCCGTTATGACCTGTCGGTCGAGGAAGTGGCGCCGATGAAGGAAACCGTGACCTTCAAGCTGCCGCGGGTGCTGGCGGAGTAGGCGTGCGACGGGTCAACCGTCGTCTGTGAGGGGGAATAGGAATGCGGACTGCTCTGATCGCCTTGGCGGCGCTGTCGCTCACGGCCGGTTCCGCTATCGCCGGCGACCGGTTTGACATCAGCGCCATCACCACGGGCTACACCTACTATAACCGGCCGGGCGCCAACCTGGAGCGACACAATGCCGACCTCGTGAGCTGCGGCGAAATCACCGGCATTCCCCGCGGACCAAATCCCGGCGCCGGCGCCTACAACGCGGGGATCGCTTTCGGCCTGGTCTGGTCTGGACCGATTGCCGGCATGTATGCCGACAAGGTCGAAAACTGCATGGTCGTCCGCGGCTGGCGGGTCGTCAGGCTGGGCGACGCCGATGGCGCGCGCCTGGCCGCCATGCCCATCGCCACGGTCATGACCGAGCTTGGTCCGATGTTCGGCGCCCAGACGCCGCCGGGTCAGGTAGTGCGGACCTGGTCGAACCTGGCCCTCAGCCCCGACAGCCTTCGAATCTCTTCGCGGCCACCCGCGCCAAACAAGGGTCAGCTGAGCCTGCGGGTCTTGTTCGAGGGCGGCATCTGGAAAGATCAGCCAGCCGATCCGGCCGCATCCGGCGCCGAAACCGCTGTTCAGGGCGCGAGCGGCCCGGCCCCTGCCCCCAGGACGATGGCCACGCCGACCGATCCGCCCTGGCCGACGCGCCCCCTCAAGCTGGAGGACATCGGCAAGGCGCCGTCAGGATCGGCGATCATCGTCGTCCGGGTGACCGGCATCGGGCAGAGTTCCGGCACCGGCGTCGGTTTTGCCTGGATGAAGCCGCTGCCCGGCGACCCGCCAACCCCGCAAAGCGCCGCCCCCACGGTCATGGCCGCCGCGATCGGCACCCTGTTCGCCCACAAGGAAGGCAACTGGTTCGTCCTGGCTGTGCGGCCGGGCCGCTGGCGGATATCGGGGTCCGGCTTCCTCGACTATTGCTTCGGCTCGCCCTCGTTCCAGGTCGCGGCGGGGGATGTGGTTTATGCGGGCTCGTTCGCCTTGCGAGGTTCGAACCTTGGGCCTGACCTCGATCTCGCGGCGCCCAAGATCTATCTGCAGGCCACCGGACTGGCGGAAAAGCTGAGGCCGGCGGCATACCAGAACGGCGCCACCGGCTTCTGCTCCTACGCCATTCCCTATGCCCTGGAGTTCGCGGACACGCCGTTCCAGCCCGGCTATGAATGGGGAAGCCGCGCCGCGCCTTGACCGCTGCGCCGGGCTCCGCCATGCGGAGCCATGGCCGTCTACACTGACATCTCCGACGAGGACCTCGCCCGCCTGTTGGCCGGGTTTGGCCTCTCCGAGCCGCTGGCCTTCAAGGGCATCGCCGAGGGGATCCAGAACTCCAACTTTCTGCTGGAGACGGCGGAGGGTCGGTTCATCCTGACCATCTATGAGCGGGACGTCAGGGCCGAGGAACTGCCCTACTTCCTGGGCCTGCTGACCTGGCTGGCCGACCAGGGCTTTCCCAGCGCCCGGCCGGTGGCGGGCAAGGACGGTAGCTACCTGCAATCTATCGACGGCAAGCCGGTGGCGCTGGTCGAGTTCCTGCCGGGGCTTTCGGTGCGCCGGCCGACCGTGGCGCATTGCCGAGAGGCGGGGGTGGGCCTGGCCTGGCTGCATCAGGCGGGCGAAGGCTACGCCGGGCGGCGGGCCAATGATCTGGGCCAACGCAGTTGGGCGGCGTTGTTCGCCGGGCATGAGGCCGACGCCGAGGGGCTGAAGCCCGGCTTGGCGGCGACCATCCGCAGCGATCTGAAGCATTTGGCCGCCCACTGGCCCAAGGGCCTGCCCAGCGGGATCATCCACGCCGACTTCTTCCCCGACAACGTCTTCTTCCGAGAAGGAAAGTTCGCGGCGGCCATCGACTTCTATTTCGCCTGCGACGACGCCTTCGCCTACGACCTGGCCATCTGCCTCAACGCCTGGTGCTTCGAAGCCGACGGCAGCTTCAACGTCACCGCCGCCTTCGCGATGATCGCCGGCTATGAGAGCCGTCGGCCGCTGTCGCAGGCCGAGCGGGCGGCCTTGCCGATCCTGGCGCACGGGGCGGCGATGCGGTTTTTCCTGACGCGCCTGGCCGACTGGGGCGCGACCCCGGCCGGGGCGCTGGTGCGGCCCAAGGATCCTATGGAATACGAGCGCAAGCTGGCGGTCCACCGGGCCGGTCTGGTGGTGGTGTGATGACCCCGAGTGTTGTGATCTTCACCGACGGCGCCTGCCGCGGAAACCCGGGCCCGGGCGGCTGGGGCGCCATCCTGACCATGGACGGCCATGAGAAGGAAATCTGCGGCGGCGACCTGGCGACCACCAACAACCGCATGGAGCTGATGGCCGCCATCCAGGCCCTGGAAGCGCTGAAGAAGCCCTGCAAGGTCGAGCTGCACACCGACAGCCAGTATGTCCGCACCGGCATTTCCGAGTGGCTGCATCTGTGGAAGGCGCGCGGCTGGAAGACCTACAGCAAGGGCGCGGTCAAGAATGAGGACCTCTGGCGCCGGCTCGACGAGGCCCGCCAGCGGCACGAGGTCGACTGGCGCTGGGTCAAGGGCCATGCCGGCCACGAGATGAACGAACGCGCCGACGGTCTGGCCCGCAAGGGCATGCTCGAGACCTTGGGCGAAGCCTGAATCCCGCAGACGGCGCTTGACAGTTCAGCGTTAAACTATAATTATAGTTCAATGTTAAACTATATGGACCCTTGCCATGCATCGTCGTGACTTCATCCGCCTGGCCGGCGGCGGCATCGTACTGGCGGCGGCCGGTTGCGCGCCATCGGGGCCTGACCCTCGCACAGCCTGGATCAATCCCGGCTCCGGCGAGCGCGACCCTCGCAGGCAGGCTCTGGCCTGGGCGATCCTGGCCCCCAACCCGCACAACATGCAGCCCTGGCTCGCCGACCTGAGCGTGGCGGACACCATCACCCTCTATGTCGACCGCACCCGGCTGCTGCCGGTCACCGACCCCTTCAACCGTCAGATCACCATAGGCTGCGGCGCTTTTCTGGAACTGCTCAGCCTGGCGGCCGGAGCGCACGGCCTGACGGCCCAGATCACGCCCTTCCCCGAGGGCGAACCGGCGCCCAATCTCGACGACCGGCCCGTCGCCCGCGTGGTCCTGAGCCCCGGCGGCCAGGCCGATCCGCTGTTCGCCCAGGCGCTGAACCGCCGCACCAACCGGGCGCGGTACGACAAACGGCCGGTGAGCCCGGAGGCCGCATCGGCCATCGGGGCGGCCGCCGGCCTTCCCGGCGTTCAGTTCGGATCGACGGTCAGTGGAGCGGCGCTCGACCGGCTGCGGGCCCAGGTCCTTGAAGGCGCGGTGATCGAGGCCAACACGCCCGCCGCGCACAAGGAGAGCATCGACCGCACCTTCCTCGGCTCCAAGGCGGTGGCGGCGCACCGCTACGGCATTTCCATCGAGGGCCCGGCCATCGATGCCGCCGCGGCCGCCGGCCTCCTCACCCAGGCCAAGATGGAGAAGCCTGGAAGTTGGGCCTTCCAGCAGGAGATCGACCTGATGAAGGCAGGGTCGGAGAGCGCGGCGGGCTTCATCTGGCTCACGACGCCCGGCAACACCCGCGCGGAACAGCTGACCGCCGGCCGCGCCTATCTGCGGGCCAACCTGGCGGCCACCGGCCTGGGGCTGTCGATGCAGCCCTGGAGCCAGGGCCTGCAGGAATATGCCAGCCTGGCCGGCCTCTTCGCCCGGCTGCATGCGGACCTGGCGCCCGCCGGCGGCAGACTGCAGATGCTCAGCCGAATCGGTTACGCCAAGCCGATTCCTCCGTCGCCGCGCCGGGGGCTGACCGCCAACCTGAAGACCACCTGATGTCCCCACGCCCTCCTCCCTCGAGAAGCCGTCCCGATGTCGAGCTGTTCACCGAGATCGGCATCATCCAGCAACTGTCCAACGCCGCCCTGGAGCGGGCTCTGCCGGAGGGCCTGTCGGCGGCGGGGTTCGGGGTGCTGACCCATTTCGTGCGGCGCGGCGGCGAGGAGAGCCCAGCC
Organism: Caulobacterales bacterium; assembly: GCA_038236615.1. GTDB lineage: Bacteria > Pseudomonadota > Alphaproteobacteria > Caulobacterales > Caulobacteraceae > Caulobacter. The sequence goes on from JBBRZO010000002.1 coordinate 312,902, forward strand.
AAACTCGCCGCGGCCTTCCAGGTCACCAAGGGCGCGATGACCAACACCCTGCAGCGGCTGGAAGCGGCCGGTCTGGTGGCGATCCGTGGTGACGCCGAGGACGGCCGGCGCAAGCTGGTCACGCTCACGCCGGCCGGGCGCGCCGCCTACGAAGACGGGCTGGTCCGGCTGCGCCCCCGCATGGAGGACCTGCGCACCGCCTTCAGCGACACCGACTTCGAAGCCGCCCTGCCCTTCCTGCGGTCACTGCGGATGTGGCTGGACGAGCACCGCTAAGCCACCGCCGGACGCATGGCGATGATCCCTTCGGTTCGGGCCCGCACGTCCGGGGACGCCAGGCAGGTGGCGACCGCTTCGTAGCCGGGCGAGCCGGGCCATGGCGCGACCACCGTGGGCGGGCTGTGGTTGGCGGGGCAGAGCAGGATCGCCTCGTCCGGGCCGACGGCGGCCAGGTCGAGGATGGCGCTGGAGCGGGTCATCAGGAACAGCGGCCGGGCCGCCGGACCGCGCCTGCGCAGATGGGCGATGAGCGCCTCCTGGGTGGCCTGGTCCAGGCCCTGCTCGACCATGTCGACGACCAGGATGACCTCGGCCTCAAGGGCGACGACCAGGGCGTTAAGCGCCTCGGACCGGGTCGCGCCATCCCCCTCCAGCCAGGCGAGGACCGCCTCAACCCGCGCCGGATCGGCCACGCCAACGGGCGTGCGGTCCAGACCCAGGAAGGCGCCGCTCGGCAGGGTCTCGGCCAGGCGCTGCGCCAGGCGCGTCTTGCCGCTGCCCAGCGGACCAATGATGTAGTTCACGAGGCGGATGTCACTGAGCTCGAACCGCTCCCCGCCCCAGGGCCAGGGCAGATCGAAGGCGACCCGCAGGCCGGGCGACACCAGCCCCGCCAGTTCGCCCGCACTCGGCGCCTGACCCCGCGCCAGGGCGGCCCGCAGGTCGCGGACCCGCGCCACGGCGTCGGAGAGCTGGCCGAGACGGCATTCCAACGCCGCCTGATGTGTGGCGAGCGCCGGGGCCAGATCCTGGGGGTCGCCACCCAGCACCCGGGCGACCTGGGCCAGGCTCAGCCCCAGGGCCCGCAGATTGGCGATCTCTCCGGCCCTGGTCATCTCGGCCGGCCCGTAGGCGCGCCAGCCGGCAGCGGTGCGCAACGGATCTAGCAAGCCACGCTGCTCGTAGAGCCGCAGGGCTTTGGCGGAAACGCCGAGCCGGCGGGCGGCCTCGGCGGGGTTCAGATATTGGACGGAAGCGGTCACTGTTCACCTCGTTGCTGGCTGACCGCCAGACTTATCGGGGCGGTCCCAGGGGCCGGGTCAACGGGGTATTTTCAGGACGGCTGCAGCGGCCGCACCATCAGCTTGGAGCCTTCAACGCCGGTCACCTCGATCCGCACGCCGGCCCGCAGATGGCCCTCGCCCTGCAGGGTGGCCGCCCATTCCTTGCCATCGACAAACACCCGGCCCTCTCCGCCGTCGAACGGGCTGGTGGACTCGCCGTGGCGCCCGACAAGGCGACCGGAATTGTCGTTGATGTCCGGACTGTTGGGCAGGGTGCGGGGCAGGAAGCGCCGGCCCGCCAGGGTGGTCACCACGGTCAGGATGGCGAAGATCAGCCACTGCACCGGACCGTTATGCGGCAGGGCGAAGCTCAGCACCGCCACCACCGCCGCCGACCCCGACGGCCAGAGCAGGTAGCCACTGCCGGTGGCGATCTCCACCGCCAGCAGCAGCGCGGCCAACGCCATCCACAGCCAGAACGGATGGGTCAGCCAGAGGCCGTTCAGGGCGTCCATCACGAACCGGCCTTCGGACGCGTGGGCGGTACGGCGGTCGGGGAAGACTTGGCGTCGTCGCCGGACAGCGACTTGACCAGCTGGGCCACCCCGGCGATCGAGCCAGTGATGCCGGCGAAGTCGGCCGGGACGATGACCGTCTTCATGTTGTTGGACTCGGCGAACTTGCCGAACGCCTCGACATATTTCTGCGCCACGAAGTAGTTCAGCGCGTTCACATCGCCCTTGCCGATGGCTTCCGACACGAAGGCGGTGGCCTTGGCTTCGGCCTCGGCGGAGCGCTCGCGGGCCTCGGCGTCGCGGAAGGCGGCTTCCCGGCGACCCTCGGCCTCCAGGATGGCCGCCTGCTTGGCGCCCTCGGCCCGGGTGACCTGGGACTGCTTGTCGCCCTCGGCCTCGGTGACCACGGCGCGCTTTTCACGTTCCGCCTTCATCTGCCGGGTCATGGCGTTGGTGATGTCCGGCGGCGGCTGCAGATCCTTGATCTCGATGCGGGTGACCTTGACCCCCCAGGGGTTGGTGGCGTGGTCGATGGTGGCCAACAGGCGGGTGTTGATCACCTCGCGCTGGCTGAGCACATCATCCAGCTCCATCGAGCCGACCACGGTGCGCAGGTTGGTCTGGGCCAGCTGGGTGATGGCGAAGGTCAGGTTGTCCACCCGGTAGGCGGCGGCGGCGGCGTCCATCACCTGGATGAAGACGATGGCGTCGACATGGACCTGGACGTTGTCCTTGGTGATGACATCTTGGCGCGGCACATCCAGCACCTGCTCCATCATGTTCACCCGCCGGCCGATGGCGTCCATGAACGGGGTGAGGATGGTGATGCCGGGCTTTAGGGTGCGGGTGTAGCGGCCGAACCGCTCGACGGTGAATTCGCGGCCCTGCGGCACGATCTTGATCGCGCCCACCAGCACGACGACCATGAGGATCAGAAAAACAAACGGTACGATGACGCCCATCGATTCCCTCCCAGGATGACTTGGGGGGAGGTTAGCGCGACCCGCCAGAGTTGGCGACGGAAACCGGACAATCCGACGCCCTTCGCAAGGGGGGCTCTATTTCGGCTTGTCAGGGCCGGAGCCCGGATCAGTCGAAGGCTTGGCCCCCGGGGCGTCAGAGCCCATCCGGGGGACCGGACGAGAAATCGCGGAAAGCTGGCTGGCCAGGCCCTGGCCCTTCTGAGCCGAGGCGGCCTCGGCCCGGCGGCTGTCGGCGTTGCAGGTCGGAAACTCGGTCTGGCCGGAGGCGAAGCCGCTGTTGAAGGCATTCTTCAGCCGGGTGTCGAAGTCGGCCTCGGCAGCCTCGGTGCGCGACAGATCCATCATCTTGTCGCGCCAGTACTGGTCGCCGGCCCCAGTGCAGGCCTGGCGCAGGGCGTGGGTGCGGCCCAGCGTATAGGCCAGGTCCACCAGAGTCTGGCGTTCGACAGGCGAACGCTCCTGAGCCAGCACCCCGCTAGCGGCGAGCAGGCCCGCAATCACCAGGGGAATGAGCAGCCCGCGCGGTGAGGTTCGAGTCAAACTGTTGCTCCAGGCTCAGCCATCAGTCAGCTTTAGCGCATACAGGTTCGAACTATGGTTCAAAGGGTGTTCAACGTCATGGGGAGTTTTAACCGCCAGACCGCCCGGGCGGCCGCGATATTGGCCGGCGCCCTGGCCGTGGCGGCCATGGCCCAGCCGGCGGCGGCCTTCAGTTCCGGAAGTCCCCGCGATGTGACCACGGTCCAGCGGGACGCCGGCCTCAACGCCACCCTGAAGACCGACAAGGACGGCAAGCCCTACATCCTTGACGCTCTGGGCGAGGTGAAATTCTCGACCGAGTTCTTCGATTGCGATGGCAGCAAGTCTAACTGCGCTTCGGTCATCTACACCGCCAGCTGGGGATCCAGTTCGTCCGATCCAATCTCGCTGGCCAACATCAACGCCTGGAACCGCTGGACGGTGATGTGCCCCTCGTACAAGGACGAGTCGGGTTCGCCCAACCTCTGGTACGGCCTGCGCACCTCGCCCTCCGACACGCCCCAGACGGTGCAGATCCAGCTGGGCGAATGGAAGAGCTGCCTGGCCGACTACACCGAATTCCTCAGCGACCCGGACGCCTGGGCCAAGAAGCATTGAGCGCCTGATTCCTCGCCCGTTGGGCGAGGGGGACCACGAAGTGGTGGAGTGGGCCGCGGACTGCACGGAGGTTCCAGCACGGCCACCCTGGCAAAGCTTCGTTCCGACACCCGGTGCGTTCCATGGCCCACTCCGTCGGCTTCGCCGCCACCTCGCCCAACGGGCGAGGAATACTACTCGGCGGCCACCAAAGCTGGGCTGGCCGCGGCCAGGGCGGCGGTGCGGGCGATGGCGGCGTGGGCCTCGGCCATGATGCGGCGGACGATGTCGCCGGCCGGCAGCACGTCGTGGACGCCGCCGGCGCTCTGGCCCATGGCGAAGCAGGACTTGTCGGCGTCGAGGCCCTCGATCTGACCGCCAATGCCGCCCATGACCCCGGCCTGGCTGGACTGGATGGCCTGCATCGGGAAGGGCTGGATTTCGGCCGGACGGCTTTCCCAGTCGTCGACCCACAGGTTCTTGCGCACCCGCATCGGCTTGCCCGAGTAGCAGCGGGTGCGGACGGTGTCCTCGTCGGCGGCCTCCAGGATGGTCTGGCGATACATCTCGCCGGCGTGCGCTTCCTGCGAGGCAATGAACCGGGTGCCCATCCACACGCCCTGAGCCCCGAGCGACAGCATGGCGGCCAGACCCCTGCCATCATAGAGGCCGCCGGCCCCGACCACCGGGATCTTCACCGCGTCCACCGCCTGGGCCACCAGCGGCAGGGTGCCGACCAGGCCCGTATGGCCGCCGCCCTCGCCGCCCTGGCAGATCACCGCGTCGCAGCCGGCCTGCTCGGCCTTGACCGCATGCTTCACCGCCCCGCAGACCACCATGACCTTCAGGCCCGCCTTCTTGAGCTTTTCCATGATCGGCATGGGCACGCCCAGGCCGGCGATGAAGGCGCTGGCGCCCTCCTCGATGATGATTTCGACCGAGGCGGTGAGGCTTTCGGGGCTGGCGGCCAGCAGATCGACGCCGAACGGCTTGTCGGTCAGCGACTTCACCTTGCGCATCTCCTCGCGGATGAAGTCCGGTGTGCGGCCGGCCATGCCCAGCACGCCATAACCGCCGGCGTTCGAGACCGCCGCCGCCAACTCGGCGTAGGAGACGCCGCCCATGCCGGCCAGCATGATGGGATGCTCGACGTCGAGCAGGTCGCAGAGGGGGGTGCGGAGGGACATGGGGCGTTTCCTGCCAATCGTCGTGGGAGTCGTCTTGGTGTTTTGCTTAAATGACTGGGCCTGACGCGGCGTCGGTCAAGCGCCGAAACGATCCCGGGCCGCCAGGATGATGCGGACGGTCTCGTCCCACTCGACCAAGGTCTGGGCCTCGGCGAACGAGACGAACCGCGCCTCGGCCGCGTCATCCCCGGCCACGGGCTCGCCTGACAGCCAGCGGGCGGCGTAGTCGATCATGATGTAGTGGCGAGTGGTCTCGCCGGTGGTCCGCGAGGTGAAGATGCCGTCGACCACTTCGATCAGGCCCAGAAGCTCGGCATCGACGCCGGTTTCTTCCTTCAGCTCGCGCAGGGCCCCCGCCGCGGTGGTCTCACCCCATTCCAGGCGGCCGCCCGGCAAGCTCCATTGGCCCAGGCGGGGCGGCGTGCCGCGCTTGATGAGCAGCACCTCGTCGCCGCGCAGGCAGACCACGCCGACCGTGGGGGTCGGGGTCAGGCGGGCGGGTTCTTCGATGGGCATGGCCCCTTCGACTACAGGAAGGTCGTCAGGTCCAGACTCGACCTTACCCCAACAGCCTCGAAGTCCTTGGCCAGCCAGACCTCGGCGGCCTTGCGACCGCGGTCGCGCAGGCTTTTCAGGAACAACCAGTCGGTATCCGACTTGCTGGCCAGCGACAGGTCGTCCAGCACCCCGTCGGCGCCGATGCCGTGCACCAGCATGCGACGATAGCGGTCGCGGGCCTCATCCTTGAGCATGTCCTCGTCCAACAGCTTCTGGACGAAGGCGATGGCTCGCAGTTCCGAAGACAGGGTGGCGTTGAAGCTGATCTCGTTCAGCCGGTCCATGATCTCGCCCGGCGTCTTGGGCGCGGCCGGGCGGGCGAACGGGTTCAAGCTGACGATCAGGATGTCGTCGGGGGTGTCGTCATAGAACAGCGGCCAGAGCGGTGGGTTGGCCAGATAGCCGCCATCCCAGTAGGGCTCGCCGTCGATCTCCACCGCGTGGAAGACGGTCGGCAGGCAGGCTGAGGCCATGACGTGTCGCGCCGTCAGCACCGGCCCCTCGAACACCGCCAGCCGCCCGGTCCGCACCGCTGTGGCGACGACGAACAGATGGATCGGCGAGCGCTCGCGCACAGCCTTGAAGTTGACGCAGGCCTCCAGCACGTCGTGCAGCGGGTTGAGGCCCAGCGGATTGAATTCGTAGGGGCTGAAGCTGGCGCCGATCGCCTCGGCCATCCGCCAGCCGGGCGTCTCGCGCAGCCAGGCCGGGCTCATCATCGCCGTGAAGGCCGAACCGGCGCTGCCCAGGATGTTGCGGCCGTCGGCCTGACTGACGCCCTTCCAGAAGGCTTCCAGCGTCTTGGCGGCGCCGGCCCGTCCGCCCTCCGCCAGGCCTGAGGCCAGACAGACCGCATTCATCGCCCCGGCCGAGGCGCCGGTGGCGGCGCGGATATCGAGGCCCTCGCATTCGAGCAGTCGCTCGATGACGCCCCATTCGAAAGCGCCGTGCGCGCCGCCGCCCTGCAGGGCCAGGCTGATTGTTCTTGGGGTTGCGGCGCTCACGTCAGCCGGCGGTCCAGCCGCCGTCGATCGACAGGGCCGCGCCGTTCACCGAGGCGCCCATGTCGCTGACCAGGTAAAGCAGCATCCCGGCCAGCTGGTCGAACGTGACGAACTTCTTGGTCGGTTGGGCGGCCAGGATGACGTTTCGGACGACCTCATCCTCGGTCATGCCGCGCGCCTTGGCGGTGTCCTTGATCTGGCCATCGACCAGCGGGGTGTGGACATAGCCCGGGCAGATGGAGTTGGCGGTGATCCCGGCCTCGGCGACTTCCAGCGCCACCGTCTTGGTCAGCCCCAGGATGCCATGCTTGGCGGCGACATAGGCGCCTTTGAAGGGCGAGGCGACCAGGCCGTGGGCCGAGGCGATGTTGACGATCCGTCCCCTGCCCGCCTTCTTCATGCCCGGAACGGCGGCGCGGATGGCGTGAAAGGCGCTGGTCAGGTTGATGGCGATGATCTGGTCCCACTTCTCGACCGGGAAATCCTCGATCGGCGAAACGAACTGGATGCCGGCATTGTTGACCAGGATATCCAGGCGGCCGAACTCCTTCTCGGCGAAGGCCACCATGTGGGCGATCTGGTCGCCCTTGGTCATGTCGGCGCCGTGGTAGCGGACCTCGACGCCGTGCTTCGCAGCCAGACCCGCCCGCTCCTTTTCGATGGCGGCGGGGTCGCCCAGGCCGTTGATCACCAGGTTGACACCCTCGGCGGCCAGGGCGCCGGCCAGGGCCAGGCCTATGCCGCTGGTCGAGCCGGTGATGATGGCGACATGACCCTTGAGGCCGTAATCCATGGGAAGGCTCCGCATACACTCAGTCTATGTTGCGGTGCAGCATATTCCTTCGCGGCGTGGCGTGCGAGCGAATTCAAACCTGGCTTCTGGCGAACACCCACTCGGTCTCGCTCGACTGCGCCGGCCGGAACCCATAGCCCTCGATGGCGAATTCCTTCAGGCCCTCGGCCCGGTCGATGCGGTGGTCGATAGCGTAGCGGGCCATCAGGCCCCGGGCCTTCTTGGCGAAGAAGCTGATCTGGCGGGCTTCGCCCTCGCGCTCTTCCTTGAAGAGGCAGGTCACCACCGGCAGCTTCAGGGCCTTGCGGTCGACGGCGCCGAAATACTCCTGGCTGGCCAGGTTGATCAGGGTCGGGTCGGCATGTCCCTCGGCCTCGGCATTGAGCTGTTTCGAAAGCCGGTCGCCCCAGAAGTCGTAGAGGCTGGCGCCCCGCCGGGTCTTCAGCCGAATGCCCATCTCCAGGCGATAGGGCTGGATGGCGTCGGCCGGCCGCAGCAGGCCGTAGAGGCCCGAGAGGATGCGAAGATGGTCCTGGGCCCAAACGAAGGCCGGCTTGTCCAGGCTGCGGGCGTCGAGGCCCTGGTAGACGTCGCCGTTGAAGGCGATGGCCGCCTGCAGGCCGTCATCGACCGCCGGGTCGAAGGCTTGGAAGCGTGCATGGTTCAGTTCGGCCAGCTTGTCGGAAATTCCCATCAGCCGGCGCAGGTCGATCTTGCGCAGCTTGCGGGTCGTCCTGTCGAGGACGGCGATATCGTCCTTCAGCTGCGGCGTGGTCAGCGGCAACATCGCCCCAGATACGGAATCCGGCGGCTCGAAGTTCATGGCCTTGGCGGGCGAGAGGACCAGCAGCATGCGGCGGGGATAGGATGGACCGCGTCGCTTGGCTAGAGTGGTTGGATGACGACCTGGATCGCCCTCCTCGCCGCCGTGAATGTCGGCGGCCGCAAGATCATCATGACCGAACTTAAGGCCCTGGCCGCCGAGTTGGGGTTCGAGAACCCCCGCACCCTGCTGGCCAGCGGCAACCTGGTGTTCTCAGCGCCGGGTGAGGCCGACGACGTCGAAGCTCGACTCGAGGCGGCGCTGGCCGAACGGTTCGGCTTCGACTGCCCGGTGATGCTGCGCTCGGCCGCCGAGTGGGACGCGGTGATCGCCGCCAACCCCTTCCCTGACGCCGCGCGGGACGATCCGGGACATCTGCTGGCCGTCGCCTTCAAGGCCCTGGTTCCGGACGAAATCATCGAGCGAGTGCGAGCGGCGATTACCGGGCCGGAACAGGTCGAGGGGCGTGGGCGAGAGCTGTACTTCGTCTATCCGGACGGTATCGGGGCCTCGACCCTGACGCCGGCCCTGCTCAACACGGCGCTGATGAAGCGGCGGGGCACGGGGCGCAACTGGAACACCACGCTGAAGCTGGCGGCGATGGCGGCGGCTTAGAACAGGGCGCGGGGGTTCATGATCCGCCTGGGGTCGAGCGCTTCGCGCAGGGCTCGAAGCGCCGCGACCTCGACCGGCGACTTGTAGCGTAGCGCCTCGTGCCCCTTCATCGCGCCCAGCCCGTGCTCGGCGGAGATCGAGCCGTCCATCCCGGCGACAATGTCGTGGACCATCAGTGAGCCCTGGTCGCGCAGGGCGTCATGGGCGGCGTCGGTTCCGTCGGCGGGACGCAGGACGTCGTAGTGGACATTGCCGTCGCCGACATGGCCGAAGGCGACGACCCGAACGCCAGGCGAGAAGGCGGTGACCGCCGCCGTCGCCTGCTCAATGAAGTCGGCGATGCGCGAGACCGGCACGGCGATGTCGTGTTTCCAGACCGAGCCCTCGGGCTTCTGGCCAACCGACTGGTTCTCGCGCAGGGCCCAAAAGGCTTCCATCTGCTTGCCCGTCTGGGCAACGGCGGCGTCGGTAATCAGGCCAGCCTCGAAACCCTGCTCCAGCAGCCGCCCCATGGCAGCTTCGGCCTCGCCGGGCGTCGCGGTCGTGGTCTCGATCAGCACGTACCAAGGGTGCTTGGCCTCCAGCGGTTCGCGCAGGCCAGGGACATTCTTCAGCGCGAAATCCAGGCCCAGCCGCCCGATCAGCTCGAAGGCCTCGACCGCGCCGCCGGTGATCGCCTTGGCCAGGGCCAGCAGCTGGATGGCCTGGCGGGGGCTCTCCAGGCCGCAGATGGCAACCGACCGCGAGCTTAGGATCGGGAACAGCTTGAGGCTGGCGGCTGTGACCACGCCGAGCGTTCCCTCCGCCCCGATCAGTAGCTGCTTGAGGTCATAGCCGGTGTTGTCCTTGCGCAGGCGTTTGAGGCCGTTCCAGATTTCGCCGTTGGGCAGGACCGCCTCCAGGCCGAGCACTAGATTGCGGGTCGTGCCGTAGCGCAGCACCTGGGTGCCGCCGGCGTTGGTCGAGATCACCCCTCCGACAGTCGCTGAGCCTTCCGAGGCCAGGCCCAGCGGGAACCGGCGGCCGACCTTGGCGGCGGCTTCATGCACGGCGGCCAGGGTCACGCCGGCCTCCACGACGATGACATCGTCGAAGGCGTCGATATCGCGGATGGCGGTCAGACGCTCAGTGGAGAGCAGGATCTCGCCCTGGGGAATCTGGCCCGAGACCAGGCCGGTATTGCCGCCCTGCGGGGTGATCGCCACCCCGGCCTCGGCGCAGATCCCAACCACAGCGGCGACGTCGGCGGTCGAGCGCGGCAGGGCCAGCAGCGGCGTCGTCCCCTGCCATCGCCCGCGCCACTCGACCAGCTTGGGGGCCAGGCGGTCGGGGTCGATACTCCAGCCGCCCTCGCCAAGGACGGCCTTCAGACGCGAGATGACGTCGGCGGGGACTGGGATGGTCATGGCCCCATCCTAAACCGGAAGACTATTTCGCGCGATGGGCCGTCAGGCTGATCGTCAGGTTGACGACCCCGGGAATGACCTCGGTCTTGGCCCACTCGCCCTGCCCCACCCCGAAAGCCAGGCGGTTCAAGCCCAGCTGGGCCGTCATCTTCGCATTTGGGCCGGTGATGGCCAGGGTAAAGGGCAGGGTCAGGGGCTTGGTCACGCCGCGCAGGGTCAACGTCCCGATGGCCTGATATCGCCCGCCGCCCAGGGCCTTGAAGCTCTGGGTTCTGAACACGGCCTTGGGGTACTGGGTCGAGGCGAACCAGGGCGTGTCGGGCAGGGTCTTGTCGCGATCGGCGTCACCCGTGGCGACCGACGCGGTGTCGATGGTCACCACCGCGCTGGAGCCCGGCAGGTTGTTCGGGTCGAACTTGATCTGGGCGTCCCAGGTGCGGAAGCCGCCCGAAAAGTCCGTGCCGCCGAACGACGACGCAAAGCCGATCTTCGAGGCCGGCTTGTCGACGCTCCAGGTGGGCGCCGGCGCAGCCGCAAAGGCTGGGGCGGCGGCGAGCAGCACCAAAGCGGCGGCGAAGGTCTTCATCATAGAGGGGCCTTCAGGAACGGGATCATCCGGCCGAGTTCATGGTCGCGATCAAGGAACTGGTGCTTCAGCGCGCCGAGCACGTGCAGAGGAAACAGGACATAGACGATCAGTTTGGCCAGCAGGCCGTGCGCCGCCTCAAAGGTCTCCTTGGCCGATTTCATCTGGTCGACCGGCAGATGGCTCAGCGCCGTGATCTCGGGCCAGTGGAACAGGCCGAACATGTTGATCGGATAGATGTGGATCAGCGGGCTGGACGACACCGTGGCCCAGCCGGTCAGCGGCAGGGCGATCATCACCAGGTAGAAGAGGAAATGCACGGCATGGGCCAGCCAGCGCTCCCAGGGCTTCATGTCGGGGTTGAAGGGCGGCGACGGCTTGGCCAGTCGCCAGGCCAGCCGGATCAGGGTCAGCAGCAGGATGGTTATGCCCAGGCTCTTGTGGATCTGCAGGGAGGGCATCTTGGCCAGGCCGTGCAGGGTATTGAAATACCAGGCGATGCCGACATTGGTGATGATGGCGGCGGCGATCAGCCAGTGCAGCAGCATGGCGACGCCGGAATAGCGGGTTTGAGCCTGGGTCTGGGTCATGAGCCTATTTCTTGGTGAATTCGGCCTCGATGACCAGTTCGACGTCATCGTCGACAAAGGCCAGGGGCGGGTTGAGCATATAGGTCGAGCCGAAGTCCGAGCGCTTGATCTTGCCGCGCGCCGAGAAGCCGGCCCGCTGGCCCAGGATGCCGGAGGTATAGCCGCCGAAGGTCACGTCCAGGGTCACGGGCTTGGTCACCCCTCGGAAAGTCAGATCGCCGGTCATGGTTCCCGTATTGCCCTGGCCCCGCACGATGGCGGTGGAGACGAAGGTGATGGTCGGGTTGTTCTCGACGTCGAGGAACTGACGGGCGAACTGCGGACCGGTCTTGGCGTCGCCGTTGTCCAGCGAGGCGGCGTCGACCGTGACGGTGATCCTGGAGGTCTCCGGCGCCTTGGGGTCGTAGGCGAACCTGGCGTCCAGGCTGTCCATGCGGACGGTGTAGAAGGCCAGCCCTTCGTGACGGACCCGGGCGAAGAGGCTGGAATGCGCCTTGTCGAGCACATACTGGCCGGCCGGCATGTCGGCGGGATTGGTCGAGGGTTCGGCCGCCGCGGCGCCGCCGATGAGCAGGCTGCAGGCCAGGGCGAGAGCAGCGACAAAGCGCATGGGAAACCTCAACTGTCGTCGATGATGTTGCGGTTCCACCATACGCCGTCCGGGGCGGCGAAAAAGGGGCGAGGGTTCCCGACTCCTTATCCGGCGGAGTAAAGAAACCCCATGACCTACGCCCCTCCCGTAAATGCCCTGATGTCGGCCCTGACGGTCGCCGGCTATGACCGCCTGGCCGAGCTGTTCCCAGACGCCGACGCCGACACGACCCGAGCCGTCCTGGAGGCTGCCGGCGCCTTCGCTGCCGAGGTCATCGCGCCGCTGAACCGGGCCGGCGATCTGCAGGGCGCGCGCTATGCCAACGGCGCGGTCACCGCCGCCCCGGGTTTCGCGGCCGCCTACAAGCAGTTCAGCGAGGGCGGCTGGAACAGCCTGTCGGCCGATCCAGACCACGGCGGCCAAGGCCTGCCTAAGGCGCTGGAAATCGCCGTCTTCGAGATGATCCAGGGCTGCAGCCTGGCCTTCGGTCTCTGCCCGATGTTGACCCAGGGGGCCATCGAAGCGCTCGCCGCGCATGGCACGGACCGCCAGAAGGCCCTCTACCTGCCGCGTCTGGTCAGCGGCGAATGGACCGGCACCATGAACCTGACCGAGTCGCAGGCCGGCTCGGATCTGGCGGCCATCACCACCCGGGCCACGCCCGACGGCCAGGGCGGCTATCGGCTGGACGGCCAGAAGATCTTCATCACCTGGGGCGACCACGACGCCGCCGACAACATCGTCCATCTGGTGCTGGCCCGCCTGCCCGACGCCCCGCCGGGGGTGAAGGGCATCTCGCTGTTCCTGGCCCCCAAGATAGGCGTCGCCGAAGACGGTTCCTTGACCGAGCGCAACGATCTGCGGCCCGGCTCCATCGAGCACAAGCTGGGCATCCACGGCTCGCCCACCTGCGTGATGCTGTTCGAGGGCGCCAAGGCCGAGCTGGTCGGCCAGGAGAACCAGGGCCTGGCCCATATGTTCACCATGATGAACGCCGCCCGCCTCCAGGTTGGCGCACAGGGCGTCGGCATAGCGGAGCGGGCCTACCAGCAGGCCCTGGCCTTTTCGCTGGAGCGCAAACAGGGGCGCGCCACCTTCGGCGAAGGCTACCCGGCCCGCATCTTCGACCATCCCGACGTGCGGCGCATGCTGATGAGCATCAAGGCCCGCACCCAGGCGGCCCGGGCCATCTGCCTGATGACGGCGGTCAACGCCGACCTAGGCCGGCTGGCCGTCGACCCGGCCGAGCGGGAGGCGGCGAAACTGCGCGAGGAGTTCCTGACCCCCATCGCCAAGGCCTGGTCCACCGACCTTGGCGTCGAGGCCGCCAGCCTCGGCGTGCAGATCCACGGCGGCATGGGCTTCATCGAGGAAACCGGCGCGGCCCAGCACTACCGCGACGCCCGCATCCTGCCGATCTACGAGGGCACCAATGGCATCCAGGCCCTGGACCTGATCGGCCGCAAGCTGTCGTTGGGCGGCGGCGCGGCGCTGAAGGACCTGCTGGCCGACATCCGCCAGGACGCGGCGGGCCATGAGCTGGAAGCCCAACTCACCGCCGGCGCCGACGCCCTGGAGGCCTGCGGCGCCTGGCTTTCCGAGCGCAAGGGCAGCGCCGACGCCCAGGCCGGGGCGACGGCCTTCCTGAAGCTGGCGGGCGACGTCATCGGCGGCTGGCTTCTGGCCAAGGGCGATGATGCCTCTCTCGCCCGCTTCTACGCCGGCCAGGTGCTGGCCCAGGCGCCGGCCCAGGCGGCGGCGGTGACGCAGGGCGCTGGACTGCTGGAAGCCTTCGCCGGTTAGTCTTATCCGATGACGATGTCGGCGATCGCGCCGGCCTTACCGACCAGCCGGCCGGTCCAACGGATGACGAGGCGGCCGCTCGGGCCGACGATTTCCATGCTGTGGATGAAGCCACCTTCGCCGGGCGGCTGGGCCATCGAATCCTTCTCTTGGTAAAGTTCCGGCGAAGTCAGAAGCTGGTCCAGATTGCCCGCGTCCTTGGCGGAAAGATCGACAAGCGAGTCGAAGACTTTCTTGGGCTGGACGGTCAGCATCGCGGAGGTCTCCTCGCCTAATGAGGCGATGGCCCAGCGTCCAGCGGGGTCTCGCGCTGCGATGACCATGACTTCGACGGCGGTGAAATGAGCGCCCTGACTGTAGACGTAGATGACGGGGTCGCCCTTCGGTGGGGTCTGCCCATAACGTCCAAAGAGCCGCAAGCCCCGTTCGGTTGGCGGTCCCAGCGGCTGAATCTCCGCCCTGACGCCCGACGCGAAGGAAGCCGCCGCAAGGGTGAGGATTGCGTGACGCCGGTTCATGCGCTCGAGGCTACAGCAGTCCGTCGAAACGAAAAGGGCGGACCAACCGGCCCGCCCTCCCCAGTCCGAACTTTCGGATCCGGCCTAGAGCTGCGCCAGCATGTAGTCGGCCGACGACACCTTGAACTCGCCGCCCTGCTCCACATTCAGGCTCTCGACGACGCCGTCCTTGACGACCATCGAGTAGCGCTGGCTGCGCGTGCCCATGCCGAACTTGGAGCCGTCCATCTCCAGGCCCACGGCCTTGGTGAAGTCGCCGTTGCCGTCGGCCAGCATCAGCACGTCGTCGCCGACGCCTTGATCCGCGCCCCAGGCCTTCATCACGAACACGTCGTTGACCGAGATGCAGGCGATGGCGTCCACGCCCTTGGCGCGGAACTCGGCGGCCTTTTCCTTGAAGCCCGGCAGGTGCTTGGCCGAGCAGGTCGGGGTGAAGGCGCCCGGCAGGGCGAACAGGGCGACGGTCTTGCCCTTGGTCAGTTCATCGACGGTGATCGGCTTGGGGCCTTCAGCGCCGAAAGTCATGAAGGTGGCGTCAGGCAGCTTGTCGCCGACTTTGATGGTCATGGAACGTCCCTCGAAAAGGCTGAAGTGAGTGAACTTAGGTCGCCAGATAGGCGTATCGACGCGCCTCGCCAAGGGTTGACTTGAAAGCGCCGACTTCTGGAACGATCTTCACCCCATGCACGATCCCACCGAGGGCGAATTCCTGACCGGCAAGCTGCTGATCGCCATGCCCGGCATCGGCGACGACCGCTTCGAGCGGGCGGTGGTCTATCTCTGCCGCCATGACGAGGAGCACGCCATGGGCCTGGCGGTGAACCGTCCGGTCGAGGGCCTGAACATCCCGGACCTGCTGGAGAAGCTGGGCGTCGATACGCACGGCGGGTCCGCGACCCGGCTCGACCCCGTGCTGGTCGGCGGGCCGGTCGAGCGGGAGCGCGGCTTCGTGCTGCACACCGACGACTATGCCTGCGCGGGCGCCACCCTGCCGATCGGCCACGGCCTGTCGCTGACCACTTCGCGCGATGTGCTGCAGGCGCTGGTACATGACGGCGCGCCGCGGAAGGCCTTCCTGGCCCTGGGCTATGCCGGCTGGGGGCCGGGCCAGCTCGAGCGCGAGGTGCGCGAGAATGTCTGGCTGGTCGCCGAACCGGACGAGGCGCTGATCTTCGACGACGACCACGAGCACAAGTGGTCGCGGGCGCTGGGCGTGCTGGGGATCAATGCCGGGGCGCTGTCGGGGTCGGCGGGTCGGGCTTGATTACGTTCCTCGCCCGTTGGGCGAGGTGGCGGCGAAGCCGACGGAGTGGGCCGTGGTCCACACGGGGTGTCAGAATTGAACGCCATCATAGTGGGTCTGCTTGAAGGCCCGTGCAGTCCCAAGAGCCCACTCCACCACTTCGTGGTCCCCCTCGCCCAACGGGCGAGGAATTAGTGAAGCCTAGCCCCTAGTCCGCACCGGCGCGGCGCCGTCCACGTAGCTTTCGTTGAGATAGACCTCGGCCTCCTGCGGCGACAGCGGCGGGGCGTAGCCGAAGCCCTGGCCGTAGTCGCAGCCCAGCTGCATCAGCCCGCCGGCCATCACCGCGTTCTCGACACCTTCGGCGACGACCTCGAGGTTGAGGTCCTGGCCCAGCTGGATCACCGACTTGACGATGGTCGCCGAGCCCTCGTTCACCTGCATGGTGCGCACGAAGTAGCGATCGATCTTCAGGGTGTCGAACGGCAGCCGCGTCAGATAGCTGAGCGACGAAAAGCCCGTCCCGAAGTCGTCCAGCGCCAGCCCGGCCCCCGCCCCCCGCAGCCGCTGCAGCACCTTCGCCGCGGCCTCCGGGTTCTGCATGATGTCGCTCTCTGTGATCTCGAGTTTGAGCACCTTGGGCGGCAGCTTGTACTTGGCGATGATGCCGGTGATGTCCTCGACCAGGTTCTCGCGATGGATCTCGCCGGTGGAGAGGTTGACGCTGACCGTGAAGTCGCCGGCCAGGGCGTGGCTCTGGCGCCAGGCGGCCAGCTGTTTGGCCGAGGAGCGCATCATGTGCGCGCCCAGCTCGACCATCAGCCCCATCTCCTGGGCCAACGGCAGGAATTCGTCGGGCGGCAGCAGGCCCCGGCGCGGATGGCGCCAGCGGCAGAGGGCTTCGAACCCGGCCAGGGCGCCGGTCGAGAGCCGCACGATCGGCTGGAAGAAGGGCACGATCTCGCCGCGCGCCACGGCGCCGCGCAGGTCGGCCTCCAGGGCCAGGCGCGAGAGGCCATCGCTCTCCATGGCCCGGCCATAGGCGGCCGCTCCGCCGCGGCTGCCGTTGGCCTTGGCGGTTTCCACGGCGAGTTCCGCGCGGCGCAGCATCTCGGCCGCCTCCGGCGCGTCCTCGCCGCCCTCGACGTCGACGGCGCCGACCGAGAGGGTGGGATGGATATCGAAGCCGGCAACCCGCAGCGGCTGCTCCAGCGCCTGGCGGAGGGTCTCGGCGGCGTCGCCCCGGCCGGGCGCGGCCAGCACAGCGAATTCGTCCTCGCCCACCCGCGCCATGATGGCCCCGGCCGGGAAGGCGGCGGCCAGGCGCGAACCCAGGGCCGCCAGCACCAGGTCGGCCCGTTCATGCCCCAGGGCCTCGTTCAGGCGTCGCAGGCGGTCCAGGTCGGCGACCACCAGCTCGTGGCGACCCGGGGTCTGCAGGCGCTCACGGGCCCGGATGATGAAGCTGCGGCGGTCCAGCAGGCCGGTGAGCGGATCGGTCTCGGCGGCGGCAAAACGGGTCTCCAGCGCGGCGACCCCGGTGGCGCGCACGCCCTCCTCCAGCCAGACCCCTCGCCAGACGCAGATCGGCCCGCCGCGCATGCGCAAGCGGACGGCGACTTCCTGGCCCGGATCATGCGTGCGCAGCAGGTCATCGGCGCTGGCGCGGTCCTGCGGCTGGGCCAGGGCGCGGAAGGCGGCGGAAGAGCATTCGGGGGCCAACGGGCCCATGCCCAGCGACCGGGCGGGACCATAGACGCGCAGGCGGTCAAGCTCGGGCTCCCAGGTCCAGAGCACGACTTCAGCGCCGCCCAACGCCTCGAGCGTCGCGGTCGCGTCCCAGCCTCTGCGTTCACTCCCGAAGGACGCCATACTCAGCCCACTACCGGTCGCCCGGCGCACCCTATTCGGCGCTGTCCTTCGCACGGTCGCGAGAGATCAGTCCGAACAGACGATGATCTCGCCAAACGCCGTTAATTTTCAAATAAGCCCTGGCAAATCCCTCCTCGGCGAACCCTGCTTTCAGCAGCAGGTTGGCCGAGGGTTCATTGGCCTTCAGACAGGCCGCCTCCAGGCGAGAAAGGCCCAGGGAGCCAAAACTGAAGCGGCTGACCGCCTTCACCGCCGCCAGCACATAGCCGCGGCGAGCGAACTTCTCACCGGCCCAATAGCCGATGGTGCCGGTCTGGGCGACACCGCGCCGGACGTTGGAGAGGGTCACGCCGCCGACCAGACTGTCATCCTCGCGGTTGAAGACGAAGAACGGATAGGCCAGGCCCAGATCCATGTCCCGGCGCCAGGCGTCAAGCCGGCGGCGATAGGCCGGGCGGGTCAGGTCGTCCTCGGCCCAGGTCGGCTCCCACGGCTGCAGGAAGGCGCGAGACTCGTGGCGCAGCTGGGACCACTCAGCGTGATCGGACATGCGCGGCGGGCGCAGGCCCACGGCGCCGCCATCCAGCCGCAGGCCGCTATCGGTCGACATCCAGTCCAGCATCGCCATGGGGAAAAGGTGCGCCGTTAGCCGATTTGGTCAAGCGCCGAAAAGCGCAGCCTCGAATGCCGAGGGCGCCGACAGGGCCGCCTTCGACCCCAGCACCGAGCCCACCGACAGCTTCGGCGCCGCCAGCCGGCCGGCCAGGCGGGCGATGTCGGCGGGACTGACTGCGTCGATGGCGGCGGCGAGGTCGGCGGCGGTGAACAGGCGGTCGAACAGCAGGATCTGGCCGGCGGACTGCTCGGCGCGGTTCAGCGGCTGTTCGCGGCCCATGAACATCGAGGCCTTGAGCTGGGCCTTGGCGCGGGCCAGTTCGGCCACGCCGATGGAAGCCCCCAGGTCGAGGATCTCGCCGGCGGCGACCTTGGCCAGCTCGGCGGCGTCCTTGGCCGCGCAGCCGGCGTAAATGCCCAGTACGCCGCCATCCGGATGAGTCTCGGCGTAGGCGTCGATGGCGTAGGCCAGACCGCGCTTCTCACGGGCCTCCTGGAAGAGGCGCGACGACATGCCACCCCCCAGGGCCTCGACGAAGACCCGCAGGGGGAAATAGTCCTCGTCGCCTGCGCCGGGCGCGGGCAGCAGCAGGACCAGATGGGCCTGCTCGAGCTTGCGGTCTTTGGCGGCGACGCCGGCGGTGAAGATGGCGGGGCCTGGGATCGGCGCGCCGGTTTCGGCGAGCAGATGGCCGAACTCCCGCTCGGCCAGGGCCAGCAACTCGGCCTCGTCCACCGCGCCGGCCGCGCTGACCACCAGGCGGTCGGGGGCGTAGAGGGCGGCGCGCCAGGCGGCCAGAGCGGCGGGGTCGGCGGGCTTGATGGATTTGACGGTGCCCAGGATCGGCCGGCCCAGCGACTGGCCCTGCCAGGCGGCGGCCTGCGCCAGTTCGAAGACCAGGTCGTCGGGCGTGTCGGCGGCCTCGGCGATCTCCTGGCCGACCACCTGCTTTTCCTTCTTCAGGTCGCCGGCGTCGAGGGTAGGCCGCAGCACCAGGTCGGCGACCACGGCCATCCCCAGGTCCAACCCGCCCTTGAGGGCCCGCACCTGGAAACTGGTGCGCTCATAGCCGGTGGCGGCGTTGAGCTGGCCGCCTTCCTGCTCGATGGCTTCGACGATCTCGCGGGCCGAGCGCTGGCCGGCGCCCTTGAAGACCATGTGTTCGAGCAGGTGCGACCAGCCCGAGCGGGCCTCATCCTCGTAGCGGGCGCCCCGCCCGGCCACGACCGACAGGGCCAGGGTCTCCAGCCCCGGCATTGGGTCGCAGATGACTCGGACGCCGTTGGTGAGGCGGTGCAGTTTGGCGCTCATCCGAGCGCGAAATCGCGGACATAGGCCTTCACGGCCTCGCCGTCGGCGGGCAGGCGGTCGAAGCGCTCGGGCTTGGCGGCAAGACTGCCGGAGCCGCGCGGCATGGGCGGGGCAACGCCGGTCGCGGCCTGGACGGCTTCGGGGAACTTGGCCGGATGGGCGGTGGAAAGCACGATCTGCGGCGCATAGGGGCTGGGCGGGCCCAGGCTGCGGGCCGCGGCCATGGCCACGGCCGTGTGCGGATCGATCAGCTCGCCGGTTTCATTGAGGGTCGAGACCATGGCGCGCGAGGTGTCCGCCTCGCTGACCGCCGCGCCATCGAAGAGGTCGCGCATGGCGGCCAGGGCGGCGGGCGGGATGTCGAGCCCGCCGGTGCTGGCGAAGGCCTGGAAGGCGCGGCCGGTCTCCAGGCCATCGCGGCGGGCGCACTCGAAGTACAGCCGCTCGAAGTTGGAGGCGACCTGGATGTCCATAGCCGGGCTCTGGGTCGGGGCGACGACGCCGCGGCTGTAACGGCCCTCGACGAAGGCTCTGGCGATGATGTCGTTGCTGTTGGTGGCGGTGACGATGCGGCTGATCGGCAGACCCATGGCGTGGGCGACATAGCCGGCGAAGGCGTCGCCGAAGTTTCCGGTCGGCACCACGAAGGCCGGGGATGTGGCCGGCGCCCCCAGGGCCACGGCGGCGGTGAAGTAGTAGACACTCTGGGCCGCGATGCGGGCGAAGTTGATCGAGTTTACGGCCGACAGATCGACGGCGGTGCGGAACTGGTCGTCCTGGAAGGCGGCCTTGAGGATGCCCTGGCAGTCGTCGAACGTGCCCTGCACGGCCACACAGCGGACATTGGCCTCGGTGGCCGTGGTCATGAACCGCCGCTGGACCTCGCTGATCCGGCCCTCGGGAAACAGCACCACGATCTTCACGGCGCCGGAGCCCCGGAAGGCTTCCACGGCGGCGCCGCCGGTGTCGCCGCTGGTGGCGGCGAGGATGGTGATCTTCCGGCCCTGCTTCTTCAGCGCATAGTCGTAAAGGCGGCCCAGCAGCTGCATGGCCACGTCCTTGAAGGCCAGGGTCGGGCCGTGGAACAACTCCAGCAGGAAGGTGTCGGGGTAGAGCTGCTTCAGGGGCGCGGTGGCCGAATGGCTGAAGCTGTCATAGGCCTCGCGGCACATGTCGCCCAGGATCTGGGCCGGGATCTCGTCGCCGGCGAAGCGGCCCAGCACGGCGGCGGCGACCTCGTGGTAGGGCTTGCCGCCGAACGCGGCGATCTCTTCGGGCGTGAAGGCCGGCCAGGTCTGGGGCACATAGAGCCCGCCGTCGGGCGCCAGGCCCGCGAGGACGGCGTCAAGGAATCCGATGGGCGGCGAGTCAGGCCCGCAGCCCGAACGGGTAGAGATGTAGAGCATCAGGGTTTCCGGCGCCGAACGAGCATCGCGCCATAAACGGCGGCCAACGCGCCCGCAAGACCGAACCAGGTGAGGGCGTATTCCAGATGGCGATTGGGGATGTCGACAGGCAGCGGTGTGGGGTCCAGCGCCTTCCATTCGGGATTGCTGGAGGACTCGGCGCTGAGCATCAGCGGCGCGAGGTCGGGGCCGGCGCCCAGCAACTTGCCGATGGCCGGGATGTCCCGGCTGTAGAAGCGGCCGCCCTGCGGCACAGGCGTGAAAGGTCCGGCCTTGTCGCCCTTGCGCAGCAGACCGACGATATGGACCGGGCCGGTGTTGCCCGCCTGGCTGGGCCGGGCCGAGACGGTGTCCGGCACGAAGCCGCGGTCGACCAGCACCGCGCCGCCGGCGGCCGGATGGCAGAGCGAGACCAGGCGGCTGCCCGCCTGGCCGTCACGGATGGAATAGACCTCGACGATGCGGGCGCTGGCCAGGGCGGGACAGTCGGCGAAGACGCGGGTGAATTCCGGGTCCTTGGCGCTCGCCAGGCCCTGGGCCAGGGCCACCGGCGCCGAACGGGTGCGGGCGGCGATCTCGGCCAGCAGGTTTTCCTTCCAGGCCAGCCGCTTCAGCTGCCAGACGCCCAGCCCGATCAGGATGGCCATCGCGATGGCGGCGGCGATCGTCAGGCCGATGGGAAAACGAGCCGATTTCTCAGACGTCATGGCGTCCGGCCTGCGAGGCGCGGTGCGTGAACTGGGCGGCGACCAGCAGGCCCTTCATCGGCCGCAGCAGGCCAAGGCAGGTTACGACCGTCATCGGCATCCAGAAGGCCAGCACCAGCCAGGGCGGCCAATGGAAGGCGAACAGCGAGAACAGGGTGCCAAAGGCCATCAGGAAGCCGGCGATCATGATCACGAAGACCGCCGGGCCATCGCCGCTATCGGCCTTGGAGAGGTCGTAGCCGCAGGCCTCGCAGGTCTGGGACACCTTGAGGAAGCCGTCAAACAGCTTCCCCTTCCCGCAACTGGGGCAGCGGCCCGCCGCCCCAGCCAGGTACGGGTTCAACCCGCTCAGGTGGCCGTCCCGAAGATCACGTAGATGAAGGCGAACAGGAACAGCCACACCACGTCAACGAAGTGCCAGTACCAGGCCGCCGCTTCGAAGCCGAAGTGCTGCTTGGCGCTGAAGCCGCCGCCCAGCAGGCGCAGGAAGCAGACGGTCAGGAAGATGGTGCCGATCAGCACGTGGAAGCCGTGGAAGCCCGTGGCCATGAAGAAGGACGAGCCGTAGAGGCCGGCGTTCACCGCTTCGTCCGAGTAGAACAGCTTCTCAGTCAGGATGTGGTGATACTCATAGGCCTGG
This sequence comes from Caulobacterales bacterium, assembly GCA_038236615.1. Classification (GTDB taxonomy): domain Bacteria; phylum Pseudomonadota; class Alphaproteobacteria; order Caulobacterales; family Caulobacteraceae; genus Caulobacter. The sequence goes on from JBBRZO010000002.1 coordinate 335,069, forward strand.
ATCGAGGTGAACAGCACGCCCAGGCAGATGGTCAGGAACAGGCCGATCTTGGCGCTCTTGCGGTCACCCTGCTGCAGCGCGTGGTGAGCCCAGGTGACCGTGGTGCCCGAGAGCAGCAGGGTCAGGGTGTTGATCAGCGGCAGGTGGAAGGCCGGCACCAGCTCGATGCCCTTGGGCGGCCAGGCCTTCCAGGCCTCGGCGACGCCTTCGAAATTGCCGACTTCCGGGGTCAGGGTGCGGTGGCCGTGGAACAGGGCCATCTCGAAGAAGATCCAGAACCAGGCGACGAAGAACATCACTTCCGAAGCGATGAACAGGATCATGCCGTAGCGCAGGCCGATGGCCACGACCGGGGTATGGTCACCCTGGTTGGCTTCCTTGGTCACCGCCATCCACCAGCCGAGCATGGTGTAGAGCACCCCGGCCAGACCGCCGATGGCCATGAACCAGTTGCCCTTGGGGATTCCGAACAGGCCCTTCATGCCCACGACCACGCCCATCAACATGATGGTGGCGGCGATCGACCCGATCAGCGGGTACGGGCTGGGATTGACCAGGTGATAGTCGTGCTTGACGGCGTCGTGGGCCATATCGTGCCTAAACCTTCTTCCCCTCACGCGGCCCCCCGAGGGGAACCGACGAATCCTGCCTGCTATAGCCCTGCCTTCACCTTCCCGCCAAGGGGGGCAGGGGCGCTCTCGGCGCGTTTCTGCTCCACGGGGAAGAAGGTGTAGGACAGGGTGACCTGCGACGAGCCGCGGGTCTCGAAATCATCAGCGTATTTCGGATCGACGAAATACAGCACCGGGAAGGTCACCGTCTGGTGCGGCCCGATGGTCTGGTTCGAAAAACAGAAGCACTGCAGCTTCTGGAAATAGGCGCCGGCCTGCTCGGGCACGACGTTGTAGCTGGCCCGGCCGGTGTAGGGCTTGTCGCCGTTATTGGTGACCGTGAAATAGGCCAGGCCCGTCTCGCCGATCTTCAGCGTCTGGGAAAGCTGCTTGGCCTTGAAGTCCCAGGGCAGGTCACGGACGTTGGTGTCGAAGCGAACTTCCAGCTTGCGGTCCAGCGCCTGGTCAGGCGCCTTCTCGGCCTTGCGGACCGTGCCGTCATAGCCGGTCAGCTGGCAGAAGGCCTTGTAGAGCGGCACGGCGGCATAGGCCGCGCCGACCATGCCGCCGAAGATGGCCAGGCAGATGACGCCGACCAGCGCGTTTCGCTTCGCCAGAGGAGACTTGGGAGACGGGGACTTAGAGGGGCCGGTTGGCAATTGCCGCTCCCATGTTCACGAACGACACCACGAAGATCAGGATCACGAAAGCGACCAGACCCAGCGCAATGGCGATGTTGCGGCCCTTGCGGGCCTTGGCCTGTTCGTCGGTCTCATTGAAGGCGTTTGGCATGGCTTACACCCCAATTCCAAGGACGCCGTGCAGCGGCGCTATCCCGATGAACCTCTCAGCCAGAAGGGCCGCGAACAGCAGGGTCAGGTACAGGATGGAGAAGGCGAACAGATTGCGCGCGTCCTTGGACCCAGCCTTGACGTCATAGAGGCCGTCTTCGCGCTCGCCGGGGGCATCGCCCGCCCGCGAGCGGAACACTCGCCAGGCCAGCAGCAGAAACACCGCTCCGCCCAGGGCCGAGACGGCCAGGTAGGCCGGACCGCCCAGGCCCGTGAAGACAGGCGCCAGGCAGATCGGGATGAGGACGAGGCTGTAGCCGAAGATCTGGCGGCGGGTGGAGGCCGCGCCCTTGACCACCGGCATCATCGGCACGCCGGCCTTGGCGTAGTCGTCGCTGGTGTAGAGGGCCAGGGCCCAGAAGTGCGGCGGCGTCCAGAAAAAGATGATCGCCACCAGCAGCCAGGCATTCAGCGGGGTCGACCCCGAGGCCGCCGCCCAGCCGATGGCGGGCGGCAGCGCCCCGGCCAGGCCGCCGATGACGATGTTCTGGGCGGTCCAGCGCTTGAGCCACATGGTGTAGATGACGGCGTAGAACAGGATGGTGAAGGCGAGCAGGCCGGCCGCCAGCCAGTTAGTCGTCATGCCCATGAACATGACGGAAAACAGCGATAGCACCACGCCCAGCGTCAGGGCCTCGGCCCCGGCCACCTTGCCCATCGGCACGGGACGGCCGCGGGTGCGGCGCATCTTGGCGTCGATGTCGGCGTCGAACCACATGTTCAGCGAAGCCGAAGCCCCCGCCCCCACCGCGATGCACAGTACGGCCACCGCCGCGATAATCGGATTGATCGGCTTGCCGGCGCAGACCAGGCCGGTCAGGGCGGTGAACACCACCAGGCTCATAACCCGGGGCTTCAGCAGCTGCAGGTAGTCCGTCCAAAGCGCCGGCGCTGAGGAAGCGCTGGTCGGCGCGCTTTCAGGCGTGATGGCGGCGGGCTTGGTCAAGGAACTGCTTTCAGAACTGCAGAGGGGCAGATGGTAAGGGGGCGCGGCGCTCGAAAGCCCCGCGCCCCGAAGGTTACGCTTTGGCTGGCTGCGATCAGTGGCCGTCTTCGGCCTTGATCACGGGCAGCTCGTTGAACTGGTGGAACGGCGGCGGGGACGGCAGGGTCCATTCCAGGGTGGTGGCGCCTTCGCCCCACGGATTGGCTTCGGCCGGGCGGCGACGGATGGCCGCTTCCGCCAGCATGACCAGGAACACCACCACGCCGACCACGGTGATCAGGTAGCCGTCGGTCGAGATCTTGTTCCAGTAGGCGAAGGCCTCCGGATAGTCGACGTAACGGCGCGGCATGCCCTGCAGACCCAGGAAGTGCTGCGGGAAGAAGATGATGTTGACGCCGATGAAGGTGATCCAGAAGTGCAGGCACCCCAGGAACTCGTTGTACTTCACGCCCCACATCTTCTCGAACCAGTAGTAGAAGCCGGCGAAGATGGCGAACACCGCGCCCAGGCTGAGCACGTAGTGGAAGTGGGCGACGACGTAGTAGGTGTCGTGCAGGCTGTAGTCGATGCCGGCGTTGGCCAGTACGACCCCGGTGACGCCACCGACGGTGAACAGGAAGATGAAGCCGATCGCCCACAGCATGGGCGTCTTGAAGTCGATCGACCCGCCCCACATCGTGGCGATCCAGGAGAAGATCTTCACACCGGTCGGCACCGCGATGACCATCGTGGCGGCCACGAAATAGGCCCGCAGGTTGATGCCCATGCCCACGGTGTACATGTGGTGGGCCCAGACCAGGAAGCCGACGAAGCCGATGGCCACCATGGCGTAGGCCATGGGTAGGTAGCCGAACACGGGCTTGCGCGAGAAGGTCGAGACGATGTGGCTGACCATGCCGAACCCGGGCAGGATCAGGATGTAAACTTCCGGGTGACCGAAGAACCAGAACAGGTGCTGGAACATGACGGGGTCGCCGCCGCCGGCCGGGTCGAAGAAGTGCGTCCCGAAGTTGCGGTCGGTCAGCAGCATGGTGATGGCGCCGGCCAGCACCGGCAGGGCCAGCAGCAGCAGGAAGACGGTGACCAGGATCGACCATACGAACAGCGGCATGCGGTGGATGGTCATCCCCGGGGCGCGCATGTTGAAGATGGTGGTGATGAAGTTGATGGCGCCCAGGATCGAGCTGGCGCCGGCCAGGTGCAGCGAGAAGATCGCCAGGTCCATTGAGGGACCGGTGTGGCCGATGGTCGAAAGCGGCGGATAGATCGTCCACCCACCGCCGAAACCGCGGCCCGGGCCGCCGTCGACGAACATCGAGGTGACCAGCAGCACGAAGGCGGCGACCAGCAGCCAGAACGAGATGTTGTTCATCCGCGGGAAGGCCATGTCCGGCGCGCCGATCATGATCGGGACGAACCAGTTGCCGAACCCGCCGATCATCGCCGGCATGACCATGAAGAAGATCATCACCAGGGCGTGGCCGGTAACCACCACGTTGTAGCCGTGGTGCGAGGCCTCGACGAGGCCGCTCTTGGCCAGCCAGGTGCCGGCCTTGAATATCTGGATGCCCGGCTCGGCCAGTTCCAGGCGGATCAGGCCCGACAGAGCCCCGCCGATCAGGCCCGCCATAATGGCGAACAGGATGTAGAGGGTCCCAATGTCCTTGTGGTTGGTCGAGAAGAACCAGCGGGTGATAAAGCCCGGCTTGTGATCGGTGTCGTCGTGCGCGGCGGCGGCGTGAGCCATCGGTCTACCTTCGCGAATCAAAGCTTGGCCGCGGGCGCAGCGGGAGCTGCGGCCGGCGGTGTCGTGGGAGCAGGCGCGGCGGCGCCGGTGGCGGGAGTGGTGGGCGCGGCGGTAGCCGCGGCGCCGGAAGCCGGCGCAGCAGCGGCCGGAGCCGGAGTAGCCTTGGACGCGACCCAGGCGTCGAAGTCAGCCTGACTTACCACCTTGATCTCGATCGGCATGAAGGCGTGGTCGACGCCGCACAGCTCGGAACACTGACCATAGAAGGTGCCGATCTTCTCGGCCTTGAACCAGGTTTCGTTCAGGCGGCCGGGAATGGCGTCGGTCTTCAGACCAAAGGCCGGCAGGGCGAAGGAGTGGATCACGTCGACGGCGGTCACCTGCACGCGGACCACCTTGTTGACCGGCACCACCATCGGGAGGGTGGCGGCCAGGCGGTAGGGGACGCCCTTGGCCTTGGCCTGGTCCTCGGGAAGGATCAGCGAGGTTTCCTCAGGCACCTTCTGGTCGGGGTACTCATAGCCCCAGTACCATTGATAGCCGGTGGCCTTGACCGTCATGTAGGGCGGCGGAATGTCGTGATATTTGAACAGCAGGCTGAAGGACGGCACCGCGATGCCCACCAGGATCAGCACCGGCACGATGGTCCACGCCACCTCGATAAAGGTGTTGTGGCTCCAGTTGGCCGGGACCGGATTGGCCTTCTTGTTGTAGCGGATCATCACCCACAACAGCAGGAACAGCACCAGCAGCGTGATCGCCGTTATGATCGGCAGCAGGATCATGTTGTGGAAGAAGATGGCGTCGTGCTTGAGCACCGAGGCCGCCGGTTGCAGGTCGATGGCGCCCGGCGTGGGCTGACCCAGCAAGTCCTGTCCCGCCCAGGCGTTCATCGCAAGCGATGACGCCAGCATTCCGGCGCCGACGCCGGCTGCCAGTTTCCGCATACCCTTCAACTTCGCCCTCATGAGCCTCACGTCCAAATGGCCGCTGCGTCCTAAGGTTTGCGCACGCGATTCAACGCGCGCCCCCATCGCCCGACCCTGCCGTCTTCAAGGGGGTCCATACGCGCTCGTTTCCGGATTGCCAAGGCGCTAGAGCCCCATAGTGCGCCTCACTCTGCGGCAAGGCGCGCCCGCGGCTCGACGAAAGGGCGCCGAGCGCCTATCTCAAGAGGATGAACGCGCCCTTTTCCCCTTCCCTACTGGACTCCGCCGGAGTCGATCCCGCCGAGGCCCAGGCGATTCTGGACCAGGCCCTGGCCGGCGCCGATGACGGCGAACTGTTCCTGGAGAAGTCCGAAAGCGAGTCGTTCGTCTTCGACGACGGGCGGCTGAAGAACGCTTCCTACGATTCGGGCGAAGGCTTCGGACTGCGCGTCGTGGCCGGCGAGACAGCCGGCTATGCCCACGCCAGCGAGATTTCAGCGGCGGCCATACGCCGCGCCGCCGACGCCGCCAGCCTGGCCAAGCGCGGCTACAGCGGCGAGCAGGCCGAGGGGCCCCGCGCCACCAACACCCGTCTTTATGGCGAGGACGACCCGATCGCCCGCCCCGGCTTTTCCGACAAAGTCGCCCTGCTGCAGGAAATCGACGCCTTTGCCCGCCAGCGGGACCCGCGTGTCGTGCAGGTGATGAGCTCGATGCATGGCGAGCGCCGCATCGTCGAGATCCTGCGGGCCGACGGCCGGCTGGTCCGCGACGTAAGGCCGCTGGTTCGGGTCAACGTCCAGGTCACTGTTGAACGCGATGGCCGGCGCGAAACCGGTACGTCCGGGGCCGGCGGTCGGGCCAGCTTCGATGCCTGGGTGACGCCGGAATCCTGGCAGGGTCAGGTCGACGAGGCCCTGCGCCAGGCCCTGGTCAACCTCGACGCCACCGACTGCCCGGCGGGCGAGATGGATGTGGTGCTCGGCCCCGGCTGGAACGGCGTGCTGCTGCACGAAGCCGTCGGGCATGGCCTGGAAGGCGACTTCAACCGCAAGGGTCTGTCGGCCTTCTCGGGTCGGATTGGCGAGCGGGTGGCCGCCCCCGGCGTCACCGTCTTCGACGACGGGACCCTTCCAGGCCGGCGCGGCTCGCTGACCGTCGATGACGAAGGCACGCCGACCGAGCGCACCATCCTGATCGAGGACGGCATCCTGGTCGGCTATATGCACGACCGGATGAGCGCCCGGCTGATGGGCCTGGCCCCGACCGGCAACGCCCGCCGCGAATCCTACGCCCACATGCCCATGCCCCGGATGACCAACACCGGGATGATGGGCGGCTCCCACGATCCGGCCGAGATGATCTCTTCCACCAAGCGCGGCCTCTATTGCAGCCATCTGGGCGGCGGCCAGGTCGACATCACCAACGGCAAGTTCGTCTTCCAGTGCACCGAGGCCTACCTGATCGAGGACGGCAAGATCACCCGTCCGGTCAAGGGCGCCACCCTGATCGGCGACGGCCCCTCGGCGCTGACCCGCGTGACGATGATCGGCAACGACTTTTCCATGGATCCGGGCATCGGCGTCTGCGGCAAGGCCGGCCAGGGCGTCCCCGTGGGCGTCGCCCAGCCGTCGCTGAAGATCACTGGGCTGACCGTGGGTGGCACGAGCCTTTAATTTTTCTCCGCTGAGCGGAATAAAGCGGAGTCACCATGCGCCCCATCGCCCTGCTCGCCGCCCTGGCTGTCGCCGGCTGCTCGGTTCTGCCGCAGAGCCTTACCGAGCGCCTGCCGTTCCAGGCCAAACCGGCTCAAGCCGCCGCGCCCGCCGGACCGGCGATGATCGCCGCCGCCAATCCGCTGGCAGTCGAGGCGGGTCTGCAGGTGTTGCGCCGGGGCGGCACGGCGGCCGATGCGGCGGTGGCCGTGCAGGCGGTGCTGGGCCTGGTCGAGCCGCAGTCGTCCGGGCTCGGCGGCGGGGCCTTCATGACCTACTTCGACGGCGCCACCGGCGAGGTGACCGCCTATGACGGCCGCGAGACCGCCCCGGCCGGCGCCACGCCCGACATGTTCCTGGGACCGGATGGCAAGCCGCTGGGCGTCATCCAGGCCATCCTCAGCGGCCGCTCGACCGGCGTTCCCGGCGCGGTGGCCATGCTGGCGATGGTCCAGAAGGAACACGGACGCCTGCCTTGGAACAGCCTGTTCAGCGAAGCCGAGCGGCTGGCTGACCAGGGCTTCGCCGTGTCGCCGCGCTTGGCCAACTACATCGTCAGCCCCTTCCCCCAGGCCCAGACCACCGACGCCCTCGCCTATTTCACCAAACCGGACGGGAGCAAGTACAAGGCCGGCGACATCCTGAAGAACCCGGCCTACGCCGCCACCATCCGCAAGCTGGCCGCCGAGGGGCCCAAGGCGCTGCTGGAAGGCCAGATCGCCCAGGACATTGTCGACCGCACCCACAAGGGCGACCTGGCCGGGTCTATGACCCTGGATGACCTGAAGAAGTTCAAGCCGCGCAAGGCCAAGGCGCTCTGCGGCCCCTACCGGGTCTATATCGTCTGCACCAACAACCCGCCCTCGAGCGGCGTGGGCCTGCTGCAGGGCCTGATGCTGCTGGAACGCACCGACATCGCCGGCCGGGGCCCCAATGACCCGATCGCCTGGGTCGAACTGGCCCAGGTCGAGCGGCTGATGTACGCCGACCGCGACCGCTATGTCGGCGATATCGGCGCGGATGTGCCGATCAAGGGCCTGCTGGATCCGGCCTATGTCGACAGCCGCGCCAAGCTGATTGGAGAGACCGCCGGCCCGCCGCCCAGCTTCGGCGCCGTGCCCGGCGCCGGCATTCGCGGCCCGGACAAGACGGTCGAGCCCGGCGGCACCTCGCACTACATCATCGTTGATCAGTGGGGGAACGTGGTGTCGATCACCACCACGGTCGAGAGCGTGTTCGGCTGCGGCCGGATGGTCGACGGCTTCTTCCTCAACAACCAGCTGACCGACTTCTCCTTTTCGCCGACCGACCCGGACGGCAAGCCGGCCGCCAACGCCGTGGCCCCGGGCAAGCGGCCGCGTTCGTCGATGACCCCGATCATCATGCTGGACAAGGACGGCAGGTTCTTCGCCGCCCTGGGGAGCCCCGGCGGCAACTCGATCATCTCCTACAACCTCAAGACCATCGTCGGCTTCATCGACTGGGGCCTGCCGATGCAGCAGGCCATCGACCTGCCCAACATGGTCGCTCGCGGCGGATCAGTCGGCGGCGACACCAACCTGTTCGCCCCGGGCATGGTCGAGGCCATGGCGGCGCGCGGCATCCTGCTGGGCCCCAATAAGAGCGAGAATTCCGGCGTGCACGGCATTGTCGTGCGGTCCGGCGGGGTGCTGGAAGGCGGCGCCGACCCACGGCGCGAGGGTGTGGCGCGCGCGCCCTAGAGTCTTTGTTTTGACGCGCGTCTATTCCGAAAACCGGTTCCCACTTTTCGGAACGCGCTCTGGCGCCTCACTCGTGCGGCGAGGCTTCGGGCTTCTTCTTTGACCGCTTGGGCTTGATTTCCGGTGTCCCGGCTTCCGGCGCGCCGGGCAGGCGAAGTTCGAAGATCGAGCCGTCCGGCCCGGTCTTGACCAGTTCCAGGTCGCCGCCATGCGCCTGGGCCAGTTCGCGCGAGATGGCCAGGCCCAGCCCCGTGCCGCCGCGCCGGGCCGAGCCGGCGAAGGGCTGGAACAGCACCTTGAGCGCCCGCTGCGGCACGCCGGGACCGTTGTCGGCCAGCCGGATCAGGCTAGCCCCATCGTGATGCACCAGAGTGACGGTGATCTCAGGCCGGCGGCCCAGCTCGCCGGCCTCCTCGATAGCCTCGCGGGCGTTGCGCAGCAGGTTAACCAGGATGCGGTGCAGCTGGTCGGGGTCGGCATTGACCAGAGCGGCGTCCGAGATGGTGCTCTGCAGCCGCACGCCACGCTCGGACAGCCCGGCGTCCTCGGCCGCCGCCGCCAAGGCCGGCGCGAAGGCCAGCGGCCGCGCCTCGGGGGCGGCCTCCTGGGTCTTGCCGTAGGTCAGGACGTCGGTGGCCAGGGTGATGGCGCGGTCCAGGGCCCGTTCCAGGCGCGGCATGGCGCGGGCCACCTGCGGATCGCCGATGGCGGCCAGCCGCTCGGAGGCGATCTGGGCGCTGGTCAGCATGTTGCGCAGGTCGTGATTGATCTTGGCCACCGCCTCGCCCAGCGAGGCCAGCCGGGCCCGGCTGTTGAGGGCGGTGATCAGGTCGGTCTGCATGCGGTCCAGCTCGCTCTCGGCCCTGCCGATCTCGTCACGGCGGCCCGAGGGAGTGATGCGGGCGGAGGGGTTTTCGGGATCGGAGCGGAAACGTTCCATCGCCTGGGTGATTTTCAGGATCGGCCGGACCAGGAAGATGTTCAGCGACAGATAGACCAGCAGGCCTGCGAGCGCCGAGACGAACAGGGTGATAGCCAGCAGCCGGCCGAGATATTGCAGCAGGGCGGTGCGCAGGGGCGCGTCAGGGGTGACGATTTCGATGAAGTCGGCATTGCCCAGCAGGCGAGGCTTGGCGATCACCCGCACCATCCGGCCGGGCCCACCGAACAGGGTCTGGAACGGCCCGGCCAGCCAGGAGACCGGCGCCTGGTCGCGCAGATCGACCAGGTAGGGCGTAGGCATGGTGCGCGGGGCCTGCAGAATCAGGCTGCGGCCGTCCTTGGTGCCGATGGCCACCGACACCACCCCGGCGCCGTTCAGCAGGCGGTCGGAGAGCTGGCGAGTAATCTTGCGGTCGGGGGCGCCTTCGGTGGCCAGGGTGGCCAGTTCGGCGGCCCGCACCCGGTCCAGCAGCCACTGTTCCTCGAACGCGGCCAGGGTCGGCGGCAGAACGAGGGCGCCGCCGACGATGACGAACAGTACGGTGAGCAGCAGCAGACGCGCCGATAGGCCGCCGGGCCAGAGCCATCGGCGGATCATCGGCTTTGCCGGTTCCTGCAGCGACCGGTCGTCGGCCATACCCATGGGTTACTTCACCCCGGGGCGCGGAGCAACGCGAGCGCCGTTCGCGCGGCAGGGGAATTTACGCGATGCCGCTCTGAGCGCCTCAATTGACGCCAACCGCTTCTCCCAGCGTCGAAAAGCCGTCAGCCCGCAGACGGGCCGCCAGATCGCGGCGGATACGCACCGGCAGGCTCGGCCCCTCATAGACCATGGCCGAATAGAGCTGCACCGCCCGGGCCCCGGCCCGAATCTTGGCGTAGGCGTCAGCCCCGCTGGCCACCCCGCCGGCGGCGATCAGGGTCAGGCCCTGGCTGTTGGCCTCGTGGAAGCGGGCCAGCATCTGGGTCGAGAGGCTCATCAGCGGCGGACCGGACAGACCGCCAGTTTCCGCCTTCAGCGGTGATTTCAGGCTGTCGGGCCGTGAGATGGTGGTGTTGGAGACGATGATTCCCTGCAGGCCGTGGGCGGCAGCGACTTCCAGGATGGTCGCCGGTTCGTCCTCGGCAAGGTCGGGCGCAACCTTCAGGAACACCGGCGCATGGCCGGCCAGCGGCTTGCGGGCCTCGGCGAGCCGTCCCAGCAGCTCTTCCAGCGCCTCGCGGGTCTGCAGAGCGCGCAGGCCGGGGGTGTTGGGCGAGGAGATGTTGACCGTGAACCAGTCGGCCAGACCCCAGAGGCGGGTGAGGCCGGCCACGTAGTCCCCGACCCGGTCGACCGAATCCTTGTTGGCCCCGATATTGGCCCCGACCAGCCCGCGCCGCGGCCGGCGCGCCAGCCGCTGGGCGAAGGCGCCCAGGCCCTGGTTGTTGAAGCCCATGCGGTTGATGACCGCCCGGTCTTCCGAAAGCCGGAACAGACGGGGTTTGGGATTTCCCGCCTGCCGCAGCGGGGTGACCGTACCGCACTCCACAAATCCGAACCCGGCGGCCAACATGGCGTCGGGGACCTCGGCGTTCTTGTCGAACCCGGCGGCCAGGCCGATAGGGTTGCTCAGGGTCAGGCCGCCGACTTCGATCGCCAGGATAGGATCGTCGGGCTCCTTGGTGCGTGGGCCAAGGCCCAACTTCAGTCCCGTGACCGTCAGGCCATGAGCGGTTTCGGCGTCGAAGACGTGCAGGCCGCGGGAAAGGGAGTCGTGAAGGGTCACAGCCCCAGCACCGGCACGCCTTCGGCGTCCAGTTCCAGCGCCCGCGCCTCGACCACCGCCGAGGGCTGCAGCGGCGCATAAAGGTGCGGGAACAGGTCGCCTCCCCGCGATGGCTCCCACTTCAGGGCCTCGCCCAGATTGTCGGTAGGGACCGCCAGCAGCATCAGGTCCGCGCGGTCCTTGAAGTAGCGACGGGCGGTTTCCTGGGCCTGTCCTGCCGTGGAGAAATGGATGTAGCCGTCCGTCAGGTCGATTGCAGAGCCTTCGAAGACACCCTTGGCCTGAGCATCGCGCCACTCCGTAGCTGGCAGGATCTTGTAGATCAGTTTCATTCCCCGCCCCCGCCCCCGCCGCCGTGGTCCTTGGCCAGGAACAGGCCGTCATAGCTGGGCCGGCCGGCCGCATCGAAGGTGAAGGCCGCGATGCTGGCGGTCGGGAAGCCCGATTCGGCGCGGCTGATCAGGGCCTGGCCGCTACCGCCCTCACGCAGCAGGGCGATAGCCAGGCTGTGCAGGCCGGGATTGTGACCCACCGCCAGGACGGTGTCGGCGCCGGAAGCCTCGGCCACGGCGAAAATGGTGGCGGCCGGCGCGTGGTAGAGGGCGTCGAGCACCTCGCCCCGCGCCAGGGGGAAGGCCGGAGCGGCGGCTTCCCAGGTCTGGCGGGTCCGCAGGGCCGGTGAGATCAGGGCCAGGTCCGGGATCAGGTCCTCCTGGACCAACAGGCGGGCCATCAGCGCCGCATCGGCGCGGCCGCGTTCGGTGAGGGCCCGCGCGGCGTCGCCGCCGGCGGCGGACCGTTCGGCCTTGCCGTGTCGCATGAGGATGAGGCGCTGCATGGGGCGGTCTCTTACCCGTCCCGGCCTCGCGCCGGAAGCGGCTGTTTGATCCGACTGGTTGACAGGGCGCCGCCCGGACGGTCCTAAGGCCCCATGGCCGAGGATGGCGACAGCATTGGCATGGTCGAGGACAGCGGAACCTGGCGGTTCCCGGTCTCCGAGCCGCTGCGCCTCGACTCCGGCGGCCAGATCGACGGGCTGGAGCTCGCCTGGCGCAGTTTCGGGACGCTGAACGCCGACCGCTCCAACGCCGTGCTGATCTGCCATGCCCTGACCCTGGACCAGCACGTGGCCGGGACCCACCCGGTCAGCGGCAAGCCCGGGTGGTGGAGCCTGCTGGTCGGCCCGGGCAAGCCGCTCGACCCGGCCCGCCACTTCATCCTCTGCGCCAATGTCATTGGCGGCTGCATGGGCTCGACCGGCCCCGCCTCGATCAACCCGGCGACCGGCCAGCCCTATGGCCTGAGCTTTCCGGTGATCACCATCGCCGACATGGTGCGGGCCCAGGCCATGTTGGTCGAAGCCATGGAGATTTCGACCCTGTTCGCCGTGGTCGGCGGCTCGATGGGCGGCATGCAGGTGCTGCAATGGGCGGCCGACTATCCCGAGCGGCTGTTCGCGGCGGTCTGCGTCGCCTCGGCCGCCCGCCACTCGGCCCAGAACATCGCCTTCCACGAGGTCGGCCGCCAGGCGGTAATGGCCGACCCCGACTGGCGCGGCGGCGACTACGTGCGAGAGGGTGTGCGGCCCGACAAGGGCCTGGCCGTGGCCCGGATGGCCGCTCACATCACCTACCTCTCCGAGGGCGCCCTGCAGCGCAAGTTCGGCCGCGAACTGCGCCGCGACGGTCTCAGCTGGGGATTCGACGCCGACTTCCAGGTCGAGAGCTACCTGCGCTACCAGGGGGCCAGTTTCGTCGACCGCTTCGACGCCAACAGCTACCTCTACATCACCCGGGCCATGGACTATTTCGACATGGCCGCCCCGCACGGCGGGGTGCTGGCCGAGGCCTTCCGCAAGGCGCGGGACGTGCGGTTCTGCGTGCTCTCCTTCACCTCCGACTGGCTCTACCCGACCCCGGAAAGCCGCGACATCGTCCGGGCGCTCAATGCCGCCGGAGCGCGGGCCAGCTTCATGGAAATCGAGAGCGACAAGGGCCATGACGCCTTCCTGCTCGATGAGCCGGTGATGCTGTCGGCCCTGCGCGGCTTCTTCGAAGCCGCCGCCCAGGCGCGGGGGCTCAAGTGAGAGAGGACTTCCGCGAGATCCTGCGGCTGGTCCGCCCCGGCGCCCGCGTACTCGACATCGGCTGCGGCGAGGGCGAGCTGCTGGAGCTGCTGGCCCGCGAGAAGCAGGCCGACGGGCGGGGCATCGAGATCAGCTCGCAGGGCGTCTCGGCCTGCCTGGCGCGCGGCCTGGCGGTGGCCCAAGGCGACGCCGACCGCGACCTGGAACAGTTCCCGGCCAAGGCCTTCGACTACGCGGTGCTGAGCCAGACCCTGCAGGCCACTCACCATCCCAAGGCGGTGCTGGAGGCCATGCTGCGGCTGGCCGAGCGGGCCATCGTCTCCTTCCCCAATTTCGGCCACTGGCGGGTGCGCTGGTCGCTGCTGTCACGTGGCAGGATGCCGGAGACCCGGGCCCTGCCCGACCCCTGGTGGGCCACGGCCAACATCCACCTCTGCAGCCTGGCCGACTTCACCGCGCTCTGCGACGAGCTGGACCTGCGCATCGAGGCCTGCGCCGCCCTGTCGGCCGACCGCCCGGCCCGGCAGATCGACCCGCGCAAGCCACTAGAGAACTGGCGAGCCGAGCAGGCGCTGTTTCTGCTCAGCCGACGTCCAGAGACGGATTTTGTGGAACCACAGGACGGCCCGCGCGATCTCTTCAGTCAATGAAGCTGCGCCTGATGACCTACAACGTCCACCGCTGCGTGGGCGTCGACCGACGGCTGGATGTCGAGCGGGTGGCCGAGGTCATTGCCGACATGAAGCCCGACGTCGTGGCGCTGCAGGAGCTGGACGTCGGCCGCAAGCGCACCGGCGGGGTCGACCAGGCCCATAAGCTGGCCGAACTGCTGGGCATGCGCTCGCATTTCCACGCCGCCCTCAGCGTCGAGAACGAGCGCTATGGCGACGCCATCCTCACCGCCCTCCCCGAGCGGCTGGTCAAGGCTGGCGCCCTGCCCGGTTATCATCGCCTCAAGGGACTGGAGCCGCGCGGGGCCGTCTGGATCGAACTCGACCTCGGCGAGGGCCGCAAGCTGCAGGTGATCAACACCCATCTGGGCCTGGTGCCGCGCGAACAGCAAATCCAGGCGGCCGCCCTGATCGGCGAGAAGTGGCTGGCCAGCGAGGATTTCACCGCCCCGGCCGTGCTGCTGGGCGATTTCAACGCCACACCGTTCTCGGCGACCTACCGGCTGCTCAGCAGTGTCCTGCGCGACGCCCAGGCCGGCAGCGTCAGGACGCCGACCGCCACCTTCCCTTCGGGCTTTCCCCTGCTGAGGATCGACCACGTTTTCCTGGCCGGCGAGATGAAGGTGGTCAGCGTCGAGTCGCCCTACGACGCGAAGGCGCGAGTCGCCTCCGATCACCTGCCTTTGGTGGTCGAACTGGATCTGGCCTAGCGGCGAGCTCGACCAGGGCCTTTTCCACGTGGCGGTTGCGGGTCCACGGCCGCCAGGCGTCGTCGGTGGCCAGAGGATCGCCCAGCCGCCAGCGGACGATGAACTTCTGCACGGCGTTCAATGGCTTGACCTCGAACGGCGGCAGGCAGCGGCAGGGACCATCATCGAGCTGGTTGATCGCCGCCGCCAGTCCGCCCAGTTCATCCTCGGCGTCGGACAGCTCGCCGGGGTGGCGATGCATGTAGTGGCCGACCAGCCGGTCGCGGAAGGCGCGGATCACCGCCCGGGTCTCCATGCCCGTGGGGCCGTCCACCGCCTCGAAGGCGACATCGCACTCACTGTCCAGACCAAGCGAGCGGTTGTTCAGATTGGCAGATCCGATGCGCAGGAAGTCGTCGTCAATGATCGCCACCTTCGAGTGGATGATCACCAGTTGATCCTGGGGCGTGCGGGGCGTGAAGGCTGAGAAGCGGCCATAGCGGTCAGCCCGCTTGAGCTCGTCGATGGCCCAGGTCCGGGCGCTGTCCATGGTCCACTGGTCGAAATAGCTGGGGCTGTGCATCGGATGCACGGTGACCACCTCGGGCCCGTCCAGCTCTCCCAGCCGCCGCTTCAGCGCCGCGACGATGATCGGCGAGGTCAGGTACTGGTTTTCCAGGTAGATCAGACTTCGGGCTTTGGCGATGGCGGCCAGGTGCAGCTCCAGGCTCTCGAGCACGCCGGGATTGTCCTTCCAGCATGGATCGGTGCGGGCGATGCCCACCAGGTGCTGGCGCAGGTCAGGGGCCAGCTCGGGCGGCCAGGGGATGTGGTCGTCCTCGGTCATGGCCGGCGGCTGGGGCGGCGTCTCTCCGGTGGCCCGCTTCCAACGCAGGGCGAACTGGTCACCCAGCATCTGCGCCGCCGGACCATCGACCACCATCGAGACCTCATGGCGGGGCGGATAGCTGCGGCCGTCCGGGCGGCGACGGCGCGGATCGCGGTCGGTATGGTCAACGGTGTCCCAGCGGTCGACACCCAGGTCGCCACCGCTCAGGAAGGCGACCCGGCCGTCGATGACCAGAATCTTCTGATGGTGGCAGGCGCTGTTGGGCAGGGTGTTATCCAGGCGAAACTTGACGCGCGACCCCTTGAAATAACTCACTCCCCGCTGCGGCGCGCGCAGCTGCGAGGCGGCGATGGGCCCGGGCATGTCCCAGGTCAGCACCCGCACATCCAGCGCCGGATTGAGCGTCGCCAGCCGCAGCAGCAAGAGGCCCAGCCGATCGGCGTGCTGGGGGTCTGAACTGCGCGTCGGCTGGTCGGGCGTGAGGCGGGTCAGAGGGTCGAACACCCAGGCCAGCAGCCAGATTGAATGCTTCGCCTGCAGGATGGCGGCCTTGGCGGCGGCGAAATAGTCGGCGCAATCAATCAGCATCGCCACGCGGTCGGCCATGGCCAACCGCCAGCAGGTTTCGCCTTCGCGCAGGATGGGTCGATCGTCAGCCACCGTTGGCATGAACGCCCGATTTCGAAAAAGGTCCCGCTAAAGACCTTATCCGGCGATGGCGGCCGAGTCGCGCTCGCCGGTGCGGATGCGCAGCGCCTGTTCCAGGTCCAGAACGAAGACCTTGCCGTCGCCGATCTTGCCGGTGTTGGCCGTGCGGGTGATGGCCTCGATGACCGCCGGGGCGACGTCGTCGGGCACGCCGATCTCCAGCTTGACCTTGGGCAGCAGCTTCACCTCGTATTCGGCGCCGCGATAGACCTCGGTCTTGCCCTTCTGTCGGCCGTAGCCGCGCACCTCGGTGACCGTCAGGCCCGAGGCTCCGGCCTCGGTCACGGCTTCAAGCACGGCGTCGAGGCGGCTGGGCTTGATGATGGCGACGATCATCTTCATCGGTCGAATCCCCAGGGTTTGTTTGGCCCATTCATAACTTGGCATGTGGCACGTGAGCCCGGTTCAAAGCTAGGCGCCGCCTCGCGCTTGTCAAAGCCTTCAGCCGTCATTCCGGCCCCGACGGGCGATGGCGCCAAACTTCCAGGCGCAAACACTCGGGCTCGCGCCCTTTGGCCGCGCGGCTTGACGGCGAAGGTCTGCTTGACGGCCTCCATCAGGATCAGGCCGGCGAAGTTGGGCCACAGCCAGGCCCCGACCTGCTCGAATCCTTCCGCCCAGCCGGCGCACCAGGCGAAGGGCGGGGCATAGAGCGCGCGGGTCCAGCCGCTGGGCTCCAGCTCTGCTTCGCGCAGCAGCGACTCGAGCTGGCGGCGGGTGAAGGGCCGGCCGTGGCCGAAGGGGGTGTGCTCGGCGTTGGACCACAGGCCGTTGCGGGCGGCGACCGCGACGATCACCCGGCCCGACGGGGCCAGCACCCTGCAAACCTCGCGCAACAGCTCGGCCGGATCGTCGCTTTCTTCCAGGGCGTGGACGCACAGCACCCGGTCAAACAGGGCGTTGGGCAGCGGCAGGGCCAGCTCATCGGCCAGACAGGCCAGACTTCGTTCCTCACCCCCTGGCCAGACCTCGACCCCCTGCCCGGCCGGCATCACCGCCACCGTCCGCCGCGCCCGCTCGCGCAACGGCTCCAGCCAGGGGGTGGGATAGCCCAAGCCCAGCACATCCAGGGCCCGCACATCGCCCCAGGCCTCCGAGACCTTGCGGCCCAGCATCTCGCGCGCCGCCCGGCCGAGCGGCGCAGCGTAGAAGGCGCGAAGTTCGAGCACGTCCCGGCGCATCAGGGCTCCCGTTTCGACAGAGGTTCAATGTAGGGTGTCAGAGGGCCTCTCGTCACTCCGTCCGCCAGGAATTCCCATGCCCCTCAACGTCCACCAGTTTCCCTGCCTCTCCGACAACTACGGTTTCCTCGTCCGCGACGAAGCCTCGGGGCAGACCGCCTGCATCGACACCCCGGACGCCGAGGCCGTCCTTCGCGAACTGGAGACCCTGGGCTGGGGCCTGACCCTGGTGCTCAATACCCACTGGCACCCCGACCATGCCGGCGGCAATGCGGCGGTCAAGGCGGCGACCGGCTGCACCGTGATCGGACCCCAGGAGGTCGAGCGCATCGCCCCGCCGGACCGGGTGGTGACCGACGGTGACACGGTCGAACTCGGTGAGACGACCTTCAAGGTCATCGACACCGGCGGCCATACGCTCGGCCACATCACCTATTACGACGCCGCCGACGACATCGCCTTCGTCGGCGACACCCTGTTCGCCCTGGGTTGCGGGCGCCTCTTCGAAGGCACGGCCCAGCAGATGTGGACCAGCCTGCAGAAGCTGGCGGCCCTGCCTGACGCTACCACCGTCTACTGCGCCCACGAGTACACCGCCTCCAACGCCCGCTTCGCCCTGTCGGTGGACCCATCGGCGGCGCTGAAGGCCCGGGCCGAGGCGGTGTTCGCCGCGCGCGAGAAGAACCAACCGACTGTGCCCACCACCATCGGCCTGGAGAAAGCCACCAACCCCTTCCTCCGCGCCCCGGCCCTGGCCGCCAACGTCGGGGCGGCGGGCAAGCCGGACTACGAAGCCTTCGGCGCCGTGCGGGCCGCCAAGGACAGCTTCCGGGGATGACGGCGGCGGAGGTCATCGCGACGCTGGGCCTGATCCCGCATCCGGAAGGCGGCTGGTACGGCGAAACCTGGAGGGACCCCGCCACGGCCGGAGAACGGCCGGCGGTCAGCGCCATCTATTACGTGTTGGAAGCCGGTCAGGTCAGCGCCTGGCACCGCATCGACGCCGCCGAGGTCTGGCTCTACCACGCCGGCGCCCCGCTGCGGCTGAGCCTGGCGGCGAGCGACGACAGCGCGCCGGTCACCCATCGCCTTGGCCCCGACCTGGCGGCCGGTGAGCAGCCACAGGTGGTGGTCCCCACCGGCTGGTGGCAGAGCGCGGTGAGCGGCGGTGACTGGACGCTGGTGTCGTGCGTGGTGGCGCCGGCGTTCAGTTTCGAGACATTCGAGATGGCGGCCGCAGGTTGGGCGCCGGGCGGCCCTACCTGACCCCCGCCACGTAGGCCACGCGCTCGGACGAGGGCCGGCTGGCCAGCCCCTGGCCAGGCGCCACGATGATCACCAGCACGCCGTTGCGGATCTCGCTCACCGCCTGGGGACCTTCGGTGATGTAGACCTTGTTGATGCGGCTTAGGGACTGCGGGCCGCCCGGACGGTCGGCGATGCGGATCATCGCGCCGGCCACCACGGTCACCGCATCACCAACCATGGCCGTGCCCAGCGGCGATTCGACATCGGCCTCGAAGGCCACCTGCCGGTGCAGGGCCGTGCTGACCTTGGAGCTGGCCACCGCCAGGCGCTGGAACAGCTGCTTGGGGCCCAGCAGCGGCAGTTTGATCGGACTGGACGTCCCGGCCATGGCGGCGGCCTCGCCCTCGCGGTGCTGAGGCGTGAACAGGATCAGCCCGCCGATCTTGGTGTCTCGCAGCACCACCCGTCCGGTGTCATTCTTGTAGAGGGTGTCGCCCCGCGGTCCGGCCTCGGCTCGCAGCACCCAGATCTCGGTACTGTCCTCGAAACGCAGCAGCGGGCGGGGGGCGGTGCGGTCGAAGGTGAAGCCCACCCCGCTGGCCGAGACATAGCGGGCGATCGGCGGGACCGCGCTGCGGCGGGTGGTGTCCGGCTTGTCCGGAAACAGGAAGTCGCGCAGGGGCGAGATCGCCTCGGCGGCCTTCTGGCGCGGAGACGTCTTCGTTTGGGCTATTGCCGGCCCGCCCGTCATCGCCGCCACGATAAGCAGGGCGACGGCCGGGAGCCGCATGTGCGTACCTGCCATTCCAACGGGCATGACGTCCGAGTAGGGCGATTCTTGGACGGTTCGCGGGCGGCCAAAAGCCCGCCCGCGACTGAGGCGTCGGCGCAACACCGTCGTTCGGCTCTCGGAAGGCCGCCCTCAGGCCGCCATATACTGCCCGCCGTTCAAGGTCAGGGTCGAACCGGTGACGAAACCGGCCCGCTCACCCGACAGGAACGAGACCATGTCGGCGATCTCCTCGCCCTTGCCCAGGCGGCCCACCGGGATACCGGCGATGATGCCGGCCAGTACGTTCTCGGGCACGGCCGAGACCATGTCGGTGTCGATGTAGCCGGGGCAGATGCAGTTGACCGTCACGCCCTTCTTGGCGTTCTCGAGCGCCAGGGCCTTGGTGAAGCCGATCATGCCGGCCTTGGCGGCGGAATAGTTGGTCTGGCCGACCTGGCCCTTCTGGCCGTTGATCGAGGAGATGTTGACGATCCGGCCCCAGTTCTTCTCGCGCATGCCCTCAATGACCTGGCGGGTCATGTTGAAGACGCTGTCCATGTTTACGCGAATGACCTCGCCCCACTGCTCCTGGGTCATCTTGTGGAAGAAGCCGTCGCGGGTGATGCCGGCGTTGTTGACCAGCACGTCGATGGGACCCAGCTCGTCGCCGACTTCCTTGGCGGCGCGGACGCAGTCGGCCCAGACGCCGACATTGCCCTTGACCACCATGATGCCCAGCTCCTTGGCGGTGGCCTGAGCGGCCTCGTCATTGCCGCTGTAGCCCGCCGCCACCTTCATGCCGTCGGCCTTCAGCCGCTCACAGATGGCCTTGCCGATCCCGCGCGTGCCGCCGGTGACGAATGCAACCCTGGTCATTTCCTCGAGCCCTTTTAGTTGTCTGTTGCGATCAGCCTAGAGCGCGATCCGTCGAAGTGGAAACCGGTTCGGCGGGTAAATCGCGCTCCAGGTGATATTTCGACGAGCCTGTTTTTCCCGATCAGGCCGAAGAG
Source organism: Caulobacterales bacterium (assembly GCA_038236615.1). Classification (GTDB taxonomy): domain Bacteria; phylum Pseudomonadota; class Alphaproteobacteria; order Caulobacterales; family Caulobacteraceae; genus Caulobacter. The sequence goes on from JBBRZO010000002.1 coordinate 355,515, forward strand.
CCTGATCGGGACAGGCTCTAGAGGGCCTCGACGCACATGGCCACGCCCATACCGCCGCCCACGCACAGCGTCGCCGCGCCCTTTTTCGCGCCCGACCGCTTCATCTCGTGCAGCAGGGTGGTCAGGATGCGGGCGCCGGACGCGCCGATCGGGTGGCCGATGGCGATGGCGCCGCCGTTGACGTTGGTCTTGGCCGGGTCGAGGCCCAGCTCGCGAACCACTGACAGCGACTGGGCGGCGAAAGCCTCGTTGCTCTCGACCAGATCCAGGTCGCTGACCTTCCAGCCGGCCTTTTCCAGGGCCTTCTTCATGGCCGGGATCGGGCCGGTGCCCATGATTTCCGGCTCCACGCCGGCCTGGGCCCAGGAGGCGATACGGGCCAAGGGCGTCAGGCCCCGGCGCTTGGCCTCGTCGGCGCTCATCAGCACCAGGGCGGCGGCGCCGTCATTGAGGCCCGAGGCGTTGGCGGCGGTGACCGAGCCTTCCTTGTTGAAGGCGGGGCGCAGGCCGGCGACGCTTTCCAGGGTGGCGCCGTGGCGGATGTATTCGTCCTTGTCGACGATGGTGTCGCCCTTGCGGCCCTTGATGGTCACCGGGGCGATCTCGGCGTCGAACTTGCCGGCCTTCTGAGCCGCTTCGGCGCGGTTCTGGCTGGTGACGGCGAACTGGTCCTGGTCGGCGCGGGTGATCTGCCAGCGGTTGGCAATGTTCTCGGCGGTCTGGCCCATATGATAGCCGTGGAAGGCGTCGATCAGGCCGTCCTTGGTCATGGTGTCGACCAGGCCCAGGTCCCCCATCTTGGTGCCGTTGCGCAGGTGGGCGGCGTGGGGCGACTGGCTCATGCTCTCCTGGCCGCCGGCCACGACGATGTTGGAGTCACCCTCGCTGATCTGCTGGGCCGCCAGCGCCACGGCGCGCAGGCCCGAGCCGCACAGCTGGTTGAGGCTCCAGGCCGGGCTCTCGACCGGGATGCCGGCGTTGACGGCCGCCTGGCGGGCCGGGCCCTGACCCATGCCGGCCTGCAGCACCTGGCCCATGATCACCTCGTCGACGTCGCCGGCCTTGATCCCCGCCCGTTCGACCGCCGCCATGATGGCGATCTTGCCCAGTTCGTGGGCCGGCAGGCTGGCGAGCGCGCCGTTGAACGATCCGACAGGGGTGCGGGCGGCGGAAACGATGACGACATCGCTCATGGTGAGACTCCGGCTGTCTTGCTGCGGCGCCGGTTGAATCCGGGGGCCGTCATGATTGTTGTGCGCGCGCACCATGCCCAATGACGCGCCGTTCGTCACGGAGAGTCTTTGAACGGGTTGGCTTTTTCGCCACAGCCGCTAAGGCTGGCGCAACGCCTTCGCTTTGGCGATACTGCGGCGCAAGATAAGCGGCCAGGCCGCCCGTTTCCGGGGATGAAATGACCGACAACACCGATGCCGGCGAAGCCGGGGACCGCGTGGTCATCAAGAAATACGCCAACCGGCGTCTCTACAATACCGCCTCCAGCAGCTACGTGACGCTCGAACACCTGTCCGACATGGTCAAGGGCGGGGTCGATTTCGTGGTCTATGACGCCAAGACCGGTGAGAACATCACCCGCTCGGTGCTGACCCAGATCATCTTCGAGGAAGAGAACCGCACCGGCGCCCAGAACCTGCTGCCGGTCGAATTCCTGCGCCAGCTGATCAGTTTCTACGGCGATCAGATGCAGAGCTTCCTGCCCAGCTATCTGGAAATGTCGCTGGCCAGCTTCGCCAAGCAGCAGGAGCGCATGCGCTCGCAGTTTACCACCCTGACGCCCCCCGGCATCGGGGCCTATGACGAGACCATCCGCCAGAACATGGTGCTGTTCGAGCGGGCGATGAAGATGTTCACCCCCTTCGCCTTCCGCGGCGACGAGGGCGAAGCGGCCGCCAAGCCGGAAGCGCCGGCCCAGGCCCCGGCCAGCAACGACTCGCTGGATGAACTCAAGAAACAGGTCGAAGCGATGCGGGCCCAGATCGACAAGCTGGCCAGCAAGAGCTGATCGCCACCCGTTCTTAACCCGTATTGGGCATCATGGCGGTCATGAGCGACGACCGCCGCCTGCCCGTGCCGACAGAAGCGCCGCAGCCCCGCAAGGAGACCGGCGGCGCGGCCGGCCGCCGCCGCGACTCGACGTTCGACGCTCAGCTACTGGGCCAGCCCGGCCAGAAGCGCGGCCTGCGCGGCGGCCCCGAGGTGCTGGACCACGCCAGGTCCGCCTATCTGGAAGCTGAATATTCCGGCCCCGACGACCGGCGGCCGCCCAAGGGTCTGCTGCGGAAGAAAGAAATCTAGCGCTTCAGGCGCGCCAGTTCCGCTTCCAAGGCCGCCACCCGCGTCTCCAGCGCCGCCACCCGGTCCACGGCCGGGACGGGGGTCGACACCCCTGCATGGTGGGCAATTTCACCCGGGGTGACGCCGATAAGCTCGGCGAAAGCCGCCACCTCGGCGACTGACAGTTCCCGCTGATCCTTGAAGACCAAGGCGAGGTCCCTCTCGCCCATCCCGGCGACGGCGGCCAGCACCGTGCGGGTCAGCCCCCGCTCGGTGAGGCGGGCGTCGAACCAGGCGGCGTCGAAGAAGAGGGCCATGTCCCGAAGTGGCGCCAGTCTTGCTTTACGAGAGATGAATCCCGCGCCGGAGCCTCATCGTGGCAAACCTTTTCGTCCGCATCCTCGACGTCACCGTGGTCGCCCTGATCTTCACGATCATGACCTAGTGGGAGTCGAGACCGGCCACGCCGCTTGAGAGGTCGATATCGCGGCGGGCGGCGACGATGGTGACGATGAAGCCGGCCAGCACGTCGAGCAGCACCATCAGGGTCATCAGGAAGAAGGTCGAGGTCGCGAAGGCCGGGGCCAGCAGGAACTCGATCAGGCAAATGATGAACAGGCCCATCGACAGCGAGTGATTGATGATCGCCACGCTCCGGCTGGTCGTCGATTTCAACAGCTCGATGAACAGCACCACCAGCGAGCCGGCCAGGATCAGGTCCCCCAAGCTCACCGGCCAGGATGCCCCAGACGTCATGCCGATATTGAACAGGGTGTCGGTGAACCGGCTGGGCGCCATGCCCGACTTGAAGCCGCCGCTGAGGGTCAGGGCGATCAGGTTGTAGATCAGCACCGGCAGGGCCAGCAGCGGAAACGCAGCGAACATCAGGCATCCTCCCCCAAACCGGACGGTCCGGAAGACTAAGGGTTAACGCCTTTTTCCAACTCGGCAAAGGGAATGGGGTTCAACAGGCGAGTGGAAGCGGTCGCCGGCGGCAAATTATTCCTTCCTCGCCCGTTGGGCGAGGTGGCCGCGAAGCGGACGGAGTGGGCCGAGGTCCGCACGGGTTGTCAGAACGAAGCGTCGTCGAAGTGGGTCTTCTTTCCTCTGCGTGCGGTCGGAAGAGCCCACTCCACCACTTCGTGGTCCCCCTCGCCCAACGGGCGAGGAATAGAGTGTCAGACCTCGTCCACACCCTGCGGCAGCCGGGCTCTGGTCTGCAGCCACATCACCCCCAACAGGTCCGATACCGAGGCCTTCAGCCGCCCCCAGTTGGTGTATTTCGACACCCCGGTTTCGCGATGGCGATGGTTCACCGGTTCGAAGGCGGTCTTGAACCCTTCGCGCACCACCAGGGCCGGCAGGTAGCGGTGGATGTGATCGAAATAGGGGAGCGCTAGGAAGACATCGCGCCGGAAGGCTTTCAGCCCGCAGCCAGTGTCGTTGCACTCGTCCTTGAGCAGCCGCTTGCGCACCCCGTTGGCGAAGCGCGAGCCGAAGCGCTTGGCGGCGCTGTCCTGGCGCTTGACCCGCTCGCCGCCGATCAGGGCCATTTCGGGCGGGCTGGCCTGGAGCCGTTCAGCCAGACGCGGGGCGTCGGCCGGATCGTTCTGGCCGTCGCCGTCCAGGGTGACGATGATGTCGCCGCGCGCGCCCATGACACCGGTGCGCACGGCCCGGCTCTGGCCGCTGTTCTTGCGATGCGCCAGGACGCGGAGCTGCGGGATCTCGGCCTTCAGCGCCACCAGCCGGGCGCGCGTGTCGTCACGGCTGGCGTCGTCGACGAAGACCATCTCGTAATTGCGGTTACCGAAAGCGGCGGCGATCTCGCGGGCCAGCAACGGCGCGGCCTCGCCTTCGTCGAAGACGGGGACGACGACGGAGAAGTCGGGCTTGTCGGAGGCCGGCTTCTTGGGAGCGGCGGCGGGTTTCTTGCCAGAAAGTTTTTGGGGTGCAGAGGCCATAACCCCTCATAGCGTAATTGCGGGTTTCGGGAACGGGTTGGCCGCGCGAGGTTCATGCTACACAGAAACGCATGACGCTCGAATCTCGTCTGGACGCCTGGAGCCGGGGCTGGCGCGGCCCCTTGATCGCCGCCGTGGTGGCGATTCTCGCCGGCCTGCCCGGCGCCTTTCTCGTGCCGCCGATGGATCGCGACGAATCGCGCTTCGTCCAGGCCACCTCGCAGATGTTCGAGACGGGCGATTTCGTCGACATCCGCCTGCAGGACAAGGCCCGCGACAAGAAGCCAGTGGGCATCCATTGGCTGCAGGCCATCAGTGTCGCCGCCTTCTCCAGCGTCGAGAACCGCGACATCTGGCCCTATCGCATCCCCTCGCTGCTCGGCGCCGCCCTGGCGGCGGCGGCCTGCGCCTGGGGCGCGGCGGGCTTCATGCGCTCGCGATTCGCCTTGCTGGCCGGGGCGATGCTCGGCTCTAGCATGCTGCTGTCCACTGAAGCCTTTACCGCCAAGACCGACGCGGTGCTGGCCGGAACCACCACGCTGGCCCTGGCGGCCATGGCCAGGATCTACCTGTCCAGCAGAGGCGGGCCGCCGGCTGCCTGGCGCACCAAGACACTGTTCTGGATCGGCATCGCGGTCGCAGCCCTGGTCAAGGGGCCAGTCGGGCCGCTGATCGCGTTGTTGACCGGGCTGGCCCTGTGGATCTCGGCCATGGGCGCCTACCTCTATCGCCACGGCGCGATGCCGCCACGCCTGCCCACCCGCGAGGAATATCGCTCATTCCGCACGGCGATCGGGACAGAGATGGCCTTCGCTGGTCAGTTGGGCTGGCGCTGGGGCCTGCTTCTGGTGTTGCTGGTCTTTGGTCCCTGGGCCTGGGCGATCACGGTCAGCACGGACGGTACTTTCTGGGGCAGCGCCATCAACGGCGATCTGGCCCCCAAGCTGACGGGCGGCCATGAGCGGCATGGCGGCATGCCGGGCTACCACCTGCTCTTGATCTCGGCCCTGCTGTTCCCCGCCTCGCTGCTGCTACCGGCCGGCCTGGTGACCGCCTGGCAAAAACGGACCAGCCCCGGCCTGCGCTTTGCCCTCTGCTGGCTGATCCCGACCTGGATCATGTTCGAGCTGCTGCCCACCAAGCTGGCCCATTACACCTTGCCCGCCCATGCCGCTCTGGCCTGGATGATGGCCGCCGCCCTGCGCGAGACCCTGGGGACCAAGGTCCGCTGGACCGGCGCCGGGCTGGCGGTGCTGATGGGCCTGGTCTTCGCCGCCCTGATGATCAGCGGCCTGCAAGAGTTCGGCGACCCAACCGACACGCCCTGGGCCGCCCTGGCCGTTGGCCTTTTCCTTCTCACCGCCGCGGCGGGCGCCTTCCTGCTGCTCAGCCGCACCGCGGTGACCGCCGTGGTGGTCGCCGGCGTCCTGGGCGTCCTGGCCCACACTGCCGCCATGGCGCTGGTCCCTCGGCTGGAGCCGCTCTGGGTGTCGCGCGATATCGTGCGTGAGCTGGATCGGACCGGCCTCAACCCGCGCGGCGGCATCGTCCCTGGGCCGGTGGAGGTCGCCGGCTATAACGAGCCCAGCCTGGTCTTCGCCCTGGGCACCAATACAGGCCTGGGCAACGGTCCCGACGCCGCCGAAGCCCTCTCGGAAGGTCGCCCGGCCGTGGTTGACCGCAAGCAGATGGCCAGCTTCCTGGCCGCCATGGCGGACCGGGGGCTTACCCCGCATCCGGTCGGGACCATTACCGGCAAGGACTACGCCAACAACCGCACCATGGTGCTGACCTTCTACCGTGGCGAACCGGTCGCCCCAGCCCCATCTGAGGGACCCATTCCTGAGATCGCCAAATGAGCCGTTTCATTGAAATCGTCGAAGTCGGCGCCCGCGACGGGCTGCAGAACGAGAAGACCATTCTCGAGGTCGGCGAGAAGGTCGAGCTGATCGGCCGCCTGGAAGCCGCCGGCGCCCGCCGCCAGGAGGTGGTCAGCTTCGTCAATCCCAAGCGCGTCCCGCAGATGGCCGGGGCCGAGGAGATCATGGCCGCCCTGCCCCATGATCCGAAGCGCTCACGCATCGGGCTGGTCCTGAACGAACGCGGCTGGGACCGCTGCGTGGCCGCCCAGTGCGATGAGGCCAATGTCGTGGTCTGCGCCAGTGACAGCTTCGGCATCCGCAACCAGGCCGCCTCGATCGCCGAACAGGTCACCGCCGCCGCCGCCATCGCCGCCCGCCAGCAGGCCGAGGGCGGCCCGCCGATCACCGTCACCATCTCCGTCGCCTTCGGCTGTCCCTTCGAGGGGGAGGTGCCGGAAGAGCGCGTTGTGGACATCGCCCGTGCGGTCGCCGGCATGGGCGTCGCCGAACTGGCCCTGGCCGACACCATTGGCGCGGCCGACCCCTGGCTGGTCCGCCGCCGCATCGAAGCGGTGCGCAAGGTCGCCCCGGACCTCAAGCTGCGACTGCATTTCCACGACACCCGCAACACGGGCCTGGCCAACGCCTTCGCCGGCGTCGAGGCGGGGGTCGACGTGCTGGACGCCTCGGTCGGCGGCCTGGGCGGCTGCCCGTTTGCCCCGGCCGCGACCGGCAATATCGGCACCGAGGACCTGGTCTACATGCTGGAGCGGGCCGGGTTCGAGACGGGGTATGACCTGGGCCGGCTGATCGACATCGGCAAATGGGTCAGCGAACGCATCGGCAAGGCGCCGGCGTCTTCGCTGACAAGAGCGGGGGTGTTTCCGGGCGCGGCCTAGTTCCGCAAATCCTCACCCGGAGGGGGAGGGGGACCGCCCCGGAGGGGTGGTGGAGGGGGTTGCCGTGGTTTCCACAGTGGTGAGATCGCTCAGCCGATCCGCCGCGCCCCTTCCTGAACAGTGGAAGTCACACAGACCCCCTCCACCATGCTCCGCATGGTCCCCCTCCCCCTCCGGGTGAGGATTTGTCGCGCATGAAAAAGGCGAGGCCCTCGCAGGCCTCGCCTTCTCGTTCCGCCTCGCGGTGGGGCGCTATCTACTTCAAATCCGGCGGCGTCGCCTCGGCGGTGAGCAGCTTCACCGCCTCCTCCAGGGTGACGATCGTCTGGTCCTGCGACCCGAGCCGGCGGATGGCGACCTTGCCCTCTTCGGCTTCGTTGCGGCCGACCACGGCGATGACCGGGACCTTGGCCAGGCTGTGCTCGCGGATCTTGTAGCCGACCTTCTCGTTGCGAACGTCCGTCTCGACCCGGATGCCGGCCGCCTTGAAGGCCGCGCGGGCCTTCTCGGCATAGTCGTCGGCGTCGGAGGTGATCGTGGCGACTACCGCCTGCACTGGCGCCAGCCACAGCGGGAAGGCCCCGCCGTAGTTCTCGATCAGGATCCCTAAGAACCGCTCGAAGGTGCCCAGGATGGCCCGGTGCAGCATGACCGGCTGCTGCTTGGAGCCGTCCTCGGCGACATAGTCGGCGCCCAGGCGACCGGGCGTCTCATAGTCGAGTTGCAGCGTGCCGCACTGCCAGGTGCGGCCGATGGCGTCCTTCAGGTGGAACTCCAGCTTGGGGCCATAGAAAGCGCCCTCGCCCGGCAGGTGCTCGACTTCGACGCCGGCGGCCTTGGCGGCCCGCTCCAGCTTGGCCTCGGCGATGTCCCACTGCTCGTCCGTGCCCAGGCGAAGTTCCGGCCTAAGGGCCAGCTTCACGCTGTGCAGTTCCACGCCCAGATGGTCGTAGATCGAGTGCAGCAGCTTCACGAACCGCGTCGTCTCGTCCTCGATCTGATCCTCGCGGCAGAAGATGTGGCCATCGTCCTGCGTGAAGGCCCGAACCCGCAGGATGCCGTGCAGGCCGCCCGAGGGCTCATAGCGGTGGCATGAGCCGAACTCGGCCATGCGCAGCGGCAGGTCGCGGTAGGACTTCTGGCCGACGTTGAAAATCTGGATATGGCCGGGGCAGTTCATCGGCTTGACGGCCAGCGTCTCGCCCTCGTCCGTCTCGCAGGTGAACATGGCGTGGCCGAACTTGGCCCAGTGGCCCGAGCGCTCCCACAGCGAGCGGTCAAGGATCTGGGGCGTCTTGACCTCGTTGTAGCCGCCCTCTTCCGTCCGGCGGCGCATATAGGCCTCCAGCGTGCGGTAGAGCGTCCAGCCCTTGGGATGCCAGAAGATCATCCCCTTGCCCTCTTCCTGCAGGTGGAAGAGGTCCATGGCCTTGCCCACCTTGCGGTGGTCGCGCTTCTCGGCTTCCTCGACCCGCTTAAGATAGGCGGCCAAGTCTTCTTCCGTCGCCCAGGCCGTGCCGTAGATGCGCTGCAGCTGGGCGTTGTTCTGGTCGCCGCGCCAGTAGGCGCCCGCCAGCTTGGTCAGCTTGAAGGCCTTGCCGACATGCTTCGTCGACGGCAGGTGCGGGCCCCGGCAGAGGTCCTTCCATTTGCCCTGGCGATAGACCGTCACCGTCTCACCGGCCGGAATGCTCTCGATGATCTCGGCCTTGTAGCCCTCGCCCATCGCCTTGAAGTCGGCGATGGCGGCGTCGCGGTCGACCTCTTCGCGGATGATCTTCTCGTCGCGGTCGACGATGTCGCGCATGCGCTTTTCGATGGCCGCGAAGTCGTCCGTGGAGAACGGCTCCTCGCGGGCGAAGTCATAGAAGAAGCCGTCCTCGATATTGGGGCCGATGGTCACCTGCGTGCCGGGAAACAGCTCCTGCACGGCCTCGGCCAGGATGTGGGCCGTGTCGTGGCGGATGGTGTCGAGGGCTTCGGGGTCGCTGCGATCAACGAATTCTACCTTCCCGCCATTGGGCAGGGGACGGTCGAAGTCGTAGAGCTTGCCGTCCAGCCGGACCAGCAGGGTGCGCTTCTCGAGCGACTTGGAGATCGCCGAGGCGACATCGCGCCCCGAGGAGCCCGGCGGATATTGACGGACCGAGCCGTCAGGGAAAATCAGATCGATCATGGTCTCGACTCTTTCGGCGGCACCGGGTCATAGCCCGAACCGCCCAGGGGATGGCAGCGGCACAGTCGCTTGACGCCTAGCCAGGCGCCGGAAGCGGGACCATGCACGATCAGAGCCTCTGCCATGTATTCCGAACAGGTCGGAAGGAACCGGCACTGGCGCCCGATCAACGGGGACAGAGTCAGCTTGTAGCCTCTTAAGGCCGAGCGGACGCTGCGTTCGTAAAGGGACATTGCCGACGCTGTGGGGGTGAACGAAGCCCGGCGCTTATCGCAGGCCTGCGCCCGCGATCAAGCCGCGTCGGCGCCGCTAGTTCGTGAAGCCGCTCGCTTCGCCGCCATCCGGACAGCGTCCGCCACCGCCTCGAACGCCAGAAGCGTCGAAGCGTGTCGGGGCGCGTAATCCTTGACGGGCTCCAGCACGGCGAGATCCTTGAAACGACCGGTCGGCGGCGAACCACCGGTCTTCAACATAGCACGAAATTGGCCAAGCGCAGTTTCGATTTCCTGAAGATCGGCCCCGATGACGTTCTCGCCCAGCACCGCCGCGGCCGCCTGGCCGAGCGCGCAGGCCTTCACATCCTGGGCGAAGTCGGCCACCCGGCCGTCCTTCAGCGCCACATCGACGATGATCCGGCTGCCGCACAGCTTTGCTACACGCTCGGACGACCCGTCCGGCGCGGCCAGGCGCCCGGCGCGCGGCATGTTGGCGGCCAGTCCCAGGATCTTGGCCGAATAGAGGTCGTCGATCATGGCGTGGATGTGGGCTTTCCGCCCCGGCTTTGCCAGAGCGCCTCGGCCCTGACCCGCATGGCCTCGCCCATGGCGTTGAAGCCCTGCTGCAGGTCGCGGCGGAACGGCCTGATGATCGGGCCGGCCAGCATGCCCTGGAATATCTCGCCGTTGGAGAAGATGCAGCCGGTCTCGCTGAGAATCTCGATCTCCAGATAGCGCAGCGAGGCGATGAAGAAGGTCTTGGTCTGCAGATGGATCTGGTCGTTGGGCGCCCAGTCCAGCACCGTGGGCCGCTGGATGTCGTCGGGCCGGCCCGGAAGTTTCAGCGCCAGGGTCCAGACCGAGCCGATCTTCACCTCGCCGGCGGCATGGGCGTAGAGCGGATTCCAGTCCGGCCAGTGGGCGAGATCGGTCAGGACCTCCCAGACAATCTCTGCCGGGGCGGCGACGCCGGTGCGGTTTTGGAGGCGGATCGACATGCCCGGTATCTAGCATCGCGTTTTTGCCGCGGCGAGGGGGACCAATTCCCCTTGCCGCCCCCCGGAATCGCCCCCACCTTCGACAGATGAGTGATCGTTCGACCGGCGCCGCTCCGCCCCGGCTGGTCGCAGTTCTGGGCCCGACGAATACCGGCAAGACCCATCTGGCCGTCGAACGGATGCTGGGCCACGCCTCGGGGATGATCGGCCTGCCCCTGCGGCTGCTGGCCCGCGAGATCTACGACCGCATCGTCGCTCAGAAGGGCCCGCGCTCGGTCGCCCTGATCACCGGCGAGGAAAAGATCGTCCCGCCCCGGCCGCAATATTTTGTCTGCACGGTCGAGGCCATGCCGCTGAACCGCGAGGTCGAGTTCCTGGCGGTGGACGAGATCCAGCTCTGCGCCGACCCAGAGCGCGGCCACGTCTTCACCCACCGCCTGCTGCATGCGCGGGGCACGGCCGAGACCATGCTGCTGGGGGCCGGGACCATGGCTCCGCTGATCCGGCGGCTGCTGCCCCATGCCGAGATCGTCAGCCGCGAGCGGTTCTCCAGCCTGATCTATACCGGCCCCAAGAAACTCACCCGCCTCCCCCGCCGCAGCGCCGTCGTCGCCTTCTCGGCCGAGGCGGTCTACGGCATCGCCGAGCTGATCCGCCGCCAGCGCGGCGGGGCCGCCGTGGTCATGGGATCCTTGAGCCCCCGCACCCGCAACGCCCAGGTCGCCCTCTATCAATCGGGCGAGGTCGACTTCCTGGTGGCTACCGACGCCATCGGCATGGGACTGAACATGGACGTCGACCATGTCGCCTTCGCGGGGCTGCGCAAGTTCGACGGCAAGAAGACGCGCTGGCTGCACGCCCAGGAGATCGGCCAGATCGCCGGCCGGGCCGGCCGCCATGTCCGCGACGGCACCTTCGGGGTCACCGGCGAAGCCGAGGAGATGGACGAGGACCTGGTCTCCGCCGTCGAGGAACACCAGTTCCAGCCGGTCGTCGGGGCCGAATGGCGCAACCACAAGCTCGACTTCTCCAACCTGCCCAATCTGATCCGCTCGCTGGACGCCCTGCCGCCGCGCGAGGGGCTGAAGCTGGCCGAGGAGGCCATCGACGAGACGGTGCTGAAGAAGCTGGCCGAGGACCCTGAGGTCACCAGCCGAGCCCGGGCCAAGGACACCCTGCAGAAGCTCTGGGAGGTCTGCCAGACGCCGGACTTCCGCAAGCTGGCCCTGGACGAACACCTGTCGATGATCCGCGGGCTGTTCCTTAGGCTGACCACCGGCAAGCGTCGCATTCCCGACGACTGGATGGCCGGCCAGGTCCAGTCGCTGGACCGCATCGACGGCGAGATCGACACCCTGGCCGCGCGCCTGGCCGGGATGCGCACCCTGACCTATATCGCCAATCGCCCGGACTGGCTGGCCGACCCGGCCTACTGGCAGGCCCAGACCCGCACCGTCGAGGACCGGCTCTCGGACACCCTGCACCAGAAGCTGATGGCCCGGTTCATCGACCGGCGCACCAGCGTGTTGATGCGTCAGCTGGGCGAGCGCGGCGAGATGCTGGCCGGTGTCGCCGCCGACGGCACCGTGACGGTCGAGGGCCACGAAGTCGGCAAGCTGGATGGCCTGGTGTTCAAGGCCCCCAAGGCCGCCAGTTCCCTCGAAGAGAAGGCTCTGCGCGGCGCCGCCCAACGCGCCGTGGGCCCGGAAGTCGCCCGCCGCCTGGGCCAGCTCGCCGCCGAACCGGATGAGGCCTTCTCCCTGACCCCGGACGGCGCGGTGCTGTGGCGCGGCGCGGCGGCCGGCGTGGTGCAGGCCGAGAAGGTGCGGCTGCTGGGCGAACTGGGACCCGAACCGGCCCGCGAACGCGCCGCCCGGCGACTTGAGGCCTGGCTGGCGGCCGAGGGCGGCCGGCGGCTGGGACCCATGCGGGTCCTGCAGGCGGCGATGGCCAGCGGCCAGCTGCGCGGCCTCCCCCGCGGCCTGGCCCACCGGCTGATCGAGGCCGGTGGGGTGATGGATCGCAAACCCGTCGAGGCCGACCTGCGCGCCCTCAGCCAGGCCGAGCGCCGCACCCTGCGCAGCCTCGGCGTCCGCATCGGCGCCTTCAGCCTGTTCATGCCCAGCCTGACCCAACCGGAAGCCCTGGCCTTCGCCCAGGCGCTGGACGGCGGCGCCTGGCGCCCGCCCCCGGGTAAGATCAGCCGCCTGCCCAGCCCGCCCCCCTCGCCTAAGGCGTTGTCGGCGCGGGCCCTGCGCGCGGTCGAGGCCCTGGCGGTTCCGGTCGACCAGCTTGAGACGCTCGAGGGCCTGCTCCGCACCGGTCCGCAGCAGGGCGGCGGCCAGGTGCTGACCGACGAGGCCCGGCAGTCGCTGGGCTGGAGCGAGGCGGACGGCAAAGCCATCCTGCGGGGCCTGGGCTATGCGCCGGTCAACAAGGAGGCGCCGATCGCCTGGCGCCGCCGCTTCGACAAGAAGGCCTTGCCGGCTCCCCCGCCGCCTTCCGGCTCGCCCTTCGCCGCCCTGGCCCAGCTGAACGCGCCGCCGCCCGCCGCGGCGCGTCGCCGTCCGCGCAAGCGCAAGGCCAGAACCGCGTGAGCGCCCCAAACGATTCCGGGGGTTGCCGCTGCGATGTCTGGCTGTGGCGGGCGCGGTTCTTCAAGACCCGCACCCTGGCGGCCAAGTTCCTCGATGAGGGTCGGGTTCGGATGCTCCGGGCGGGAGCCGAGACCCGGCTGGACAAGGCCTCCCGCGCCATCAAGCCGGGCGACGGCCTGGTCTTCGCGCTGGGCGGCCGGCTAATTGCCGTCGAGGTGGCCGCCATCGGCGAACGGCGCGGCCCGCCGGCCGAAGCCAGAGGCCTCTATCGCGACTTGGAGAATAACTGACAGCGGCCTTTGAGCACGGGACGTTGACATCGGGCCGCCGGAACCCGAAAACGCAGCCCCGCCGAGACCGCCAAAAGTCCCTCAGAAGCTCATGACCTACATCGTCACCGACGCCTGCATCAAATGTAAGTTCATGGACTGCGTCGAGGTCTGCCCCGTCGACTGCTTCTATGAGGGCGAGAACTTCCTGGTCATCAGCCCGGACGAATGCATCGACTGCGGCGTCTGTGAGCCCGAATGCCCCGTCGACGCCATCAAGCCTGACACCGAGGACGATCCCGACGGCAAGTGGCTGACCATCAACACCGACTACGCCAAGGTCTGGCCGAACATCACGGTCAAGGGCGCGCCCCCGGCCGACGCCGAAGACTGGGAGCGGGTCACCGGCAAGCTGGAAGCCGGCCACTTCAGCGAAAAGCCCGGAAAGGGCAGCTAAGGCCGCCCAGCTAGTGGCGCGCCGATTGTCGCAATCCTTTCAAACGCTTCATTTTTGTGATACCGTCCCAGACGACGTGACGATCAACCGTCGCGCCTGGTTCAAGAACAGCCGCTCCTGTCGGCTCGCCCCATTCGAAGGCGAAGGGTGTCCTAGAGGTCTATTGAAACCGGTCTGACGTGGCCCGCGACCGTTTCCGCGGACGGGGCCCTGTTCGCCATCGGTTTCGCCTCATGCCCAGGGAGCAGCCCATCCGGCCCGCGGGGGTGCGGGTCAAAGAAAAGGACGAGCAATGACGAAGACAGCTCTGGAATTCTCGGTCGGGGACCACGTGGTCTATCCGGCCCATGGCGTGGGCACGATCCAGGCTGTCGAGATCCAGGAAGTGGCCGGCTATTCGCTCGAAGTCTACGTGATCACCTTCGACCACGAGAAGATGACCCTGCGCGTGCCGACCAAGAAGGCCATCACCTCGGGCCTGCGCCCGCTGGCCGAAGGCAATGTCGTCACCAAGGCCCTGACCACCCTCAAGGGCCGCGCCCGCATCAAGCGCACGATGTGGTCGCGCCGGGCCCAGGAATACGAAGCCAAGATCAACTCCGGCGACCTGATCTCGATCGCCGAGGTCGTCCGCGACCTGCACCGCGCCGAGAACCAGCCCGAGCAGTCCTACAGCGAACGCCAGCTGTATGAATCGGCTCTCGACCGCATGGCCCGCGAAGTCGCCGCCATCGAACGTATCGACCGCGACGCGGCGGTCAACATGCTGACCAAGTCGCTGCAGAAGGCCGCCTAACGGCGCTTTCGAGCTGTAGAAACGGAAAGGCCCCGGACAGTGATGTCCGGGGCCTTTTCCATGGCGGCGCCCCATTTCGGTGACAGTTTACTTAATTCGCGCTAGCGGCCCCGCGGCTGCCCAAGCCGTTGAGCGAATTGAGTAAACTGTCACCGAAATTACCCTGGCAGTGGATGCGATCCCCGGCCAAATTTGCACAGCCGCAATTCCGGAGTCGCCCATGACCAGCCCCGACCGCACCCTGTCTCCGGCCAATCCCGAAGATGTCGGCCTGTCGTCAGCCGGCCTGGCCAACACCGATGCGGCCCTGCAGGCGCTGATCGACGCCGGTGAGCTGGCCGGGGCCGTTACCCTGGTCGCCCGCCACGGCCGGCTGGTTCACACCAACGCTATGGGGGTCAAGTCGCTGGCTACCGGCGAGGCCCTGACCACCGATGCGATCTTCCGCATCTTCTCGATGACCAAGCCGGTCACTGCCGTGGCGATGATGATCCTCCACGACGAGGGCCGGTGGCGGCCCGAAGACCTCATTGCCAAGCATCTGCCCGCCCTGGCCGGCCTGAAGCTGGCGGACGGTTCGGCGCCCAGCCGGCAACCAACGATGCTGGATTTGATGACCCACACAGCCGGCTTCAGCTACGGCTTCGCGCCCGACGATCCGGTCGACGCCCTCTACCTGAAGGCCCATCCACTGCGGGCCACGTCGATGATCGACATGGTCGAGCGGCTGGGCGCCCTGCCGCTGGCCTACGAGCCTGGCGGGCAGTGGCGCTACAGCATCGCCATGGACGTACAGGGCGCGGTCATTGAGGCGCTGAGCGGCCGGAGCCTGCCGGACTTCATGCGCACCCGGATCTTCGAGCCACTGGGCATGACCGACACCGGTTTTCACATCCCGGCCGAGAAGCTGGGCCGCCTGCCCGCCCTCTACGAGATGGGCCCGGAGGGAACGCTACGCGAGGCCCGTTCGATCCTGGGCCGCGATCACCAGACCACGCCGCCCCTGCCTTCCGGCGGCGGCGGGCTGTTCTCAACGGCGGCCGACTATGCCCGCTTCGCCCAGATGCTGCTGAACCGCGGCGAATGGGCGGGGCAGCGGATCGTCAGCCCCGAAGCGGTGGCGCTGATGACTGCCAACCACCTCAACGAGGCCCTGATCGGCGCCGGCCACGGCATCGGCGCGCAGCAGATCCGGCCGGGCTTTGGCTACGGCTTCAATGGCGTGGCGGTCTACGACCCGGCCGCCGCGGACCTGCCGGTCGGCGCCGGGACCTACCTTTGGGACGGGGCGGCTGGGACCTGGTTCTGGATCGACCCGGTCAATGACCTGCTGTTCATCGGCCTGATCCAGCGGATGGGCATGGCGGGAACGCCGATGGTCCAACCGATGACCCAGCGACTGATCGCGCAGGCCCTGACGGACTAACCCGCCAGCGCCCGCAACGCCTGCTCCAAATCACCCATCCGGAACGGCTTCTGCAGCGAGGGCGCGCCCTGGTGGGGGCCCTCGGAACTGGAATCGCCGTAGCCGCTGGCGAAGACGTAAGGGACGCCGCGCTCCTTGAGGATGTCGGCCACCGGATAGATGGTCTTGCCGGCCAGGTTGACGTCCAGCAGGGCGATGTCGATCTGAGCGTCCCGCGCCAGGACAAGCGCTTCTTCGAGAGACGCCGCGGGACCGATGACGATGCAGCCGAGATCGCCCAGCATGTCCTCGACCAGCATCGAGACAAGCATCTCGTCTTCGACCACAAGGATCTTCAGCCCCTCAAGGGACCTTGATCCGCCCATCCGTTCTGCTCCAGCCTTAGCGGCCGCTGCACACCGCGGACCTCGGGACGATTCATAGGCCATCGTGAGCCTGACGCACAATGCGCGAGAAAGCCCGTTTTGGGTAACTACCCGTGTTCTTCGACCGGCTCGCGCGGGCTGACCCTGAGCGCTGTGATCTGGTTGCGCCGCCGCCGGAGCACCGTGAAGCGGTGGCCGTAGAAGCTGAAGGTCTGCTTGGGCTCCGGGATGGTCTGGGCCTCGTGGATCACCAGGCCGGCGATGGTCACCGCATGGTCATCCGGCAGGGTCCAGTCCATGGCCCGGTTCAGATCACGGATGGTGACCTGGCCGTCGACCAGCACCGAGCCGTCGGTCTGGCGGCGCACGCCCTGGACGGTGGTGTCGTACTCGTCGTCGATCTCGCCGACGATCTCTTCCAGGATGTCTTCCAGGGTCACCAGGCCCATCAGCGCGCCGTATTCGTCGACCACCAGGGCCACATGGCTCTTCTGCTTGAGGAAGGCGTTGAGCTGGTCCTTGAGCTTGGTGGTCTCGGGGATGAACCAGGGCGTGCGGGCCAGCGAGGCCACGTCCAGCGTATCGACCGGGCCGATCTCGACCAGGGCCCGCAGCAGGTCCTTGGTGTGCAGGATGCCAACGACGTTTTCCGGCTCGTCGCGATAGAGCGGCATGCGGCTGTGGCCCAGCGCCAGGGCCTGGGTCATCAGCTCGCGGGCCGGCTTGGCCGCGTCCAGCATGGCGATGGACTTGCGGTGCACCATCACCTGGCTGACGTCCATTTCCGACAGGTCCAGCACCCCGCCCAGCATCCGCCGGTCGCCACCTTCGACCAGGCCTTCGGAGTGGTGATACTCGACAGCGCCGCGGATTTCCTCGTGCGCCGCCAGGACGTCCAGGTCCATCGACAGGTTGACCCCGAACACCCGCAGGGTCCGGCGGACAATGAACTGGATCGTGTAGATGATCGGGCCGAAGACCCGCACGACGATCAGGGTCGGGCCAGACAGGAAGCGGGCCACATCGTCGGACTTCACGATGGCCAGGGTCTTGGGCAGGACCTCGGCGAAGACCAGCACCAGCACGGTCATGGTGGCGGTCGCCGCCACAACGCCCAGCCCGCCGGGAATGGCGGCGTCCAACACCTTTGTGGTCAAGGCAGAGGCCAGGATGTTGATCATGTTGTTGCCGAGCAGGACGGCGCCGATCATCGTCTCCTGGTCTTCCAGCAGCTTGTTGACCCGCCCGGCGCCGCGGTCGCCCTCGCGCTCCAGTTGGTGCATGCGGGCGCGGCTGGCCCCGGTCAGGGCGGTCTCGGCCGCTGAGAACAAGGCCGAAACGGCCAGCAGCCCAAAGACGATGGGGGCCAGCGCGAGCAAGGGCGCTAAGTGGCTCAAGGGGTGGCTCCTTCGGAAACCAGGAAGTCTCGCAGTGGGGCGGGGTCGACGCCCTTGGCGACAAAGGCGTCGCCGATGCGGCGGGCCAGGACCAGGGTCAGGGCGCCGCCCTCGGCCTTCTTATCCTGGCCCATGTGGGCGATCAGGCGGTCAGCGGCGAGCGGAGCGTTGGTGATGTCGGACAGTCGCGTCGGCAGGCCGGCGGCGATCAGCGCCGCTTCGACCCGGGCCGCGTCGGCCTCGGGGCACAGGCCCTGGGCCACCGAATAGCGGAAGGCCAGGGCGCAGCCGGCGGCGACGCCTTCGCCATGCTTCAGGACCTCGCCGAGCCCCATCTCGATTTCCAGGGCATGGCCGAAGGTGTGGCCGAGATTGAGCAGGGCCCGGCGGCCGGCCTCGCGCTCATCTTCTTCGACGATCTGCGCCTTCATCTCGACGGAACGCCCGACGGCGTAGGTAAGGGCCTCAACATCGCGGTCCAGCACTCTGGCGCTGTGGTCCTCCAGCCAGGCGAAGAAGGCCGCATCGCCCAGCATGCCGTACTTGATGACCTCGGCGTAACCGCAGCGCATCTCGCGGTCCGGCAGGGTGGCCAGGATGTCGAGGTCGGCCAACACCAGGGCGGGCTGGTGGAAGGCGCCGATCAGATTCTTGCCGCGCGGGGTGTCGATGGCGGTCTTGCCGCCCACCGAACTGTCGACCTGGGCCAACAGGGTGGTGGGGACCTGGATGAAGTCCATGCCGCGCTTGAAGATGGCCGCGGCGAAACCGGTCAGGTCGCCGATCACCCCGCCGCCGAACGCCACGATGCGGTCGCCCCGGTCCAGCTCCAGGCTGAGCAGCCGGTCACTGAGATCTTCCAGACCCGCGAAGCTCTTGGTTTCCTCCCCGGGCGGCAGAACGATCACGTCGCAGGCCACGCCGGCCCGCTCCAGCGACGCGGCCAGCCGCTCACCGTGATGAGCGCCGACAGTCTCGTCGGTGACGATGGCGGTGCGCGGACGCTTGAGCAGCGGCGCGATCAGGGCGCCGGCCTGGTCCACCAGACCCGGCCCGATCATCACATCATAGGCCCGCTCGCCCAGCCCCACCCGTATGGTCCGGGTCATGCCGGGCTCCCGGCGAAATGTCCGCGCAGGGCCTCCAGGATGGCGGTCACCGCCTCCTGGTGCGGGGTGTCGCTCGTCTGCACGGTCAGGTCGGCCTCCGCGTAGAAGGGATAACGGACCTCTGCCTGTTCCTGCAGCACCGCCATCGGATCGCGGTCCTGGACCAGGGGGCGGTTGTCCTTGCGCCCGACCCGGCGGGCCAGGACCTCCAGGTCGGCCTTCAACCAGATCGAGATCGCCTTGGCCTTGATGAGGGCGCGGGTCTCGGCGTTGACGAAGGCGCCGCCGCCGGTGGCCAGTACGTGAGGCTCGCCCTCCAGCAACCGGGCAATCACCCGCCGCTCACCGTCCCGGAAGGCCGGCTCGCCATAGGCGGCGAAAATCTCCGGGATCGTGCGGCCCGCCGCCGCCTCGACCTCGGTGTCGGCATCCACAAAGGGCAGGCCGAGCGCCACGCCTAGCCGGCGGCCGATGCTGCTTTTGCCGACCCCCATCAGGCCGACGAGGGCGATGGTTTTCTTCGGGAGATTGGGAACCTGTTGCATGTTGTCTCTGGCTTTACACGGCGCCTGCCCGGCGAGCCAAGTTTCCTGACGGCGAGAGCCGGGCTAGGATAGGCCCATGAGCATGCGACGGTCCCTGATGGCGGCGATCCTGGCCGCGTCCTTGAACACTTCCCTGACGGCTTCCGGGGCCCTGGCCCAGGTCGAGGTTTCGCGGCTGGGCGGGCTGGACCTGTTCTCGTCCGGCGACAAGACGGCCAAGGGTCTGGGCCCCGACCTCTGGAAGGACAGCTCGGCCGACATCGCCCGGGCGGTGATGCCGATCATCGGGACCAAGCCGCTGTCACCCGCCGCCAGGCGGCTGGGTATCCGGCTGCTGTCGACTGGCGCCACCGCCCCGCCCGGGGCCGGAACCGACGCCGCCCTGGCCGCCGCCCGGGCCAAGGCGCTGATCGCACTCGGCGAACCCACCCTGGCCAACACCTCGGTCGATCGCGCCCCGAACCTGGGGTCCAGCGAGCCCCTGTCCCAGGCCGCCGCCGAGGCCGCCCTGCTGGTCGGCGACGACGACCGGGCCTGCGCCATTGGCGACGGGCTGCAGACCGGGCGGGACGGGGTCTATTGGCTGAAACTGCGGGCCTACTGCCAGGCGGTCGCCGGTCAGCCGGGCGCCCAGCTCACCCTGACCCTGGCCCTCGAAAAGGCCAAGGACCCGGTCTATGCCCGGCTGATGACCGCCCTGGTCGCCGGAACGGGTGATCCCGGAGCGCCGTCGGACCGCAATGGTCTGGAGCGGGCCCTGTCGCGCCGCCTGAAGCTGGACCTGCCGCCCGCTCCACATTTCGACCCCACCCCGCCGACCAGCGGCATGGCGGCGGTCGATGAGATTCGCGACGCCATCGCGTTGGGCGACCTGGAAAGCGCCAAGGCCAGCCGCGCCGGTCTGGTCCAGGACACCGAGGCTGGCCTGGGCCCCAACACCCTGGCCATGCTGGACGCGTTGCTGGCCGCCGCCACCGGCGAGAATATCGGCCCGACTCTCGACCGGCTGATCGAGCGCGGCGCGGTCGGCGGGCCCAAGGCCGCCGCCCAGCCGGCGGCCATCATCCTGGCGGCCCTGGGGGCGCCGATGAGCCCCGAAGCCCGGGCCGAGTTCGCGACCTTCGACGTCGGCAAGGCCGCCGCCTCTCCCGCCCGCCTGGCCGCCCTGGACCGCGCCGCTGAGGGGGGCCTGAAAGGCGAGACGGCCCTGCTGGTCCTCTCCATCTGCCAGGACGCCGGCGCGGCAGGCCCCGGCCCGGCCGACCGGGCCCGGATCATCCAGGCGCTGCGCCAGGCGGGCCTGACCGACGCCGCCCGCGACTTCGCGGTCGAAGGGTTGATGGCGCTTTCGTTCAAATGAGCAAGTCGGGCAAGTGAGCGCCTGGAGCGAAGCCTTCCTGGAGATGATGGCGGTCGAACGGGCCGCCGCCGCCAACACGGTCACCGCCTATGGCAAGGACCTGGCCGACGCGGAGAGCTTCCTGGCCGCCCGGGGCCGCTCGCTGAAGGATGCTTCAAGCGAGGACATCGAGGCCTGGTTCGCCGACATCGGCGCCCGGGGCCTCAGCCCCTCCACCGCCGCCCGTCGCCGCGCAGCCATCCGGCAGTTCTACCGCTTCGTGCTGGGCGAAGGCTGGCGGGCCGACGATCCCTCCCGCCGTGTTGAAGCGCCGCGCCAGGGCCGGCCGCTGCCCAAGGTCCTCAGCAGCCTGGAGGTCGAGGCCCTGATCGCCGCTGCGACCGCCAGAGATGGCGGCCAGGGCGCGCGGCTGGCCTGCCTGATCGAGCTGACCTACGCCTCCGGATTGCGGGTGTCGGAACTGACCGCCCTGCCCCTGGCGGCCCTGGTCCGCGACCCGGCCTATCTGATGATCAAGGGCAAGGGCGGCAAGGAAAGGCTGGCCCCGCTGGGCGAAGCGGCGCGAACGGCCGTAAAGGCATGGCTGCCCCTGCGCGCCGCCTTCCTGCCGAAAGGCGTCAAGGAAAGCCCCTGGCTCTTTCCTTCGCGCGGCAAGACAGGCCGCCTCACCCCCCGCCGCTTCTCCCAACTACTTGAAGAAGCGGCCGCCGATGCCGGCATCGATCCCGCCAAGGTCAGTCCCCACGTCCTGCGCCACGCCTTCGCCACCCACCTCCTGGAAGGCGGCGCCGACCTGCGCGTCGTGCAGACCCTGCTGGGCCACAGCGACATCGCCACCACCCAGATCTACACCCACGTGGCCGGCGAGCGCCTGCGCGAGGTAGTCGAGACCAAGCATCCGCTGGGGCGCAAGGATTGACGCGTCGCAGCAGCAGTCCCACAAACCGCTTCGCAACTGCGAAGGGGACGCCGCCATGAAAACCGCCCGGGGATTTTTCAAGCCGCTCGCCATCGGCGCGCCCGCCCCGCTCCGTGACCTGCCGGTCCGCGTCGAACGGATGATCCATTTCGTGCCGCCGCATCTGGAGAAGGTCCGCGCCAAGGTCCCCGAGATCGCCCCGACCGTCGATGTCATTCTGGGCAACCTGGAAGACGCCATCCCCGCCGACGCCAAGGACGCCGCCCGCGCCGGCTTCATCGAGCTGGCCAATGCGACCGACTTCGCGGCCCTGGGCGTCGGCCTGTGGACGCGGATTAACTGCCTCAACTCGCCCTGGCATTTCGACGACGTCACCCAGATCGTCGAGGGTGTCGGCGACCGGCTGGACGTGATGATGGTGCCCAAGGTCGAGGGGCCCTGGGACATCCACTACATGGACCAGTTCCTGGCGGTGCTCGAAGCCCGCCACGGCCTGAAAAAGCCCATCCAGCTGCACGCCATCCTCGAGACCGCCGAGGGCGTGATGAACGTCGAGGCCATCGCCGGAGCCAGCCCGCGCATGCAGGGGATCAGCCTGGGTCCCGCCGACCTGGCCGCCAGCCGGCAGATGAAGACCACCCGCGTCGGCGGCGGCCACCCTTTCTACAAGGTGATCGAGGACCCCCGCGCCGATGGTGGCCCGCGCGTCGCCGCCCAGCAGGACATCTGGCACTACACCTTCGCCAAGATGGTCGACGCCTGCGCCGCCCACGGCATCAAGCCCTTCTACGGCCCGTTCGGGGCCATCGACGACCCGGAGGGCTGCGAGCAGCAGTTCCGCAACGCCTTCCTGCTCGGCTGCGCCGGGGCCTGGAGCCTGCATCCCAGCCAGATCGCCATCGCCAAGCGCGTCTTCTCGCCCGATCCCGGCGAGATCGCTTTCGCCAAGCGCATCCTCGAAGCCATGCCCGACGGCACCGGCGTCGCCATGCTGGACGGCAAAATGCAGGACGACGCCACCTGGAAGCAGGCCAAGGTCCTGGTCGACTGCGCCCGGCAGATCGCCGCCCGCGACCCCGACCTCGCCGCCGCCTACGGCCTGTAGATGGCGGATGAGCGCGCCAGCCTGGCCGATTTCGCCTTCACCGAGCCGCTGCGGGTGCGCTGGGGCGATTGCGACATGCAGGGGATCGTCTTCAACCCCAACTACCTGGCCTATGCCGACGTCGCGATGACGGAATACCTGCGCTGGGCGGGGTTTCCCTATCCGCAGGCCTTGCTGCCCTATGGCGCCGACATCTTCGCCGTCTCCAGCAAGGTCGATTTCCGCGCCCCCGCCGTCTTCGATGACCTGCTGACCCTGGGAGCCCGCGTCCGGCGGATCGGCAATTCCAGCTTCACCTTCGCCATTGCCGTGTTTCGGGGCGAGGACCTGCTGACCGAAGTCGAAACCACCTACGTCTGCGCCACGCCTGACGAGCGCAAACCAGTGACCGTGCCGCAGCCGTTCCGTGACGCCGTGGCGCGGCTTGAGACGATTCCCGCCGCCTAGGGTCGGAACGCGGCGCCGCTGACGACGTTTGCCCCTCGGGCTTAGGCCTCAACGGCGGGCGAAATATCGCGGATCGACGAACTATTCGTGTTTTGTTCTCACCCGCTTTGCTGCTATGTCCTGGCTCAGGGCATTTGGCCATTCTCGGATGGCGAATGGCGCTATGGCGCCTGAACGACGGGGCTGGCTGTGGCGTTTGATTCCGACGACCGGCAGGACTGGCGCGCCGCCGTGGCGCAGGTCCGGGCGCGAACCCTGGCCCTGGCCGCACCGCTGTCCCCCGAGGACATGCAGGCCCAGTCGATGCCAGACGCCAGCCCGACCAAATGGCACCTGGCCCACACCACCTGGTTCTTCGACGAGTTCGTGCTGGGCCCGGCCGGCTTCAGCCCACCGGCGCCCGAGGGCACGCGCTATCTGTTCAATTCTTACTACGAGGCCGTCGGGGAACGGCATCCCCGCCCCGACCGCGGCCTGGTCACCCGCCCGACGGTGGCCGAGATCCTCGACTGGCGGCGGGCCATGGACGCGGCGCTGGACCGCTTCTGCGAGACCGCGCCGGCCGCCGTCTTCGCCGCCGCCGCGCCGCTCATTGAGCTGGGCCTGAACCATGAGGAGCAGCATCAGGAGCTGATCCTGATGGATATTCTCTCGCTGTTCGCCCGCCATCCCGGCGCGCCGGCCTATCGCACTGACCTGGCCCCGGCCACGGGGCCGGACCGCGAGCAGGGCTGGATCAAAAATGGCGGTGGGCTGGTCGAGATCGGCGCCGGGTCGCAGGGCTTCGCCTTCGACAACGAGCGGCCGCGCCACAAGGTCTGGCTGGAGCCCTTTGAGTTGGCCGACCGGCTGGTCAGCAATGGCGACTGGCTGACCTTCATGGCGGACAGAGGCTACGCCACGCCAACCCTATGGCTCTCCGACGGCTGGGACTCCGTGAAACGCGAATCCTGGACCGCGCCATTCCACTGGCGGGAGAGTGACGGCGGCTGGAAGCAGGTGACCCTGGCGGGCCTCGAACCGGTCGATCCGGCCGCTCCGGTCTGCCATGTCAGCTACTACGAGGCCGAGGCCTTCGCCCGCTGGGCCGGGGCGCGGCTGCCGACCGAGGCCGAGTGGGAGGCGGTCGCCCATCCCGCCGACTTCACCGGCAACTTCCTCGAAAACGACATCCTGCGGCCCGCGCCATCCCGCGATGGTTCGATGTTTGGCGACGTCTGGCAGTGGACTTCCAGCGCTTACAGCCCATATCCCGGCTTTCAGGCAGGAGCCGGCGCGGTGGGCGAGTACAACGGCAAGTTCATGTCGGGCAAATTCGTCCTGCGGGGCGGGGCCTGCATAACGCCCCGCGGCCACGTCCGGGCGAGCTACCGCAACTTCTTCGAACCGCAGCTGCGCTGGATGTTCGCCGGCCTGCGTCTGGCCAGGAACTGCGCATGAACCAGCTCGCCGCCATGGGACCCATCGTGGCCCGCGCTCACTTCGCCAATGATCTGGTTGAGGGCCTCTCCGCCACGCCGAAGGCCACGCCGCCCAAGTGGTTCTACGACGCCGAAGGCTCACGCCTGTTCAGCGAAATCACCCGGCTGGAGGAATATTATCCGACCCGAACCGAGATGGCCCTGCTGGCCGACATCGGCCCGCAGATCGCCGACGCCGCCGGCCCTGGCCGTGTGGTGGTCGAATATGGCTCGGGCTCTGGCGACAAGGCCGCCCTGCTGCTCTCGGCCCTGACCGCCCCGGCGGCTTACGTCTGCCTGGAGATCGACCCGGGCGCGGCCCAGGCCACCGCCGACACTGTCGCCGCCCGCTTCCCCGGCCTGCCCACCCGCGGCGTGGCCGGCGACTTCACCCACCTTCCCCGCAATCCGCCCGCCCTGCCGCGCGGCCCGCGCCTGGGCTTCTTCCCCGGCTCGACGCTGGGCAACTTCGATCCGGCCGACGCCCAGACCCTGCTGGCCGACATGCGCGGCCATCTGGGCAAGGGCGCGGCCCTGCTGCTGGGCGCGGACCTGGTCAAGGACGCCGCCGTGCTGGAAGCGGCCTATGACGACGCCAAGGGCGTGACCGCTGATTTCAATCTCAACCTGCTCGCCCGCGCCAACCGCGAACTGGGGTCAGACTTCGACCTGGCCTCCTTCGCCCATGAGGCCCGCTGGAACCCGCAGGCGTCGCGCATCGAGATGCACCTGCGCGCGCTGAAGGACCAGACTGTCCATCTGACTGGCAAATCCTTCGCCTTCACGGCCGGCGAGACCATCCACACCGAGAGTTCGTACAAGTTCACGCCCAAATCCCTGCAGGATCTGGCCGAGCGGGCGGGCTGGAAACTCCAGCAGCTTTGGACCGATCCCAAGGACTGGTTTGCGCTGGCGCTTCTGACCTTCTAGTTTCGCCACCTTCTGTCACGGCGAGCGTTCACGACTCATGGCCCACCACTATCTCGACTTCGAACGCCCCATCGCCGACATCGAAGGCAAGATCGAGGAGCTATCCAAGCTCTCCGACAACGCCGGCGAAGGATCCTTCGACACCGAGATCGAGGCCCTGCGCGGCCGCATGGACGAGATGCGCCGCAAGGCCTACGCCAACCTGGACGCCTGGCAGAAGACCCAGGTCGCCCGCCACCCCGAGCGGCCGCACTTCACCCAGTATGTGAACGGCCTGATCGAGGAATTCGTCGAGCTGCGCGGCGACCGCAAGTTCGCTGACGACCAGGCCATCGTCGGGGGCCTGGGCCGGTTCCGCGGTCAGCCGGTCGTGGTCATGGGCCATGAGAAGGGCCACGACACCACTACCCGCCTCAAGCACAACTTCGGCATGGCCCGGCCCGAGGGCTACCGCAAGGCCGTGCGCCTGATGGACATGGCCGAGCAGTTCAACCTGCCGGTCATCAGCTTCGTCGACACCGCCGGCGCTTATCCGGGCCTGGGCGCCGAGGAGCGCGGCCAGGCTGAAGCCATCGCCCGCTGCACCGAGCGCTGCCTGACCCTGACCACCCCGATGATCGCCACCATTACCGGCGAAGGCGGGTCGGGCGGCGCCATCGCCCTGGCCGGCGCCAACAAGGTGCTGATCCTGGAGCACTCGATCTATTCGGTGATCAGCCCCGAGGGCTGCGCCTCGATCCTCTGGCGCGACAACGCCCGGGCCAAGGACGCGGCCGAGGCCATGAAGATCACCGCTCAGGACCTGATCGGCCTGGGCATCGTCGACCGCATCATCGACGAGCCGGCCGGCGGCGCCCATTCCGACTCCGACGCCATGGTCCAGCTGGTCGGCGACGCGGTCGAGGACGAACTGCGCAAGCTTGGCAACCTCGACGCCGACGCCCTGCGCCAACAGCGGGCCGAGCGCTTTTACGCCATTGGCCGGCAGGGGCTTGTCTGAGAACAACGGAGGATCGATGCGCCGCCTTCTGATTTTCGTCGCGGCGCTGACCGTCGCGGCCCCGGCCTTGGCCCAGGATCCACCGACTGATCCGGTCATGGCCCGTTATACGCCTGGCTTTGGCAAATGCCTTGAGAGCCCCGAGGGTGGCTCCACGGCGGGGATGATCGGCTGTATCGCCCAGGAGTTGGAGATCCAAGACAAGGCGCTGAACGCCGCCTACGCCAGCACCATGGGCAGTCTCAACGAGCGCCAGAAAGCCAAGCTGCGCGCCGCCCAGAAGGCCTGGATCGCCTTCCGCGACGCCGATTGCGCCAGTCTGCAGGACGAGGACTGGGGCACGCTCTCGCGCGTATCCGCCAACGCCTGCGTGCTGCACATGACGGTGGAGCGTGCGATCTATTTGGAGACCTATCCGGAACCGACCGAGGGCGGCGACTGATGCGCTTGCTCGGCAAGTTCAGTTCGATCAATGTCCGCAAGGTCGCCTGGACCTGCGCCGAGCTTGGCATCGGCTACGAGCGTGAGGACTGGGGCAAGGGCTTTGCCTCCACCGAGACGCCGGAGTTCCTGGCCCTCAATCCCAACGCCCAGGCGCCGGTGGTCTTCACCGAGGACGGGGTGCTGTGGGAATCCAACACCATCTGCCGCTACCTGACGAGCAAGGCCGGGCGCACCGACCTGCTGCCGGACCAGCCCTGGGCGCGGGCCCAGGTCGAGCGCTGGATGGACTGGCAGGCGACAGATCTCAACATGTCCTGGCGCTATGTCTTCCCGGCCCTGGCCCGGAACGATCCGCCCCATCCCGACCCGGCCCAGATCGCAGAGACCACCGCCAAGTGGAACCGGACGATGGCCATTCTCGACCAGCGCCTGGCCGACACCGGAGCGTATGCGGCCGGCGACAGCTTCACGCTCGCGGACATCCTGCTGGGCCTCTCGGCCAACCGCTGGCGGCGAACGCCGCTGGCCGAGCGGCCGGACCTGCCGGCGGTGGCCGCCTATCTGGCGCGGCTGGAGATGCGGCAAACGGTCCGAGAGCACGGCCTCTTCGAGGTCACCTAAACCCGCTTGCCTGACGCGGCGTGACCGTTCCTACTGTCTTTGAAACGATCGTTTGGGAGGACGTCTCATGGCCATTCGCACCCGCTTCACCGAGCTGTTCGGCATCGAGCACCCCATCGCCCAGGGCGGCATGCAGTGGGTGGGCAAGGCCGAGCTGGTCGCCGCCGTGGCCAACGCCGGAGCGCTGGGCTTCATCACCGCCCTGACCCAGCCCACGCCGGAAGAGCTGGCCAAGGAAATCCAGCGGACCAAGGACCTGACCGACAAGCCGTTCGGCGTGAACCTGACCATCCTGCCGGCCATCAAGCCTCCGCCGTATGCGGAGTATCGCGCCGCCATCATCGATGCGGGCATCAAGATCGTCGAGACCGCCGGCTACAAGCCGCAGGAGCATGTCGACCACTTCAAGCAGCACGGCATCAAGGTCATTCACAAATGCACCGCCGTCCGCCACGCCGCCTCGGCCGAGCGGATGGGCGTCGACGCCATCTCGATCGACGGCTTCGAATGCGCCGGTCACCCCGGTGAGGACGACGTCCCCGGCCTAGTGCTGATCCCGGCCGCCGCCGACCGCATCAAGATCCCGATGCTGGCCTCGGGCGGCTTCGGCGATGCGCGCGGCCTGGTCGCGGCCCTGGCGCTGGGCGCCGACGGCATCAACATGGGCACCCGCTTCTGCGTCACCCAGGAAGCCCCGATCCCGCAGGCCTTCAAGGAGCAGATGGTCGCCAACGACGAGCGCCAGACCGACCTGATCTTCCGCACCCTGCACAACACCGCCCGCGTCATGCGCAACGCGGTCAGCCAGGAAGTGGTGGCCATCGAAAAGGCCGGCGGCGCCAAGTTCGAAGACGTCATGCACCTGGTGGCCGGCACGCGGGGCCGCGACGCCCTGGCCAATGGCGACACCGACGGCGGCATCTGGTCGGCCGGCATGATCCAGGGCCTGATCCACGATATCCCGACCTGCAAGGATCTGATCGACCGCATCATCAGCGAGGCGGAAGACCTTATCCGTGGCCGTCTGGAATCGATGGTGGTCAACAGCGCGCGGGTTGCGGCCGAATAGGCCTCAGAACGCCTTCTTCAGACTGGCGACCAGCGCCCCGTCGATCCCCGGGGCGTCGGCGTCGATTTATTGCGGCTGAAGGCTGGCCGGGCCAACGCCGCGCGAGACGCCCCGGGCCCACCCTGATCGAATACGGGTTACGAAACCCTGTTCACCAGTTGCGACAATCCGACGCCGGATGATTCAACGACCATTAGTCTTGTCTGTTTAGCGTAATCGGCATGCAGATGCGCTCCGCCCCTCCGATCGCCGCCGGGAAAGCCCGCGACGCGCTTGGGCGCATCCTGGCCTGGGCCATCGCCGTGGTCGTCGTCGTCCTGGGCGCCGGGATCGGCATGGTGATGTTTTCCGCCTCCGCCATCGACGGCGTGCAGGCCCGTCAGGAACAGGCGCTTGTCCAGCGCACTCTGGCCCGCCGGCTGGATCGCCTGACCGAAGACGTTACCTCCGCCACGATCTGGAACGACGCGGTCAAGGCCACCGGCCCTAAGCCGGACCTGCCCTGGATCGACACCAATTTCGGCGTCTACTACGCTCAGTACGAACATCATGACCGCACCATCCTGCTCGATCCCCAGGATAGGCTGGTCTACGCGTCCCAAGTTGGCAAACAGACGCCGCCCCAGGCCAGCGCCGGGTTTGCCCGTGACGTCGCGCCGTTGGTGGCGCAGGTGCGGGGCGACCTGGCCGCCAAGCTGCGAGGCGGCCTGACGTTGAAGGGCGGTTTCGACTCTGTCTCAACGGCCCGTGGCGCGGTCCGGTCCGGCGGCGACCTCTATTTTGTCGTGGCGTCCAGTGTCGTATCGGAAGACGGCGCGCCCGGGCCCACCGGCCCCACGCCCGTCGTGGTGTCGGCCCAACTTGTCGGCCCCGCCTTCCTGGCCCGCCTGCAGCAGGATCTGGGCATTTCCAGCCTGCGACTGGTGGATACGACGCCCCGCGCCGGCCTGGCCCACGCCGATATCAGTGGCCTGGCCGGAACCCAGCCGCTTGCGACCCTGGCCTGGCGCCCCGAGCATCCTGGAACGAGCGTGGTCCGCCACGCCGCCCTGCCCATCGTCGGCGTCCTGCTGATTCTCCTGCTGGCGGCGGCGGGGCTTGGCCTGCGCGTCATCGGGGTGCTTCAGGCCCTGACCGCCCATGAGGCGACGTTGTCGGCCACCCTGGATGACCTGACCAATGCCCGCGATCGCGCCGAGGCGGCAAGCGTCGCCAAATCGCAGTTCCTGGCCAATATGAGCCACGAGATTCGTACGCCGATGAACGGGGTGCTGGGCATGGCCCAGGTCATGGCCATGGGCGAGCTCTCCACGCCTCAACGCGAGCGCCTGGGGATTTTGCAGGAGTCGGGCGAAGCGCTGTTGACCCTGCTCAACGACGTCCTCGACCTGGCCAAGATCGAAGCCGGCCGTCTGGAGATCGTCCGTGAGGCGACGGATCTGGCGACGATAGCCAATGGCGTGCGTGGCGCCTTCTCCGACATGGCCGCCGAGCAGGGCCTGACGCTGGTCGCCGAGATCGCCCCCGAGGCGCAGGGACTGTGGCGCACCGACGGCGGCCGGATCCGGCAGATTCTCTCGAACCTGGTGTCGAATGCGGTCAAGTTCACCAACCACGGCGGGGTCACTGTCAGCCTCCAACGGGTCGGCGCAGATCTGCGGTTCACCGTGGCCGATACCGGCGCCGGAATCCCCGCCGAGCGGATGAGCGAACTGTTCGGCAAGTTCAATCAAATCGATTCCAGCACCACGCGCCGCTTCGGCGGGACGGGACTGGGCCTGGCGATCAGCCGGGACCTGGTCGAATTGCTGGGGGGGCGTATCGAAGCGGCCAGCGAAGCCGGCAAAGGCTCGCGGTTCAGCTTCACGATCCCAGCAGAGCGGGTCGAACTGCGCGCCGTGGCCTGAACCCTCAGGCCGGGGCCTCAGCCTTCGCCCGTGCGCCCAAAAAGCCCTTGAACGGCGATCGGGCCACGGCCCAGGCCGCCGCGCCCATGCCCTTCCAGTCGAAGGGCTTTGGCAGGCAATCCTCCAACAGGTCCAGCACCATCTCGGCCGGCCCGTCGTTGAAGAAGTGGTTGGCGCCCTCGACCCGGCGGAAGGCCATCGGCCGACGGGTGCGGGTTTCGCCGACCAGCCGCTCGGCGGTTTCGATCGGGGCGAAGTCGTCGGCGTCACCGTGCACGACATGCACCGGGACGCTCAGCCGGGACAGGGCGTTGTGCAGGTGATCGAGCTGGGTGTGCTGGTCGCGAACCTCGAGCACCGCGTTCTTCAGGTCGCGCGGCACCAGCCGGGGAACCCACTTCAGCAGCCTGCCGCCCAGTTCCACCAGCCAGCGGCCGGTCGGGCCGGTTTCGCCGAAGAAACCGGAGAGCAGCACCAGCCCCTGCAGCCGGGCCGGACGGTTGGCGGCCATCAGGGCGGCGATGGCCGCGCCATAGGACTGGCCAACCAGCAGCAGCTTCTGGTTCGGGGCGGTTTCCAGCAGCGGCATTAGGGCCTGAGCCTGCACCCTGATGTCGCCGACATATTCCACCGGCTCGCTGCCGGCGAACCCCGGCCGGTCCACCACGATCATTTCGCGGTCCTGCGGCAGGGCGGCCAGGGCCGGCGCCCAGTATTCCGCCCAGGACGGCGCGCCGGTGATCACCACGATCTTCCACGGCGGCGCCTTGGCGCGCGGGGTCGACAGGGCGGAAATCCGCCAGCCGTGGCCGCCGCCGGCCTGAAAGGCGATGCGGCGGACGACGTCATCCGTATAGAATTGCGACGTGGGGACGTGCTCGGCCCGGCCGGTCGCGGCGCTCTCAAGCACCGCCCAGCCCAATTCCAGAACCCCCTTGGGTCTGCGCCTCGCCACGTTCCGTCTCCTGCAACAAGCCCGATGTGTGGTTCCCTGACCAACGCCGCAAGTCGCGCGGCGTTGCGATCATTAAACATGGAAAAAACTTAACCTGCGCCGAGCGGCAGGTTGGTCACGGTTCATGTTGTGGACGGACCGCCGGAGCGGCGTCACACTGTCGTTTCAGAACAGTCGGTACGGCGGGAGAAGACGATGCGGATCTGGATCGCGGGCGCCTTTGCGGGTTTGGGACTTCTGGCGGCCGGCGCGGCCTGGACGCAGACACCCTCCACCCCGGCCAGGAACGACTATGCCGACTCCAAGACCTGGCTCTGCCTGCCCGGCCGCCAGGACGCCTGTGCGGAAGACCTGACCACCACGGTGGTGCAGGCGGACGGCGCGACCAGCGAAGAGGCGTTCAAGCCTGCGGACAAGCCGCTGGTCGACTGCTTCTACGTCTACCCCACCGTTTCCAACGATCCGGCCGGCAACAGCGACATGACGCCCAACCGCGAGGAACTGGGCGTCGCCTATGTGCAGTTCGCGCGGTTCACGACGGTCTGCCGGCCGTTCGCGCCCATGTATCGCCAGATCACCCTGGGAGCCCTGCGCGGCTACATGACCGGCCAGCCCATCCCGGCCGACCGGGCCCTGGCCTACAATGACGTCCGAGACGCCTGGAACTGGTACTTGGCCAACGAGAACAAGGGCCGGGGCGTCATCCTGATCGGGCACAGCCAAGGTTCGGGCGTGCTGCGCAAGCTCATCGAGAACGAGATTGACGGCAAGCCGGCCCAGAAGCTGATGGTCTCGGCCATTCTGCTCGGCGCCAGCGTCCCGGTCAGCGACAAGACCGGACTCTGGGGCTCGATCCCCACCTGCAAGTCCGCCAGCCAGACCGGCTGCCTGATCTCCTACGCCTCGTTCCGCGCCGACAGCCCGCCGCCGGCGACCAGCTTCTTCGGAAAATCCGATGTGGCCGGCGCCACCGCCGCCTGCGTCAATCCCGGCGTCCTGGCCGGAAGCAACGGGATGCTCCGCCCCTACTTCACCACCCGCGCCAGCGCCGGTGCGGGAGCCGCCGCCACCGACTGGGCCAAGGGCAAGACCATCGTCACCCGCTTCGTCACCACGCCGGGCCTGATCTCGGCCGACTGCGCCAACCAGGACGGCCATAGCTACCTGGCGGTCACCGTCCACGGCGACCCGGCCGACGCTCGCACCGACACCATTGCCGGCGATGTCGTGGTGATGGGGATGGTGCAGAAGGACTGGGGCCTGCACCTGATCGATATCAATCTGAGCATGGGCGACCTGATCGACATTACCGGCCAGGAAGCCAAGGCCTGGACGTCTAGGTAAGCTAAGGGGCCGGACCCTCGCGGATCCGGCCCCAATAGCTCGCTGTCCTGGTCGCTAGTTGCCGCTGATTTTCTTGGCGGCGAACGTGCCCAGCGCCAGGAAGATCAGGAAGCCGACCACGAACAGGAAGAACAGGATCTTGGCGATCCCGGCGGCCGCGCCGGCAATGCCGGTAAAGCCAAGCAGACCGGCCACGATGGCGACGATCGCGAAGATGAGGGCCCATTTCAGCATCTGACTATCCTTCGAATTTGCGAATTTCAGAATGAGCAACGCGGATCGGGTTCCATCCGTTCCGATCAGGCGTCCGAACCGGTGGAATCCCTGGCCAGGGCGGGCTAAGGAAATGCCATGGCCAACAAGCCCGAGAGCCCCGTCGAACCCTTCAAGCGCGCCCTGGCCCACGCCGCGCGCTCCCTGGCCGAAACGCCGGACCTGGAGGTCGTGTTCTCGGGCGATGGCCCCTCGCTGTCCGGCAAGCGAGCCGTGCTGCCCCATCCGTCGCGTGACATGTCGCCTGCCGAGGCTTCGCGCATCCGGGGTCTGGCCGACCAGATGGCCCTGCGCCTATCGCACCACGACCCGGTCGCTCACAACCGCAGCCGCCCCGCCACGCCGCAGGGCCAGGCGGTCTATGAGGCGCTCGAGCAGGCGCGGATCGAAGCCATCGGCTCCAACAATCTCGGCGGGGTGCGCAAGAACCTGACCGCGGTCCTGGAGCAGAGTCTGGAGCGCAAGGGCCTGGCCCGCACCGCTGATCGCACCAACGCCTCGATGGCCGACGTCCTGGCCCTGATGGTCCGCGAGCGGCTGACCGGCGACGGGCCGCCCGAAATCGCGCGCAGCCTGGTCGACAGCTTCCGCGACGAGGTCGAGGCCAAGGCCGGGGCGGACCTGGACCGGCTCAGCGCCAGCCTCGACAACCAGGCCGCCTTCGCCAAGGTCACCCGCGCCATCCTGCGCGACCTGGACATGGGCGATGATAACGCCGACGCCACCGAAGACTCCGACGACGAGAGCGACGACCAGGAGCAGAGCGAAGGCCAGGACGACGACGGCGAGGGCGAAGGCGAATCCCCCGAAGGCTCGTCCATGCAGGAGACCGAGGCCTCCGACCGCGAGAGCGAGGAGGGCGAGGAGCAGACCACCGAGGTCCAGGACGACGAAGACGCCGAGATGAGCGACGAGGCGCCCGAGATGGGCGACGG
Source organism: Caulobacterales bacterium (assembly GCA_038236615.1). Taxonomy (GTDB): domain Bacteria; phylum Pseudomonadota; class Alphaproteobacteria; order Caulobacterales; family Caulobacteraceae; genus Caulobacter. The sequence continues at coordinate 389,651 of JBBRZO010000002.1, forward strand.
CTCCAAGCCCGCCCGGCCCGACCCCAAGGACAGCGGCCAGCCCGAGCCGCCCTACAAGGTCTTCACCGCCGCCCATGACGAAATCGTCTCGGCCGAGGATTTGTGCGACCCGGAAGAGCTGACCCGGCTGCGGGCCTACCTGGACCAGCAGCTGGCCAGCCTCTCCAGCGTCGTCTCGCGCCTGGCCAACAAGCTGCAGCGGCGGCTGATGGCCCAGCAGAACCGATCCTGGAGCTTCGACCTTGAGGAAGGCCTGCTGGATGTGGCCCGCCTGACCCGCGTCATCGTCGATCCGACCGCGCCGCTGTCCTTCAAGGAAGAGAAGGACACCGAGTTCCGCGACACAGTGGTCACCATCCTGATCGACAATTCCGGCTCGATGCGTGGCCGGCCGATCATGGTCGCTGCCGTCTGCGCCGACATCCTGGCCCGCACGCTGGAGCGCTGCGCGGTCAAGACCGAGATCCTGGGCTTCACCACCCGGGCCTGGAAGGGCGGCATAAGCCGTGACGACTGGATCAAGGCCGGCAAGCCCAGCGCCCCCGGCCGCCTCAACGATCTGCGCCACATCGTCTACAAGGCCGCCGACGCCCCCTGGCGGCGGGCCCGCAAGAACCTGGGCCTGATGATGCGCGAGGGCCTGCTGAAAGAGAACATCGACGGCGAGGCCCTGATGTGGGCTCACCAGCGCCTGTCGGTTCGGCCAGAGCAGCGGCGGATCATGATGGTCATCTCCGACGGCGCGCCGGTCGACGACTCCACCCTGTCGGTCAACAGCGGCCATTATCTGGAGCGCCACCTGCGCAGCGTCATCTCCGACATAGAGAACCGCAGTTCGGTCGAGCTACTGGCCATCGGCATCGGCCACGACGTCACCCGCTACTACCGCCGCGCGGTGACCATCGTCGATGTCGAACAGCTGGGTGGGGTGCTGGTCGAACAGCTGGCCGCCATGTTCGAAGAAGACCCCAAGCGCGCCGCCAAGGTGCGAGGCCTGCTGGCCCCACCGCCGACGGTGCAGGGCGGACCGGCCGGCGGCCTGCGCGCCACCAGCCCCCGCAAGGTCGCCGAGGCCATGGGATGAGGTATTTGGGGAAGAGGCGTCTCGCGGGACTGGTCCTCGCCCTCGTCCTGGCCGCCTGCGCCAGTCCGCCGGCGACACCGCCCGCGCCGGTTCCGGCCGGCAACGGGATCAGCCTGGTTTCGACCCCGGTGCCGCTCAATCCGGACAAGCCGGACCAGGACCGCATCGGCCACTTCGTCTATGCGGGCGGGGTGGCGCTGACCAGCGACCAGACCAGCCGGCTGCACGGCCTCTCGGACTTGAAAATCCTGCCCGACGGCACGGTCATGGCCATCAGTGATGAGGGCGACTTCTTCCAGGCCAAGCTCCAGGTCGATGCCAGCGGCCGCTTCACTGGTCTGACCGATGGCAAGCTGGAGCCCCTCGCCGGCCTCGACGGCAAGCCGCTGCAGGGCAAGGACTGGGGCGACGCCGAGGGCCTGGCCGTCATGGCCAATGGCGATCGCCTGGTCAGCTTCGAGCAGAACCACCGCATCTGGCTCTACCCGGCCGCCGGCGGACCGCCGCGCGCCGTCCCCATGCCGGCCACCCTGTTCTCGGCCAATGAGGGCATGGAGGCGCTGAGCCAGTATCCCAGCTTCGCGCCCGACGCCTATATCGTCGGCGGCGAGGAGGGCGAGATGTGGATCTGCCGCCTGGCTGGCGCCTGCGTGGGCATCCCGGCCGGCCGGATGCAGGATCTGGCGTTCGGCCTGACCGCCGTCTCACCCTTCCAGGATGGCTCCATCGCCATCATCCATCGCGCCTGGGACGCCGTCCGGGGCAGCCGGATCAACATCTCCATCATCGTCGATCCGAGAACCAAGCCCCGGGTGATTGACGGCTTCAGCCTGGCCGCCCCCTATACCCGCGACAATTTTGAGGGCCTGGCCCTGGTCACCAATCCGGCCGGCGGGGCCCGCATCTACATCCTGGCCGATGACAATTTCAGCGCCAGCGAACGGACCCTGATGATGGCCTTCGACTGGGTCCCCAAATGACAGGAATTCAGCGATGACTCCGGCCTGCGCCAGCGACTATCGCGAACTGGCGCGGCGGCGCATTCCCAAGGTGCTGTTCGACTATGTCGACGGCGGCAGCTACGCCGAGACCACCCTGCGCCGTAACGTCGAGGACTTCGAGGCCTTGGCTCTGCGCCAGCGGGTGCTGCGCGACGTCTCCCGCATCAACCTGGCCACCGAGCTGTTCGGCCAACCGCTCTCGATGCCTGTCGTTCTCTCCCCCATCGGCATGGCCGGCATGTACGCCCGCCGGGGCGAGGCCCAGGCGGCGCGGGCGGCCCAGGGCGCGGGGGTGCCGATGTGCCTCTCGACCCTGTCGGTCTGCGATGTCGAGGAGGTCGCCAAGGCGGCCGGGGCGGCGCCCTGGTACCAGCTGTATGTCATCAAGGACCGCGGCTACATGGAGGCCCTGTTGGCCAGGGTCGCCGCCGTCGGTAGTCCGGTACTGGTGCTGACTGTCGACCTGCCGGTGCCCGGGGCCCGCTATCGCGACGTCCGCTCGGGCCTGTTCGGCGGAACCTCGCCGTTCAAGGGTCTCCAGCGCGCCTGGGACGGCATCACTCACCCGGACTGGCTGCTCGATGTCTATCTGCGCGGTGGGCCGCTGACCTTCGGCAACGTCGCCGCCGCCATCCCTGAGGCCAAGGGGATCATGGAGTTCTGGCCCTGGGTGGTGAAGAACTTCGACCCGACCCTGACCTGGGACGATATCGAGTGGGTGCGCGAGCACTGGAAGGGCCCGCTGGTCCTCAAGGGCGTGCTCGACGCCGAGGACGCCCGCGAGGCCCGCGCCCGGGGTGTCGATGGCATCGTGGTCTCCAACCATGGCGGGCGGCAGCTGGACGGCGTCCTGAGCGGCATCCGCGCCCTCCCCGCTATCGCCGACGCCGTGGGAGACGACATGACCGTGCTGATGGACGGCGGGGTGCGCTCGGGCCTGGATGTGGTCAAGGCGCTGGCCAGTGGGGCCAAGGGCTGTTTCCTCGGCCGAAACTGGGCCTTCGCCCTGGCGGCGCGCGGCGGGCCGGGCGTGGCCCACATGCTGTCAGTGATGCGCCAGGAGATGATGATGGCCATGGCGCTGACCGGCTGCACCGACGTGCGGGCTGCCGGGCCGGACATGCTGGCCTAGAAACGAAAAAGGCCGGTGTTTCCACCGGCCTTTTCATAGAAGCGATGCAGCCAGACTTAGGCGGCGGCGGTCGCGGCGGCCAGCTTGGCCTTGACCTGCTTCTTGATCTTCAGGGCGCGGGGCGAGAGGTTCTCGTCCTTGGCCTTGGTGAGGAAGGCGTCCAGGCCGCCCCGGAAGTCCAGGGTGCGCAGGGCCGCGTTGCTGATGCGCAGGCGGAAGGCCTGGCCCAGGGCATCGGACTGCAGCGTGGCGGGCGACAGGGCCGGCAGAAAGCGGCGCTTGGTCTTGATGTTGGAGTGGCTGACGTTGTGGCCGACCATCGGACCAACACCAGTGAGCTCGCAGCGGCGCGACATAGCAGGCGACCTTCAACAAAGAATTCGGACACGCGGCAGTCAGACTCCCGCGAGGGAGCGGCGATATAGGCGAAGGGGGGTCGGCCCGTCAAGCCGGGAGACTCTATCGCCGTCTCAGGACGCCTTCTTAGGCTTCGGCGCGGCGCGTACTTCCGGCAGCGGCGCCTGCCGCTCGCAGTAGTCGGTCCGGGGTAGGCAATGCCATTCCGAACGATAGCCGGTTCTATGTCCTGGGTGGGCCATCGCCCAGAGTGCAGCGACGCCAAACGCCAATAGCCCAAGGACGATCAAGAGGGTCGCTGCATAGCCCCAGAAGTCCTTGCTGATCCCGCCCATAAGACCCCCTGCGGCTCGAATGCTAATTGTGGTTAATCCTCGTTAAGATACAATAGGTTGGGGTGAACAAAGGTCGAATTGGGCGACGTCACCGATTCGGTCCTGATTCGTTTCGCGCCTGTTCGCCAGTTTCGTCGCCTGCGTTAACCCGCGCCGGACGGCCCGATTTGCCCCCCGACGTTCGCTGGCCAGCGGGAACGTGGCCCAGCCTCCCGACCAGCCCCCGCCGTCGCCATGAGCCGATTTCCCAATTGTGGTTAATCCTCGTTAAGATACAATGGGTTGGGGTGAACAAACGCGGAATTGGGGCAGGTCGCCGATTCGGTGCTGATTCGTTTCATGCCTGTTCGCTACTTCCCGCCCGCGGCGTTAACCTGCGCCTTGAGCCCCTCCGGAGACCGATCATGCAAGCCAAGCTGACCCTGCTAGCGGCCTTTGGCGCGGTAATGACCCTGTCGGCCGCCCCGCTCCCCAAGGATACCGGTGGCCTGTTGATCTATGGCGGGCCGATCCACACCGGGGTGACGGGCGCGCCGCTCGCCCAGGCCGTGGTGATCAAGGACGGCCGCGTCGCCTATGTCGGCGACCTGGCCGGGGCGCGGTCTATGGCCGGCAGCGCCAAGGCCATCGATCTGAAAGGCGCGGCGGCCTTCCCGGGCTTCGTCGACGCCCACGCCCATCTGACCGGCATCGGCATGCGGGAACTGACCCTGAACCTGGAGGGGACGCCTTCGGCGGCGGCCCTGGCCCAGGCGGTCAAGGCCTATGACAAGGCCCACCCCGGGATCGATCCGATCCAGGGCCGGGGCTGGATCGAGACCCACTGGCCCGAGAACCGCTTCCCGACCCGCGCCGACCTCGACGCCGTCGTTCCGAACCGTCCGGTGGTGCTGGGCCGGGCCGACGGCCACGCCCTGGTGGCCAACTCGGCGGCGCTGAAGCTGGCCGGGATCACCCGCGACACCCCCGACCCGTCCGGCGGCCGCATCGAGCGCGACACGAAGGGCGAGCCGACCGGCATGCTGATCGACAACGCCATGAGCCTGATGGGCGCCAAGCTGCCGGAGCCCTCCCCGGCCTTCATCCGCCAGGCGCTGGCCGTGGGATCGAAGGTCTATGCCGAGCGCGGCTGGACCGGCGTCGACAATATGAGCGTCTCGGCGACCGACATTGCGTCTCTGAACAGCCTGGCCGGCGAGGGCGCCCTGCCGATCCGCACCGACAACTTCATGCAGCCCGAGGACGCCGGCGAGGTGCTAAGGCGCGGGCCGTTCGAGGACGCCTCGGGCCGGGTGCGAGTGCGGGGGGTCAAGCTCTATATGGACGGCGCGCTCGGCTCGCGCGGCGCGGCCCTGCTCAAGCCCTACAGCGACCGGCCCGACATCTCCGGCCTGCTGCTCTCGGACCACGACAAGACCCTGCCTATCCTCAAGCAGGCCCTGGCCGTGAAGGCCCAGGTCGCCACCCACGCCATCGGCGACCGCGGCAACCGGCTGACCCTGGACTGGTACCAGGAGGCCCTGGCCGGCGACCTCACCCGCCGCTGGCGGATCGAGCACAGCCAGATCCTCGATCCCGCTGACATCCCCCGCTTCGCAAAGCTGGGCGTCATCGCTTCGATGCAGCCCAGCCACGCCATCGGCGACCTCTACTTCGCCCCGGCCCGCCTGGGCCCCGACCGGCTGGTCGGCGCCTATGCCTGGAAGAGCCTGCTCGACAGCGGCGCGGTCATCTGCGCCGGCTCCGACGCGCCGGTGGAGAAGGGCGATCCGCTGATCGAGTTCTACGCGGCGGTGGCCCGGCGCGACCTGAAGGGTTTCGCCGGTCCGGACTGGGGCCTGAACCAGCGGGTCAGCCGTGAGCAGGCCCTGCGCATGCTGACCTGGGCCCCCGCCTATGCGGTGTTCCGCGAGGGCGAGCTGGGCACGCTGGAAGTCGGCAAGCGGGCCGACGTCACCGCCTTCTCCAAGGACATCATGACCGTTCCCGAGGCGGACATCCTCAAGGCGCGGGCGGTGCTGACGATCGTCGAGGGGCGGGTGGTCTACAGGCGCTAAAAACTAGAAGCCCTTCCCCCGCTGGCGGGGGAAGTGGGCCGACAGCGAAGCTGGAGGCTCGTTGGGGGCTCTTGCGGCGCTGGCCGGAGCACCGGACTCTCCTGCAAGGCCCCCCAACGACCTTCGATGCTGCGCATCTCAGGCCACTTCCCCCGCCAGCGGGGGAAGGGCTTGGATCCGTTAGTCCTTCATCCGCCAGGTCGCCCCGGTGGCCGAGTCCATGACCACCACGCCCAGCGCATCCAGCTCGGCGCGGATGGCGTCGGCGGCGGGCCAGTCCTTGGCGGTGCGGGCGTCGACGCGGCGGGCCAGCAGGGCCTCGACCTTGTCCTTCAGGTCGTCGTCGGCCCCCTCCTCGAACCAGGCGTCGGGGTCGGCGGCCAGGAAGCCCATCAGGTTTGCCGCCGCCAGCAGCTCGCCCTTCAGGCGCGGCCGGTCGGCCTCGTCGGCCGTCTCCAGCGCCTTGCCCAGCGCGAACAGCTCGGCGATGGCCTTGGGGCTGTTGAGGTCGTCGCTCAGCGCCTCGAGGAAGGCATTCGGCGGCGTCACATCGTTAGGCGCAACGTCCTTGACCCGGCGCAGCACGCCATAAAGCCGGTCCAGCGCCTTGCGGCTCTGGTCGATCAGCTCCTCGGTCCAGTCCAGCGGCTGGCGGTAATGAGCCGAGAGCAGCGACCAGCGCAGCACCTCGCCCGGATAAACCTGCAACAGGTCATGCGGGATGATGACGTTGCCCAGTGACTTCGACATCTTCTCCCCGGCCATGTCCAGGAAGCCGTTATGCATCCAGAACCGGGCGAACGCCTCGTCAGGATGGGCGCATTTGGCCTGGGCCAGCTCGTTCTCATGGTGCGGGAAGACCAGGTCGATGCCGCCGCCGTGGATGTCGATGGGCAGGCCCAGGACCTGTTCGATCATCGTCGAGCACTCGCTGTGCCAGCCGGGCCGGCCTTCGCCCCAGGGCGACGGCCAGGCCGGTTCGCCCTCTTTCGAGGGCTTCCACAGCACGAAGTCGGCGGGGTGACGCTTGTAGGGCGCGACCTCGACGCGGGCGCCGGCGATCATGTCGTCCAGCGAGCGGCCCGACAGCGCGCCGTAGTCCTTGGCCGCTTGCGTATCGAACAGCACATGGCCCTCGGCTTCATAGGCGCCGCCGCGGGAGATCAGGTCCTCCATCATCGCCACCATCTCGGCGACGAAGTCGGTGGCGCGCGGCTCGAGACTGGGGCGCAGGGCCAGCAGGCCGCCCATGTCGGCGTGGTAGGCCTCCAGGTAGCGGTCGGTGATCGTCCGGATCGGAACGCCCTCGGCGGCGGCCTTGGCGTTGATCTTGTCATCCACGTCGGTGACGTTGCGGGCGTAGACGACGTGGTCCTCGCCATAGATGTGGCGCAGCAGCCGGAACAGCACGTCGAACGCCACCACCGGCCGGGCGTTGCCGATATGGGCGAAGCCGTAGACCGTCGGTCCGCACACATACATCGTCACCCGGTCCGGATTGACGGGGACGAAGGGCCGCTTTTCGCGGGCCATGGTGTCATAAAGTCGAAGATTCATGTGCGGGTGACGTTACGGGAAAGGTTGCCGGGACCGAAGGTTGACCCATATAGCGGTGGTTGCCTGGGAAAACACGCCCTCCCGGGCATGTGACAAGGGTGGCACGCGTCATTCCGGAACGACAGGCGTTCCGGCGCAACTCAGCCCTGGGAAGACCTTCTCCGTGACCATGGACGCTATCAATCGCGAGCGAACCCTGATCGGCGGCGCCGATCTTGATCTAGACCCCGTCAAGCGCCCCACACGGGAAGAGGCTATGGCCGCCGTGCGCACGCTGATCGCCTGGTCGGGCGATGATCCCCGCCGCGAGGGCGTGCTCGACACCCCCAAGCGGGTCGTCGACGCCTATGGCGAGTGGTTCAACGGTTACAGCGCCGACCCGGCCAAAGAGCTCTCCCGCACCTTCGAGGACGTGCAGGGCTATGACGACATCGTCATGCTGCGCCACATCGAGGTGGAGAGCCACTGCGAGCACCATATGGCGCCCTTCCTGGGCAAGGCCTACGTCGCCTACATGCCGACCAACCGCGTGGTCGGGATCAGCAAGATCGCCCGCGTGGTCGAGATCTTCGCCCGGCGGCTGCAGACCCAGGAAACCATGACCCAGCAGATCGCCGACGCCATCTGCGACAGCCTCAAGCCCGCCGGCGTCGCCGTGCTGATCGACGCGGCCCACCAGTGCATGACCACCCGCGGCGTCCACCACCGCGACGTGACCACCATCACCACCCAGTTCCGCGGCGTGTTCAAGACCGACAAGGCGCTGCAGCAGCGGTTCCTGGACTTCGTGAACCGGGGGTAGGGCTCAAGCGGGGTCAGGGGTTGAGGCCAGGCTCTCAACCCACCCCCGTGTGGCGGGACAGGCCTGCATGGCCCGCCGATAGCCCTCGCGGTCCGTCGTCCGCGCCACATAGGCACGCTCCGCCTCGTCCAGCACGGCGAACCCGGTCCGCTGGGCCAACTGCAGGGCGTAGGTCACCGAGATGTCCGCCGCCGTGAAGGCCTCGCCCGCCATATAGGGCGTGCGGGCCAGCTGACGAGCGACCAACCGCCGCCGGGCCTCGAACAGCTTCACCGACTCGCGGGCGCTCCAGTTGTCCTTGTCGGCCTCCGGCGCGACGATCTGGGTCATCACGGCGATGAAAATGAACCCGGCGAGGCCCGCCTCTCCCAGGTGCAGGAACTGCTGGTAGAGGTGAAACCCCGGATCCTTCGGCCCCAGCGCCAACGGCGTCGGTCCATACTTGGCCATCAGGTATTCCAGGATGGCGATCGACTCGACCATGACGGCCTCGCCGTCCTGCAGCACCGGGATGAAGCCGGCGGGGTTCATGGCCATGAACTCGGGGTCGTTCTCCGCCCCGGCCAGCAGGTCGACATCCCGCAGCCGGTAGGCCAGCCCCATCTCCTCCAGCAGCCAGGAGACCCGGAACCCCCGGCCTTCGCCCCACAAGGTGATCATCGCCGCTACTCCTCCCTGAGCGCGGCTCACATCATTCCCCAAACCGATGCGTAAATGCAATCAGTTTTCGGTGCGCTGGAGCGTCTGAGATGTCGCGCATGAAGGGCCGTGGCTCCGCTCTTTCCTCAACCGTACAGGGAGGTGTCGCGGAGCAGCGGTCATTCGTATGCGTTGGGTCTCCCGGCGGAGAGAGGTCAGGGCGCCTCGACCGCGTTCTCGCGGAATTCGTCCGCCGGGATGAACGCCGCGCCGTCGTCGTCCAGGACCCAGACGCCGATGAGGGCGGGGTGGGCGGGGTCGACTTCCTCGTCGATCAGGTCGCCGTCGTAGAGGCCGACGCTGCTGTAATCCAGGTCCAGCGACAGCTGGTGGGTGAAGCCGACCATCTCCTCGGCCATGCGGCGCGAGTAGCCGAGGGCCTCGCTCTCGTTGGTGAAGTCGTCCGACAGGGTGCTGACCTCGGCGCCCTCGGCGTCTCGGATCGCGGTCGTCGTGACGATGGTGTAGGCGGGCATGATGATGTCTCGGAAGGGGGGAAGCCCTACCCCTACCCTGTTCCGGGGCCGGACCCGGCAGGATTTCCGCGCGGCGGGCGCTCAGCCGGAGTCGCGGTCGGCCTTCTTGGCAGACCGGTAGGACTTCTGGCCCCGGCGCTTGGCGTCCTTGGCCAGGCGCGCCGCCTTGTCTTCCACCGCCGCCAGTTCGGCCCCCAGTTTCTGGAAGCTGGCCCATCGCGCCGGGTCCAGAGCCCCGCTCTTCAGCGCCCCCTGCACCGCGCAGCCCGGCTCGCCGCCGTGGGCGCAGTCGCTGAAGCGGCAGGCAGCGACCAGGGCCCCGATGTCGTCGAACACCGCGCTGACTCCCTCCTCGGCGTCGATCAGCCCCACCTCGCGGATGCCGGGGGAGTCGATGATCAGCCCGCCGCCGGGCAGCCGGACCAGCTGGCGGTGGCTGGTGGTGTGGCGGCCCTGGTCGTCGGACTCGCGGATGGCCTCGGTCGCCATCCGGTCCTCGCCCAGCAGGGCGTTGACCAGGGTGGACTTGCCCACCCCGGACGAGCCGATCAGCACGCAGGTCTCGCCGGGCGCCAGGTGGGCCAGCAGGCCGTCCAGGCCCTGACCCTGCCGCGCCGAGACCACGATGACCGGGCAGTCGGCGGCCAGGGCCTGCATCTCGGCGATCTGGGCGTCGAGGTCGTCGCTGAGGTCGGACTTGGTCAGCACCAGCACGGGCCGCGCGCCGCTCTGCCAGGCGGCGGCGAGGAAGCGCTCGATCCGCCGCGGGTTGAGGTCGGCGTTCAGCGAGGTGACGACGAAGGCCACGTCGATGTTGGCGGCGATGACCTGGACGTCCTGAACGCTGTGGGCGGCCCGGCGGACGAAGGCGGTGCGGCGCGGCAGGATGGCGTGGATGGTGGCCGACTTCTGGCCCGGCTCCAGCGACAGCGCGACCCAGTCGCCGACCACGGGGTGGCCGGCCTCTCCCGCCTCATGCATCAGCCGCCCGGCCGCCTTGGCCCGCAGCTCGCCCTGGTCTGTGAGTACGCGGTAGCCGTTGCGCTGCTGGACCACGACACGGCCGGGGGTCAGGCCCGCGCGGGCGTGCGGCGCGAAGGCCTGCGCCAGCAGATCGGACCAGCCGTATTGCTCGATCAAGCGTGAGACTTCCCAAAAACCGGCGCGCCGGGGGCTTACCTCTAAGGCGGCTTGGCGCGTGGGGCTAGCCGGCGCCACCGAGATACTCCGCTCCCGGCGGGAGCGGACGACCTCGCCAGAGCGAGGTCTGGTGAGGGTTTCGAGGGCCGTGTGGCGACCGGTCGGAGTTGTTTCCGACCTCTGGGCTTGGCGCCTCGCACGTCGGAGGGCGCGCACCCGGAGCCGGTCGCCGCACGGCCCTCTAAACCCTCACCTGGCCGGTCACGGGCGCGCTGCTGGCGCGCCTCGGACGGGCCGTCCGCCCCCGCCGGGGGGCGGAGTAGCTCAAAGCCGCCCCTGCCCCACCACCAGCCCGGCATAGACCCCGCCTCTGGCCAGCAGCGCCTCGTGGGCGCCCTCCTCGGCGACGCCCTGCTCGGTCAGCACCAGGATGCGGTCGGCGTGGCGCACCGTGGAGAGGCGGTGGGCGATGACCAGGGTGGTGCGGCCCTGGGCCAGGTCGGCCAGGGCGGCCTGGACGGCCCGCTCGCTCTCGGTGTCCAGGGCGCTGGTGGCCTCGTCGAAGATCAGCACGGCGGGGTCCTTCAGGAAGGCCCGGGCGATGGTCAGCCGCTGCTTCTGGCCGCCGCTGAGCTTGACGCCGCGCTGGCCGATGTCGGTCTCATAGCCGTCCGGCAGGGCCGCGATGAAGTCGTGGGCGTTGGCGGCTCTGGCGGCGGCCTCGATCTGCGCTTGGCTGGCGTCGGGGCGGCCGTAGCGCAGGTTGTCGGCCACCGTACCCGCGAACAGATAGACGTCCTGCTGCACCACCCCGATGTGGCGGCGCAGGTCGGCCAGCTTCAGGTCGCGGATGTCCTGGCCGTCCAGGCGGATGGCGCCGGCGCTGACCTCGTAGAAGCGCGGGATCAGGGCGCAGAGGGTGCTCTTGCCCACTCCGGAGGCCCCGACCAGGGCGACGAATTCGCCCGGCGCGATGGCCAGGTTCAGGCCGCGCAGGACGTGCGGGCCGTCCTCCTCATAGCGGAAGGCTACGTCCTCGAACCGGATGGCTCCGCTGGGCCGGCCGATGGCCCTGGCGCCGGGCCGGTCGGCGATGTCGGGCTCGGCCTCCAGGATCTGCATCACCCGTTCGAAGCCGCTGTAGCCCGACTGCCAAAGCCGGGTGAAGTTGGCCAGGCGCTGAACCGGATCGACCAGGATGGCGACGCAGAGCAGGAAGGTCAGCAGGTCGGCCACCGTCAGCTGGGCCTGCACCACCCTGACCGCCCCCAGCACGATGACCATGACGGTGATCAGCTCGGGAAACCCCGTCGTGCCCAGCGAGAAGAAGGCCTCGCTGCGATAGCCGGCCCGGCGGCTCTCCAGGAAGCGGCGGTTCTGCTCGCCGAAGCGGCCGACCTCCTGCGCCTCGCCGGTGAAGGACTGCACGACCCGGATGCCGGCCAGGCTGTCCTCGACCCGCTCGTTGATCACCCCGACCTGGGCGCGGCTGAGCGCCACCGCCCGGTTCATCCGCGCCCCGAAATATAGCGCCCAGGCCAGGGCGATCGGAATGACGGCGGCGACGGCCAGAGTCAGCAGCCCGTCCAGCCGGCTGAGAATGACCACCACCCCGACGGTCTTCAGCACCGCGATGGCCAGGTCCTCGGGGCCGTGGTGGTAGAGTTCACCAAGGTTGAACAGGTCATTGGTGATCCGGCTCATAAGCTGGCCGGTCCGCTGGTTGTCGTAGTAGCGGAAGCTGAGCTTCTGGCAGTGCTCGAAGATGGCCTGGCGCAGGGCGCTCTCCATCTTGGCCCCCATCATGTGGCCCTGGTAGTCGACGAACAGGGTGGCCAGGCCCTGCACCGCCAGCAGGCCCAGCATCAGGGCGCCGACGGTCCAGATGGGTCCAAGCTCGACCACGCCGCCGGTGAGCCGCCGGGTGACGAAGTTGGCGCAAAGTGGCAGGGCCAGCGCCGTCACGGACACCAACACCGCACAGGCGATGTCGGCGGCCAGCAGCGGGACGTGCGGGCGGTAGAAGGAAAGGAAGGTCTTGAGGCGGGCCCTGGTGAGGGCTTTAGAGGCGGCGTCGCGCCTCTCGAATTCGGTCGAAGTCATGCGGTCTCATGTCCGGATGGAAGGGGGCGTAGCGGTCGGACATGAAAGGTTTCATCGGGCGCCCTCCTTTAGCGTTGGGAGAACTATGGTTTGGGACGGCGGTTCAGTCCATCCCGGGCGTGACGGTGCGGGGCGTTTCGTCGGGCGAGTGTGGCCGGTGCACCAGCGTCACCAGAACGAAGCTGAGCAGGATCAGCAGATACCAGCTGCCCATCTTGCTCAGCGAGACCATGTGCCAGCCGTCGCGCTGCGAGGGGTAGACCCAGGCGCTGGCAAAGGTGCCGAGGTTCTCGGCCAGCCAGATGAAGAAGCTGACCAGGATCAGGCCCAACAGCATGGGCATGCGGCGTGGCTTGAGGTCCGGGGTGAAGACGAACCAGGTCTGGGCATAGGCCAGGACGGTGAGGGCGAAGAGGGCCCAGCGCATATCCAGGATGTAGTGGTGGCTGAAGAAGTTGACGTACGACGCCACAGCCAGGGCCCAGCTGACCCACATGGGCGGGAAGCGAATGAAGCGGATGTCGAACAGCCGCCAGATGCGGGCGATGTAGCTGCCGATGCAGGCGTACATGAAGCCCGAGAACAGCGGCACGCCGTAGAGTCGCAGCAGGCTGGGCTCGGGATAGATCCAGCTGCCGTGGGCGGTCTTGAACAGCTCCATCACCGTGCCGACGATGTGGAAGACCAGGATGACCAGGGCCTCGTTCCAGTGCTCCAGCTTCATGGCCAGCAGGGCGACCTGGACCAGGACGGCGGCCACCACGAGAAAGTCGTAGCGGGCGATGGGGGCGTTGGCGGGCCAGAGCAGATGGCTGCCGACCAGCAGGGCCAGCATGATGGCGGCGAACAGACACGCCCAAGCCTGCTTGAGCCCAAACAGCAGGAACTCGTAGAGGCCCGCCCGCAGGGGCGAGCGCGCCGCCCAGGGCCGGGCCCAGGTGTCCAGGGAGATGACCCGGTTCTTGATGGCGTCGTTGAAACTCATGGTCACCGATTGTCACTGGCGCGAGCGCGGCCGCCAGCGTCATAACTGGCCCATGACCGCCATTTTCCCCACAGCCCCGGACAGCCACGCCCTGGAGCGCGGCACGGTTCTCGCCCCCCGTTTCGACGCCAACGGCCTGATCGCCGCCGTGGCGACCCATGCGGCGACCGGCGAGGTGCTGATGCTGGCCTGGATGAACGCGCAGGCGCTGCAGGCGACCCTGGACAGCGGCGAGGCCACCTATTTCAGCCGCTCGCGCCAGGCGCTGTGGAAGAAGGGCGAGACCTCCGGCCAGGTCCAGAAGGTCGTGGAACTGCGCGTCGACTGCGACCAGGACGCCGTCTGGCTGAAGGTCGATCCGCAGGGCGACGGCGGCGCCTGCCATGTCGGCTTCCGCTCCTGTTTCTATCGCGCAGTCGAGGACGGCAAACTGGTGGATCGCCCATGACCGTCCCCGAAAGTCTGATCGCCTTTTCCATCGCCGCGGGCCTGCTGACCCTGACGCCGGGCCTGGACACCGCCCTGATGCTGCGCACCGCCGCCGTCGAGGGCCCGCGCCGGGCGACCGCCACCGGAGCCGGCATTCTGACTGGTTGCCTGGTCTGGGGCGCGGCCGTCGCTATCGGCCTGGGCGCGCTGCTGACCGCCTCGGAGACCGCCTTCACCCTGCTGAAATGGGCCGGCGCGGCCTATCTGGTCTGGATGGGGGCAGGCATGATCCTCAAGCCCCGCAAGCAGTTCGACCTGGAGGCCAGCCCCCGCGCCGGCGGGTTCGGGCGCGGCCTTTTCACCAACCTGCTCAATCCCAAGGTTGGGGTCTTCTATGTGAGCTTCCTGCCGCAGTTCGTGCCGGCGGGCATGGCGGCCGCCCCCTGGATGTTTGGGCTGGCGGTCCTGCACGCGGCCATGGGCGTCGCCTGGTTCGCGGTGCTGGTCGGGGCGACCGTACCGCTGTCGAGCCTCCTGAAGCGGGCCGGCGTCGTGGCCTGGCTGGACCGGATCACCGGCGGGGTGCTGATCGGCTTCGGCGTCAAGCTGGCCCTCACTCGCCGCTAAGAGGGCGCGGCGCTAGACCTTAACTACCGGCCCCACGCCCCCGGCCTGCGCCGCCACGGTGAAGCTGGCCACCGTCCGCGTCTCGAACGTCTCGGCCATGATCGTCGAGACCGCCATCAGGTCGGCACGGCAGGCCTCGCGGGTCAGGGTCAGCAGCACGAAGCCCTTGGCGCTGGAATCGTTGAACAGCACCTCGGGGTTGGCGTCGGCGAAGGCCTGGCCGACTGGGGCGCCCGGCACCGCGTCGCCATAGCCGGGGCTGGTGATCCCGGTCGCCCCGAACTCCGCCGCCACCCGCTGGCCCGAGGCGTCGGCCAGTTCGTTGGCCCAGAAGGCGTGACTGTCGCCCGAGAGCACGATCGGCCGCCCCTTGGCGCTGCTGAAGGCGGCATAGACCCGCTCACGGTCGGCCGGATAGCCGTCCCAGCTGTCGAGATTGTAGGGCAGGCCCAGCGCGGCCAGATCGCCGGTGCGCTGCAGGCGCTTCTTCGCATTCGCCGCCTGGGTCGCCAAAAGGGCGTCGAAGGCCGCCTGGCCCATGGTCTTGGGGAAGTCCGGGGCCGTGACGCGGGCCATGACCACCTGGTTGCCGATCACCTGCCAGGCCTTGCCGCCGGCCACTGAGCTCTTCATCTCGCCGGTCAGCCAGGCCTCCTGCTCGGGGCTCATCAGCCGGCGGTCCGGATCGTTGCGTTTGGCCTTGAAGGCGTCCAGGGCGGGACCCGCCGCGATGTCTGGCAGGTCGGCCTGGTAGGTCAGCTGCTTGGAGCGGGCGCTCATCCGGGTCTCGACCATCAGCAGGCTGACGAGATCGCCGAATTGGAAGCTGCGCCAGATGTTGTCGCTCATTTTGCCGGGCGCGGGCTCGCGGATCGGCATCCACTCGAAATAGGCGCGAATGGCGGCGGCCTTGCGGGTCGCCCAGTCGCCTTCGGTGGCCGGCTGGTGGTTCTCGGCCCCACCGGTCCAGGTGTCGTTGGCGCTCTCGTGGTCATCCCAGACCACGATCCAGGGCGCGCGGGCATGGGCGGCCTGCAGCTTGGGATCGGACTTGGCCTGGGCGTGGCGGGCGCGGTAGTCGGCCAGGGTCAGGATCTCATGCGGCGGGTCGACGAAGCGGTTCAGCTTCTGGCCCTGCTCGGCCCCATAGCCGTCCTTGCCGTACTCGTAGATGTAGTCGCCCAGATGGATGACGGCGTCGACCCGCTTGAGGTCGGCGATGGCCTGGTAGGCGTTGAAATAGCCGCCCTGCCACAGCGAGCAGGTGGCGGCGGCCAGCACGACATCCGTGGTCTTGCCGGCCGGCAGGGTGCGGGTGCGGCCGACCGGCGAGGTCACGCCGCCGGCGCGGAAGCGGTAGTAATAGTCCGTGCCCGGCTTGAGCCCCGTCACATCGATTTTGACCGTCCAGTCTCGCGAAGGATCGGCGACGAAATCACCCTTTCGCGCCACCCGCTTGAAGGCGAGGTCGGTGGCGATCTGCCAGTCGCCCTTGACGGGCTTGCCCGCCGTGATCCGGGTCCAGAGGATGACCTGGCCGGCGAGCGGATCGCCGCTGGCCACGCCGTGATGGAAGGCAGCCGCCGGCTCGGTGGCGCAGGCCGGGGTGGCCGTCGCCGCAGCGGTGAAGGCGGTGAGCGCCTGACGGCGATCGAACTTCATGGCGTTTCCTCCAGCCTGATCCTGGATTTGAGCGCCGATTGTGACGCCCGCGTTGCAGTTGGGGATTAGCCCACCGTCACCGGCCCCACTCCGCCGCCCTCGCCCGGCGCCACAGTCAAGGTCTTGAGCACCGCGACGTCCGCCTTGGGTTTGAAGATGGTCGAGACCCCCATCATCTCGGCCTTGGCGCCCTGGTGGGTCAGGGTCAGCCGGATGAAGCCCTTGGCGCCGTGGTCGGTATAGACCACGCCCTCGTTGTCCTTGACGAAGGTCTCGTTGACCGGGGTGTCCAGGCCCAGCACGTCGGAGAATCCGGGGCTGGTGATGCCCGTCGTGCCGAACTCCACCCCAACCCGTTGGCCGGCGCCGTCCAGCAGGTTATTGGCCCAGTGGGCGTGGCTGTCGCCGGCCAGCACGATGGCTCGGGCTTTGGAGTCCTTGAAGAGGTCATAGACCCGCTGCCGCGCGGCCGGATAGCCATCCCAGCTGTCGAGGTTATAGGGCAGCTTGAGCCGGGCGATGGCGGTCGCCCGCTTCACCGGCCCCTTGTACTCCTCCGGCAGGCGGGCCAGCAGGCCGTTCCAGGCCTCGGGCGTCATCGCCCCCTGCAGGTCGGGCATCTTCACATGCGCCATGACCACCTGGTTGCCCAGAACCTGCCAGGTCACTCCAGCCTTGACCGAGGCGCCCAGCTGTTTGCCCAGCCACGCCTCCTGTTTCGGACCCAGCATCTGCCGGCCAGGGTCGTTCCACTTGGCGATAAAGGCGTCACGATCGGGCTTGCCGTCCTTGATCAGGTCGGTCCCATAGTCCGGCTGGATGTCGCGGGCGCCCAGGCGGGTCTCGACCATGATCAGCTCGGCCAGGTCCCCGAACCGGAAAGCCCGCTCGATCCCCGTCACCAGGTCGCCGCTGCTGGGCTCGCGGATCGGCATCCACTCATAATAGGCCTTCAGGGCCGCCGCCTTGCGGTCGGCGAAAGCGCCCTCGGTGGCCGGCTGATGGTTCTCGCCCCCGCCGCGCCAGGTGTCGTTGCAGACCTCGTGATCGTCCCAAACGACGATGAAAGGCGCGCGGGCGTGGGCTGCCTGCAGATCGGCGTCGGCCTTGGCCTGGGCGTGGCGCAGGCGGTAGTCGGCCAGGGTGAGGATTTCATGCGGCGGATCGGGGATGCGGCCCAGCTTGGCGGCGGTCTCGGCGCCGAAACCCTCGGGACCATATTCGTAGATGTAGTCGCCCAGATGCACGACCGCGTCGACCCGCTCCAGGTCGGCGATGCCGCGGTAGGCGGTGAAGAAGCCGCCGGGAAAGAGGGCGCAGGTGGCCACTGCCAGGACGACCTCGTCAGTCTTCCCCTTGGGCAGAGTACGGGTGCGACCCACAGCCGACGTCGCCCCGCCGCACTCGAAGCGGTACCAGTAGTCGCGCCCGGGCTTGAGGCCGGTGACATCGACCTTGACGCAGCCATCGCGGGCGGTGGTCGCCGTGGCCGCGCCCTGTTTGGCGATCCTGGTGAAGCCGGCGTCTTCGGCGACCTGCCAGGTCAGGGCCTCGTTGTCTTCAGAGGCAATGCGGGTCCAGATGATGACCCGGTCCGCCAGCGGATCACCGCTGGCGACGCCATGGGTGAAGGCGGCCATGCCGCGCGCGGCGGCGCCTCCGGCATGCGACAGCGCGACGGCCGCGCCGGTGAGGGCGAAGGCCTGGCGGCGATTGATGGGCATCTGTTCCGTCCCCGAACTTATCTTGTGGTTGCCGCGATTGTGGGCGGCGGCCGAGCGCAAGGGAAGTGGGAGAATCGGCGATTGCCGGACCTTGCCTGGCGCGGCAGTCTGACGGCCTCAGGAGGCCGCCATGCTCGACCACATCACCTTCGGCATCAGCAATTTCGCCCGCTCAACGGCCTTCTACGACCAGGCCCTGGCGCCGCTGGGCGTCAAGCGGCTATTCGATGCGCCCAGGGACCACACCGGCGGGGTAAGCGTCACCGGCTATGGCGACACCCGCCCCTGGTTCTGGATCGCCGAACAGGACGCCACCTCAGGCAAGCTGCACATCGCCATCCAGGCCAAATCACGGGCCGAGGTTGACGCCTTCTATGCCGCGGCAATCGCTGCTGGTGGCCGGGACAACGGCGGGCCGGGCGTGCGGCCGCACTATCATCCCGGCTACTACGGCGCCTTCGTGCTGGATCCGGACGGGCACAACATCGAGGCGGTCTGCCACACGCCGGTTTAGCCCGCCTTGGCCGAGCTTCGGTTGGCCAGGCACCAGGCGACGTAACCCAACGTCACGGCCATTGCGCCGATCACCACCACCATCGAAGCGGTGTCGGCGAAGGCCAGCGGGGTGAAAGCCCAGAGGCCGGCATAGATGAGGCCTGCCACGGCGAAGGCCCAGCCGCTGATGCGCAACGAGGTCTGAATCCTGGCCTGGGCGAGGGGGGAGCGGCTCAGCGGGCCGATCTGCTTGGGCATCAGGTTGGCGTAGGCGGTCAGGCCCAGGCCGACGAAGACCTGGATGATCCGCTTGCTGGCGTCGAAGTCCAGCCAACCAGCGTGCTGGGCGGCTTTGAGGCCAAAGGCGATGGCCAGGAAAGCAGCAGCGATTGTGACGGCCGACACCAGGCGGTTGGTGATCATGACAGGGTTTCCTTGGCTTGCACCGAGGCGGCCTCGACCGGCGCGCCCATGCCGAAGGCCTGGGCGAAGCCGAGGATGGCGTCCTCGAGCACGGAGAGCTTGAGACGGTAGGTGATGGTGGCGCCCTGCTTGGCGGCGTCGACCAGGTCTGCCTCGCGCAGCACGGCGAAATGGGCGGACATGGTCGGCTTGGAGACCGCGAACTGGTCGGCCAACTCGCCCGCCGTCATCGGGCGCTGCCGCAGCAGTTCCAGCACCCGTCGGCGGGTGGGATCGGCCAGGGCTTTGAAGACGCGGTTCATGATTGGTATTTAGCTAAATATCTAAATGATTGTCAAGCCGAGGCCGACTGACACGGCGCTGCCTGGCTGTACTCGCGCTAGGCGCGGCGGCGGAACAGTTCGCGGAACACCGACACCGAGAACACCAGCATGCCCAGCGCCGTCAGGCCGTTGCCGGCCTTCATGAAGGGTTCGAACTTGGCGTTGCCGTTCTGGGCGAGGAACATCGCGAAGGCCGGGAAGAGGACCAGGAGGCCGGCGGTCATGATGATGAAGTTGGCCCAGGCCAGGCGCGGCGAGAGCGTATCCTTGGTCAGGGCGTAGAAGGTTCCGCACAGCGCCATGGTCGCCCATCCGAGCAAATTGAGGTGCACATGCAGGGAGATGAAAGCGGTGTTTCCGCCCTGTGCGAAATAGAGCCCCAAAGCGCCCCCTCAGAAGATGCAGAGAACGCCCACGGCGAAGAAGGCGGCGGCGACACGCGGCATGATGATATCCCCCGAAGCGATTTGGCGCTCCACCGAGCCTAGCGAACCGCCACGCGAGGGGAAGGAACAATCTTGATCAGCCCATCGATGGTCACCCCCCTGTCGGCAGAGCGGGCAGTCGAACGTCCTTGGAGCGGAACAAGGAGCGAAACGATGCCACAACAGGCCCTGGACCTCAGCTTCGAGGCGCCGTTGGTGAAGAGTCCCAAGCCCGGCGGCTGGACCTATCTGGTCTGGCTGCAGGCGGCGGCGGTGTTCGGCACGCACGGCCTGGTCAAGGTGCGGGGCGAGATGGATGGGCGGCCGTTCGAGAGCGCCTTCATGGCGTTGGGGGATGGAACCCATAAACTGCCGGTGAGGGCGGGCATGCTAAAGGCGCTGGGCAAGGGCGAAGGCGACCGCATCGCCGTTCGGCTACTCGAGCGGCTGAACTAGCCGGCCCTCTGGCCCTCAAACCGGGCGAAGTCGGGGAAAGCGACGTCGGTGCGTGGAGCGTCGGCGGCGAAGGCGGCGATGTCGGCCAGCATACCCGCCCAGGCGCTCGCCATGGCGGGGGTGAAGTCGGGTCCCAGCGCCTCGCCCACCGCCTGACCGACATGGCCAAAGAAGGTGGCGAAGATCTCGCGCGGCACGTCATAGCCCTCGTGGGTGACCATCTCGGTGCGGATCATGTGGTCGGCGTAGTGGCGCTCGCCGATGAAATCGAGGATGGCCGAATACACCCGGGCCAGCATCTCGCCCTTGATGGCCCCGTCCTGGTCCCGCCAGAAATAGGGCTCCATGTCGGGGAAGGCCGCGAACATCAGCGCATAGACCCGCGGGGTCAGGTCGATGTCGCGCTCGGCGACCGCCTCCAGGCTGGCCTCGACCCCGGCGGAATAGCTGTAGCCCATGGCGGTCTCCGTGCCCGGTCGGCACTCTAAGCGTTCGCCACGCAGAAAAAACCCCGGATGGCTTTTGCCATCCGGGGCCAATGGAAAGGGCCCTCGGGGGAAGACCCTTGCTCGACCTCGCCTAACGCTACCTGTCGGGGGGGCGGCGACGAGGACGACGGGGAGAGAGCGGTCAGCCGACAGTGGCCATCAGGCTTGAATGGGCCGGGACGCTGAGGGCCATGACCACCACCACGACCAGCGAGGCGGCGGCGATTGCCAGGGGAATGAGCTTCATGGTTAGGCGTCCTGGTTCTTGTTTCCTGACGGTGCGGTTGGCCCGCTCTCGTTGTCCCGAACCTAGGGGTGCGACAGTCTGTCGATCAGATGCATCGGCGCGCGGCAAACTGCGCAACCGTTGCAGCACCGGAGGCGCCTTGGCGTGCAACCGTTGCATTTTCCGCCGTGCAACGGTTGCATTTTCGCGCAAGTCCGGGAATTCTCCGGTCCATGTCGATGACCGCGGTTTCGAACGGGCCCTTCGCGGCCAAGCTGGAGCTGGTGCTGAAGGCCCTCTCCATGAGCCGTGGCCGGCTGGCCGCGGACCTGGGAGTCGACAAATCGCTGGTCGGGCGCTGGGCGTCCGGGGCGGTGATGCCCAGCCAGCACAACCTGTCCAACCTGACCCAACTGCTGGCCAGCAAGCGGCCCGGCTTCACCATGTTGGACTGGGATCGCGACCTGGAGGGTCTGGCCCAGCTGTTCGGGGTCGACGCCCCGGCCAAGCCGGGGCCAGCCGGCGGCCCCGCGCCGGGCGAGAAGCGCACCGAGGATTTGACCCTGCTGGCCCCGCTGCTGGACCAGGCGCGGATGGCCACCGAGCGGCGCGGCAAGGCCTATGAGGGATTCTGGCGCACCACCCGGCCATCGGTGATGATGCCGGGCCAATTCTTCCACGATTTCGGCATGATCCGGCGCAGCCCCAGCGGCATGCTCGACTTCCAAATGGGCGGCTCAGGCCTGCTGTGGGAAGGCTGGATGCTGCCGGCTGAGGGCCAGCTGTTCGTCATCCTCTACGACACCGTCGGCCTGACCCCGGTGTTCCTGATCTTCAATGGCGTGCCCCTGCCCAAGGCCGAGCTTCTGGACGGCATCGTCACCGCCGCCGCCCTGGACGCGGCCCGCACGCCGTCGAGTTATCCAATCATCCTGGAGCGGATCGGCGACCTGACCGGCGACAAGGCCGCCGACGACGCGCGCTGCACCGAACTGCTCAACCAGGACACCCGCGCCCCAATCGGCGACATGCCGGACAACATCAAGCGCCACCTGCTGCGCGACATCGGCCCGGAAGCGGCGGCCAAGGGCGGCCCCCTGCTGTTGCTGGCCCCGGCCACCGGGTCACTGACGCGAGGCGTCAGCGCCGGCGGCCACCTCCACGGGTAAGGAACGGGCGGGGACTGGCTCGGCCCGCAGGGGCGTGCCTGTCCCCGTCGAGCGGGCTCGGGGGCTGAACTGTGCGAGGGCGCTGGAAGGGGACAGGCACGCCTCTGGCGAGCCAGTCCCCGGTCAGCGCTTCTCCACGCGCGTGAAAATGAGCGCGCCGCGTTTCCTGGCCCGCTCGACGTCGCAACCGCCCTGGAACCGCGCGCCGCGCTTACGCAGAGCATCCAGGCTGAGCAGGTCCGGCCAGCGGGTGCGGTCAGCGCAGACGGCGCCGGTCGGGCTCCAGCCGGCTTCGAAGGCGAACTTGGGATCAGAGCCGGTCTCGGACGTCTGGATGCCGATGTCGTCGAAGACGTCGATGGTGGTGCCGTTCTTGGTGAAGGCCTGGCCCCGGCCGTCATAGTCGGCCCGGACAGTGTGCTGGCAGGCCTCGTAGTAGGGGACCAGGTCCTCGCCCTTGGGCCCCTGTTTCCAGGGATCATAGCCCCACAGGATGCACTTGCCCTGCGAGCCGGAGGTGCAGGTCAGGAACCAGGCCTTGGGGTCCTTCACAAACTCGCCCTTGGCGTTCCAGGCGCCCTCGACCGGAAAGCCGGCCTCGCGGCCATAGGCGTCGGCGTCGCAGAGCGGGCTGTACTCGCCGGTGTCGGGATCCTTGACCGAGAAGCTGTGCAGCAGCACGCCCGGCTGTTCCTTGGAGGGGATAACCGCGTCGATGCGGATCGTGGAGGGTTGGCCATCGACCACCATGTCGAACTCGGCCCCGACCAGATCCTTGGAGGTGAGGCGGGCGTCGGGCGTGACCAATACGAAACTGGCGCCCTCGACCGTGAGGACGGCGTCGGCGGCCTGAGCGGGAGCGGAGACAGCCAAGACCGCGCCAAGACAGAACAGTGCGGTGAGCAAACGGCGCATGACGGCTGGCCCCAAGTGCAACGGTGATCGCGACGAGAGCCGGAATTCGGGTGTATGTCCAGAACATGGACACGGCGGAGGAGATAGAGCTGGAAGAGATCGCGCCGGCTGACGTCGGCCCGCGCGGTATTGCGGTCGGCGCCGAACTGGCCGGTCAGCGGTTGGACAAGGCCCTGGCCATCGCGGCGCCCGACCTGTCACGGGCCCGGCTGCAGGCGTTGTTGGCCGATGGTCGACTGAGCCTGAATGGCGCGGTGCTGACCGACGCCTCGGCCAAGGCGAAGGCCGGCCTCTATAGCCTCGACATCCCGCCGCCAATCGCCGCCGAGCCCCTGCCTCAGGCCATTCCCCTAAGCGTGCTCTACGAGGACGCCTACCTTATCGTCATCGACAAGCCGGCGGGGATGGCGGCGCACCCGGCCCCGGGCACACCCGACGGCACCCTGGTCAACGCCCTGCTGGCCCATTGCGGCGCCTCGCTATCGGGGATCGGCGGAGTCGCACGACCCGGCATTGTTCACCGTCTGGACAAAGAAACCTCGGGCGTCATGGTCGCCGCCAAGACCGACGCCGCCCACCAGGGCCTGGCCGCCCTGTTCGAGCGACACGACATCGATCGCATGTATCTGGCCCTGACCCGAGGTGCGCCCTCCCCTGCCCAGGGCAGTATCGAGGGCGCCATCGGCCGCTCCTCCAGCGACAGAAAGAAGATGGCCATCGTCAAGACCGGCGGGCGCCATGCGGTCACCCACTATGTGGTTGAGAAATCCTACGGCCCCGCGAAGCGACCCGTGGCCGCCCGCGTCGCCTGCCGGCTCGAGACCGGCCGCACCCACCAGATCCGCGTCCACCTGGCCAGCAGGGGCGCCCCCTGTCTCGGTGACCCCGCCTATGGCTCCGGCTCGCCCGCCGCGGCGGTCAAGGCGGCGATGGCCGAGGCGGGACTGACGCGGCAGGCGCTGCACGCGGCGGTGCTGGGCTTTGTCCATCCGATCACCGGCGAGACCTTGCGGTTCGAGACTCCGCCGCCGGAGGATATGCGGACGCTTGAAGCGCTGCTGGAAGCCCTGTGAAACGGCTGGCGACCTTCCTGGCTCTGCTTGCGGTCGCGGGCTGTCAGGCCCCGACGGCCAAGGCGCCGAATGGCAAACCCGCCGAAAAGCCCGCCAAGGGCTTGGTCGCCTTGCCCTGCGCGGCCAATGGCGCCCTGGCCCCCGTCAACACCGGCTATTGCCTGCTCAAGCGCAACTATGTGCGGTCCAGAGGGCTGGCCGTGTTGCAGGACGCCACCGAGACCATGCAGGCGAAATTTCCGGGCGCCCGGGTGTTATACATGGAAGCCTCCTGGCCCCTCGGCAAACGGCCTATGCCGCCGCATCTGTCGCATGGCGACGGCCGTGAAGTGGACCTGGCCTTCTACTATGTCGATCAGGCCGGCAAGCCGCTCGCCAAACCACCCAAGCTGTGGGGGTACGAGGCCTTCGAGCCGCCGCGGCGCGAGGCCGAACGGGCCTGCGCCGGCGGCCAGCGAGGCAAGAACGACGCTCCCGATCCGCCCAAGGACCGTTCCTGGCGACTGGATGAGGCGCGCACGGGCGCGCTGGTCCGCCTGTTGGCCGCCGACCCGCGCGTGCGGCGCATCTTCATCGAGCCACACTTGAAGACCCGACTGGGCCTGACCACCTTTAGCAAGATCCGCTTCGCCGGCTGTCAGGCCGCGCGCCATGACGACCACATCCATGTGGATTTTTTCTGACAACCCACTCACAGCTTCTCGATACCCAAGTTGGCTGCTCGGGGATTACAAATGCGTCATGGCCTTTCGATGGACGCAACCGGCGCCTATCTAGGTGATTAACAGGGGGCGAGGCGCGATGTCGCGCCTGCTCCAGTACGCAGGGGATGAACAACATGGCCGCGGGCGCTCTCATCGCCATGTCGCCGGAAGGCGGCCTTTCACGGTATCTCACCGAGATCCGCAAGTTTCCAATGCTGGCCAAGGACGAAGAGTTCATGCTGGCCAAGCGCTGGAAGGAACACGAGGATCCACAAGCGGCCCATCGCATGGTCACCAGCCACCTTCGCCTGGTCGCCAAGATCGCCATGGGCTACCGCGGCTACGGCCTGCCGATCGGGGAAGTGATCTCCGAGGGTAATGTCGGCCTGATGCAGGCGGTCAAGAAGTTCGAACCGGACAAGGGTTTCCGCCTGGCCACCTACGCCATGTGGTGGATCCGCGCCTCGATCCAGGAATACATCCTGCGGTCCTGGAGCCTGGTGAAGATGGGCACCACCG
Source organism: Caulobacterales bacterium (assembly GCA_038236615.1). Taxonomy (GTDB): domain Bacteria; phylum Pseudomonadota; class Alphaproteobacteria; order Caulobacterales; family Caulobacteraceae; genus Caulobacter. The sequence continues at coordinate 415,037 of JBBRZO010000002.1, forward strand.
CCGCCCAGAAGAAGCTGTTCTTCAACCTCCGCAAGGCCAAGAGCGAGATCTCGGCCCTGGAGGAAGGCGACCTTCATCCTGACCACGTCAGCCAGATCGCCACCAAGCTGGGCGTGCTGAACGAGGAAGTCATCTCGATGAACCGCCGGCTGTCCGGGCCGGACGCCTCGCTGAACGCCCCGCTGCGGGTGGATGGCGACGGCGAGTGGCAGGACTGGCTGGCCGACGACAACCAGGTTTCGCAGGAAACCCAGGTCGCTGAAGCCGAAGAAAAGTCCCTGCGCATGGGCCTGCTCGAGGAAGCCATGACCGAGCTGACCGACCGCGAGCGTCACATCCTGACCGAGCGCCGGCTGCAGGATAACCCCACCACCCTGGAAGACCTCGCCGCCCAGTACGGCGTCAGCCGCGAGCGGGTCCGTCAGATCGAGGTGCGGGCCTTCGAGAAACTGCAGAAAACCATGCGGGCCGCCGCGCGCGACCGTAACCTGGTCGACGCCTAGACTATTCGATCCAGATCCATAGCGAACTGAAGGGGGACCAGCGCGAGCCGGTCCCCTTTTTCTTACGCCGCCTTGTGTTCCGCCGGCAGGAAGGTCAGCGCGTCCCGGATGGCGGCGACGATCAGCGGCCGGTCCGGCGGGCCTTCGGGCAGGACGGCCCGCTGCAGCACGGCGCCGGCGTCGAGCAGCTTGGTCTGGTCCGAATTCATGCCCAGCTTCTGCAGGCCGAGCGCCTGGGCCATCAGGGCCCGGCGGGCCTGAGGCCAGTCGCTGTCGAGCGCGTTGCCCGCGGCGCGGATAATCTTCAGGCACTGCAGCAGCCGATCCTGGTCAGTCGCCGGGGCGCCATTGTCGCTGCGCCGCTTGCGCGGGCCGGCATAGTCGCCGGAATTGAACCGCCGGCGGTCGGGACCGACATACTGCACGGCCTCGACCCAATCACGATGCTTAAGCGTCACCGCCTCGAGCCGGCGAATGACGTCCTTGGTGGTGTAGGGCTTGCGAACAAACTCGTGCACGCCGGCGTCGCGGGCCGCCAGGATGGCCTGGGCCGTGGCCTCACCGGTGGCCATGATCACCGGGGCGATCCGGCAAGGCGCGTCGCTGCGCCGCAGGGCCATGGTGAAGGCCAGGCCATCAAGGCCCGGACCGCCGTATTCGGTGAAAATGATCTGCGGGTCGAACGTGCGGGCGATCTGCAGGGCCCGACTGTTGGTCGCCGCCGATTGGACCTGGCACAGGGTGATGGCGCGCAGCACGTCGCTCAGCAGGCGCACGGCCTGCGGATTGGGGTCGAGAATCAGCACCCGCTGAATGTGCGGGGCGATCCTCTGCAACAGTTTCGGTTCAGCGTTGAACACGCGCGCTTTGACCCAAGGGACCTACTCTGACCCCCTATTAAGCACGTCGCCGGTAAAGATCGCCTTGACGAGGTCACCCGCCCGCCAATCCAATTCATCAAGCCGGGAGTAGATCGGAAATCCTACTCCCCATTTTGGGGACTATGCCCTGATGTTGAGGCTGGCCTCGAATTCCTGCAACAGGTCGACCACCTCGTCGACGCCGGCGACGGGCGTCTGCCCTTCCGGAAAGCGGTAGCGCCAGAAACTGGCGATGTGGGCGATGACCCCCAGTTTTTCGCCGAGCGAGACGAACATGTCGGGGGCTTTGAGCAGGAAGTCGCGGAAGGCTGTCGGCTTGCCGTTCTGAGTCAGGTCGCGAAAGGCGTCATCATAGACCTTGAGTGTCTTGGCGACGTCGGTCCGGCAGCCGACTATGGCGTCGGCCAACCGTCCCTTGGCGCCGGAGATATAGGCCTTGGTCTCGGCGTCGGCGGGGCCCAGGCTGCGCAGGGCCTGGATGGCCGGGACCACCTGGTCCAACTCGCCCCACAGCCCTGCCAGCGACCATTTGTAGTAGAGGAAGCCCTTCCAGCTGAACACGCCGTCGCGGAAGGCCTCGCCTTCCAGCATCAGGGTCAGGCGCAGGGGCTCCAGCCGCTCATCGATGACGGTCGATAGCAGGGCCCCCACCAGCCGGCCGGTGTTGATGGAATCGGCCCCCGCGGCCTGGAAGGCGATGGCGACCAGGCGGGAGATCTGCTGGCCGACAAAGGCTCGCATGCGGACGAGGTCGCCCTCGCTGAGCGCAAAATAGCAGCGGCCGACGTCATAGCCGTTGCGGCGCAGATGCTCGCGCAACAGGAAGGGGTCGAGCGAGGGCAGGTTATCGACCAGTTCCAGCACGTGCAGGTCGCGCTCGAAATCGGGTCCCTCGCTGCAGGCCTCGCTCAGGCTGGCCCGCCAACCGCGCTGGCCGACGAACACCGAGCGGCCGCCCATGCGCAGATCGCTGCGCTCAAAAGGAATGATGACCTTGGTGGCCACCCCCTGCCAGCCGTCGAACAGATAGGCCTCATCGGACCGCAGCCGGTGCTTGACGATGACGCAGGCGTTCAGGATCGGATTGAGGAAGAAGGGCTTGGTAGAGAACTCATCGTCGCCGCCGCCCGCCTTGTTCGACACGGCAAGCAGGTTGAGAACGCGGCTGGTCGATCCGGACTTCTGCAACGCGCCCAGGCTGCGCAGACTGCGGTCCGCGCGGCTGGTCATCTGTCTTCGCGCCGCCAGAGCCACGCCGGTCCCCTTTACTTCCCTTACGTGGAAAGGGTTTGCGCGCTGGACGTAAAGACTGGCCTAACCGCGATCACAAATTGTCGGCTGCCTTACCCATTCCGGGTTGAGTAACGCGGATCAGCCCTGGAACGGATCACGCATCAGAATGGTGTCGTCCCGCTGCGGGCTGGTCGACAGCAGCGCGACCGGCGCGCCGATCAGTTCCTCGATGCGGCGCACGTACTTGATGGCGTTTGCGTTGAGGTCGCGGAAGCTGCGCACGCCTTGGGTGCTCTCGCTCCAGCCCTCCATCTCCTCATAGACGGGCACGGCGGCGGCCTGGTCGCGCATGCCGGCCGGGAGGTAGTCGAGCAGCCTGTCGCCAACCTGGTAGCCGACGCAAATCTTCAGGGTTTCCAGCCCATCGAGCACGTCGAGCTTGGTCAGGGCGATGCCGTCGATACCGTTGATCGCCACCGACTGGCGCACCAGCACCGCGTCGAACCAGCCGCAGCGGCGCGGCCGGCCGGTGTTGACACCGACCTCGCGGCCCACCGTCGACAGATGGCGGCCGACCTCGTCATTGAGCTCGGCGGCGAAGGGGCCCTCGCCCACCCGCGTGGTGTAGGCCTTGACGATCCCCAGCACATAGCCCGGCCCGCGCGGCCCCATGCCGGAGCCGGCGGCCGCCTGACCGGCCACGGTGTTGGACGAGGTGACGAAGGGATAGGTGCCGTGGTCGACGTCGAGCAGCGCTCCCTGGGCGCCCTCGAACAGGATGCGGCGGCCGGCCTTCCAGGCCTGGTCCAGCAGCCGCCAGGCCGGCTGAGCGAAGGGCAGCACCTTGGGCGCCATCTCCATCAGCTGGTCGAACAAAGCGCCGCCATCGACATCGGGCAGGCCCAGGCCCCGCCGGAGGGCGTCGTGGTGGGCCAGCAGGCGCTCGATCTTGGGCTTCAGCGCCTCGGGATCGGCGAGGTCGGCGACCCGGATCGCCCGGCGGCCGACCTTGTCCTCGTAAGCGGGGCCGATGCCGCGACCGGTGGTGCCGATCTTCTGGGTCGAGGCGCTCTCGCGGGCCTGGTCCAGGTCCTTGTGCAGCGGCAGGATCAGACAGGCGTTGTCGGCCAGGACCAGCATGTCCGGCGTAATGGAAACGCCCTGCGCGCCGATCTTGGCGATCTCTTCCAGCAGGTGCCAGGGATCGACCACCACGCCGTTGCCGATCACCGAGAGCTTGCCCTGCACCACGCCGGACGGCAGGAGCGACAGCTTGTAGACCTTGTCGCCGACGACCAGCGTATGGCCGGCGTTGTGCCCCCCCTGGAAGCGCACCACCACATCGGCGCGGTTCGACAGCCAGTCGACGATCTTGCCCTTGCCCTCGTCGCCCCACTGGGCGCCGACCACGGTCACATTGGCCATTGGATGCAGTCCTTCCCCTGCCGGGGAGATCGCGGGCGCCCTTCGACAGGACTCGGCGCAGCGACGCGGTTCTAAGCCGCGGCGGCGCTATAGCGTCATCAGAAGCCGAGCGCCAGCCCCTCGACGCGCGGGTCGGAGCCGCCGGCCAGCACGCCGGTCGCCGGATCGCGGGCGATGGCCTGGGCCGCGCCGCTGCCGCCCCAGCCGCCGGTGGTGACGACTCGGTGGCCGAGGTCGCGCAGCGCCTGAATGGCGGGCTCGCCCAGCCGGGTTTCGACCCGCAACTCGTAGGGGTTGGGCCGGTCATGTGGATCGGTGCCCGGCCAGACCGTCCAGCGCGGCGCCTCGATGGCCGCCTGAACGTCCAGGCCACCGTCGATCATCTGGCTGAGCACCTGCAGGTTCCATTGCGGCTGGCCATCGCCGCCCGGGCTGCCGCCGGCCACCAGCCCGGTGCCGTCCGGGGCGGTGACCAGGTAACAGTTGAGGGTGTGCATGGTCCTCTTGCCAGGAGCGAACTGGTTGGGGTGGTCGTCCTCCAGCGAAAAGCCTCGCCCGACCCGGTTGTTGAACAGCACCCCTGTGCCCGGCGCCATCACCCCGCTGCCAAAGGCGCTGGAGACCGACAGGATCAGGGAGACCATCATCCCCTCCCCGTCGGCCGTGCAGAGGTAGGTGGTGTCGCCGTCGGCCAGCTCGCCGGCCACGTCGTCAGAGGCGCAGTCCGGGTCGATGGCGGCGAAGCGGCGGGCCGCCCAGTCGTCCGAAAGCAGAGTCTCGAGCGGCGTCGGTCCGAAGGCCGGATCGCGGGCCTGGACCACACGGTCGGCGATGGCCAACTTCATGGCCTCGGACAGGCGGTGCACCCCCTCTGCGCCGCTGGGATCGAGGGGCCCGCCCTGCTGGGCGATGTTCATGGCTTCGAGTTGGATCAGGCCGTTGGTCGGCAGGCCGGTCTGCCAGATGTCCAGTCCCCGGTAGCGGACGCGGATCGGCGGCTCGACCGGCGTGGTATGTTGGGCGAGGTCGTCACCGGTGAGGGCGCCGCCCAGGCCCGCCGCCAGGCGCTCGGCCAGCTCTCCCTCGTAGAACCGACGGGGATCGCCGTCGAAGACCTGCTTGAGCGTCGCGGCCAGGTCCGTCTGGCGCAGCAAGCTCCCGACTGCCGGAACCGCGCCACCTGGCAGATAGACCGCCGAGGCCGCCGGATTCTGGCGCAGGAAAGGCTCGCACATCCGGATCGCAGCCACGCCGAAAGGCGTCAGCGCAAACCCCTGCTCCGCATGGCCGATGGCCCGCTCGGCCAGGGCCGACAGCGGACGGGTCCCCAGCTCGCCCAGCCGGTCGATAGCGTCGACCAGGCCTGGCACGCCGACCGAAAGCGGCCCACGCAGGGGCATGCGCAGCCCCAGCGGCGTCTGATCGCCGTTGGCCCGCATCTGTTCGAGGCTCGCCCCGCGGGGCGAGACGCCACTGCCCAGGACGGCGAGCGGCGCCTGGCCCAGCCGGTGGACGATGGCGAAGAGATCGCCCCCCAGGCCGCACATCTCCGGCATGACCACAGCGGCGGTCAGCGCCGCGGCGATGGCGGCGTCGACGGCGTTGCCGCCCAGGCTCAGCGCCTCCAGCCCGGCCTGGACGATCAGGGGATGGGCGGCGGCGACCATGCCGCCACGACCCAGCACCGGGCTGAGCCGATGGCGAGGCCAGGCGGCTTTCGCGCCGGTGGGAAATCCTAAGCTCAGGACGCCATCTCGCCGGCCAGCACCGCCTCGGCAAAGGCGCAGTGCATGGCGATGCCGCGCGCCATCACCGTCTCGTCCAGAGTCATGCGGTTGGAGTGCAGGGCGCAGCAGGAGCGGAAGTCGCCGCCCACGCCGGTCGGCGCGGCGCCCAGGAAGGCCATCGCGCCTGGGGCCTTCTGCAGGATGTAGCTGAAGTCCTCGGCCCCCATCATCGGGTTGGGCATGGTAATCCAGGCGCCCTCGCCATACAGGGCCTTGGCGGTGCGCTCGGCCAGGTCCACGGCGCGGCCGTCGCAGACCGTCACGGGGAAGCCGGTGTCGATCACCACCTCGGCCGTCGCGCCATGGGCGGCGGCGATGTTCTCGGCAATCTTGCGGATGCCCTCATGGGCCTTGGCCCGGCTGTGTTCCGACAGGGTCCGCAGGGTGCCCCACAGCCGGGCGTCCTCGGGAATGATGTTGTCGGTGGTGCCGGCCTCGATGCGGGCGATGGTGATCACCACCGGGTCGAACACCGAGATCCTTCGGGTGACGAAGGCCTGCAGCGCCGTGACGATCTCGCAGGCCACCGGGATCGGGTCCAGGGCGTCCTGCGGCATGGACGCGTGGCCGCCGGCCCCGACCACCCGGATGCGCAACTTGTCGGAGCTGGCCAGCAGCGGGCCGGTGCGGCTGGCGAACACGCCGGTCGGCATGTTGGGCGAGATATGCAGGGCGAAGGCGGCGTCGGGGATCGGGTCGATCAGCCCGTCATTGAGCATGTGACGGGCCCCGTGATGGCCCTCCTCGCCCGGCTGGAACATGAACATCACCGTCCCGGCCAGGGTGTCGCGCCGGGCGCACAGCGCCTTGGCGGCGCCGGCCAGCATGGCGACATGGGTGTCGTGCCCGCAGGCGTGCATCGCCCCCTGGACCTGGGACGAGAAGCCCAGTCCCGTGTCCTCGGTCAGCGGCAGGGCGTCCATGTCGCCGCGCAACAGCACCGTGCGGCCGTTGCCGCCGCCCCGCAGGATGGCCAGGATCCCGGTCGTCGACGGCCCCTGCCGAATCTCCAGCGGCAGGCCTTCCAGCGCCTTCAGCACCTTGGCCGTGGTCTTGGGCAGGTCCAGGCCCAGCTCCGGCTCCATATGGATGGCGCGGCGCAGGGCGATGGCGTCGTCCAGCAGGGCGTCGCCGGCGCTGGTCCAGGCGTCACGGTCGATGGCTAGGTCCATGTGGGTCTCCGACAGGTTGGAGCCAGCATGAGCGCGCGCCGGGGTGAGAGTCCAGAGGGACCAACCCTAGTCCTGAGACAGCAAACCTTCGTGCTCGGGGCGCCGCACCCACTCGAAGGTGGCCGGGTCGCGCTCCCAGGCCTCCAGCAGTTCCACGGCCTCAGCCCCCATGGTTTCGCCCGCACAGCGTGATCCATCGGGAGGGACGTGCGCCGGGGGATCACCCGTCAGAAACCGGTCCGCCGCCAGCGTTTTGAAAAGGTGCGGCTCCCCATCTTGCTCGTTGTTGACCGAAACCAGGAAAGCGGTCCGGCAAGCCTGGCAAAGCACCCTGACCAAGCCGTTCTGACGGGAATAGATTCCGTGGTCCTGCGGGCTGTAGGGATCGTAACGCGGCACGCCGTCGGACCACCAACGGGGTGGCTCGGCGATACGGGACAGGATGTCTGCGTAAGACATGTGCATCGCGCCAGCCCAGCAGGTGGACTGCACGGGGTCAAGCTGTCGCCATCCAGACTGTTACGACCCTCATCGGCGCGCTAATACCGCCGCATGGGACATCCGCGTTTTCACCTCGCCTTTCCCGTCCGCGACCTCGACGAGGCCCGGGCCTTCTACGGCGGCCTGCTGGGCTGTCCGGAGGGACGTTGCTCGGACCACTGGGTGGACTTCAACCTGATGGGCCACCAGATCGTCGCCCATCTGGCCCAGATGGAGGCGGATGCGCCGACCAATCCGGTCGATGGCAAGCAGGTGCCGGTTCGGCATTTCGGCGTGCTGCTGGAGCCGGCCGACTGGCAGGCCCTGGCCGACAAACTGACCGCCGCCGGAACCGAGTTCATCATCGCCCCCCACACCCGCTTCAAGGGCGAGGTCGGCGAGCAGTCGACGATGTTCTTCCTCGACCCCAGCGGCAACGCTTTGGAGTTCAAGGCCTTCGCCGACGACAACCTGGTGTTCGCCCGGTGAACTTCGCCATCAGCATCGCCGACATCGAGGACGCCGCTCGCCGGCTTGAAGGCCAGGCGGAGTGGACGCCGCTGATCGAGAACCCGCAGCTCAGCGAACGCCTCGGTGCAAGAGTGCTGATCAAGCCCGAGACCCTCCAGCGCAGCGGCTCGTTCAAGTTCCGGGGAGCCTACAACCGCATCAGCCGGCTGACCGATGACGAGAAGAAGCGCGGCGTGGTCGCCTTCAGCAGCGGCAATCACGCCCAGGGCGTGGCCCTGGCGGCCAAACTGGTCGGGACGCCGGCTCTGATCGTCATGCCGTCCGACGCGCCGGCGGTGAAGGTGGCCGGCACGCGCGGCTTCGGGGCCGAAATCCGCTTCTACGACCGCTTCACCGAGGACCGCGAGGCCATCGCCGCCGAGATCGCCGCCCAGCGCGGCTGCGTGGTCGTGCCCAGCTACGACGATCCCTTCATCATCGCCGGCCAGGGCACGCTGGGCCTGGAGATCGCCGAGCAGGCCCCGGACGTCGAGGTCGTGCTCTGCCCGGTCGGTGGCGGCGGGCTGATCGCCGGGACCTCGACGGCCATCAAGGCCCGTGCGCCGGGCGCCCAGGTCTATGGCGTCGAGCCGGCCGACTTCGACGATACGAAGCGCTCGCTGGCCTCGGGCCGGCGCGAGAGTATCGACCCCAATTCCCGGTCCTTCTGTGACGCCCTGCTCTCGCCCAGCCCCGGCGCCCTGACCTTCCCGATCAACCAGGCCAACCTGGCCGGCGGCCTGACCGTTACCGATAAGGAGGTGGCCGAGGCCATGCGCTACGCCTTCGCCACCCTGAAGCTGGTGATCGAACCCGGCGGCTGCGTCGCCCTGGCCGCGGCCCTGGCCGGCAAGATCGATCTGAAGGGCCGGACGACGGCCATCGTCTGCTCGGGTGGCAATGTCGATCCCGGGCTCTACGCCCAGGTCCTGGCGGGAGAAATCTAGATGTTCAAAGACTTCACCCCGCCCCAGACGCCGCTGCTGGCCATCGACCGCGGCGCCCTGACGGCCAACCTGAAGACCATGCAGGACCTCTGCGACAGCCACGGCGTCCGCCTGCGGGCCCACGGCAAGACCCACAAATGCTCAACCCTGGGGCGTCTTCAGATGGAAGGCGGGGCTGCAGGTCTGTGCGCGCAGACGGTCGGCGAGGCCGAGGCCTTCGTGAAGGGCGGGATCACCGACGTGCTGGTCACCGCCCCGCCGGCCCCTTGGGGCGCGGTCCGCTTGGCGGCGCTGGCCAAGAGCGCGCGGGTCGGCTCGGTGGCCGACAGCGCCGAACAGATCGAGCGGCTGGGCGCGGCGGCGCGGGCCGCCGGCGTCATCCTGGACCTGGTCGTCGACATCGATCCCGGCACCCACCGCACCGGCTGCTATCCGGACCGGGCGGTCGAACTGGCCCGGCTGGCCGCCGCGACCGAGGGGCTGAACTACAGGGGCGTGCAGGCCTATGCCGGGCATCTGCAGCATATCGCCGGGCTGGAAGAACGCCGGGTCGCCGACCACGGCGTCTGCACTATGCTGGCCGCCACCGTCGCGGCCCTGACCAACGCCAACCTGGCCCCGGAAGTGGTCACCGGCGGCGGCACGGGCACCCACAGCTTCGCCCTGGCCTCAGGGCTGTTCAACGAGCTGCAGGCCGGCAGCTATGCGGTGATGGATGTCGAGTACGACGTCTGCGCCGCGCCGGGCGGCGGGGCCTGGCCGTTCCAGCCGGCGATGTTCGTGGCGGCCAGCGTCGTCTCGGCCAACCACAAGAGCCATGTCACCGTCGACGCCGGCTTCAAGGCCATGTCGATGGACGGTCCCCCGGCCAAGGTCGCTAGCGGGGCTGCGGCCGGGTCGCTCTGGCGGCCGATGGGCGACGAGCACGGCATGATCATCCATCCCAGCGCCATGGGCCTGCTGCGGGGCGGCAATTTCGTCGAGGCGGTGGAGACCGCCGACCGCGACCCCAATGTCGCCTGGCCGGCCGACGCGCCCCAGGCCGGCGGTCTGGTCTGGCTGCAGCCGGGCCACTGCGATCCGACCATCAATCTCTACGACGCCTTGCATGTCGTGGCGGAAGACGGGTCATTCGAACGCTGGGCGGTCGATGCGCGCCGCATAAGCTAGGGGAAAGAGACCCATGAGCGATCTGGATTTCACCGGCAAGACGGTGCTGGTGGTCGGCGGCTCCAGCGGCATCGGCAACGGCATCGCCCACGGCTTCCGCCAGCGCGGAGCCAGCGTCACCGTCTGGGGCACCCGGGCCTCCACCCAGGACTACAGCGCCGCCGAGGGCAGCGACCTGTCGGGCCTGGCCTACGCCCAGGTCGACGTCGCCGACGACAAGGCCATCGTCAAGGCGGCCGAGCGCATGCCGGCGCTCGATGTCCTGGTCCTGGCCCAGGGTACGGTCATCTACCGCAAGGGCGAGTTCCAGATGGACGGGTTCCGGCAGGTGACCGGGGTCAATCTCGACAGCCTGATGGCCTGTATCATGGCCTTCCACGACAAGCTGAAGGCGGTCGGCGGCAATGTCGTCACCATCTCCTCGACCAGCGCCTTCCACGCCACGCGCGGCAACCCGGCCTACAACGCCTCCAAGGCCGCCGCCGTCGCCCTGACCCGCACCCTGGGCCAGGCCTGGGCGTCCGAAGGCGTGCGGGTCAACGGCGTCGCGCCCGGCCTGGTAGACACCAAGCTGACCAAGGTCACCACCGATCACCCTGACCGTCTGAAAGGGGCACTGGCCGGCATTCCGATGCACCGGCTGGGCACGCCCGAGGACATGGCGGGAGCGGTGATGTTCCTGGCCTCGCCGTTGGCCAGCTACATCACGGGACAGACCATCATCGTCGACGGTGGGCTGACGCTTTAGGCCCGCGCGATCTCCATGCTGTCGAGGACGTAGGGCGCGTAGTGGTAGTCGCGGATGCGTGCGATGCGCTCCTCGGCCCAGTCCATGAACACCACGTTGGTGAAGACGCCCGGATCGGCGGGGTTGGTGAACAGCAGGGCCAACCGGCCATCGACCAGGCCCGGCTCGACATGCCAGTCATGCCGCTCGCTGTAGCGGGTGAAGTAGATGCCGACCGGCCCCTTGCCATCCAGGCGCAGGCGGTTCGCCAGGTCCAGGCGGACCTCGGCGGCCAGCAGCGCGCGCAGGGCGTCAAAGTCGCGGGCGTTGAAGCGGTCGGCGTATGTCTGCAGCTGTTGACGCTCAGTCGGGTCGAGGCGCGGCTCGACGGTCGCCGTCTTCAGGGTCTTCAACCGCTCCCGGCCCCGGTGCAGAGCGGCCTTGGCGGCGGCGGCCGTCACCCCGAGGATCTCCACCGCTTCCTCATTGGAGTGTCCCAGCACGTCCATCAGCACCACCGCCGCCCGCTGGCTGACCGGCAGTGCCATCAACACCGCCAGGCTCGACGCCACCGCCACCCGCGCCTCGGCGGCGTCGGCGGGGCCGCCGGGGTCGTGATCGAGCGCCCCCGTCGGCCTCCGCTTGCGGGCGCGCAGAACATCGAGCGCTGTGTTGTGGGCGATGCGGAACAGCCAGGCGTCAGGCCTGACGATGTCGCCGCCCCCCCGGGCTTGATGAGCCGGCCAGGCCAGAGCCGCCTTGACCATGGCGTCCTGGACCACGTCCTCGCCCTCGATAGCCGAGCCGACCATCCGGGCGCAGTAACGGTGCAGGCTGGGGCGCAAATCGACCAGCATCCGCTCGAAGGCTTCGGGTTCAAGACTGCCATCCGCCATTCGGGACTCCATCGACACTGCCGCCTTCCAAGGACGTCGCGACGGCCGGAAAGGATTCCCGGCCGCAATTTATTTTCCAGGGTGAATCTCCCGCCGGGGCAGCGGCGTCCTGGCCTTCGACGGCGCGCTGGGCGCCGATGAGGAGACGATGATGCAACGTGTCACCCTGGTCCGCTACCGCTGCAAACCCGAGGCAGCCGACGCCAACGAAGCCCTGTCCCGCGCCGTATTCGACGAGGCCCGGGCCGTCGCCCCCGGCCATGTCGCCTATGGCCTGTTCCGCGACGGCCAGGATTTCCTGCACCTGTTCATCAACACCGCCGAGGACGACTCGGCGGCCATCACCGAACTGCCGAGCTTCAAGGCCTTCTCCCAGGATATCGCCTCCCGCTGCGAAGCGCCGCCGGAGACGACGCGGATGGCCCTGACCATTGTGGAGAGCTACGGGTTGCCTCGGTAGCGAGCCACAGCCTTTCGCGGGGGTGTAAAACCCCCGCGAAAGGCTCTAGGGTCCGCGCCCTGAACTGGTTTCGCGGGTAACCTTCTCCATGAAAAAGCTGCTTCTGGCCGCCGCCGCCCTGACGGTCATCCCCATATTGGCGATTGCCGCCGGCCCGGCGGGCATCGACGCCCAGCGCCTGTCCGACACGGTCAAGACCATCGCCTCCGACGCCTACGAAGGCCGTGGGCCGGCCACGCCGGGCGAGGTCAAGACCGTCGCCTACATCATCGCCCAGATGAAGGCCGACGGCCTGCAGCCCGGCGGCGACAAGCAGCCCGATGGGACCCGCGCCTGGACCCAGGACGTGCCGCTGGGCCGCTTTGAGATCACCGGGACGCCGAGCTTTTCCTACAGCATCGGCGGCGCGACCTCGGCCCTCAATCAAGGCGACGACATCGCCGTCCGCGCCAGCATGACCAATGTCGACAAGGTCGATATCGAGAACGCCCCGATCGTCTTCCTGGGCTACGGCGTCAAGGCGCCGGAGAAGACGTGGGACGACTTCAAGGGCATGGACCTGAAGGGCAAGGTCGGCATCGTGCTGATCAACGACCCGGACTTCGAGACCGGTTCCGGTGACTTCGGCGGCAAGGCGATGACCTATTACGGCCGCTGGACCTACAAGTACGAGGAAGCCGCGCGCCAGGGCCTGGCCGGGTTGATCATCGTCCATGAGACGGCGCCGGCCAGCTACGGCTGGGCGACGGTCAAGAATTCCAACACCAACGTCCAGTTCGACATCGTCCGCAAGGCGCCGCTGGAATCCCACCCACTGTTGGAGGCCTGGATCCAGCACGACCAGGCCGTGGCCATGCTCAAGAAGGCCGGCCTGGACTTCGACGCCCTGAAGAAGCTGGCCCAGACCCGCGATTTCAAGCCCGCCGTGCTGACCGGCGAGACCTTCACCGCCAAGTATGACGTCGACCACAAGGTCATCGTCTCCAAGAACGTCGCCGGCATCCTGCCCGGGACCAAGCATGCCAACGAGCTGCTGGTCTACACCGCCCACTGGGACCACCTGGGCATCGGCCGGCCCGACGCCAAGGGCGACACCATCTACAACGGCGCCCTGGACAACGCCTCGGGCATCGCCTGCCTGCTGGAACTGTCCCGGATATTCGGCCAGGGCCCCAAGCCCGAGCGCTCCATCCTGTTCCTGGCGGTGACCGCCGAGGAAAAGGGCCTGCTGGGCAGCGAATACTATGCCGCCAACCCGCTCTATCCGCTGGCCACCACGGTCGGAAACATCAACATGGACGGCGCCGGCATCGAAGGCCGCGCCCATGATTTCACCATCTCGGGCAACGCCAAGCTGGGCCTGCTGGACGATCTGATCGCCATGGGCAAGAGCCGCGGCCGGACCTACTCGCCCGATCCCCGCCCCGAGGCCGGCTCCTTCTTCCGCTCGGACCACTTCTCCTTCGCCAAGCGCGGCGTGCCGGCCATCTCGTTCGGCTCGGGCCGCGACCTGCTGGACGGCGGCGTGGCGCGGGGCAAGGCCTTGGCCGACGCCTACGTCAAGGACCGCTATCACCAGCCCGCCGACGAGTGGTCGGCTGACTGGGACTGGCGCGGCGTGGTCGATGACCTGACCCTGCTGCACGACCTGGGCTGGAAGCTGGCCAACAACCGCGAATGGCCGGACTGGGCCAGCGACTCCGAGTTCAAGGCCGCCCGCGACGCGACCAAAGCCCAGCGGAAATAAAGGCCGCGCATGACGGTCAGCGTCTTCGACCTCTTCAAGCTGGGGGTCGGCCCCTCCAGCTCCCACACCATGGGACCGATGACGGCCGCCTGCCGCTTTCTGCAAAGACTGCGCGCGGGCGGTCGGCTGGGCTCAGTGGCCAGGGTCGAGGTCAAGCTCTACGCTTCGCTCGCGCTGACCGGCCGGGGCCACGCCACCGACCGGGCGGTGCTGCTGGGGCTGATGGGCCATGAGCCGGCCGAGCTGGACCCCGACCAGGGCGACGCCGACCTGGCGGCGCTGGCCTCAAGCGGCCGGATGAGGCTGGGAGACGATGGCCCCACCATCGGCTTCGACCAGGAGACGGACCTGATCTGGGCTGGGCGCGAGCGGATGCCGCAGCATCCCAACGCCCTGACCTTCACCGCCTTCGCCGCCGACGGCGAGACGCTGGACCAGCGCACCTACTTCTCCATCGGCGGCGGCTTCGTCCGGGACGAGGAGGAGATCACCCGCAACAGCGCCGATGAGCCGGGCCCCGACGTCCCCTACCCGTTCGAGTCCTCGGCAGAGTTGCTGATCAAGGCCGACGAAGCGGGCCTGACCATCGCCGAGCTGATGATGGCCAACGAGACGGCCCGCACGCCCCGGGCGGAGATCGAGGCGGGCCTGGACCGCATCGTCACCGCCATGGAGGCCTGCATCGACCGCGGGGTGCGCCAGGGCGGCATCCTGCCCGGCGGCCTCAGCGTCAAACGGCGGGCCAACCAGGTGTTCACCGCCATCATGGCCAAGGTCGAGAAGCAGATCAGCGACCCGCTGGCGGCCATGGACTTCGTCAACCTCTGGGCCCTGGCGGTCAACGAGGAGAACGCCGCCGGCGGCAAGGTGGTCACCGCCCCGACCAATGGCGCGGCCGGCATCGTCCCGGCGGTGCTGCGCTTCCACAACCGCTTCTACCAGGGCACGGCCGAGACCCGGCGGATGTTCCTGCTGACGGCGGCCGCCATCGGCGCCCTCTACAAGAAGAACGCCTCGATCAGCGGCGCGGAGGTCGGCTGCCAGGGCGAGGTGGGCGTGGCCTGTTCGATGGCGGCCGGCGGGCTGGCGGCGGCCATGGGGGCCACCAACGCCCAGATCGAGAACGCCGCCGAGATCGCCATGGAGCACAACCTCGGCCTCACCTGCGACCCCATCGGCGGGCTGGTCCAGATCCCCTGCATCGAGCGCAACGCCATGGGCGCCATCAAGGCCATCGACGCCGCCCGCCTGGCCCTGCTGGGCGACGGCGAGCACAGCGTCAGCCTGGACAAGGTCATCGCCACCATGAAGCGGACCGGCGAGGACATGAACGAGATCTACAAGGAGACCTCGCTGGGCGGGCTGGCGGCGGGGATGCCGGTGAACCGGGTGGAGTGCTGAAGCCATGCTTGCGACAACAGCCGGTCCCGGAACCGCGGACATGATGCAGGGACTGGCGCTGCTGGCCTGCCTGGTGATCGCGCTGGGAGCGTACCGGGTCGAGCGGCGATGGTCGAAATCCAGCAGTATCCTGGCCGGCCCGGCTTTTCGCGAGGCGGTCGATCGCATCCAGGCCGGCCAGATCGACGCCGTGGGTTTCGGGGTGCTGCAAAGGGCCTGCCACCAACGCCAGCCGACCCTGCCGGCCCATCTCAGGGCGCTGCGGGACAAGATCGAAAAGGGCTTGCCGGTAAGCCTCTATGATCCCGCGCGGAAGCGGCAGATCGAGTCCGCCAGCCTGGAGCAGTTCACGGCCTGGGCGAAAGAGCACTTCCCCAACGACGTCCCTTGAGGCCGAAGCCCCCGGCATGGACTGGACCGCCGGCCCTAATCCTTGAAGGCCAGGGCGCAGGTGTGATCGATAAAGCGCCGGCGTGGCCGGATCTCCCGACAGAAGTCGTCGAACGCCCCTGACCAGTTGATGTCGGTGGCGACGAGGACGCCGCCGCTGCGCAGGGCCTTCCAGGCGGCGCGGAACTCGAACAGCTGGTTCTCGTAGCTGTGTTCGCTGTCATGGATGAACATGTCCACGCCGGGCGTCAGCGCCCCCGGAAGCAGATCCTGCGACTTGCCCAGCAGGAGCGTCCAGCGGTCCCGGCGGTCGTCGGGGACCAGCCAGCCGCTCGATTTTCCAGGCGGAACGACCGCACCGCCCTTGCCCTCCCAGATCGCCTCGGTGTTGCGTTCCGGCTCCACGAATTCCGGAAAGTCGATCGACACCAGTTCGCCGCACCCGTTGGCCGCCATGGCCTCCAGGATGACCGCCGAGGACATGCCGTTGCACACCCCGGTTTCGACGACCCGTTCGGGACGCCGCTCGCGAATGAGGCCCCAGAGCAGTTCGGCATGGGGCAACAACATGCCGCCATGGCCGAATGTGGCGCCGTTGGCGGTCTGCCCCGACACGCCGGCGAAGGCCTCCCGCAGGATCGCCTTCCTGTCGGCGATGAACGGCCGGGCCTCCGGCGCTGGATAGGGGCGGGACAGGATGGTTCGATACAGCGCCACCAGGGCGTATCCCGGCTTGCGCGCGACTCTTTCGATCAGCCCGACGATATTCAAGACGGTCCCCAGGTACGAACAACCACCGCGATAGGCGAAGGCGCCGCGTCGGTTCCTTTACCTTAGTCTTTCTACGTCTGAAGTCCCATCAAATCCGTCGGTCCAACCCTTCCCAGAAGGGCTCGCGCAGCTTGCGCTTGAAGATTTTCCCCGAGTCCTCGCGCGGCAGCTCGGCGTGGAAGTCGACCCGCTTGGGGACCTTGTAGCCGGCCATCCGCTCGCGCAGGTATGCCCGCACCTCCGCCTCGGTCAGCTCGGCCCCCGGCATAGGCTGGACCACGGCGCAGACCGCTTCGCCAAACTCTTCGTCGGGGATGCCGAACACGCCGCAGTCGGCGACGCCCGGCATCTTGTGCAGTTCGGCCTCGATCTCGGCGGGATAGATGTTGGCGCCGCCGGAGATGATCATGTCCTTGGCCCGGTCGCACAGATAGAGGAAGCCGTCGGCGTCGAGATAGCCGATGTCGCC
The DNA here is from genome assembly GCA_038236615.1 of Caulobacterales bacterium. Taxonomy (GTDB): domain Bacteria; phylum Pseudomonadota; class Alphaproteobacteria; order Caulobacterales; family Caulobacteraceae; genus Caulobacter. The sequence goes on from JBBRZO010000002.1 coordinate 432,006, forward strand.
CGGCGCGATCAGCCCGACCTTCTCCGAGGCCGCGCGCTTGGCGTCGTCGCCGTGATAGGTGAAGTCGGCGATGCCGGCGGTGCGGGCCACCACCTCGCCGATCTCGCCGGCCGGCAGGCTGTTCCCCTCCGTGTCGATCACCCGCACGTCGGCGCCCGGCATGGCCCGGCCGACCGTGCCCGGGTGGGCCAGCCACTCCTCGGAGGAACAGAACACCACCGCCCCGGTCTCGGTGGAGCCGTAGTATTCGTTGATCACCGGCCCCCACCACTCGATCATCGCCCGCTTGATCGGCGCCGGGCAGGGGGCGGCGGCGTGGACCACGAACTTCAGGCTGGAGAGGTCGTAGCGGGCTTTCACGTCGTCCGGCAGCCGCAGCAGCCGGTTGAACATGATCGGCACCATGTGGATGTGAGTGACCCTGTGGCGCTCGATCATCGCCAGCAGCTCTTCCGGATCGAACCGCGCCTCCAGGATTACCTGGGCGCCGATCCGGGCGCTGAACGCGCCATAGGCGTTGGGCGCGGAGTGGTACATCGGCCCGGTGATCACCGTGACGATCTCGTCCGGCTTGCTCAGCCAGTCGGCGAAGCCGAAGGCGTGGGCCAGCTTCTCGGTGGAGGCGGCGGCCTGCTCGGGCGTCGGCTGGCGGCGGCGTACGCCCTTGGGATGGCCCGTGGTGCCTGAGGTGTAGATGATCGTCCCCGGCCCCTCGGCCAGGGGCTGGTCATAGGGCGCGAAACCCTCCAGCCAGCGCGACCAGTCGATCATCCCGGCCGGGACCGGCGCGGCGTCGATGCCGTAGGCCGCCGCGATCTCCGGCGGGGTGGCGACCACCAGCACCGGCACGCCAGGCGGCAGGACCTGGCGGATGCCCTCGATCAGGTCGGCATGGATGATGATGGCCCGCGCGCCCGAATTCTCGAACAGATAGGCCGCTTCGGTCGGCGAATAGTGCCAGTTGACCGGGGTCGGATAGGCCCCCAGCAGCCCGGCCGCGAAGGTGGCTTCCAGGAACGGCAGGTCGTTGCGCAGATAGATGGCGATCAGGTCTCCGGCCCCGACGCCCAGCGAGGCCAGACCCGCGGCCGCCCGGGCTGCCCGCTCGTTCAGCGCCGCCGATGACAGCCGGCGCTCGCCGCTGATGATCTCGCCCATCCGTTCCTCCCGGGTCTTCAGACCGAGACTAGCAGCGCTTTAGGTCTTTTCGCAGCGGCGGATTTTCCCCATACCGCGCCCATGACGACGCCCTTCTTCGACCTCCAGGCCACCCACAACCCCTATCGCTGGTGCCTGCCGCTGAAGGACAGCCTGTGCGTCGGCCCGCCGGGCGCCAAGTTCATGTTTGGCGGGGTGGGCATGGCCGCCGCCATCGGGGCCATGGAGGGCGCCACCGGCCGGCCGGTGATCTGGGCGACGGCGCAATATCTTTCCTACGCAAGGCCGCCCTCGATCGTCGATCTGGACGTGAGGGTCCCGGCCAGCGGCAAATACACCAGTCAGGCGCGGGTCATCGCCCATGTCGGCGACCGCGAGATCCTGACCGTCAACGCCGCCCTGGGCGAGCGGCCGGGCGACGCCCAGCATCAGTGGGTGACGGCCCCGGTCGTGCCGCGCCCCGAAGACTGCCCCCGCAGCGACCGCTGGCGCTCGGACGAGGACAACCTGCACAACCATGTCGAGGTCCGCGTCGCCCGGGGTCGCCACAGCGCCTCCTCAGACCCCGATGGCCCCAGCGTCGACGGAACCATGGCCATGTGGCTGCGCCCGCCCGAAGGCCTGCCGGTCGACTCAGCCATGCTGGCCATCATGGCCGACCACGTGCCCTCGGGCGTCGGGCCGGCGCTGGGCAAGAATGCCGGGGGCAACAGCCTGGACAACACCATCCGCTTCCTGACGATCGTGCCGACCGAATGGGTGCTGTGCGACGTCTCCATCGTCGGGGTGGCCAACGGCGTGGCGCACGGGACGATGCGGCTGTTCTCGGAAGGCGGCCAGCTGATGGCCACGGCTAGCCAGTCGATGATCCTGCGTATTCGCGAAGGCTAGGCGCGGCCTGCCGTCAGAACTGCGGTTCGAAATAGTCGCGCGTGGCGCGGCCGGCGGCATAGACGATCAGGTCCGCGCGCAGATCGGCGGCGTTGGGAAGGCCCTGGCCCAGCACGGTCAGGACGCTGTCGAGCGCGGCCGTTCCGCTGCCGTCGTCCTGGCCGACGATGGCCAGCGCCACCTTCTTGGCCTGTTCCGGATCGACCTTGCGCCAGGCGGCATCCAGCTGCTGGGGCGTGAGATTGGCTGACTTGGCCAGCCGGGCCTCAGCGACGCGTTGGCGCGTAATGCCGGCAAAGGCGCTTCCAGCCGACCGCGCGCCCGATTCAGACACCTTGCAGGCGATGATGGCGGACACGATGGGCTCTTCGCCTACGAAATCCATGACGTCGGTGACGTCCTGGCCGTCCGACTTGGCCACATAGGCGGCCAGCCGATCCTGGGGAAGCTTCTGCCAGATGCATTCGACATCGCCGGCCAGGGCGGGTGATGTGACCAGGCAGAGCCCCACCGCCGCAGCGGACAACAACGCGATCTTCACAGGCTGACACTCCCAAAGCCGCCGCTAGTCTATTCTCGAGATGTTCGGGCGGCCATAAGGCCAAACGGCGACCAGAGACCGACATGCGGTTTTTCCTTTGCCTGGCGCGCCGGATTGGTAAAGATCAAAACGGGAACATGAGGAGAGCGCCCGTGACCGGAAAGATTCGTGTCGGCATCGGCGGCTGGACCTTCGAGCCATGGCGCGGGGTCTTCTACCCCGACAAGCTGAGCCAGAAGCGCGAGCTGGAATACGCCAGCCGGCAGCTGACCTCGATCGAGATCAACGGCACCTACTATTCCAGCTTCAAGCCGGACAGCTGGCGCAAGTGGCGGGACGAGACGCCGGACGGCTTCGTGTTTTCGGTGAAGGCCTCGCGCTTCTGCACCAACCGCAAGGTGCTGGCCGATGGGGCCGGCTCGATCGAGATATTCCTGAACCAGGGCATCACCGAGCTGGGGGACAAGCTTGGCCCCATCAACTGGCAGTTCATGGAGACCAAGAAGTTCGACCCCGCCGAGTTCGAGGGCTTCCTCAAGCTGCTGCCGCCGGAGAAGGACGGCCTGAAACTGCGCCATGTGGTCGAGGTGCGTAGCCCGACCTTCTGCACCCAGGCCTTCTACGACCTGGCGCGGCAATACGGCGTGGCGATCTGCTGCGCCAAGGACGAAGACTTCCCCGAGATCGACCAGTCGACGGCCGACTTTACCTATGCCCGGATGATGGGGACCCGCGAAGAGTTGGAGACCGGCGTCACGCCGGCCGAACTCACGGCCATCGAGGCGCAGTGCCGGTCCTGGGCCGAGCGGGGGGACGTGTTCGCCTACTTCATCTCGGGGGCCAAGGTTCGCAACCCCGCAGCGGCGGTGGCGCTGATCGCGAAGTTGAAGGGCTAGGCGAAGATCGCCGCGATATCCGCTTCGTCCAACAGCCGGAAATCTCCCGGCTCCAGGTCGGCCGGCAAGGCCAGCCCGCCGATACGGTCGCGGTGCAGCGCCGTCACATGGTTGCCGACCGCCGCGAACATCCGCCGGACCTGGTGGTAACGCCCCTCCGAGAGGGTCAGATAGACCTCGGTCGGTCCGACCGTCTCCATGGCCGCCGGCAGCAGGGGCTTGGTCTCGCTCTCGAGCATCAGCCCGCCCTCGGCGAACACCGCCGCCTCGGTCCCGTCCAGCGGCCGGTCGAGCATGACATGGTAGCGCTTGGCGACGTGGGCCTTGGGCGAAATCACCCGGTGCAGGAAGGCGCCGTCGTCGGTCAGCAGCAGCAGGCCCGAGGTCTCCTTGTCCAGCCGGCCGATGGTCGAGATGATCGGGTCGCGGTTCAGCCAGCGGCCCGGCAGCAGGTCATAGACCAGGCTGCCGTTTTCCTTGTGCGAACAGGTCACCCCCAGCGGCTTGTGCAGCATCGCCACCATGCCCGGCGGCGGATCGAGGGCCAGGCCGTCGACGGTCATGCGCTGGGTGAGGTCCTGGGTCAGGGCGATCTTCTGGTCGGCATCGCGGATCGGCGTCCCGTCAAGAACGATGCGGCCGGCCTTGGCCAGAGCGGTCATCTCTCGACGCGAGCCATAGCCCATATTGGCCAGCAGTCTGTCCAGCCGCAGGGTCGCAAGCTTGCTGGCAGGATTTGGGCTCACTTGCGCGCCTCGAACACCTTGTAGGCGCCGGTGTCGCCCTGCGGGGTGGCGGTGCGGAATAGCTCGGCGAGCACGGCCTCGTAGGGCAGGTGACGGTTGGCGACCACCCACAGCAGCCCGCCACGCCGCAGCATGATGGCTGCCTGGCGGATGAAGGTCTGGCCCAGTAGCCGGTCCTCGGCCCCGCCGTCGTGGAAGGGCGGGTTCATCACCACGAAGTCGAGGCTGCCGGCCTCAATCCCCGTGGAACGCACATCGGCCCACTGGAAGGTCACGCGCGGGTCGGTGATGTTGCGCCTGGAGGTCTCGACGGCGCGGCGGTCGAGGTCGACCAAGGCCAGGCTCTCGACCTTGGGCGAGGTCAGGATGGCGTGGGCCAGGAAGCCGATGCCGGAGCCCAGATCGGCCCCCTTGCCGGCCATCGGCGGCAGCTTCTGGGTCAGCAGCAGGCTGCCCGGGTCGATGCGGTCCCAACTGAATACGCCCGGCCAGGTCCACAGTCCAAGGCCCTCATGCAGGCGCGGGGCGCCGTCGGCGATGGCAGCGTCCAGCCCGACCGGCGCGGCGGGCTTGCGGCAGGTGAGGATGCGGTGGTGGCGGCGGGCGTCCTCGACTCCCGGGCAGCCGAACGCCTCCAGCTCCTTGCGCAGGCGCGAGCCGCCCCGGTCCTTCATAGCCGCCACGGTCAGCCGGCCCTCGGGGGCCAGGACGCGCAGGGCCTGAGCGATCACGTAGCGGCGCTCGACGGTGCCGGGCGGGGCCAGGATGGTGATTGCCGAAAGCGCGCCGTCGGGCAGATCCTCGAGCGATCCGGACCCGGGGACGAACGGCGAAAGCTGGGTGGCGCCGGCGGGCGTCTCGACGACGTCGTGGGGCGGTTGGCCATATACGGCTGTGGGGGTGTCTGTGTTCACGCGCCCCTATAGCGGGCTTGACCGACCTACGGGAAGCCCGGCGCAATCGGCGGCAAAGCAAAGAGGAGGCGACCCATGAGCTTCACCCCTGACGATCTGATGTTCCGGCCCGGTCTGATGGACGGCCATCGCATCCTGATTACCGGCGGCGGCACGGGCCTGGGCAAGGTCATGGCCGAGGCCTGCCTGATGCTGGGCGCGACCGTCTACATCTGCGGCCGGCGCGGCGGCGTGCTCGAGGAGACCGCCAAGGAGCTGATGGCCGCGCACGGCGGTAAGGTCGTGCCGCACGCCTGCGACATCCGCGTGCCGGAAGCCATCAGCGAGATGCTGGACAAGGTCTGGTCGGACGGCGGAGCGCTGACGGGCCTGGTCAACAACGCCGCCGGCAACTTCATCAGCCGCACCGAGGACCTGAGCCCCCGCGGCTTCGACGCCATCGCCAACATCGTGTTCAGAGGCAGCTTCTTTGTCACTCTCGACTGCGGCAAGCGCTGGATCGAGGAGGGCAAGTCGGCCTCCGTTATCTCCATCCTGACCACCTGGGTGTGGAACGGCGGGCCGTTCACCGTGCCCTCGGCCATGTCCAAGGCGGGCCTGAACGCCATGACCCAGTCGCTGGCCGTCGAATGGGGCGGCAAGGGCATCCGCTTCAACGCCATCGCGCCCGGTCCCTTCCCCACCGAGGGCATGAGCGCCCGGCTGAACCCGGAGCAGGCGCAGGAGGGCGGCTCGGCCTATGGCGACATGCGCGGCAACCCGATGAACCGGGTCGGCGACATGCGCGAGCTGGCCAACCTGGCGGTCTACCTGCTGCATCCGCTGTCGATGTACGTGAACGGCCAGACCATCGCCATCGACGGCGCCGCCTACAACGCCAGCGGCGGCAACTTCTCGCGGCTGACCGAATGGGACGACGCGCGCTGGGATCAGGTGACCCAGATGATCCGGGCGACCAACGAGAAGGACCGGGCGAAAAGGACGGTGTGAGGCGATCACCCATCCTCCCCCACCGCCGTCATCCTAGGCCGTGTGCCTAGGATCCCGCGTTCAGCACCAAAAAAAATTTTAAAAACCACGCCGACCGGTGGCGGGTCGGCGGCCCTGGGGGGGGCGGGGGGGAACCTCGCAACACGCCCTTGGAGCACGGCTGTGAGGTTGCATCGTCGGCGCCCCAAAAACGTGGT